>CAVPPP010000001.1:0-18894 GCA_963707005.1 uncultured Actinomycetota bacterium
ACCTGGCTTGGGAGACCGAGCTGTTGCGCTATCTCGACGGTGAAGGACTCGCGGTGCCGGTGCCATTCGCGACGTTGGATGGCCGGCTGTTCGCCGACGGTCTGGTGGTGATGAGCTACGTGGCGGGCAGATCGCCGGAGACGGAGGCGGACTGGCGGCGGGTGGCCCAGATGCTGCGCCACCTGCACGGGCTACGCGGGGTTGGCCGCAGCGCCCGCGCTGGCGCTCGTCGACGCTGCTGGACGTCGAGGCCGGAACGAAGGTCGACCTGGGTGCGATGCCGCGTAGGCGTGAAGGGGCGTGGCTCGATGCCGCGCGGCGTGGGCGCGGCTGCCGGCCGCGAGACGTGCGTTGTTCACGGTGATCCGCATCCGGGGAAACATCCGGGTGACCGCCGATCGGGTCGCGATGATCGACTGGGACGAGTCGTATGTCGACGTGCCGGACCTCGACCTGGTGCTGCCCGATAACGCCGCCGATCTGGCCGACGGCGCGTACGACATCGCCGCGCAGGTGTCGGCCGCCTGGGAGGCCGCCGTCTGTTGGGACGATGAGCACGCCAGGGAGAGCCTCGCCCAGGTCCGAGCGGTCTGAGGACAGCCGGCGAGGCCAGCGGAGGCTGTACCTGCTGACGTCTTCGGCGGGAGGGCGACCACGGTCGAGGCCGAGCGCCGTGGGTCTCCGGCAGGTCTCGTCTGCACGTACGTCGATGCCCGGCTCAGGCTGCGGCGAAGAACCGGCCCTGGAGAACTGGTACGGAAGTGCCGCGGTCGACCTCAGCGGCGATGACGACATCAGCGCCAAGCCGGCCTCACTGAGCTGCGCGTCCGCTGGCGCAGGCCGCGAGGTGATCGGCAACGTCAGGGGCGACGGCACGATGGGCTTCGCGCGCGACCACGGCTTCGGGAGAGAGGTCCCGCCAGCCCCGGTCGGCAAGAGCGCTGAGGAGAGCGCCGGCGCCCCACAGGTCCTCGACAGCGGGACGCAGCGACCCGTCAGACCACCGCTCTCCAGCGGACACGACCGCTACTGAGGTCGTGCGCCGGTCGTGATGGTCATCGATCCACGTGGCGACGGCGGTGGCGTTGCGTAGGCAAGCACCGAGAACGAGGCCGGCGAAGCCGGCCAGATGATGCGCGATGGTCGAACCGTTGGGAGACGGCAGCACCAGGCGTGCAGGCAGCGGGTCGGCGGTACGAATAGTCGACGGGGACAGGGCTGATCTGTCCGGGGCGAGCGGCGCGACGGCCAACCGCGAGGACGGCATCGTGCTCGGCGGCACACCTCGCGGCTGCCGTCGTCATGCCACCGGTAGGGCAAGACGGAGACCCCGAGGTCAGTGGCGACGCTGAGAGTGGTGGTGAAGGACAAGACGTCAACGACCACTGCCACGTCCACGTTCGCCGCAATCGCTGTAAGCACCTGTCGAAGCCCAGTCGTGGCGCACGCGGTAGCTCGGCTGCTGCTTGGTGGAGTCGTTCATCGGCGCCAGGATGAAAGAGGCCATCCGGCGAACGACCGAGCAGCTACGTCAGCGCGCTCAGGCGACAACGCGGCTTGTGGTGTCGTGAAGAGCGACGGGGCTCTCGCGCGAAGTCACCTGCGATGTGGGGCGCGGCCGTCGGACCCGGTCAGTGCCGTGTTTCAGGGTGAGCGGTGCGCCCAGTCATCAGGGAGAGCAGCTGCCTGAGCTGACGCTGTTGGTCGTCGGAGAGCACGCTGAACAGGTCCTCGGCTGCGTTGGAGGCCACGGTCTGGGCCTGGTCGAGGAGGTCGCGACCTGTGGAGGTGAGCTCGACGAGCCGGACCCGCCGGTCACCCGGGTCGGGGTGGCGGACGGCGGCTCCCAGCCGTTCGAGGTCGTCGACGGTGCGCACCATGGCGGACTTCTCACTACCGAGCACGTCGACGAGCTGGGTCTGGGTCTGCGGTCCTGCTGAGGCGAGGCTGATCAGGACTCCGAGGTGACGACCTTCGATACCCAGCGGGGCGAGAGCCGCGGTGGCGGTACGTGCTGCACGGGTGTGCGCAACCCGAAGTAGCAGGCCCAGCTGCAGCGGGATCGTCGGGCCAGCCGCCGAGTTCGCTTTTGTCGCCACTCAGCAATTGTAGCCGGTGTAAGATAATCTCATGCGAGATGATCTCAAACGATCAGAGATAGATGCCGGGGTCTCGTCGGAGGTCAGGGCTGCTGCGCCGGGTTGGCCGCGGTGGGTCTTCCGGATCTGCATGACGGTGGCTGCCGTGCTGCTCGTGAACCAGGCTGTCTATGCAGGCCAGTTCCTCGCGGGCACCTACGGAGCCCTGCACCTTCATCGGGAGAACGCCACCTACGCAGGGATCGCGGTCGCGATCGCGGCAGCGGCCGCGGGATTGCTGCGCCGGCCGGGCCGGGGACCGCTGTGGCCCGCCCTGGCGAGCGCCTGCCTCTTCGGGTTGATCGCCGCGCAGATCGCGTTCGGTTTCGCCCGTGTGATCACCGTGCACATCCCGTTGGGTGTCGCGATCATCGTGCTGGCCGTGCTTCTGACGGTCTGGGCCTGGAGGAGGGAGGCCGGGCCACCGGGCGAGGACGAGACTTCGTGGTCCCTCCCAACGCGACGTTCCCGCGGTCGCGGAGAGGCGGGGTCATCATGAGCCGGCTGTCTCGGCGCCAGCTCGTGGCGCTGATCGGCGTTGCAGGCGCAGCGGCCGCGGTCGGAGCTCCGCTTGTTTCGGGAGCACGGGGGGCCACCTCGACCGGCCAGCTGCTGCTCAGCCAGCTGCCATTGCCGTCGCCCTTCACGCGGCCGCTACGTGTCGTCGACGCGCTCGCCCCGGTCCGGTCGGGGCCGGACGGGGACGTCTATGACCTGGTGCAACGCGCAGCGACGGTCGAGATCCTGCCCGACGTGCCCACCAAGATCTGGGGCTACAACGGGTTGTTCCCAGGCCCGACCATCCGCTCGCGCCGGGGCCGACGAACGGTTGTGCGCCACCACAACGAGCTCCCGGTCCCGACGGTGGTGCACCTGCACGGCGGACACACACCCGCCGAACACGACGGCTATCCCAATGACCTGGTGCCGGCCGCTCACAGCTCCACCGGACAAGGGAGCGCCGACCCGACCTCACAGGCCGCTGCCCGATGGCGGGACTACGTGTATCCGATGGACCAACGCGCGGCGACGCTGTGGTACCACGACCATCGGATGGGGTTCACCGGGGCTACGGTCTGGCGCGGCCTGGCCGGCTTCCACCTGGTCAGCGACGATGAGGAGGAGCGGCTCCCGCTACCCCGCGGAGAGCGTGATCTGGCTCTGTTGATCGCCGACCGGTCGTTCGCTGACGACGGCAGCTTGGCCTACCCCAGTCTCGACCCGACCCTGCTCGACATGCCTGGCGTGGAGTCCGCGTTCGCCCCGGGCGTGCTTGGCGACGTCATCACCGTCAACGGCGTGGCCTGGCCCTACGTCGAGATTCCGAGAGCGCGGCACCGGCTGCGGCTGCTGAACGGCTCGAACGCCCGCCGCTACCGTCTGCTGCTCGACCCTCCCCCGCCGGGTGGCGATGGGCTGGTGCAGGTCGGTACCGACGGCGGACTCCTTGGCCGGCCTGTGGCCCATGACACCCTCGAGCTCGCCCCGGCCCAGCGCTTCGACGTCGTCGTCGACTTCAGCCGCTACCCGCCTGGCAGCACGGTGACGCTGGCCAACGACTTCGGCACCGGACGCACCCGTCAGGTCATGCAGTTCCGGCTCACCGGCACCGAAGCCGACGTAGCTGCCGTGCCCGATCGGCTGAGCGACGTCGAGCCCCTGGCCACAGCAAGCGCCCCGATCCGCAACTTCACCTTCAGACAGGGCCCAGTGCAGCCGATGCCGGGCATGGCCGGCATGCCGGGCTGGGTGATCAACGGCGCAGGCTTCGACCCCGACCGATGCGATACGTATCCCACTCTAGGACGCACCGAGATCTGGCACTTCACCTCTGACCTGCACCACCCCGTCCACCTCCACCTCAACCACTTCCAGGTACTCAGCCGTGGCATAGGCGGCCCTGGCCCCTACGACCACGGCTGGAAAGACACCATTGATCTCCGTCCGTCAGAGGACGTCAGCATCGCCGTCCGCTTCGACACCTACGCCGGGCGTTACCTGCTTCACTGCCACAACCTCGAGCACGAAGACATGGCGATGATGGCCAACTTCACGACGGTCGCCTGAGTGTCCGCAAGATCAGCCAAACCAAGTCGTACGTCGCCATCCTCGGTTGACTCGCAGGTGGGCCCGAGAGGTGCATCCCAATGGCCCTTGATTCGGGGGTCTGCGGTGTTAACCCGTTGTGACACTGCCGCTGTCGGGTGAGTCTTGGCTCGTGCGTTCTTTCGAGGATCTGGTCAGCGAGGCCGAGTCGGCCAGCGTGGATGGTTGGGGCTTCGGCTTTCTGGAGGGGCGTGCGACCGAGGAACGACCGCCGTGGGGGTACGCCCAGTTGCTTGCGCAGCGGCTCGCATCGGCGGAGTCGGCACTCGATATCGATACCGGTGGTGGCGAGGTCGTCAACGAAGTTCCGATCCTGCCGCCGCAGATGTTCGTCACCGAGTCATGGCCACCCAACGTGCGGCGGGCCCGCGACCTGCTCGGGCCTCGTGGAGTCACCGTGATCGACACCGCCGACCTTGACGATCTTCCGATACCGGAGGGATCTCTGGAGCTGGTGACGTCCCGGCATCCGGTTCGGCCTCGCTGGGGGTGGGCGTACGGCGCGCTCCGAAAAGGCGGCCACTACTTCGGGCAACATGTGGGGCCGAAGTCAGCAACAGAGCTCTCGGAGTTCTTCCTGGGCCCACTCCCGGATGGCCCGCACGGCCGGGACCCGCACCAGGAGACGGCTGAGGCCGAACGTGCTGGCCTCGGGGTGATCGATGTGAAGACCGCGAGATGTCGGATGGAATTCTTTGACATCGGCGCGGTGGTCTGGATCTTGCGCAAGTGTGTCTGGTGGGTCCCCGACTTCTCCGTCACCGCTTATCGAGACAAGCTCTTGGAGCTTGACCGGTTGATCCGAAGCGACGGGGTATTCGTCGCGCACGCAACCCGACACCTCATCGAGGCGAAACGCTGCTGAGCTGAGCTGCTTGAACGAACCGACCCGCCAGGCCGCGGTCCCCGACAAGCGTCATCGGCGGCTCAGACCGCATGGTGACAAGGCGTCGTTCCAGTGGGTAGGTCGACAGTCCCTGAACGGCTCGGATCGCCGACGGCGGGGCTGAGGACCTCCACGGGCTACCGGACTGAGGCTTGGTCGACGATGAAGCCCCAATAGGGGTTGAACTGGTAGTTGCCGAGACGGTCGGAGACGATCTCGACCCCACCCTCGCTGATCATGGGCATCCAGCCGGCCTGCTCGGTGACGTAGCGATCGAGCGAGGCCCAGATCGCCTGTGCTTCGCGGGGGTCGGTGGCCACGGTTGCTCGTGCTCGCCGGAGCTCGCTGTCGACCTTCGGGTCGCAGAAGTATCCGTGGCTCGTCGCGCCGTCACACGTGAACCAGGTGGTCAACATGCCGTGGGCGGTGTCTCGTCCCCAGGCGCCCGAGATGATCTGGATCCGATCCAGCGGCAGGTCGGAGTCTTGAGATTCCAGTCGTACGCTGACGTCGTATCCCAGCTTGCGGAGTACGGACGCCACGTACTGCACCACTTCGGGTCTGATCGTCGGGTCATCGGTGAAGCCCCAGACGGTGACTTTCGCCCCATGGGTGCCCGACGCCGCCACCAGCTGACGGGCGCGTCGCAGGTCAGGTTCGCGCCAGGCACCTGACTTCGTCGGAACCATCGTGTAGGGACAGAACGGACGGTAGGCGGGAATGCCGGGGGGCAGGACCTGACAGGTCGGGGTAGCCAGCTCCGGACCGCCGTAGAGCTCGACGATGCGGTCTCGGTCGACGGCCAGGTTCAGGGCCTGCCGGACCCTGATGTCGTCGAACGGTGCGAGCCGGAGGTTGAACTGGAAGAAGTCCGTGGTCGGGATCGATGCCCGATGAATCCGTTCAGGGATCTCGACGCGCAGATCCGACAGCTGGTTCATGTCGATGTAGGCCGCCCAGTCGGCCCTGCCGCTCAAGACCGCGGCGGTCTGCTTCTCACGCGACTCTTCGAGCGCGAGGATGATCTCGTCGGCGAGCCCGTCGGGTTGCGCCGAGTGGGAGCGTTCGTTGAAGTGTGGGTTCCGCACGTAGCGCACCTGGTCGGGACTGGCGCTGGCGACGACATAAGGTCCGGTGCCCGGGATCGGGTCCAGGCCCATGTCCCGGTACGCGGTGTCCGGGGGGATGGGTGCCGCCGCAAACTCGGTGAGCAGCGCAACGAAGTCTGGATCGGGTTTCGTCAGGTGGAACACCACGGCGCCGGCGGCGTCGTCGGTGTCGATGCCGTTCGAGAGGTCGCACGACTCGTCGCCCGCTCTGGCGCACGCCCCGGCGCCCTTGATGTTCATGAAGTTCGCGCTGTTCCCTGTCTGCAGGGCAACCACACGCTCCAGACCACGACGGAAGTCACTGGCCACCAACGGTCGGCCGTCGGAGTAGATGATCCCTGGTCGGAGCCGGAAGGCGAAGCTCGTGGCATTTCCCGATGGTGTCGGCACGGCCACCGCCAGGTCGGGCACCACCTGGGTTCCGGCCGGGCCACTGACGTGTCGATAGGCGACGAGTGTGCTGCGCAGCAGGCGATCAGACATCAGTGGAAGGAGATCGGTCTGGAAAGCTGGATCCAGCGTGATGCTCCGGCTGTGCAGCAGACGCAAGGTGCCGCCTCGGCCTCCTTGGTCTGGTGCGGTCGCCACCCACGGTGTGTTGCCGATCATGGAGACGGTGGCCGGGTCACCCTCCGTGCCCGAGGTCGTGATCACCGTGTTGGTGTTGGCGTCGACCTGAGTCATGGAGGCCGAGTACTGGTTGGCCACCCACACCTCGCCGTGCGTGGCCGCGATCCCGACGGGGCCGCTGCCCACGGGGATCGTGGCAACAACGACGGACACCTGAGGATCAATTCGCGACACGGTCGAGTCCAGAGAGTTCACCACCCACAGCGCATCGGACCCGAGCGCCAACGCAGTCGGACCTCCACCGACATGGAGCCGGGCAACGATCCGTCCGGATGACGCGTCCACTTGAGCGACCTCGGCATTGGCGTAGTCGGCGACCCACAGGGTCTCACCGTCGACGATCAGCGAGGTGGGCTTGAGGGGCAGAGGCATCCGCCGCTTCACCAGTCCGGCGGTCGGGTCGAGCTCGATGACGGCGTCGTTCACCGCGTCGGCAACCCAGAGGGCGCCTTCTCCGAAGGCCATCGCGCGCACCCGAGCGCTGCCGAGCCCGATCGTCCGGACCACAGTGCCAGCCGCAGGATCGATCTGGTCAACGGCGTCGCCGGGCACACTGGCCGACCACACCGCATGGTCGCTCACTGCGACGACACCGGCACCACCGACGGGAACGTGGTCACTCACCTGCCCCGTGCCGGCGTCGACCCTGACCACCTCACTACGAGCGGGCATCGCCAACCACAAGGCGCCGAATCCTGCGGCACCTGCGCTCGGCGTCTGATCGAGTCTGACCGTGCGGAACTCGGGCCCGGTCGCGGGAGACCTGTCCTGCGACGACGGGAGGATGATCGCCGTCGCCACCACCAGTCCGAGGACGGCGGCAGCGAGTGCCAGGACACGTGGCGGTGGGTGCCAGCGCGATCTCGGAGGGCGGCGCGGGGGCGGTGCCGGTTCGTCTGCGGGGTGTGTGCGGGAGTGTTCGGGCTGCAGGTCGGGATCGTGGGCCAGGACAGCTCGGTGGAGGCGTTGCAGATCCTCGCCCGGCTCGATCCCGAGCTCTTCGGCGAACGCGCGTCGGGCGTCGGCGTACACGGCCAGGGCTCGCTCCTGCCGCCCGACCAGATACAGACCGCGGATCAGCTGGCCCCGCAGGCGCTCTCGGAACGGGTTCCGCACCACCAGCGGTTCGACCAGCTCGATGACCTCGTCGGCGCGGCCGAGGGTCAGCATCACGGCCGCGTACTCCTCGACCGCCAACAGCCGACGCTGCTCGAGCCGGGCGGCGGCCTCCGTTGCGAACGGCTGGTCGACAAGGTCGGCCAGTGCCGGACCACGCCAGAACGCGAGGGCAGCGCTCAGACACTCGGCCGCGGCCGCCGGGTCGAGGGTGGCGAGCCGCATTCCTTCTGACAAGCCGGCTTCGAAGCCGTCAAGGTCCAGCTCCTCCGGCTCGACACGCAAGGCATAGCCCTCTCGACGCCGGAGGATGCGGTCTGGGCCGAGAATCTTGCGCAGTCGGGACAGGTAGTTGTCGAGGGTGTGCTCCGCCGTCGCGGGCGGGTGCTCACCCCAAATCCCAGCGATCAGGTCGTCCCGTGAGACCGAACGGTTGGTGTTCAGCAGCAGGAGGGCCACCAGCGAGCGTTGCTTCGGCCCACCGACGGACCCGTCTTGCGCCGTGCCGGTGACCACCAACGGTCCCAGCACACCGAACTCCATTCCCTCATCAAACCGCACACCGTCGCTTTGCGGGGTTTTTGCGACGTGGCTGCGGGGACGCCCCAGCACGGTGGTTGCACACATCTTCGCTGGGGAGGGAGTTCCCGATGGAATCTCGATCGTGGGTCGCGGGCAGGCTGGCACCGATGGCGCTGGTCACGGCCAGGGCCTGGCTGCGTGTGGCTGCGGTGCTGCTCGTTCTCTGGGTGCTGGCGGTGTCGACAGCCATACCTGCGGCGGCCACTCCTCCGGGCGATAACGGCAGGATCGCCTACAAGGTCTATCTCGACGTCGAACGGTCAACGAGCGCCATCTTCACCATGCGGAAAGACGGCACCCGCCCGCGCCAGATCACCTCTCCCGACGCGGGCACGCAGGACGACCAACCCGACTGGTCACCAGACGGATCTCTGATCGCCTTCCAACGGTGCGCACCCGAGACGTCGTGCGCCATCTACACGGTGCGACCCGACGGCACCGGACTGCACCGGCTGAGCGCGCCGTGCGACCCGGCCCAGTCCCGCCCGTGCGACGACGAGTCCACTGTCGCTTTCCTCCCCGACGGCCATCGGGTCGTCTTCACCCGAGCAACCGGCTCGGTGCGCGAGTTCCCCGACAACCAGTTCATCGAGCACTCCGACATCGTCATCCGTGACCTCTCCGGACGCCACGCACGGGTCGTTCTACGCGGACGCCCGTTCGCCGGCGACAACGAACAGATGGTCGTCTCTCCCGACGGGCGACACATCGCCTTCGTACGGCTCAACTCGCCGCTCGCCGATCCGGCCGACGGGATCGCGATCTTCGTGATGCGCACCGACGGAACTCATCTCCGCCAGCTCACCCCCTGGTCGCTGCGCGCCGGCGCCTCTCCCGACTGGTCACCCGACGGACGCTGGATCCTGTTCCGCTCCAATGTGGACCGCGGCGGCCTCGACTCCCAGCTCTACCTCATCCATCCCGATGGTCGCGGTCTGCGAGCGGTCACCGATGTCAGCGCCGACACGAAGCTGTACTCGGCCTCCTTCTCCCCCGACGGCCGACAGATCGTGTACGGCAGGAGTGCCCCGGACGATCTTCCCGACCTCTACACCGCGCGGACCGACGGCAGCGGCACCGCACCGGTCGCCGTCACGCCCGGGTGGGAGAGTTCACCCGACTGGGGACCCCGGTGATGGTGGTCCGAGCACCGCTGCGGTCGAACCGCGTTGCGCGAACCGTTGTCACAGTGTTGGCCGCCACCGTTCTCCTCGGGTGTGGCGGCCAGAACCCGAGCGCGCCGGCGAGTGGCGCCCCGCCCACGGAGCAGAACCCTGTAGGAGTGGTGGCCATCGGCCATTCCGGTCTGACGGGTGAGAGCTCTGATCCTCAACGGCCCGGGGAGGACGCATTGGAGAACTCGTGGGCGACTGGAACGAACCCGGAGGTCAAGAGCATCTACCTCCGGCTGAGCGCGGTACGACCCGAAACGCAAGGTCATGTCACCAATCGGGCGATGGGCGGTGCTGTTGCTCAGGACCTCCCGGCCCAGGCACGGGCAGCTCTGGCGGACGTGCCAACTCCTGCGCTGGTCATCGTGCAGGCGATCGACGGCGACATCTCGTGCGACGGTGGCGATGACGCGCACGTCCCCGAGTTCGGCGAGGCCGTCGCCGAAACGCTGAGCATCGTCAACCAGGCGTCACCCGGCACGAAGATTCTCATCGTGGGCCAACCAGGTAGACCCACGGTTGCCGGGGCTGAAGCCGAGGCGAAGAGAGATCCAGCGCTGAAAGCCGAGGCAACTGGTGTGGGTCCGTGTGACTTCTTCGATCTCAGCGGCAAGTTCAACCCCTCTCATGTCGCGGAGCTGCGGAGGATCATCGAGGGGTACGAGGCGGAACAAGCCCGCGTCTGCGCAGCCGCTCAGAACTGCTTCACAGACGAAGGGATTGCCGCGACGTTCGTCGAGGCACCCAACGAACGGATTCTCGGGCACTGGACCGTGACCGGACACGCACAGGTCGCGGCCCTCTTCTGGCCAGCAGTGGTACCGCTGTTCCCGGTCTGAAGCCAACCGTCTTGCGAAGATGCCGCTCACGGCCCTCCAGAGACGTTGTAGTTTCACTGGGTCCGTTTGTCGTCCCGGTGCCGTGGCTCGACGGGATCCGTTCTCCAGCGTTTGTCTTACCGCAGTGTGAGCACACCAAGCCGGGACGGGCTGCTTCGACGTCGTCGAGGCGTCGCATTTCTGGCTCCTCTGACACTTCCGTGGGTGACCGGAGTGGCTGGAAGCTGAGCACGCCGTTCTCTGCATAGGTTTCTGAGCTGTCAAGGAACAGGAACCAGTGAGCGGAGAACGGCGTGCGGAACGCCAGCCTATGGCGTGCCCTGTTGGGCGTGGAGAAGACGGTCGTGGAGGGGGTCGAGTTCGACCCGGTCGAGCAGGTGCTGGTCGCCCGTGTGCGGCCGAGGCAGCAGGCGAACGGACGCTGCGGGCGGTGCCGGCGCCGGGCCCGGGGCTATGACCGGGGCGAGGGCCCGCGGCGGTGGCGGAGCCTGGATCTGGGCACGATCCCGGTCTGGCTGGAGGCGGAGGCGCCCAGGGTGAGCTGTCTGGCGCACGGGGTCACGGTGCAGGCCGTGCCGTGGGCTCGGCATGGGGCGGGTCACACGCTCGGCTTCGACGACCTCGTCGCCTGGTTGGCGACCCAGTGCTCCAAGACCGCGATCACGCAGTTGATGCGGATCGCGTGGCGCACGGTGGGGGCGATCATCACCCGGGTCTGGGCCGACGTCGAGGCGTTGCATGACCGGTTCGCCGGCCTGTCCCGGATCGGGATCGATGAGATCTCCTACAAGCGTCACCACAAGTACCTGACGGTCGTCGTCGACCATGATTCCGGTCGGCTGGTGTGGGCGAAGCCGGGACGCGACAAGGCCACCCTGGCCGCGTTCTTCGACCAGCTGGGACCGCAGCGATCCGCCCGGATCAGCCATGTCTCCGCCGACGGAGCGGAGTGGATCTCCACCGTGGTGGGGAAACAGTGCCCGAACGCGGTCCGCTGCGCGGATCCGTTCCATGTCGTGAAGTGGGCCACTGAAGCCTTGGACGAGGTCCGCCGGGACGCCTGGAACCAGGCTCGCGGTGCGGTCACCCGACGCCGCGCCGGCCGGGCCAGCGGCCACGCCAAAGCGCTGAAAGGAGCCCGGTATGCGTTGTGGAAGAACCCGGACAACCTCACCACCAACCAGCAGGCGAAGCTGGCCTGGATAGCCAAGACCGACCCTCGGTTGCACCGGGCCTACCTCCTCAAGGAGGGCTTGCGGCTGATCTTCGGTCTCGATCCGGCCGAGGCGCCCGCCGCGCTGGACCGGTGGATCGGCTGGGCCCGCCGCTGTCGCATCCCCGCGTTCGTCGCCCTGCAACACCGGATCGTGAAACACCAAGCCTCGATCCTGGCCGCGATCGACCATGGTCTCTCCAACGGCCGGATCGAATCAGTGAACACCAAGATCCGCTTACTCACCCGGATCGCGTTCGGCTTCACATCCCCCGACGCCTTGATCGCTCTCGCCATGCTCACCCTCGGCGGTCACCCACCCAGCCTTCCCGGCCGGACCTGACCCACGGATCAGTCAGGAGAGCCCCAAATGGGTGGTGGTCGTCGGTGTCGGGACGGGGCCGGCCATGTCGTCGGACAGGTCAGCGGAGCAGGCCGTCGCTGTGCCGATGGTGGCGAACGTGGCCAGTGTGGTGAGGGACAGGACGATGATCTTCTTGCCGAACATTCGAGTGTCTTCCTTGGAGTCGCAGTTGGTTGTTGAGCTCTGGATCGAGCTGACGTGACCATCGTTGGACTCGGCACTCCAATCTCGGTCCAACGTGCCTCCAACCCCTCAGGCAAGACCTGGAACTGATCGTTGTGTGCGGAGTGCGTCTCCCGAGATCAGGGCGTCGGTCTGGCCAGATCCTCCTCGCCGGCGAACAGTGTCAACGGCAGCTGAAACTGGGCACTGACCGGCAGGTGAGAGTTGACCAGGGCGTGGTCAATGCCACCGGTGTCTGCGTCCTCGGGCTATGAGGGCCTGGGAGATCATGAGGAGTTTGATCAGCATCATGATGATGCCGCCGAAGATCTTTCGGGGCGGCCGACGGTCAAGACGATGACGGTGCCAATGGCTGCAACGGCCGGGTCGGGTGTGGTCCTAGCCCGAGCCGAGGTGGGCGTTGTTGCGGACCATGCGGATCTCTCGTACTCCGTCATCGAGCTGTGTTGTTCCGTCGGGGATGAATCCGTGTTTGCGGTAGAACGCCTGCGCCCTCGGGTTCGGGTCGGCCACCCACAGCGCCACCGACTCGGCTGGATCAACGACCGCGTCCAACAGCATCGACCCGGCTCGTGACCCGTGGTCGGCGGCGTACACGTAGAGCACGTACAGCTGCCTGTCCCACGCCGCTGCGGTGTCGAGGGCAGGGCCCGACATCGCGACCCCGATCACCTGGCCGTTCCGATCGGCGACGGCGACTCGGTTGGCGCTGAATCGGGGATCGGTCAACGCGGCGGTCCAGAACCGCTCCCGGCGGGGGAGAAAGTCGTGGTCGTCGAGGACTGCGTCGGCCATGAGCCCTCGGTATGTCTCCCGCCAGCACGTCACGATCACCCGCGCCATCTGCTCGACATCTTCGATCCGGGCGGGACGGACAGTGGGTGCCGTGTTTCGCTGTGACATCACGACGGGAGCGTAGGCCCACCGAGCGGTGGGAGAAGCCTCGCCCGGCGGGTCGGCTCAGGCGCCGCGACGGCCACCCGTGGCGTCCCGTCACCGACAGGGATGGCTGCCATCGACGCTCGCGGCTGATGGGTCGGCTGTCACATTAGTGTTGCTGATGTGGAACTCGTCGGGGTTCAGAAGACTCTCAGTCCCGTCCTCAAAGCCAAGGCGCTGGACAACCGCCTGCCCGATCCGATCCTCGGAGACGCGTACGCCGAGCAGGTCATGCGGCGTCTCGATCCCGACTACGACAAGGGCAGATTCGGAGCCAGCCAGCTCGGCCTAGGTGCCGTCGAGCGCGCCAGGGCTCACGATGAATGGGCCCGAGCCTTCCTCGGCGATCATCGCCATGCAGTGGTGCTGCACCTGGGCTGCGGCCTCGACGCCCGCGTGTTCCGCATCGATCCACCCGACACCGTCGACTGGTACGACCTGGACTACCCCGGCGTCATAGAGCTGCGGCAGCAGCTCCTGCCGGAACGCAAGCACTGCACTCTGATCGGGTCCGATGTCACCGACCCGGCCTGGCTGCAGCGTGTCCGGCGGGACCTTCCGGTGCTGGTGATCGCCGAAGGAATCGTCCCCTACCTGACCGAGGCCCACACCAAGCGCCTGCTGGTCAGCATTGTGGACGGCTTCCCGACGGGCCAGATCCAGCTCGACACGGTGTCGGTCTCGGCATGGCGCTTCTCCCGATGGGATCCCCTGGGGCGCAGGTACGACGCCCTGTTCCACTGTGGCTTCGACGACCCAGCGGACCTGGCCGGATGGCATTCGCGGCTCGAGTACGTCGATGAGGCGCCGATGAACGACTCGCCCACGCTGCTGGCGAAGGCACCTACAGCGATACGCCGCACGTATCGCCTGATGAATCTGCTGCCCGGCTTCAGACATTCCAGCCGCATCGTGAGGTTTCGATTCTGATGCATGTCTCGCGCCCCCGTTGCGGAGGGGTACGCAGTTGCCGACCGTCTATCGACAACAAGAGGGTTGGGCCGCCGCGTTGTCGCGGTGCTGGCCTCGTCGCCGCGTGCGGATCTACAGGTAACGGCTGAGAGCGTTCTGAAGGCGTGGTCGGAAGCTGCGACCGAACTCGGTTGCGGAGTCGACGGTGAGGATGCCGAGGTAGGCAAACACTCGCCACAGTTCGCGTCGCTGCTCGAATTCCTGGTCGATCGGTCGGATCTCGTTGTACGCGGACCAGGTCTGGGGTGGGACGGTCGAAAAGTAGTCGAGCAGGGCGAGGTCGATCTCGGGATGACCGAAGTAGGGCGAGGCGTCGATGACCACCGCACCGAAGGCGGTGCTGAGAAAGTTGTGGTGCTGCGCATCCCCGTGGAGGAGACGAGGGCCGGGATCGGGTCCTGCCAACTGCGGTAGACGCTGGATCAGGGTCTCGACTCTTGCTGCTGTCGCGGCGTCTACCGAGCCGGCATCTCGAGCGGTTCGCAGCCACGGCTGCACCCTTCGCAGGGCGTAGAACTCCACCCATGTGTCGGAGTCGACTGGAGCGTTCTCTAGCCTGAGAGGTCCGAAGAACCCGTCCGCAGCCGCTCCGTAGGACTCGCCTTCGACGGCGTGGAGATTTGCCAGGACACGGCCGATGGCCTGCCAGTCCTCGGTGGAGCGGTCGGTGCGCTCCTCGAGAGCCTCGAACAGCAGTACCGCGGAATCGTCGGCCAGGTCGACCCGGCCGCTGCCGACCGGGACAGGAACTGGTACCCCGGCCTCAGCGAGCAGTCGTAGGCCAGCCAGTTCGCTGCTGACTTGTGATTTGGCCTCGTCGGCCGCCGCGAGCTTCGCGAACACTGCGCGGGACTCGTCGCGCAGGATCATCGCGGGGTGGGAAGCCCGCTCTGCTAGGTCTGTCCACGACGATATCCGCCAGGTGCGACCGATGTGTGCAGATACAGCCTCCTCGACCTTCTCGACGGTCTTCGGGTCCAGCAACCGACTCGTCACGCACACCGCCTTAGGTTGTGGGAAGGGAAAACCGCGTTTGTTCGACCAGCCTGCCGGCCGTGTCGGCGGTTGGTGCCCTGTGGAGAGTAACGCTGCCTCACCGGCCCGATTCCACGACCGCTCACTGGTCACCCGACGAGGTCGGTCATCGAGGACGGCGGTCGCCGCGGAGGACGGTTTAGCTGGGGGTCAGATATCCCAGCCGATGAGCCGGAGGACTTCGCCGGCAACGTCCATAGGTGTGCGCGAGTCGGTGGCGACGTCGGCGTCCGCGACGCGTGCGGCGTCGAGGATCGCGTCCAGCTCGGGGGCTCGATCCAGGTGCCAGGCCAGCTCGGCAGGCTCTTCGAGGTGTCGATCGCGGAGCCGGCTGGCGAGGACGGCCGGAGCGCGTGCAGACGGCACATCGCCAGCGGCATGCCAACGGCCGCCTCGTACCGTCGACGGTCAGCCCAGCTTCTCGCAGACGCCGGCCAGCACCAGCCGGTCCGCACCGGCCTCAACGTAGTTCGCCGAGAGCGACTCGACGTTGCGAAGCTCGATCTCGCTCCCGAAGGGATCCGAGGCGGGCCGTGGCCACATCCGACGAATCTCGTCGAGGTCGATGATCGCATGCGGAACCGAGGCAGCCTCCACGTGAAGACCCACGGCGTCAGCGGTCGTAGTCTTCCCGGCACCCACGGTTCCCATCAGCAGCAGGGCAGTAGGCATGGCCTGAGGCTAACGCGCGGAGGCCGCCATGGTTCGCCGTGAACACGGTCGGGCGGTGCCGTGAGCCGTCGGTCCTGTGCGCCGGCATCGCCGTAACGGACCAGCCAGCGAGTCTTCGTCGTTCGGAGCGAGGACTGACCCCTAGGACGTGGTCTCGCTATTTCACCGGTCTGGGCTGGAAGACGAGGCAGTAGTCCTGCGTGAACCAGTCCTGAGGGCGGTCCCAGTCGATGACGATCTCGCGCTCGAAGGTGAGCACTTCAGCCAGCGCGTCGCCGACATCCACGCCAGTCGCGTGCCGTGGAGGTTGGCGACGTTGACGACCAGGCGAGCATCGGGTGCCGCTGCCCGGCCCGCGACACCACGGTAGATGTCCTGCAGGTCTGTCAGGTAGCGGACGTAGTTGCCGTCGAGAGTCCGGTAGCCGCTCAGCGGGTTCTGCTCATGGTCCTGTTTGGTCATGTAGGGCGGTGAGGTGATCGACAGCTGGAATGGCGGCACCTGTGACCAGTCGGCGTGGCGCACATCGACGTGTCGCATCCAGGTCGGGTCGGTCAGGTTTCGGCGGGCGAAGGTCACCCGCGACTCGTCGATCTCGAAGCCGATGGCGCGCCGCCCCATCTGCTCGGCGGTTCGAAGTGTGGTGCCGAAGCCGGCGAAGGGGTCGAAGATGAGGTCGCCTGGTGCGGTGCAGGCCTCGATGAAGGCGGCGACCAGATCAGGGCTGAAGCAGACGTCATCGGCGTACTCGCGGGTCGGTCCACCCGGGGAAGCCGACTCTGAACGCGTATGACCCGAGATACCGACAGCTCGGCGTATTCAGCCACGCGCGCAACGCTAGCCACCGTGCGCTTGGTCGGTCTGGACGTGCCACTGCTCACCGTCCCCTGAGAACGGTCGGACGTGGCTACTGACCGCGTGATCCGTCGGATAGCTCGCGTAACAAGTCCAGGTGTCCGAGGTGGCGGCCGGTCTCTCCTCGATCAGGTGCGTCACGATCCAGCGCAGCGATACCAGCTGCATTCCGGGTGGGGCGAACGCTTCCGCAAGCTGTTCGAGCTGATGGGACTCGATGATCTGCCGGGAGCGGGCGGCCCGTCGGCGATAGGACTCAACGATCTGATGGAGTGGACGACCGGTGACGTCCCAACCGCCGGCTTGATCGTCGGTCAGTAGTTCTGCGCGGCCCGAGGAAGCTCCCTTCGAGCCAGTCGCGTTCGACCGCGGTCAGGTGAGACACGAGGGCCGCAATCGTCATCTGAGGTGAGGTCTTGATCGGTGCGCGGTGAGCATCTTCCTCGGTGAGATCCGCGCACTTCAGCTCGACCGTCTGCTGTTGCCACGTGAGCCAGCCGACCAGCATCGCCTTCTCATCCGCCGTAGCGCTCGGGCGCCGTCTCTCCACAGTTGGAGGCTGGCATACCGCGAAAGTCGCGCCGCAGGCGCACCGTCGTGTGCAGCCCGCACAGCGACCGGGAAGAGGGCGGCGGCTCGTTCGGCTGGACAGACCCGGCCAGCAAGACGGTGCGGGCGACCCGCGACCGACCGAGTCGCAGCAGGTGGAGACGGTGGCGCACGAGCTCGCGCAGATCCTCCACGGACAAGGTCGACGACCTCGCCGGCTACCGGCAGCACCGGGAGCGGATGGAGATCGAGGCCAGGCGTCGGCGTGCCTGATCCACCGCTGGCTCGTCTCCGGCGACACGCCGACGATGCCAGCTTTTCCCGGCTACATCGGGCTCTTCGGACCTATCCGTGGGTGGTCTGCGTGGCCGGGAGTTCAGCAGGCCGTTCTCGCCCAAGGTTTCTGAGCTGTCGAAGAACAGGAACCGAGTGAGCGGAGAACGGCTTGCAGAGCGCCACCTTATGGCGTGGGGTGCTGGGGGTCGAGAAGGCGGTCGTGGAGGGCGTCGAGTTCGACGAGGCCGAGCAGGTCCTGGTTGCGCACGTGAGGCCGAGGCCGGCACGCCGCCAGGCGCTGCGGACGGTGCGGGCGGCGGTGCCGTGGGCGATGACCAGGGCGAGGGCCGACGCCGGTGGCGAGGGCTGGATCGGGGACGATCCCGGTCTGGCTGGAGGCCGACGCGCCGCGGGTGGACTGCCCCAGGCACGGGGTCGTGGTGGCGGCGGTTCCGTGGGCCAGGCACGGCGCCGGTCACCCGTACGTCTTCGAGGAGCAGGTCGCCTGGTTGGCGACCCAGTGCTCGAGGTCGGCGGTCACCGAGCTGATGCGGATTGCGTGGCGCACGGTGGGGTCGATCATCAGCAGGGTCTGGCTGATGTCGAGCAGCTGCACGACCGGTTCGCCGGGCTACGTCGGGGTCGGGATCGATGAGACCTCGGCTGGCCGTGACTAGGTTCCAGGACCTTTCACGCAAACTCAGCGAGCTGGAATCGTCGTCGTAGGAGGTCGGTCTGCCGGGGCGGCGCCTGAGCCGGATCCGGCGGGTCGCCCGAGCTGGCCATCAGCTGCTCTCGTCGTCGCAAGCGGACCGTCGAAAAGGCAGGCTTGAGTGAACAATATCGCAGTTGTGGTTCGCTCTCGTGCTGTCCTGTGTTGGGCTCACTCAGCCCAGAGGATGTGAAGTAGGCGGTCGCGGGACGCGATCGGTCGATGACTGCTCCGCTCTTGGACTGGCCGCCGGGTGCCGCACACCAGCGCCACGCCGATCGGGGTGATGCGATGCAGGACACTCCTGCCGGTGCGCACTGAGCTGATCAGCCCCGCGGCCCGCAGCACGCTGGCATGCTCGCTGGCGCTGGACTGAGATATGCCGACCATGCGGGCCAGCGCCGAGGTAGTCAGATCGTTGTCCAAGCAGGCTCTGAGCACGCAGGATCGGGTTGGGCCGAGCAGCTCACACAGCGGATCGGCTCGCGGGTGCCGTGGTCGGCGGCTCGAAGATGCTGATGTCAGTGTCGACAGGGACTGCCATCA
>CAVPPP010000002.1:0-36104 GCA_963707005.1 uncultured Actinomycetota bacterium
CTGCTGAGGCGAGGCTGATCAGGATTCCGAGGTGACGACCTTCGATACCCAGCGGGGCGAGAGCCGCGGTGGCGGTACGTGCTGCACGGGTGTGCCCAACCCGAAGTAGCGGGCCCAGCTGCAGCGCGATCGTCGGGCCGGCCGACGAGGTCGCTTTTGTGGCCACGCAGCGATTGTAGCCGGTGCAAGATAATCTCATGCGAGATGATCTCAAACGATCAGAGGTGGCTGAAGGGGACTCGTCGGAGGTCAGAGCTGCTGCGCCGGGCTGGCGGCGGTGGGTCTTCCGGATCTGCATGACGGTGGCTGCCGTGCTGCTCGCGAACCAGGCTGTCTATGCAGGCCAGTTCCTCGCGGGCACCTACGCAGCCCTGCACATTCATCGGGAGAACGCCACCTACGCAGGGATCGCGGTCGCAATCGCGGCAGCGGCCGCGGGATTGCTGCGTTGGCCGGGCCGAGGCCCGCTGTGGCCAGCACCTGCTTCTTCGGGTTGATCGCTGCGCAGATCGCGTTCGGTTTCGCCCGTGTCGTCACCGTGGACATCCCGTTGGGTGTCGCGATCATCGTGCTGGCCGTGCTGCTGACGGTCTGGGCCTGGAGGAGGGAGGCGGGGCCACCGGGCGAGGACGAGACTTCGTGGTCCCTCCCAACGCGACGTTCCCGCGGTCGCGGAGAGGCGGGGTCGTCATGAGCCGGCTGTCTCGGCGCCAGCTCCTGGCGCTGATCGGCGCTGCAGGCGCAACGGCCGCGGTCGGGGTTCCGCTTGTTTCAGGGGCACGGGGAGCCACCTCGACCGGCCAGCTGCTGCCCAGCCAGCTGCCACTGCCGTCGCCCTTCGCGCGGCCGCTACGTGTCGTCGATGCGCTCGCCCCGGTCCGGTCGGGGCCGGACGGGGACGTCTATGACCTGGTGCAACGCGCAGCGACGGCCGAGATCCTGCCCGGCGTGCCCACCACGATCTGGGCTACAACGGGTTGTTCCCAGGCCCGACCATCGCTCGCGCCGGGGCCGACGAACGGTTGTGCGCCACCACAACGAGCTCCCGGTCCCGACGGTGGTGCACCTGTACGGCGGACACACACCCGCCGAACACGACGGCTATCCCAACGACCTGGTGCCGGCCGCTGACAGCTCCACCGGACACGGGAGCGCCGACCCGACCTCACAGGCCACTGCCCGATGGCGGGACTACGTGTATCCGATGGACCAACGCGCGGCGACGCTGTGGAACCACGACCATCGGATGGGGTTCACCAGGGCTACGGTCTGGCGCCGCCTGGCCGGCTTCCACCTGGTCAGCGACGAGGAGGAGGAGCGGCTCCCGCTACCCCGCGGAGAGCGTGACCTGGCTCTGCTGATCGTCGACCGGTCGTTCGCTGACGACGGCAGCTTGGCCTACCCCAGTCTCGACCCGACCCTGCTCGACACGCCTGGTGTGGAGTCCGCGTTCGCCCCGGGAGTGCTCGGCGACGTCATCACCGTCAACGGCGTTGCCTGGCCCTATCTCGAGATTCCGAGAGCGCAGCACCGGCTGCGGCTGCTGAACGGCTCGAACGCCCGCCGCTACCGTCTGCTGCTCGACCCTCCGCCGCCGGGTGGCGATGGGCTGGTGCAGGTCGGTACCGACGGCGGACTCCTGGGCCGGCCTGTCGCCCACGACGCCCTGGAGCTCGCCCCGGCCCAGCGATTCGACGTCGTCGTCGACTTCGGCCGCTACCCGCCAGGCAGCACGGTGACGCTGGCCAACGACTTCGGCACCGGACGCACACGTCAGGTCCTGCAGTTCCGGCTCACCGGCATCGAAGCCGACGAAGCTGCCGTTCCTGATCGGCTGAGCGACGTCGAGCCCCTGGCCACAGCGAGCGCACCGATCCGCAACTTCACCTTCAGACAGGGCCCAGTGCAGCCGATGCCGGGCATGGCCGGCATGCCGGGTTGGCTGATCAACGGCGCAGGCTTCGACCCCGATCGATGCGATACGTATCCCACCCTGGGACGCACCGAGATCTGGCACTTCACCTCCGACCTGCACCACCCCGTCCACCTTGACCTCAACCACTTCCAGGTACTCAGCTGTGGCATAGGCGGCCCTGGCCCCTACGACCACGGCTGGAAAGACACCATTGATCTCCGTCCGTCAGAGGACGTCAGCATCGCCGTCCGGTTCGACACCTGCGCGGGCCGTTACCTGCTTCACTGCCACAACCTCGAGCACGAAGACATGGCGATGATGGCCAACTTCACGACGGTCGCCTGAGCTGCTGATGGAAAGGCGTCGACCAGGCGCCCCAGCAGACCGATCAGGATGCGGTAGTCCTCACCCGGCAGCGCTTCGGCGACCTGGGTCCGAATCTGATCAACCGCACCGGCCGCGGCCTGGTGCATCTCCGTTCCGGCCGGCGTGAGCTCGACGACGCCTTCCCTCTCGAGTAGCCAGTCCTGGTCCTGCATCTGTCGCAGCAACAGCTGCAGATCCTCGACTGAGTCGAAACTCGACAGCTCAGCTGCGAGCTCGGCCTGATCCGCAGGCCCACGAGCAACACTCGCGAGTACCTGCCAAGCACGGCGGGAGGGAAGCCCCACTTCCTGGAGACACCTATCGAAGGCGCCTTCCAGACGATGGTCTGCTTCCTTCAGCCACCAACCAACTGGACGGAAACGACTTGCATCTGACGCTGCACGCACGCGGCAGATCGTAGTCTTGCCCGATCGCTGCACGCGTAGGACAAGAGAGCCGATCACCGCAACCGGACCCTCTCGCGACGACCGAACCGGTGCCTGCGCAATACGATGTGAGCGTGGACGCAGTCATCGTGATCACCGGGATGGCGCTCGCATTCGCACTGACTCTGCTTGCGCGCAAGGCAAGGCGGGGCGGTACGGCCGGTGCGGCACTTGCTGGTGCGATGGCCGCCTACAACGAGGCCTGGCACACGACCGCGTACAGCTCGCACGCAGAAATGCGGCTCTCCTGCTGCTTCCGTGGGTAGTTGATCATGCTGCCCGGCCGGGGAGGGCTGGTGGGTGGCCGCCGAGGCTGAGCATGGCGAGGGCGATCAAGGGCTCGGGGGTGGCGAACCCGAACGCGATCCGGGTGATGAGTCTGATCTTGGTGTTGACCGATTCGATCCGTCCGTTGGATAGGCCGTACTCGATCGCGGCCAGGATCGAGTCCTGGTGTTTCACGATCCGGCGTTGCAGGGCGACGAACGCGGCGATCCGGCTGCGGCGGGCCCAGCCAACCCACTTGTCCAAGGCCGCGGGCGCTTCGGCCGGGTCGAGGCTGAAGATGGTGCGGAGCCCTTCCTTCAGCAGGTAGGCCCGGTGCAGCCTCGGGTCGGTCTTGGCGATCCAGGCGAGCTTGGCCTGCTGCCGGTCGGTCAGGTTCTCCGGGTTCTTCCATAGCGCGTAGCGGGCATGCTGCAACGCCTTGGCCTGCCCGGTGGCGCGGCCGGCGCGGCGTTGGGTGACCGCGCCACGGGCACTGTTCCAGGCCTGCCGGCGAACCTCGTCCAGGGCTTCGGTGGCCCACTTCACGACATGGAACGGATCCGCGCAGCGGACCGCCTTCGGGCAGCGGTCCGCGACCACCGTCGGCGATCCAGTCCGCGCCATCAGCACTGACCTGGCTGATCTGGGCGCAGCGGCCCTTCCCGGAGCCCTCCAGAGCGTCGAAGAAGCCATCCAGGGTGGCCTTGTCCCGGCCCGGCGCAGCCCACACCAGCCGGCCCGAATCATGATCGACCACCACGGTCAGATACTTGTGGCCACGCTGGTAGGAGATCTCATCGATCCCGACCCGACGTAGCCCGGCGAACCGGTCGTGCAGCTGCTCGACATCGGCCCAGACCCTGCTGATGATCGACCCCACCGTGCGCCACGCAATCCGCATCAGCTCGGTGACCGCCGACCTCGAGCACTGCGTCGCCAACCAGGCGACCTGCTCATCGAAGACGTACGTGTGACCGGCGCCGTGCCTGGCCCACGGCACCGCCGCCACCACCACCCCGTGCCTGGGGCAGTCCACCCGCGGCGCGTCGGCCTCCAGCCAGACCGGGATCGTGCCCAGATCCAGCCCTCGCCACCGGCGTCGGCCCTCGCCCTGGTCATAGCCACGGCACCGCCGCCCGCACCGTCCGCAGCGTCTGGTCGCGTGCCGCCTCGGCCTCACGTGCGCAACCAGGACCTGCTCGGCCTCGTCGAACTCGACGCCCTCCACGACCGCCTTCTCGACCCCCAACACCCCACGCCACAAGGTGGCGCTCTGCACGCCGTTCCCCGCTCACTCGGTTCCTGTTCCTTGACAGTCCAGAAACCTATGCAGAGAACGGCCTGCTCAACTCCCGGCCACGCTGACCACCCACGGAAGAGTCAGAAGAGCCAGAAAAGGCGGCCACTACTTCGGGCAACATGTGGGGCCGAAGTCAGCAGCAGAGCTCTCGGAGTTCTTCCTGGGCCCACTTCCGGATGGCCTGAACGGCCGGGACCCGCACCAGGAGTCGGCTGAGGCCGAACGTGCTGGGCTCGGGGTGATCGATGTGAAGACCGCGCGATGTCGGATGGAGTTCTTTGACATCGGCGCGGTGGTCTGGATCTTGCGCAAGTGTGTCTGGTGGGTGCCCGACTTCTCCGTCACCGCTTATCAAGGCAAGCTCTTGGAGCTGGACCGGCTGATCCGAACCGACGGGGTGTTCGTCGCGCACGCAACCCGACACCTCATCGAGGCGAAACGCTGCTGAGTTGGGCTGCCTGAACGAACCGACCCGCCAAGCGGCGGTCCCTTGCCGTTATCGGCGACTCAGACCGCATTGCCAGAAGGCGTCCATCAGTGGGCAGGTCGACAGTCCCCGAACGGCTCGGATCGCCGACGGCGGGCTGAGGACCTCCATGGGCTACCGGACTGAGGCTTGATCGACGATGAAGCCCCAGTAAGGGTTGAACTGGTAGTTGCCGAGACGGTCGGAGACGATCTCGACCCCACCCTCGCTGATCATGGGCATCCAGCCGGCCTGCTCGGTGACGTAGCGATCGATCGAGGCCCAGATCGCCTGTGCTTCGCGGGGGTCGGTGGCCACGGTTGCTCGGGCTCGGCGGAGCTCGCTGTCGACCTTCGGGTCGCAGAAGTATCCGTGGCTCGTCGCGCCGTCACACGTGAACCAGGTGGTCAACATGCCGTGGGCGGTGTCTCGTCCCCAGGCGCCCGAGATGATCTGGATCCGATCCAGCGGCAGGTCGGAGTCTTGAGATTCCAGTCGTACGCTGACGTCGTATCCCAGCGTGCGGAGCACGGACGCCACGTACTGCACCACTTCGGGTCTGATCGTCGGGTCATCGGTGAAGCCCCAGACGGTGACTTTCGCCCCATGGGTGCCCGACGCCGCCACCAGCTGACGGGCACGTCGCAGGTCAGGTTCACGCCAGGCACCTGACTTCGTCGGAACCCTCGTGTAGGGACAGAACGGACGGTAGGCGGGGATGCCGGGGGGCAGGACCTGACAGGACGGGGTGGCCAGCTCCGGGCCGCCGTAGAGCTCGACGATGCGGTCTCGGTCGACGGCCAGGTTCAGGGCCTGCCGGACCCTGATGTCGTCGAACGGTGCGAGCCGGAGGTTGAACTGGAAGAAGTCCGTGGTCGGGATCGATGCCCGATGAATCCGTTCAGGGATCTCGACGCGCAGATCCGACAGCTGGTTCATGTCGATGTAGGCCGCCCAGTCGGCCCTGCCGCTCAAGACCGCGGCGGTCTGTTTCTCACGCGACTCTTCGAGCGCGAGGATGATCTCGTCGGCGAGCCCGTCGGGTTGCGCCGAGTGGGAGCGTTCGGTGAAGTGCGGGTTCCGCACGTAGCGCACCTGGTCGGGACTGGCGCTGGCGACGACGTAAGGTCCGGTGCCAGGAATCGGGTCCAGGCCCATGTCTCGGTACGGGGTGTCCGGGGGGATGGGTGCCGCCGCAAACTCGGTGAGCAGCGCAACGAAGTCGGGATCGGGTTTCGTCAGGTGGAACACCACGGCGCCGGCGGCGTCGTCGGTGTCGATGCCGTTCGAGAGGTCGCACGACTCGTCGCCCGCTCTGGCGCACGCCCCGGCGCCCTTGATGTTCATGAAGTTCGCGCTGTTCCCTGTTTGCAGGGCAACCACGCGCTCCAGACCACGACGGAAGTCACTGGCCACCAACGGTCGGCCGTCGGAGTAGATGATCCCTGGTCGAAGCCGGAAGGCGAAGCTCGTGGCATTTCCCGATGGTGTCGGCACGGCCACCGCCAGGTCGGGCACCACCTGGGTTCCGGCCGGGCCACTGACGTGTCGATAGGCGACGAGTGTGCTGCGCAGCAGGCGATCAGACATCAGTGGAAGGAGATCGGTCTGGAAAGCTGGATCCAGCGTGATGCTCCGGCTGTGCAGCAGACGCAAGGTGCCGCCTCGGCCTCCTTGGTCTGGTGCGGTCGCCACCCACGGTGTGTTGCCGATCATGGAGACCGCGGCCGGGTCACCCTCCGTGCCCGAGGTCGTGATCACCGTGTTGGTGTTGGCGTCGACGTGAGTCATGGACGCCGAGTACTGGTTGGCCACCCACACCTCGCCGTGCGTGGCCGCGATCCCGACGGGGCCGCTGCCCACGGGGATCGTGGCAACAACGACGGACACCTGAGGATCAATTCGCGACACGGTCGAGTCCAGGGAGTTCACCACCCACAGCGCATCGGACCCGAGCGCCAACGCAGTCGGACCTCCACCGACATGGAGCCGGGCAACGATCTGTCCGGATGACGTGTCCACTTGAGCGACCTCGGCATTGGCGTAGTCGGCGACCCACAGAGTCTCACCGTCGACGATCAGCGAGGTGGGCTTGAGGGGCAGAGGCATCCGCCGCTTCACCAGTCCGGCGGTCGGGTCGAGCTCGATGACGGCGTCGTTCACCGCGTCGGCAACCCAGAGGGCGCCTTCTCCGAAGGCCATCGCGCGCACCCGAGCGCTGCCGAGCCCGATCCTCCGGACCACGGTGCCAGCCGCAGGATCGATCTGGTCAACGGCGTCGCCGGGCACGCCGGCCGACCACACCGCATGGTCGCTCACTGCGACGACACCGGCACCACCGACGGGAACGTGGTCACTCACCTGCCCCGTGCCGGCGTCGACCCTGACGACCTCACTACGAGCGGGCATCGCCAACCACAAGGCGCCGAATCCTGCGGCACCAGCGCTTGGCGTCTGATCGAGTCTGACCGTGCGGAACTCAGGCCCAGTCGCGGGAGACCTGTCCTGCGAAGACGGGAGGATGATCGCCGTCGCCACCACCAGCCCGACGACGGCGGCAGCGAGTGCCAGGGCTCGTGGCGGTGGGTGCCAGCGCGATCTCGGAGGGCGGCGCGGGGGCGGTGCCGGATCGTCTGCGGGATGTGTGCGGGAGTGTTCGGGCTGCAGGTCGGGATCGTGGGCCAGGACGGCTCGGTGGAGGCGTTGCAGATCCTCGCCCGGCTCGATCCCGAGCTCTTCGGCGAACGCGCGTCGGCCGTCGGCGTACACGGCCAGGGCTCGCTCCTGCCGCCCGACCAGATACAGACCGCGGATCAGCTGGCCCCGCAGGCGCTCTCGGAACGGGTTCCTCACCACCAGCGGTTCGACCAGCTCGATGACCTCACTGGCCCGGCCGAGGGTCAGCATCACGGCCGCGTACTCCTCGACCGCCAGCAGCCGACGCTGCTCGAGCCGGGCGGCTGCCTCGGCCGCGAACGGCTGGTCGACAAGGTCGGCGAGTGCCGGACCACGCCAGAACGCGAGGGCAACGCTCAGACATTCGGCCGCGGCCGCCGGGTCGAGGGTGGCGAGACGCATTCCCTCTGACAAGCCGGCTTCGAAGCCGTCGAGGTCCAGCTCCTCCGGCTCGACCCGCAAGGCATAGCCCTCTCGACGCCGGAGGATGCGGTCTGGGCCGAGAAGCTTGCGCAGTCGGGACAGGTAGTTGTCGAGGGTGTGCTCCGCCGTCGCGGGCGGGTGCTCACCCCAGATCCCAGCGATCAGGTCGTCCCGTGAGACCGAACGGTTGGGATTCAGCAGCAGGAGGGCCACCAGCGAGCGTTGCTTCGGCCCACCGAGGGGGCCGTCTTGCGCCGCGCCGGTGACCACCAAGGGTCCCAGCACACCGAACTCCATTGCCACATCAAACCGCAGACCGTCGCTTTGCGGGGTTTTTGCGACGTGGCTGCGGGGAGGCCCCAGCACGGTGGTTGCACACATCTTCGCTAGGGAGGGAGTTCCCGATGGAACCTCGATCGTGGGTCGCGGGCAGGGTGGCACCGATGGCGCTGGTCACGGTCAGGGCCCGGCTGCGTGTGGCGGCGGTGCTGGTCGTTCTCTGGGTGCTGGCGATGTGGACAGCCATTCCTGCGGCGGCGACGCCTCCGGGCGATAACGGAAGGATCGCCTACAAGGTCTATCTCGACGTCGAACGGTCAACGAGCGCGATCTTCACCATGCGGAAAGACGGAACTCACCCGCGCCAGATCACCTCTCCCGACGCGGGCACGCAGGACGACCAACCCGACTGGTCACCCGACGGATCGCTGATCGCCTTCCAACGCTGCGCACCCGAGACGTCGTGCGCCATCTACACGGTGCGACCCGACGGCACCGGACTGCACCGGCTGAGCGCGCCGTGCGACCCGGCCCAGTCCCGCCCGTGCGACGACGAGTCCACTGTCGCTTTCCTCGCCGACGGCCATCGGGTCGTCTTCACCCGAGCAACCGGCTCGGTCCGCGAGTTCCCCGACAACGCGTTCATCGAGCACTCCGACATCGTCATCCGTGACCTCTCCGGACGCCACGCACGAGTCGTTCTACGCGGACGCCCGTTCGCCGGCGACAACGAACAGATGGTCGTCTCTCCCGACGGGCGACACATCGCCTTCGTACGGCTGAATTCGCCGCTCGCCGATCCGGCCGGCGGGATCGCGGTCTTCGTGATGCGCACCGACGGCACCCATCTCCGCCAGCTCACCCCCTGGTCGCTCCGCGCCGGCGCCTCTCCCGACTGGTCACCCGACGGACGCTGGATCCTGTTCCGCTCCAATGTGGACCGCGGCGGCCTCGACTCCCAGCTCTACCTCATCCACCCCGATGGTCGCGGTCTGCGGGCGGTCACCGATGTCAGCGCCGACACGAAGCTGTACTCGGCCTCCTTCTCCCCCGACGGCCGACAGATCGTGTACGGCAGGAGTGCCCCGGACGATCTTCCCGACCTCTACACCGTGCGGACCGACGGCAGCGGCACCGCACCGGTCGCCGTCACGCCCGGGTGGGAGAGTTCACCCGACTGGGGACCCCGGTGATGGTGGTCCGAGCACCGGTGCGGTCGAACCGCGTTGCGCGCACCGTTGTCACAGTGTTGGCCGCCACCGTTCTCCTCGGCTGTGGCGGACAGAACCCGAGCGCGCCGGCGAGTGGCGCCCCGCCCACGGAGCAGAACCCGGCAGGAGTGGTAGCCATCGGCCATTCCGGTCTGACGGGTGAGAGCTCTGATCCTCAACGGCCCGGGGAGGACGCATTGGAGAACTCGTGGGCGACCGGAACGAACCCGGAGGTCAAGAGCATCTACCTCCGGCTGAGCGCGGTACGACCCGAAACGCAAGGTCATGTCACCAACCGGGCGATGGGCGGTGCTGTTGCTCAGGATCTCCCGGCCCAGGCACGGGCAGCTCTGGCGGACGTTCCAACACCTGCGCTGGTCATCGTGCAGACGATCGACGGCGACATCTCGTGCGACGGTGGCGATGACGCGCACGTCCCCGAGTTCGGCGAGGCCGTCGCCGAAACGCTGAGCATCGTCAACCAGGCGTCACCCGGCACGAAGATCCTCATCGTGGGCCAACCAGGTAGACCCACAGTTGCCGGGGCTGAAGCCGACGCGAAGAGAGATCCAGCGCTGAAAGCTGAGGCAACTGGTGTGGGTCCGTGTGATTTCTTCGACCTCAGCGGCAAGTTCAACCCCTCTCATGTCGCGGAACTGCGGAGGATCATCGAGGGGTACGAGGCGGAACAGGCCCGCGTCTGCGCAGCCGCTCAGAACTGCTTCACAGACGAAGGGATTGCCGCGACGTTCGTCGAAGCACCCAACGAAAGGATTCTCGGGCACTGGACCGTGACCGGACACGCACAGGTCGCGGCCCTCTTCTGGCCAGCAGTGGTACCGCTGTTCCCGGTCTGAAGCCAACCGTCTTGCGAAGATGCCGCTCACGGTCCTCCAAAGACGTTGTAGTTTTCACTGGGTCCGTTTGTCGTCCCGGTGCCGTGGCTCGACGGGATCCGTTCTCCAGCGTTTGTCTTACCGCAGTCTGAGCACACCAAGACGGGACGGGCTGCTTCGACGTCGTCGAGGCGTCGCATTTCTGTTTCCCAGCTGTGCCGGCCGACCCGGCATGCGAGCGACTTGCTCATCCCCGAGACGTTAGCGATGCGTTCTCCCCTGGCGCCACGGACAACTCGGGGACAAATCCCGCGACGCGTTCGATCAGCGCGCGCACACGATTGGAGTACGCACAACCGCGTACAGGGTGAGTCTGGCTGGCCGGTTCGAGCTTGGCTAGTCTCGAAGAGCGAGCCCATCAGGTAGCACGTCGCTCCTGCGCGGGGGTGGTGCAGATGATCAAGACCGAACGTCGACGGCATCCGGCGCGGGCGATCGCCGCGTTGGCCGCGTTGGCCGCCCTCAGCAGTGCGTGCACCCCCGAGGTGCAGCCGGCGGCCGATCCCAACCGGGCGTCAGCCACCCCGACCGCGACGGTCCCAGCGACACCTGCTCCCAGCCTGGCAGTCCGACCACCCACCGGGATCGACTACACCGCGATGAAGCGGCGACTCACACGGGAGGTGGAGAACGGGCCTGGCTCGCTGAACCAGGTACGCGCCGTCCTGGTCAGTGTCGACGGCAGCACCACGTTGAGCTGGTACCAGCATCGCAAGCCCACGGAGCAGGCCCACGTCTTCTCGGTGACCAAGAGCGTGGTCAGCATCCTGGTCGGAATAGCTGTCGACGAGGGTCGACTGAGGCTCGATCAGACCCTGGCCGAACTCTTGCCCGACCACGTCTCGGTCATGACACCCGCGCAGCAGGCGATCACGCTGAAACAGCTGCTCACCATGACAGCGGGTGTGTCAGTTGATGACGGAGGCATGAACCTGGAGGCCGAGGACCCGGTGAAGTCAATTCTGGCCTTCGGGATGACCAGCGACCCGGGCACGAGGTTCGGCTACTCCGACGGCAGCGCCCACCTGGTCGCGACCGTGCTGCGGCGAGCGATCGACCGGCCCATCCTCGACTACGCGCGGGAGAAGCTGTTCGATCCGCTCGGCATCGACACCCACCCTGCCTGGGAGGGAAGCGATCTGACCACCAAGAACGGTTTCGACGACGCCGGGTTCGCGTGGCTGATCGACAGCACCGGCGTCCACAGCGGCGGGTACGGGTTGAGGCTCACGGCGCCCGACCTGGTCAAGATCGGTCAGCTGTACCTCGACGGCGGACGATGGAAGGGCCGGCAGCTGGTCTCGGAGTCATGGGTGACCGAGTCGACGTCGAATCAGTTGACGGCCGAGCAGGGCAAGGGCGGCGACCAGTACGGCTACTTCTGGTGGCTGATCAACGAGCCGGAGTCGCCCGGCTACCTGGCCGCAGGCTCCTGGTATCAGCGCATCTTCGTGATCCCGTCCCGACGTCTGGTGATCGTGGTGACCGCCGACAGAAGCGACTACGCCGAGTCCGTGATCACGACGGATTTCGACCCCGTGCTGGCCGAGACCGTCATTGAGCCGCTCCTGCGGTGAGCCTTGCCCGACACGTCGCTCCAGCGGACCCCTTCTCGGGTTCGGGTCGGCCACCCACAGCGCCACCGACTCGGCTGGATCGACAACCGCGTCCAACAGCATCGACCCGGCCCGTGACCCGTGGTCGGCGGCGTACACGTAGAGCACGTACAGCTGCCTGTCCCACGCCGCTGCGGTGTCGAGGGCAGGGCCCGACATCGCGACTCCGATCAGCCGGCCGTCCCGGTCGGCGACGGCGATTCGGTTGGCGCTGAATCGGGGATCGGTCAACGCGGCGGTCCAGAACCGCTCCCGGCGGGGGAGAAGGTCGGGGTCGTCGAGGACCGCGTCGGCCATGAGCCCGCGGTATGTTTCCTGCCAGCACGTCACGATCACCCGCGCCATCTGCTCGACATCTTCAAGCCGGGCGGGACGAACAGTGGGTGCCGTGTTTCGCTGTGACATCACGACGGGAGCGTAGGCCCACCGAGCGGTGGGAGAAGCCTCGCCCGGCGGGTCGGCTCAGGCGCCGCGACGGCCACCCGTGGCGTCCCGTCACCGACAGGGATGGCTGCCATCGACGCTCGCGGCTGATGGGTCGGCTGTCACATTAGTGTTGCTGATGTGGAACTCGTCGGGGTTCAGAAGACTCTCAGTCCCGTCCTCAAAGCCAAGGCGCTGGACAACCGCCTGCCCGATCCGATCCTCGGAGACGCGTACGCCGAGCAGGTCATGCGGCGTCTCGATCCCGACTACGACAAGGGCAGATTCGGAGCCAGCCAGCTCGGCCTAGGTGCCGTCGAGCGCGCCAGGGCTCACGATGAATGGGCCCGAGCCTTCCTCGGCGATCATCGCCATGCAGTGGTGCTGCACCTGGGCTGCGGCCTCGACGCCCGCGTGTTCCGCATCGATCCACCCGACACCGTCGACTGGTACGACCTGGACTACCCCGGCGTCATAGAGCTGCGGCGGCAGCTCCTGCCGGAACGCAAGCACTGCACTCTGATCGGGTCCGATGTCACCGACCCGGCCTGGCTGCAGCGTGTCCGGCGGGACCTTCCGGTGCTGGTGATCGCCGAAGGAATCGTCCCCTACCTGACCGAGGCCCACACCAAGCGCCTGCTGGTCAGCATTGTGGACGGCTTCCCGACGGGCCAGATCCAGCTCGACACGGTGTCGGTCTCGGCATGGCGCTTCTCCCGATGGGATCCCCTGGGGCGCAGGTACGACGCCCTGTTCCACTGTGGCTTCGACGACCCAGCGGACCTGGCCGGATGGCATTCGCGGCTCGAGTACGTCGATGAGGCGCCGATGAACGACTCGCCCACGCTGCTGGCGAAGGCACCTACAGCGATACGCCGCACGTATCGCCTGATGAATCTGCTGCCCGGCTTCAGACATTCCAGCCGCATCGTGAGGTTTCGATTCTGATGCATGTCTCGCGCCCCCGTTGCGGAGGGGTACGCAGTTGCCGACCGTCTACCGACAACAAGAGTGGTTGGGCCGCCGCGTTGTCGCGGTGTCGCCTTGCCGCCTGCGGATCTAGAGGTAACGGCTGAGAGCGCTGTGAAGGCGTGGTCCGAAGGTGCGACCGAACTCAGATGTGGGGTCGACGGTGAGGATGCCGAGATAGGCGAAGACTCGCCACAGTTCGCGTCGCTGCTGGAATTCCTGGTCGATCGGTCGGATCTCGTTGTACGCGGACCAGGTCTGGGGTGGGACGGGCGAAAAGTAGTCAAGCAGGGCGAGGTCGATCTCGGGATGACCGAAGTAAGGCGAGGCGTCGATGACCACCGCGCCGGCGCTGGTGCTGAGAAAGTTGTGGTGCTGCGCATCCCCGTGAAGGAGACGAGGGCTGGGATCGGGTCCGGCCAACTGGGGTAGCCGCTGGATCAGGGTCTCGACTCTTGCTGCTGTCGCGGCGTCGACCGAGCCGGCATCTCGAGCGGTTCGCAGCCACGGCTGCACTCGTCGCACCGCATAGAACTCCACCCATGTGTCGGGGTCGACTGGAGCGTTCTCTAGCCGGAGAGGTCCGAAGAACCCGTCCGCAGCCGCACCGTAGGAGTCGCCTTCGACCGAGTGGAGAACTGCGAGGACCCGGCCGATGGCCTGCCAGTCCTCGGTGGAGCGGTCCGTGCGCTCCTCGAGAGCCTCGAACAGCAGCACCGCGGAACCGTCGGCCAGGTCGACCCGGCCGCTGCCGACCGGGACAGGAACGGGTATCCCGAACTCAGTGAGCAGCCGCAGACCGGCCAGTTCGCCGTTGACTTGCAACGTGGCCTCGTCGGCCGCTGCGAGCTTCGCGAACACCGCGTACGACTCGTCGCGCAGGATCATTGCAGGGTGGGAAGCCCGCTCTGCTAGGTCGGTCCACGACGAGATCCGCCAGGTGTGACCGATGTGTGCCGAGACAGCCTCCTCGACCGTCTCGATCGTCTTCGGGCCCAGCAGCCGACTCGTCACGCACGCCGCCTCAGGTTGCGGGAACGGGGACCGCGTTTGTTCGACCAGCCTTCCGGCCGTCTCGGCGCTTGGTGCCCTGTGGAGAGTAACGCTGCCTCACCAGCCCGATTCCACGACCGCTCACTGGTCACCCGACGAGGTCGGTCATGAGGACTGCGGTCGCCGCAGAGGACCGGTTCAGCTGGGGGTCAGATATCCATGCCAGGCCAGCTCGGCAGGCTCTTCGAGGTGCCGATCGCGGAGCCGGCTGGCGAGGACGGCCGGAGCGCATGCAGACGAGGCAGCCTGCACGTGAAGACCCGCGGCGTCAGCGGTCGTAGTCTTCCCGGCACCCACGGTTCCCATCAGCAGCAGGGCAGTAGGCATGGCCTGAGGCTAACGCGCGGAGGCCGCCATGGTTCGCCGTGAACACGGTCGGGCGGTGCCGTGAGCCGTCGGACCTTTGTACGCCGGCATCGCCGTAAACGGACCAGCCAGGGAGTCTTCGTCGTTCGGAGCGAGGACTGACCCCTAGGACGTGGTCTCGCTATTTCACCGGTCTGGGCTGGAAGACGAGGCAGTAGTCCTGGGTGAACCAATCCTGAGGGCGGTCCCAGTCGATGACGATCTCGCGCTCGAAGGTGAGCACTTCAGCCAGCGCGTCGCCGACATCCCACGCCAGTCGCGTGCCGTGGAGGTTGGCGACGTTGACGACCAGGCGAGCATCGGGTGCCGCTGCCCGGCCTGCGACACCACGGTAGATGTCCTGCAGGTCTGTCAGGTAGCGAACGTAGTTGCCGTCGAGAGTCCGGTAGCCGCTCAGGGGGTTCTGCTCATGGTTCTGTTTGGTCATGTAGGGCGGTGAGGTGATCGACAGCTGGAATGGCGGCACCTGTGACCAGTCGGCGTGGCGCACATCGACGTGTCGCATCCAGGTCGGGTCGGTCAGGCTTCGGCGGGCGAAGGTCACCCGCGACTCGTCGATCTCGAAGCCGATGGCGCGCCGCCCCATCTGCTCGGCGGTTCGAAGGGTGGTGCCGAAGCCAGCGAAGGGGTCGAAGATCGGGTCGCCTGGTGCGGTGTAGGCCATGATGAAAGCGGCGACCAGATCAGGGCTGAAGCAGACGTCATCGGAGTACTCGTGTGGTCGGTCCACCCGGGGAAGCCGACTCTGAACGCGTATGACCCGAGATGTCGACAGCTCGGCGTATTCAGCCACGTGCGCAACGCTAGCCACCGTGCGCTTGGTCGGTCCGGACGCGCCACTCGTCGATCGCCCCCTGAGAACGGTCGGACGTGGCTACTGACCGCGTGATCCGTCGGATAGCTCGCGTAACAAGTCCAGGTGTCCGAGGTGGCGGCCGGTCTCCTCGATCAGGTGCGTCACGATCCAGCGCAGCGATACCAGTTCCATTCCGGGTGGGGCGAACGCTTCCAGCTGTTCAAGCTGATGAGACTCGATGATCTGCCGGGAGCGGGCGGCTCGTCGGCGATAGGCCTCGACGATCTGATGGAGTGGACGACCGGTGACGTCCCAACCGCCGGCCGAATCGTCGGTCAGTAGTTCTGCGCGGCCGAGAAAGCTCCCTTCGAGCCAGTCGCGTTCGACCGCGGCCAGGTGAGACACGAGGGCCGCAATCGTCATCTGGGGCGAGGTCTGGATCGGTGCGCGGCGAGCATCTTCCTCGGTGAGATCCGCGCACTTCAGCTCGACCGTCTGCTGTTGCCACGTCAGCCAGCCGACCAGCATCGCCTTCTCGTCTGCTGTCGCGCTCGGGCGCCGTCTCTCCACAGGTGGCAGGCTGGCATACCGCGAGAGTCGCGCCGCAGGCGGACCGTCGTGTGCAGCACGGACAGCGACCGAGAAGAGGGCGGCGGCTCGTTCGGCTGGACAGACCGGCCAGCAATACGGTGCGGGCGACCCGCGCCTGACCGAGTCGCAGCAGGTGGAGACGGTGGCGCAGGAGCTCGCGCACATCCTCCACGGACACGCCGACGACCTCGCCGGCTACCGGCAGCACCCGAAGCGGATGGAGACCGAGGCCGAGGCATCGGCGTACCTGATCCGCTGCTGGCTCGGCTCCGACGACGACAGCGCCGACGATGCCAGCTCTCCCCCGGCTACATCGCAGGCTGGTACCGCGGCGACGTCACACAGGTGAAGCAGGCGACAACTCAGCGACCAGGATCTTCCAGCAGGTCATCGACGGTGACTGGCCCGATCAGGACTGACGCAGCCTGCTGAATGAGCCGGGTGTGCGCTGATGTGAAGACTCAGTCGCTCGGATCCTGATCGGAGCTCTGTGAACGGAGCCAGGTGATAGCGGCCAGCACCCGGCGGTTGTCGACACCGCGCTGCTCGAGCCCAAGATGGCAGAAGATGTTCGCGACGTGGCGTTCGACGGTCTTCGTGCTCAGATACATCGCAGCGCCGATCCCTGCATTTGATCGTCCCTCTGCCAGGAGGGTCAGGATGCGAAGCTCCTGTTCCGTCAGGCGATGGAGACCGGTGCGTCGTTCGCGCCTCCTCACCAGCTGGCGGACGATGTCCGGCTCAATCACCGTCTCGCCCCGATGCAAGCGGTCGAGAGCATCGCGAAGCTCGCTGGTGTCCGATACTCGATCCTTCAGGAGGTAACCGACCGAGGTGGACAGCTCCTGGAGCAGCCGGACGGCACAGCTGGTGTCCGTGTAGGTGGACAGGACGAGGATGCCAACCTGTGGATGCCGCTCTCGGATCCGTTCGGCGGCGACCAGGCCCTCGTCCGTGAAGGTTGGTGGCATCCGGATGTCCAGCACGACGACGTCGACATCGTGGGACGGCAGCCGGGCCATGAGCTCATCGGCACTGCGAGCCTCGTAGGCGACCTCGATATCGACCACCTGCAGCAACATCGCCAGCCCGCTGCGAAACAGTGCCGAGTCGTCGCACAGTGCTACCCGCATGGGATGCTCCCGACGACCGTGGTGCCCGTCGGCGCACTCTCCACTGACAGCGTTCCGCCGAGGGCACCCAAGCGGTCTCGCAGGCCGGGCAGTGCGCTGCGATCGTTCAGCTGCGGGTTGCCCTTGCCGTCGTCGCGGATGCTGACGACGAGCTCGCTGCCGGACTCGCCCACGGTGACCCAGATCATCTGCGCCTCAGCGTGCTTGGTCGCATTGGTGAGCGCCTCACAAACCAGGAAGTAGGCAGCGCTCTCCGTGTCCGGTGACCACCGACGGTCAGGGATCTTCAGCACGATCGGGACCGCGAGCCGCTCGGCTACGGCCTCGATTGCTGCCGCCAGTCCGCTCTGGCTGAGCGCCACTGGGTAGATGCCGTGGGCGAGCTCGCGGAGCTCGGCGAGGGCTGCTGTGAGCTCACCGCGCGCCTCTCGAATCCCATCCTCGATCAGGGCGCTGCCAGCCTGCGCCTCAACCGCCCCCAGCCTCAGCGCCACCGCGAGGAGGTGCTGCTGTGCGCCGTCGTGAAGATCTCGTTCGATCTGACGTCGCTGCTCCCAACCAGCACGTAGCAGCCGCGACCTTGCCTGGCGAGTCTCCGACAGCTGGAAGCGCAGCTGTGCCTCCAGGCGTGTGCTCTCCAGGGCCAGACGGCTGACTGCCGCGGCGCTCTGCAGAAGCGCCTGGTGGCGGCGCACCCCGGAGCTGGCGATGATCACTGCCAGCGGGTCGCCGGACGACGCCTGCACGCTCACGATCGCCGAGTCGCTGCTCGACTGGTCCGGCTTGATCGACCCGGTTCCGTCGACGTAGCTGGCGGAGGCCGGCAGCCAGTAGTAGACCCGAAGGCTGTCGTCACCGATGGCCTCTTGCAGGGCCGACTCGACCTCGGTCACGCTGACAGGACCTTCGAGCCGCGCGGCAAGCGTCGCCACCCTGATCAACGAGAGCCGAAGCAGTGCCGCGGACACGACGAAAGACATCGAGATCAGCACCGCAACCCAGGATCGGGCAAGGTCGAGGGCCTCACCGACCTGCGGTGGCAGCCAACGCTGGATGGGCGCCAGAGCGATGGCAACTGCACCGGTCGCCGCAGCCAAGGCGACAGGTCTCAAAACCCTGCGATCGAAGTACTGCAGACGGCGCCAGCGCCGAACCAGGAGGGCCACGAACACGCACGAGCCGGCAGTCCACCATGTGGCTCGGATCGTCAGAACGCGCTCGAACTGCTCGCTGGGCACGCCATCCGCGTAGGGGTACCCGATCGGATAGCGCAACGCGAGTGCAGTCCCGATTGCCACGGCCAGCGCCGCGTTGGTAGCGATGAAGATGCCGCTGGGGCGGTCGAACCGGGGCTCTGGATACCGCAGCAGGATGGCTCCGGTCAGCACCTGGACGAAGGGTCCGGCGGCGGAGACACGAGCCGACCACTCCCCTATCGTCTGCTGCGATGACTCGTCGATGACGAAGGCCACCGCGGCCAGCGCCATCAGGGCCGCGTTTCCACGCTGTTCACGGGCGGTGGCCAAGAACGCTGCTGTGAGAGCGAAGCCCGTGCCGAAGAGCACATTGCCAACGCCGAGAGAGGCATCGTCAGCGAGGGTCGGGGATTCCGCCCACCACAGCGCCATGGCGACGGCCGCGACGAAGGTCGCACCAAGTGCCCACTCGACGATGCGGCGAGTCGCCATATCGCAAGGATCTCGCCACCCATCGCGGACCGGCAAGAGGGAAAACCCGCGCCGGCTGGGCCGCGGCGGGGGTCGGGGGTTTTCCCTCTCTTCACCGGGGGATTCCGCCCTGTCACGACGCGGACAGCCCAGCGACGCTTGATGGGTCAGGCCAACCCAGCAGGTCGACCGGCCGGGAGTAGCCAATCGACGCAGTTGCACTCCCATCCCAGCGAGCCGACAGAGGAGATGTCATGCCAGTCCCGGACCCGCATCGTCCATAGTGAGCCAACAGCCTGGGCTGAGAACCACGAAGTTCTGGGTCACGGTGATCACCGGCGCCATCAGCCTCGTGGTGACGGTGTGCTCGGTCGCAGGCATCGCGTTCGATCCTCCGCCGTGGCAGGCGGTCGTCCCGGCCGCAGTCTGTTCGCCGCCTCGATCGCCGCCGCCAACAGCTAGAGCCGCCCCAAGGTCAAGTCGTCCAGCAGGTCCCGATCCACGCAGGGGTCCGGCTGGGCTACGCGAAAGCCAACCACACAACACATTCTGGAGGGAGCAAGTCATGTCAGTCAGCAATGGAAGCGCCATCAAGAAACAGAGCGGGCCCGAGATCTACTCAACGAAGGAGCAAACCGTGCCAAGAATCAGTTCGCGCCGAGCCGCTGCCGCCGCTCTTCTGGCCGGGGGTGCACTAGCTATGGCGCTCACCCCGACCGCAAGCGCAGCGACCATCTACTGGACCTCGTACACCTACTACTCCGACGCATCGATGACGCAGGTCGTCGGCCGCTACCGATACGGCTGCACCGGCACCGGCCACGTCGGTCACACCAGCCCGTACTACGTCGAGGTCGACGGATCGTGCGGCCGGTCCTGAGGCCGTCGCTCGGCGTCGGGCGGCGCGCTCAGAAGCGAAGGCCGCAGATCCGCGGCAACCTTCGGAGACTGCGTGGCGGGTGACGTCTGCGTTGGAGAGCAGCTTGGGTCATTGATCGAAGCCACTGAACGTGAAGGAGGTGAATACCCATGAAGATCACCGTTGTGAAGGTCGAGCGTATCGAGGCGACCCGCTGTCACCTCGACCCGGAGGCTGGCGGCATCTGATCCGCTCGGTGGCTGTGCGGACACCGCGTTCTGCACAGCCACCGGTCTCGACCACCTTGTAGTCCGTTACCTGTCGACCTGGAGTGTCATTGTGATCCATCCGACGTTGAAATCCATCTCCGCGGTGGCCGGCGACGGGCACGTGTTGGTCTACGTCCGTCCCTACGAGCGGCTCGAATTGGGCGACCCCGACGGGAGCACCGCTGCGTTGCTGCAGCTGCTGGCAGTTGGCGACCGCACTCCGGAGGAGATCGCCGCAGAATTGCGCCTCCAAGGGTACCGAGTCTCCGATAGTGAAGTCTGTGACGGCATCGCCGCCTTGGCCGAACTTGGCCTCGTGTACGAGGGCGACGACTGGTCGGCCATCCCGGCCAAGGTCCGCGACCGGCACGAGAGCAACCTGCACTACTACGAGTTGTTCAGCACCCCGCAGCGCGGTGCCTTCGACATCCACGCCGACGTCGCACGTGGCCGCGTCCTGCTGCTCGGCGCGGGCGGAGGCGGCAGCGGAATCCTCCAATCCCTGGTCGGGGCAGGTGTCAGATTCATCCGCCTGGTTGACATCGACACCGTCGAAACCAAGAACCTTGCCCGCCAGTTCTGCTACGGCCAAGGCGCCATCGGCCGCCACAAGGTCGACGCCGCCGCCGCCTGGGTTCGGTCCTTCTCTCCGGAAACCCGGGTCGAACCGCTGGTCGAGCGGATCACCGACGCGCACCGTATCGGCGAGCTCGCCGCAGACGTCGACGTCGTGGTGTGTGCCATCGACACACCCACCGACGCGCAGCTACAGGTCAACGAGGCGTGTATGCAGCTCGGTGTCCCGTTCGTCACCGGCGGCTTGCAGCAGTCGACCCTGTACTACTGGTCGGTCGAACCTGGCGTCTCACCGTGTCGGGAATGCCTGGAGCTGCACCGGCAAGACCAGTTGCTCGGCTCCGAATCCATACTCGCGCGACCGCCGCTGCTCTTGGCGAGCACCGTCAACCGAGGCACCGGCCCGGTTGTGCAGATCCTCGCCGGACTGATGGCCCTGGAAACCCTCCGATTCCTCAGCCGTCACGACGAGCCCGTCGCCCGGGCCACCTATCACTGGATCGCCCTTGCCGACGGGATGTCGGTCGGGCGTGACCAGTGGAACTTCCACCCCGAATGCCAACGCTGCGCCGAACGCCAAGTCCCCGCCGATGACATGGCCCCAGAGTCGACGATATCGACGGTGATGACGTGACGGCGCTGCCCCCAGCCCAGTTCGCTGCGTTGACCCTCGTCGCCGATGGCGACGCCTATATCGTCGGGAATCCGCGTACCCGCTGTTACGTCGCGGTGCCGGACATCGGCGCAAAAGTGATCGGCTGGCTGAGCACCGGGGACACGATCGCCGTCGCCACCGCCCGAGCTGAGGAACTGGCCGGGGAGCCGGTCGATGTCGCCGACTTCGTCCAGGTCCTGATCGCGGAGGGTGTGCTCGCCGCCGAGCCTGACGCCGCCGTCGTGCCGCCAGTCGGCCAGACCTGGCAGCGGTGCGGCCGGGTGCTGTTCAGCCCGGTCGGATGGGGGGTGCAGGCGAGCCTCGCCCTCGCGGGGTCGGTGGCTGCACTCCACGACCCGGCCCTTCGGCCTCACGCCTCCGATGTCGTGGTGGCCGGCTCCCCGCTTGCCTCCGTGCTGGTGATGTCGCTAGCCGCCGTGCTGTGCACCCTGATGCATGAGGCCGGTCACGTCCTCGCCGCGGCCGCCCGAGGGATTCCCAGCAGGATGTCGATCAGCCGTCGGTTGTACTTCCTCACCGCGCAAGCCGACCTCACAGCGTTGTGGAGCCTGCCTCGGGCACAACGGCTGCCACCACTTCTCGCCGGGCTGAGCGTGGACGCCGCCCTCACGGGAACGCTGATCCTTGCACAAGCGGCAGGCGTGCCCGCGCCGATCGCGAACGTGCTAGCCGCCACGGTAGTCCTGCAGGTCGCAGCCATCGTGTTCCAGGCGGCCGTCTTCATGCGAACCGACCTGTACGCCGTCCTCGCCACCATCAGCGGAAGCCGCAACCTCTGGGCGCTGAAGACGGCCACCTTCCGACGAGCCATTGGTCACGCGACCACCGACGACGAGAACCTCCTTGCGACGTCAAGCCGACGCGAACGGTCCTGGGCCATCGCCTACCTGACCCTCTACCTGCCTGGACTTGCCGCCGCAAGCTGGTACCTGATCGCCGTCAGCCTGCCCGGACTTGGCCACGTCATCGCCATCACGGCCGCCGGGCTCACTGGGTTCAATCTCGGCGCGCTGAGCACCTGGGAAAGCCTCGCCGCCATCGTCTTCATCGCCGCGCCCACCGCCGGCACCATCGCCGCCGCCGCGATAGCAGGCGTCCGCTCCCTGCAAGCGTCCGCCGCAAACCGCAGCCAACGGATCCACCCATAAGCGCAGACACCGGAATACCAGCGCACGACCACACCCATGTCCCAACGACAAACCACTTGTCGACAAGGTGGGTCTGTCACGGGAACGGTGTTCCCGGCGGTTCTCATCAGCAGGTTCTGCTGCGGGCTGAACCGCCCCGGCAAGTCCGGAGACTCCGTTCCTTGGGAAGGATGGAGTCATGTCAGGGAGTACGTCGAAGAGGTACCCGGCCGAGCTGCGTGAGCGGGCGGTCCGGATGGTCACCGAGATCCGGTCTGATCACGAGTCGGACTGGGCCGCGATGACCAAGGTTGCCGAGCTGCTGGGTGTCGGGACGCCGGAGACGATCCGGAAGTGGTGCCGCCAGGCCGAGGTCGATGCCGGTCAGCGGCCCGGGCTGACGAGCGAGGAGTCGGCCGAGCTGAAGCGGTTGAAGCGGGAGAACGCCGAGCTGAAGCGGGCCAACGCGATCCTCAAGTCCGCATCGGTTTTCTTCGCGGCCGAACTCGACCGGCCACAGCGCTGATCGTGGCCTACATCGACGAGCACGTCGGTGTCCGCGACGGCGATGGTCTGCGATGGGGTGTCGAGTCGATCTGCGACCAGCTCACCGAGCTGGGCGCCAAGATCGCCCCCGCGACCTACTACGAGCACCGCTCCCGCAAGCCCACCGCAGCGAGAGATGCGGGACGAGGAGTTGAAGCCTCGGATCGCCGCGGTCCACGCGTCGAACTACGGCGTCTACGGAGCCCGGAAGGTGTGGCTGACCTTGAACCGCGAACGGCCAGCCGATGAGGCGCCGATCGCGCGCTGCACCGTGGAGCGGCTGATGGGCGAGCTCGGCCTGGCCGGAGCGGTGCGCGGGAAGGTCAAGAGGACCACGATCAGCGACCCGAAGGCGCCCAAGCCGCTGGACCTGGTGGACCGCAACTTCACGCCACTGGCACCAGATCGCCTCTGGGTTGCCGACTTCACCTACTGCTCGACGTGGTCGGGCTGGTGCTACACCGCGTTCGTCATCGACGCCTACGCCCGGCGGATCCTGGGCTGGTCGGTGGCCACGACGATGACCAGCCAGCTCGTCGTCGACGCGGTCGAGCAGGCGATCTGGACCCGGCAGCGTGAGGGCAAGGACCTGGCCGGTCTGATCGCGCACCATGACCACGGCGTGCAGTACATGTCGGTGGCCTACTCCGAGCGGCTCGACGCTGCCGGGATCAAGCCCTCGACCGGGGCCGTGGGCTCGTCGTATGACAACGCCCTGGCCGAGTCCGTGATCGGGCTCTACAAGACCGAGTTGATCAAGCCGCGCCGGCCGTGGAAGGGGTTCGACGACCTCGAGATCGCGACCGCCGAGTGGGTCGACTGGTTCAACCACCGCCGTCCGTTCGAGTACTGCGACGACCTCACGCCCGTCGAAGCAGAGGCCGCTCACTACGCTCACCACCAGACCCCAGCAACCGCTGGAGTCTCAAACTAGAAAGTCTCCGGACACGCCGGGGCGGTTCATCTAGCTTGGTTGTTGATGTCAGGGTCAGGTTCTTCGGCGGGGGATGAGCTTGCCGATGGCGAGTGCCGCGTAGATCAGGGTGTTGATGGCCGACGAAGACGGCGAGGGTTTGGAACCAGCCACTTTGAAGGACCGAACTGGGGAGCAGGATGCCGAGTGGGATCATTGCGGAGCCGCCTCTCGGACGACGGTGTTCCATCCCGACTTGCGGCCGGTGGCGATGTCGATCAGCGATTTCACGTAGACCGCCTGGATGAGGAGGTCGTAGCCGATCTCGATGACGAGGGGGGCGGCGAGCAGCACGCCGCGCCAGCCCTGGGCAGCGACGGTGACGATGCGTTCGACGATGAAGATGCATCCGATGATGGTCCAGAACCACAGCATCTGGAACCCGTCGGCTGCGAGCACGGTGATCAACATGAGCAGCAGGTAGGCGTTCAAGGCGATCGTCCCGTAGCCGATGCCGAGTTGCTGTCGCCAGTAGAGAGCCGTGGTGCGGGTGAGGCCGTAGGCCCCGATGTTCTCCAGGGCGCCTCGTTGCCAGCGGCTGCGTTGCCGCCACAGGGCCCGCAGGTCGGGCATGATCTCGGTGATCACCTGGCACTCACGGGGCGAGATCATTTTGGCGCCGAGAGTCTTCAGCGCGAGGGTGAGTTCGTTGTCCTCGGTCAAGGCGAGGGTGTCGTAGACCTGGCCGTGACGGCCCGGAATGAGCGTGCCGCGGGCTTCGGCGACGGCGCCGAGGGCGTAGCCACGGATGATGGACGCCGTCCCGGTCAGCACGAACACCTTGCCCTTGCGGCGGGAGATGTAGCGTTGGTAGCGGCTGAACTCGTTGCGCTGCAGCTGGCCGACGATGCCGCCGCCCGGTTCGCCGTTGAACACCCCGCCGACCGCCATGAGGTCAGGTTCGTTCTCGAGCCGCCCGAGCGCGGTCGCTAGGAAGTCGGGTGTGATGACGGAGTCGGCGTCCATCACCATGATCACGTCAAGGTCGTCGGTCTGCGGCAGGAGGCGGGCCAGGATCTGGTTGAGGGCGCCGGCCTTCTTCTCCACGTTGCCCACGGTGGCGAACACCTCCGCGCCGCTTCCTTGGGCGATCTCGATGGTCGCGTCGGTGCAGTTGTCGGCGACCACCAGGACCCGGTCGGGTCGTCGGGTCTGGTTCCACAATGACGCGAGCGACGTCTCGATGATGAGTGCCTCGTTGTGTGCGGGCATCAGCACGGTCAACCGGACCGGGCCGGCCGGAGCGGGCTGCGGGATGGCGCTCGGCGGCGGTGTCGTGTCGTGATCGAGCTGGTAGCGGGCCACCGCGGCCGGTCCGAGGATGCGGCTGGCCTTCTGTCTGGCATCCGACGAGATGGTCGACGGAATGCGGCGGTCACGGTCCAAGACTCGCATCGCGGCAGTCGTCTGCGCCGCGGCCAGCCCGACCAGTACGGCACCTGACGCGGCGAGAGCGGCGAAGATGATGGACAGTGCGGGACGGCTGTACGTCACCGGCAGCGGAAGGTTGGCTGTGGTGCCGGTTGCTTCGCCGGTGAAGCCGATGACCGCCGCCAGGATGAGCAAGGCGAGCGCCAGCACCCAGAGGACGACCGAAACCAGTGACAGTCGCGCCGCTCGCCGGCCGGGCACGTCGTTCGACGGGTAGGCCATTTTGGACCACCTCCATTCCAAACCCAACCGTGCCCAACGACCACCTTGATGGCAAGACCATTGATGAGCGAGTCGACACGGCCATCGAAGAGAAGCCACCACCTCACCAGGCCCCTGGATGAGGGAATCGCGTGTGCCAGCCTCGCTGCGACTCGCGCGAATCTACGCCGGAGGGCTCAGCGATTTCCAGCGGACCCTTTTACAGGCGCGCCGCGCCCGTTCTCGTCACTCGTCGGCGAAGACCTCCCGAAGCTTGGCCTCCTGATCGGCGGTGAGGTTGCTGGCGATCAGCTCGGCCGTGGTGCCGCTCAACTCGGTCTTGACCCGGTCCTCGACCACGTCGGAGGTGAGCAGGAACAGGGCTGATGTGCCAGGTGTGACCTTCTGCTTGACACTGTCGATGAACTTGTCGTCGATGCCGACGTCGATCATCGACCCGGTCAGAGCGCCGATGCCGGCGCCGATCGCCGCTCCCAGCAACGGAACGAAGAACAGCAGCCCGAACAGCAGCCCCCAGAAGGCGCCACCGAGCGCGCCCGGCCCGGCCAGATTGTGCAGTTGGCGGGTCCTCGGCTTCTTCTTCCCAACCTCCCAGGTGACGATGGCCGCGTCCTGGATGCTGATCAGCTGTTGTGACTGCAGCGCCTTGAGCTTGTCAATGGTGGCGTCGGCATCGCCAACACCTGAGAACGCCCATGCGGTCAGGGTCGCCATTTGGTGGTCCTTCCGAAGTCGACAAGACAGCGGACGCCGCCCAGACGCCGCTCTCCGGAGGCTACGCCTGTCAACCGACGTCGCCAGACCCAGGTTCGGAGGCACCGTCGTCCTCGGGGCAGGGTCCGCACCAGGGTTTCCGGGGGTCAGGCTGCGGAGCTGTGGCGCCGGCAAACGAGCTAGGCCTGGTCACCGAAGACACGGCGGACCAAGTCAGCATCGACCCGGCGCACGGTCAAGCGGGAGACCGACAAGAACACGATCACGAAGTCGGAGTTCAAGCGGATCAAGAAGGGCATGAGGCTGAGGAAGGTCGAGAGGATCGTCGGAGACAAGGGCCTAGCCTTCGGCTCGACGCGGCTTCTCGACCACCGAGAGAGCTTCGGGTGGGCGGAACTGTGGATCAGGAACGGGAAGGTCGCGGGCAAGTGGTGGCACGCGGAGTTGGGTGACGGCTCAGTCCGGTGAAGCAGGCGCGGAGCTTCCGAGCGGTCTCGACCAGATTCCCAGCGCCGCGGGCTGGAAGAGAAGATCTACCGGCTGACCCCGTGACCTTGCTTTGTCGACATCCGGAACCGGACACGGGAGGATTTGTCGGCCCATTCCGACTGGCTGCCCGCTGGACGATGACCCGACGACGAAGTCAAGGCCCCGATTGAAGGTGAACCATCGACTGGGGTTGGCCTGTTAGGAGGTCTTCGGGGAAAGGTCAGGCCAGGATAGTTTGGCCCTGGTGCTGTCGGAAGATGAGTTCGCTGAGGTTGCCACATCGCTCACACTCCACGTAAAGCACGAAGACGTGGCGTCGGCCGACTTCACCCCGGTACAGGGCGGTGGGCTCGACTGCCAGGCGCGCACCGCCATCCTCGCCGGAGGCGCTCACCGATAGCGCCTGGCCGGAGGCGGCCCGAACTTCCACCCGGTCAACATGGGTGCCGTCACGCTCTCCGCAGGAGGGACAGGCTAGGAGAGGTTCATCCACGGCGGTCTCCGTTCAGGTGGTACAGGGTGTGGAGGGTCACCTTGGGCACGTTAGTCCTTAGCAAAGACTCGAAGTTGGGGCTCCCCTCCCCACCGGCCTCCGGGACTGGTGGGACCCTCTCTTGCTATCCGGACCTAAGACTTCCGAGACTTCCTGATCAGAGCGACCCCGGCAGTGAGAGCGGCCACGCCCAGCAGGGCCCACAGACCGATCCCGGTGGGCTCGCCAGTGTCCGCCAGGTCACCCGAGCTGGCACCGAAGCTGCCTGTGTCCACGCCCGCGCCTCCAGAGCCTCCAAAGCCGCCGCTGCCACCCGAACTGAACCGCCCCGGCGTGTCCGGAGACTTTTTAGTTTGAGAACTCCAGCAGTTGCTGGGGTCTGGTGGTGAGCGTAGTGAACGGTCTCTGCTTCGACGGGCGTGAGGTCTTGGCAGTACTCGAACGGACGGCGGTGGCTCCTCTCTGTGTCAAGCGCCCTGCGCGGCTCGGGTCTTAGTCTGGGTTCGGGTGGGCTCGGGAAGTGACTTCTCCGAAGAGCTGGCTGTCAGGGTTGAGCCAGCCGCGCTGGATGTCAGAGACGCCCCTGATTGTCCTCCCGGGTCCACCTTTCGGCGTTGGGCGTCGGTTGCCATGGTCTGGTAGATGACGCTGACGAGGCGTCGTTTCAGGCAGCGCATCGCTTCGTTGTGGCTCTTCCCGGCGGCGCGCTTGCGGTGGTAGTAGGCACGCCCGTCTGGGTGGGACCTGACTTGGGTGATCGCCATCATGTGCAGGGCGTGGTTCAGGGTGCGGTCACCGGCCCGGGACAGGCGGTGTCGCACGGTGTCGCCTGACGAGGCTTCGATCGGCGCTGCGCCGCAGTAGGAGGCGAAGTGCGCTTCGCTCGGGAAGCGGTTGATGTCGCCGACGCGGCCGAGGATGCGGGCGGCCAGCACGGGTCCGAGACCGAAGAGCGCCGTCAAAGCGATCAACCGTGCGACCGGCGTGGGACTCAGTGTTCGTGGTCGGTCGCTGGCCGGTCAGCTCGGCGGCGCCATCTACGTCGAGTGGCCAGACGGTCGTTCCGGCGTCGTGACCATCTTCCATGGTGTCGACGACGCTCGCCGCGTGGCGAGCGTGGTGAATGCGCTGCAGGCCCGGGGCCTGCCGGTGCCTCATCACGAAATCGTCGTTGACATCGGGGACCGCGTGGTTTTCGTCCAGCACCAGTTACGTGCGGGCCCTTCGCGACGGCTCACCGTCCAGCGGGTCGACGCTATCGCCGAGATCAACGAACGCCTCGCAGGCGCGGTGGCCAGCTGGCCGGACGTGCCACCGGTGATCGACTGGTTCCGGCCAGATGACACTCGACTGGATCAGGTGGTTGATGGCACCCCGGAGGGTGACCGCCGGGCTGGCGAGGTGGTCGCAGAGATCGTCCTGCTCACCGCCGAGGCACCACCTGACCTACTGGCCGGCGATGATCTTGTCCACGTCGATCTCAGCGCCGCGAACGTTCTGTTCGACGACGACGACCGCGCGACAGCCGTCGTGGACTGGAACCTGGGGGTGTATCGCGGGGACCGTCGCCTTGCGCTGGTGCAAACCCTGTTCGACCGTGAGTGGTTCGTCCAGCGCGCTGACGCTGATGAGACCGAGCTCGCCTCCGCGCGCCGGCTCGACGAGATGCTGAGTGATCAGACTCCTCCGGCCACGCTGCGGGTCTACTGGGCGTACTGGCTCGCTCACCACCTGCCCAAGGCCTTTCGCACGGGAGATTCGACCGCCATCGACTGGCAGCTGACGTTAGCCGAGTCCCGCCCCCAATGACGCCGGCGATCGTGTCCTCTGGTGCACCCTGACGCAGACGCCCAAGGCAGCGAACAGCTTCCAGGACACCGTTCGACCACCGTCGTGCGGAGCATACGGGGATGACTCGGGGAGTGTCAGAGGTGCGATCAAGCAGCCTTCTGCGGACAGCTGCTTCATTCAGACTCGTCCCACTCGCTGCCGGTCTCGTACGGTCGACGCGATGTACCTTCCCGAACTGGCCGACGCCTTGACTGACCTCACCGGCGCGTCGACGTGAGCTCGGTCGCGATGCCGGCCGCCCACTGCCGGATCTGATCCCAGTCTCGGGCGTCGCGAAGTCCTTCCGGCGTGTTCTTCAGCATGGATTTCTCGATCCAGCCGTGCGGGTCGATAGGGACCCGCCCGCCGATCACGGTGTGGCCACGCATCCCCAGAGCCCTCGCGAGGTCGAGCACTTTCTGCGGTTCGAGCCACCGCGAGTTGTCAGCGGAGTCTTCGTCGACCGTGTGCGGGAGTGGTCCGGAGCTGAAGATCCAGAACGGGACCCGTGCAAGTTGATCGCGGTGAAGCTTGAGGAACGACACCGCCTCCTTGCGCCAGCGGCCCGTGTATACGGCGCTGCCGAGCACGATCGCGTCGTAGCCGTCGGCCGTCGCCGCGCTCACCTCGGCCACGTCGGTTTCGAGTCCGTCGGCACGGAGCTCCGAGGCGATCGCCTCGGCGATCTCAGCGGTCGAATGATGTTTGGTCGCGTACGCGACGAGAACCTTGCCCATTCCCACAATCGTTGTCCGCCTCTGAGACCGGGACTAGGGACCAACGGTCCCCGATTCGGCGTGTGCTGATCCGCAGCCGGCACACGACCGTGCGGCGACCACCTGCCAGAGCTCGGCAGAGCACCTCCGCTCGTTGACCGTTCGATTTCTGACCGACACGGTACGAAGTTCGACAAGGGGATCCACACGTCATATCGCCAAGGTCAGGCGGAGACTGAACCGGCGTCGCCGTCGCGTACCGACTCAGCACGGGTCTGGTGGGGCGTCGAACAACGCCAGCTCGGCAGCATCGGGCGCCTGGAAAAGCGCAGCCCAGTCGTTCAGGTGGCTGCGGCTGATGGGTGCGCTGTCCCAAGGTGGCTTGGAGTTCCGGGCCTCGATGCGCTGCCAGAGTTCGTCCACCGGCACATCGAGGAAGTGCAGTTCGACACCGACACCAAGGCCGCGAGCCACGGATCGCACGAGGTCACGTTCGGTCCGCGCCGCGAACCCGAAATCGAGGACGACGCTGAGGCCGAGGCGCACGATCTCTTGGGCGAGCTGCCAGAGTTGGTGATTCACCTTCGCCTGGGTTGTCGTGGCCCATGGGGTGGGGCCGAGAGCCCAGAGCCAGTCGTCCTTGGTGAGGCGAACGGCGCTCCGGTCTGCGGCTACCTGCCGGGCGAGCGTGGTCTTGCCTGCTCCGGGCAGTCCGCAGGTGAGAATCAGTCGGGCCTCGCTCACGTGGTCAGTCAACCAGTCCTGCGAAAGAACCCTCTGCGCCGTCGGCGGACCCTCAACGAGACTCGACCGTCAGGTTCCTCAAGGCGGTGTCCAACGCCTTCATCAGGTGAGCAGTACGGCTTCGGCCGTTGATCGCCGGGGGGTACCGGTGAAGGATGTCGAGCAGGACCGGGGTCGCCCGCAGCAGAGCCCGTTCGAGCACGGCCTCGGCAGCCTCTGGCCGGCCGGCTGCCTCCAGCTCAGCCGCTTCCGCCGCCCGAGCGGTCGCGCGCAGGATGTGACCTACCTGCGTGACGTGGGCGAGTGGGTGGAGATAGGCGGCCGCAGCCGCATCGCCCGCCGACCCTGCCGCCAGCCGGCTCATCTGATCGGCGGCTTCTGCCGCCGCCCGATGCGCATCGGTAGCAGCGCGCCGTTGCAGGTTGGTCCGCGTGGCACCGTCGGCGAACAGGAACGCCGCCTCGATCGCGGCTCGGGGCCTGCCGTCGTCAGGAGCCGCTCTCTCGAACAGGGGCAACACTTCTCGTGCGCTGTCCGCGGCGAACCTGGCGACTGAGCGCAGTTCGGGGATCGTGAGTTCGAAGTCTGCTGACCCAAACGGCGCCATGGGTTCCATCATCGCAATCACGGCACCGCCAGAGAACCCTCGGGCGGGGAAGGTGCACTGGCGGACCCCTCAACGGGATGCCTGCGTGAGGGGCCCTATGTCGTCGAGGTTCTTGCTCTAGGTCGTGGCTTGCTCGCGAGAGATGGCGAGAGATCTGGTGGAAGGAGTCGACACGAGATGTGACATTGCTGATGCTTGTCGAGTCACGCGGGTGCTGACGGGTAGGGATCGTCGTGGTCGTGATCGGCAGAACCGCCTGCACAAGATCGCCGGCTGCTCACGGAACCTCGTGACACAGACGTCAGAATCGACGGAGATGCGATGCGCAGCCCGGCATACCCCAGATGTGGGCCCTCCGCAGCTGCTTGATCTGACGTCGCCGTGATCACCACCCAACCCGTGTCCCCTCCCTGAACAACCATCAGCGCGAGGGGTTCGACGTCCTGTACTCTCAGGCCGTCTCGTGAAGGGCAACCTGATCTTGGTCGATAGGGCTGAGACCGAGCGTGTGTGATTCAGGCGATTCCGGACGCTGCGCGAACGACGGGTAGAGGTCGGCGTGTGCACCGAGTGCGGTCGTTGACATCCGTCAGCGGACCACCACCCGACTGCGCACTTTCGAACCCGCCTGCTGAGGGGGAACTGCAATGACCGAAGCCCTGTCCGGGTCCCGGCCCGAAGTCCGTACGCGGGCCGGACGGCTCCGCGGCAACCAGGAGCTCGGTGCGGCGGTCTTTCGTGGGATCCCGTTCGCCAAGCCCCCGCTCGGCGGGCTGCGCTTCACAGCGCCTGAACCGGTACAGAGCTGGAGCGGGGTCCGCGACGCCCTGGCGTACGGCCCACCCCCACCACAGAGCGGGCAGGTCAGCGCAGTCGCGGCCCCGGGGCGGGTGCATGACGACTGGCTGACGATCAACGTCTGGTCGCCCCGACTCGAACCATCCGCAGCACTGCCGGTGATGGTGTGGATCCAAGGCGGCGGTTACGTGGTCGGCGCCTCCAGCCTCGCCGAGTACGACGGTGGCCGGCTGGCGAGCAGTGGCGTCGTCGTCGTCACGTTCAACTACCGCGTGGGCATGGAAGGCTTCGGGCAGATCGACGGAGCCCCTGCCAACCGGGGACTGCTCGACCAGGTCGCCGCCCTGGAATGGGTCCGCGACAACGTCCAGGCCTTCGGCGGCGATCCCCACCAGGTCACCGTGTTCGGAGAGTCGGCCGGCGCCGGATCGGTCGCCGCACTCCTGACGATGGACCGGGCCGCAGGGCTCTTCCGGCGGGCCATCGTGCAGAGCGCGCCGGGCACCTTCTTCTCCCCCGAGCTCGCCACCGACATCGCCACCGCCTGCGCCGCGGTGCTCGGGCTGCAGCCCACCGTCGCCGACCTCTCCAGAGTCGCCCCCGGGCGGCTGTCCGCCGCCGCCGACACGATCGGGGCCGCACTGGATCAGTGGGCGCCACGCTGGGGCCCGCCCGCGCGCCGAGGGATCCACATCTCACCCGTGGTCGACGGCGACGTCTTGGCCGAGACCCCGTGGCTGGCGCTCAGAGGCGGCTCCGGCCGCCACATCGACCTTCTCGTCGGCCACACACGTGACGAGCACCGACTCTTCACCGCGATCACAGGGCTGCTCGGTGAGGTGAGCGCGACGCAGGCGGCTGACGCGCTCGAAGTCTTCGCGCCCGCACCGCACGGCGCCCGCCGCTACCGCGACGCCTTCCCAGCCGCCGGGCCGGACGAGCTGTACGAGCTGGTCAACTCTGACTGGCTGTTCCGCATGCCCTCCCTGCATCTCGCCGAGGCCCAGCTCGCCGGAGGCGGCCACGCGCACGTCTACGAGCTGGCATGGTCGGCACCCGGCATGGGCGGAGCCCTCGGCGCGTGCCACGGGCTGGATGTGCCTCTGGTCTTCGGCAACCTCGACCGCGGCCAACCCGGCATGCTCATCGGTCCACCGCCGTTCCCGGAAGCGGAGGCCATCTCGGCCCAGATGCGAGACGCCTGGATCTCCTTCGCCTCCCACGGCGACCCCGGCTGGACCGGCTACGACACCGACCGACGCCTCACCCAGCGGTTCGACACCGTGTCGGCGGTCATTGCTTACCCGGAAGAGGAATCTCGGGTGATCTGGGAGAACCACACCTTCGCCCCACTGCCGCTGATCAGCAGGTAGCGCGGAGCTGGACCGCTTGAGCCAGCGCGACCTCTAGCGCGTCGAACGACCTCAGGAGGATGCCTGTCCAAGTCGCCGAACAGTGACCCTCGTACCGAGCAGCGCGTCCCGACCGCGATTCGGAGGGCAAGGGCCGAGTGCGCGGAGTCGGTCGGGATGCCATGGAGACGGATCCAGATGTGGATTTGCCGCTCCCTGGTGAAGGCAGAGCCCACGGGACATCGTGGTGTGACAGAGCCCGTCGAGAACTGCGGCTACTGACAATCCACATCCCGCATCCGGCGCTCTCGCCGGCGCGGCGTGATTGGCTCTAGCATCACAGCCATGACGCGCCCCAGTGGGTCCGATCCGCACGCTACATCCACATCCAGCGGTGGTCCGATGGCGGCGGCCTCGGAAACCGCCCGTCGGCCACACACGGAGCAGCTGATCCTGACGTCGGCGGTCCGACCGTAGCGGTTCAGCACTCCGCCAACCCACATGCGCCGGTGGCCGGGGCCGTTCTTCGTCAGTGGCAGCTGCCACACAGAGTCGCACCATCATTGCCTGTTGCGTTCCAGAAAGGACGGGAGTCATGGCTGGTTCGTGGATGAGGCGCCGGGCCGTGCGCAACACGTTGTCGGTGCGCAGGGCTACGGCGTTGATCGTCGTCGCAACGCTGACCAGCGTGTTGATCGGCGGCGTCTGATCACCCTGCTGGACCGGCAGGAGTTCCCCAGCCTCGGCACGGGACTTTGGTGGGCGTTGCAGACCGTGACGACCGTCGGGTACGGCGACGTGACCCCCGCAACCACAGCTGGTCGCTTGGTGGGGGCGATCTTCTTGCTGGAAGCACTCGCGTTGATGACCGTCGTGACCGCCGTGATCACCTCCGGCTTCGTCGAGCACCGCCAACAGCAACGGCTCGCCGAGTCCGAGGCCGCCGAAACCGTGAACTTGGAGTATCTCGCCGCCCAGCTCTTGGAAGTCACCTCGAGGCTGGAGCGCATCCAGCGCACTCTCGACTCCGCAGCACCGAGGGCAGAAGACACCGCTCCCGGATGAACTAGCTTCGCCGCCACCGTTTCCTCGTTGCGACCCCATCTCTTCCGGAGAGAGACTCGGTCAGTGTCCGGCCAGCAGGTTCTTCAGTGCGGCAATGATGACCGCGCCCGCCAGGACGGCCAGCGAGTAGACCACGGCTCGGAATCTGGTGGCGCCCGCGCCCAGAGCCACGCCGAGCCCGATGATGGCGATCAGGACGGCGAGGAGGAACTCTGCGCCGACGACTTCGGCGGAGACGGGCAAAACGAGCACAGCAACAGACGCCAACGCTGCCACGCCAGCAGCGGCGACCAGCTGAGCAGCAGCCAGCTGGATATCGGACACTTGGATCTTGCCAGCCCCTACCATTCGCGCCGAGACTCGGAACGCGAACCAGTGCGCCAAGGCGAGGCCGAGTGTAATTCCCCAGATGAGTGCCATCACGTTGGTGGGTGTCTCCGCGATTTGCGGATCGCGATCAACGAGGCCATGAGACAGATCGAAACGTAGAGGCCCATCGTCAAGGCCTCCTTGCGAAGCTCCAACTTCTGGTGATCGACGCCCGCCTCTGACGGGCCAGGTTGGTCGGCCATGAGGCACAGCCTCCCACAACAAGCGGGCGACAAATCGCTGAACCAGCGTCAGCACCGGGGCCACCCCAGACCTCTGTTTCCCACTGCCTCTGGATCGCCGATACCTGGATTATCGTGGGAGGATGCGGATCCCTCCTCCGGTCCTGGCGCTGACGGCGGCGCTCGCGCAGCGTGCGCTGACCAAGGGTGCGCCACCACCCTCCGCTGTCCGCACCGCCGCCTCGGTCGCCACAGCAGCGGTCTCGGGACTGATCGCCAGCGCTGCGGCGAGGCAGTTCACCAGGGCCGGAACAACACTCGACCCATCCGACCCGACACGGGTCTCTGTCCTGGTCACGACTGGTGTCAACTCGGTCACCAGGAACCCGATGTATGTCGGCCTCAGCGGACTCCTCGTCTCGTATGCCATCCGGCGCGGATCGTGGACAGCCCTGCTGCCGGTGGCAGCCTTCGTGGTGGTGATCGACCGCCTCCAGATCCTCTCCGAGGAGGCCGCCTTGTCTGCGCACTTCGGGAGCGACTACGAGGACTATCGCCAGCGGGTTCCACGCTGGCTGGGCCCGTTCTAGGCAGCTCAGCAAGTTGAAGGCCGCGGTCAAGGTCTGGGCGAAGGCAACACGATCGCCACCATCCACCTCCGTGGCCGTCCGGTCGCCACCACGGCAAAGACGTCCACAATCACCGGCATCACCGAGGGGCAGGATGCGACTTCGAGTCGGCGGCACAGTGGATGGACTCCGATGCGTCGACCCGGTCACTCCGGCCGATGTCGGCGACGCGATTGTCACCCTCGGTGCCCACCATGCCGGTTGGATCACTGGTCACCGTCGAACGGGCAGGGCTTGAGCGAACATGATCGCAGTTGTGGTCGCTGCCATGCTGTCTCGGACTGGTTCGCTGGCTCAGCGCAGAGAATGTGGGTGGCGGTCGCGAGCCGCGTTCGGTTGACGACTGCTCCACCGATGGACTGGCCGCCGCGTTCCGTACACCAGCGCCTCACCGATCGGGGTGATGCTGTGCAGGACAGTCCTGCCGGTACGTATGGAGCTGATCAGCCCCGCGGCGCGCAGCACGCTGGCATGCTCGCTGGCGCTGGACTGAGATATGCCGACGATGCGGGCCAGCGCCGACGTTGTCAGATCGCTGTCCAAGCAGGCTTTGAGTACGCAAGATCGGGTTGGGCCGA
>CAVPPP010000003.1:0-110010 GCA_963707005.1 uncultured Actinomycetota bacterium
CTTCGAGTGTCTCCGCATAGCCAGCCGGCAGCAGTTCACGGTCCGGCAACGACTCGTCCATATGCCCATTCTCGCCGACCCGCCCCCAGGCTGTTCGGCGTGACAGTGTCTGCCGGGACGGAGTCTGAAATGAGGCCTTCGACGAGCTGCGGTCCGGACGCATCATCATGAGTGGAGATATCCCCACGGATCCACGCGTCGAGGTTTCGGCGGTGCTGCCGATACTGGGCGGCAGGCCGGTTGACAGTGGATGACGCGGACCTACGTGTGGGCGAACCCGGTCACCGCCGAGGAGATGGCCGACATCCTCACTTAGCCTCGATCCGTAAGTTGTTTGGTGGCCCGGGAGGGCTGGGTGTGGCTGAGCCTTGATTGCCCTCGATGGTTCCGATGGATTGGCCGCCCAGCCCTCCGGGACGCCTCGACTGCTGATTGAGATGCGCGTTCTGGTCGCTGTTTACGGATCTGTCGGCGGGAGTCCTTCGGGCCACGGAACTGTCGTGCGCTTCGAAGGAGGAGTCATTGATGCAGCAACCGAGGTCCTGCGGTTGGGCGGGCGGGTGTCGATGTCGGGAAGGGTCACCACTGGGTGTGCTTGATCGACGAGGCGGGCACCACCGTGTGGTCGGCGAAGGTGGTCAACGATGAGGGCGCGATCTTGGAGGCGATCACTGCCGTTCTCGCTCGGGCCGAGCTGGTGGTCTGGGCAGTCGATGTCACCGGGACCATGTCCGGGCTGTTGCTGGCTGTTGCTGGCGTTGCTGGCAGCGCACGGTCAGCAGGTGAACTACGTGCCCGGTCGAACCGCCAACCAGATGGCCACCGCCTACCGCGGTGAGGCCAAGACCGACGCCCGCGACGCCTATGTCATTGCCGAGACCGTGCGGCACCGGGGCGATCTGAGTGAGGTCGAGGTCTCGACGGCGTTGGTGACCGAGTTGCGGCTGCTGGTGGCTCAGCCTCGGCCGGTAGCGGCAGGTAGCCGAGCCCGTCGATGGCGAGCAGGGTCGGTCCGGCGTAGAACCGCATGGTGGTGGCCCAGCGTCCTTCGATCGCGGCCCGGTGGCAGCGGGCGGCGAGGTCGGCGGCGGTGGTGAAGCAGGTGCGGTAGCCGGCATGTCACCCGTGCTCGTCGACGGGCCGGGCAGGCCGTGCGTTCGAAGGCGCCCTATCGCCAGAACCATGCGGGCAACTCGAGGCGCCGCTGGCCCGGCGGGCATCTTGGACAAACCCGGGCCTACGCCCCAGCTTGGGTAGCTCGAGCTGTCGCGTTCAGCTGTCGATCGGTCGTCGGCCCGTTTGGACAGAAGTGGGGCGGGTTCCTCGAGCGCGGCGGCCGATGTCGATGGTCGGTGCGCGCAGCCAACTGGGCCGGCGGCTCCCTCGGAAGTCCGACTTCCGCGAAAGGTCTCCAGATGACGGTGTTCGGTCGGGCTCGCGTGACCTGGGTTCGGCCGGCAGGTTCTGCAGCCGGACCCACGCCGCGATCTGTCTGTCCAGGTCCTGCTGAGTGTCGGCCTGGAACAGCTTCTTCTCGCCGGTGGTGGGATGGACGACCACTTCCAACCATTGAGAGTCTCCACCTCGCGTACCGCCTCCTCATTTTTTGGGCGCCTGTGGTCGTAGCCTGCGCAGTCGCGGCTCCGAAAACGGTGGATGCCAGCACACCCGGATTCCCATGCAGGTCATCCAGTGGAAATCAGTCTCCACTTGTGGGCTGAGCTCGGCACCTCAGACGTCTCGGTTCACCCGTCTCGAGCTGCTCCGGGTGGTAGTGCCGGTACCCGCAATTGCGGTCGACTGCCGCTGGCCGAAGAAGCCCAACTCGGCTCGCCACCGATGTCGGGGTCGAGCCCGGGTCAGTCCGAGGGGTTGATCCAGGGGAATCCGGCCGGGTCAGCCGCTGCCCGAGCGAGGAGCACGTCGTTGTCGTGACCGCGGATCGCCTGAAGGAACGGAAAATCCCGGGGCCCTATCCACAGCTTCGCCGCCGGTCGCACGGGAGCCAGACTGGCCACTTGGGCAATCCGGATCTCCTGGTCACCGTCCATGACCGAAGTCTGGGTCTCGAAGGTGTCGGCAGGCAGCAGATAGACGACCCCGTCCCGCCAGGGCTGCTGGTCGAGCGCAGATTGGGAGATCGAGAAGAAGTAGTACGACCCTCCCGCGCCGACCGGCTGGATACAAGCGTTGGTCAGGCCCATGTCGTACCGATCGCGATCCAAGATCGCAAAGTACATCGGCCACGGCCCGTCGCTCGCCGCGTAAACGGCACGACGATTGCCGAAGTCGTCGACGTCGTTGGACTGCCGCGGCTCGAACATCGCGATGTCTGGATTGCCGGTGCCATGCAATACATGGCCTCCCCGATCCGCGGCATGGCAGAGGAACTGCCACTTCGGCGCAGCCATTCGATAGTCGATGAACTCCTCGGCTCCGGCCAGCACGGCCTGGTCGAGCACTCGATCGAACTCGGCGCGGGTCGCGGCGTCGGGCGCCGGACCCGGCCTCGGCATCCAATAATCCGGAAGATCCACACTGAAACCGTATCCGAGCGAACGTGCCCGTAAGACCCTTATCCGGCTCTCCTGACTGGTCCGTGGGTCATGCCCGGCCGGGAAGTACGGGTGGGTGGCCGCCGAGGGTGAGCATGGCGAGGGCGATCAAGGCGTCTGGTGAGTTGAATCCGAAGGCGATTCGGGTGAGCAGTCGGGTCTTGGTGTTGACCGATTCGATCCTGCCGTTGGACAGGCCATGTTCGATGGCGGCCAGGATCGAGGCCCGATGTTTCACGATCCGTCGTTGCAGCTGAACGAACGCTTCGATGCGGCAGCGGCGGGCCCAGCCGATCCACCGGTCCAACGCGGCGGGTGCCTCGGCGGGGTCGAGACTGAAAACCAACCGGAGTCCTTCCTTCAACTGGTAGGCCCGGTGCAGCCTAGGTTGGTCATGGCGATCCAGGCCAGCTTCGCCTGCTGCCGGCCGGTCAGGTTCTCCGGGTTCTTCCACAACGCACGCCGGGCTCCTTTCAGCGCTTTGGCGTGACCGGTCGACCGTCCCGCCCGGCGACGAGTGACCGCGCCGCGAGGCGTGACCGGTCGACCGTCCCACCCGGCGACGAGTGACCGCGCCGCGGGCGAGATTCCAGGCCTGCCGACGGACCTCGTCCACTGCTTCGGTGGCCCACTGCACGACATGGAACGGATCGGCGCAACGGACCGCCTGAGGGCACTGTTTCGCCACCACGGTGGAGATCCACTCCGCACCGTCAGCGGAGACCTGGGTGATCAGCGCGGACCGCTCCGGGCCCAGCTGGTCGAAGAACGAGGCAAGGGTCGCCCAATGTCTCCGCTGACGGTTGTCCCGTCCCGGCTTCGCCCACACCAGCCGACCCCAATCATGGTCGACCACGACCGTCAGGTACTTGTGGTGACGCTTGGAGGAGATCTCATCAATCCCGAGCCGACGCAGACCGGCGAACCGATCCTGGGCGGCGTCGATGTCGGCCCACACCCGGGTGATGATCGCCCCGACGGTTCGCCAGGCAATCCGCATCACCTGCGTGATCGCGGTTTTGGAGCACTGTGTCGCCAACCAGGCGACCTGCTCGTCCAAGCCGCGGGTGTGACCCGCACCGTGCCGGGCCCACGGCACCGCCGCCACGGTGACCCCGTGCGTGACGCATCGAACTCGGGGTGCCTCTGCCTCCAGCCAGACCGGGACGGTGCCCAGGTCCAGGCCCCGCCATCGCCGTCGACCCTCACCGTGGTCATACCGCGAAGCTCGTTGCCGGCACAGCCCGCACCGCCGGCTCGCGTGCCGTCTCGGTGACACATTGAGCGATCAGGACCCGCTCGACAGGGTCGAAGTCCAGCTCCTCGACGACCGCTTTCTCAACCCCCAACACCCCACGCCATAGGCTGGCGTTCCGCACGCCGTTCTCCGCTCACTGGTTTCTGTTCCTCGACAGCTCAGAAACCTATGCAGAGAACGGCGTGCTCACGTTTCAGGCGCGCCCACCAGCCACGGAAGCGTCAGGAGAGCCCTTTTTTTCAGGTCGAAGTAGTTAAGCTAGCGGCCGAATGCCGCCTGCGCTCGAAAAGCCGTGCAGCCCGGAGGTCCCGATCGGAGTATGACGACAGTGGGGACGTGGTGCGGCCTGATGGACGCGTCTAAGCGCGGATTCATGTCGCTGTGTCGGGGACGGATGTGTTCTGGTCAGGTGCCGCCTGGGCGGATGAGCCTGGTTTCGTAGGCGATGATGATCAGCTGTGCTCTGTCGCGGGCGTCGATCTTGGTGAGGATGCGCGCGATGTGGGTTTTGACGGTGGCAGGGCTGATGTACAGGTGGGCGCCGATCTCGGCGTTGGACAGTCCTTTGGCGACCAGGGTGAGAACGTCGCGTTCTCGGTCGGTCAGGACTTGCAGACTGGATGCGTCCGACAGCTCGGACTCGGTTGGTCGCTGGAGGAACGATTCGATCAGGTGCCGGGTGATGCTGGGGGAGAGCAGGGCTTCGCCCGCGGCGATGAGGCGTACGCCAGCGAGCAGGTCGGCTGGCGGGGTGTCTTTCAGCAGGAACCCGCTGGCGCCAGCACGCAGCGCTGCGTACACGTACTCGTCCAGGTCGAAGGTGGTCAGCATGAGGACGTGCACCTGGGCGCATCGGTGATCGGCAAGGATGCGGCGGGTGGCCTCGAGGCCGTCCATCACCGGCATACGGATGTCCATCAACACGACGTCGGGTTGGGTCGCGACGACGAGATCGATGGCCGCTGCCCCGTCGGCGGCGCTGCCGACCACGTCCAGGTCGGGTGCGGAGTCGAGCAGCATCTCGAAGCCGGCGCGGACCAGAGCCTGGTCGTCGACCACGGCGACGCGGATCACCGGGTCTCCACGCGAGCGTCGATCGGCAGCTGCACTGTGAGCCGGAAACCGCCGCCGGACACGGGTCCGGCTGTGACGGTTCCGTCGAACAGTGCCGCCCGCTCACGGATCCCGGCGAGACCGTGGCCTGACCCTGGGGTGGCCGACGCGGAACCGGGTGGGCGACCATCGTCACGGATGTCGATCCGCAGCTGGCTGGGTGATCGTTGAATGTCCACGTTGGCCATGGGTCCGCCGTGGCGCAGCACGTTGGTGAGGCCTTCCTGGATGATCCGGTAGGCCGAGATGTCAAGCGCGGGCGAGAGGTCTGCGGCGTGGCCGGATGCGCTGACGTCGAGTTGGAGTCCGGCGGCGCGGAAGTGGGACAGGAGCCGGTCGATGTCGCGCAGGCCCTCGGTCGGTGTGGTGGGCGCATTGGCCGTGGCGTCGTCTTCGGACCGGAGCACGCCGAGCATCCGACGCATCTCGACCAGCCCTTCACGGGCGGTGACCTCGATGCTGCTGAGCGTGGCGCGGGCCACCTCGGGTCGCTCCTCGATGACGTGATGCGCCACCCCGGCCTGGACGGCGATGACGCTCATGGAGTGGGCGACGACGTCGTGCAGGTCGCGGGCGATCCGGAGCCGCTCCGCCGCGACCGCCCGGCGTTCCTCCTCGGCCTGCTGTTGGATGAGCCGGCGGGCCTCCTCGACGCGCTGCTCGGCCCGGCGGTGGGCCTCGTCGAGCTCGTGCTGGCGTCGGGCGCGGCGGCTCTTCAGGTTCTCCCCGGCCAGCCAGGCCACCGTCACGGTGAGCAGTGTGCTGATCCACGACGACGCGGTCGCTACACCTGCCGGCTGCAGTGACAGCGCCCCTACCAGTCCGGCCGCGCCGGCGAGATACACCGCGAACGCGGGCCGCCGGCCGGCGTGCAGCGCGACCGCGAACACCAGCGCGAACGTCGCATATCCCGGGAACGCGCTGTAGCGGGCCAGCGAGTACCCGAGCAGACCCAGATCGGAGACGGCGATGGCGAACACCGGGAACCGGCGATGCGCCGCGAACGGGCCGGTGATGAGCATCGCCCACAGGTAGGCGGCCGGAGTTGACGCCGACTGGCCGGCGGCGAGCGGTCGCGTGGCGAGGTCGACCGCCATCGCCGTCCACAGCAGCACCGCACCTGTCGTGTCGAGGACCGGTTCGCGGACGGCAACCCAGCGGCTGCTCACCATCCGATCGCCAGGGTTCGGCTGCGGACGGCGCATAGCCACCACTTTGCCACCGAACGGCGCTGCCGGCATCGGCCGCGTGGGCTACGCCCGGTGGGCTAGCCGTCGTCTCGCGGTTCCACTTGGCAGGCGACGACAGCGACAGGTCGTCGCGACCAGGGTGAGGTCATGAGCACTCCACCTACGGTCCCGACCAGCTCTGAGCCGGGCACCGACCCGGTTCCACGTGGCTGGTTTCAGCGGGCCGCGGTCACGCACCCGATCCTGCTGCTGCTGGGGACGGCCATCGGCTTCGTCTGGTTCACCCAGATGGCGTCGGCGTTGGCGGGGGTCGACCTGATGCCGGCCAAGCTGGCCGAGCTCGTTCGTCCTGCTCGGTCTGGCCGGGGCGATCACCTGGGCCACTGACCGACGTCGCGGCGTCCGGCAGCTGTTTGCGGGGCTGCTCCGCTGGCGGCTGGGCTGGCACTACCTGCTGCTGGTCGGGGCCATGCCGCTGCTGACCACCGGCGTTGCGGTGGCCACCGGAACCCTGCACCGCCCTGTCGACGGCTGGGCCACGGTCGGCGTCACCTACCTGTTGTTCCTCGTTCTCGGGGCGGTCACCGGCAACCTGTGGGAGGAGACGGTGTGGGGCGGCTTCGTCCAGGGCCGGCTGATGGCGAGGCACGGGCTCCTGGTCGGTTCGCTGCTGACGGCGGTGCCGTTCTTCCTGATCCATCTCCCGCTGGCGTTCGAGAATCAGGGCTGGCAAGGCACCGGCTGGCGCGACGCCCTGCTCACCTGGGGTGTGCTGCTGGTCGCGGCACCGTTCCAGCGCTACCTGATCGGCACCCTGCTCGTCGACACCGGCGGCAGCACCCTGGCCGCCGGTCTGATGCATGCCTCCATCAACGCGGCCGGTGCGATGGTGATCGTTCCCGGCGGCTGGCAGATGGTGCCTGCCCTGATGGTGCTGACCCTCGCGGTCGTCGGCTACCGGAGCTGGCGGGGGTTGTCGCCGGCTGACGGTTACGCCCCGGCGATCACACCGGCGTCCGAGGCCGACCAGCGTACGGTTCTGGGGATGACGCCGTGACAGCGGTGCTGCCTGCCCCGGTGGGCCAGGCGGCAGCTCACCGGCCGCCAACAAGTGTGCTGCTGCACCTGGTTCCGGGTGTCGTCGCGTTGCTCGGCTATGTCGCTCTGGTCCCGGTCGCAGCCGCACTCGGTCTGCCCTCGGTGACCGCGCTGGCCGGGGTGGGGCTGCTCGTCGTACCTGCCGTGCAGCTCGGGATTCTCACGGTGCACCGCCGTCGGCGACCGGCCGAGCCCGCGGTGGTGCTCCACACCCGGCTGCCGTTTCCGCGAATGCTCGGGTGGGCCGTACTGGAGGTCGCGTTGGCGGCTGCCGCGTTCGCGCTCACGGCACCGCTCACCGAGTTGATCAGGACCCGACTGTTCGGGTGGTGGCCGCAAGCGTGGACCATCCAGCTCGGCGCCGACGGCCAGTACCCCACCCAGGCACTGGTGATCACGACCGCATTGCTCCTGACCGGCACCGTGCTCGTCGCACCGGTGGTCGAAGAGATGTACTTCCGCGGGTTCCTGCTGCCGCGGATGCCCCGCCGGCTGGGTCCGTGGCGGACCCCGGCGCACGTCGGCCTGTTCGCCGCCTACCATCTCTGGTCACCCTGGCTGATACCGACCCGGACGCTCGCGATCCTGCCCCTGGCCTACGTCGCGGTGCGGACCGGGGACGTCCGCATCGGCATCGTCGCCCACGTCGTCCTCAACGCCACCGACCTGATCGTGTTGCTCCTCTTCCTCCGGGCCCACTGAACGTCCGGGCACCCACACCCCCGAGCGAGAGCCCCACGCAACCTGCCGTTTGCCTCAGATCCCAACGAAGGAGACGTCACCATGACTGCCACCCACCATCAGCCGGCCCTCACCGTCGAACCCGAAGCGATCCGCCAGTACAGCCTGGCCCGCATCCTGGGAACCTGGGCCACCGCCGCCCTCCCCATGGCCGCACTCGTGTGGCTGGTCGCGCCGCGACTAGCCACCGTCCTGGACGGGCCAACGGCACTGCCGCGCGCCCTGATCTTGGCGCTGCTCGCTGGCTTGGTCTGGCAGTTCGCGCTCGTCGTGATCCTCGTCCACCGCGAGCAAGGAACACTCCGCTGGTCGACCGTGACGGACGCGCTATGGCTGCACGCCCCGCGCAGCCCCAAGACGGGACGCCGCGGAGGACGACTGTGGCTCATCGTGATCCCACTCATCGCCGCCCTCGCCGTCGAGGAACTGCTGCCCACCCTGCCCACACCAGGAACCCGCGACATGGGCCTGTTCCTCGGATCAGACTCCGGTCAGGCCTTCCTGTCGCACAACTGGACCTGGCTGGCCGTCATCGTGCTGCTGCAGATCTTCAACACCGTGCTCGGCGAGGAACTCCTGTTCCGCGGACTGCTGCTGCCACGCATGAACAAACAATTCGGCCGGTGGGACTGGGCCGCCAACGGAATCCTGTTCGCGCTCTACCACCTGCACGTGCCGTGGGTGATTCCACAGGCTCTGCTCGACACCTTCATCCTCGCCTACCCATCGAAGAGATACCGCAGCGCCCTCATCGGAATCATCGTGCACAGCGCCCAATCGATCTTCTTCGTCGCCCTCACACTCGCCGTCGTACTGAAATGAATGCCCGGCATCGGCACCCGCGACTTAGGTCGGCTTGTCGGTCACATTCGTTAGCCTGCACGAGTTTAGGGGAGACGGGACGGCAAATTGTCGTTGACCGGAGCCATCCGTACAGATGATCGCCTCCACCGCTGCAGCCAGAGACCAGACTTCCTGCGTTCGCGCCGCGAACTACTGCAGTTCCTGAGATATCCCGACCGACGTGAGCCCCAAGCTCGCGCTAGAGGCGGGCGGAGTAGTGGGTCGACATGTGGCACAAGGAGGCGACCTCCTCCTCGCACCGCGGGCCGCTGGTCGGGCGGCGCTGCGTGCGCGGCAGACCTGCGTGCTCGGTCTGCACTGCATCGCGGCGCCGGCGAAGGAAGTCGGCCGGTTCTGTCGGCACGCGACCGGTCGGACCTCAGCTCGCCGCCGGTGCCGCCTGGGGCGTGCGGATCAAGATCACGGCGATGATCAGCAGCCAGCCGCAACAGACCGCATACCCGACGAAGTTGGTCAGGCTCGCCGGCTCCAGCATGGGGACCACGACACCCGTGGCGATCAACGCGGCGGCCGCGAATCCCCATCACAGCGAGCCCGCCGGGCAGGATCTGGGGGTACGAGAACCGCCATGATCGTCAGGCCCAGCGCCGCCCCGACGGTGAGGCCGGGCAGGGCCGGCGGGGGGGCGAGCTCGGCTGCCCCGCGGCCCTCGCCGACCGGACGGCGAGGGCGTAGCTGCCGAGGGCGGCGGTGCAGGCGACGACGAGTCCGGCGAATTGCAGGGACCCGTTGCCGGGTGGGAGCTGGTCGGCGCCGCCTGCAGCGGGAAGCCGAACGCGGCGGCGGTCAGGAAGAACACGAACACCAGCCAGGCGATGGCTCGGAGCCAGCGCCAACGACCCGGCTGCAGGACGCGCCGTCACCCCAGCTGCACCGGTATCCCCCAGCGGACGGGGTCGATCAGCGAGAACAGCCGGCTCGGGAGGTGATCAGGGGTGGCTCGGCGAGCCGGTGATGTCAACATCACGTCGTCTCTCGGGTGGGTGGTGCTGCCTGTTCGGCCGTCGTCGGGTCAACGACCTCCACGGAGATCAGCGTGACGCCGAGGTCTCGGATCTTGGCGAGCAGACCGTGCAGCTGCGACTGGTCCGCGATGGCACCGGTCAGGCTGGTGGTCCCGTCGTCCTCGTGGGTCAGGGTGAGGTCGCCGAACCAGGACGCCCAGTGGTGGTCGAGGTGCCCGTTGACGCGCAGCCGGTAGCCGGAGGGGACTTGTCGCCCAGGTGCGTTGGGCATCACGACCCGACCTTCGCGGTCGCCCTCTCGGTGGATGTGTCGGTCCGGCGGCGGGCGGGTTGGCGGATGACGTATTCGGCGACGGCCAGGTTGATGACCCATGCCGCGCCAAGGCTCAGGTCGAGTGTGAGCTGGCTGGTGCCGAAGACTGCGGGTCCGATGCCCTTGGTGAACACCTGGGTGCCGGCACCGAGGGCCAGGGCGTAGGCGCGCGTCATCCAGGCCCGATGGCGCATGACGTCGCCGTGACGGATCGCGGTGACGCCGAGGACGAGGGAGGCGGCGAGGCCCGACCCGAACGCGAGTCGAAACAGGAATGCGAGCACGCCGGTGGCCGGCTGGCGGGGATAGAACAGGGTCATCCACAGCGCCGAGACCGCGACCGTCAAGCCGAGGACCACCAGAACCCGCCCGGCTACCCGATGCCAGCCCGGCCGACGGCGCCGCAGCGAGGCGCAAAACTGGAACGCACCGAGGACGGCGTACCCGACGGCGCTCACGATGTGCACGATCACCGGCACAGGAGAGGCGGCCATCCGCGGGTCTGCGGGCATCAGCTGCGGGCCGCCGCCCAACCCGATGAGTCGCAGTGTGCCGAAGAGGGCCGGGATGACGACGAGGGCGACCAGCGCGAACGGCACCCACTGCCCCGACCGGCCCTGTCGGTCTGGTCGGCCCTGTCGGTCTGGTTGCCCCTGTCGGTCTGATCGGCTCGACCCGGTGGCGGCAGGCTGGACGGTCATTTGGCGCCGGCTGGGTCGAGCGGGGAGCCGACCGGATGTTGCAGTCTCGTCGTGGTGCGCTGGTCGCGCCACAGGGAGTAGCCGAGGCCGATCAGGGCGACGCCGGCGGGAAGGGCGAACAGCCGTTGGGTCAGCTCAGGCAGCTGGAACGTGGCGACGGTCGCGACAGCGCCGATGGACATGAGCACTGCGGCCCACCGGGCGAGGACTCCGGCCCGGAAGAGCGCGATCCCGAAGACGACACCGCCGACGATGTAGGTGATGGCGATGTTGTTCAGGGTTTGCATCTGGCTGACGTCGCCGACGGGTGTGCCACTGGTGGCGACAGCGAGGACGTCGTTGACGTAGCCGGGCTGACTGCCGGCTAGGTCCGGCAGGACGAACACGCCGATGACCTGGATGCACAAGATGGTGAGGTAGCCGACGGCGAGGATGACGTAGCCGATCAGGCCGAGCACTCCGATCTTTTGGACCTGCCGCAGGTAGATCCCGGTGATGCCGATGAGCGAGGAGACGGCCATGAAGATCTTCGCGGTCTCCCGGACCGCGTACTCGGTCGTGGTGGTGAAGGGGGCGTCGAGGAGGGGGTGCTTGATCTGCACGGCGATGAACAGCAGGCCGCCGGTCATCGCGGCAACGGCTGCGGCTTTCGTGAGTGTGCTGGTGGTGATGGCCATCTCGTGCTCCCTGGTGTTGAGTTCTGCGGCACAGCGCCGCTCTTGGACTCAACGTAGGAACCGGCGAGGTGACGAGGCGTCACCCGATGATGTGATTGAGAGGGTGATTCGCCCGCGGCGGGGCCGACTACAGCAGGCCGCGTTCGCGGGCCCGGAGCACCGCGGCCCGTCTGCTGGTGACGCCGAGTTTGGTGAAAATGTGCTTGGTGTGGCTGCTGAGCGTGTTGCGGGAGACGAACAGCTTGCGGGCGATCTCTGGCCCGGTCAGCTCGCTGTCGAGCAGGCGCAGGACCTGCAGCTCCCGCTCGCTCAGCGCGTCAGCGGTCGCGCCCGGGTCGGGTGGCCCGGCAGCGGCAGACGTGATCCGGCTGAGCAGCCGTTGGGGGTGGTCGCCGACGATGCTGTTGCGCCGGGCATGGCGCAGAAGGTTGGCCATGGGGGCGCCCTCGTCCAGGAAGAGCCGAACATGGTTCTCCGGTTCGGGCGCCTCGGTCAACGCCTGAGCCAGGCAATCCAGGGCGTCTCCACGGAAGCCGCGCGCCTCGTGGACCAGGGCCCGCAGCACGCCGATCTCTAGCAGACTCCCGGCGCGTCCCGAGGGGTCGGCGGCCCGGCGCAGCCGGTCCAGGAGGCCACCCGCCCGGTCGGCCGCGTCGTGGTCCACATTGGTCCGCTGCCGCGCCAGGAGCAGACGCACAAGGGTGAGGTGGTCGAACTCCTGCAGATAGCTGACGTCGTCGGTGACGGATACACCGCGATCCCTGGCCCAGTCGCCGGCGTTGGCCAGGTGGCCCTGCGCGATCCAGATCCGCGCCTTGAGTGCCGGGATGGGACGCACGTCTGGGAAGAACCCGGGCCGGTAGAGCCCGGCCGCCCGGTCGAGGAGCGCAACGGCCTCCTCCAGTTCACCGTCGGCTCTGGCGAGCAGGCCTCGCGCGATGAACCAACGGTAGCGTCCCTCGTTCATGCCACCGCGGTCTGCGAGAGCCGCGGCGGCTTCGAGGTGTTGACGGGCGCTGTCGAGGTCGCCCGCCTCGACGTCCAGCTCGCTCAACCCCACATGCAGCTCAGCGGTTGCTCGCGCCATCGGTGGGCCGTGGGCTTCGGCCTCCCGTAGAGCTTGCGCGCAGAGTCGGCGGGCCTTGCTCGGCCGGCCGGCCGCGATCCACAGGTCACCGAGGACGACGGTGCCGGTCAGGGCGTCGACGAGGCTGCCGGCGGCGTGCAGGCTGGCCACCGCCTGGGTGAACGTTTTCAGCGCAGTCGACACGTCGCCCCCGGCCCAGGCGGCGAAGCCGAGGAATCCAGCGGCACCGCCGCGCGCCAGATGGTCGTTCGGGCCGGCCAGGTCCAGGGCACGCCGGGCGTGTTCGGCCGTGCCGGCCGCATCGCCTCGGGCCTGGGCCAGCGCGGCCCGGTACATCGCGATGGTGGACGGCAGGGTCGCGAGGTCGGCGGTCTCGGCCCAGGGCAGCGCCGCACCGTGGGGGACCGACGCCAGCGCGCGTTCGGCGTCGTCGAGTCGGGGCTCGACCCCGTCCAGGTCCCCTGAGGCCATCAGCATGGATCCGTAGAAGACACTCAGTACGGGCCGGCGGCGCACCGCGTCGTCGGGCAGGGCCTGCAGCCAGCCGTACATCATCGCCTCCTGCCGCTGACGTCGGATCTGGGCCGCCGCCAGCTCGATCAGATGCGCCGCCCGGTCGAAGTCTCGTCCGGCGAGTGCGTGCCGGACCGCCGGCTCGGCCAGGTCGTGTTCCTCGTACCACTCGCTGGCTCGCAGGTGCAGGAGTGCCACCTGGTCCGGCTGCTCACTGAGCAGCCGTGCCCGCAGCACGTCGGCGAACAGATGGTGGTAGCGGTACCACTCCCGCCGGTCGTCCAGGGCGACGACGAACAGGTTTGCCCGTTCCAACGCGATGAGCATCTCGCTCCCGTCGTCGCCGCCGGTGACCGCGTCACACAGCGGCCCGGTCAGCTGGTCAAGCACCGCGGACTGCAACAGGAAGCGGCGTACCGCGTCGGTCTGGTGCCGCAACACCTCCTCGATCAGGTAGTCGACGATGTAGCGGTCGTCGCCGGCGAAACGGGCAATGAAGCCGCTGGGGTCCGCGCGTCCCTGGAGCGACAGCGCCGCCAGCTGCAACGCCGCGATCCACCCCTCGGTCCGTTCCTCCAGGGCGTCGATGTCCGCCGCCGCAAGGTCCAGGCCGGCCACCGCGGTGAGGTACGCGGTGGCTTCAGCAGAGGTGAAGCGCAGGTCGGTAGCCCGGATCTCGACCAGCTCCCCACGTACCCGCCAGCGTGCCAGCGGCAGATCAGGGTCGGCCCGGGTACTGATCACGACGTGCGCCTGGTCCGGAAGATGATCGAGGAGAAAGGCCACACCCTCGTTGATCTCCTGACTGCCGACCAGGTGGTAGTCGTCCAGCACCAGCCATATCTCACCCGGCGCGGCGGCCAAATCGTTCAGCAGCGTCGTGAGGATTGAGTCGGTGGGCGCTGGGGAAGCTGCGAGGGCATCCAGCGCTCTCGTGCCGACGCCCGGCACTGCCCTGTCCAGTGCGGTCGCCACGTAGGTCCAGAACGGGGTGGGTTCATTATCCGCGGCATCCAGGGAGAGCCAGGCCACGGAGCGGTGCCCGGCGGCTGCCTCGTGCAGCCACGCCGCCAGCACCGTCGTCTTGCCGAACCCGGCCGGGGCCGAGATGAGCGTCAGTCTTGCCTCGGATCCGGCCTCCATCCGCCTCATCAGGCGGGGGCGTCCCACCGATCCCCGCCGCAACTGGGGGACGTACAGCTTGGTCCCCAGCAACGCACCCGTCATTCCCTGCTCATTCCACAGAACTTCCTGCCGGTAGTGCTCGCCGGGGGCGTGCACGCGCTCGCCCTGCGGGCCGAGTCCGCTGAGACGAGAAAGGCCGTAGCGCGGAAACGCTGGCCATGAGCCTAAGCCCAGCCAGGTGACCTGAGCACATCCTCGATGTCGAGCAGATCGGTGCGGGGCTCACCAGTTGCTGAGTGCCCGGTTGGTGGCGTGGACGAGACGTCGGAAGCTGGCGTCGGCTGACTGGGCAGTCCGAATCGGCCGCCCAGTTCCAGGCTGCCGAAGCCGTGCAGCACACTACGGACGAACGGGCGGCGTCGACGGCGCCCGCACCGGTGATCCCGTATTCGGTGACCACATCGCCGAAGATTGCCAGAATCTCGGCGGCGGCTGCTTCCGAGGCACCCGGTGGCCTCGGACTTTGTCCGGGATGTCGGAACCTCCGGGATGTTCTCCTTGTATGAACAAGACTAAAGTCCACGTCCGATGTCGCCTTGCATGTGAGCCGAGCGGCCCACATGGGTCGAACCGTCGGCCGATCCTCGGCCCGAATACTTGATGCCGACGCTCAGCGGTCCGCACCGCGTGCGCCCATCACGGTGGTGTTCCTGCAGCACCCTCATGCCGCTCGGACTAGGTAGTCCGGGCCCAGCTCGGCACGCAGTCTTGCAAGCAACACCTCCGTCCACTCGGGAAAGACCGGAACTTCATTGCTATCGGCGAGCCTGGCCAGCGCCCAGGCTCGCAACTGCGGATGAGAGATGCTGCGTGCCAGCGATTCGGCCCGGTCAGGCGCTGCTCTGCTCATCTCAGGGTTGATGGCGGCAATGATTGCCCGGTCGCGATCCTCCGGGTCGGATATGTCGCGGGCAAGCGCCTCGGCCTCGCCAGGGTCGAACCCGGCCACCACGCCGATAAGGTCGGCGAGCGCCCGTGCCCGGTCATAGGGGTAGTCGATCCGGCGAACCAGAGTCATGGCCTCCTGCACGAGGGTACGAGCCCACGGCAGGTCGAACCCGGAGATGGCGGTGGCGAGCCGGGGGAGCAGGACCCGCCGTTCGGTCTCGTCGAGATCGGCGGCTCGGGTCTCGGTCTCTTCGGCGAGGCGGCGGGCCAGGCCTGGGTCGCTGTCGGCTGCCGCTTGGAGCTGCAAGGTCAGCCGCCAGAGCTTTTCGAACTCCAGATCGTCGTCGACCTGGTCGTCGAGATCCTCCTCGAGTTCCCGGTTCCCCTCGTCATCGATCTCCTCTTGGTCCAGGTCATCCTCCGGCAGCGGCAATTGCTCCCAGAGCGTCTGATAGGCGCGCAAGTCCGCGATCAGACCATCGCTGAGCGGCAGCCAATCGGGGGGCACGTAGCCGAAATGGCCGTCCACCAGCATCTCAATCGGGAATTCCACCAGGTCGTCGCAACTCAGGCGAACCGCGATTGGTTTCGAGGTGCGATCGAACATCCACCGACCATAGTGCGCAACGAACTGCAGCTGCCGACACCCATTGGTCCGTTGGGCGCACTTTGCGCCTCGTTCATCATGACGGCCGGCCTTTTGGATGAGTCAACGCGGGGGTTGAGTAGTGGCCCGGACCCGGGAACCGCCGGGTCATCCTCGGCTGCCGACCCTCGATCCCCACGCGACGACACGTCGCCCCGAGGCGCGTCGTGGTATGCCTTGAGCTGTTGAGACGGGCGCGGCACCGCTCGGGTCAGGATGCGCGTACCCCAAATCGGGACGGGTGGTGAGCCGATGGATGTGCGGCTGGTCTGTGAGGGAGGGCTCGAGCGGCACGAGATCGAGGACCTTCCGCGGTTACTCCAACGCCGGGACGCGGTCGTCTGGGTGGACATCCCGATCTGTGATCAGCAGGCCGTCGACGTCTTGTCGGGTGTCTTTGGCTTCCACCCGATCGCCGTGCGGGACTGCACCGAGCGCAACCACGTGTCCAAGGTTCACATCTACCCCGAGTACGTGTTCTCCGTTCTCCACGCACCGAAGCTCGGCCAACGCGGCCACGTCCACTATGTCGAGCTCGACCAGTTCGTCGGCCCGAACTACCTGGTCACCGTCCACGGGCCACTCAATCCAGCCGTCGACGCCCGAGGTTGCCTTCATCGACACCAACACCGTGATCCGCCGGCTCGAAGGCGGGACGAGACTTCGCCCAAGTTCGCCGTTCGAGTTGTCGTATGGATCGTCTCGGCCATGATCCGACGTGAGTCCGACTTGGTCGCCGACCTCGCGACACGAATCGGGACGGTTGGAACAGCGGGTCAGGTCGGCGAGGATCTCGACGACGATCCCGGAGGCGCTCCTGGAGGACCTGTTCGAGGTCTGGTACGTGCTCCTCGCGGTCCGCACCATCGCCACGCACAGCGCGAGACGTACGCGGCATGGCCCGCCTCGTCCGGTTCCTGCCGGACAGCGGCCCTCGCCGCTGTTCGCCGACATCGCGATCGAGTTCGACGTCGTCAAGACGATGGCCGACGGCCAGCGGGAGTTCGTGCACGGCGTCATCGACTTCTACCAGACCCGGACCTCGCACGCATCTGACGATCGCCGCCGAAAAGTCTAGCCCGACCGGAGTCCAGCAGAACGAGGACATGCGCCGGATCACCGCCTGGGTCGCGATCGTCGCCGTACCCACCGCGGTCACCGGGTTCTTCGGTCAGAATGTGCCCTACCCGGGCTTCGACACGACGAGCGGCTTCGTCGCCTCAACCATGATCATCATCACCTTCGCCTCGCTCCTCTTCATCATCTTCAAACGCAAAGGGTGGCTGTGACGACGCACAGCGCGTCACAGAGACCCCGCGGCGCGGCGCGGCGCTGCTGGCCGGCTGATCTCACGCCCCACCCTGACGGTCACGAGGCGATCTTGCGCAGGCCGGGTGACACCTGATGCGGCTCACCACTGGTTGATCACCAGCATGCCCGAAGGGCTCGACGTCCCCATGCCTGCGAGCAGGTCAGCAGCCTCCTCGATGCTGACGGTGCCCTGAACAAGCCTTCCTGGCTGGATCTTCCCGGATTCGACCATTCCGAGCATGGCCGGGAAGCGGGCCGCCGGCATTCCGAGCGAGCCGATGATCTCCAGCTCTTTGAACAGAAGCAGGTCGACGGGCAGCCTGATATGGCCGCCCTGCTCCTTGCTGGAAGTGCCCAGGCGCAGATGACGACCACGCGTCCGCAAGCTGTACAGCGCCGGGATTGCCGTCTGCTCGTCGCCGAGCGCGTCCACGGTCACGTGTGCGCCACCGCTGGTCAGCTCGGCGACCCGAGCCGCCACATCCTCTCCGGATGCATCAACGGTGGCGACCGCGCCGAGCTCAGATGCCAGATCCAGTTTCGATTGGGTCCGCGAAACCGCTATCACGTTCGCGCCGAGTGCGTTCGCGATGTGGACTGCCGCCAGCCCGACACCGCCGCAGCCGAAGACCGCGACCCATTCGCCTGCCGTCACCCTGGCCTGATCGACCACTCCGTGCCAAGCGGTCGCAAAGCGGCAGCCCATGCTGGCGGCATCGACGAAGGAGATGGACTCCGGTAGTGGCACGAGATTGACGTCCGCGCGCGAGACCTTGGCGTACTGACCGTGGCCCCCGCTGTAATGGAACATCGGAAATCGAACGTCCAGGCATGCGCTCTGATGTCCAGCCTGACACTGTTCACAGGTGCCGCAGCTGTGGTTGACGGGCGCGACGACACGGTCGCCGGTTCGGAAGCCGCGCACATCGGCGCCGACCTCCTCGATCACTCCGCAGTACTCGTGACCGAGCACGAAGGGCGCGGAAGGCTGGATGCCGACCCAAGGCCACCCGCCCTGCCAGACGTGGTAGTCGGTGAGGCACATGCCATTCGCCTCGACCCTCAGAACCACGTCGGAGGACTCGCATTTCGGGTCCGGCCAGTCCGAGTGGATGACGAGGGGCTCGCCGATCTGTTCGACCACTGCTGCTTTCATCGCTTCTCCTTCTGCCTGACGTGGAAAGCCCGCGGGCCGGTCATGTGGATGCAGCTTCGAGACCACACCTCGAGGTTCCGCGGACTTGCTGATCTCGTTCAGCCGAGGGCCGGCCGGAGGAGGAAGGAACTGGCGTGACCGTGAACCACCGGGACCCAACCACAGCGGCGCCGGGTCGACGTCACTTGACTGAGGATGCCTGAACGCTGATCACCGTCACCGGGACATGGAACCGCCGTTGGACCTGGTGCGGGATGTCCAGCCCGAGCCAGCGCGAGACGCCCTTCGGCAGCGTGGACAGCACCACCTCGTCATACTTCCGGTGCTGCAGGATGTCGGCGATTGCTCTGGCAGGGTTGGCATCGCCGACCTCACCGTCCACGTGCGCACCCAGCTCCCGCAGAACGCCCAGCCCGAACTCCATCCGGCCGCGCGCGAACTCCCAGTCGCTTTCGGCCGAGCCTGGGTCCACACCGTTGCTGGGCTGCCACCTCGCCTCGCTCACCCCGGCCATCCCGTGCACGAGACGTGCCCCCGCCCCACGGTCTTGAGGGGTGGCGGGGACGAGCAGGGTGAACTGGCAGTCCTCTCCTTTTGCGATCCGGTCGCGAACGAACTCCGACACCTCTCCGCTGGCCAGTGTCTTGTTGGCGACCAACAACAGTCGAACCACGATGGAGCTCCTTCGTCCAGGTACGGATGTGTCGTCCGGGCCACGCCGGCCGGTGCAGAGGGCCGCGACTGCAGAGGCAGAACACAGAGACGGCCTATCCGATCGCGTGCCCCTGGAAGGTCTTGTCAACCATCGACGCTAGTGCGGGACCGCGCGTGGCGCCTCTGACATTTGTCTGGGTTCGGCGGCTCCCAGGTCAGGCGGTCTCGGATGCGCAGTTTGCGGCGTGAGCGCGGAGCCAGAGGACCGGTCCTGCTGCCGGTGTACTGCGGCGAGCAGTCCGGGCTCAGTGTCCGGCGGCGTCCAGCTCGTTGACCGGCGTCATGACGCCCTGCCGTCGTGCGTTCAGCAGGTCGTCCGAGCCGATGGGCAGATGCGCCGGCGCGGAGCGGTCGGGCACAGCGATGCCGTCCGTGGACAGGTGGATCGCCTGGTTCGGCGGAGCGGCGTTGATACCGATGTGCGCCTCCCGGCTGATCTGCCACGAGCTTGACACGGTGTCACGCCCCGGGATGTCCACGTGCAGCGTGCTCCGGTCGGGGAACGTCCAGACCAGCCGGACTCGGCCGTCCTCTCCCGGCGATGCGCTCTTCGGGTCGCGTACGGGGATGCCGAGCTGGGCCTCGATCTGGCGGTAGGTAAGCCCGCGCAGTCCTGCGGAGGCCGCGGAGGCCTGACACGGCAGCGCCTGCCCGAACAGCGGGTAGGCCTCGCCGCGCTCCATCTGACCGCGTTGGTTGATCATGGTCTCCAGGTGGTCCCACAGCCGCGGGGTGTCCGAGCCCTCAACGTTCAAGGAGTCGAACGCCAGCTGCTCGATCTGGTCGAGCTGCTGCTGCGCGGCGGCTTGGGCGGCCACGTTCCCCGCGTCCAAAGCGGCCCGGAGCTGGGCGACGCCAGCGTCGTATGCGTCGATCTGCGCCCACTCGGTGCCTGTCGGAGCCGGTACGTACGCCGCGTTCACCTCGCTCTGCAGGTTCCCCAGCATCGCCTCCGCCTGGTTCGTCGCCGGCCGGTGAACGCCGTCGATCTGTTCCGGGGTGTCGTTCAGGTCGTCCTGCAGTTGTTCGAAGCGCTCGTGCAGGTCCTCGGCGCGAGCCGCCAGGTCGGCGCCTTCCGGCCGGTTGTCCGGGATCGCGCGCGCCTGGTCGAGGATGCGTTGCGCCCGCTCGCGGATGCCGATGACGCGCTGTTCCAGCCCGGCCCGGTTCGCCTCGACCAAGGGCGGCAGCGGCGTCGCCAGTCGGGGCTTGTTGTGCACGAGCACGCCCACGTCGGTGACGTGGTAGGTGTGCGGTCCGGCGACCGAGAGGTTGTGGACCGTGTCCGTCGCTCCCGGTCCCTCGACAACCGTCAGCGGTCGATCCGCACCGTGACGGTCGTGCAGCGACATCCCGACCTCTAGCTCGCCGGCGGTCAGCCAGCCGTGCCCGTCGACCCAGAAGGGGTGCTGGCTCGTGCACTGCACCCCACCGCCGACCCACTCCAGCCGCAGCACCGCTCGGTCCGGGTAGGTCATCACCGCGATCACGGGCACGATCGACTGCTCACCGCTGACCGGGTCGGTGGCTGCCACCAGGTCGCCGGTCACGATCGTCTCGATCGGGCGTAGGCCCTTCGGGGTCAGCACGGTGGTGCCGGCGACGAAGCAGCCGATCGGCTCCGCGGACTCGGACTCCGACGTGGACTCTGACGGCTTCGGCGCCACCGGCTCCGGCACGTGGGTCTTCTTCGTGGCGGTCTTGGTCGACGGCGCGGGACGGTCGAGGTCCGTCGGAAGCGTCATCGGCACCGGTGGTGGCTCGTATTCGGCGTCGGAGTCGTCCACGGTTGACCTCTTCTCCCTGTTCGCCGAGGTGTCGGTGTCGGTCGCATTGTCCTTTGTCTGGTGAGGATGCTGCTCCTTCTCCTGCGTGTGCGTGGGCTCCTGCTCGTCCTGCTGCCGGTGCGGACCGCCCTCCCGGTATCCGGCTTTCTCCAACCCGGTGGCCGTGGTGTGCGTGATCTTGTCGCCGACCTTGTTCAGGAAGTGCTCGCGGGCGAACGTGTCGAAGCTGACCAGACCTTGCCCCTCCAGCGCGGCAGTGGCCTGTAGGCCGCCGTACGTCTTCACGCCCTCGATGAACTCGCCGGTCATCTCCTTGCCGAGCCGGGCCTGCAGCCGACCGGCGATCGGGTCGACCAGGCGCCCCACGGCGGCCGAGCCGATGGCCCCCGACAGCCCGCCGCGCAGGTCGGCGTAGAACATCTCCCGGTTGTACGCGTTCCCGTAGACCGCCTTGTTCGCCGCGATGGTGCTCGACAGCGTGACGACGGTGTTCCTCAGCCAGATCCCGTACCGGGTGGCGGCCGCGGCCGCGCTGATGCCACGGAACAACGCCGCCGCCGCGGGAGAGAGCACAGCGGTCAGCACGGCCTGCAGCACGAACGACGCGATCGACTGGAAGGTCGCCCGGAGCTCGGCCGTGGCCTTCTCGTAGCCGGCCCGGTCGCCTCGGATGGTGGCCCGCGCCAGGTGCAGATCGCGGATCAGCAGCACCGCCTCGCGGGAGTGCATCGCGCTCCGATCGGTGCCGTTCTTGGTCAATGTGTAGTACTGGATGCGCTTCTCTCGCACCTCCCGCAGCGTGGCGTCGAGCAGGGACCGGGCCTCGTTGCCCCAGTGATCACGCCACCATCCGGTGGCGCCGCGGTTGTCGATCGTGTACGAGTACTCTCGTTCGGCTCGGCGGACGATGTAGTCGACTTCCTCCTTGCCTCCTTCGGCATACGGGCGACTCAGGTAGTCCTCGACCAGCAGCCGGTCGGTGCCTTTCGCCTTGCCTTCGGAGGGGGAGAACCCGAGGAGGTCCTCGTCGAGGGAGCCGCCCCACTTGTTGTCGGCGGTCGTCGTCTTGATCTTGTACTGTCGCTTGAGCTCGTCGATCTGCTCCCGGGTCTTGTTGCGCAGCACGCGTTTGACGGTCTCGAGGTCCTTGCGGTCGCCGCGCAGCGCCAGCACGAGCTCGTCGACGTCGGACAGCTGACCCGACGCCATGTACAGGGTGCGTTTGTAGTCGACGTCGGCCTGACTGCCCCGATCCAGCACCTGGCTGAAGGTCCGACCCGATCCCACGACGGCGGCGTCCCAGGTCGTCCGGAGGTGGATGAACCACTGGTCGGACAGCTGGTGGGTGTGCTCGGCCAGCTCGTCGCGGGTGGCGTCGGGGTAGAGCCGCAGCACCTCGTTCTCGGCCTGCTGGCGGAGGTTCCGGAGCACCTGCGCCAGCACATCGGTGGTCAGCTGGCCACGTTCGTCCAGCTTGCGGAGCTCGGCGGCCGCCTGCTTCGCGTGATCCACCCGACCGATCGCGTTGATCAGCTTGGCCTGGGTGCCCCCGACGGCCCGCTCGGCGGTGTCGTCGCCGCCGAGGACCGAGGTCACCCGGCCACGGATCGCCTGCTCGACCCCGAGCACGTCCTGTCCGCCGGCTTCGGCCTCTGCACGCGCCTCGTCGGCGGTCATCCTGACGATCTGCTCGATGGCGTCGGCGTGCGTACGTCGCAGGTCCTTCAAGGCTTTGACCGACGTGGCATAGGCGGCCACGAGTCCGGTGCTCAAGCCGGCCTTGAGCGCGAAGACGATCAGATCCGTCGCGCTCGGATCCGGTGGGTCGAGCTCGGCCAGCTGCTTGTCGATCTTGGTGATCTCGAGCCGATGGTTGATGATCGCGAACGCGTCGGCGGCGACCGTCGACCCGGACAACAGCATCATCGCCCGGACACCCTCGACATAGCCCAGCCGCAGCAGGTCGGCCCGCAAGTTCCAGTTGCCGTCGTAAAACCGCTCGAGCAGCTGGCCCTCCTCGGCCGGCCGCCTCAGCAACACCATCACCCGGGCGAGCTCGGCGCCCTTCGGCGTGCCCTTGAGCAGTCCTCGCAGCTCGTACGCGTCGGCCTCGCGCTGGTGTTGACTGGCCGCCTCCGGATCTTGACCGAGCTCCGCCCGCGTGCCGGCGAACAGCGCGCGCAGCCGCATGATCTGTTCGTTCGACAGGTTGGGCGGGGCACCGCTCGCCCCGCGGCCGAACAGGTCGACCTGAAGCGGCCGGTGCTCGTACTGCAGATAGCGCGCCTCGACCTCCTGCACCTGGCTCGTGGTCAGTCCGCTCAGCTGCTGGTGCACGACCTCGAAGTTGATCTGCCGGGCGAGGGGCACGACGCCCGCCACGAACCCCGGATCTCCCTTGCTCAGCATCTTCAGCTGGGACTGGTCGATGGCTTCGATCAGGCGATGGGCGATGTCCAGCGCGTTGAACCCGAGATCGATGTCGGAGGGTGGCCTGGCCGCCGGGGGGAGCGGCCTGATCTCGGTGTCCATGCCCGTCACGACGATGTCGCGCTGCACGGAACGATGCTGGGACACCAGCGTGAGGACGGCGCGATTGCCCGCCGCCCGCTGCAGGGCGATCAGGCTCTCTGCGGGCGGCTTCGGGCCGTCCAGGACGCTGCGGGCGACGGGCCGCTTGGGTGGCCGTGAACTCCGGCGGCGGGCCGGCTTGGCGCCTGCGCGGTCCGAGGGCAGCTCCCGATCGCGAGCCATCGGCCGATCCTTCCCAGCGGATCGTGCCAACGCAGTCAGACTCCGCCCCTTCGAGCCTAAGGTTCCGCCCCTGGGAAAGGCGTGCCCGAACGGGCCGACTCGGTGCCCGATGGGGCACGCTCGGGCTCCGCGCTCTGTGACCGAAGCTGATCGGTCGGCGGCGGCCATCCTTGGAGACTGCCTCGCCGCGCTCGACGTTGTCCGCCAGATGGTCGCGGTCTAGACGTTCAGAACACCAAGACGGTGCCGTGCCTGAACCATTGGCGGCTCGGGGCTGGCAGTCGGTGGCGTCCCCATCAACTGAGTTGATCATGGTCGGATGAGCGGTCGCCAGGCCGTCAAGCTTGCGGGGGAGCGCAGACCCCGTCAGGGGTCCAGCGTGTCAGGGCCGTCGGGCCCAGGGCGTCGCTGGCGACAGGACGCTCGACGAGCAGGCTGACTGACCACGGCGGGGGTGGGACGGAGGCGCTCGGGGTCGATCAGCGCTCGGGGTCGACGTGCGACCCGGCCGAGGGTCTGACGTCCTCGATCAGCGGCCACCCGTCCTGGATTGGTTCCGGGGGCGTCGCCCGTGGCTCGATCTCCTGGATGCGGCGCTTTCGAGGTGGATCAGGCCAGCCTCCCAGGAGGCTGAGGACGTCGGCCAGCAAGCGATGTCTCACGTACGCCGAGACCTTGCCCATCTCCGGATTCTAGTCGTCGCCGATGTCATGCTGGAAGGCGTCGGTGTTCCGGCGACCCCGCGGCCGCAAGTACGCGTCGGGGTGCTCATGGCGGGATTGGAGCGGGAGTCTCGAGGGGGGAGGCAACTCGCAGGACGAGGGAGCGCCCTATCCTGACTAGTTGACATAATGTCGCTTATCGGACAACTACCACCACCGAAGACATGCCACTTTGTCAGGCTCGAATGTCCCGAACCGCGAGCCCCTCGTCGCGCCAGGCGGCGATCAGTCGCTGATCGCCAGATGCGGCGACCAGCTCGACGTCGTTCACCTCGACGGCGGCGGCGCAGTGCGTTGCGTCATAGGCACGCAGTCCGTGCCGGACCGCCAGTCTGGCGGCTTCGGACATCAGTGTCCGGTCCAGCTCGATCACGTCGACCATCTGCCACAGCTCGTCCAGGACCGCTGATCCGTCGCCGACCTCGGTCGCAGAGATCCTGCCCATCCGCTCCGCCATGGCCATCGCCGCGACGGCCTCGATGTACGCCAGTCGCGTGCTGACGATGCTGTCGGCGCCGTCCCACAACTCCCCGCAGGCCGGCGATGTCGGCTCGGCGATCAGCAGCGGCACGAGGGCCGAGGTGTCGAGGTAGACGATCACCGGCGCTGGTGGTCCACGAGGTCGCTGACCGTGGCTCCAGTGCTGACGGGCTCGGGACGCTTCGTCTTCCGCTGCGTCGCGGGCGTCACTTTGCCTTCCGCTATCAGCTGCTCCAGCATCGTGGGACGGCCGACCGGAATGATCCGGGCGACGGGTCGCCCATGGTCGGTCACGGTGATCGTGTGCCCCTCACGGACGGACGCCAGATGCCGGCTGAGGCCGTCGCGCAGATCCCGAACTCCGATGTCCATGGTCGAACCTCCTGTCGCCACCTCAGACGTGGCTGATGTGGCTATATTAGCGCCCGGCCTGCCGACCGTCCCACCGTGACATCAGCCGGCTCGCTCAGCCGCCCACGTACGCCGCCAGGTGCTCGCCGGTCAGCGTCGCCTTCGACGCCACCAGGTCGGCGGGTGTCCCTTCGAAGACGATCCGGCCGCCGTCGTGACCGGCCCCCGGGCCGAGATCGATGATCCAGTCGGCATGGGCCATCACCGCCTGGTGGTGCTCGATCACGATCACCGTGGTGCCGGCGTCGACGAGACGATCGAGCAGGCTCAGCAGCTGTGCCACGTCGGCCAGGTGGAGACCCGACGTCGGCTCGTCCAGGACGTACACGTCAGCCTTGCCGCCCATCTGCGTGGCCAGCTTGAGGCGCTGGCGTTCGCCGCCGGACAGGGTGGTCAACGGCTGACCGATCGTGAGGTAGCCCAGGCCGACGTCAGCCAGTCGCTCGAGGATCCTGTGCGCGGCCGGTGTCCGTGCGTCTCCGTCGCCGAAGAACTCCTGGGCCTCGGCCACCGACATCGCCAGCACCTGGCTGATGTCCTTGCCGCCGAAGGTGTATTCGAGCACGAGCGCGTCGAACCGCTTGCCGTCGCAGACCTCGCACGTGGTGGCGACCCCGGCCATGATGCCGAGGTCGGTGTAGATCACCCCCGCGCCGTTGCAGTTGGGGCAGGCACCCTCGGAGTTGGCGCTGAACAGTGCCGGCTTCACGCCGTTCGCCTTGGCGAACGCCTTGCGGATGGGATCCAGCAGGCCCGTGTACGTCGCCGGGTTGCTGCGGCGCGACCCCCTGATCGATCCCTGGTCGACCGAGATCACCCCGTCCCGACCGGCCACCGACCCGGTGATCAGCGAGCTCTTGCCCGAGCCGGCGACCCCGGTGATCACCGTCAGCACCCCGCGAGGGATGTCGACGTCCACATCACGCAGGTTGTGGGTGCTCGCTCCCCTGATCTCCAGCGCGCCGGACGAGGTGCGGACCGATGGCTTCACGCTCGCCCGGTCGTCGAGGTGCCGTCCCGTCAACGTGTCGCTGGACCGCAGCCCGTCGACGGTGCCTTCGAACACGACCTCGCCACCGGCCGCACCGGCGCCGGGTCCGAGGTCGACGACATGATCACCGATCACGATGGTCTCCGGCTTGTGCTCCACCACGAGCACCGTGTTCCCCTTGTCCCGCAGCTGCAGCAGCAGCTCGTTCATCCGCTGGATGTCGTGCGGGTGCAGGCCGATCGTGGGTTCGTCGAAGACGTACGTGACGTCGGTGAGGCTGGAGCCGAGATGGCGGATCATCTTCGTCCGCTGGGCCTCACCCCCCGACAGGGTGCCGGCCGGGCGGTCCAGACTCAGATAACCCAGACCGATCTGCACGAACGAGTCGAGGGTGTGCCGGAGCCCTCCGACCAGGGGCGCCACCGACGGGTCGTCCAGATCCCCCACCCAGGCAGCAAGATCGCTGATCTGCATCGCGCAGGCGTCGGCGATGCTGACCGTCCCGATCTTGGACGACCGAGCCTCGGCGGTGAGCCGGGTGCCGTCGCACTCGGGGCAGGTCGCGAAGGTCACCGCCCGTTCCACGAACGCTCGGATGTGCGGCTGCATCGCATCCACGTCCTTGGCCAGGAAGGACTTCTGGATCGCCGGGATGATCCCGGTGAACGTCAGGTTGATGCCGTCGACCGTGATCTTGGTCGGCTCCTTGTACAGCAGGTCCTGCAGCTCGCGCTTGGTGTAGCGACGGATCGGCTTGTCCGGATCGAAGAACCCGCAGCCGCGGAAGATGCGGCCGTACCAGCCCTCCATGCTGTAGCCGGGAATGGTGAGAGCACCCTCGTTGAGCGACAGGCTGTCGTCGTACAGGGCGGTCAGGTCGATGTCGGTCACCGAGCCCCGACCCTCGCAGCGGGGACACATGCCCCCGGTGATGCTGAACGTCCGCCGTTCCTTGATCGTCTGACCGGCTCGCTTCGTGGTGACCGCGCCCGCCCCGCTGATCGAGGCGACGTTGAAGGAGAAGGCCTGCGGTGAACCGATGTGGGGGGTGCCCAGACGGCTGAACAGGATCCGCAGCATCGCGTTGGTGTCGGTCGCGGTGCCGACCGTGGACCGCGGGTCGGACCCCATCCGCTCCTGGTCGACGATGATCGCGGTCGTCAGACCTTCCAGGACGTCGACATCGGGTCGGGCCTGCGTGGGCATGAATCCCTGCACGAAGGCGCTGTAGGTCTCGTTGATCAGCCGCTGCGACTCCGCCGCGATCGTGCCGAAGACCAGCGAGCTCTTCCCGGAACCGGACACCCCGGTGAAGACGGTCAGCTCCCGCTTGCCGATCTCGACGCTGATGTCCTTGAGGTTGTTGACCCGGGCTCCGACGACGCGGATCACGTCGTGACCGCGGCTCCCCCGCCGCCCCTGGGCTGCTGACCCGCCCCTGGTCGTGCTCATCTCAGGCTCCCTGCGCGCCCAGCTGCTGGATGCGGATCAGGTTGCCGGCGGGGTCGCGGACGGCGCAGTCGCGCACCCCGTACGGCTGGTCGATCGGCTCCTGGACCACCTCGACGCCGCAGGCCTGGAGCCGGTCGAAGGTGTCGTCGAGGTCGGAGGTGGCCAGGTTGACCCCGCCGTAGGTGCCCTTGGCCATCATCTCCACGATCGTCCGGCGCTCCTCGTCGGTGATGCCGGGGTCCACGGCCGGCGGGTGCAGCACGATGGCGGTGCTGGGCTGACCGACCGGGCCGACGGTGATCCACCGCATCCCCCCGTAGCCGACGTCGAGGCGGACCTCGAAGCCGAGGACGTCACGGTAGAAGGCCAGCGACGCCTCGGCATCGTCGTGCGGCAGGAAGCTCGAGTGAATGCTGATGTCCATGCCGTCACGCTAGCGTCGACGTCCCCGCCCGTCCTTCTCGATTCCTGATCGGTCGGGTCACCTGCTTCTCCACGCACGGCGGCATCCCGGGCGCTGCGTCCAGCTGCTGCTGTCGGTAGGCCCCCGGCGACACCCCGACCAGCTCGGTGAAGCGGGTGGTGAAGGTGCCCAGCGACTGGCAGCCCACCGCGAAGCACACCTCGGTGACACTCAGGTCGCCCCGCCGCAGCAGCGCCATCGCCCGTTCGATCCGACGGGTCATCAGATAGCTGTACGGCGGCTCGCCGTAGGCCAGCTTGAACTGACGGCTGAGATGGCCCGCCGACAGGTGCACGCCGCGGGCCAGCGCCTCGACGTCCAACGGACTGGCGTACTCCCGGTCGATCCGGTCCCGGACACGGCGCAGCAGGGCCAGCTCGCGCAGCCGCTGATCAGCGGGACTGGTCACGGCACCGGGTCATGGCGCCATTCTGGCGCCAGTGGCGCTGGTTCGCCAAGTGGTGGCGCGATTCACGACTGCTCGAGGCGGGTGCCGACCACCACGGTCGCGTCCCGCTCGTCGTCGACCACCACCTCGACCTCCAGCCCGACGGCTCGCATCTCCCCCGCCGTGATCACCGACTGCTCGCGCCCGGTCTCGATCAGCAGGGATCCCCCGACCCGCAGCCAATCCGGCGCCTCCGCGATGATCCGCCGCTGGACGTCGACCCCGTCGCCGCCGCCGTCCAGCGCCACCTCGGGTTCATGATCACGAGCCTCCCGGGGCATCAGGGCGATCGCCTCCGTCGGCACGTACGGCGCGTTCGCGACGAGCAGGTCCACCCGCCCGCGCAGTCGTCCGGGCAGCGGTTCGTAGAGGTCTCCGACCAGCGCCACCGCCGGCTCGCTGAGGTTGCGGCGGGCGTAGCCGACGGCCACCGGGTCGATGTCGGCGGCGTACAGCTCGCCGACCCGTCGGTCGGCCTGCAGCATCGCCGCCACCGCCGCCACGCCACAGCACAGCTCGACCACCAGCGCAGCCTCGGTCATCCGCGCGAGCGCCTGCTCCGCCAGGAGCTCGGTGCGCACCCGGGGCACGAACACGCCCGGCCCGACCCGGACCCGTCGGCCGCCGAACGCCACCCAGCCCAGCAGCTGTTCCAGCGGCTCGCCGGCCACCCGAGACGTCACGAGCCGCTCGAGGACGGAGGAGTCCCCCGCGGCCGCCTCGACCAGCAGCGCGGCCTCCTCCTCGGCGAAGACGCAGCCCGCCGCCCGCAGTCGTACGACCAGGTCGGCGGTGGACGGCCGTGGCGCGTCCTCGGCACCCGTCAAGGCGGTCATGACCCCACTCTGCCGTCCGGCGAGCCGGGGGCACAATGACCCCATGGCGACCTCGAACGCTCGTCGACCCCGCCCTCTCGTGGCCCTGCAGATCGAAGCGACAGTGCTGATGAGCCTGGCCATCGGCCAGGCCGGTCTGGCCGCCGGCTTCCTGGGTGGGCAGGAGGCTCTCAAACCGCTGCACGGTGCGAACGCGTACGCGCTGCTCACCCTGACCGTCGTCGTGATCATCACCGCCGTCGTCTACCGGCGAGACGGCGGACCGCGCTGGCCGGTGCTGGCCGGGGCGATCCTGCTGCTGGTCGAGACGCTCCAGCTGCTTCTCGCCCGGTCCGAGGTGGTCGGTCTGCACATCTTCTGCGGGGTGCTGTTCGTGGTGCTGGCCACCTTGGTGACGTCCTACCTGTTCCGGCCCGGTTTCGTGCCGTCGACCGTTCGCCCGGCTGTGCGAGGCTGACCCCGTGCCGAAGCCAGGAGTGGTGGACAACGCCGTCTACGTCGACGGGTACCGGGTCGACTCGCCACCGACCCTGGAACAGACCTACGACCTGCAGAAGCGTCGCGACGGGCTGGCCTGGATCGGTCTGTACCGCCCCAGCGACAGCATGATCCAGTCGGTGGCGCACGAGTTCGACCTGCACTACCTGATGGTCGAGGACGCGATCGTCGCCCACCAGCGACCCAAGCTGGAGCGCTACGGCACCACCTTGTTCACCGTGCTGCGGCCGGCCCGCTACCTCGACGCCGAGGAGGAGGTCGAGTTCGGCGAGCTGCACGTGATCACCGGTCCGGACTTCGTGGTCACCATCCGACACGCCGAGCGGCCCGACCTGGCGCGCGTGCGGCTGCGGCTGGAGAAGCACCCGGGGCTGCTGATGCAGGGTCCGGAGGCGATCCTCTACAGCATCATCGACCAGGTCGTGGACGACTACTCCCCCGTCGTGGCCGGGCTGGAGAACGACATCGACGAGATCGAGAAGCAGCTGTTCGACGGCGACCCCGACGTCTCCCAGCGGATCTACCTGCTGATGAGCGAGGTGATGGACTTCCAGCGGGCGGTGAAGCCGTTGGTGGCGATGATGGACAACCTGGCCCGCGGCTTCGAGAAGTACCGGGTGGACATCGAGCTGCAGCGCAACCTGCGCGACGTCCAGGATCACGTGCTGCGGATCGTCGACCAGGTCGACACCTTCCGCACCCTGCTGCAGAACGCGCTGAGCGTGGACGCCACGCTCACCGCCCAGCGGCAGAGCGAGGAGACTCGGCTGCTCACCCAGACCAGCCTCGAGCAGGGTGATCAGATGAAGCGGGTCTCGTCCTGGGCCGCCATCCTGTTCGCCCCGTCGCTGATCGGCGGCATCTACGGCATGAACTTCACCCACATGCCCGAGCTGGACTGGCGGTACGGCTACCCGATGGCCCTCGCGATGATGCTCGTCCTGGCTCTGATCCTGTTCACCGTGTTCCGCCGCAAGGGCTGGCTGTAGGCGGAGCGCGCGTCCGGGCCGGGGTGCGATGGTCCGCTCAGCCGGCGGGGATCTCCTCGGCGACCACGACCATCGACTCGAGCCACGGCGCCCCGAAGGCGGTGCTCATCGCCACGTCCGCGGCATCGCGACCGACCCCGATCAGCACCCGTCCCTTGCGCGGCATGTTGTTGCGAGGGTCGAAGGTGTACCAACGGTCACCGAGCCACACCTGCATCCAGGCGGCGAAGTCCATCGGGGACGGCTTGATGTCGACGTCGATCTCCGGCAGGTAGCCGAACACGTACCGGGCCGGGATGTTCATCGCCCGGCACAGGGACACGGCGAGGTGGGTGAAGTCGCGACAGACGCCGTAGCCCGAGGCGTGCACGTCGGCGGCCGTGCTCCAGGCCGTCGTGCTGCCGTACTGGAAGGTCAGGTGCTGGTTGACGTAGTCGCAGATCGCCTGGACGCGTCCGTAGCCCGGCGTGACCTTGCCGAAGCGCGACCACGCTTCGGTGGCCAGCACGTCGGGCAGGCAGAAGCGGCTCGGCAGCGTGTAGATCATCACGTCGTCGGGCAGCTCGTGCGGCGGGATCTCCGGCGCGTCGAGGTCGACCTCCTCCGTCGCGTCCGGCACCTCGGCCGTGGCCCGGAAGGTGATCTCCGAGCGACCCGCCGGCAGCATCAGCCGACGACACCGGTTGCCGTAGAGATCGCGGTAGACCGCGGTCTGGATGGAAGGCTCGAACAGCCACTCCTCGTCCTTGATGATGGCGACCTGGTCGAGCACCGGCTCGACCTGGAACACGGCGTGCACGGGCACCTGAGACCACTGGACGAAGGTGCAGCCGAGGCTGAGACGTCGGGTACCCATGGTTCCCCCTTCGGGAGGCGGACAGCGCCGTGCGGGGAGCGTGGCGTACTGTCGAATGCTGGCCGGAAGCGGCTGTCGGCTCGGGAGAACCGGGATTCGGCGCTGAAAAACCCCTTGCGGCTTTAAGAGGTAAACGTACCGGAGAAAGGACTACGCCTCCTCATGGCATCACCACCCGACATCACTCTCAACAACGGGGTCACCATCCCCCAGCTCGGCTTCGGGGTCTTCCAGATCCCGCCCGATCAGACCAAGGACGCGACAGCGCTGGCCCTCGAGGTCGGCTACCGCCACATCGACACCGCCGAGATGTACGGCAACGAGGCCGGCGTCGGGGAAGCCGTCCGCGCCTCCGGCATCGACCGGGCGGAGATCTTCGTCACCAGCAAGCTCAACAACGGGGCACACGGGCACGACGACGCTCTCGCAGCCTTCGCGGAGACCCTCAGCACCCTCGACATCGGCTACGTCGACCTGTTCCTGGTGCACTGGCCGCTGCCCACGGTGTCGGACTACGTGGAGACCTGGAAGGCGATGGAGGAGATCTACGCCAGTGGCAAGGCACGAGCCGTCGGAGTGTCCAACTTCCAGACCACCCACCTGAACCGGCTGGCGGCCGAGTGCACGGTGGTGCCGGCGGTGAACCAGATCGAGGTCCATCCCTACCTGACCAACGAGACCGTGCGGGCCTACGGCGCCGAGCACGGGATCGCCACCGAAGCCTGGTCGCCGATCGCCCAGGGCGGTGTCCTCGACGACCCCGCCATCGTCACGATCGCCGAGCGGGTCGGACGCACCCCGGCCCAGGTCACCCTGCGCTGGCACGTGCAGCGGGGCGACATCATCTTCCCGAAGTCGGTGACGGAGTCGCGCGTCAGGGAGAACTTCGCCCTGTTCGACTTCGAGCTGACCGACGCCGACATCGCGTCCATCAGCGCGCTGAACAAGGACGAGCGGACCGGACCGGATCCGGACGTGTTCGACCGGGTGCCCTGACGCTTGGCTGACCGGGCCGTCTCGTCATCCGGCGAGGCGGCCCGCCACGAAGCTGGCTCGATCGGCGGCCTCGCGACCGGCGTCCCAGCCACGCCGGTCGTAGGTCCGGGTCGCCGAGGTCTCGCGGGTGTGGGGGAAGAGCCGCTCGTACACCGCGTCGACCACCTCCTCCTGCCGGCGCAGGACCGGCACCAGCTCCGACCCGTACGACGCCGTCGTCTCCGCGTCGGCGGCACTCAGCCGTTCGCCGATCCGGACGGCGTACGCCATCAGGAACGACCGCCGGAAGCGCGGCGATCGGTCGAACGACCCGGGGCGCGCCGTGCCCGCCTCCGCCATCGCCCGGGTGGACTGGATCAGCAACGACACGAACAGCAGCTCGACCTGGTCGACGTCGACAGGGGTGCCCACCATGGTGGCCATGGCCAGCTCGTCCATCCACACCACGCGTGTCCGGTTCGCCCGACCGACGGCGGACAGCAGATGGACCTTCTCCGTCGGATAGGGGCTGTCGATCAGCACCCGTCGACTGACCACCTCGATGGAGTCCTCGTCGTCCGCGTGCAGCAACGCCTCGTCGATCGCGTGTCGGGTCATCATGGCCTGCGCCTTGGCGGACAGGGCTTCGGCTTCCGCCGCGAACTCGGTGGACTCGGCCTTGGCCAGCAGCGCACGGATCGTGGACAGCACCTTGTCCCGGTTCGGTCCAGGTCCTCGACGTGAGGCCGCCGCTCGTGGCGCCGCCGATGCCGGGGGTGGGCCGTGCGAGGTCGAGGGTGCTTCGGCTCGCCAGGCGGAGGGCGGTGGCAGCGTGCGGGCCAGCGGTGGCAGATCGTCCAGCCGCGCCAGCAGCCGGATCGCGCTCGTCCAGGCCGCGAGCACCGGGGTACCGGCCATCACCAGGCGATCGACCGCCCGCCAGTCGGACCGGGTGGACCAGAGGCCGATGTCGGCCGAACGAGCCCGCTCGGCTGCGGCCTCGAGCTGCTGGCGCCAGGCCGGCGGCGCGAGCTGACCACGATCGGATCGGCGGATCTGCTCGACGGCGACGTCCGCAGCCAGCCCGGCCGCCCAGCGGTCGATCCGACCGGCGACGTGCAGCAGATCGCGGGGCTGCCAGCCCCGCTCCCACTGGCGACCGGCAGCGGTGAGCAGACGCGCGCTGACCACCTCATCCAGTCGAGCGAGCTGGTCCCCCGACAAGCCGCTCAAGTCGCGTTCCACCAGCCGGGAGAAGCTGCTCGGGCTGGTCTTGGTCAGCACCCAGAAGAGGAGACGGTCCAGATGCGCGCCGGCCTCCAGCTCCGACACCGGCCCTGCCCCCGTCGGTCGGGGCGGTGCCGGCTCCGACGCCGCCGCTCGGGACGGCGTCGGTCCCCGCGAAGCTCGGTCCTTCTGCTTGGCGGCTCGGCGTCGTCGGCTGTTGCGTCCCATAGGTGCAGCCAACCAGCACCCGCCGACAGTGTCTTCTCGCCAGCTCAGCTCTTGGCGTTCTTCGCCCAGAAGAAGCAGTAGACACCGAAGGCGGCGAAGCCGACAGCCATGGCCAGCAGCAGCACGGTCCCGAACGGCTGGTCACGCAGAGTGCCCAGAGCTGCGTCCATCCCCCCGGCCTTCTTCGGATCGTGCTTGACCGCGGCCCAGGCGAACAGCACCCCGATCAGGCAGAGCGCGATGCCCTTGGCGACCCAGCCGACCGTCCCCAGCTTGGTCACCCACGGCGCGACGCCACCGGCCAGGTCTCTGGTGACGAACTTCCGACGGATGCCTTTGACGATCTGGCTCACACCCACCGCGAGGACGGCGGCCCCGACCATGACGACCAGGACGCGCCCGAACGGGACGCTCAGCAACCGAGCCGTCAGGGTCTGCTCGGCTTGGCCCGACCCCGAGCTCGAACCCGCGCCGGAGGCGATCCGCGCCGCCGTCAGTCCGAGGACCAGGTAGACCACAGCCCTGCCCGCCGCTCGGCCCCGGTTCTTGAGCTGGTCCTTGGCGTCGGCGCCCGGCTTGCCGCCCACGACCTCCAAGCCCTGCCAGAGCACCAGAGCCAGCAACCCGACAGCCATCACCCAGAGCAGCAGCAGTCCGAACGGCTGCTGCCCGAGCTCCTGCAACGCACCGGTGCTGGACGCTTCACCTCCCCCACCACCCAGCGCCACCCGGGCGGAGATCCAGGCCAGGACCAGGTGGACGATGCCGTAGCTCACCAACCCGACGCTGACCAGGACCTGATAACCGCGACGGCTCGCGAGCTCGACAGAGGGCACGGGCCCATCCGACTACGCGGTACACCCGCCGTCAACGGTTGCGACCCGATCGATCAGGAACTGGTGCAGCGGACCTCCGGCAACTCGACCACGACGTACTGCAGGAAGAACTGCACCAGGTGCCCGATGGCCAGGGCGTAGAGGACGGTGCCGATCCCGATGGTGCCGCCCAGCAGCACCCCGATCACCAGCACTGTGAGCTCGATGCCGATCCGCACCAAGCGGAGGCTGCGACCGGTGCGGGCGGCCAGTCCGGTCATCAGCCCGTCGCGCGGACCCGGACCGAGCTGGCTGCCGATGTAGATGGCGCCCGCCAGTCCGTTCAGCACGACGGCGCTGACCATCATCACGATCCGTCCGGCCAGCTGGTCGGGTGCAGGGATCAGCCACAGACCGACGTCGGCGGCGACCCCGACCACCACGACGTTGCTGACGGTGCCGAGGCCCGGCTTCTGCCGGAGCGGGATCCACAGCAGCAGCACGACGGCGCCGACCACGATGGTCACCGCGCCGAAGCTCAGGGGGAGGTAGTGGCTGAGACCCTGGTGCAGGACGTCCCAGGGGTCCAGACCGAGATCGGCTCGCACCAGCATGGCCATCGACAGGCCGTAGAGGATCAGCCCGCCGAGCAGCTGCGGCAGCCGACGCCCGAGGCGGCCGGCCCGCAGCTGGTCCAGTGGGCCGAGGCTGGTCAGGGCGCTGCGTTCCGTCGTCGTGCTCACCTGTGAAGCATGTCTGGGGCGAACGGACAGAACCAGGACCACTTCGGAGGAAGTGGCCTCTTCCCACGCGCACGTCTGGTCAAAGTGGCCCGATCGACCGCAGAATTGGCCTGTGATCGCGACGAGGGTGACCGCACAACAGCTCGCCCGGCTGCTCGGTGCCCAACCCCTGACCCACCCCCGGTACGAGGATCTGGCCGCTCGGGTCCGGATGCTGCTCGTCGACGGCCGACTGGCGGCCAGCACCCGGCTCCCCAGCGAACGGGCCCTGGCCGACGGGCTGGGTCTGAGCCGGACGACGGTCGCGGCGGCGTACGCCAGACTGCGGGACGCCGGCTTCGTCGAGGCGCGCCGCGGCTCCGGCTATGTCACCACGGGCCTGGTGGCACTCCCCACCACGATGGTCGCCTCGCCGGTGCCGCAGGGCGTGGTCGGTCTGACCTTCGCGGCCGGTCCCGCCCCGAGCCAGGTGGCCGCCGCGTTCGGTCGGTCCGTGGAGCGGATGGGCCCGTTGCTCGCGGGTCCCGGCTACCTCCCCGAGGGTCTCCCCGAGCTCCGCGCCCGGATCGCCGACCGGTACGAGGCCCGGGGGCTGCCGACCCGACCGGACCAGATCGTCGTCACCTCCGGCGCCGTCGCCGCCCTCAATGTGGTTCTCCGGGCGGTGCTGACCACCGGAGACCGGGTGGTCTGCGAGTCGCCGACCTATCCCGGCGCGGTGGACGCGATCCAGCGCGCGGGTGGTCGAGGGGTGCCCTGGCCGCTGACCGACGACGGCTGGGACCACGATCGGCTCGACGTGGTGCTGCGCCAGTCGGCGCCCCGCCTGGCCTACCTGATCCCCGATTACCACAACCCCACGGGCCGACTGATGTCCGGCGACCGGCGGGCCCTCACCGCGCGTCTGCTGCAGCGGCACGGTGTCCTCCCCGTGATCGACGAGACGACCTCCGAGCTGCGGCTGGAGGGTCCGGTCGAGCGGCCGTTCGCGGCGACGGCTGCCGACGCCATCACGATCGGTTCGGCCAGCAAGGCCTACTGGGGTGGACTGCGGATCGGGTGGATCCGGGCTCCCCGCGACCTCGTCCGGTCACTCGTCGAGCAGCGGGCCATCCTCGACCTGGCTTCCCCGGTCTTCGAGCAGCTGGTGCTGGCCGACATCCTGAGCGATCCCGAGCCCCTGCTGGCCGAGCAACGGCTGCGGTTGCTGACGCAACGGGACCGCCTCCTCGCCGATCTCGCCGACCGGCTGCCGGACTGGCGGGTGCCGAGTCCGCCCGGCGGACTGGTGCTGTGGGCCGAGCTGCCGACCGAGTCGTCGACCCGGTTGGCGATGGCCGCCGAGCGGCACGGCGCGCTGATCACCCCCGGTCCACGGTTCTTCGTCGGCGGCGGTGGCGAACGCCACCTGCGGCTGCCGTACACCCAGCCGACCGATGTCGCCGTGCAGGCGGTGGGCCGGCTCGTCGACGCCTGGAACGACCAGGTCGGGGAGCAGCGACCCGTCGCACCGTGGTGGTCGTTGACCGCCTGAGCCCGACGGCACGATGCCGTGCCGCTGCGGCTCAGTCGGTGCGCTCCGCAGCAGCGGCCTTCCGCGCCAGCTTCAGCACCCGCTTGGTCTCCCGCACCTTCTGCAGGGACTCGTCGTCGACGATGTCGGCGACCGAGCGGAACACGCCGTCCTCCCCGTACGGGGCCGACGAGTCCCGCCAGCCGAGCGGGGTGACCCCGCGCTGCTTGCCCAGGAGAGCGGTGAAGATGGCGGCCTTCTCGTCGCCGAATCCGGGCAGGGACCGGACCGCCTCCCACACCTCGTCGCCACTGGAAGCGTCGACCCAGACGTTCTCCGCACTCCCGTCGAACTGCTCCACCAGCACCTTGCACAGCTGGTGCACGCGCTTGCCCATCGACCCGGGGTAGCGGTGGATGGCCGGCTTGGCCGCACACAGCGCGACGAACTCCTCCTCGTCCATGGCGGCGATCGCTGCGACGTCGAAGGTGCCACCCATCCGCTCCGCGATCACCGCGGGACCGCTGAACGCCTTCTCCATCGGCACCTGCTGGTCCAGCAGCATGCCGATCAGGAGGGCGTTCAGATCCGAGTCGAGGAGGGCGTCGGCGGTGGCGTTGCCGGTGAGGTAGGTGGCCATGGCCGCCATTCTGACCCAGGCGTCACAAGATGTGCGCGCCCTGTTCAGGCGGGTCCCGGACCGATAGCCTTTCCACAGGGCTGAAGGAGGTCTGTCATGCGTATCCGCGACATTCTCCAGACCAAGGGAACCGCGGTGGTGGTGATCGCCCCGGACTCCTCGGTACGTGACCTGGTGGCTCTCCTGCGAGAGCACAACCTCGGCGCCGTCATCGTGTCCACCGACGGCGTCACCATGGCCGGCATCGTGTCCGAACGTGATGTCGTCCGCCACCTGGCCGCCGACGCCGACGTGCTGTCGGCCTCGGTCGCTTCCGTGATGACCGAGGTGGTGCACACCTGCCACCCGGAGGACTCGGTCGAGTCACTGATGTCGACCATGACCGACCACCGCATCCGCCATCTGCCCGTGGTCGACCCGGACGGACACCTGAGCGGCATCATCAGCATCGGTGACGTGGTCAAGTCGACGATCACCACCCTGCAGTTCGAGCGCGACCGGCTCCAGGAGTACGTCAGCTCCTGAGCTGTGTTTTCGTCACTCGCTACTCACTGCGCGCTGAGGACTCTGTGTTCCCTCGTCGTGCGCAGACGGTGATGCGTTGTCTGCGCTCTCCTCAGTCCACACAGAGTCGGCGCTTCGTTCGCGGCCGCTCGCGACGGGGTGCGCGGGAGTGAGCAGCGAGTGACGACCAGCATTGACAGCGCTGTGAGCCCCCTCCTACGGTGAGAGCGCTCTCACCCGGGAGCTTCAGGTTCGAGGACGAACACACCAGGAGTGCTGATGGCCGAGCGCCGATTCGACGATGGCTTCCTCTTCGGGGCAGCCACGGCGGCCTTCCAGATCGAGGGAGGGCACACCGACGGGCGCACCGACTCGATCTGGGACGTGTTCTGCCGCCTCGACGGCGCCGTGATCAACGGCGACGACGGGTCCGTCGCCTGCGACCACTACCACCGCTACGGCGACGACGTGGCGGTGATGGCCGCGCTCGGTCTGCAGAGCTATCGCTTCTCCACGTCGTGGGCCCGCGTGCAGCCGGACGCCAGAGCGGCCAACCCCAAGGGTCTCGACTTCTACGCGAAGCTGGTCGACGAGCTGCTCGAGCACGACATCCTGCCCTGGCTCACGCTCTACCACTGGGATCTCCCACAGACCCTGCAGGAGGACGGCGGCTGGGCCAACCGCGACACCGCCTACCGCTTCGCCGACTACGCGCGCCTGGTCCACGACCGCCTGGGTGACCGGGTCCGGGTGTGGACCACCCTGAACGAGCCGTGGTGCTCGGCCTTCCTCGGCTACGCGGCCGGCGCTCACGCCCCCGGCATCCAGGACCCGGCCCAGAGCCTCGCCGCGGCCCATCATCTGATGCTCGGGCACGGTCTGGTCGTGCAGCAGCTGCGCTCGGCCGACGAGAACCTGAGTCTCGGCCTCACCCTCAACCTCACCCCGTACCGCCCGGCCGACCCTCAGGCTGAACCCGACCTCGAGGCCGCACGCCAGCTGGACGGACAGACCAACCGGATCTTCCTCGACCCGATCTTCCGCGGCCGCTACCCGGCCGATGTGCTCGCCGACGTCGCCGGTCTTGGGCTCGAGGAGGTGATCCGGGACGGCGACCTGGAGATCATCTCGACGCCCATCGACGTGCTGGGCGTGAACTACTACCAGGACGCCGTCGTCAGCGGTACGCCGACCGGACCGGTCACCGCCACCGAAGCGCCGACCGACCGGGTGACCGGCTCGCCGTTCCCCGCGGTCCATGACGTCTACCCGGTCGAGCAGGATGTCCCGCGCACGGACATGGGCTGGGTGATCTCCCCCGACGGCCTGCGGCAGCTGCTGCACCGCGTCCACGCGGAGTACGCCGGACCCGCCGGGCACGGATCTCTACGTGACCGAGAACGGCGTGGCCTTCGCCGACCGGGTCGCCGCCGACGGCAGCGTGCAGGACGACGACCGCGTCGCCTACCTGCGTGCCCACCTCGACGCCGTCCATCGGGCGGTCGCCGAGGGCGTACCGGTGAAGGGCTACTTCTACTGGTCTTTGATGGACAACTTCGAGTGGGCCTGGGGCTACGCGAAGCGCTTCGGCATCGTGCACGTCGACTACGAGACGCAGCGGCGTACGGTCAAGGCGTCCGGTTGGGAGTACGCCGAGATCATCGCCGCCCGCAGCCTCGATCACGCCGACATCGCCGCTGAGGTAGGACAGAGGTAGAACCCATGCCTGTGCAGGAGGCGGCGACGACCGTGACGGATCAGGACGACAAGACCGGGATCGACACCGAGATCACCCTCCCCCGTGCCCGGGTCTCGGGTGCTCCCACCTTGGAGCTCGTCGCGGCGGAGTCGGGGGTCAGCCGGTCCACCGTCTCCCGGGTGGTGAACGGGTCCCCGAAGGTGCGGCCGGAGGTGGTCGAGGCCGTCAACGCCGCGATCGAGCGCCTCAACTACGTGCCCAACCGAGCCGCCCGGTCCCTGGCCAGCCGGCAGACGTACGCGATCGCCCTGCTCGTGCCCGAACGGGTGATGACGTTCTTCAACGACCCGTTCTTCGCCTCGGTGGTGCAGGGCATCACCGAGCGGATGGAGGACAGCGACTACATCCTCAACCTGCTGGTCTCGAGCTCCGACCCGAGCCGCAAGACCCGTCGCTATCTGCGGGGCGGCAACGTCGACGGCGCGTTCGTGGTCTCCCACCACGCGGCTGACCGGGACCTGGCCGATCTGTGCGACATCATGCCGGTGGTGTTCGGCGGCCGGCCGTCACTGGCCGACCTCGCGTCCTGCCACTACGTCGACATCGACAACGTGCACGGTGCCCGCTCGGCGGTCGAGCACCTGGTTCACTCCGGGCGCCGGCGGATCGCGACCATCACGGGTCCCGGCGACATGCTGGCCGCTGTCGATCGGCGTACGGGCTGGCAGCAGGGTCTGCAGGCCGCCGGCCTGGCCGCCGACGCGCTGGCCGTCGGGGACTTCACCGAGGAGAGTGGCGCCACGGGCATGCACGAGCTGCTGGCCGACTGGCCCGACCTCGACGCCGTGTTCGTGGCCAACGACCTGATGGCCCGCGGTGCCTTGTCGGTGCTGGCCGAGGCCGGCCGGTCGGTGCCCGGCGACGTCGCGGTGGTCGGCTACGACGACAGCCCCGTCGCCACGTCCCTGCACCCCCGGCTGTCCACCGTGTCCCAACCGTCGGAGCTGATGGGGCGCCGGATGGCCGAGCTGCTGCTGGCCCTGCTGGCCGGAGATGACCCCGAACGTCTCGATCTGCTGCCCACGACGTTCGTGGCGCGCGAGACGAGCTGATCCCTGGTCGGGAAGGCGCCGGCTGTGCTGAAAAAGCCGTCGACTGACGGAATGTTCGACGTGCGGGCCGGCTGCTGCCGAAATAGCCGTCGAGTGACGGAATGTTCGACACCTCCGGCCCCCGGCTGCCGAGAAAGCCGTCGACTGACGGAATGTTCGACACCACCGGCCGCCGGCTGCCGAGAAAGCCGTCGACTGACGGAATGTTCGACACCTCCGGCCCCGACCGCCGAGCACCTCGACGGCCCGCCGGGTCACATGTTGATCATGTGGCCGCTGATGCCGTGCGCGACCTCCTTGAGGGCCTCCGACAGCGTCGGGTGCGCGTGCACGGTGCGAGCGACCTCCTCGGCGGTGAGATCCCACTGCTGGGCCAGCACCAGCTCCGGCAGCAGCTCGGTCACCTCCGGGCCGATCATGTGCAGACCGAGGATCTCGCCGTACTTGGCGTCCGCCACCAGCTTGACGAAGCCGGTCGCCTCCCCCAGTCCGTGCGCCTTGCCGTTCGCGGTGAACGGGAACTTCGCGGTCTTGATCTCGTAGCCCTTGTCCTTGGCCTGCTGCTCGGTGTAGCCGAACGAGCCGATCTGCGGCTGACAGTAGGTGGCCCGCGGGATCATGTCGTAGTTCACCGGCATGGTCTCGGCCCCCGCGATGGTCTCGGAGGCCACCACACCCTGCGCCTCGGCGGTGTGCGCGAGCAGCAGCTTCCCGGTGCAGTCCCCGATGGCGTAGATGCCGGGCACGTTGGTGCGCATGTAGTCGTCGATGGCGACTGCGCCGCGCTCGGTCAGCTCCACCCCGGTGTTCTCCAGGCCGTAGCCCTGGGTCCGCGGCGCGAAGCCGATCGCCTGCATGACCTTGTCGGCCTCCAGCACGCCGGGCTTGCCGTCGCCCTTCGCGGGCGACACCGTCACCTTGACCTTGTCGCCGGTGTCGTCGATCGACTCCACCTTGGTGCCGGTGAGGACCTTCACGCCGAGCTTCTTGTACGCCTTGGCCAGCTCGGCACTGATCTCGGGATCCTCCAGCGGGACCATCCGGTCCAGGAACTCGACGATGGTGACGTCGACGCCGTAGTTGGCCAGCACGTACGCGAACTCGACGCCGATCGCCCCGGAGCCGGCGATGATGATCGACTCCGGCAGCTCCTCGGTCATGATCTGCTCCTCGTAGGTGACCACGCGGTCGCTGAGCGAGGTTCCCGGCAGCAGCCGCGTGGTGGCGCCGACCGAGAGGATGCAGTTGTCGAAGGTGACCTCGGTGGTGCCCTTCGGCCCCTCGACGCTGATCGACTTCGCGTCCTTGAACGTGCCCCACCCGTCGATCTCGGTGACCTTGTTCTTCTTCATCAGGAAGTGCACGCCCTTGGCCATCCGGTCGGCCACCGTCCGGCTGCGCTTGTACGCGACACCGAAGTCGAAGCTGACGTCGCCGCTGATCCCGAACGTCTTCGCCTCGTGGGTGAACAGGTGGGCGACCTCGGCGTTGCGCAGCAGCGACTTCGTCGGGATGCACCCGACGTTGTTGCACACCCCGCCCCAGTACTTGAGCTCGATGATCGCGGTCTTCAGGCCGAGCTGGGCGGCGCGCACCGCGGCGACATAGCCGCCGGGACCGGCACCGAGCACGACGACGTCATAGTGGTCACTCATGGGCGTTACTCTAGAGAAGCGGGTACGAGCCCTGTCACCGGCCGGTGTGTGGAAGACGACACGCCCCGAATACCAGAAATATCTCACCCATGAGTTACGGTCGATCATGTGACGGATACTTCACTGGATCGGATCGGCTCCCTTATTCGCGATGCGCGCAAGCACCGTGGTCTCACGCAGACCCAGCTCGCGAGCGTGCTCGGCACCAGTCAGAGTGCCGTGCACCGGATCGAGGCCGGCAACCAGAACGTCAGTCTGGAGATGGTCAACCGGATCGCGGCGGCGCTGGACTCCCCCCTCATCTCGGTCGGCCCGACCGGTCCGGTGCACCTGCGCGTGCGCGGCGGGGCGAAGCTGAACGGCAGCATCGAGGTCCGCTCGTCGAAGAACGCGGCGGTCGCTCTGCTGTGCGCCAGCCTGCTGAACCGCGGCCGTACGGTCATCCGCGGCATCGCCCGGATCGAGGAGGTCAACCGGATCCTCGAGGTGCTGGTCAGCATCGGCGTGCAGGCCAACTGGCTGAACGACGGCGCCGACCTCGAGCTCGTCCGGCCGCACGAGCTGAACCTCGAGGGCATGAACCTCGAGGCCGCCCGGCGGACCCGCAGCGTGATCATGTTCCTCGGCCCGCTGCTGCACAGCTACGACAACTTCCAGCTCCCGTACGCCGGCGGCTGCGACCTCGGCGCCCGGACCATCGAGCCGCACCTGCAGGTGCTGCGGCGCTTCGGCCTGGACGTCACCGCCACCGACGGCTTCTACCTGTGCAAGGTGGACCCGGCCGTGGAGCCGGAGCGGCCGATCATCCTGACCGAGCGCGGCGACACCGTCACCGAGAACGCCCTGCTGGCGGCGGCCCTGTCCCCCGGCGTGACCGTGCTGCGCAACGCCAGCCCGAACTACATGGTCCAGGACCTCTGCGTCTTCCTCACCCGTCTCGGCGTGGAGATCGACGGCATCGGCACCACCACGCTGCGCATCCGCGGCGCTCGGCGGATCAACACCGACGTCGAGTTCGCGCCGTCGGAGGACCCGATCGAGGCGATGAGCCTGATCACGGCGGCGATCGTGACCGAGTCCGAGGTCGAGATCCGGCGGGCTCCGATCGAGTTCCTGGAGATCGAGCTGGCGATCCTGGAGGAGATGGGACTCGACTTCACCCTCGGCGAGGAGTACGTGGCCGCCAACGGGCACACCCGACTCGTCGACCTCACCGTGCGCCCGTCGCGGCTGGCGTCGCCGATCGACAAGATCCACCCGATGCCCTTCCCCGGGCTGAACATCGACAACCTGCCGTTCTTCGCCGTGATCGCGGCCACCGCCCAGGGCAAGACGGTCATCCACGACTGGGTGTACGAGAACCGCGCCATCTACCTGACCGAGCTCAACCGGCTCGGCGCCCACGTGCAGCTGCTCGACCCGCACCGCATCATCGTCGAGGGTCCGACCCGTTGGCGGGGCCAGCAGGTGGTCTGCCCGCCGGCGCTGCGGCCCGCGGTCTGCATCCTGATCTGCATGCTCGCCGCCCGCGGCGAGTCCGTGCTGCGCGACGTCTACGTGATCAACCGCGGCTACGAGGACCTGGCCAACCGGCTGAACGCGCTCGGCGCGAACATCGAGGTGTTCCGGGACTGAGTCTGCCCGGCCCTCGACCGGGATCAGATGGTCCGCGGCTGAAGGGTGCTGCCAAGCGGCGTGTCGTGGACCGAGCTGAGCCGTTGAACCCCGCGTTTGTCCCGCTCAGCGCAGCTGAACGACCTCGAACGTGTTCGACGGCGCCGCGATCTCGTCCTGGGCGGCGACCAGCTGCAGCTCCGACAGGCCCGAGTCGACGGTGATCCGCAGCACCCCGTAGACCACCGCTGCCGTCCTACGCGACGGCCTCGGCCACCGAGCCGGTACGCAGCAGGTGGGCGAGGAAGGTGGCCGCGGTCAGGTCACCGGCTCCGGTGAAGGTGCGCGGCAGCAGCGGGGTGGTCACCGACCAGGCGCCGTCCCCGGTCACCGCGATCATGTCGATGGTCCCCTCGACCGCGCCGGCGTGCACCACCGAGGTGACCAGCACGGTCTCCGGCCCCATCGCCCGGGCCGCATCCGCCGCCGCGAGCACCTCGTCCACGGTGGAGGCGGTCCGCCCGGTCAGGAACTCCAGCTCGAACTGGTTGGGGGTGATGATCTGAGCCGCCGGCACCACGGTGTCGCGCATCAGCTCGGGGATCCCGGGCCGGACGAAGAACCCGCGGCCCACGTCGCCCATCACCGGGTCACAGCAGTAGAGGGCCGCCGGATTCCGCCGCTTCACCAGGGCGACCGCGTCGAGGATCACCGCGCCGACGTCCGCGCCGCCCTGGTAGCCCGACAGCACGGCGTCGACCCGCTCCAGCGCGCCCCGTTCGTCGATCCCGGTGATCACCTCGGCCACGTCGTCGGCCGCCAGCAACGGGCCGCGCCACTCGCCGTACCCGGTGTGGTTGGAGAAGTGCACCGTGAGCACCGGGTAGACCTCGACCCCCATCCTCATCAGCGGGAACGTCGCCGCGCTGTTGCCGACGTGGCCGTACGCGACCGAGGACTGGATGGACAGGATCGTCGTCACGGGCGTCATTGTGGCACCAGCGTCACCGACGGACGGGCGGATTCCGACCGTGCGCGGCGTGTGATCGGGGCCACTCCCAGGGCTTGACCCGTCCCCTTAGAGTTGTGCCCATGTCGGCCGGCGTCGAGGACAGGAGCAGCCGCGATGTGCGTAGCGGCGCCGGTCTCAGCGCAGGGCACCCGCGGCACGCTGCTGGCAGGGCCGCGCACCGGATCCCCACGTCGCCGGTGACCGCGACGCCCGCCGAACCCGAACCCCCCGACGCCTCCCCCGGGCTCGATGCGGAGTCCCCGGTCGATGGCGCGGACGGCTCGGCCGACACGGAGAAGCACCACCAACACCACCACGTCCTGATCGAACCCGACGAGGACCGCTGGGCCTGGCGACGCCGGATCCGGCAGAACCCGCACCAGCTGCGCATCTACCGGGTCGGCGTCGGCTTCGCCGGGCTCCTGCTGATCTGTCTGGGTATCGTGACCGGCCCGCTGCCGGGTCCCGGCGGCATCCCGCTGGTGCTGCTCGGGTTGGCCATCTGGTCCAGCGAGTTCGAGTGGGCCTACCGTCTGCGGCAGCGGTTCAAGGCCGAGATCAAGAGGTTCCGGGGCTGGCCGACCAGTCGCCAGATCGTGTTCTGGATCATCTTCTTCGCGGTCTGCGCGGGCTTCGCCTACACCTACCTCCTCGTTCTCGGTCCCCCTTTCTGGATGCCCGCTGTCGGCGCGAGCCTGCTCGAGCACCTGCCGGGAGTCCGAGGCGGGTTAGCCGCCCGCCGACGGCATGCTGGAATGACGGCATGCGCGCGGATGCGTACGCCTACTTCGACACCGACTTCCTCGCCCTCGCTCACCGCGGCGGCGCGCTCTACCCACCCAACCTGCACCGGGAGAACAGCCGGCACGCCTTCGCCCAGGCGGTCGCGCTCGGCTACCGCTACCTGGAGACCGACGTCCACCTGACCGCGGACGGGGTGCTGATCGCCTTCCACGACAACGCGCTCGACCGGGTCACCGACGCCACCGGACGGATCGCCGCCCTGCCGTACGACGTCGTGGCGCGCGCCCGGATCGGCGGGCAGGATCCGATCCCCCGGCTCGCCGAGCTGTTCGAGGCCTTCCCCGACGCACGCTTCAACATCGACGCCAAGTCCTCCGCCGCGGTGGAGGTGCTGGCCCGGACGATCGCCGACCACGACGCGTACGAACGGGTGTGCGTCAGCTCGTTCGGGATCCGCCGGCTGCACCGGCTCCGGCGGCTGGTCGGCCCGCGGACGGCCTCGTCGGCGTCGGCCGCGGGCATCGCGATCAACCGCTTCGGCCCCTGGCTGACCGCCGCTCTCGACTCGCCCGCCCCGGCGCTGCAGATCCCGTCCGACCAACGCGTCTTCGGCCGCGACCTGAGGATCCTCACCGAGCGGCTCGTGCGCACCGTCCATCGCCACGGCAAGCAGGTGCACATCTGGACCGTCGACGACGAGGTGCAGATCGAGCGGTTGCTCGATGCGGGTGTCGACGGGATCTTCACCGATCGACCTGACACGCTCAAGACCGTGCTGCAACGTCACGGCCGATGGACCGAGCATCGCCCCGCCGAGGACTCCCCGTGAGCACGTCAGGACTCCCCGTCGAGCGGGTCGGTCCGGCCGAGGAATCCGCGGCGAGCGGTCGTGTCCTGGGCGATGTGGGACTGGGGCTCGTCGGCGTACTCGACGATCGTGGTCAGCTTCGTGTTCGCGCCCTACCTGACCAACACTGTCGGCGGCCCGGACGCCGCCCTGGGACTGTCCGGTGCCACCTGGCTGGGCATCTCCACGGCCGCGGCGGGTGTGCTGATCGCCGTGCTGGCCCCGGTGACCGGGCAGCGGGCCGACGAAGGGGGACGGCGACGGGCCAGCCTCGCGCTGTTCACCGCCCTGGTGATCGCGAGCACCCTCGGCCTGTTCTTCGTGAAGGACGCCCCGGCCTATCTGTGGCTGGGCCTGGTCCTGATGGCGGCCGGCTCGGTGTTCATGGAGTTCGCCTACGTCTCCTACAACGCGATGCTGCACCAGATCTCCACCCCCGCGAACATCGGCCGGATCTCCGGCTTCGGCTGGGGCAGCGGCTACCTGGGCGGCATCGTGGTGCTGCTGGGCGCGTACCTGCTCTTCATCTCCCCCGAGGTCGGGCTCTTCGGGGTGACGGACGCGGAAGGGCTCCGCTATCGGGTGCTGGCCATCGTGGTCGCCGTCTGGTTCGGGATCTTCGCGATCCCGGTCCTGCTGACCGTGCCGGAGGTGCCGGCCAGCCAGGCGACTCCGCTGAGCTACCTCGACTCGTACAAGAAGCTGATCCGCGACGTGCGGATCCTGTTCCGCACCGATCGCCACGTGGTCTGGTTCCTGCTGGCCAGTGCGATCTACCGCGACGGGCTCGCGGCGGTGTTCAGCTTCGGGGCGGTGCTCGCGGTCTCCGTCTACGGACTGAGCGCGTCCGGCGTCGTCATCTTCGGTGTGGCGGCCAACGTGGTGGCGGCCGTGGGCGCCTTCGTGGGCGGTCTGGTCGAGGACCGGATCGGACCCAAGACCATCATCCTGGTCTCCCTCGGCGGTCTGGTCGTCTCCGCCACCGTGCTGCTCTTCGCGTCGGGGTCGACGATGTTCTGGATCTTCGGGCTCGCCCTGTGCCTGTGGGTCGGACCGGCACAGGCGAGCTCGCGGTCGTTCCTGGCCCAGCTCGCCCGGCCCGGCCAGGAGGGCCAGCTCTTCGGTCTGTACGCGACCACGGGCCGGGCGGTGTCGTTCCTGGCGCCGGGTCTGTTCGCCCTGTTCAGCGGCGCGTTCGCCAGCGACCGGATGGGTATCGTGGGGATCGCCGTCGTGCTGCTGGGCGGCGGGGTCTGCATGGCCTTCGTACGTGCTCCGGACCGTCGCGCGACGGAGACCGTCGATCTTCGCTAGCCTGAACCGGAACATTCGGGATGCATCGATAGTTGAACCTCTCGGGGAAAGAAACCACACAGGTTGACCAGCGGTACGGGAGGCAGACATGGCAGATCGTTCTTTGCGAGGCACCGGTCTCGGTGCGAAGAGCTTCGAGGACGAGGCAGGTGTCGAGTTCGCGGCGCGGCGCGAGGTCGGCTTCGACTGCCCTCGTCAGCACCACTTCACGCTGATGTTCGCCGCGGAGGCGGAGACGCCGGCGGTGTGGGAGTGCCCACGGTGCGGCGGCGAGTCGCTGCGTTCGGACGGCGTCCGGGCGGAGGCCAAGGAGGAGAAGCCGGTGCGTACGCACTGGGACATGCTCCGGGAGCGCCGCAGCATCGCCGAGCTGGAGGATCTGCTGGCCGAGCGCCTGGATCTCCTCCGCTCCGGTGAGCTGGGTCCGAACTACGCGTCCGCGAATCGCGGTCGTAAGAGCGCCTGAGGCAGCAAGGCCGGCTCCGAGGAACTGGCCCGTGCGTCGATGTGGCACCTGATCTGATCAGATCGGGTGCCACACGTCTGTTCGGAGCGCTGTGCCACCGCCCGTACGACGTCGCGTGCCGAGGCCGCTGTGACCTGACTAGCGCTGAGTCGGACCGTCCTCGATCTCGCCGGCGATGATCACGGGGCCCTCACTCGGTGGGTTCGAGGGGTCAGGCACCGTCTCGCCCTCGATCACGGTGCCGCCCTGGCGCAGGTAGACGGTTGACACCCCCAGCCGGCTCATCCGGCGGGCCATCCCGTAGGCCAGGACCTTGCGGGCCAGCGGCCGGGTGAAGGGCAGCAGGAACAGCAGCCCGAAGACGTCGGTGATGAAGCCCGGCACCACCAGCAGCACGCCGCCGACCAGGATCAGGGCCGTGTCGGCCAGCTCACCGCTCGGCACCTTCCCGCTGGCGAAGGTCTCGTTCAGCTCCTTCCATGCCCGGGTTCCTTCCCGGCGCACCAGCCAGGCGCCGAGCAGCGCCTCGCCGACCAGGATGGCGAGGGTCCACCAGACACCGATCAGCTGGCCGACCTGCACGATCAGGTAGATCTCCAGGAAGGGCAGAGCCACCATCACCACCAGCAGGACCGACAGGATCCACCCGCCGCCGCCGCGTCGCTGAAGCTCCGGGTCGGACACGGTCAGACCAGCTCGCGACGCTTCGTGCTCGCGAGCCCGCGCAGCTGTCGGGCACGGTGTTTGACACCCCACCAGGTCGTGCGGACGAGGGCCTCGGCGACGATCTTCTGGCTCATCTTGGACTGACCGTACTCCCGCTCGACAAAGGTGATCGGCACCTCGACGACCCGGTAGCCGGCCTTGAGGGCGCGCCAGCCCAGGTCGATCTGGAAGCAGTAGCCGGCCGAGGCGATCTCGTCGAACTTGATGCCACGCAGGGTGGCAGCCCGGAAGGCGTTGAAGCCACCGGTGGCGTCGCGCAGCGGCACCCCGAGCATCATCCGCGTCCACAGGCTGCCCCCGCGGGACAGGATCTCGCGCGACTTGGGCCAGTTGACGACCTTGCCTCCGGGCACCCAGCGCGAGCCCTTGACCATGTCCGCATCCTGCAGCGCGTCCAGCAGCAGGGGCAGCTGCTCGGGCTGGTGCGACCCGTCCGCGTCGTGCTCGACCAGCACGCCGTAGCCGCGTTCGAGCCCCCAGCCGAAGCCGGCCAGGTAGGCCGCGCCGAGACCCTCCTTGCCGAGCCGGTGCAGGACGTGGATGTGGTCGTCGGCGGCCGCCAGCTCGTCGGCCCGCCGGCCGGTGCCGTCGGGTGAGTTGTCGTCGGCGATCAGGATGTGGGCGTCCGGCACGGCGGACCGCAGCCGGGAGGTGATCATGTCGATGTTCTCCCGCTCGTCGTAGGTCGGGATGACCACCAACACACGACCGAGATCGTCGCTCATCTGCCTGCTGCCTCCGGGTCCGCCGTGCCCCGGTCGGTCGACCAGGACGTCTCATCCTGCCGCACCGGAGCTGTCGCCGTCTGTCGGCGAGCCCGGCGGGCGTACGCGGCCAGTCCCAGGAACAGGGCCAGCAGACCGCCCAGGGCGAGCCCCCGATCCACCCACGGCGCGACCAGCACCGCGGGCGTGAGTCCGCTGCGGAGAGGCATGTCGACCACCAGTGACGCGGCGGTGAACTCACTCGTCCGCTGGACCACGCGACCGTCGGCGTCGATGAAGCCCGAGACGCTGTTGGTGGTGGCCACCGCGATCTCCCGTCGGCTCTCCATCGCCCGAGCCCGGGTGATCGCGAACTGCTGCTCGATCTGCCCGGTGCCCCCGTAGGTGGCGTTGTTGCTCTGCACCACCAGCACCTGCGCACCGCCGCGCAGGGTGGAGTAGATCGTCGAGTCGTAGGCCAGCTCGAAGCAGATGATGTCGCCGACCTTGATGGTGCGACCGTCCAGCGGGACCGTCAGCACCCCGGGGGTGGTGCCGGCCACGGACTGGGCGCCGACCTCCTTCAGGATCGGGATCAGCGGCAGCAGCTGGGTGCGGAACGGGATCCACTCACCGAACGGCACCAGGTTCTGCTTGTTGTAGCGGGCGAGGATGCCGGCGACCGGGTCCCACCACAGGGCCGCGGTCTGTCGCTCGTCGGGGCCGGGCCCCTCCATCACCGCCCCGACCAGGATCGGGCGATCGGCGAGCGTGGCCGCGGCCTGCACCGTACGCCCGGTGACGGGGTCGAGCGTGGGGTCGATGTCGGTCGAGTTCTCCGGCCACAGGATGAAGTCCGGCATCGGGGCGAGACCGAGTCGCGCCTTCACCATCAGGTTGATGGTCTCGCTCAGGTGGTTGTTGGTGACCGACCGCATCCGGCCGAGGGCCTCGATCCCCCGCCCCGGCACGTTGCCCTGCACGATCCCGACCTTCACCGAGCCGTCGGTCGCCGAGCTGGTCAGCGGGACGTGACGCAGGCCGGCGCCGAGCAGGACCAGCACGACGATCCCGACCCCGACCGGGATCAGCCGACGACGAGCGGCCGGATCGTGGCGATGGCTCGCCAGCAGCACGACCGCGTACGCGACGCTCTGGGCGACGAGCGCGACGCAGAACGAGACACCGGCCACCCCGATCACCGGCAGGAACCCGGCCAGCGGGGTGTCCACAGCGGCGTACGCGAGCCGGACCCAGCCGAAGCCGCCGAACGGGAGCCGGGAGTAGAGGAACTCGATCAAGGACCAGCACAGCGCTGCGGCCAGGGGCCACCAGCGCAGCGCCGCGGTCAGGTGCAGGGTGAGTCCGAGCAGCCCGAAGAACAGGGCCTCGAAGGCGATCAGGAGGACGGCGATCCAGCTGCCGAGCACGTGGATCCAGCTGATCGAGACGCCCAGCAGGCCCAACCCGTACAGGATAACCGACCCCGAACGCCGACCGGCGCGGCCGCAGGAGATCGCCGTCGCGGACGAGCAGGGTGATCGCGGGAACGCCCAGGAGAAGAAGAGGCCAGAGTCCGTACGGCTGCCAGGCGAGCCCGGTGAGCACCCCCGCCAGCACGGCCGCCAGGCCCCGCAGCCAGCGGTTGTGACGCCAGTCGAAGCGGTCAGTGGTGTCGACCGCCGCCGGTTCGAGCACATCGGCACTGGCGGTGGACACCCCGAGATCTTACCGGCGGGTTCCAGCGGCGATCTGTCGATAACGCGGTCGTCGGCGGTGGTCGGTCCGCGGTGGGGGTGGGTGGGAGGTCTCGGGCCAACCATCCGCCCTCGCAGGCTCGGGCTCCCGCCAGACCCGTCCACGGCCCGTCGACGCACCCACCCACCCCCACCGCTCTGCTGCTCGACGTCCGGTCCGGGGCGACCAGTTCCAGCCACAGGAGCAAGGGCCGAACCGTGAGCCAGACGGCAGAGCGATGGGGTCTGGGGTGCGTCGCAGGGACCTGGACGGGTCTGGCGGGAGCGCCGGAGCCTGCGTAGGCGCGGATGGTCGTCCCGAGACGCGCCCCGAGCCCCATCGCGGAACGGCCTCACACGGGAAGGTGGCCCTTCGGGAAGCCTCCGTTGCTGTAGAGGAGCTGGCCGTTGATCCAGCCGCCCTGGTCACTCAGGAGGAAGCGGACCAGGTTGGCGACGTCGGTGGGGGTGCCGAGGCGGCCGAGGGGTTGGGCGGCGAGTCCGCTGGCGCGGATGGCGTCATCCATCCAACCGGTGTCGACCGGTCCGGGGTTGATCACGTTCGCGCGCAGGCCACGGTCGCCGAGCTCGTGGGCGGCAGCCAGGACCAGCCGGTCCAGGGCGCCCTTGGTCGACCCGTACGGGAGGTTGCCGACGGTGTGGTCGCTGGTCAGGGCGATCACGCTGCCGCCGGTGGCGGGCAGCTGGCGGGCGAAGGCAGCGGTCAGCAGCCAGGTCGCGCGGACGTTCACCGCGTAGTGCCGGTCGAAGCTCTCGACGGTGGTGTCGAGCACGCCGGAGTCGACGCTCTCGCAGTGCGACATCACCAGCGCGTCGAGCGGGCCGATCAGCTCGGCGGCCCGTTCGACCACACTGGCCGCCTGCTCGGGATCCTCCAGATCCGCTTCGAGCAGCTCGACCCGGCGGCCGGTGGCGCGGAGGGTCGTGACCAGCTGGTCGGGATCGTCCGGGCTGCCGTCGAGTCCGAGACGTCCGTCGTAGGGCTGCCAGTAGGACAGCACGAGGTCCCAGCCGTCCTCGGCCAGACCGGCCGCGATGCCGGCTCCGATCCCACGCAGTCGACCTACCCCGGTGATGAGTGCGGTGTGCGCCATGGTGTCGGAGCCTACGTAGTTCTGCGCATAGCGGACGCTCCAGGTCCTCGCCGACGATGTCAGCGGCGGGTCAGTCGCACCACGGGGAGGGACACATGGCCTGGGGAGCCGTCGGCGGCGGACATGATCACCACCACGGCAGCGCCACGTCCTGACCAGGAGCGGCCGACCCGCGAGCTGCTCGCCACCCTGTGGGTGACGTCGTTCGGCCTCCTCTTCGTCGGGTCCTGGGTGCCCGCCTGGTCCGGTGACGAGGCCGCAACGATCATGGTCGCCCGCCGGTCCCTGAGCGAGGTGTGGCAGACCAGCACGTACGACCCGGCGCTGCAGCCGTACTACCTGCTGGTCAACGTCCTCGCGGTGCCCTCGACGGCGTCGTGGTGGATGCGGCTCAGCTCGGTGCTTGCCATGGCCTCCGCGGTCACCCTCACGGCGGCCACGGCCCACCGGTGGCTGGGACGACCGGGCGCGATCGCGGCCGGGCTGGTGATGCTCGCGCTGCCGGCCACCTCACGCTACGCCCACGACGTCCGCCCCTACGCCCTCAGCGTGCTGCTGGCGGTGGCCCTCGTCTGGTGCTGGGCCGGCGGCCTCGACCAGGTGGCCGCGCCGGATCGCCTGCACCGCCTTGGTCGCCGGACTCGGCCTGACCCAGCCGTACGCCTTGCTGCTGGTGCCGGTCCTGGTGGCCACCACTGCCCTGCAGCCGCAGCGAAACCGGCGGACCGAGCTGCTGGCGGTTGGCGGTTGTTCCGCTGCGGGCGTGCTGTTGATCAGCCCGTTCCTGCTGTTCGTGGGCGAGCGGGCCATCGGTCAGATCGATCCGCCGCCCCTGACACCGGCCAACCTCGTCGAGGAAACCCTCCGGCTGCCTGCCGCCGTCCTCGCCCCACCCCTGGCTCCGGTCTTCGCGTTGCTCGTGCTGCTGCTCACGCTGGCCGGAGTCGTACGAGCGTGGCGGGCCGCCGACCTCCGATCGTTCGCCATCCTGATCAGTGGCTGGCTGCTGCTACCGCCGGTCACGCTCTGTCTGCTGCAGCTGATCGGCGGTGGTCCGGGACTGGTGGCTCGCTACTGGACGTTCTGTCTCCCGGCGATCTCCATCGGTGCTGCGGTGAGCCTCAGCTCCCTGTGGGCGTGGCGGCGGGCCGTTGGTCTGGGGCTGCTCGCGACGCTGGTGCTGCTCGGGCTGCCGACCCAGCTCTGGATCCGTACGGCCGACGGGCACCTCGGACAGCGCTGGCGGGACCTGGCCGTCGCACTGGACCATCCAGCGCTGCGGGACGCTCCGCTGCTCGTGGAGGGTTGGAGCTACCGAGCTCTGGTCAGCAACGACCCAGCGTTGGCCGAGCGGATGGTGCTAGTCGTCGACCCGGCACCGGAGGGCCGCATCAACCCGCGCACCAGTGGTCCCGGCTCTCCCGTCTTCGCGCGGCTGCTCGACGAGCACGGGCGGGTGGTTGTCCTGCAGGGCGAGCAGGGCTACGCCGAGACCCTGCCCACTCGTCGTCTGTTCGCGGACTTCGGGCCCGAGCTCAGGTCGTACCCGTTGCTGCCGGTGCGCTGTGCCTACTTCGGCGAGCCGCTGGGCGTGTTCACCACCGCGGAGGCGGCCCTGACCGTCGAGGAGGCCGACGGGGTCGCCCAGCAGATCACCAGCGTCGCTCCGCGACGCGTCCGATGCGCGGTCGGCGGTGCGTAGACCCTGGTCGCTCGCCCCGCTGACCATCGTGCTCGGCGCCGTGCTGAGCGTCGGTCTGGGACCTCTTGCGGCGGCTGAGCCCAGGTGCAGCACGGTGGCGTCGACGGCGGCGCCGACGGCCAGAGGTACGACTGGACCCTCAGCAGAGACGGCAGGGAGACCATGCGCGGCTCCTTCACCTACGTCGACGACGACGAGGACTGGGTCACCGGTTCCGACCTCTTCGACGAGCTGCCCCTGGGCGTCTACCGCCTCGCCTACTACCGGGCCGGTGAGACGGTGGCCGTCGACGAGCAGGACTTCGAGGTCCTGCGATGCGTCACCGCGGTGGGCGGGTGCCGAACGATGACCTTCACCAACCCGCTGGACAACCCTGCGCTCGCGATCCGGTACGAAGCCGGGGACGATGACGGCAGCGACGACCCAGCCGTCGACGACGGACGCACGATCACCCTGGCGCCCGGTGAGACCCGCACCGTGTCCACCTTGCGGGAGGTCGCCGGCTGGGCAGCGTCCCGCTGGTTCAGCGCAGACCAGCCCAGCTCGTTCGGTGGCGAGGACTGGCAGGTCGACGTCGGGTCGCACTGCGGCGACACGATGACCCGCGGGCAGGTGACCTGCGCCGCCAGCCCGCAGTCCACCGCAGCTGTCGACTTGTGGCTCACCCCGCCCGGGGGTCGCCCTGCCCGGTACAAGGCGTTCGACTTCCACGAGCTCGTCAGCTCAGGCCCGGTCGGCCGCGGTGAGCACCTGCAGCTGCACCTGCCACCCAGCTCCTACGACCTCCACTTCTTCACCGACGAGAACGAGCTGGCGTACGACCGGGTCTTCATCGAGGTGCCGACCTGCCTGCGGGTGACGTCGACGTGCGAGGGGCTGTCACTGCGCGATCAGGGGACCTGGACGGCGTACGACGTGAGGTACAGGGTCGACGACGGACCGTGGAAGGCGATCCGGATCGGAGGGGGGAAGACGAAGCAGCTCCCCCTGCCGTCGGGCTCGACCGTGACGTGGCTGGCCACGACCCGATTCGTGGAGGAGCCGATCGGGTGGCAGATCAGCGCCGGCAGCGGTAGCGCCGTCGCCGGTGTCTGCGGCACCGAGCACGGTGACCTGGCCTCGACCGGAGGCCCACGGCGCAGCCTGGACGTCCTGCTCGTCGCCGGCTGCCTGCTGCTGGTCGGCGTCGGAGCGGCCACCCGCGGCGGGCGACTTCGCGTCTGAGTTGATGCGCAACTGGTTGAAGTGCGGTTGAATCCTGGCCACGGACGTGCACAGGGCGGTGTGCGCGGGCGAGGGCGGAGGCCGTCGTGGCGGACCAGCAGCGCGTGGTCGACTGGCTTGACGACGTCCTGGCCTGGCTGCGCGAACCGCTGACCGAGGTGCCGGTGGATCGAGTGCTGAGTCGGTTGGGGTCGGCGTTCGACCTGAACCACTGCAGCTGGTACCACCAGCTGGGGCAGGTCATCACTGAGATGAGGTTCGACGGACCCAACGTCATGGAACAGCACGCCGAGACCCTCGCCGAGTTCCTGGACGGGCAGTACCGGGACTGCCACCCGCTGACCGCTTGGTACGACCGGGACCCGACCACTGCGCCGCAGTCCTGTGCCCGGGTGCCGAGCGCCTTGGTCCCCCGGAGTCGCCGGTCGATCCTGATGGACCCCCTGGCGAAGCTGGGACTCGAAGAGCAGATGATGCTCTACTACCACCGCGACAGCAGATCCGCGAACTCCTTCGTCGTGGCCCGCGGCGGACGCGACTTCGACGACGACGACCTGGCGATGGCGGGCTACGTGCAGCGCTCGCTGGTGACCCTCGACCGCCAGGCCCAGATCCTGGGTGGTTGCCGATCCGGAGGCGGCATCCCGGCGGCCGAGCTCGGTCTGACCGGTCGCGAGCTCGCCGTGCTGCAGCTGCTGAGCGACGGGCTCAGTGCCCGGCAGACCGCGCGTCGACTGGCCTGCTCGCCGCGGACGGTCGAGAAGCACCTGCAGCACGCCTACCGGAAACTCGATGTGCGGGACCGGTTGAACGCGATCAGGGTGGCGCGGTTGGCCGGCGCGGTGGTCGAGCGTGCTCCGACTCCGTCGGCACCGATCGTCTGACCGACCCCGGATCCTGCCACCGAGTCGACAACGAACGCCGACACGCCTAGCCCAGCACCAGATCCCGCCGCGAAGTCACGCGCGGTCGGGTGGACCCGGGAGCAGCCCGCGACGGTCGAGCACCACCCGGCCGTCGACGAGCAGCGCGGCGAGCGTCGGGAACGGCGCACCGCCGGCCAGGTCCGGCAGTCCGGTGCCCGGATCGAGCGACCCGGGCTCGGCGTCCCACACCGCCAGGTGCGCGCGCTGCCCCGGAACCAGAAGTCCCGCATCGACGTCACCGGCAGCCAGGTGCCCGCCGCGAGTCGCCGCCGCGAACGCCTCCCCGAGCGTGACCCGCTGGTCGGGCCGGGAGTGCCGGACGGCGTCGGCCACCATGGCCCAGCCCGCGAGCGGGGTCACCGGAGCGTCGGTGCCGTAGGCGACCACTCCCCCTGACCGGTGCCAGTCGGCCAGCGGGTTCATGGTCGCCGCCCGCCGGGAACCGAGGCGTTGCTCGTACAGCTCCCCTGAGCGACCCCAGGCTGCGTCGAACGCCGGTTGCACGCTGCCGGCCACGCCGAGTCGGGCCAGGGTCGCGATCTGCTCGTCGGTGACCAGCTCGACGTGCTCGAGCCGATGGCGCGCCCGACGCACCGCGTCGACCCCGAGACGGTCCGCGACCTGCACCAGACCGGCCACCGCGGCGGTGACCGCGGCGTCACCGATGCAGTGGAAGCCACCCGACAGGCCGGCCCGGGTGCACAGGGTCAGGTGGTCGGTGATCTCTTCCACGGTCAGATAGCGGGCACCCGTCCCGGTGTCGTCGGCGTACGGCTCGTTCAACCAGGCGGTTCGCGAGCCGATCGCGCCGTCCACGCACAGGTCGCCCGCCAGGCCACGGACACCGTCCGCCGTCACCTGAGTGATCAGTGACGGCGTGGCCCGCTCACCCCAGTAGGTGACCACGTGCTGCCCCTGCTCGGCCCCCGCCGAGACGACCCGCTCCAGATCCTCGTACGGTCCCAGGTGCGGACCACCCAGCTCGTGCAGCGTGCCCACCCCCAGCGCGGCCGCCCTCCGCAGTGCTGCCCGGGCGGCGCCTCGGCGGTCGGCGTCGGAGAACAGCTCGTTGACCGCCACCCGGCAGCGGTGGTGCGCGTCCTGGCTGAGCAACCCGTCGGCCCGGAAGCCCACCTCCGTCGACAGCCCCGGAACCCGGTCGGCCAGACCCGACGACACGACGGCCGAGTGGACGTCGACCCGGGCGAGGTAGACCGGAACCGACGCTCCGCCCGCCCGGTCCAGCTCGGCTCGCGTCGGTGGTCGTGGATCCGGCCAGGCCCGCTCGTCCCAGCCCTGCCCGAACAGCACTGTCACGCCGCCGACCGCCAGCCGGCCGGCGACCGCGTCCAGCAGCTCCGCCCGACTCCGACAGTCGTGCAGATCGAGACCGACCTCGAGCAGCCCGGTCTGCACGCTGTGGACGTGCGCATCGACGAAAGCGGGAGTCACGAGTCGACCGTTCAGGTCGAGACGGGCGATGTCGGATCCGACGGCCGGCCCCAGCTCCCGACCGCCGACCGCGAGGATCCGTCCTTTGCGGATCAGGAGGGCGCCGGCTCGGCCCGGTCCGCCGACCGCCGAGTGCGTGCCGAGCCAGGACGTCAGGACTCGCCCGCCCGAACAGGAGCAGGTCCGTACGCGTCAGCTGCGTGCCGGAGCCATGGCCATCGAGCAGTCCCGGCCGAGCCAACGTCTGAGGGCCCCCGCTGACTCGAATGTGCTGGAGGTCGGTGCAGGCTGCGGACCGATCACCCGCTATCTGGGAGAGACCGGTGCGCAGATCGACGCGCTCGAACCTGTTCTCCCCCGGGCACGGGTGGCGCGCGAGCGCACGCGCGATCTCGGCAACGTCGAGGTGTTCTGTGGCAACTTCGAGGACGTTCCGCCCGACCCGGTCTACGACCTGGTGATCGTCGTGGGGGTCCTGGAGTACGTCGGCGGCGGGGAAGCGGAGCCCGAACCATATCTTGGCTTTCTCCGCGAGTGCCGTACGCGCCTCCGACCCGGTGGCTGCCTCGTGCTGGCGATCGAGAACAAGCTCGGAGTCAAGTACCTCACGGGCACCGGTGAGGACCACAGCGGGCGGATCTTCCACTCGGTCGAGGACTATCCGCGCCTGGGTCCAGCCCGCACGTTCAGCTCGACCGCGCTGCTGGACATGATGACCGCCTGCGACTTCTCGCCACGACTGTTCGGAGTGTTCCCTGACTACAAGACAGGTCGCCGATACCGGGTGCGGGCATGCGGACTCGTTCTGCCTCACGACAGTGGGGTCACCGGGGCGGGCATGGGCTCATTCTGGCCCGACGACAGTGGAGGACGCCCCTCGGTGCTGGAGCTCGGCCTCGGCGTCCGGATCAGGTCTGGGAGATCTCCGGGCGGTTCTCGTACGCCGTCGAGAGCACCGTGGTGGTGTGCGTGGAGCACTTCGCCTCGGCGCGGATCCGGGCCAACAGAGACTCCAGGGCCGCCATGGTCGGGACCTGGACCTTCAGCAGATAGCTCGGCTCGCCGGCGACCGAGTAGCAGGAGATGATCTCCTCGATGTGCTGCAACCGGTCCGGCGCGTCGTCGGCCTGGCTGGGGTCGAACGGCTTGATCGCCACGAACGCGGTGACCAGCTGACCGAGCTGAGCGGGGTCGAGCACGGCCCGGTAGCCCTTGATGACACCACGCTGCTCGAGCCGCCGCACGCGCTGCTGCGCGGCCGAGGTCGAGAGGCCCGTCTCCTTGCCGATGTCGGTGTAGGACATCCGGCCGTCGCGCGCCAGAAGCGAGAGAATGCGGCGGTCCAAGGGCTCCATGGCACGTATCGTGCCAGGATCTCCCCGTGGGATCGCAAAGATTGCTGCTTCTTGATACGGCGTCGCTCTACTTCCGGGCCTTCTTCGGGGTGCCCGACAGCTTCCGGGCGCCCGACGGGACGCCGATCAACGCCGTTCGCGGCCTGTTGGACTTCATCGCCCGCCTGGTGGACACGTACCGACCGACCCACCTGGCCTGCTGCTGGGACAACGACTGGCGGCCGGACTGGCGGGTCGAGCTGATCCCCAGCTACAAGGCGCACCGGGTCGCCGGGGCCGGCGAGAGCTCGGTCGAGGAGATGGCGTCGTCGTCCGGCACCGCCGGCGAGACGGCACCGGACGATCTCGCGGTCCAGGTGCCGGTGATCATCGACGTGCTGAACGCGCTGGGACTGGCCATCGTCGGCCATGACGGGTACGAGGCCGACGACGTGATCGGCACGCTCGCCGCCACGGCCTCGATGCCGGTCGACGTGGTGACCGGTGACCGGGACCTGTTCCAGGTGGTCGACGACGCGCGCGAGGTCCGGGTGCTCTACATCGCCCGTGGCGTCGGCAAGCACGAGCGGGTCGACGACGCCTGGGTGCGGGCCAAGTACGACATCCCGGCGGCGCACTACGTGGACTTCGCCGTGATGCGCGGGGATGCCTCGGACGGGCTGCCCGGGGTGGCCGGGATCGGCGAGAAGACGGCCGCGTCGTTGATCAACTCCTACGGTGGGCTGGACGAGATCCTCGCCGCGGCGAGCAGTCCGGACACCACGATCAGCGGCGGCGTCCGGTCCAAGCTGGGCAAGGCCATCGACTACCTGGCGGTCGCGCCGACGGTCGTGGCCGTGGCCACCGACATCGATCTCGGGGTCACCCCCGATGATCTCCGGCTGCCGGCGGCACCGGCCGATCCGAAGGGTTTCGCGGCCCTGACCGAGAGGTACGGCCTGGGCGGCAGTGCCGAACGGGTCCTGGCCAGTCTCGCCGGACCGAGTTGATCTTGGCCGACGCGGCTGAGCTCGACCGGATCCGTACGGCGATCGACCGGGTCAATGAAGCTCGGGGGCGGCCGTACGTGGTCGAGCTGTCGGCGGATCCCTCGGTGGCGGAACCGGCGGCGGTGATCAGCGGCCTACGGGCGTGGCAGCGATCCGATCGTCCTGTGGGGCTCGTGGCTCGGACAGCGAGGTGATCATCGGCGTCGAGCCGCTGGTGGAGCTGCGGGGTCTGGCGGCCGCGGACTGCTGGACGCCACTGCGGACCTGGCCCCAGACGGAGCCGGGTCGGAATCCTGAGGCGGACGCGATCGGCGGTGGCTGGTTCACCGTGCTGGGCTACGACCCAGGGACGTCCTGGCTCGCCTTCTGCGATGCGGTGCTGCGGCGCCGCGCCGACGGGAGCTGGGCGTTCGAGAGTCTTGGGCTGGTTGGTCGAGAGGACGCGATGGCGGCCGCTGTCGCCCGGGCGCGGTCGGCGCTCTCGGCTGGTGGCCCTGTCGACAGGGCGGCCAGCGCGCGGCGGGGAGCCGGACCCGCGATCGGGCCGCTGTCCCCCGTCGCCGGGATCCCGGCCGCCGCGGATGATCATCTGGCCGGGGTCGAGCGGGTGATCGGCAGGATCCGGGCCGGCGAGGTCTACCAGCTGAACCTGTGCACGCGGTTGACGGGCGAGCTGTGGGTGGATCCCCTGGAGCTGTTCGTACGGACGACCATCTCGACTCGTCCAGCCTACGGAGCCCACCTGCCGACTGATTCCGACACGACCCTGGTCAGTCTCAGCCCGGAACGCTTCCTGACCGTCGTCGATGGTCGGGTGACCACGTCGCCGATCAAGGGAACCACCAAGCGCAGCGACGACCCCGACGGTTCGCTGCTGCGGTCGTCGGCCAAGGACGCCGCCGAGAACATCATGATCACCGACCTGATGCGCAACGACCTCTCACGGGTCTGCGCGCCGGGCAGTGTGACGGTGACCGGGCTGCTGGAGATCCAGCCGCATCCGGGGGTGTGGCACCTGGTGTCGACGGTGACCGGGGAGCTGGCCGACGGGGTGGGGCCGGCGGACCTGCTGGCGGCGACCTTCCCGCCCGGTTCGGTGACCGGCGCACCGAAGTCGAGCGCCGTCCGCGCGATCGCTGGCGAGGAGCCTCACCAGCGAGGGGCGTACACCGGTGCCGCCGGTCTGATCACGGGCGACGGTCGGGCCGAGCTGAGCGTGCTGATCCGCACCTTCGAGGCGTCGGGCGGGCGGGTCGAGCTCGGCGTCGGTGGCGGCATCACCGTGGACAGCGTGCCGGTCCGGGAGTGGCAGGAGTGCCTGCACAAGGCCGAGCCGCTGGCGCGCGCCGCGGGCTCGCGGCTGGTCGACGGCTTGGATGATCGGGCCGCCGAGATTCCCCCCGGTCTGCTCGCCCAGGGGGTGTTCGAGACCATCCTCGCCCAGCACGGCCGACCCCTCCGGCTGGCCGACCATCTGGCGCGACTCGCCCGTTCGGTCCGCGAGCTGTACGGCCGGGACCTGCCGTCGGACCTGGTCGCCCGGGTCGTCGAGGCGGCGGGTACGCCCGCCGGCGCTACTCCGCGCTCGGCGATCCGTGTGCACGTCGCGCCGACTGGAGCCGCTCTCGATTTCCGGGTGGGCTCGACGTGTCTGTCACTTCCCGGCCTCTCGGACCGCGGCTGGAGACGAGCTCGCTCGCGTTGGCGACCCGGAGTGCGGTGTCGTGGCGGCACAAGTGGGCGGACCGCACCGAGCTCCAGGCTGCCGAGGAGCAGACCGCGCCGGCTCTCCCCTACTTCCTCGACCCTTCGGGTCGGGTGGCCGAGACGAGTCGGGGCAACCTGTTCGTGCAGGGTGCCGACGGTGTCTGGCGGACGCCGCCCGCCGGCGAGCACGTGCTGCCGGGGGTGACGCGAAGGGCTCTGCTGGACGAGCTCACCGACCATGGCCTGAGGACGGAGATCGTCCGGGTGCATCCCGCCGAACTCTCGAGGGCGACGTCGGTGGTGTGGGTCAGCAGCCTGAGTGGCGCAGTCGCCGTCGGCGTGCTGGACGGCAGAGCGCTCGAGATCGACGACACCGCAGCAGTGTGGACGGCTTGGCTCGGCCTGCGCTGAGGCTCTGGTTCGCCGAAGGGCGCCCCCGTCTGCGGCCGCCTCCGAACCAGTTCTCGGGTGACCTTCGACACGACACGCCGGGAGCGGGTTGGACACGGTAGCTGGGGAAACTACGATCCTCGAATGAGCTTCACTGAGGCGCCACCCCGGCCGTCGCCTCAGGCTGGACTGTGGTCACGCACTGGTCTACCGACCTTGGAAGGCCGATGGGATGGCCGCGCGAACAGTCTCGGGTTGTTGCGCCTCACCCTGGCTGTCTGTGTCTTGCTGAGCCACTCGATGCCCCTGGGGTTCGGCGAGGCCAACATCGGGGCGGAGCTGACGGGCGGGCAGATCGATTTGGGGACGCTCGCCGTCTACGGATTCTTCATCGTGTCGGGGTATCTGGTTTCCGGTAGCGCGAACAGGTTGACGGTCAAGCGTTTCCTCTGGCACAGATTCGTGCGGATCTATCCCGGCCTCTGGGTCTCGTTGCTCTTCACGGCTCTCGTTCTCGCCCCGATCGCTGCGCTCGTGGAGGGGGTCAGCCTCATCGAGCTGGCTAACCACGCCAACAGCCCTGTCGACTTCGTGCTGGCGAACTGGACGGGCAGCGTACGGCAGTACACCATCGGCGGGCTGCTGAGTGAGACGCCCTACGGTGACGTCGTCGGGGGTCAGAGTGCCTTCATCGGGTCGTGGTGGAGTCTGCGGTACGAGGTCGGGTGCTATCTCGGCCTGGCGCTGCTCAGCGCCTTCGGCCTTCTGCGTCAGCCCTGGGTCGTCGGGTGTCTCACTCTCTGCCTCGGAAGCTGGTGCTGGGGAGTCATCCTGACGCAGGGATGGAATGGCGCACCACCGTCATTGGGCTTCACGGCGCCGCTCCCTCTCATCGGTCCGCTGAACGTCTTCCACCTGATCTTCCTGAGCTATCTCTTCCTGCTGGGAGCGTGTGCGCGCCTCGGAAGCCGATACGTCCCGATGGGTGGCTCATTCGCCCTGCTCGCCGCAGTGACCTTGGCGGCGACGGCCCTGCTCGGCGGATTCCTCACCGTCGGCCTTCTCGCGTACGCGTACCTCATCTTCTGGCTGACCGTCTCCCTGCCGAAGCAGGCGCAGGGCATCGCCCGTCGACGCGACTACTCCTTCGGTGTGTACATCTACGGATTCGGTGTGCAGCAGATGGTCGCTCTCCTCGGCGGCGCCCGCTGGGGTTTCGTCGGCTACTTCAGCATCTGTCTGATCAGCACCCTGGTGCTCGCGGCGGCGTCCTGGCATCTGGTCGAGGAGCGAGCACTGAAGTACCGCAACTGGCGTTGGCCAGGATTCGCCAGGAATCAGCAGACCAGATCCGAGGATCGACCGATGCGCCCACACCTCGGCGGTCACGTCGAGCCGAAGGCCGAAGCAGGACCACGCACGTCACCGGAACCCCCGCTCGGCTGAGTGGTCACCTCGGCGGCGTGACGATGGTGACGCGTTCGGCCAGCGCCGGGTCCGTCGCCAGGACGGCACGCGCCTGCTCCTCCGCAGCCGGACCGGCTGCCACCAGCCGTACCGGCCCGGGCACCCGTTCGAGGATCTTGTGCAGCCTGGCCGGCTCGCTGAACCCCGCTACGTAGATTCCTGGTTGAGTCTGCGCGCTCGTGCCCTGCATCGACGACAGGTACACCGACTCGCGATAGCCGTCGATCGGAGGTTCGTCCATCACCAGGGTGACAGTGCCGGCCAGCGGCGGGAACGAGCGAAAGGCAGCCATCGTGGCCGCAGCTTGGCGCTGGCGCTGGAACATCTGGTCGTACCAAGCGTCGGACCACGTGGAGCTCCGACCTTCCGCCTCGTTGATGGTGAAGACTCCGGTCCAGCCGGTCACGCCGGATGCGGTGAACACCACGAAGGCCAGCAGCACGGCGAGGCCAGTCGACATGCTCCACCGCCGCCATCCGTACTCGGGCTTCGGTAACGGCAGCAGCCGGGCTGCCGCGGCCACACCCAGGATCAGGAGTGCCATGCAGAAGTGCACGGTCTTGATGAAGTAGTAGCCGGGGCTGACACCTGCGACCACGTTCGCCGCCCCCACCGCGACCGCGAACACCAAGGTGATGACGACCGCCACGACGTACCGCCGCCACACCGGTTCTCGCCAGCCCGACCGGACCAGCAGGCCGGCGCCGGCAACCGCGCCGAGAACCAGCAAGGTCGTGTACGCCGGTCCGGTCCTGCCAACCACACTGAGCGCCTCGCTCTGCCCCCCGAGCACCAGTCCGAACACAGCGGTGATCGGCGCCAGCACGGTGGTCAGCACCACCATCGTGGCGACCGTGCCGCGGCATGCCTCGGTCTTCCCCCAGTCGCGGACCAACCAGGCGAGCACCAGCAGGCCGGCTGGGATCAGGAACAAGTAGTACACGAAACCGATCCCGATCAGGAGTACGCCGACCAGGACGAGCTGTTCGCGGACGTACGCCAACGGTCGGATCGACAGCGCCGCCACGATCAGCGCCAGACTCAGTCCGAGCGTCTCACCGGGATAACCGCGCACCAGCAGACGAGGGAGCTCAGTGCCCAGCGCCAGCGCGGAGACGACGGCGACCGCGAGCAGCTGCTGCATGAGCTGCATCTGACCGGCCAGCCACTGCGTGGCCCAGAGCAGGATGAGCAGGAGCAGCCCGAAGCCGGCCAGGGTCCAGATGATGTAGTGGTCGAAGGCCGCTGGACCACCGGCTGCGCCGTCCGGGTGACGGACGAACCCATCGAGAAGCGCGGTCGTCAGGTGCCAGCCCTGGGGGTAGTAGATCATCCCGGAGAAGATGTGCTCCCGCGCTTCGTCCTGGCGCACGAACAGGTATCCACCGATCCGGCCGATGACGTCGAACGCCGCCTCGTGGCGGGCGTTGTCCTCGCCACTCATGAGGATTCCCAGGCGCTGGGTGAAGTCGGCTGCGCGCAGATAGGGCACTGAGAGATAGGCGATCATCAGGCCGGTGGCCCCGACGGACAGCAGGTCCGCCCAGCTCGGTCCGGGCAGCCTCGGCCGGCGGCCGGTCAGCGCGGAGACGATCACCAGCACCGACAGGGCAGAGCCGCAGACCGGCACGGGGTGCAGGCCCCACGGCCACACCGACCAGAGGAGGCCGATCGCGCAGGCAGCACCGATCAACAGGCCCAGGGCGAGCACCAGCCGGTCCAGCAGGGTGGAACCGCCACGCAGCAGCGACGCCGTGCCCAGCAGCACCAGCCACGGCAGCACGGACTCGACGCCGACCGTGGACGCCGCCATCGGGACGACCCAGGCAGCGGCCAGCAGCCCCATCCAGACCGTCGTGCGCGGCCGGCGTCGGGGCTCGGCGACGGCACCGATCGGGGGCACGGTGTCTGTCGTGGGGTCGGCTGGCACGGCTGCCTCGCTGGTGGGTGGGATGCGCTGGTCAGTCTATGGTCGCGGGCGTGTCCCAGGTGCAGCCAGGATCCGGCCGGTGCGAACCGCGCCGATCTGCAAGTCGTCGATCGGAATCGCCATCAGCGCGGTTTGCGGCGGCGGCGAGCGGACAGCAGGAAGGCGACGACCGGTACGGCGGCGAGCAGCGCCGACACGATCGTCACCAGCAGCCCGGCTCGGAGGCCGGGGGCGACGTAGCGCAGCTCGACGGTGTGCTCGCCCTCGCGCACCGGAATCGCCGCGAACGCGTGGTTGCCGTGCTGGATGTCCACGGCGGTACCGTCGACAGTGGCCTGCCAGCCCGGCCGCACGATGCTGTCGGCAATGACCAGGTAGCCCGTTCCTCGAGCATCGACGCGCACCGCGATGCGCTCTCGGGCGTCACTGAGCACAGTGAGCACGGCCGGTCGGCCCTCGGCCACCGGGAGCGCGTCATCCTCGATCATCACCGTCTCGGCAGGAACGCCGCGCCGCAGCTCCAGCACTCGCCGTTTTGGGTCGGTGACGACTCTGCTGGTGGAGGCCCAGCGAATCCGCGGCAGCGCGTGCAGTCGCTGGTAGATCGCACCACCGGCGTCGGCTCGAACCAGCCGGAGACCATCATTCGTCGGGCGTACCGCGCCACACACCAGATCGTCTCCTCGACCGGCGAAGGTCCTCGCGCCGTCGGCGTCGGTGAGCCAGATCCTGACACTGGACGTTCGCGCCTGCGGCAGGTCCTCTCCTGCGACGGCGATCGTGAGCACCCCGGGACCACGAGCGGTGTCGATGAGTGCTGACCCCTGCCGCTCCACTCCGCCGCCCGACACGGCGACGTGCACCATGGGTCGCGAGCCCTTCGGGCCGGCCGACATCGCCTCAGTGACGCGCAGGCTGACTCCTCGCACAGGCCCGCCCGGCAGTGTGCAGTGTGCTGCATCATCGACCCGCAGGGGCACCTCGCCGCTTCCGACAGCAAGGGCTTCGGGCCGGCCGACAGCGAGTTCCGGACTGGCCACCCAGTACTTGACGGCAAGCTGGTCGAGGGCCGGCGAGCGCTGGACGCGTTCCATCGGCAGACTGGCGGAGAACGACGAGTACGTCGCCGTGCGCTGTGCCCCCGGATCAGCGGCCCAGATCGCCTCCTTCCACCGTCGTGGGGTGAACTCATGACCGACCGGGGTCCGCAGCTCGTAGAAGTCGCTCGTGGCAGCCAGCATGGTCCAGCCGGGTGCCCCGTACCGATCCGCACCCAGGTGCTCGGACAGGTAGCGATGTGTGTCGGTCTCCGGATAGAAGTCGAGCTGTCGGCTCGTCGGCAGCAGCGTGTGCGCGAAGGTCGCGCTCTGCCCGATGATGAGCACCACGAGCACCAGGAGGCTGACGAGCCGGAAGCTCCCCGGACCACGGGCCGCGACGATCACGGCCGCCGTTCCTCCGATCAACAGCAGGGCGGGGACGACAGCGGTTGCGACGACGTGGTGTCCGAAACCCTGGTCGACCGACACCCGGCCGATCGCGACGGTGACGGCGGCGCCCACGCCGACGCAGACCGCTGCGGCCACGCCCGCTCTCAGCCAGGCCCCCGGATCCGTTGCCGGTGGACGGACGAGGCGCGAGGGAGGGACGACACCGCGAAGCAAGCGATCCAGTCCGGCGCCGGCGCAGACGGCGACGATGAACCCGAAGACCGACTGAGCCCGTCCGATGAAGTTCGTCGACCAGAGCGGGAGCACCTGGAGAGCGGCCAGCGTCGGGCCACCGAACCACAGGGCCGACCCGAGCACGGCAGCAGCGACGACGAAGAACGCTGTCGGCACAGCGTCGGAGACCGACCGCCGCCGAAGGACCGCGGCCGCGACGGCCAGCGGCAGCACCGCTGCGCCGATGAAGCCGACAGCCTCGATCGGGACGATGGTGCTCAGCTTCTGTCCGCCCACGCATGACCCCACCGCGTACGGATCGATGACGGTGAAGGCCGTGAACAGCGGCAGATGACGCCCGAGCTCGTTGCGGTTGCCGAAGTCGAAGGCCGCGATGTTGGCTGCGAACGGCAGGATCTGCACTGCGCTCAGGCCGAGACCCAGGATGACTCCCCCGGCGGGGGCGAGCAGCGCCGCGACCAGCCGTGGCCGCCGGTGCCTGTACAGCAACACCGCGCGCGTCGCGACGTAGGGAGCCGCAAGGGTGAGGGTGAACAAGACGATCGCGGGGAAGCCGGCGAGCAGCATGCTGGCCAGGATCACCCCGACCAGGGCGACGTCGCGCGCTCGGAGCTCCTGAACCAGGCGTTCGAGCGCCCAGAACAGGCCCGGGATCAGGGCTGCGACCCGGGTGTGCGGCCAGTTCGTCCACATGAGCATGAAACCGGAGCCGGCGAACACGACCCCGGCCAGAAGACCGGCTGCCGGAGCCACCCCCAGGCGCCGCAGGAACAGCACCATCCCTGCGATGGCCACGAAGAACTCCAACAGCTTCGCGTAGGCCGGCGCGAGCCAGAGGGGCAGCAGGAAGTAGGGCAGCGACATGGGGCTGAGCGCCCCGTGGTTGGGCAGACTGGCCAGCGGGGCGCCACCCAGCTCGTAGGGTGCCCAGGTCGGGAAGTGGCCGGCGAACACCGATCGCCTGATCTCCGCGATGCCCGGGAGGTAGTAGTCGATGGTGTCACCGCGGCACGTGACGACTTCGGCGTAGCCGGCACCGACGTCGGCGCGGAAAGGCAGGAACGCGCTCAGCGCGCCGACGTCGATCAGGGTTCCGCGGCCCAGGAGGGCCGGCAGGAGCGGCACCAGCACGAACCCTGCGGCGAGCCCGAGAATCACCACCGTCAGCAGCCGCTCGCGTCGCCCGATGATGCCTCCCTGATGTGCCGATGTCGGTACAGAACTCGATCACGTGAACCGGTGGGCGACCTGACGTGACCCGATCCCGCTGTCGGGATCGAACCTACCGAAGCGCTGGGAACGAGACCTGCGCGCGGCGGACACCTCAGACCGACCCGGACAGCACCTCGATGATCTCGGGGCCGAACCGCTCCAGGTCGAACACGAAGTTCGAGCGGAAGGCCTCCCAGCTCCAGCCCGCTACCGGGTGTCTCAGCTGCGCCGGCGACCAGAAATAGTGGATGTCGCCACCCACCAGTGACTTGATCAGGTACTCGTTGAGGGCGGTGTAGCTGTCGCCGGTCAGGATCAGCACGGTCGGCGTCCGGCGCGAACATCGTGTTGAACATCCCGCTGCCGGCGAACCCGGCGACGACCCGAGCGTTGGCGAACGTGGCGATCTGATCCCCGAAGGGCAGATCCTCGGGGTAGACGATCGTGAAGCCCAGCCGCGCGAAGAACTCCTCGACCTCCTCGGTGTTGAGGCAGGTGCGGATCTCCCGGGGTCGACGAGCTACGAAGATCAGCTCCGGTGTCTGCGTCAGCTCGTGGTTCAGGCAGCCGGCTCGGATCCGCTGCCACACGTCGGCCAGCTCCGGCGCACAGTAGCGCGGCATGGCCCAGTCCGGTGTGCAGCCGTACAGCTCTTCGACCTGCACACCTTCCCCCGGCCGCACGTACTCGACGGCATCGGGGTCGATGTCCAGGGCGGTGAGGATCTGCCGCTGGAACTCGGGGATCGCTGTCTGGTCGGCACGCAGCGTGAGGAGAGGCCGAAGGTCCGGCGCCTGTTCCTTGGCCAGCTGCCAGCCCCAGGTGTTCGACACCACGTCGGTGAGGATGTGCCCGAAGTGGCTGAAGTACTCCGAATCGAGGTAGAAGAAGGGCCCGTCCAGCGTTCGGCCGGCCTGCTCCTGCTCGCCCGCGGCCCGGGCCAGCGAAGGGCTGGCACTGTGCAGCAGCCGGTGGTTGAGCAGGCGCATCTTGGGATTGCGGAAGGTGTCGGGCAACCAGTAGTCACCGAGCCGCGCGCGCTTGCGGGCGAAGCAGGTGACTCCGCGGTAGCGACGAAGCCATCGGTCGGGAACAGCGAATTCAGGACGCAGCGCGCGAAGTCCTTCTCCGTGGGTGAACCCGCGGGCTCGCGAGACGTGGGTGGTCGCCGGCTTGGTGTCGATCACCTCACCCCAGGTCGACCCGAACCGCGCCTTCAGCAGCTGATTGGCGCGGCTGTCGCGGATCATCCACTGATGGCTCAGCCGCTTGGTGACGATCCAGCCGAGCGGCACGGCCCTCATCGCACCGAGACTCCGCCCCAGCTCGATGTCGTAGGTGTGCTCCCCCTGCGTCGTCCGAGCCTTCTCCGCGAGCTCGCCCAGGTGATCGTCCATCCGCCGGGCTTCGGCCAGCGCCTCTGCCGGCGCCTCTGGCGGTGGCACCGAGTCGATCACGTACCGCCCCCCTGCGGCGACGAGTCCGAAGAGCGCCCGGAAGGTGTCCACCCGCTCGCCGGTGTGCTCGAGGCCCAGCTCGATGAGGAGCTGCGGCTGCGGACACTGGGCCAGCCGACGCAGTCGAGACGACGTGTCGGGGCAATGGGAGTAGACGACGGCATCCGGCAGCTCGGCTCGCTGTGTCGACGAGAGTGGTCGGCTGGAGAGCAGCTGGATGGTGGCCGACGGGCAGCGTGTGGCGATGTCGTCGGCCAGCCGGGCACCAGTCCGAGCGACCACGAGCACGATGTCGGTGACGTCTGCGCCGATCTCGTCCACGGCGCGGTGGTGCGGCGCCGACGCGAACGGCACTGGTGACGCGGGCTTCGCTGACAGCAGGCGACCCACTCGTCTGCGCAGCGAGCCGAGGGTGCGACGCACGGGTTCGATCGTGGTCATCGCCGCTCTGAGGCGTGCGCAGTCGCCGTACGCACGAGTGCGTCCGACCGCGCTGACCCACTGAAGTGGTCGCTCCTGGGGCCGATGGCATCGCCCAGCACTGCGTCGAGCACCCGATCGCTGGCGCCGCCGTCGTCACGCGGTGCGTAGGTGTCGCGAAATGTCTGCAACCGCTCGGCGTAGCGATCGGACACCTCTCCCAGGTTCTTCAGAGCGCTGATCAGAGCGTCGTTGTCGGGCAGCAGCGGTCCCGGGCGCGATGGCTTCCAGGTCCAGGTAGAAGCCGCGCAGCTCATCGCGGTAGCGCTCCAGGTCGTAGGTGAAGAAGAGGATCGGGCGCTGGAGCACCGAGTAGTCGAAGAAGACCGATGAGTAGTCGGTGACGAGGACGTCGCTGATGAGCAGCAGCTCCTGGATGTCGTCATGGGCCGACGCGTCGATCACGAAGCTCGGGTGAGCGTCGATCAGGGGCGCCATCGACTGCCGGACGAGGGGATGGAATCGGACGATCAGAACATGGTCGTCGCCGAGCTCGGCCGCCAGCCGGGGGATGTCGAGTGCCAGCTCGTGGCGCCAGTTGGCATCAGGACGGTTGTCGTCACGAAACGTCGGCGCATAGACGATCACCGCGCGCGGGTCGTCGACCAGTCCCAGCCGCTGCCGTGTGCGAAGAGCACGGTCGGAGGCATCCGGCCAGGAGAACACGTCGTTGCGGGGGTACCCCTCCTCCACGACGGTCCCGGTGAACCGGAACGCGCTTCGGAAGCACTCCGTGGCGTACGGGCTCGCCGACAGCAGCACGTCCCAGTAGCTGGTCAGCAGCGCGGCCCGCTTCTGGTAGTCGGCGTCGCGGCCCGGCATGTTCTCCACATCGTGCTGCATCCGCTTCAACGGCGTGCCGTGCCAGGTCTGCAGGAACCGTGTGCTCCGCGGCTTCACCAGCTCCGGCGGGAAGTTCTGGTTGTTCACCCAGTAGCGTGCACGTCCCAGATGCCAGTAGTAGGTCGGCGAGTGTCGAACGCACTTTGCGGGTGAGTGGATCGCTCAGCCGGAGCGTGGTGTTGTTAGCCCAGACGGCCCGCGGCCTGATCGGGCGGCTGATCAGCCGCTCGTAGAGATAGCGCGGAGCGTCACCGTAGTGCCGGCCCCTATCGCACTCGAAAACGATCTCCTCGGTCTTGGGCAGGAGCGTAGCGACGCCGTAGAGACGGCGCATCCAGCGGAAGTAGCCCGGACCCGTACGGAACCGCCACCAGCGCCGCTGCGCCGGACGTGAGTTGCGAACACGGTTCACGAGGGTGCTCGGTCGCCAAGCCCGCCGCACGGCGTCGTAGATGCGCTCGCAGTTCTGCTGATCGCGGTGGGCCAAGAAGGTCGAGGGCTCGTGCCCAGAACCTGGGCTCCATCTGACAGTTCTGAGCGACCGTCGCGGCGAGCTCCGCGACGAGCCGCTCGATGCTCGTCACCACGGGTCCGGGGAGGTGGGCGGCGAAGTCGATGTGCGGGGCCCGGGCCCGGTGAGCAGCTCTTGGTCGAACTGGAAGTAGAGCACGGGGCGGCGCAGGAAGCTGAAGTCCCAGCTGACGCTGGAGAAGTCGGTGATCAGGACCGCGCTGGTGATCATCAGCTGCTTGGACGTCGACTGTCGTCCTGGTCGACGACCTCGACTGCGGGATGTCGAAGAAGTCTGCGAACGCCCGCAGGTTGGGATGCAGCAGCAGCTTGACCCGCAGGTTGTTCTCCGCGATCAACCGCTGGAATGTCGTGATCGGCCAAGAACCCGTGCCACTGACGGTGGTAGTCGGTCTCGAGGAAAGTGGCCGCCCGCATGCCCTCCCGCCACGTCGGCATGATCAGCACAGTTCGTTCCGGGCTCACCGTGCGTCAGCGAAGAGGGCATCGAATCGGGCGAAACCGGTGACCGCCACCTGGCTGGGTCGGTAGCCGTAGTCCTCGATGACGATCCGGCGCTCGAGCTCGGAGGCGACCAGGAAGCGCTCGGCCGGGAGCTCGAGCGTCCGCTGGCGCGCGTAGATCGGGGTGACGTTCTTGGCGGCGGTGATGCCGTGCTGCAGAAACACCCGGACCCCCCGGGTGTGGCGCACCACCCGGCGATGACGCGAGGCGAACAGATACTCGGCGTGGTGGGACGACACCAGGCGTGAGGCCAGCAAGCTGTACAGCAGATGTCGCCGGGAGCCCCGGTCGATGACGTTGCCGAGGGCGGAGACCTTCTCCCGATCGGGAGACTCAGCATCGATGACGTAGTAGGCCCGTTGCCGCGGCTTCTCGATGCGGAGCCAGCGGAAGAAGTGGAACCCGTTGTCCTGCGCTTTGTAGGGCACCTCTCCGACCAACCAGATCCTTGCGAAGGGCTTGATCAGAGGGAACAGCCAGGCCACCCAGAGCAGACGCTGCAGATAGCGGTGATCGGCCGAGCGCAGCCGCTCGGTGCGGAAGGCCAGTCTCCGTGTGCGATAGGTCAAGTAGGGCATGAACAGATGCGTCATCCCACTCAGTTCGATGGTCGAAGCCTCGAGACCGCCGTCGGACTCGTCGGGGAATCGAACCTGCAGGACCACTGGTTCGTCGCGTCCCTCGACGGTCACCTCGACCGAGACGTCGAGCAACTCGTCGGCGGCGGGGAGCTGCGCCGCCAAGCGGGCCAGGTCCAGGGACGGTCGGACCAGGAAGTGCAGGAGTCCGTTGTCCCGGCTGGTGCCTTCGTGGTCAGGTGCGACCGGAGTCTCGAACTCGATGCGGGTACGTGAGGCTCGGCCGAACACGACAGTGGTCGCCGTCAGCACGGCACGGTTGTGGGTCTTCACGTCGCAGACGAGTTCGAACGGACTCCCGGTCGCGCCGGAAGTCCGAGGTGGACATGCGCACGCCGGTCCCTGGATCCTCGTCCACCCGGAGCGCGAGGTTCCCCTTCACGGTGACGTCCAGGCGGATCTCGAGATCATCGACAACCACCCGCTGCGCCCGCGGTGGACGCACCGTCTCGGTGACCCGACCCACCCGCTGCCGGCCCGTCCGGGTGCCCCCATCCGTCGACTGCTGCCAGCTCACGTAGAGGTTCGCAGTCTCCCGAAGGCCGTGGACTCGCACGAGGTCCGTCACAGCGATCGTGACCTCCGCGACGCCGGCGCTGTCCGGCGCGCCGAACGGGTAGCTGGCGATCGTCTCGCCGTTCCGCGTCTGAACGTGGAGGTGCGAGAGTGCCCTCCGGGCTCGGGCCAATCGCAGCCTGATGACTGCCCGATCTCCGGTGACCTGGAACTCGAGTCGGTCGGGCTGCTCTGGTGATGTCCTCGATCGACTTGCGGACAGCTGCAGCTTCGCTCTCGCCATCAGTTGGCGGATGACTGAGCGGATCGGCACCCTTCGTTCCCCTTCTCCACTCGCCCGTCGCCGGCTCCAGCTGTGTCGTCTCGGATGCCGTGTGGCCCCGCGCCCCGCCGCTGGCAAGCCTAACGGGACGGAGATCGCACCCCGACCAACACACCGGCGACGTATCCATGAGGTCCTGGCCGGTCAGGTACCCGCGAACGTCGGCACCACACGCTATGCTCGGCGCGAATCGTCGTGCTCGAAGGGACGTGTCTTGCCGTCAGCATCGCCACTGGGCACGGTGAAGCGGGGTTACGCAGCGGTGGCGCGGGGTGGCGGCCGAGCTGCCCGTCGCGTGGGGCTGCTGAACGACGACCCGCCGGCCCTCGACAAGCGGATTCGGCACTGGCTGTACAGCCTGACGAGCGTGCACGACTCACTCGCCATCGCCCGGATGGACGTTCCCTGGTGGAGCTACAGCTCGATCGACGCCGTGTCCTCCTGGCTGTCGCAGCGTGACACCCCCGTCCGCGTGTACGAGTACGGGTCCGGCGCCAGCACGTTCTGGCTCGCGCGCCGTGCTGCCGAGGTCCATTCGGTGGAACATCATCGAGGCTTCGGCGAGATGATGGCGGCCGAGCTGGCCAGTCTCCCGCAGGTGAGTTTTCGCATCGTCGAATCGACTCCCGCCGCCCGCCCCTCGGTGGGATCGGCCAAGGAGGGGTACCGAGGTCAGGACTTCTCCGACTACGTCACCTCGATAGCAGCCGTCGACGGCGACTTCGACCTGATCGTGATCGACGGTCGCGCCCGGGAAGCGTGCCTGTCTGCGGCGCTCCCCCGGCTGGCCAGCGGCGGGATGATCGTCTTCGACAACAGTCTTCGCCGACGTTACCGGCGGGCCATAGCGGCAGGCGATGTCGATGAGACGCGCTACTTCGGTCTCACTCCCACGCTTCCGTATCCCGACCAGACCTCGCTGCTACGCGTGGGGTGAGCTCGAGATCCGGCCACGTGGACCCAACCCGCGGGCGACCAGCAGGCTGAGGCCGGCGAGCAGAAGGTCCGCACACAGCAGGATCAGACGGGACGCGAGGGCGACCGTCAGCCCAGCGGTGGGACCGACGAGAGGACTGAGGGTGAGCACCAGCACCGTGTCCCGGACCCCCGCTCCGGCGGGAGCGGGGATGACGATCAGACCCACGGCCCAGGCCAACGCCATGCCACCGACGGCAGCCCCCAGCGACAACCAGCCGGTCGCACCGAGGGCGGCGATCAACACGTAGACGTGCAGCCCGAGGACGACCCAGACTGCCACGGACCAGGCCGCTGCCAGCAGCATCGTTCGGCCGCCGAGCCGAACCCCCGCCGGTTCACGACCGAACAGGCGAAGACCGCGGTCCAGCAACCACGGAAGCACCTTGGGGTGCAGCACCGCCCCGAGGGGAACCAGGAACAGCAGCGTCCACCAGTACTCGCGCAGCCCCGCTTCCCCTGTCCACGGGAGCAGGACGATCCCGAAGGCGAGACCGGTCGCGGTGAGCATCGCCAGCATCAGTGCACTGGCCACCAGCATGGTGCTGCGGCCCGCCCCCCACCGACGACCCGCCTCCATCTGTGCCACCACCGGCCAGATCGATCCGGGAAGATACTTCCCCAGCTGCGTCACGAAGAACACCTGACGCACGTCGGTGGCCGGCGCCTGCACCCCCACACCGGCGAGGAACACGCTCCAGACCTGGCAGATCAGGGCGGTGCCGACCACCGCCAGGACGGCAGATGCGAGCACGGCCATCACGCCCATCTCGGCGGTGAGGGTCCGTAGGTCGCTCCAGTTGGTGACGACCAGATAGCACGCGACCACCATCACCAGAGCCACGAAGAGAATGGAGACGACGGTTCGCGGGCTCCATCGTCGGACAGGCAGCGGCGGGTCGGCGTTCAGCGGCTGACCTCGAACACGGCCCGCTCGCTCTCGACCGGGACCGGTCGGGCGGGTGATCGCGTCGAAGGCTGGTGCCTGTCACCGAAGCGCATCCGCTTCGTGTGCTCCAGGTTGTCCTCGATCAGCACGCGGTTGGTCCGGATCAGATCGGACACGATGCCCAGCATCACGCTCAGGAACGCGAGAATCAGCAGCACGGCACCGAGGATGAGCGACTGCAGGTGACCACTCTGGGCGTCCAGCGCCCACAACACGGCATAGCGGACGAACGGGATCGCGCCCAGTACCCCGAACACCGCTGCCAGGGCACCGAAGATCATGTAGGGGCGATACATGATGTAGGCCCTGGTGATGGCTGCCGCCGACTTGAACACGTGTTCCCGGGTGGAGGAGAAGAGACGCGACTCCCGTGTCTTGGCATTGGTGGTGACGGGGATGCTGGTGACCCGCATCTGTTTGATACCGGCCTGGATGATCGTCTCCATGCAGTAGCTGAACCGCGTGATGGTGTTCAGCAACATCAAGCTGTTGCGAGAGTAGGCCCGGAACCCGCTGGCTGCGTCCGGGAGGTCCGTGCCGGCCGCGAGGTTGACGATGCGGCTTCCGAAGCGCTGCAGCGCGACCTTCGACCGCGAGAAGTGCTCGACCTGATGGACCTGACGATCCGCTATCACGATGTCGGCAGTGCCGTGGAGGATCGGTTGCACCAGGTCGGTGATTCGTTCCTGTGGGTACTGGTTGTCGCCATCCGTGTTCACCACGATGTCGGCACCGAGCTCGAGCGCTCGGGCGACGCCGTCACGGAAGGACCGTCCGAGGCCTTGGTTGCCGACGTGGTGCACGAACTCGGAGACGCCTAGGCTGCGCGCGATCGCGACGGTGGCGTCGGATGAGCCGTCGTCGATCACCAGGACGATGATCTCGTCGATCCCGGGGATCTGCTTCGGGATCGACTCGAGCACCGATGGCAGTGTCGCTTCCTCATTGAGGCAGGGAATCTGCACGACGAGTCGCACCCGCGTCTCCGTTCGTCCGAGCGATGGTTGCCCACAGACTAACGCCTGGCGGTCGGCCGAGGCGCTCAGCGGCCCGGTCGAGACCCAGGCGTCTGCACCAGGGCGGCAGCTACGGCCAGCAGCAGAGAAACGACCGTGACCCCACACGAACCAGGTGACCGTCGTCCCGGGCGGTCGCGTCTCATACGGGCGATCGCACCCCGGGCGGCGTGCGCCGTCGGCGGACGGCCATCGGCCCGACGACGGGGATCGCGGCCAGCAGCAGTGACGTCACGGTGAGGATCACGCCCGCGGTCAGGCCCGGAGCTCGGTAGGCGAGCTCGATCCGATGCCGACCCTCAGGAACAGGAACTGCTGCAAAGGCGTGGTTTCCGTGTGCGAGGGCGACAGGCGAGCCGTCCACCGTGGCACCCCATCCCGGACGCACGATGCTGTCGGCGACGACCAGGTACCCGTCACCTTCGGCGTCGACGTCGATGATCGATCCCTCCCTCTGGTCGGCGAGGACGCGAACCCCGGCCGGCCGGCCAGATCCCACCGGCAGCCGATCGTCCTCGAGCAGCACCGTGTCGGTCGGCACCCCCTGGTCCACCAAGGCGATGCGTTCGTGGCGGTCGGTGACGACCCGGCTCCTCGACGCCCAGCGGATCCTCGGCAGGGCGTCGACCCGTCGGTAGACGGCACCGCCCGCGTCGCTGTGGACCAGCTGGAGCCCGTCGTCGATGGGACGGATCGCGGAGCAGCTGAGGCTACCGTCGTGACCCTCGAAGGTCCGCGGACCGTCGGTGTCACTCAGCCAGACCCTGACGGACGTGGACGGGCTGGTCGGCAGGTCCTCGCCCGCGATGGCGACGAAGAGCCGGCCCGGGTCCAAGGCGGAGTCGATCAGGATCGCCCCCTGCCGTTCGACTCCTCCACCGGTGACCGCGACATGCAGCATCGGACGGCGCCCGTCGGCCACCGTGGGCATGGGTTCTGCGACCTGCAGTCTGATCCCGCGGAGCGGACCCCCTGGGACGCTGCATGAACCGTCCTCACCCTCATCGAGGCGGAGGCGCTCGCTTCCCCCCGACATCGGTTCGCGCTCCCCGATGCCGGTGCTGGGACTGGTCACCCAGTAGCGGACGGCCAGCTGGTCGAGTGCAGGGGAGCGCTCGACCTGTTCGATGGGCAGGCTCGGAGAGAAGGTCGAGTAGGTCACCGTGAGCTGGGCCTGGGGATCGGCCGCGAACACGATGTCCTTCCAGCGCTGATCGGTGAACTCGTGACCGACCGGAGTGCGGAGTTCGTAGTAATCGCTCGTCGGTGCGAACATGGTGTTGCCGGTCGCGCCGTATCGGTCCCCGTGCAGGTTCTCGGACAAGTAGGTGTGGGTCGGCGTCATCGGGTAGAAGTCCACTCGTCGACTGCCCGGCAGCAGGGTGCCGGCGAACACGGTGCTCTGGACGACGACGAGGACGGCCAGCAGCGTCGGGGCCAGCACGTTCGCGGGGCGTCGCCCGCGGGCGGCCACCACGATGAGAACGACGCTGCCGATCACGAGCAGCACCGGGATGGAGATGGTGGACCGGAGGTGGTCCCCGAAGCCCTCGGCGCGCGCCACCCGAACTGCGGCAGCGGTCACCAGCAGGGTGATCACGCCGCAGCCAACGGCCGCCAGTGCGACGAGGATCATGTGATGGCGACCCAGGCGCCGCGCAAGGGGGCCTCCCGCCGTCCCCGTGGTCCCGCGGACGAGTCGATCGAAGGCGACTCCGACGAGGACGGCCACCAGGAAACCGAGGACCGACTGGGCCCGGCCGATGAAGTTCGTGGACCACAGCGGCAGAGAGTAGAGAGCGGTCAGCACCGGGCCACCCACCCAGATGCCTACCGCCAGGATCGCAGCCGCGACGGCGAAGAAGGTCGTCGGCACGGTGTCCCCCGCAGCCCGCCTGCGAAGAACCAGCGCCGCAGCCGCCAGACCGACAGCCGCCGCGCCGAGGAAGCCCACTGCCTCGATGGGGTTGACCGGTCCGTACCGCACTCCCCCCACGCAGGTGCCGACTGCGTACGGGTCGATCACGGTGAGCGCGGTGTAGAGGGGAAGGTGATGTCCGTGCTCCTCTCTCGAGGCAAGATCGAGCACGCCGAGGTTCGCGGCGAAGGGGATGATCTGAAGGGCACTCAGCCCGACGCCCAGCAACACCCCGCCGGCCGCGGCCAGTCCGGCCTGGACAGCCCGTCGCGGGCGACGCCGGTGGAGCTGCACGACCCGGACGAGGACGTAGGCCGCGGCCACCGTGTGAGAGAAGAGGACGATGGCGGGGAAGCCGCCCAAGAGCATGCTCGCCACCACCACACCGACCACGACCACGTCGCGGGCCCGCACCTCCTGGACCAACCGCTCCAACGCCCAGAACAACGCCGGGATCAACGCCGCGACCCGCGTGTGCGGCCAGTTCGTCCACATGATCATGAACCCGCTGCCGGCGAACACCACCCCCGCCAGCAACCCCGCCGCCGTCGACAGCCCGAGCCGACGCAGGAACAACACCGTGCCACCGATGGCCACCACGAACTCCAGCAGCTTCACGTACACCGGGGCCAGCCACAACGGAAGCACGAAGTACGGCAACGACATCGGACTCAACGCGCCGTGATTCGGCAGACTCGCCAGCGGAGCCCCACCCACCTCGTACGGCGCCCAGGTCGGGAACTCACCGGCGAAGAACGACCGCTTGATCTCCGCGATCCCCGGCAGGTAGTAGTCGAACGTGTCCCTTCTGCAGGTGACGACGGTGGCGATGCTGTCACCCACGCTGGCGCGGAACGGGAGGAAGGCGCTGAGCGCGCCCACGTCCAGCAGCGTGACCCGCCCGATCAGGGCAGGACCCAGTGGGACCAGGGTGAAGACCGCCGCCAGGACGCCCATGACGATGAGCACGAGCCGATGAGAACGTCCGCTCACGAGGGCCGTGCCTGGCCGGACCCGCCGACCCAGGAGCCGACCCCCGGGCGACGTGGAGCGTATCCGGCGCCGAGGCTCGCGTCTCGGTGACCAGATCGCGCCGTCCGCGCTCGTGGCGCAGCAGGGCTCGGCATGCCGGAGAAACTACCCTGACCTGATGTGCCCAGTCGTCAACCGCTTCGGCCCGGACCGCCGCCCGACCGTCGCAGATGCTGCCCCTGGCCGCCGGCCTGAGTCGGCGCTGGTGAGACTGATCAGCGCTGGTGCGCTCGCCCGACGATGGCCGCTGCTCCTCGACGGCGCCGTCGATGGCCTGGTGCTGGCCTTCGCGGGCTGGACGCTGTTCTACCAGCTGGCACTCGCACTGCAGTTCTCCATGCTGTGGGCCGGTTGGCCGTCCCTTCTCCTGGGTGGACTGATCATCGTCGTGTGCGCTCTCCGCCAGGCCGCCGTCGGGGACCACGGACCGGACGGACCCCCGCCGTTCGACACGCCGACCCTCGCGCGGTTCCGCTGGCAGCCGGTGGCAGTAGCCGCCGTCGTCCTCACGGTGCTGGTCCTGGGTAGGAGCCTGTGGGGCGTGTGGCCGGCCGCTGTCGTGGCCATCGTCGCCCTGGCGGCGCAGCTCTGGCCCTGGTACGCGGCCAGCCGGCCGGGGACGGCAGCGCCGACCAGGGCTCGGAGGTGGGACACCGAAGTCTCGGAGCCGTCGGACTCACGTGGGGCAGCCGAGCGGCCGAGCGGTGTCGCCCACGTGTTCGCCCTCGTCGCGAGCATCGGTTTCGGGCTGATCGGGAGCCTCCTGCTCAGACCGGACCCAGACGACGTGTTCTACGTCAACCGGGCCACCTGGGTCGCCACCCACGGCACCGCAGCGCTCAACGACACGATGTTCGGGCCGAACACCCAGCCCATGGCCACCAGTGCGGGGATCCCGACCCCCTCGGTCGAAGCGGCGCAGGGCGTCCTCGCTCATGCGCTCGGCATCCAGGCACCGAGTGTCTGCTACCTGCTCCTGGTGCCCTTCCTGGGCGCACTTGCCGTGTGGACCACGTGGCGGCTCATCCGCCAGTGGGCCCGCCGACGTTGGGCTCTCGCCCTGGCGGCCGCGCTGCTGTTCCTCCTCAGCAGCGGGGACAGCGTCATAGGCAGCTACTCCCTGGGCAGGATCTGGCAGGGCAAGGCCACGGCGTACCTGATCCTGCTCCCCCTCATCTGGCTGTATCTCTCGCGGGCGGCAGCGGGCCGCCTGAGTCGGGGGAACCTCATGCTCCTGCTCGGTGCGGGGATCGCGTTCGTGGGGCTGACCACGTCCTCATCCCTGTTGGCGCCACTGGTGGCCGGGTCAGCACTTCTGGCGGCGCTGGTGCTGCGGTCGACCTCGCTGGCAGCCGGCGCGCTCGCGCTGGTTGCGGCTCCGGTGGTCAACGGCCTGGTTCAGGTCCTTGCGCCGACCGCCATCGGCGGCGGCGAAGCCAGCATCAGCGTTCCCGCCCGTGCGGCCTTCGACCTGGCGTTCGGGCCCCAGCCCGCCATGGCGCTGCTGGGTCTCTTCGCGATCATCCTCGTCCCTCGGATGATCCCTGGTCGCAGTGGAGTGCTGTTGGGTTGTGGTGCGCTGGCGACCATGGTCGCGCTCCTCCCGGGGATCTTCGCTCTGGCCGACGCGGTGACCGGGGCCGGGCCGGTGATGTGGCGTCTGGTGATCGTCATGCCGACCTGGATCCTCGTCAGTCTGCTGGTCGCAGGACCCGACCTGCTGCCCAGCGAGGTTTCTGCCGATCGTGGCGGATGGATCAGCATCTCGGCCGTCCTGACCGCTCTGGTCTTCCTGATCCCGATCCTCTTCGGATCATGGTTGTGGAGTGGTGAGGACGCTCAGCTCACCCGTCGTCCGACCTGGAAGGTGGATCAGGCCGCCCTCGCCGATGTGCAGAAGGCCCGCCAACGCACCGTGCCGCCGGGACGGTGGCTGATGCCGCCGAAGCAGATGGAGATCCTGGCGATCTCGACCATCGAACCCTCTGCCGTCGTGCCACGTGCCTACTACCTGGCCAACCTGGACCTGCCACCGCAGGAGCTGAGCGATCGTGTGGCCCTCTACCGCCTGGCGTCGGGCAAACCCGTGCCGGTCACGACGATCAAGGGCGCGCTGGACCGTCTCGACGTCGCACTGGCCTGCGTCGACGAGGACGATCTTCCGTCCCGGGAGCTGCTGGCCGCAGCGGTGGGCGCGAAGCTCGAGCGCATCGAGCACCTGCGGTGTCACATCCGCGGAGACGGCTGACGGATCGCGATGGCGATGCCTGACGCGACGATCACCCGCGGTCCAGCCACTTTCGTCGGCCTGAGCGGCCTCTACTCGGCCGCCGTCGCCTACCTGACGCTGCTCGTCGCGGCACGGAGTCTGACTCCCGACGACAACGCGATCTTCCTCGTCTACTGGGCCCTGCTGTTCGGCGCGTACGGCGTGGTCACCGGTGTGACACCCGAAGCCGCCAGGGCGAGCTACCAACCCGACCCGGACCGTCGTGGGGCATCGCTGCTCGGTGTTGCGCTGGGGTACGGAGCTCTGGTTTCCACGGTGCTGGCGGCGAGCTCGGCGCTGTGGGCCCCGCGCGTTCTGCCCGGACACGCAGGGGCTGGCGCTGGTGGCCGCCGTGGCATGCCTCGCCTACACCGGGCATCTTGCCGTGTGGGGCGTCGTCACCGGCGAACGACGGCTGGCCCGCGGTCGCCGGATCTGCTCGTGGCGGAGTCGACGGTCCGGCTCGTCCTCGTCGTGCTCGCCTTCGCCGTCTTCGACAACGTCGTCGCCCTGGCTGTCGCAGCGGCGCTGCCCGCTGTCACCTGGGTCGCGGCACAGGTGGTGCCGGTGTTCGCCGGGCCGCTCGGCGACGGGGCGATCTCGCCGCGCGTGGTCTGCTGCGCAACTACGCCGTCGCCTCGCTCGCCTCGTCGGCCAGCGCTTTGGTGATGGTCGGGTTCCCGGTCCTCATCGCAGCCACCTCGACACCGGCCGAGCTGGCCGGCGCCGCGGGTCTGATCCTGGGTATCTCCCTCACTCGAGCGCCCCTGCTCGTTCCGTTGACCGCGCTCCAGGGGTGGCTCTGACGCACTTCCTCCGCGCTCGCCACCGTGGTTGGCGCGCGCTGTGGGTGTGGTCGGACCCGTCCTCGGCGTCACCGCGGTCGGTGCGGTTCTCGCCTTCATCCTCGGACCTGGCTGTTCCGAGCCCTTCTGGGCGGCCCGTACGCTCTCGACGGCACGACGCTGGCCGTACTGACGGGTTCGGCAGGTCTGCTCGCCATCCTCACCCTGACCGGGATGTTCGCCCTGGCGCTGCACCGTCACGGACTGTTCGCCGCCGGCTGGGTGACGGCCACGGTGACGGCGGCGCTCCTGCTGCTGGTGCCGCTGCCGTTGACGGAGCGGGTCCTGCTCAGCCTGCTGGCCGGCCCGTTGCTGGGTGTGGTCGTGCACACGGTGGGACTGGGAGGGGCGCCGAATCGCGGTCGGCACGACCTGTCAGGTCCGACCGCGGGGCAGTCCTAGGGGTCGCGGGTGCCGACGTCATGGTGCCGCGCAGCCCGTGACATCGGCGGCCTCAGCGACCAGGGTGCGCCGGAACGGATCTGAGTGCGGTGCCCTCGTTCCGGCCGTCCCTCAACGCGGCTCACCGCAGGGACCGGCGGACCCCCGACCAGTACACCCGGAGCACCGCATTCGAGCACCCCCATGCCGGGGGGCTGCTGGACCATGGGCGGGGCGATCTGGGACTGAGAGGACCTCCGCGATGGCCGCCGGGGACACCGTGACCTGCAGCTGCACGAGGCGGCGGCGATCCGCGAGCCATCGCCGTCGTCGCAGCACCCACCACCAAGCGGCGAGCTTCTGTCGTCCCCAGCCGCTCAGCACGGCCGTGGTGAGCAGGGGGATCTCGACCAGGATGAGGGCCGGCAGAACCCGCCACAGAAGGGGGCCGGGATAGTCGCAGAAGACAGTGATCAGGCGGTTCCGCTCGACCAGGTGCAGCTTTCGAGGGTTGCGCGAGAACTCGTAGTCGTGGTCGGCCATCGGCCCGCGGCTCCACGTGGACCTCTCGACCGGTGAGCCAGCAGCGAAGACTCAGGTCGGTGTCCTCGTGGTAGGCGAAGTAGGTCGGCTCGAAGCCACCGAGGGCTTCCCAGGTGGCTCGCCGGACCGCGAACAGACCACCGGTCGCCACCGCCACCCGCCCCGGGGCCCGGTGCGCGGCCGCCGGCTCACCACAGTGCCCGGCCCAGGTGAAGCCCAGGAACTGCAGCGGGTTACCCGACCGAGTTGATCAGCTCGGGCCGGTGGGCCAGCCGCAGGCACCACCGACGATGCCGACCGAGGGGTCCTGCAAGGCTTCGACGAGGGCCTCGATCGCGCCCGGGCGCAGCACGGCGTCGGAGTTGAGGAAGATCAGGATCTCGGCGCTCGGTCGCCTCCGCTCCGAGGTTGCAGCCACCGGCGAACCCGGTGTTGTGACCATCGTTGACGACGCGCGCACCTGTCCGCGGCGCAGTCTCTCGCAGCGATGTCGGGATGCCGTTGTCGACCAGGATGAGTTCGTCCCGCTCGTTCAACTGTCGTCGGGCGGACTCCAGACACTCAAGGAGCAGAGGCTCCGTACCGTAACCGAGCACGATCACTGCCAGCGGGTCAGTCACAACCCTCCCGTCGAAGTCCCAGGGCATCGAGATGCCAGGCGGTACATTTTGCCCTCAGTTACGCGCCCACATCCTACGAGTGCCGCCGGACGACCGGCGGCTGCAGCTAGCGAAGGCTGCCTCATCATGCGCTACGGCGACGTCTGGATCATCGTGCCGACGTACAACGAGGCGCCAGTCGTGCGTGAGGTGCTCGAGCGTCTGCTCGAACGGTTCCCGAACGTCGTGGCCGTCGACGACGCAAGCACCGACACGTCGGCGGCGGAGATCCTCGCCGCGGGAGCGCGGTTGGTGAGTCATCCGATCAACATGGGCGCAGGAGGGGCGCTGCAGACGGGCGTGGACTTCGCCCTGATGGACCCGAACGCCCGCTACTTCGTCACCTTCGACGCCGACGGCCAGCATCGCGTCGAGGACGCTGCTGCCATGGTCGATCACCTGCGCACCCACGAGATCGACGTCCTGCTGGGCTCCCGCTTCCTGGGGCAGGCGGTGAACATGAGCCGGTCCCGCCGGATGCTGCTGATCGCCGGTCGGTGGTTCGAGAAGATGTCGACCGGGATCACCCTCACCGACTCACACAACGGTCTCCGGGCGTTCAATCGCGCGTTCGCCGAGGTGCTCAACCTCCGGATGACCGACATGGCTTGGGCGACGGAGTTCCTGACCCGGGCGGTCGACACCAAGGCCGTGGTGGCCGAGTTCCCGGTGACCATCGACTACACCGACTACTCGCGCAGCAAGGGTCAGCACTCGATCAACTCGATCAACATCGGCGTCGACATCCTGGTCAACCGCTTCCTGCGAGGTCCCCACTGATGCAGATCATCAAACCGATCCTGATCCTGTGCTTCGTCATCGTGCTGATCCTGGTCTTCCGGCAGCGCGGCCGCGCCGGGCTGCGGGCGGGTCGCGGATCGCCGCCCTGTTGCTCGGCCTGTCGGCCATCGTCTTCGTGATCGATCCGGGGATTCCCCAGGCTCTCGCCGATCTGGTCGGCGTGGTGCGTGGCACAGACCTGATCCTCTACATCCTGGTGGTGGTGTTCGCCGTCACCTCGCTCGGCCTCTACTTCGGCTCAGCGGGCCGCAGAGGTTCAGATCCAGCAGCTCGCACGGCGGGTGGCGCTGTCCGACGCCATCGCCGCCGATGGCCCCCCGGGTCGATCCGATCGGGAGGCCGAGAGACCGACGCCACCGCTGACCCGGCTGGCCGGTGAGAGCACGGCGGCGGTCCAGCCGCGACCCGAGACTCCCGCCCCGGAGTGAGGACGGCGCTCAGCCGGCCGCCGGTGTCGCCGCCCCGGCCTTCCGGGCGAGCACGCAGAACTCGTTGTAGGTGAAGAACCGGCCTGCCACCCGAGGGAAGGGGAAGCTGAAGGATCTGTCGACCTGCAGACCCGCACCGGTGGCCAGAGAGATCAGATCGGCTTCGGTGGTGAAGCGCACGTGGGTCGCGTCACTGGCGTACCCCCGTTCCTGCGGGCAGATGAGCAGCACCTGTCCGGCCCGGTCGCAGGTAGGGCAGGTAGGACATCAGCAAGGCGTCCCCGCCTGCTCGTCCATGTGCTCGATGACGTGGGCGATCAGCAGGGAGTCGAAGGAGTCGGGCTGCCGCACCGGGCTCTCCTCCCACTCCTGAAGGGTGTACGCCTCGTGCCCCTGAGCCCGCGCGGTCTCGATCGAGGTCGCGTTGTGGTCGACCCCGACCGAACCCTGGCCCAGGTTCCCGAGGTTGCGGCCGATGCCGCAGCCGACGTCGAGCGTACGCCCGAGGTGCAGTCGGCGGAGGTTCCAGCGGTACGGCGCCTGGACGTCCAACAGCCGCTTCCACCACACGGAACTGCGAGTCTGCAGGCGCACGGTGTAGCTCCGTGACGAGGTGTCTTTGCCACTCGGGTTGTCGGGCACTGTGCTACTCCTCCGAAGTCATCGAGCTCTGATCGGACGCGGGCGGGTGGTCGAGCGTCCGGCGGGCGGCCGAGAGAAAGCCGTCCGCGTAGTCGTCGGCAGGGAAGTCGGCCAGGTAGTAGACGCGGGTCTGCTCGCGGGCCGACTGCAGGGGGTCCGCCTGGAGCAGGTTGTCCAGCACCTCGCGCAGGTCACCCAGATCATCCCGCAGCACGTACGCGGCCCGCGCGGCTGGCACCTCCTCGGTCAGGTTCGCCACGCTTCGGCCGACGGACACGATGGAGAACGGCTTCCCCGACTGCAGGTAGTCAGAGACCACGGCCGAGACGTCCGCGATCATCGCGTCGGACAGGTTGAAGCAGTCCTCGACCGTGCGATCCGTCTCAGCCGCAGCCCCCCACAGATGCTCGCGCTGCGTTGCCCGACGGTCGTCGTCGAGCATCCGACCGATGCGCTGGATGGCGGCGGTGGCCTCGGGGAAGCGGTAGTTGAACGGATGTGCCCGGAACACGACCCGGACGCCGCGGTCCAGCAGCCCGCGCACGATGCGCTCCCCCAACGGCAGCGAGTACACGCGGGAGTCGGCGTAGGGACCCCGCCAGGTGGGCGCGTAGAGCACCGTCAGGTCCTCGAGCGAGGCGATCGGACCCCGGGCGCGGGAGATCCGCTCGACCTGCGGACGCCCGACGATCTCGAACTTGCTGCGGGCGATGTGCACACCGTGCCGCTCGTAGCGGTCGATCCCGGCCTGCCCCGCGGCATAGATCTTGTCGTAGATGGCGTGCACGGGGTTGAAGCACGCCGGCTTCTCGGAGTCGCCGTGGTTCAGCCAGACGTGGGTCAGCTCTCGACGCTCGATGAAGTGGGTGTTGCGGACCGCGTTGTTGACGTAGAACGTCGTCGTCATCGACGGGACGATGACCTCCTCGAGGCTGCGCAGCGTCGGCCGGAAGATGACCGGGACCTTCGGATCGAGGGCGCTGATGGCGTTCATCGTCGCCAGCGTCCGGGTGATGATGACGAACCGCTCCCCGATCCGGTGGAAGTACGGCAGCCACATGCCGACCTGGTAGTCGGCACCGATCGAGGAGCCGAAGTAGACAGCGAAGCGCGGTGCGTAGGCCTCGATCCGCTGCCCGAGTTCCGACTTGGATCGGTCGAGGGCTTCGGCGCGAGCCACGCTCACCGCCGCCAGGACGGCTGAGGCGGCACCGGCGGCCGCGGCGGGCAGCAGCGCCCACCCCGAGGGCTGCACCAGCACCAGCACCAGCCAGATCAGCACCAGAGCGGCGGCGTTGGTCACGTAGGCCAGTCCGGCTGGCATGCGCGGAGCGGGTGGCTCGGCGAGCCCGGGGAGCGCGCGCACCCCCAGACCCGGCCCCGTCCAGACCGGCCGGATCGCCTGACCGGTGATCGTCGTGGTGGCCAGCACCGCCAGCGCGACCACGCCGAGGACGGTCCCCGTCGCGGTCGACCCAACGGCGTTCAGGTAGACGACCGCGGCCGCGACGATCATCAGGCGAGGAAGCACCAGCGTGCCCACCAGCCGGTCGAGGAGCTCACGACCGCGGAGCGCCTGTCGGCTGACCACCAGCATGGTCAGTACGGCGGCGACCCCGGCGACCGTCGCGGGGAGCGGGCCGCCGACGAGAGCCAGTACGGCGCTGGTGGCGGCCAGTCCGGCGATCACCGCTTCCCGGGCGTACCGGCTGATCTGCGCGCGGGCCCGGCCGACGAGACCGGCCGCCCGCGCCCGGCTGTCGTCCACCGAATCGTCGACACCGCCGGCCTCACCGATCGGGGCGTCGATCACCCGCACGCAGGCGTCGACGAAGTTCTGGGCGTACCCCTCCGCGGAGAAGTCGCCCAGGTAGTAGTTCCTGATCGACCGGCGCTCGGCGTCCAGCGGGTCCGGGCCGAGCATCTGCTCCAGCACGTCGTCCAGATTGCTCAGCTGCGCGTCGACGACGTACGAGCCCGCGGCCACCGGGAACTCTCGGACGAACTCCGCCGGCGGAGACGGCACCGCGACGAGGGCGAACGGCTTGCCGGAGAACAGGTAGTCCGAGACCACGCTCGAGACGTCGGAGATCATCGCGTCGGAGGCGTTGATGCAGTCCACGATGGAGCGTTCCGTCTCTGCGGCGGCGCCGAACAGGTGCGCCCGGCCCGAGGCCGCGGCGTCTGCGGCCAGCATCGCGTCCATCCGGCGCACGACAGCAGCGTCCTCGGGGAACTCGTGACTGAACGGATGCGGACGGAAGATGACCGTGAGATCGCGGTCCAGGAGCGCCCTGATGATCTGCTCGCCCTGCGGGAGCGAGTAGAGCAGGGTCTCCGACACGTGTCCCCGCCAGGTGGGGGCGTAGAGCACGGTGCTGGGAACGGCCGACCCGCTCGCCGGGCGCACCGTCTCCACCTGCGGTCGGCCGACGATCTCGAACGTGCTCCGAGGGATGTCGACACCGTGTACGCCATAACGGTCGATGGCCGCAGGCCCCGCGCAGAACACCTTGTCGTACATGGCGTGAGTGGGGTTGTAAGAGGGCGGCTTGTCGGAGTCACCGTGTCCGAGGTAGACGTGCGTCAGCTGCTGGTACCTCACCATCGCCCCGTTGCCGGAGGAGGCGTTGACGTAGAACACGGCACGGAGACTCGGCACGATCAGCCGGTCCAGGTCGCCGAGCGAGCGCCTGGTGATGACCGGGACGGACGTCTGGGCGATGATCGCGCGCGCCGCCACGTTGGTCCGGGCGATGATGATGAAACGGCGGCCGGTCCGTTCGAGATAGGGCAGCCACATGTGGACCTGGTAGGAGGCGTCGTCGGGCCTGGCGGTGTACACGTAGAACTCGGGCGCGTAGTCGGCGACGACGCCATCGATCGACCTCTCGATGGCACGGACCGCCAGCAACCGGCGCACCGCCCACACCAGGGCGATGGCCGGACGCGCCGCCACCACGAGGGCGAGCGCGACCCACCACCAGGTCGGGGCGCCGATGACCGCGAGCGAGGCCCCGGCACCGATCGCGAGCAAGGCGAGAAGGTCGAACAACCGGTTACGCGTCCACGGCTCGGGGGCCGGGGTCAGCCCGGGGAGGTTGCTCACGACGGGCACGTGGATGGTGGCGATGCGAGCGACCGGTTGCAGAGCGATCAGGGCCGACGCGGCCAGCACGGTTCCGGCGACCGCCCAGGACGGATCCGAGCCGCGCATGACGCTGTGCTGCAGGATCCACAGGATCGTGAGAAAGGCCACGTAGATGCAGGCCAACCGGTCGATGGCGTACAACCGGACCACGAACCGGCCTGCGAGGACCGCCATCACCGCGATCAGACCGACGACGACAGCCGTCGCCGGCAGATGGGGCGACAGACCAAGCAGCACCGTGCCGACGCCGACGGCGGGTGCCGCGACGGCGAGTCGGGCCAGCAGCCCGGGGGCGCTGTCCGGCGCCAGGGCTGCAGCTTCCTCGCCCGTGTCCTCGGCAACGGATCGTCGTCGGGTGCGCCACCCGATCACGAGCCGGTCACCGCAGTCTCGACACCTCGTGGGGGCGGTGGGATCAGCTGATACCGCATCTAGGAGTCCGAACCACTCTCAGTCTGCTCAAGCACTCAGGTCTCGTGGCCCGCTCCGGGCCTCGCAGCGGCTCACCCTACCGGCTGAGTCCGGCTGGAGAGGTGAGAGCGAGTCAGCCTCCGGCCCCGTGTCCGACTTCCCGCGCGGCGTCACGACGAGCCGATCGGTCTCCGACTAGAGTCCGCTCGGTGGGGAAACTGCGGAACATCGCCGTCGTGCTGGCCGGTGGCACCGGCACCCGAGTGGGACTGAACATCCCCAAACAGCTGATCAAGATCGCCGGCAAACCCATCATCGAGCACACCATCGCCACCATGCAGGCCTCGCCGCTGATCGACGAGATCGTCGTGATGATGGCGCCCGGCTACCTGGACGACGTGCGGGCCGTCGTCAAGAAGGGCGGCTACGACAAGGTGAGTCAGATCCTCGAAGGTGCTGGTGGACCGGACGCCACCCGGAACGACACGACCGCCCTGGCACTGGCCGCCATCGCCGACGACGACTGCAACGTGCTCCTCCACGACGCCGTGAGACCGCTGGTCTCGCAGACCATCATCAGCGCGAACGTCGAGGCGCTGGAGACGTACGAGGCGGTGGACACCGCCATTCCCTCCGCGGACACGGTGATCCAGGTCGGTAGGCTCGATGAGGGTGGCGACCGGGAGTTGCTGATGACCGGGGTGCTCCCCCGGCACCTGCTTCGACGAGGTCAGACGCCGCAGTCGTTCCGGTTGTCCACCATCCGCGCGGCGTACGCGAAGGCGGCCGAGGATCCCGACTTCACCGCCACCGACGACTGCACCGTGGTGCTGCGCTACCTGCCCGGGGTGCCGATAGCGGTGGTCCCGGGTCACGAACGCAATATGAAGGTGACCGAGCCGATCGACGTCTACATCGCCGACAAGCTCTTCCAGCTCACCTCCGCCGACCACCCGGCCCCGCTGTCGGAGCAGGAGTACCACGCCCGCCTGGACGGCAAGACCTTCGTCGTCTTCGGTGGCTCGTACGGGATCGGTGGCGACATCGCCGATCTCGCGACCGCTTACGGCGCGACGGTGAAGGTCTTCTCGCGTTCCTCGACCAACACTCACGTCCAGCGCCGCGAAGACATCGTCGCGGCCTGCCGCGAGGTGATCGCCGACACCGGGCGGATCGACTTCGTGGTCAACACCGCCGGGGTGCTGCCCCGGGGCGAGCTGTCGGAGTCGACCGAGGAGACCATCTACGCGGCGACCGAGGTCAACTACCTGGCCCCGATCTTCATCGCTCAGGAGTTCTACCCGCACCTCGCCCGCACGCGGGGGTCACTGCTGCTGTTCACCTCCTCCTCCTACACCCGAGGTCGCTCCGGCTACTCGCTCTACTCCTCGGCCAAGGCGGCGGTGGTGAACCTCACCCAGGCGCTGGCCGACGAGTGGGCCGGCTCCGGGGTGCGGGTCAACTGCATCAACCCCGAGCGGACGGGCACGCCGATGCGGACCAAGGCTTTCGGCGACGAGCCCCCCGGCACTCTGCTGTCCTCCCCTGAGGTCGCTCGACAGTCTCTCGACGTGCTGCTGTCGGGGCAGACCGGGCACGTGATCGACATCCGGCGCGAAGACGGCCCTGCCGCGCTGGCCAACGGCTGACGGCCGACGGGGGTGCGAACGGTGCTGTGTCTGAGCAGGACGAATGACCTTGGCCGATACCAGAGGTGCGGATCCGACCTCGTGATCCTTTCGACGGGCACCTCGGCGGTCGGGGGGTACCGATGACGTCCGCGATCTTGCGACCGGCCCTGCGCCGGGTTCGCTCGGCGCTGGCGGGCGCTCGTCGTCGGAGCGGCCCGAGGCTCGAGTCGCCGAGCGTGCCCGCCGGCGGGAGCCCTCCCGCATCGGACCGGGGCGCTGACTCGCTCACCGCCCAGAGCTGGAGCCTGTCGGGGCTCTCCACCGAGGACGCCGGGTGGGCGATCGAGGTGCGGATGCCTGTCACGGCGGAGACCGTCACGGCGGCCGTCGTCCTCGTGGGTCGAACGAGCCAGACCGAGGCCGTGACACCGATGGAGGTCGCGGCGGCCACAGGCTCGGGCACCGCGACCGTCGTCTGGTCGACGCTCGCGACCTTCGCCCCGCAGACCCTCGACGTGTGGATCGAGGTCGTCGATGCTGACGGCGGCCAGAGTCGCCGCCGGGCCAGCGTCGATCCGAGCGTGTCGGCTGATCTCGGGCCCTCGGTCGACGTGCCGGGGGCACGGTGGTACGCCACCGTCAACCGGAACGTCAGTGTGGAGGTGCGGCCGCCCCTCTCAGCTGAGGGGGTCGATGCCGCGCCACGACTCATCGAGTTCGCGAACCATGGCGATGTGTACGACCTGACGATCGCCGCCGACCTCGCCGATCCCCTTGGCAGCGGGACCGGTCAGCAGCCAGTCCTGCTGCTGATCGGTCGCCGGACCCACTTCGGGGTCGAGGTCGAGCTCATCGAGGAGGCACGTGGTTGGACCGCCTCCGTCACGGACGACCACATCCGTGCCTTCACTGGCGAGCAGATAGATATCTACATCGAACAGGCCATCGCGGACGGGGCGCGGACGAGGCGCCGACTGTCCGCGGGGGACTGGAGCTTCCGGACCCGCCGGGCGCGCTGCGCCACTGGCATGTGACGAAGCAAGGTGCGGTCAGCGTCCGGCGACAGACGGCCGTCGAGTCGATCGTCGAGGCCGGGGTCTTCGATGAGGCGTTCTACCGCCAGCAGGTTCCCGACCTGCCGGCGAGCGTCGACCCGATCGAGCACTACGTGACGAAGGGCGCCCCTGCCGGTTTGAATCCCTCGTCGATGTTCCACACCGCCTACTACAAGAAGATGAATCCGGCTGCTCGGCGCAAGAACCCGTTGGCCCACTACTGCGAGTACGGGTGGCAGGAGCTGCGCAATCCCTCACCCCTGTTCAACACGTGGTGGTATTGGTTCAAGCATCTGGACCCCTCGGACACAACCGTCAACCCGTTGGCTCATTACGAGTCGGTGGGGAGGGAGCAGGGACTCTCGATTCGGCCCGACCAGATGCCTTCGCGTCGGCTCGGTGGGGGGTTTCGGCCTGATCCTGGGCGTCCGATGCGTCGGGTGTGTCTGTTCGCGGCCTATGACGGTGACGGGATCGTGGATGAGTACGTCGTGGACTATGTGCGGGAGCTGTCCAGGCACGCCGACGTGTACTACCTGGCGGATGCGGAGATGAAGGACTCGGAGCTGGCGAAGCTGGCGGAGATCACTCGGGGGGCGTGGGGAGTTCGCCACGGTGAGTACGACTTCGGTTCGTACTCTCGGTTGGCGGAGATGGTGGGTTGGGACACGATCGAGGAGTACGACGAGCTGTTGCTGGTCAACGACTCCTGTTATCTGCTGCGTTCGTTGGACGAGGTGTTCGCGCGGATGGACAGCCGCGGCTGCGACTGGTGGGGTCTGCAGTCGACCAAGGGCATCTACTCGACGCGGCTGCTGCCGGTGAACCAGTTCAGGGACCCGCTCCCGATGGAGTCGGTGCGCACGGCACTGGTTGACGCCTTCGAGCAGGACTACACCTACGACTTCCTCCTGGGTTCGTTCTTCCTGGCCTATCGGAAGCCGGTGATCGCTGACCCGGAGTTCCGCCGCTACCTGGGTTCGGTGACGAAGCAGCGCACCAAGCGCGACATCATCTTGAAGTACGAGATCGGGATGACGCGCTGGCTCATCCAGCACGGTCACTCCTTCGACACGTTCGCCGCCAATCTGTACCCGTTCCATCCCGTCTTCACGAAGTGGTACTTCCGCTTGCTCGACGAGGGTTTTCCCCTGTTGAAGCGCTACTTCCTCTCGGAGAACCACTATCACGTGCCCCGCCTGTTCCAGTGGCCGGAGTTGATCCGGTCGCGCTTCCCCGGTGTGGACACCGGGGTGTTCGAGCGGAATCTGGTGCGGGTGACTGATCCGGAGAAGCTGCACCGCAGTCTGCACATCGGCGAGGACACCGAGGTCGACGATGCCCCGGTGTCCTCTGAGCTGTTGAGCATCGCCGAGTTCGTCGAGGCCGACATCAACAGCCCGAAGCACCCCGATTGGTGGGCGTTCCCGGTCGACGAGTACACCGGTGTCTTCTCCGGCAACGAGCGAGCCATCTTCGAGGTCGTGCGGGACGATCCCTCCATCCGCAAGATCATCTTGACCCGGGAGGCCCCCGTGACCGCCGAGGGGGTGAACGTGGAGGTGGTGCCCCTGGAGTCGCCTCGGGGTCAGCACCTGCTGATGCGCGCCGGCACCATCTTGATCAAGCAGAACAGGGACTCCAGCGTGCGGTACCCCGTCTCCAGCGAGCTCCACAACCTCATCCAGGTCTGGCACGGGATACCCTTCAAACGCATCGGGTATGCGTCGGCCGACTTCCAAGGGATGTTGGAGCGCATCGCGTATCACCACGCGCACTATCGGGCGGTGATCAGTTCGTCGAAGGTCGACAGGTTGGCGATGACCGCATCCTTCTACCCCTTGACGTTCCACCAGATCTGGAACACCGGACTCCCCCGCAACGACTTCATCCTCCGCGACGAGGATCAGCTACCCGACGACTACCGCACCGAGCTGGACAAGCTCCGCACTCTGGTCGGCGACCGCAGACTCGTGCTGTTCATGCCCACCTTCCGCAACGCTCAGAGCGAGGGCTACTACCGCTTCGCCCCCGACGAGATCGCCTGGCTCGACTCCTGGCTGCACACCAACAACTGCGTCCTCGGCGTCCGCGAGCACATGGCCGACTCCGCCCGCCTCTACAGCGCCCAGCTCACGGGACTGCCCATCCTGGATCTGTCGGACCGGGAGTTCTCCCACGTGGAGATGCTCTACCGGGCCTCCACCGCACTGGTCACCGACTACTCCAGCGCCTTCATCGACTACATGCTCACCGACAAACCCGCGATCAGCTTCGCCTACGACTACGAGTCCTACCTGATGGAACGTGGAGGCTTCTACGACCTCGACATGATCGTCCCCGGACCGATCTGCAAGAGCTTTCGCCGACCTCCGGACCGCGTTGGAGCGAGTGCTGGTGGACGGGATCGACAGCGCGTACGGCCTGAAGAAGCGACTGTTCTTCGACCACGTCGACGACCACAGCTCCGCCCGCGTCGTCGAGAAGATCCGCGACCTCAACGCTGCCCACGACCTGGGAACCTGGACCGGGGAGCGAAGCATATGAGTCGGCAGACCGAGGGCAGTCACCAGGGAACCCGATCGATGGCATCACGGATCGGTGGCTTGGTGTCCAGGCTCGCGCGGTCCCGGGGCGAGTCGGCGCCGAACGTCGAGCGCACCGGAGCACAGGCCGGCCGGCCGCGACTCGTCGACTTCGTCAGCGATGGTTCCGGGGTCCGCCTAAACATCGGCGTGTCTGCTGCGCTCCCATCCGACCCGGTGCTGTTGCTGGTCGGGCGCAAGAGCGGGCTTGAGGTGCGGGCACCGCTGACGAAAAGCGGGCCGGGATGGTCCGTTCGGGTGGTCGACGATGATCTGAGTGTCTTCGAAGTCGAGACAGTGGATCTCTTCGTCATCGGCCCTGAGATCGGCGGAGCCGGTGGACGTCGTCGGCTGAGATCCGGGGGTGTGCAGGTCCGGTCTGCTCCCGAGTCGGTGCGCAGGTGGTACGAGACCGCCGACGGGAATGTCAGCGTTCGGCGTCCGACCGCGGCAGAGGTCATCGTCGAGGCCGGGGTGTTCGATGAGGCGTTCTACCGTCGCCAGGTTCCCGACCTGCCGGCGGACGTGGACGCTGTCCAGCACTACGTCACCGAGGGAGTGGTTCAGGGTCTGAATCCCTCGTCGATGTTCGAGACGGCCTACTACCAGAAGATGAACCCGTCCATCCGGCGTCGCAATCCGTTGGCGCACTACTGCGAGTCAGGCTGGCGCGACCTGCGCAATCCCTCACCCCTGTTCAACACGTGGTGGTACTGGTCCAAGCACCTCGATCCTGCCGATGACTCAGTGAACCCGTTGGCTCATTACGAGTCGGTGGGAAAGGAGCAAGGACTTTCCACGCATCCGGATCGGACGCCTTCGCGTCGGCTCGGTGGGGGGTTTCGGCCTGATCCGATGCGTCCGATGCGTCGGGTGTGTCTGTTCGCGGCCTATGACGGTGACGGGATCGTGGATGAGTACGTCGTGGACTATGTGCGGGAGCTGTCCAGGCACGCCGACGTGTACTACCTGGCGGATGCGGAGATGAAGGACTCGGAGCTGGCGAAGCTGGCGGAGATCACTCGGGGGGCGTGGGGAGTTCGCCACGGTGAGTACGACTTCGGTTCGTACTCTCGGTTGGCGGAGATGGTGGGTTGGGACACGATCGAGGAGTACGACGAGCTGTTGCTGGTCAACGACTCCTGTTATCTGCTGCGTTCGTTGGACGAGGTGTTCGCGCGGATGGACAGCCGCAGCTGCGACTGGTGGGGTCTGCAGTCGACCAAGGGCATCGGCCCGACTCGCTGGCTGCCGGTGAACCAGTTCAGGGACCCGCTCCCGATGGAGTCGGTGCGTACGGCACTGGTTGACGCCTTCGAGCAGGACTACACCTACGACTTCCACGTCGCTTCGTTCTTCCTGGCCTATCGGAAGCCGGTGATCGCTGACCCGGAGTTCCGCCGCTACCTGGGTTCGGTGACGTCGCAGACCGACAAGTTCTTCGTGATCTTGAAGTACGAGATCGGGATGACGCACTGGCTCATCCAGCACGGTCACTCCTTCGACAACTTCCTCTCGCGCCTCTACCCCTTTCACGGCTCCTACACGAAGTGGTACTCGCGGTTGCTGGATGAAGGTTTCCCTCTTCTCAAGCGACGTTTCCTGGCCGACAACCCTTTTCGCGTCCCTCGGCTCGTTGACTGGACAAAGCTGGTCCAGAAGAAGGTGCCCGGTGTGGACACCGGGGTGTTCGAGCGGAATCTGGTGCGGGTGACTGATCCGGAGAAGCTGCACCGCAGTCTGCACATCGGCGAGGACACCGAGGTCGACGATGCCCCGGTGTCCTCTGAGCTGTTGAGCATCGCCGAGTTCGTCGAGGCCGACATCAACAGCCCGAAGCACCCCGATTGGTGGGCGTTCCCGGTCGACGAGTACACCGGTGTCTTCTCCGGCAACGAGCGAGCCATCTTCGAGGTCGTGCGGGACGATCCCTCCATCCGCAAGATCATCTTGACCCGGGAGGCCCCCGTGACCGCCGAGGGGGTGAACGTGGAGGTGGTGCCCCTGGAGTCGCCTCGGGGTCAGCACCTGCTGATGCGCGCCGGCACCATCTTGATCAAGCAGAACAGGGACTCCAGCGTGCGGTACCCCGTCTCCAGCGAGCTCCACAACCTCATCCAGGTGCGCGACTCCATACCGCTGCGTCGCACCGGCTTCGCGTCGGCGGGGCGGCAGCTCGAGTTCGACCTGGTCACGCAGGAGCAGGCCGGCTATCGGGCGGTGATCAGTTCGTCGAAGGTCGACAGGTTGGCGATGACCGCATCCTTCTACCCCTTGACGTTCCACCAGATCTGGAACACCGGACTCCCCCGCAACGACTTCATCCTCCGCGACGAGGATCAGCTACCCGACGACTACCGCACCGAGCTGGACAAGCTCCGCACTCTGGTCGGCGACCGCAGACTCGTGCTGTTCATGCCCACCTTCCGCAACGCTCAGAGCGAGGGCTACTACCGCTTCGCCCCCGACGAGATCGCCTGGCTCGACTCCTGGCTGCACACCAACAACTGCGTCCTCGGCGTCCGCGAGCACATGGCCGACTCCGCCCGCCTCTACAGCGCCCAGCTCACGGGACTGCCCATCCTGGATCTGTCGGACCGGGAGTTCTCCCACGTGGAGATGCTCTACCGGGCCTCCACCGCACTGGTCACCGACTACTCCAGCGCCTTCATCGACTACATGCTCACCGACAAACCCGCGATCAGCTTCGCCTACGACTACGAGTCCTACCTGATGGAACGTGGAGGCTTCTACGACCTCGAGCTCGCCTTCCCCGGACCGATCTGCCGCTCCTTCGCCGAGCTCCGATCGGCTCTCGGGCCCCTCATTCGGACTCGGCCCGACGAGTCGTACGAGTTCTGCAAGCGACTGTTCTTCGACCACGTCGACGACCACAGCTCCGCCCGCGTCGTCGAGAAGATCCGCGACCTCAACGCCGTTCACGGCATCGGGAAGCTGCCGGACGAGCACGTCGCGTGACCCCCCGGGCGGATCGACCGACCGAGCCCCTCGGCAGCGGATCCCGCCTGGAGTGGATGGACGCGATGCGGGGAGCCGCGATCCTGCTGCTGCTCGTGTGGCACGCGAGTTCCATCCCGGTGCTGTTCGGGGTTCCCATGCCCGAAGCGCTCCGACTGGCGAACTCGTTCTTCCGGCCTTACCGGATGCCTGCGCTCATGCTCCTGTCAGGCATGCTGCTCGCTCGGGCTCTGGCCAAGCCGCTGCCCACCTACTACGCGCGGAAGCTCGCGACGATCTTCTGGCCCTACCTCATCTGGATGCTGATCGCGAGGGCACTCTTCGTCGACACCACCTTGAAGCCCTGGTGGCACTGGCGATCCTGGTATGCGACCTCCTACCTCTGGTTCCTCTTCTTCATCGGCGTCTACGTCCTGGTGGCCCCCCTGTGGCAGCGATCACCGCGATGGATCCCGATCGCCGTCGCCTTCGTCTTCGGCGTGCTGCTTCCGCAGGGCAGCATCGAGCAGCGCCTCGCCTACTTCGCCGTCTTCTTCTTCGCAGGACACTGCTTCAGCACCCCCCGCGGGGCCCGGCTGCTCGCTTCACGGGTGAAGCCGAGGGCTTGCGCGATCGTCGGCGTCCTGCTTGGTGCCTCCTCCATGATCTGGACCGAAGATCTTGCCTACAACGCCTGGACTGTGCCCCTCAGCCTGTGTGGGATCTGGGCGATCATCTTCGTGTTCTCCCACGGCTCGCGGCTCGGTTCCCAGAGGCACCTTCGCTTCCTGGGTCGCTCGTCGCTGGTCTACTACGTCAGCCACTTCCCGATCATGATGCTGGCGTCGCAGGCGCTGCTCGGGGTGCTCCCGGTGGCGACTGTCGTCACCATCAGCCTCGTGGCCGCGCTCGCCGTCAGCACCTGTCTGGCTCTCGTGAAAGACGTCGCTCCCATCAGCTGGCTCTTTCGGTGGCCGGGTTCCGAATGGCGGGCCGTCACCGACCGGTGGCGAATGCGGAGCAACACCGACTCGCACCCGGCCGTGCGTTCGTCCGAGCCCTGATCAGATCCGGATGTCCGCCCACACCAGGTTGTGATCCGACGGCCGGTCACTGTCCGGGTTCTGCAGCACGTTCACCCACTGGTCTGCGCCACCCTTGCCACCCTTCACCATCACCACGTCGAGGTGCGGTCCGTAGCCGTGGGCGGACTTGGACAAGCTGGTGGCGAAGCCGTTGGAGGTGTTGAACGCCTCGTTGACCCTGACTTTGGCAGCAGCCGTGTCGTAGAAACCGCCGGCGACCAGCACGTCGTGGGCCGTGTAGCCGGACTTGTCGCTCTGCCAGGTGTTCATGTCGGCGCCGAAGACCACCGGGTAGTTCTTGGGGTTGATCGACTTCATGAAGGACACCAGGTACCTGGCCTGGGCCGCCCGCAGGTTGTTGTACTTCGGTCCGTTGGTCTTGCTCGAGCTGTGCCGGGGGTCGAGATGGGCCGACACCGCGTAGAACTTCTGGCCGGTCTTGCGGTTCTCCAGCAGGGCGTAGCTGCCGCGTCGGCGCTGGCTCTCACCGTCACCGGAGGCGATCGGCAGCTTGAAGGAGCAAGACGGGTTGTAGCTGGTCTTGCCGGTCTTCTCTGGGCAGGAGCTGATCAACTTGTACCGCTTGTTGTCGTAGAGGACCCGGCCACCCTGCGTCCCGCGCTTGACGCCGGTCTTCACCAGCAGGGTCGTCCGGTTCATCTTGTAGTCGTAGTCCTTGCCACCCTGCTTGGCCAGATGGGCCAGCAGCGATGTGGTCTGGCGGCCGACCTTGGCGGTCGAGCCACCCTTGCCGTCGGCGCGACCGGGTGAGATCTCCTGCAGCAGCACCACACCGGCGCGCGAGGTCAAGATCTCGTTGGCCACGTCGTCGACACGCTTCAGCCAGTTGCGCTTGTCCTTGGTGGCCTTGACTGTCCGAACGTTGAAGGTGCCGACCCTCAGATCGGTGCCGTTCTTGCTCCGCGCCGTTCCCAGCGCTTGCGGCAGCACGGCCTGCAGGTTCGGGTATGCCTTGGTGACCGTCTTCGACCCCTCTTGGTTGACCGCGTACAGGCGGTAGTAGAGGTAGTTGGCCGACCCGAGCGGAGCGCCTGCGCTGGCGGCCTCGTCGGCGGTGAGGGTGTACGACCGGGCCCTGGGGTTGCTGATGATGAACGTCTTGGCGTTGCGGCCGGAGGTGGGCAGCGACGAGCTGCTGGACTTGCTGAAAGCGGTCAGTCCCGTCTCCAGCAGAAAGTGGTGGGTGTGGGCCCCCGCGGTAGCCCAGCTGAACTGCACCTCCCCGGGCCTGGCCCCCGGCACCGCGGTCACCGTGCTGATCGACGAGGGGGCGCTCACGGCCTCGGCCGGCTGCGAGGCGGACAGGAGTCCGGTGGCCAGGAGAGGGCAGACGGACAGGGCAACGAGCGACGACGAAGCATGACACTCCTCGAACGGACCGACGTGATCACACCTCGGCCTTATGGTCTTGCCCCCCGGTCGTGCACTGGCTGCACGCGCTGCGCCGCACACTAGTCGACGCGCCGCACGAGATACAACTGTTACGGAGTGTTAGTTGTTGCTCAGGTGAAGGAAGAGTCGAGACTTTTCGTTATCCAGACCTGCGTGTCGCTACCCGGCGGATCACCGGGAGGCCCCTATCGTTCGCGGCCGACACAAACTACTCGGGCTGGTTGTCGTTCGTTCCACCGATGCGGAAGGGCGTGTCCCAGCCCTCGTACATCAGGTGCGCGACCATCCCGTCCGCCGCGTGCTCGAGGTTGTGACAGTGGTCCATCCACAGCCCCGGGTTGTCCGCACGGAACGCGATGTCGTACGTGTCGCCGTCCTCCACGTTCAGCGAGTCGATCCCCACGGGCTGCCGGTCGCGGCCACGCCGTTGCGAGCGAGCACTACCGCCCGGTGCCCGTGCAGGTGCGACTGGATGCACCTGTCCACTCGCGTTCTCGATGTGCATGGTCACGACCTCGCCCTCGCGCACCACGTACATGGGCACGTTCGGGTAGAGATGGCCGTTGATCGACCAGAACATCCCGGGTCGGCCCTTCACGAACCCTGGTCGGCGGCCGATCCGGTAGTCGAAGTGCCGGGTCGCGGTGGCCGGGTCGAAACCCACAGGCGCCGGCTTCCCGTAGGTCAGCAGATCGAGGTTCGCGGCCGGCTGAGGCGGCACCGCGCCCGAGGCTCCGGCGCCCACGACCACCGCTGTCCCCCGGCTCAGCTGCAGCCGCGCCGACCCGTTCGCGGGCACGGTGAGCTGGACGTCGTAGCGACCGCCCGCGGTCAGCAGCAGGCCCTGCCCGGTGACCTCCGCCGGCTCGTGCACGTCGGTGCCGTCCACCCCCACCAACCCGTACGGAGCGTCCGACCACAGCGGCATCGGTGCGTTGTCGGTGTTCGCCGCCGGATCCGTACGGTGTCGCCCGATGCGGCCGGCACCGTAAGGTCGCCGACGCGGCCGTTGATCGTCCGGACCACGTACGTGTGGGCCATGGCCAGCACATCGTGCGGACCGGTCGGTTGTGACCGGGGCAGGATGACCAGACCGCCGAACAGTCCACGCACCTGCGGATCGGCCACCTGGTGGGAGTGGTACCAGAAGCTGCCCGCGCGCTCGGCCACGAACCGGTAGGTGAACTCGGCCCCGACCGGCACAGCGTCCTGGGTGACGCCGGCGACTCCGTCCATGGAGTCGGGGACGTCCACCCCGTGCCAGTGCAGGCTCACGCCGTCGGTCACGGACGCGTTCACCAGGTGCACCTCGACCAGCCGACCCTGCACGGCGGTGATGGTCGGTCCCGGCGTGATGCCGTTCAGGGTGAAACCGGCAAGCTGCTGGCCGCCGATGGGGAGCGTGGCCGCCGCCGCCGTGAGCTCGACCCGCACGTCGGCGGGGCGGGCCGGGTCAGCCGCCAGCTCGGTGATCGGGCGCAGCTGGTGCCCGGTGTGCGGACTGGCCACGTCGTGGTCGGCGTGGCCGGCGACCGAGGCGTCGGGCTGCGGTCCGCCGCCGTAGTCGAGATCGCCCATGTCCATCACCGAGTACGCGTTCGGCACCCGGCTGGCCTGCCAGAACCACGCCAGCGGTGCGATCACGGCGACGGTGGCCAGCACCGGCACCCACACCCGCAGCACCCGTTGGCTGCGGGTGGTCATCGAGGCTGCTCGCTCAGACGCCGACGACCGGCGTCGTCACCGGATCGCTCACCCGATCGGTCGCCTCAGCGGCCTTCGGGACGCGCATCCCGGCCATGATCGCGACCCCGAACAGGGCCAGGGCACCGATCCCGTGCAGGATGCCCAGCTGCGGGACGCCGTCGGCGAAGATGCCCAGTCCGACCTGGACAGCGGTCGTCACGAACACGATGACCGCCCACTTCACCGCCCCGGGACTCTTGGCGAAGAACGAGCTGATCAGCAGCAGCAGGGCGACCACAGGGATCACCATGGTGCCGAACATACCGTGGATCATGAACCCGACGACACCGGGGAACTCGATGTTGCTCTCCGGTCCCGAGTTCGCCGCGTCGATGGTGCCACCACCGTCGATGTAGGCGAAGAGTCCGAACACCGCGAAGGCGACCGCCGCCGCCTGCACCACCACCAGTCCGGCGACCGCGAACGCCAGCACCTTGTAGACCATTCTCATACCCCGAGCCCCCTCGATCGACGCCGCCACCCCGGCGGCGTGCCTGTCACCACTATGTCCCTGCTGCCGCGAATCGGCCACCGGAAAACGTCGACACGGGTCATCCCTGAGCGGAGATGGGGGTCCCTCGCACCGTGACCTGCTCACCCACGAGTGGAAGAGCGCGACCGGGCCTCTCAGATACCATCCACACAGACATCTCCTCGACCCGGTTCCGGCGGTCCCGGTCGGAGGTCCCGGGTCGGCGGGGGCGGCGGTGTTAGCGGTGACCGCGCCGTCCGATCGCCAGGAGTGACCATCCCCGACATCGCCGCCCTGACCCGCTGGCTCAGCCGGTGGGGGTTCGCCCTCGGCCTGGCGGTGGTGTTCGCCCTGGCCGTCGGTGTTCCGGCTCGCACCTCACCCTCCACAACGACCGGTCGGTTGTTCGGGCTCGGCAACTACGACGACGGCGTGCACTTCGCCGCCGCGCTGGGGTCTGGTCAACGGGCAGCTCCCGTACCGGGACTTCCTGCTGCTGCACCCACCCGGGGTCGTCCTCTGCCTGGCGCCGTTCGCCGCGCTGTCGTGGGTGATCGGCGAGCCGGGGGCGATGGCCGCAGCCCGATTGTCCTGGATGGTCCTCGGCGGGGTCAACGCGGTGCTCTGTGGACTCGCCCTGCGACCGATCGGTCGCTCTGCCGGGCTGGTCGGAGCCCTGTTCTACGCCCTGTTCCTGGGTGCCGTGTACGTGGACTACACGCCCCTGCTGGAGTCGCCGGCGACCACGCTCCTCCTCGCCGCGTTCGTGATCACCCGGCTGCTCGGGGGAAGGACGCGACATCGGCCCCGACCCACTACGTAGCAGCTAAGAACTGCTGCTGGGCCTCTCTCCGGTGCTGAAGATCTGGGGGGTGATCACGGTCCTGCTGATCGTGGCCGGGCTGTCGGCCCGGCGCGGTCGCCGCGCAGGGACTGCTCACCCTCGGAGCGGCCGTCTGCTCCGGCCGCTGGGCTGTGCCTGCCCTTCTTCCTGGCGGCCCCGACTCAGATGTGGCGGATGGTGGTGGTCGCCCAGCGAGCCGACGTCGCGCAGACTTCCCGATTGTCGCCGATTCGGCTCAACGACGTCCTCGGCGTGCGCGTCTGGGGTCAAGGGCTCTGGCGACCTGGCAGCACCGCCACCGTCGTGGATGCTCATCGTGGTGCTGGTCGCGGTGGCGATCTGTCCTGGTCAGGGCGGAGCCAACCGTGTCGTCGCCGCCCTGGTGCTGGCCACCGGCGCGATCGTGATGAGCACGCCGATGTGGTTCCTGCACTACGCGGGTCTGACGGCCGCACCGATCGCCCTGGCGGTGGGTGGCTCCGTGGGAGCCGGTGTCCAGTTGGATACGACCGCCAGCCACGCATCGGTCGGTTCTGGTGGACGGTGCGTCCCTGGCCGTGCTCGGCACGCTGGTCCTCGCCATCCCGCTGCCGCGCTTCAACTTCGGCAACCTCGCCTTCCCCGGGCCCGGCCCTGGCCGCCGGTGGTGGCGGACCGGTCCGGCTGCCTGGCCACCAACTTCCCGATGACGCTGATCCAGATGGACCTGCTGCAGCGCAATCTCGACCGGGGCTGCCCGCTCGTGGTGGACATCGGGGGCTACAGCTACTACCACGTCGACAGCGGTTACAGCGACGTCTCGCGCCGCAAGAACGCCGACTTCCAGGCCGTCATCCTGGCGTACTACCGGCTCCGGCCGATGCCGTGGTGCCGGTCCGCTTCTCCACCCGGTCCCGGCTACAAGAAGGCCCACCGCCAGGGAGGATCGCGTCCTTGGCCGGTGGATCGCCGGGTCAGGACGGTTCCGTCGTCCGGGAACCCCGCCGCAGCAGCCCCGATGACCCGGGTCACCTCGCACGCTCAGATCTTAGGCCTTCTACGGGGCGTGGAACCGGGTAACCTCAGGAGGCTTCGCCCGCGTACTCCCTCCTGACGACGGGAGAGGTGCTGCCCATGGTGAACACGAAGACGGCCGACGTCGGCCGCAGCAGGCTGGCCGGTGCGTGGTTCGGCCTGGGTCTGGCCGCGGGTGTTCGCTTCTCGCGGTGACCGTCCGCCTCGGCGGCGTGCTTCGCGCGGCAGGGCTTTACGGTTTGGGCAACTACGACGACGGCGTGCACTCTCGCCGCCGCCCCCTGGGGCTCGGTCAACGGGTCTGTTGCCGTACAGGGATTTCCTGCTCCTGCACCCGCCTGGCGTGGTGCTGGTATTGGCCCCTTTCGCCGCCCTGTCGTGGTTGATCGGGGAACCAGGTCATGGCGGTCGCCCGCGTGTCCTGGATGCTGCTCGGTGTGGTGAACGCGGCCCTCTGCGGACTGGTGCTGAAGCCGGTGAGTCGCGTCGCGGGGCTGGTGGCCGCCCTCTTCTACGCGCTTTCGATCGGCGCGGTCTACGTGGAGCACACCACGCTGCTCGAGGCCCCGGCGACCACCGTGCTGCTGCTGGCCATGGTGGTCACCCGGCTGCTCGGACCGGGGGTGGCGGTCCGTGGCAGGCACTACGTCCTGGCCGGGCTGTTGCTCGGCCTGTCACCTGCGCTCAAGATCTGGGGCGTCGTCGCGGTCCTCGTCGTGGTGGTCGCGATCCTCGCTCGTCGTGGTCTTCGGCCGGCGTCGATGACGCTGGGCGCCGCCGTGACTTCCTGCGCGGCTGTGTGCCTGCCGTTCTTCCTCGCCGCGCCGCAGGAGATGTGGCGCATGGTGGTGGCCGCGCAGCTGGCTCGACGCCGCATCACCGAAGCCGCGAGCGCGCGGCTCGACGACATCCTCGGTGTCCGGGAGTGGACGCCCGGCAACGACCAGTGGAACACCTGGCTGGCGGTTGTGCTCGTAGCGCTGGTGGGGGCCACGCTGCTCTGCCTGGTCAGGGCCGACCAGGGTGATCGCCTGCCTTGATGATCAGCCACGCCGTCCTGGTGATGATCACCCCGCTGTGGTTCCTGCACTACGCCGGGCTGACGGCGGCACCGATGGCGCTGACGTTCGGCGGAGGCCTGGCCGTGCTGTTGGTGTGGGCTCGTCCTGTCCGTTGGCTACCGCCGACGCTGGTCGCGATCGCCGTGGCAGCGATCCTGGTGCTCGCCTACCCGATGCGCGATGTGCAGCTGGGCAAGCGGGAGTTCCCCGCCGCCCAGCTCGGCGCGGCATCCGCCCGGTGGGTCGGCGGGTGCATCACCACCGACTGGCCGATGACCCTGATCCAGATGGACCTGCTGCAGAGCAACGCCCTTCGACCACGGCTGTCGCTTCGTGGTGGACCTGGGCGGGTACAGCTACTACCTGGTCGACAGCCCCTACCACCAGGAGTCGCGGCGCAAGAACAAGGACTGGCAGGCCCTGGCGCTCGACTACTACCGCTCGGGGAACGCGGTCATCCCGGTCCGGTTCAGCACGGCGAGCGGCTTCAGCGAGGCCACCGCCCGCACCGTCGACGAGTGGCCGGTGATCGCGGAGGCGGACGGGTACGCGATTCGGCGTCCCGAACCTGTCGGCCGCTGACCGCAGGCCTAGCTCATGGTCGCGCCGAAAGCCAGCCCGAGCAGGTAGGTCGCGGCCGCGCGCGCCGTACCCGATACCCAGCTGTCGCAGCCCGCGTCCACGGAGAGCACCGGAAGATCACGCCGACCACGGCACCGGTGCCGAGCAGAGCCAGACCGACCAGCGCCGCGGCGATCGCATGGCGGCGACGCCGAGGCGCCGAACAGGTACGGCAGCACCGGGATCAGCGCCCCGGAGGCGAAGAAGCAGAGGCTCGAGAGCGCCGCGCCCCCGGCGTTCCCGACCGCCTCATGTGGATCGAGCCCGGCCGCGTCCGGCGCGTCGGCGTCGAGCACATAGGACTCGAGCACGTCCCGGCGTGGTTCTCGGCGTCCGCGAGTTCATCCCCCGCGCCCGGTAGACCAGGGCGGAGCTCGTTCACGTCCAGGTCGAGGTGCGGCAGCGCCGACTGCGCCTCCGGGTCGGGTGCGTCGACACAAGCACCTCACGTTGCGAACGGACCGAGACGTACTCTCCCGCAGCCATCGACAAAGCACCAGCCAGCAGACCGGCCACGCCCGGTGAACTGGACGGTCTGGTTCGAGACCCCGTCGCCCCGATGCCGAGGACCAGCGCGAGATTCGACACGAGACCGTCGTTCGCACCGAACACCGCCGTCGGAAGGGCCCCGGACAGCTGCTCGCGTCCGCGGGCGGACAGCCCGCAGCACCTCGCCGTGGATGCGCTCGTCAGCGGCCATCTGGTCGGTGGCGTCGGCGTCGTCGTCGTACGGGGTTCGACCTTCGGCCCGTTGCATCAGCGCGAGCACGAACACGGTCCCGAAATGCGCAGCGAGGAAGATCATGAGCCGGGTCCGAAGGCTGGTCCCGGGGGCGGTTCGGAGGCCGGCCCCAGCAGGTCGAGCCAGTGCGACTCGTGGCGACTTTCCGCGTCGGCCAGCCCGCCAGGATCTGTTGCTCGGCATCCTGCTTGCGGCACGGCCACCGCGCTGTAGACGGCGGCCTCGGCCCGCTCGTCGGCCAGGTACTTCCGCCAGCGTCGGACCTCGATGGCGGCTGGGCGTCGAGGTGGTTGGCGGTGCGGTCACCGAGACATCATCCTCCCGGGACGCGGTCAAGCTCTTCGTGCGTCGCCGGGTCCAGTACCCGGATCCGGCCGTCGGCGCGACCCAGGGCCGAGATCTGCTGCATCTCGTCGTCGCTGAGGGCGAAGCCGAACACGTCGAGGTTCTCGTGCTGACGCTCGTCGTTCGCCGACTTCGGGATCGGCACCACCCCGAGCTGGACGTGCCAACGCAGCACGACTTGGGCCGCCGACACCCCGTACCGCTCGCCGATCGCGCGCAGCAGCAGGTGATCGAGCAGCGCCCCGGCCCGGCCGATCGGGCACCAGGCCTCGGTCACGATCCCCCGGTCCGCGTTGACCGTGCGCTGCTCGGTCTGCGGGAAGAACGGGGTCAGCTCGATCTGGTTGACGGCCGGGGTGACGCCCGTCTCCTCGATCAGACGGTCCAGGTGCTCGGGGAGGAAGTTGCTGACCCCGATGGCACGCACCAGACCCCGGTCGCGGGCGCTGATCAGGGCCTGCCAGGCCTCGACGTAGCGGCCGACCCCCGGGTTCGGCCAGTGGATGAGGTAGAGATCGAGGTGATCCAGCCCCGTCCGGAACAGGCTCTCCTCGATCGTCGCTGTCGCCTCGTCGTAGGCGTGGTGACGGCCCAGCAGGCCTTTGGAGGTGACGATGATCTCCTCGCGCGGCACCGCGGACCGGCGGATCGCTCGACCCACGGCACCCTCGTTCTCGTAGTTCACCGCTGAGTCGAGCAGTCGGTAGCCGACGTCGAGGGCGCGAGAGATGGCGTCCACCCCGGCTTCGCCCTGCAGGCCACCGGTACCGAAGCCGATGGCGGGCAGGGTGATCTCGGCCCCGAACACCGCTGGCACGCTAGGCATCGCCGACCTCCTCAGGGTCTGGGAACGTCTCATCCTCACCCATCGCCCCGGGACCCCGGCGGGCGGGCTCGCCGGGAGGCGGCGATGCGGGTCTGAGTCGACGCCGATGACGTAGAGTGGTGCCCAGCAGTGCGCACTGGTCTCACCCCGCGCTGCCGGTGACGTTGAGCTCCGCTCCTCCCCTCCCAGTTTTCTTCGCGCGATCGATGTGGATCGCGACGTTCGGATTCACCCGGTGAGACACCCATGAGAGTGACCACCCTTTTGTCCAGTTCCACCTTCATCGGCCTCGGCCTGCCCGAGAGCCTGTCCCAGGTGCTCGCCGACCGCGGCATCACCACTCCCACCCCCATCCAGGCCGCCACCCTGGCCGACGCCCTCGGCGGTCGTGACGTGCTCGGTCGTGGCCGGACGGCTCCGGCAAGACCTACGCGTTCCTGCTTCCCCTTGTGGCCCGCCTGCACGCCGAGCCAAGCGGCGCCCGCAGCCGAACCGCCCCCGCGCCCTCATCCTGGCGCCGACCCGCGAGGCTTCGCCGTGCAGATCGACACCGCCCTGCAGCCACTGGCCGCCGTGGCCGGACTGACCAGCCGGACGATCTTCGGGGGCGTGGGTCAGCAGCCGCAGGTCGCGGCCCTCCGCCGTGGTGTCGACGTGCTCGTGGCCTGCCCCGGCCGGCTCGAGGACCTGGTCAAGCAGGGTCACTGCCGGCTCGACGCAGTCCAGGTCACCGTGCTCGACGAAGCCGACCACATGGCCGACCTCGGCTTCCTGCCCGGGGTCACCCGACTGTTGGCCCAGACCCCGAAAGACGGGCAGCGGATGTTCTTTTCCGCCACCCTCGACAGCGGCGTGGACGGGCTGGTCCGGAAGTTCCTGAGCCGCCCCGCCATCCATCAGGCCGATTCGGTGGAAGCGCCGGTCGCCAGTGAGCACCACGTCCTGCACGTCAGCGCCGGCACCCGCACCGAAGTGCTCGTCGACCTGGCCGCCGCGCCCGGCCGTACGGTGATCTTCACCCGGACCAAGTCGCGTGCCAAGACCCTCACCCGCCAGCTGAACGCCCGTGGCGTGCGGGCGACCGAGGAGGAGCGCCGCCGGCAACCTGAGCCAGAACGCCCGGACGCGCAGCATGGACGCCTTCCACTCCGGTCAGGTCCGCACCCTGGTGGCCACCGACATCGCCGCCCGCGGCATCCACGTCGATGACA
>CAVPPP010000004.1:0-48402 GCA_963707005.1 uncultured Actinomycetota bacterium
GCGGACCGATACGTGCCGCACACCTGGGCGTCATGATCGCGACGATCACCGACCTCACCGCCTACCGGGACGGCCGAGCCACCCGTGACACTTCAGCCCGACGGACGCCGACGACAAGGCCAGCACCGTTCGCCGTGGAACCCGTACCGCCGCTGCCTGACCCGTGGGCCGACCCGGCCGCCATCAGCACCGACAACACAGTCTCGTCCGCGACGGCGCCCACCGCCATCGAGGAGGCACCAGCCGGCGCCAATCCGCCACCGCATCTCAGCGATCCGTACCTCACCAGCAATCACATCGCCCGGCGGAACAACCTCGTCGAGGCCCTCACCACCTTCGGCCGCGACTACCGGGCCGGCTTCGGCAGCCGCATGTCAGAAGCGCTGCAAGCGGTCCTGCTGTTGAAGGCCTCGTTCGCCACCAACCTGCCGTCGCTGTCGACCGAGCGGGTCCACCGCCTCGCCGGTGACAGTGCAAGCCGGATCATCGCCCAGGTCGACCGCGGCCAACGGGAGGACACCCTCATCGACCGGATCGTCACCCAACTGATGGACGTCGACATCCGCGCCCACCGCTGCCGAAGCCGAACCTCACGATGACATGAGACGAAGACTGCAGGTCCCCGTGCGCTTGGGATCCTGCCTCGCTGGCTATCACCTCGACCGCCATGGCTGACCAAGAGAAGCGACTTCACACCTTCCGACCCTCTGCATTCGACGTCCCTGAAGGGGAATCTCGGGCGCGCGGGGCTTGCGTGAACTCCGGAATGTGGCCGGGCGATGGTCAGGCTGATCTCGTAGGCGGCGGATGCCGGACGTCTTGTGGAACGGCTTCTCGACTTCCCGACCGGCTCGCTGCTGAGCAACCAGTGATGGGTTGCCGAAAGGTCTGCTGGTTGGATGGGCGCAGCGACGCAGAGGAGGCGACGGGTCTGGTGGACGCACGGCAGTTGCGCTACTTCCTAGCGGTGGTCGATGAGGGCGGTTTCGGCCGGGCCGCCGACCAGTTGTTCATCGCCCAGCCGTCGTTGTCGCAGGCGATCGCGGGTTTGGAGCGCGAGCTGGGTGTCACTCTCTTCCATCGGGTGGGCCGCACGGTGGTGTTGAGTGAGGCCGGCCGGACTTTGCTAGGACCGGCCCGGCTGGTGCTGCGGGATCTCGACGCCGCCCGGGCGTCGGTGGATGCGCTGCGTGGGGTTCGGAGTGGTCGGTTGGAGATGGCGACGATGCCGTCGCCGGGGATCGAGCCGTTGACCACCCTGATTGCGGAGTTCACCACCCGCTATCCGCTGGTCACCTTGAACGTCGAAGGGGTGTTCACCCCTGAGGAGGTGGTCGATGCGGTCCGGACGGGCCGCTGCGAACTCGGCCTGACCGGTGCCCGGGAGCCGGTGAAGGTGGCCGGCGTCGACGTGCTCGCGTTGGAGGACCAGCCGCTGATCCTGCTCGTCAGCCCGTCCCGGGACACGTTCGGGGAGGTTGAGTCCATCACCGGTGAGGCGTTGAGCGGTCACCGGATCGTGGCTTCCCAGCAGGGGTCGCTGATGCGGTGGATGGTCGACGACGTCTTGGCGGGTGGGGTCGACTGCGCGATCGTGGCTGAGGTCGCCCACCGGACGTCGATCCTGCCGATGGTGTTGAGCGGTGTCGGGCATGCGGTGATGCCGTCGTCGTGGCGGCAGCTCGCCGAGCGCAGCGGCCTGCGCACCCTGACGATCACCCCCGAGGTGATGCTGCATGTCGCGCTGCTTGTCCAGGCCGACGGGGCTGACCCCGGCGGCCGAGTCGTTCCTGACGGTGGCTCGCCGCTACGCCGACCACTCATAGGTGTGACCTATCCGGTTCATCGGTTTCTAGTCTTGGACCTATCACCGGTGGTCGGGTGAGGATTGCTTCACCACCTCAATCCACCCCAGAGAAGGGCCCCGCCAATGACTGCCGACAAGGTCTTCAAGATCGCCTCGATTCCCGCCGACGGTGTCGGCAAGGAGGTGGTGGCGGCCGGGATCAAGGTGCTGGACGCGGTCGCCGCCCAGTCAGGAGGCGCGTTCGCCTTCGACTGGACCGAGTTCCCGTGGGGCTCGGAGTACTACGCCGAGCACGGCCGGATGATGGCCGAGGACGGCCTGGAGACGCTGAAGCCGTTCGACGCCATCTACTTCGGCGCGGTGGGCTGGAAGAACGTCCCCGACCACATCAGCCTGTGGGGTCTGCGTCTCAACATCACCCAGAACTTCGACCAGTGGGCCAACATCCGGCCGGTGAAGTTCCTGCCCGGCGTGGTCTCCCCGCTCCGCAAGGCCGACGACGTCGACCTCGACTGGGTCGTGGTCCGGGAGAACAGCGAAGGTGAGTACGCCGGCTTCGGCGGCCGCAACCTGTCCGGCCGCGGACCGGGCAACGAGGTCGCCCTGCAGACCGCTCTGTTCACCGAGAAGGGCTGCGAGCGGATCATCCGGTTCGCGTTCGACCTGGCCCGCACCCGCAAGGTCAAGAAGGTGTCCTCGGTCACCAAGTCCAACGCCCAGCAGTACGGCATGGTGTTGTGGGACGAGGTGTTCGCCCGGGTCGCCCTGGACTACCCCGACGTCACCACCGAGTCCGTCCTGGTCGATGCGATGAGCGCGAAGTTCGTGCTCAAGCCCGAGGACCTGTCCGTGGTCGTCGCCTCCAACCTGAACGCCGACATCCTGTCCGACCTCGGCTCCGCCCTGGCCGGCAGCCTCGGCCTGGCCGCCTCGGCGAACATCAACCTGGAGCGCCGATTCCCGTCGATGTTCGAGCCGGTCCACGGCTCCGCCCCCGACATCGCCGGGCAGGGCATCTCCAACCCGGTCGGCACCATCTCCTCCGGTGCGCTGATGCTGCGCCACTTCGGTCTGGACGCCGAGGCCGACCGGCTCGAGGACGTCATCGCCGAGGTCACCGGTGCCGGGGTGAAGACCCGCGACATCGGCGGCACCGCCAGCACCGATGAGGTCACCGACGCCATTGTCGCCGCCCTCAAGAAGGCCCTGCAGCCCGCCTGAGCCTGACCCGGTCTGGTCCGACCCCTCCACCGGGGTCGGACCAGCCCGGCAGCTTCGTCTCTTCCACGGCCCGGTCCCGGGTCCTGCTCGTCACCCGGCATCCCGCGACCGCCGTCGATCTGGTCGCCGCTTTCCACAATGAGGTAGGAAAATCATGCACGCACACCCCGACGCACCCGTCGCCCCGATCGTCAAGAAGCCGTTCTACCGCCACCTGTACTTCTGGGTCCTGGTCGGCATCGTGTCCGGCATCCTCGTCGGCTGGCTGGCCCCCGGCTTCGCCGTCGCGATGGAGCCGCTCGGCACCACCTTCGTCGCCGCCATGAAGATGCTGATCGGCCCGATCGTCTTCCTCACCATCGTCAACGGCATCGCCTCGGTCGCCGACATCAAGAAGGTCGGCGCCACCGGCATCAAAGCCCTGATCTACTTCCAGGTCGGCACCCTGATCGCCATGACCTTCGGTCTGATCGCGATCAACCTGTTCCCGGTCGGCAAGGGCCTCAACGTCGACGCCGCCACCCTGCAGCCAAGCGACTCGGTCAAGACCCTGATCGAGACCGGTGAGTCCCAGCACTGGTGGCAGTTCCTCGTCCACATCGTGCCCGAGTCCATGGCTGAGCCGTTCGTCGAGGGCAACATCCTGCAGATCATCTTCATGGCCGTGCTGTTCGGCATCGCCTTGAACGCGGTCGGCAAGTACGGCGCCCCCGTCCTCGACGGCGTCCAGCGGCTGATCGCGATCGTGTTCAAGGTCCTCAACATCATCTTGAAAGCCGCCCCAATCGGCGCGTTCGGCGCCATGGCCTACGCCGTCGGCAAGTACGGGGTGGCGTCCCTGACCAGCCTCGGCAGCCTGATCCTGCTGTTCTACGTCACCTCCATCCTCTTCGTGGTCGTGGTCCTCGGCCTGGCGCTGCGGCTCTACGTCGGCCTGAGCATCTTCAAGCTGATCCGCTACCTGAAAGAGGAGCTGCTGCTGATCCTGGGCACCTCCACCGCGGAGCCGGCCCTGCCCGGTCTGCTGCGGAAGATGGAGTTCGCCGGGGTCCGCAAGGAAACGGTCGGCCTGGTCGTGCCGACCGGCTACAGCTTCAACCTCGACGGTGCCGCGATCTACCTGTCCCTGGCCTCGGTCTTCCTCGCCCAAGCCACCAACACCGACCTGTCGATCGGTCAGCAGATCGGCCTGCTGGCGATCATGCTGCTCACCTCCAAGGGCGCGGCCGGTGTCGCCGGCGGCGGGTTCATCGCCCTCACCGCCACCTTGTCCACCGCCGGTCACATCCCCGCCAACAGCATCATGATGATCTTCGGCATCGACAAGTTCATGTCCGAATGCCGGGCCCTGGTGAACTTCTGCGGCAACGCCGTCGCCACCTTGTTCATCGGCCGCTGGACCAAGACCCTCGACATCGACCAGGCCCGCGCCGTGCTCAACAAGGAAGCCGTCCCCGAGCTCGGCGACACCCCGATCCGCCAGCCCGAGATCGAAGCCCCGGAGCCGGTCATCACCGATGACGAGTACGACCGGCACCGCTTTGACCACGAACCCGCCACCAAGCACTGACCAATCAACCCAGGGCCTGGCCCGCACCCGTCCACCGTCGAACGGAAAGGGAAACTCCCGTGAAGGTCCTGGTCGCACCGGACAAGTTCAAGGGCAGCCTCACCGCCGCCCAGGTCGCCGACAGCATCGCCGCCGGCCTCGAACACGACCCGAGCATCCGGTGCACCAGGCTCCCTCTCGCCGACGGCGGCGACGGCAGTGTTGCTGCTGCTGTCGCCGCCGGCTACCAGCCCCACACTGTCACCGTGGCCGGACCCACCGGCCGACCTCACCAGAGCACGATCGCCTTCGACGGCACCACCGCCGTCGTCGAGGTCGCCAACACCTGCGGCATCGCCCTCCTCCCCGGCGGCCAGCTCAAACCGATGACGGCGTCCAGCCTCGGCTTCGGCCAGGCCGTCCGCGCCGCTCTCGACCTGCGTCCGGCCACGGTCGTCCTTGCCCTCGGCGGCTCGGCCAGCACCGACGGCGGCCTCGGTCTCCTCACTGCCCTCGGCGCCACCATCACCGACCCAGACGGATATCCCGTCCATCCGGTCGGCGGGCAGCTGGACCGGGTCGCCCACCTCGACCTGACCGGGCTGCCAACCGGGGTGCGGTGGATTGTCGCCGGGGACGTCGACGCGGTCTTGCACGGCCAGGGCGGCGCCGCTCGGATCTTCGGCCCGCAGAAAGGCGCCACCCCCGCGCAGGTCGAGTTCCTTGACCGGGGTCTCGCCCGCCTGGCCGACCTGGCCGGGCCCCGTGGACGGACCGCCGCCGCCACCCCCGGCGCGGGCGCGGCCGGCGGACTCGGGTTCGCCGCCCTCCTGCTCGGCGCGGAGATCCGCTCCGGGGCCGAGTTCTTCCTCGACCTCCTCGGCTTCGACACCCAACTGGGCGACGCCGACGCTGTGGTGACCGGTGAAGGACGCATCGACGACCAGACCCTGCACGGCAAACTGCCCTACGTCGTCGCCCAGCACGCCGCTCCCCGCCCCACCTACGCGGTCGTCGGTGCCAACCAGATCACTCCGGGATCGCCACTCGAGCTGGCGTTCAGCCGGATCCACCAGATCAGCGACCTCACCGCCACCGATACCCGCCACGACCCCGACCTCACCGCGCGGATCCTCACCCAGCTCGGCGAGGCCATTGCCGCCCAGCTGACCACCGCACCGGTCCCCAGCCCCGCCCTCCGAGGAGCGTCATGACCACCACCGTGTCCCAGCCCGTCACCGAGGCCCGACCGGCCGGCGAGAACGACTGGTCACGGCGGGAAGCCGCCGCCGAAGCCCTGATCCCGCTGGTCGGACGGCTGTTCCGTGACCACGGAGTGATCACCGCCATCTACGGCCGCAGCCTGGTCAACAAGTCCACCCGCAAGATCTTGAAGCTCCACCGCTTCGCCCGCCACATCGACAGCCAGGTCCTGCCCATCGCCCAGACACTAGCCATCGTCGAGGCCCTGGATCGGCTGCCGCTCAGCCCGGCCACCATCGATGTCGCCGAGCTCCACCGGCTCCACCAGGGCGCACCGGCCACCTCCTGGGAGGACTTCCTCCGCGACCAACTCGCCTCGATCATCGACACCGGCGCCATACCGGCCACGACCGATGTCGTTCTCTACGGCTTCGGCCGCATCGGCCGGCTCCTGGCCCGATTGATGATCGAGAACCATGGCGCCCCCAACGGGCTCCGGCTCCGCGCCATCGTGGTCCGCCAAGGCGGCCCCGACGACCTCGTCAAACGCGCCAGCCTGCTGCGCCGCGACACCGTGCACGGCGCCTTCGACGGCACCATCACCGTCAACCCGGACAGCAACACCATCACCGCCAACGGCACCGTCATCGACGTCATCCACGCCAACGACCCCGCCGCGATCGACTACACCAGCTACGGCATCCAGCACGCTCTGCTGGTCGACAACACCGGCCGGTGGCGTGACGCCGACGGCCTCGCCCAGCACCTGGCCCGCCCCGGCATCGACAAGGTCCTGCTCACCGCCCCCGGCAAAGGTGACCTCAAGAACATCGTCTACGGCGTCAACCACGACTCGATCACCAGTCAGGACCGAATCGTGTCCGCCGCGTCCTGCACCACCAACGCCATCACCCCGGTGCTGAAGGCGATCAACGACGAGTTCGGCCTCGTCCACGGCCACGTCGAGACCGTGCACTCCTTCACCAACGACCAAAACCTGACCGACAACTACCACCAAGGCCACCGCCGCGGCCGGTCCGCGTCGCTGAACATGGTGATCGCCGAGACCGGTGCCGCCAAAGCCGTCGCCAAAGCGCTGCCCGAGCTCGCCGGCAAGCTCACCGGCAGCTCGATCCGGGTCCCCACCCCCAACGTGTCCCTGGCCATCCTCAACCTCACCCTCGCCACCCCCACCGACCGGGACCAGCTGAACCGGCACCTCCGGGCCACCTCTCTGCACTCCGACCTGCGGCGCCAGATCGCCTACACCGACTCCCCAGAAGTCGTCTCCTCAGACTTCCTCGGCACCCGCCACACCGGCACCGTCGACGGCCTCGCCACCATCGCCAACGACACCAACGCCGTCGTCTACGTCTGGTACGACAACGAATACGGCTACAGCTGCCAAGTCATCCGCGTCATGGACCACCTCGCCGGCACCCAACGACCAGCCCTACCCGCCACCAGCCACGCCCTCACGCCAGCCTGAGCCACCTAACGGCCGACGCGATCAGCTGATCGCTGCCATCAGACGGCCTGGCAGGTATCGCAACACGGAGGTTGAGCGCGGCGTGTGAAACCCCGGTCCGCGGCGCCTACGGGCTGCCCGCAGAACGTGGACGAGCGTGACGACTGCTGTGAGGTTCCGAGGATTTACTGGGTTTGTGCGCCCGATCGCAGCCGAGATCACCAGGCACCATTCGGCCGATTCATCTGTCTCCGGCTTGGAGCGGCTGCCCGATGGGGAGCACTGGGCCTCGCCCAAGGTCGTCGTCTCGCCCGATCCATCCTGGATGCCGGCGTATGCGCGATTGGCGGCACTGATCCGTACCCGCTAACAGATCGAGTCATCGCACTCCACCATGTTTGGGTCTACGACCGTGCCGGACCTGCCCGCCAAGCCGGTGATCGACGTAGATCTGGTGATCGCCGCTCCTGAGAACGAGTCCTCCTACGTGCCAGACCTACAGCAAGCTGGGCTTCGGTTGCATGCGCGCGAGCCTGGTTGGCATCAGCACCGGCTGTTCAAGTACCGAGAGCCCTTCGCCCCACCTGCACGCGTTTGGTCCCGACTGCCCTGAAGTCATCCGGCACCTGCTGTTTCGTGACTGGCTGACCGAACATCAGCGTCCAGTCGGTCCGGACGCGCTGGCCAGCAGACGGCCGCAACGACGAAGAGGACCGATCCGCCACAGGTCCGCTCTCCCAATGGGCCTCATAGCGAAAGCCTTCATGGACCCTTTCGGAGTTCAGCGACGACCTGGTCGTTCGAACCATCCGGCTTGGCCCACTTCATCGTCCTGCTCCGCACTAGCGTTCGTACAGGATCGGGTTCAGCGGCGAGGCGACGATGTCGCCGGGCCGCATGCCCGGCATCCAGACCCGCAGGTCGCGGACCTGGTTGTCGTTGCTCGGCTCGGTGATCACCATGTCGGCATCGACGTAGATCATGGTCATTACCTTCCGGGGTTCAGCCGACTCGTTCGGCCCCGCGCGATGGAAGGTCCAGCCCAGGTGGTAGCTGAGGTCGCCGAGGGCGTAGGCGCTGTCGTCCACCGGGAAGCGCGCCTTGGTGAGAGCGCGCTGCAGCTCCCGCTCTGACTCGTCGCTGATGGCCAGCTCGCGGCCGATCTCGAATGACTGGCTCGTCTCAGCGAAGGCCAATGGACCCAACTCGGCCGGGGTGTCCTGGAGCGGGATCCAGACGGTCACACAACGATCGGTGGCGAACGGCCAATAGTACTGATCGGCGTGCCAGGGTGTGTAGCCGCCGCTCGGCTCCTTGTAGAGCGCCTGATCGTGGTACATGCGGACCGCCCGGACGTTGAGCAGCTCCGCGGCGATGCGCGCGAGGTCCTCGGTGAACGCGAAGCTCTTCACCGCCTCGCTGCTCTGCCAAATGTTGGACACCTGGAGGAACGCCTTGCCGTAGGTGTCGCGCTCGGCCAGCGGTAGGTGCTCGGTGTTCAGGTCGATGACGGTCTCGGAGATGGTGGGTGCCCAGGCGGCGACGGTCGTGGGGTCCAGCACACCGCGCAGCTTCACGCACCCGTTGCGGTCGAAGCGTGCTCGGGTGGCGGCGTCCACGCTGAAGTCGGTGTGAATGGCGGGCGTGGCGACGGCCATGAGGTCTCCTCGGGTGGGTGGCGGACGGGCTACGACGTCCCCCGGATGGTTCATCTTGCGCCTCCGACGGCACGCAGAGGGGTGGTCAGGACCTACTGTCGCCAAGACTCGCCGACTTCGGTCCGTTGTCACAGCAGGTGACCGCGGCAATCCCGGAGCCGACAGGCGCACCGACGGTGTCCTCATGAGCTTCGGTGAGAACTATCCGCACTCTCCACTTCTTCGTCATCGCCCGCGCCGCTGACCTCCCCGAACACCGGGGTGCGGGCATCCTCGGCCTCCGCACCCCGCAGCGCGATCGCGACGCCTCTCACACGCTGTCGCCTCACGGGTCCGCGGAGCCCTCACGGCCTGACCCGATCGGCCGCCTGTCGGCGCCAAGAGACCTCTGAGCAGCGCCGAGCGAAGCAGCGCTCCCAGGGAGCCTTCAACACGACGGCCGTGCCCGACCGGGGCTTCCCAGCGCCGCCAGCAGCTGACAGGTGCACCACCAGGATTCCTCCACTGCTGCGATCACCCACATTGCTCTCAATCAGGCTAAGGCGGTGCCGTCAGCGAACCGAGCCACGCCGAGTAGCGAAGCGTTGCTGGTCGTTCCTTACTGGTTGGCCGATCTCGGTGGAAGCGGTGCGGGCAACATCAGAGTCTGCTCGAGGAAATCGACGATGACCGCTGCTGGCCCATCGATATACCGCTGCCAAAGTCCGCCGATCGCCGTGTTCATGGCCTGAAGCGTCTCCGGCGCGCGCTCCGAGTGACGACCTCGGCTGTCCGATAGGCGGCCGTATGTCAGGAACTCGCAGCTAGGCGTGCGTAGACAGCGTTCAGGGACTGCGCGAGCTGGTCCAGCTCGGGGACGAGGTGAGGATCGGCGACCACGGTGGTAGTGAGGACTCCGGCGTAGGAGAGCGCGTCGAAGGAGACACCGATGTTGCCGGGGTTCACCGCTGCGGGGACCACGGCGACCACCTGGTGCCCGCCAAACGACAGCGGGGCGACGGGACCTCGCATGTTGGTCTCGAAGGTATGCACGAGCCGCTGGTGGTTGATGAAGGGCTGGAACAGCCCGAGCCGGCTGAGGGCTCGGAACGCCAGTCCGAGCGGGCCAGCTGAGGAGGCCCGGACCAGTTCAGGGCTAGTTCGGGTGAGGTTGATGATCGCGGCGAGTCGGGCGTGGTCGTCGACGAGTGTGGGGACGGCGATCGGTCGGACCCCGGTGTTGTTGCCGAGCCGGTCGGCGGTCGTGGAGTGACGTCCCGACACCGGCACTGACACCACCAGCCGGGACGGGTGTTCCCCACGGGCGTGAAGCTCGCCGATCAGCGCCCCGCTGACGGCGGCGAGCACCACGTCGTTGACGGTGCCGCCGGCGCGGTGAGCGGCACCGACCATGTCGGCCAGGGGCGCGGTCACCGTCGCCAGACGTCGACGATTCGACGTAGGGCGGTTCAGTGACGTCTTCTCGACCAGGTGGGGGTGTGTGGGGCCCAGCCCGAGTTCGCGAAGGCCGGCCCGGCCACGCCGCAGTCTGTTGGGCAGCGTGGCGGCGGCGCTGATCTTCTCCCGGGCAGCGTCCACCGCCATCGCGGACCGCTGTGGCGGGGGTTGGGGAAAGGCACGGCACGGTGCCTGGATGCCGGGATCGGCGAGCGCGGCCAGGATGGCCAGACCGCCGAGCCCGTCGGCGAGGACGTGGTGGAGCACCAAAACCAGCGCGGTGCGCCTGCCGACCGGGTCGGCCAGCAAGCAGGCCAACCACAGCGGTCGGTCGGTGGGGAGTCGTTGGCACAACACATCCGCCGCGACGTCGAGGAGTTGCCGGTCGCCACCTGGTGGGGGCCATGCCTGTTGGATCAGGTGCCGGTCGAGCTGGAAGTCCGGGTCGTCGACCCAGACCGGCCGACCACAGCCGATCGGGACGCGCCGTAGCCGCTGACGCAGCCGCGGAATCGTCGGCACCCGCGCGGACAGCAGCTCCACCACGGTCGCCCACGACGGACCGCCCGTGGCGTCGAACTCGAGGATCGCGCCGATGTTCATCGGCACCGCACCCCGGTCGGTGGCCAAGGTGGTGAGGTCCATGGACCCGATCCGATCAAGTCGCCGGGCAGCGTGCGCTGCTGTGGCGTCGGCGATCACCATGGTCCTCCCCCGTTTCGTCGAGGACTGGTTTCCATCCTTGTGGCTGGCTGCGCCAGGGCCGACGGCGCATCCCGGGACGAGAAGCGTGATGTCGGCCCGAAGAGGGCCAGGTGGCGACGCCGCCTCATGTCGCAGGGCCAGGTGCAGCCGATGGTGTCGGCTCATCGGTGCGCGGACGGGCCCGAGCATGCCCACCCATACTGACCGGGGTCGCCGTGGCGACGGCGCGGTGGCTGGAGACCACCGACCGGGAAGGGGTCATCCTGTTCGGCCATTCCACCGGCGCCCAATCCGACCTGGCCACCGCGTTGTTGGTGCCGGAATGCATCGCCGGCGTGGTCATCGCCGCACCTACGGTCGACCCTCCGGCCCGGACGTTTCGTGTGCTTCTCCGGCGGCTTCCGGCCGCGTTGCGACCGGAGCCGTTCGGTGATGTCGGCGTGGTTGCACCTTCGTTTGTGGCCAGCGGAGGCGTGGATTTCGTCCGTTTCCTCCGCACAGCCCTCGACGACCGGCCAGAAGACACCATCGCGCAGTTCACCATGCCCATCCTGATCCTCACCGGCGAACACGACGACTTCGCCCCGCCACTGTGGGCCCAGCACCTCGCCAACCTCGCCTCGGCGCCCTGCAGCGTGCTACCGGGGGCGCACAATTCGCCCTACCCCTATCCCGGAGAAACCGATGCTGCGCTGCACCAAGCCGTCCAGTCCTGGAGCGAATCGGAAAACACGACCTGACGCACGGATGGATCGCCGGGATGCGGTGAAGGGCGTCTGCGGACAGCCTCTGGTGGTGGATGGTGTGGTGCTGACGGGCGTCAGCCCACGACACGGACAACCTATGCTTCGGAGGGGCGGGGAGCGGCGAGCCATTCCAGCAGCGCGGTGTCGAACAGGTCGGCTTCTTCGTAGAACGGATAGTGACCACTCCGCTCGAACGCGCGGTAGGTGCAGTCGTGGAAGGTGGGCACTACACCGGCCCATCGCGTCGGAGGGGCGTTGAAATCCCACGACCCCTGCGCCAAGAAGGTGGGCGGCTTCACCCCCGCGATCGCCGCCGGGTCTGGGTGACGGGGTGCAAGTTGCGCCACCATCCAGTCATTCTGCGCCATGTCCCATTCGTCGTCGGCGTAGAGGGGCGTGCAGTCGAAGGTGGCGTCGTACCAGTAGCGCGGGCCGCGGGCGGCATACAACTCGCCGGGTGTCGGCGGCTGATCCCCGAGCCGGGTCAGGTTCTCGGCGAGGCGGGCTTTCCGCTCCGGCGAGGCGACCATGTCCCAGTAGCTGTCGTCGTCCCAGTCTGGCCAGCTGGGAAGACCCCCAATCAAGATGAGCCGCGACATGCTGTCCGGGTACGCCAGCGCATAGTCCATCCCGACCAGGCTGAACATCGACCAACCTAGGAACCCGATCCGTTCATGCCCCAGCGCTGCGCGCAGCCCATCGATATCGGCGAGCAGGCCGTCGAGGTCCCACTCGGCCAAGGAGCCGCCAGACCGTCCGGAGCCGCGAGGGTCGAAGATGATCAGCTGAACTCGCTCCCGCAACCGGGCTGAGAAGGTCCGTTCAATGATTGACGTGTTCACCGGCCGCGGTATAAGGCAGGGGAATCCCTCCCCCTCTACGCTGACGTGGATATCGATCCCATTGACCAGCACAAAGTCCCCCACTCCAGATGACGAATGCATCGACGCACAGGCAACCACGATTCCAGTGCCACGGATGTATGACTCCACCGACGAGCCGGATTCTCACTGTGCGGTCCTGCTCGAATCGGTGCCGTTTGAAGCCGGTTATGGGTGCCGTCGAATCGCACCCCCATCCGGCGTGATCTCGGCGTACAACGGTGTCGACGGACCCCCATTCTTCGGCTCTGAGCTGGCGCGACTCGCCCACGTCACCGGAGCAACAGCCACCACGGACATGTTCGACCAGCCCCAGTCCACGACGGATCCCCAGACGGCTCATCGCAGACCAGTGGCATCCCCGCTGTACGAGCGCAACCTCTAACTTCGCAAGCCGGTCGCCTTACGGCTCCCGAGGATCTGATCGCCGGATCGCGACGATCCGACCGGATGCTGCTGCGGTGGAGGGACGCCTACCGGTGCGGACGCGACCGGCAGGATCGGACTTTCGATGACCTCGCCATCCATGGCGAGGTGCACGACGCCGGGGCCGTCAAGGCGGGGCTCCAGTTCGACGTGGTCGAGCTCGCCGACAGATCTGTGGTCCGTCGGTGAAATAACAAGGGTTTTCGGGTAACTTGGGGTGATGCCTCGACCTCCTGCGCCCGCCCTGGAAGTCTCCCCAGAACAGCGTGACGAGCTGCTGGCAATGTCGCGGTCGACGAGTCGACCGCATCGGGTCGTGGTCCAGGCGAAGGCGTTGTTGCTCGCGGCGGACGGACTCGCGAACGCTGAGATCGCGCGACGGTGCGAGGTGGATGCCGACGCGGTACGGCGATGGCGGTCGCGTTTCACCGCAGAGGGCCCAGCCAAGGTTGGTGTCATCGCCAAAGGGCGCGGACGTAAGCCCTCACTCCCACCCGGGACGGTGGAGGAGGTGCTGCGCCTGACCCACAAGGAACGACCGGGCGACGGCTCGACGCACTGGTCAACCCGGACAATGGCCGCACGAGTGGGTGTCGGCAAGGACGCGGTCTCCAAGATCTGGGCCGATCACCACCTCAAGCCGTGGCAGACCGAGACGTTCAAGGTCAGCAACGATCCGTTGTTCGAGGAGAAACTCGTCGACGTCGTCGGGCTCTACCTCAACCCACCCGCCCGAGCGGTGGTGTTCTCCTATGACGAAAAGACCCAGTGCCAAGCCCTGGACCGAACCCAGCCCTCGCTACCGATGAAGGCCGGCCGAGCAGGCACCATGACACACGACTACAAGCGCAACGGCACCATCGACCTCTTCGCCGCCATGAACATCGGCACCGGTGAAGTCCTCACCGGGTTGAACAAAGGACACACCGGGGCTGACGTGTTGAAGTTCTTCCAACAGATCGACGCGACGGTACCTTCAGGTCTGGGCATCCACGTCGTGCTCGACAACCTCTCAGCGCACTCGACCCCCGAGATCAAGAAGTGGCTCGCGCATCGCGACCGGCGCCGTTGGCACCTCCACTTCACTCCGACCTCAAGCTCGTGGCTCAACCTCATCGAGCGCTGGTTCAAGGAACTCACCGACCGACGCCTACGCCGCGGCACCTTCACCAGCGTCGCTGAACTCAGCAATGCCATCACGACCTGGGCCGACCACTGGAAGACCAACCCCAGACCCTTCATCTGGAAAGCCACCGCCGACGACATCCTCGCCAAAGTCCAACGCGGACGCGACACCCTCCACCAGATCAAATCGCAGACGGACCACTAGCCAGCGGAGAGGTATCTCGCTTTGTCCGGGAGCGGATCGCCAAAGACGACAGCTGCCAGTTCACGCTGCTCGTGCCCGCCACCGCGCAGCGAGACAAACTGGGATCCCGGCTGGGGAACGAGATCGCCAACGCTGGCTCCGGCGCACGAGTATCGGACGCGACCGAGCGCGTGGACGATTGGGAGCACGCGCGCCTCCGCCTGGAGTACGGGCTGACTACTCTGCGCGCGCTGGGCGCGACCGTGGACGGCGAGGTGGGCGACGCCAACCCGGCCAAGGCCATCACCGATATCTTGAAGCGCAAGAGCTTCGACGAGGTGGTCCTGTCCACCCTGCCCAAGGGCATCTCGCGCTGGCTGGGTCTAGACATCCCGCACCAGATCCAGCGCCGATTCCACATCCCAGTGACGGTGATCAACGTCCAAAGCGTTTCCAGCTAGTCAGTCGCCGCGATCGTCGAGTTGTCCTACGAACGGTGATGTTGGACCGTCTCTGTCGGCTGAAGCCAGGCCCCGAAACGGTTCCCGGACTCGTGGCTCACCGATTGCGCGCCGTCGTGGATCCTTCCAGGATCCGTGCCGAACCATGCCCATCAGAGTTGCCCTGCTGCTTACATGGTCGAGGGCCGTACGAAGCACGCGTCAATCCGGTGGCTCGCCGAGTGGCTGGCTAATGAGAGGTCGAGACGGGCCCGGAGAACACGGCCGTGCGTTTCGGGTCCAGCGTGACGTTCACCTGGAGCACGACGTGGTCGTGCTCGTCGGCCGGGATCAGGAAGCCGCATAACCAGGGCGACTTGGCCTTGGGAGCCACGCTGGGCGGCCACTCATCGCCCAGGCCTACCTCGTAGGCCTTGATGGACCCAGTGCCGTAGGACGCCTCGGCGGTGACCAGCAGCTCCACCTCGGCGGCGCTCTGGTTGGTGATGGTCGCAGCGAAGATGAGGAACGGCTCGCCCGGTTGCGCGTCGGGAGAGTCGGTGTAGTCGCTGATGCCGAGGGCTCGCTCCTCGACGCTCGTGATCTCAACGCTGACGCCGTCGCCGAAGTCGAATGTCTCCCCGAAGGGGACCGACCTGGCGGCCGCCGACGCACTCGGGCTGGGCAGGGCCGGCGAACTCGTGGCGGTCGGTGGCTCCCCGCCGCTGACCTGACCGCCGGCACAGCCGGCCAGCCAAAGCGCCAGCACCAGTGCCAAACCGGCCGCGAACCGCTGCGGTCGGGAGGGTCGTCGGTGGCCCGGCACGCCGGGGACCGGTGACCGGTCGCGCTGGCGAGCGGTCGTCATGGGCCGCACCTCGTACACGATGTTGAGGGCGGTCTTGATGGCGCGGCGGATGCACGGGCCGATGCTGTCGAGGGTGCGGGAGACCCTTAGCCGATCGCCACTGATGACGGGTGGCACCTGGGCTGCCGCATTGGTCTGAACGAAGCGGCCCATGAACTCGTTCAGCACTGCCTGGTCGATCTTCCGATCGTGGGTGGTGGTCATCGTCATTCCTTTCGGGTGTCGTCGCCTCGGTGGCGCGAGCCGTCCCGGCTTGCACCCAGCCTGTGCGCGTGGAGTGCACCCGCGCATCGGCAGTTCGGCCTAATCTCGCCCTGCGGCGCGTTGCCGATGCGAGCCGGCGAGCATCGCCGGATTCGTCGAGCGGAGGCCCTGTGTAGCGTCAAGGCCATGAACGGTCGGGCGGGGCGGCTCCCTGCGTACGGGTCGAGCTTCGTCGGTCGCGATCGCGAGATCAGCGACCTCGTCGACCTGCTGGCCGAGCACCGCCTGGTCAGCGTGTGCGGCGTCGGCGGGGCCGGTAAGACCCGCCTCGCCGTGGAAACGGCACGTCGGCTGGACAAGGCGCTGGGCGGCGGTGAGCCGGCGGTTCGCTGGGTCTCTCTTGGGGAGGTGCACGACGCCGACCTCGTTGCCCATGCCATCGCCGACGAGCTTGGAATCCCAGGAGCCGCGGCGAGTAACCCCCTGACCGGCGTGTGCGCGGCGCTGGCCGACTCGCGTGGCGCCCTCGTGCTAGACAACTGCGAGCAGGTCGCCGCGGGCTGTTGTGACGTGCTCGCTGCGCTACTGTCCGCCGCACCGAACCTCCGGATCCTGCTCACCAGCCGGGTTCCGCTGGGGCTGACCGCCGAACGGGTCTATCCAATCCCTCCGCTTGATCTGGGTGGCGCGGCACTCGAGCTGTTCGTGGACCGCGCCGCAGCGGTCGCCCCCATCTATGCCCTGACCTCCGCCAATCGCCAACCGATCGCCGAGATCTGCGCCCGGCTCGACGGCCTCCCACTGGGAATCGAGCTGGCGGCGAGCCGGATCTGCATCCTGGCACCCCGTGACCTGCTCGGTGAGCTCACGGCGAGTCTCGACGTCTTGTCCTCCACGGAGCCATCCCTGGCCGAGCGGCATCGCAGCATCGAAGCCGTGCTGGAGACCACCTGGCGCTCGCTCCGCGAGGCCGACCGCGACGTGCTGGCCGGCCTGGCCACATTCCGAGGGGGCTTCACCGAAGCCGCCGCCGAGGCAGTGGCTGGCACCACCGTCGAGACGTTGCACGCGCTGCGTGATCAGGCGTTGGTCCAGGCCATTACCGACGAGAGCGGACGTCCGCGCTACCAGCTTCACGAACTGGTCAGAAGCTATGCGGTCTGCCGGTGGACAGCGGCCGATCCGCACCGGGCCGAGATTGTGGGAGAACGACACTTCGACTATCACCTGGCACTGACTAGACAGCTGCGGCAGCGCTGGAACGGCAGCACTGCCATCGACCGACCAGGCGTGCTCTGGGACGAGCGGGCAAATCTCGACGCCGCGATGCTCTGGGCCCTCGAGCGCGGCGAGAGCAACCGGGCGTTGCGACTTGCCCGTGCACTGTACGCGTTCTGGGCCTACTCATGGCCGTCCTCGAATGCCAAGCGGGAACGACTGGAGCGGGCTCTTGCCTTGCCCTGGGAGCCGGGCGACCAGGCTTCGATCCTGGCTCGGGCCAGCGCGCTCATCGCGGTCGGATTTTCCTGGACGTCACTCGACGCCCACCGCGCTCACGCCCGATTCGACGAGGCACTCCGGTGGTACCGGCAGTTGGGCCATCAAAGCGGTATCGCTTTTGCGCACGAGGCGCTGGGCTGGCAGTACCTTGTGGATGGCGACCTCGCGGCCGCCGGCCGGCACGACCGCGAGAGTCTGGCGATCTTTCGATCGATCGGTCACCGATCCGGCGAAGCCTCGTGCTCGAGCGCACTAGGGCAGATCGCGTTGGCCGCCGGCTGCTGGACCGAGGCCGAAGCCCAGATCAAGGAGTCGATGACCCTGGCCGACGAACTCGACGACGACTTCATCCGATATCGCGGTCACCTCATGCTGGCCGACGTACGCCGACTCACCGGGCACTGCCGAGAGGCAGTCGCCGAGTACGAGAACACCCTGCAGATCCAGCGCAGTGCGGGCTTCACCGCGCACGGCGCCGACATCCTCGAAGGGCTGGGGGAGATCGCGGCCCGACTGGACGAGATCGAACTGGCCGCCGAGCTCCTCGCGGCCGGTCTGGCCTGGCGCCGCCAGCACGACGAGCCGCGGGGGAGCTTCGACGAGGACAACTTCACCGCGGCCGCGAATCAGGTGCAGCGCGGGCTGGGCTCCGAGGCGTGGCGGCGAGCGCTGGATGCCTGCGCAGGGCGTTCAACGGCAAGCCTAGAGAAGGCTGCGGTTACCGGGATTCACCAGCTCCGCGCCATGATCGAGCAGCGCTCCGGCACCCTCAGCGAGCGCGAGGTGGAGGTGCTCCAGCTATTGGCCCAGGGGCTGAGCAACGCCGACATCGCCGCGCAGCTCGTCGTCAGCCCGCGAACCGTGGCGGCCCACCTGAGATCGGTGTTCACCAAGTTGGGCGTGGCCACCCGGACCGCGGCCGCCCACGAGGCTGTCCGGATCGGCATCGCCCGACGTCTTCGCGCGTAGCCTGACAGCATGGGCGAACCGCCACTGCTGGCCGGATCCGCGAGTCGGTGATCGGCGACGACCAGGTCAGGTACGGCCCGTACGGTCCGCGCCGGGTGATCTACGCCGTCGTGCTCGACCGCAGCGACAAGGGCCGACATGATCATCGTCAAGCAGGGCCGGCGGGCGATGCAGTTCGCCCGGACCCACCTCCTGCCGTCGACCTTCGGCGGCCGCGCAACGATGAACGTCCAGAATGCGCGGCCCGCATTCGCCGCCGGGGCGTCACTGCACAACATCCGGCAGGGGCAGCGGACGTTCTCGACCAACTACTACCTCGGGCCGGCCGCTCAACGAGGTGAGCGCGGTCGGCCGGACGGTGATCGTTGACTACGCGCACAACCGCCCGGTCTGCGGATGCTCGGTGACTTCGTGGACAAGACTGGCGACGCGCTCGACGCCACGACCGAGCTCGGCAAGATCAGCCGGATCGGCGTCATCGCCACGGCCGCCGATCGGCGAGACGCGGACATGGCGAGCTCGCCAACGCCGTTTTGCCGACCCCGACTTCACGCCCAAGGGGTCGACCGCACCGGGCGTGAGCGCGACCCCGGTCGCTCACCACTGAAGTCGACGGGGCCCCTGCGTCCCTAGCCGCACTCGTTCCGTTGGCCTTTGTACTTCTGGTCTCTAGCGCTCGGCGCGGAAGTAGACCGCGGCGCGCCGTGATCGCCCGCTGCCGGTTCGAACGGACTCTCGATCGCAGCCATGAATTCGGCCGCCTGCTCTCGGGCCTCCGTCATTCGCCGGTCGTCGGCCGTGCAGCAGCCGCGCACCGCCCGGGCTCACTATGAGCCAGGTATCGGAGGTACTCACCTGCATACCGCGAGCAGGCGGCGAAGATGGTCATCGAGGCGGCCCGCCCGATCGCCGCGGTCGCACGTGATCTCGGTATCAATGAGGAACACTCGTCAACGAGTGAACACGTATCGTCAGGAGCACCTACGGGGTCCGCCGCTTCACGCCGTTCTTGCTCGGTCCCGGGACCCGACGTCGTTGGTGTGCCGCTGAGCCTGGGGCGAGCGGTCCTGGCCGACCTCGGCCTGGCGGGCTGCCAGCCATGGGCCGACAAGACCCACCGATGACCTGACGCCGGCGGACCACCTGTCGCAGGGGCAGGACGACGTCCGATCGGTCCCTGAAAGTACGCCGACGGCCGCCGATTCCCTTCTTGGCACGCCCGCGGCCGCCACAACGGCCATCGGGCTCAGGTTGGTCCGGCAACTGGTTCAGCGCCGCCGAATCGGACCTCCCGCTCGGCGGCGGCGTCCTCGACAATCCGCAGGGCCGGCGCAACCTCAACGCAAGCCGTCCACCGGACCGCGACCCCCCAGGGCCTGGACTTCGGAGCCGGCCCGGCAGTTGGTTGATCGGGGGCAAGCAGACGAAGTGCGGAGTGCCCGTGCGGCTCGTCAGGGTGAGAAGATCAACACACAAGTCCTTGAGATCGACCGACGTACTGACCGAGAGGAGCTGACGCCATGGCCAACGTCCAACGACTCCTTATGCGTGCGTTCGGTGGGCTGAACATTGGCCTGTACAGGGCGTCCGGTGGCCGGCTGATGGGCAAGGTTCGCGGCGTACCGGTGCTGTTGCTCACCGTCGCCGGCCGTACGACCGGGGCCAGGCACACGACGCCTGTCTCCTACTTTGACGACGATGGTCGCTTCATTGTCACCGGCTCCGGTGGTGGTTCCACGTCCGAGCCGCAATGGTTTCGCAACCTCCGGAAGGCTGACCACGCACAGATCGAGGTGGGGGCCCGACGAATCCCCGTCAGGGTCGCCATCGCCGACGCGGGAGAGCGCGACGTTCTCTGGACCAAGCTGCTCGCCCGAGCGCCCTTCTTCGCCGATTACCAGGCGAAGGTCGAGCGCCAGATACCGATGGCCATCCTGGCGCCTTGAGCTCCATCGGTGCGCTACATGCTCCACCCCGACCGCAGGGTGGGCACTGGGTAGCCGGGAACGGTGAGCCTCTGACGAGCCGCGGTCCTGAGCGATCCTGACGTGATTCCGAACCGCTGACACATTTCGGTGCCAGACTGCAAGACGTGTCCGACGCTGCGGGGGGATCACCGAGCGAGGATGTGTCTAGCCCGCCGAGACTTCGAGACCTGCCCGCCGCGTTCTGGCAGGTCCTGGTCAACAACCTTCTCGCTACGGTGACCAACTTCACGGTCTTCACTGCCTTGTCGTTCTTCACCTTCCTCCAGACGCACTCGGTGTTCGCCACCGGTCTCATCTCTGGCATCAATCTCGTCTTCACCGCGAGCTTCGGGATCTGGTTCGGCGCCCTGGTCGACCACCACCACAAGAAGACGATGATGATCGCCTCGAGTGTGGTTTCCCTGACGCTCTACAGCCTCGCGCTTGCTCTCTTCCTGACCGTCGACCAGGTGCACTTCACCGATCCGGCCGACCCGCTGCTCTGGGTCTTCGTGATCGTGTTGATGCTGGCCGTGATCGCCGGCAACATCCGCAGCATCGCCATGTCGACGACCGTCACCTTGCTTGTGCCTGCAGACCGCCGCGACCGCGCGAACGGCCTTGTCGGCTCGATCATCGGTGTCTCGTACCTGGTCACCTCGGTGATCAGTGGGCTGCTGATCGGCTTCGCCGGCATGGTGTACGTGGTGCTCCTGGCGGTGGTCTGCACAGCGTTGGCCATCGTCCACCTGGCGTTCATCCGACTGAGCGAACCAGCCATCGCGGCCTCCGACGACCACACCTCGAAGGTCGATGTCCGCGGCACGATCAAGATCATCAACACCGTTCCCGGACTGATGTGGTTGATCGCGTTCACGCTGATGAACAACTTCCTGGGCGGCATCCTCGTGGCGCTGGTCGACCCGTACGGGCTGTCCCTGGTCTCGGTCCAAGTGTGGGGGCTTGCTGACCGGCGCCCTGTTCAGTGGCCTGCTGATCGGAAGCGCGCTCGTGGCACGGTTCGGCCTCGGCCCCAACCCGCTCCGCACGATGCTTGGCTGCAACATCGCCCTGTGGTCGACCATGGCCGTCTTCACCATCCACTCCTCGATCGTGCTGCTCTCGGCCGGGATACTCATCTACCTGCTGCTGGTGCCGTTCATCGAGGCCGCCGAGCAGACGATCATGCAGGAGATGGTGCCCTACGAGCGACAAGGTCGAGTGTTCGGGTTCGCGCAGAGCCTGGAGCAGGCCGCCTCCCCACTGAGCGTCTTCATCTTCTCGCCGCTGGCGCAGTTCGTGTTCATCCCGCTCATGTCGACCGGCGCCGGCGCGCAGCTCATCGGCTCCTGGTACGGGACCGGGCCGGACCGCGGCATCGCCCTGCTTTACACCCTTGCCGGAGTCCTCGGCCTGGCCCTGACCATCCTCGCCACCCGGTCGCACGCGTACCGCAACCTCTCCGCAGCGATCAAGAAGCACAAAATCGGCGCCTCCGACATCGAACCACTCACCGAGACCGCCGACTGAACGGCGACTCTGAACCGCGGGTTTGATGCCTCCGGCCGTGAAAGTCCGTGCGTTGAATGAGGCGGTCGTAGCTGGTCGTGTCTACGGTGAAAGGTGGAGCGAAGGTCGCTCTCACAGTGCCGGAGGGAGCACACCATGACACCCACAGCCGCCTTGCAGGCGGCACTATCCGACCTCGACGGCCCCACGATCGGGCCCGCCGATCCCGGCTACGACACCGCCAAGAGCGTGTACAACGCCATGATCGACAAGTCCCCCGCGCTGATCGCCCAGGTGCGCACCGTGGACGATGTGGTACGCAGCGTCAACGCTGCCCGGGAGCAGGGGGTGCTCCTCGCGATCCGCGGTGGAGGTCACAACGGGCCGGGTCTGGGCACCTGCGACGACGGTCTGGTCATCGACCTCGCGAGCCTGAACTCCGTCGAGGTGGATCCCGAGGGCAGGACCGTGCGGGTCGGCGGCGGCTGCACCTGGGGCCAGGTGGACACAGCCACCGGAGCCTACGGGCTCGCCACCCCCAGCGGCATCGTCTCCACCACCGGCGTCGGTGGCCTCACCCTGGGCGGCGGCATCGGGCACCTGACGCGGGCCTACGGCCTGGCCATCGACAACCTGCTCGCCGCAGATGTCGTGCTCGCCGACGGCCGGCAGGTACATGCCAGCGCCACCGAGGAACCCGACCTGTTCTGGGCGCTGCGCGGCGGCGGCGGCAACTTCGGTGTGGTCACCTCGTTCACCTTCCGACTGAACGACGTCTCGCGCTTCGTCGGCGGCCCGACCTTCTGGGACGTCGACCAGGGCGACACGGTCCTGAAGGCGTACCGCGAGTTCATCCCGAACGCCCCGCGGGAGCTGAACGGGTTCTACGCCTACGTCCAGGTGCCCCCCGCCCCGCCGTTCCCAGAAGAGCTGCACCTTCGGCCCGTCTGCGCGGTGGTATGGGCCTACCTCGGTGACGAGGACGGCGCCCGCACGGCGATGGCACCGTTGCTCGATGCCGTCCCCGAGCCGTTGCTCCATGGCGTCGCCGCGATGCCGCATGCCGCCCTGCAGAGCGCCTTCGACGCGCTCTTCCCCAAGGGACAGCAGTGGTACTGGCGCGCCGACTTCGTCGACACCATCCCCGACGCCGCCGTCGACGTTCACCAACAGTTCGGGTCGGATCTGCCGACCTGGCAGTCGACCATGCACCTCTACCCGATCAACGGGGCGGCCCACGATGTCGGACCGGGCGACACCGCGTGGGCCTACCGGGATGCGACCTGGGGATCCGTCATCGCCGGCATCGATCCCGATCCCGCGAACGTAGCGAAGATCCGAGGCTGGACCGTCGACTACTTCGAGGCCCTGCACCCCTACTCCGCCGGCGGCGCCTACGTGAACATGATGATGGAGGAGGGAGAGGAACGCATCCGGGCCAGCTACCGTGGCAACTACGCCAGACTCGCCCAGATCAAGGCGCACTACGACCCCGACAACCTCTTCAGGGTCAACCAGAACATCAAGCCGGCCAGGCAAACACCCACGCATACCTGACCAACAGCAGTCGAGATAATCCATCAAACAGGGACGTCACGGCCGTCCGACTGAACCGACCAGCGCGACGGCCGCCGTTCCGTGAGCACACCGGACCAAGATCAACTGAGCAAGGGTCCACCACCTGCGGCCGTCCACGACCCACGGCCCGTCTACTCGATCTTGCCATCGCGCCCCCGACGCGGCCATAAGCCCTGGGGCGACACGAAGAATGAGGTTCCCGCGGAGCAGTCTCGTGGGCATCGCGCTCCAGCTGGCGAGCCTGGCAGTCCAGGCTCGCGCAGAACGGGCGATCTCGGCCGAGCCACCGAGGTCCGCATTGCTCCCGACGGATCAACGGCCTACCAGTCCTACACGCATGCGATGGGACAGCTTGGGGCCGCGGTTACCAGAGCGCGTTGACAACGGTGCCGCTGTGCAGCGTCGACACCGTTGCCCGGGCACTCCCTTGAACCACCGCGCCGAGATCGTCCGCCCACGTGTCCATGGCCTCCTCCCAGTGCCGGGTGATGCCCGCCGGCGATTCGTAGTACTCGTCGAGGACATACAGCGTCCTGCCCGTGGGTTCAGAACTCGGGTCCAACGGATCTGACTTCTCCGGACCTTTCGACACCGTGTAGGACAGAAGCGCCACATCCCCGTCACGTGGATGGCCGGTCATCCACTCACCGTGGCTGGCAAAGATACGATCCCACTCACCTTCCTCGCTCGAATCCACTGACCACACGATCACGAGGTGAGCCTTACCCATCAGCGACATTGGACGTCCCTTCGTCTGAAACTGCTCTGTGCCGCAGTTCTGTGCGGCTCGAATCGGCCTCACCCCGAAACCAGCGACGCGACTACGCCGGCTGGGAATTCGTGCGCAGATCCGTCAGGCCACCCCAGGTAGTAGATCGGGCCGCGCAACTGCAGAACGGAGAAGCCGCCAACCAGCAGGTCCTCCGACTGCGCCTGCGCCCTACAAGTCCTGACAGTCACCGAAGCTAGTGCCGCTCCGCGGATGCCGCCTCAGACATTTGTCCAGGTTCGGCTGGCCCGCACAGCAACGGAGACAGCCGGGAACGCGTCAGCCACGAGTGACCGCGTTCAGGGAAGTCCCCGGTTGTGCTCATCGAAAGTCCCCGGGTCAACCCCCAGGCAAGGTGGCCGGGCTGGTGTTTGTCGAGCCGCGGTGACGGAGGCCACCTCAGAGTGGCACATCCGCCGGCTCCGAAGAGGGTTCGCAATGGTCGCGGCACTCAGCCGGGTGGGATTGCATCGGCCGCTCGGGGCAGAACAATCGGAGGTACATCAGACCCGTCGAGGTCTTCGGGGTGGGCAGGGTGAGAATGCCGGGATCGGAAGACCTCGACGCCTACCGAGCGACCGACGCGCCGAGCTCGACGACACCTTCACCTGTAGTGAGCCGGTCTGGGCAAACCCGAAAGGTCGAGCAGGCCGGTCAACTCGGCCACTCTGGAGTCGGCGAGGTGTGTCGCGGGATCAGCCCCAGGTAGCGGCGGCCCTGCAGCCTGCGGGCCGCGTTGCGCTCGGCCCGGCGCCGCTCTTTGACCTCACGCAGCGCGCGTTTCAGCTGATATTGCTGTAGGGCTCGCACGGCCAGCTCCTGATGGTCGATGCGAGTATGTTCCGGATCAACCAGGTACATCACTTTGATCACCTTCGCTCTCGATGTGTGGTCCTGGCATGAATCCTGCGCTGTGCGGAGCCGGGAGGTATCCGAGGAGAACGCGGATCTAGGCCCGGTCCGACACGGATGTAGCCGATTTCTCGGTGACTGCAGGTCGGTGGTGGCCGGGGCTGGTGTCCTGCCACCGGGATTAGACTGCGCCCATGGCTGCCGAGCTCCCGCTGGTCGCCCGCCAGCTCGAAGTCGCGGTGGTCACCGAGGTGATCGAGTCCGCGCGGGTTGGCCCGGCCGGCGTCCTTCCTGCCTCGTTCGACGGGCCGCTTACAGGCGGCGGCATCCTCTGCTGCCCGGATCCTGCCGCTTGAAGACCGGTAGGCCACCCGCTACGGCCCAGTCCGTTGAGTCGTCGAGTCAATCCATTCAAGAACGAAGGCCGCCGCTGGCCCGTCGTGGGAGACATAGCCCGGCTGGTCGCGTCTGGAGGAGCGCCACTGCAAAACCTCGCCGGATCGCGCTGAGGGGCAGTCTGATCGAGAACCTACGGTGCGGTGGGACGTGGAGCATCGAGCCATCCCAGCAGCGCCGTGTCGAAGAGATCACTTTCTTCGTAGAACGGATAGTGACCGCTCCGCTCAAAGGCGACGTAGGTGCAGTCGCGAAAGGTCTCCGGCACGCCGGCCCACCGTGTCGGCGGGGCATTGAAGTCCCAGACGCCTTGCGCCAGGAAGGTGGGTGGCTTCACACCCGCGACCGCCGCCGCGTCTGGGTGGCGCGGCCCCAGCTGCGCCGCCAGCCACTCCACATGAGCCATGTCCCATACGTCGTCGGCGTACAGCGGCGCGCAATCGAAGCTGGCGTCGTACCAGTAGCGGGGACCCTGGGCGGCATAGAACAGCGTCTCGGCACTGCGGCGGACCAGCCGGTCCGGTTCTGGGGCACCGGGTGGCAGCGACTCCACCCCGCTGCCTTCCAGCCGCGCCAGATTCTCCGCCAGGCGCGCCTTCCGCTCCGGGGAGGCCACCGTCTCCCAGTACCTGTCGTCGTCCCAGTCCAGCCACGGCAGACCCCCAATCAGGATGAGCCGCGAGACGCTGTCCGGGTACGCCAATGCGAAGTCCATCCCCACCAGGCTGAGGATGGACCAGCCGAGGAACCCGATCCGCTCATGCCCCAGCGCTGCGCGCAGCCCGTCGATATCGGCGAGCAGATCATCGAGGTCACAGTCGGCCAGGGAGCCGCCCGAGCGGCCACAGCCGCGAGGGTCGAAAATGATCAGCTGCACCTTCTCCCGCAGCCGCGCCGAGAAAGTCCGCTCCAGGACCGAGGTATTGGCCGGCCGCGGAACCAGGCACGGAAAGCCCTCCCCCTCCACGGTGACGTGGAGATCAATCCCATTGACGCGCACAGAACACCCCCACTCCAGAAGACGCCTGACAGATGTATCAACGCACCAGTGACCACGATTCCAGAGCCACGGATGAATGACGCCACCGACGAACCGGATTCCCGCTGGGCGGTCCTTTCGCGCCGGCAGGTGGAGCGCGGTTCCGGACCAGGGCCGGTGACTCGTCGGATGCTGCCGTCCAGGCACACCATGGGCCGCCAAGCGAACCAACCGGACAGGGCTCGCACGCTGGCTTACCTGGGTAGCCGAGGCATGTAGCTGAGTCTGAGCGCGTCGATGTCACAGGTGCAGAAGGCCGTGACGAGGGGTACGCGGAGCGGATCGGTCGGCCGGCCCAGCCCACCGACGGGAGGCAGAGTGGTCCACGGCTGAGATACGGCGCACGGCGCCTTGCTGGCTGACGGTCCGGCCGCGATCCTCCGGGCACCGATGTTCATGTCTAGATCACCTCGTGCCGTTTCCTGAAGACGGATACCTCCGCATGGTGGCTCCAAGAGCAGCGGATCGGCCAGGTGATTCGGCTTGGACCGAATGTCGACCGCTGGCAAGCCACGACCGAGGTGAGTTCGGATGTCCGGCAGCAGCGACCGATGGCGGGCACGGACGTCCGGCGCAGGCGACTTGGGTTCGGTCTTCCGGGCGAGGCGTCCAGCGGTCAGGATGGTGCTGTGTCGGGTCGGTTACCGAATCATCCCCGGGCGGAGATCATCTTCGCTGACGATGACCTCGCCCGGGTCCGCATCTCCACGCGACCGGAGCTCGTGTCAGAAGTAATCGGCGCCGCGCACCGTCGCCACACCCAGCTGCAACCCTCCCTGCGCGGGTGGGAACAGCACATCGGCGAAACCCTGGGTCCGATCGGCGCGCAGGTCCTGCGCGATCTACGGTCGGGTCCCTTCTTGCTCCGCGGGCTGGGGACCTACATGGACCTCGACACCGACCTCGGCTTCGCCGACCGGCTGGAGACATCGCTGTCCCGGCCCACCGCGGAATGGGAAGGCCTCCGAGAACTCCAATCCTGGGGAATACCCGTCCAGCCCGGCCTCGCCGAAGGCCGCCCCGAAGCACTGACCGCGCTCAGCGGAGCAGCGCAGATGTTCCATGATGCGGCGATCGCCCCCTACTGGGACCGGATGCTCGCAGCTGCCATCGCTCCGGCGCTGACGTGGATGCACACGATGAGCACCGACGGCCTCGAAACGCTCCTCAACAGTCTCCATCCCAGCGTCAGCTGGCATCGACCAGCACTGACGATCATCCCGGACTGGAGCCACTGCCCTCCCGGATGCTGCCATCGAGCACTAGTCGCCACCTTCCAACGAGACGGTGTGATGCGTTTGACGGTGAGTAGCCGCGGCCTGACCATCATTCCGACCGTGCTGAGCCCGATATGCAGCCTCTTGTCCGATATTGAAGACGGTCCATACGTGACCGCGCGGCTGCTATACGTTCCTGTTCCCGTAGCGCCCCACGTCCTGCAAGACGTGAGCCCCGAGCAGGGCGACCCCCTGGGGGACCTGCTGGGCCTGACACGGGCCTGCGTGCTCCAGGCCTGCGTTGGTGCGCCACAGACGACAACATCGCTGGCCCGCGCCGTCGGCATCTCCAACTCCTCAGCCAGTGAACACGCGGCGGTCCTCCGCGCGGCCGGACTCATCACATCCAAGCGAACCGCGAACCGCGTCGTGCACCGAGCCACCCCCATCGGCACAGCCCTAATGCGGCGCCCATGACCATCCCGGCAGACGCGCACCGCACCCCCGTCCTGCGCAACCGGTGCAACGCCGGCCCACTCTGTACGTCAAGACGGAGGTGCATTCTTCGAAGACGCTCGCCATGTGCGCGCGTTCTCGCCCGGGGGTCCTCCAGAGGTGCCGCCGCCGAGCTGCACGCGCTCACCGAAACGACGGTTGGCGAAACGTCCTCTGCCCGGGACACGCGACCCACCGACGGACCGAAACCGGCGCGCCGATTCTGGTCAGTTCCAAGGCCCGGGAACCGAGCGCAACGAAGCGGCACCGGCAACCGTCTGGTTCCCTGACGATGACTTCCGCTCCGGACTGGGCAGAAGTCAACCAAGTTCGCGCCGGCAGACCGGTTGACAGGCCGCATGACCGAGACGACTCTAGAGCGGAGGGGGGAACGAACAGCGTTTCGCCTAGTCTCGGGGGTATTCATGTTCAGGAAGATGGCCGTCACGTTGGCCGCGCTCGCTCTGCCCGCTGCCGCACTCGTCGCACCCGTGCCAGCAGCTGCGGCGGCGCCTGCCTATCACCACGCCTCCATCAAGTGGGTCAAGCAGGCGCGCTTCAAGGGCAACCACGCCACGGTCAAGGCGAAGTACCGCTGCTACGGCGGCAACGCGAACACCCACATCTGGGTTTCCCTCAAGCAGGGTCCGAAAATCGCCGCCCAGACCATCGGCGAGCTGAAGAAGTCCGAGGGAACCTCCAAAGACGCCAAAGCCTGGTATGACACCAATCCGACCGCCGCGCAAGAGGTCTACATCATCTGCAACGGCCACTGGCAGGTGCAGACTTTCAAGCTGACCCGACACATGGACAAGGCCAAGCTCACGGGCCGGGACCACAAGAAGACCTTCTTGCAGTTCTGCCTCTTCGACTCCCACGTGGCGGCCGACCCCGCGGCCCAGCCCAGCGCGTGGGTCTACAAGTTCGTCGACCTTAAGAAGGTCAAGAAGCTGCACTACAACTACAACCACTGAAGAACTACAACCGCTCGGGCTGACCGGGGCAACGTCAGCGGCTGCTGCCGCCTTGCCGCTGGTATGTGCGGCAGGTGAGCGGTCCTGGGAGGGCCGACGACCACCGTTGTGCGTGGCGTCGCAGGACACGGTCGGCCTGACAGTTGGCGAGTCCGGCTGCGACGGCACTCGCTCAATTCTCGTCCGTCCCTGGCGTCCCCTGGTCACACGTCCCCTCCAGCTGCTGCTCACCCCCATGTTCCCGTCTCAGCTGATGATCAACCTTGCTCCGTGCTGCCGTTCGCCTTCTTCAGGAGTTCCCGGTTTGCTGCTCATGACCTCCCAGTGGGCAGTCTCTCCAGTCGGTGTCTGCTGACAGCCGGTCTGCAAGGCTTGGTCGATCCGCCGCCGCACATCACTCTCAACCGTCGGGTCGGTGGCGAAGAGGACCCGCACATGCACCTGCTCGGCGCGTCGCTCCGTGCGCGTGTGATGAGGGGCGAGGGGGCACGGAGGTTCATGTTTCCAGTGGCCGCAGAGAGCGACTGTCACAGCAGCTCCGATTGCCGCAGGATCGTCCGCTCCACCCATCCACACCACGGCGTCGTGCGCGTACACCTGCCTCATGGCCCAACCCTTGCACAGCAGACGACTGGCGTCCGGCGGGCGTGGACAAGCAGCAAGCCAGCTAAGCCTCGATCCGTAAGTTGTTTGGTGGCCCGGGAGGGCTGGGTGTGGCTGAGCCTTGATTGCCCTCGATGGTTCCGATGGATTGGCCGCCCAGCCCTCCGGGACGCCTCGACTGCTGATTGAGATGCGCGTTCTGGTCGCTGTTTACGGATCTGTCGGCGGGAGTCCTTCGGGCCACGGAACTGTCGTGCGCTTCGAAGGAGGAGTCATTGATGCAGCAACCGAGGTCCTGCGGTTGGGCGGGTGTCGATGTCGGGAAGGGTCACCACTGGGTGTGCTTGATCGATGAGGCGGGCACCACCGTGTGGTCGGCGAAGGTGGTCAACGATGAGGGCGCGATCTTGGAGGCGATCACTGCCGTTCTCGCTCGGGCCGAGCTGGTGGTCTGGGCAGTCGATGTCACCGGGACCATGTCCGGGCTGTTGCTGGCGTTGCTGGCAGCGCACGGTCAGCAGGTGAAGTACGTGCCCGGTCGAACCGCCAACCAGATGGCCACCGCCTACCGTGGTGAGGCCAAGTCCGACGCCCGCGACGCCTATGTCATTGCCGAGACCGTGCGGCACCGGGGCGATCTGAGTGAGGTCGAGGTCTCGACGGCGTTGGTGACCGAGTTGCGGCTGCTGGTGGCTCACCGCAGCGATCTGGTCGCTGATCGGGTGCGGATGGTCAACCGGCTGCGTGATGTGCTCAGCGGCTACTTCCCGAGTTTGGAGCGTGCCTTCGACTATGCCCACAGCCGTGGCGCCCTGGTCTTGTTGACCGGCTATCAGACCCCGGCCGCCATCCGCGGCCGGGGGCAGGCTCGGCTGGCCGCCTGGTTGGTCAACAGGAAGGTCCGCAGTGCCGATCAGATCGCCACCGATGCTGTGGCGGCGGCCAAGACCCAGCACACGATCGTTCCCGGCCAAGACGTTGCCGCGTCCATCGTGGTCGACCTCGCCACCCAGATCCTGGCCATCGGCGCGCGGATCAGCGACTTGGACGCCCGCATCACCGCCACCTTCCGTGCCCACCCACAGGCGGTGATCATCGAATCGCTGCCCGGCATGGGCCCGATCCTCGGCGCCGAGCTCGTTGCCGCCGCCGGCGACCTGAACGCTTATCCCACCGCTGGCCGGCTTGCCTCAGCCGCTGGGCTGGTGCCGGTGCCACGCGACTCCGGGCGCCGCACCCAGAACCTGCACCGTCCGCGGCGGTACTCACGCAAGCTGCGTCGGGTGTTCTACCTGTCCGCGTCGGCGGCCATGATGCGCGAGGGACCGAACCGCGACTTCTATCTGAAGAAGCGCGGCGAAGGGCTCAAACACGTCCAAGCGCTCATTGCTCTGGCCCGCCGCCGCGTCGACGTGCTGTGGGCGCTGCTCCGCGACAACCGCGTCTTCCAACGCGTCCCACCCGGCGTGCAGACCGGTTGACAACTTCATTGAGAATCCACCGATCGACAGGAGTGGCGGCGGCGGGTTGAGCGTGGCGTGACGCGAGAATGCCCTTACGGGCTGGGAGATTGGGACTTGCGGCGGTACCAATGAATCCTGGCTCGGAAGGGCATCTCTGAGATGGTGCGACACGAGGTCGCATGTGCAAGTGGCGCGTTGATGTGGAGGTTGGCGGTGACGTCGATGACGTAGCCCGGGTAAGTGTTCGTGGCCCGCCCCCGCTCTGACGTGCGTCGCCGGTAACGGCGGGGTGCGAAGCTCAGGGAAGAAGCTGAAGCGACCCGTGATCCATCTGGGGGCGTAGGCGAGGGGAAGGCCGGACGGGTGAACGCGAGTGAACCGCCGAATCGTCTCGTCAAGTTGTCCGATAGGCGCCATATGACGACAAGCGCTTACATGTCGATCAAGCGCTTCGGACGGCCACCATCTGCCTCGGCCGCCGACAAGGTTGACGCCGCCTCGGTGGTGCGTCGTTGGAGCTCGGCGGCGGGACGCCCTTCAGGCCAGCAGACATTGCGCATGTCTTGAGTCCAGCAATATCGAGTTGGTCGCCGCGCTGACTCTCCACTCAGTCGTGGTCCAGGGTGAACAGCTTTTGACGAGCGGTCGTCAACGGCTCAGTAGGTAGGCGGCCAGGATCACGAGATCGACGCTGTTCAGGAGAACGTGGGTGGCGATGCCGATCCGGATGTCGCCGGTTCGGAGCGCGATGATGCTGAGCGGCAGTATGGCCAGCAACCGGGTGGGTGTGAGCCATGGTGTCCAGAGGTGATATCCGGCGAAGAGCGCGGCATGAGCGACCGGTCGTCCGCGGCCCAGTTGGGCAGGCATCCGCGGCAGGAGGTAGCCGCGAAAGTAGCATTCCTCCACCACCGGCGCCGCGAGGACCGTGCCGAGCAGCAGGAGCAGAGCGGTGGCGGCCAGCGCGCCGGTGCTGTAGTTCGGTTGGGTCCCGGAGTCGATCAGCCACGATGCCGGCCACCAGCCGAAGGCCGCCACGTGGAGCCAGCCAGTAAGCGGACCGGTGACCAGAAATGCCAGCGCGCCGAGCACCACCTCGAGCAGCACCCAGCCGAGCAGCTGCGGCAGCGGCAGTCTGGTTCTGAGCTGGACAACTGCTTCCCCCGGGTGCTGCCTGCGACGACGGCTGAGCAGAGCCAGCTGGACGGGTAGGACGCCGAGCACGCCGCTGAGAGCCAATGCGCCGATTGTGGGTATCCCAAGCTGGCGGGCGATCGGTACGGCGGCGATGTAGACGGCTAGCGCCAGCGCGCCGGGAACCAGGTGCAGCGTGACCGACTGTGCCGCGGTATGCGCTGCCGGCGTCGTGTCCAGCTCCGTGACACTGGTGATGCTGGTCATGTGCTACGCCTGCGCCGCGACGAGCCGCGGCGCGTATCCCTCGGTCAGTGACAGCCCACGTCGGGCCCGCCAGGTGGCGACGACAACGGTGAGCACGATCAGGGCCGGGATGTTCTGCCACCCGCCCGGAATGACGACCATCGCGCCGGCGGCATTGAAGGAGGCGTGGAGAAGACCCGCGGCCAAGGTGCTCCCGCCGGTGTCGATGAGAAGGGTGCCGATCAGGTACCGCAGGAACGGCACGGCCAGCAGGATCAGGCCCCAGTCGACGAACGCGTCATGCCCGGTGGTGCCCTTCCAGCCGTTGACCTCGAAGGCCAACGGCAGGTGTATGAGGAAGAACGGCACGGCAGTGAGCAGCGACCCGACGAGCAGCCCACGGGCGGCCATCAGCCGGCCCTGAACGAACCCGCCCCAGACCGTCTCCTCCCACAGGTTGCCGGTGACCGCCCCGAGGACCAGCAGTAACAGGTAGCTCAGCAGCACCGAGGTCCAGCCGTCCGGGGGGGCGTGCAGCGTACCGGCGACGAAGGCTACCGCCAGCGTGAGCAGCGGCATTGCCAAGATCAGCATCGGGTAACGCCAGCCCAGTCGCCATCGGGTGAGCCCGGCATACAGCCGCCGGATCTCGCCACGTCCCCCGATCACGTAGCAGATCCAGGTGGCGCCGCCGAGCAGCACCACCAGCTCCGCGATCTTGGCCGGCATGACGTCCACACCAGCCAGCAACGACCCCAGCTGCGTGATCCAGACGAAGGCGATGCCCACCGCCATCAGCACGGCAACCGGATGCCGGGCAACGAAGGATCGAGGGGTGGCAACGACCGGATTGTCCAAACGAGGATTTGACATGATCCCTCCAAGAGAGGCTGCGGTGATGAGGGCAGCCTCGACCGCAGGACTTGGATCCGGCTTGAACAAGATTTGCAGCCCAAGCGACTACAGCACGATCAGATAGCGGTCGCCGCCGTGGCTGTCCGGCGCATGCCGAAATCCGACCTCGACCAGGGCGGACGCGACCACCCGGTCCGCAGCATGAATGACCACTGCATCCACGGCGTGCCTTCGAAGGGCGGCCACGAGCCCGCGGAGCAGCTCCGCATACTCCTCCGACGCATCGGCATGCAGGACGCCCAGCGCGGAGACCGTGAGGCAACCTCCCGCGCCGTCGTCGGTCAGCGCAACCGCTACGGCCGGCAGCTCCGCAGGGGCGGCAGCATCGACCAGCTCCCACCAGATACCGCCCTGCGGATCGGCGCCGCCGGCGGTCATGGAGCGGGCCAGGTGCTGGCGCTCCGGAGGTACCTTCCGCAGCACCAGCGGCGGCTGGCGCTCCGGCCGGTGCTGACTCGGCCTGCCCATCTGGTTCTCCTCGCTGGACCGGCGGATCCGACGGCCAGGTGTCTTCCACTACTCCAGTGAGGATGCCGCGCGAGCCTTGCATCGGGTTTGAATGCTCAGTCAGCCCGGCCCCGGCAGCTGCGCCGCGGCCCATGCCAGCAGCCGTGGGCTCGAGCAGACCTCGCCCCTCACCACCTCCAGGGCGCGGGACTGCCTGATCAGTTCGCCCGCTCGCCCATCTCGTCCCCCCGCGGAGTGAGCCTCCGCCCGCAGCAGCAAGTAGAGCGGGATGTTCAGCCGGAGGCCGGTCGCCAGGTAGTGGTCGAAGGCGGAGTCAGCCCGGTCGGCACCAGCGGTGTCTCCCAGCATGGCGTCGGCCCAGCCGCCGACCAGATCGGCCACATGCCTGTAGAGGGGGACATCCAGCCGTTCCGACAAGGCACGGCAATCAGCGGCGTGCTGACGGGCGGGCTCGGGGTCGCCTCGCATCGCCGCGAGCCAGCATTGATGCTGCGCTACCGTCACCAAGCCCTGTTCCGAGCCGGCCGCTCGCGTCACCGCGGTGGCCATCAGGGCGTCGGCGCGTGGCTCGTCGCCCCCGACGTGGGCCAACAGCGCCGCCTCGGCAGCCGCGACCACGGCGCCGGCGAAGAATCCTGGGATCTGCACGTCCACACCCTCAGCGGCAAGACCTTCCATGGCGTCGAATGCCTCCCGGGCTACCGTGATCCGTCCCATCAGGTGGCTCGCGAAGCCGCGCACGAACTGCGCGCAGAACTGCGTCACGGGTAGCGCCTCACCTGCCAGGATCACCTCCGCCGCAGCAGCGGCCTGCGGAGCCTGCCCGGTGAGGGTGGCCCGAATCATGCTGCCCAGCCAGCCGATGGTCGATTCGGCGTCCCTGGGCGCGGCGACCCCCTGCTCGGTGACTGGCTCGTCAGCCTGGGCGCCACGCACCGTGAGCAGCAGGAAGGTCAGCCGACCGCGGACCGGGCCTTCCAGGGCCGCCCGTTCGGTCGGGTTCGGCACCTGTGAAATGAGGGCCAACGCCGTTCTGAGATGCTGCTCTGCTTGGTCGTTGGCGTACCGGGAGAGGGCGTCGTCCGAGGCTGCCACCAAGTACGGGACCGCTGCCGCCGGACCCACCACCGGCGCGGCAATCGTGAGGTGCCGGGCCACGTCGACAACCTGCGGCGACATCATCGGTTCGTGCTTCCGCAAAGCCTCGGCGATCCGCGCATGCAGCCGGAGACGGCGCGCGGTGGAGAGGGACTGCTCAAGCGTCTGCCGGACGAGGTCATGGCTGAGCACGAAGGAGCCGGGATGCTGGGCGTCATCAAGGAGCAGACCGGCCAGCACCGCAGCCTCACAGCCGTCGAGGACCGCCTCTGTCTCGAGGCCCGTGACGTCGGCCAGCAGGTCGACCTGGGCGGGTCCGCCCGCCACGGCGACCACGGTCAGCAACGCTACGGTCTGCTGCGGCAACCTGTCGAGCCTGCGCCGCAGCACCTCGCGGACCTCGTGCGGCATGGTCTCCCGGACTCCGTCCGCATCCAGCCTGCGCTCACTGCTGAGCAGGCGTACCAGCTCGCAGACGAACAGCGGGTTACCGCCCGTCCGGGAGCAGATCGCCGCGACCACCTCGGAGCCGGCCTCAAACCCCGAGATGTCTCGAACCACAGCGGCAACCTCTGGCACGCCCAACGGGGACAGGTTGATCCGCCGAACGGCTGATCTCCGTAGACGGTCCACGATGCCGAGCACCGTGTCAGTGCCGGGCTCGTCCGCGCGTACGGCAATAGCGAAGAGGACACCCCGATCGACAAGCTCGTCGACCGCCAGCGACAGCAGAGTCAGCGTGTCCCTGTCAGCCCAGTGCACGTCATCCATCACCACAGCCAACGGCCGGGCGGCCCGCGCTGCAGCTACCGCGTCGATCACACTGCGGAAGAGCCTCATCCGACTCAGCGCAGGATCCCCGCTCGAGACCGCTTCGTGGGCAGGGTCGCGCAGCGGCACGTCGGTCTGCAGAACCATCAGCGCTGACCGCGCCGCCCTGCGCTCCTCCACCTGGTCACCGTCGGCATCGGCTGCTGGCGGCGGACCGAGGTCGCCCAGAATCCCGCGGACGATGCTGACCCAGGGCCACAAGGCCGGGGCGGCGTCAACGCCGATGCAGTCCCCGCGCAGAACGGCCCCACCGTCGGCGAGGACGCGCTCCTCGAGCGCCTGCAGGATGCTGGACTTACCGAGACCCGCGGGCGCGGGCAGAACCAGAAGCTGGCCATTCCCGGACTTGGCCTGCGCCACCGCGGCGTCCACGAGAGACAGAACGTCGTCCCTGCCGACAAGCGGCGTACGGGCATCGGTGTCTGGGGCGCGTCCCCGCTCGGCAGCAGTGACGGCAACCGAAGCATGCGCGTCCATAGCCGGCGCCTCGCCGGAGAGGCCGGGAAGATCGGTCGACGCCGACGACAAGATGGCATCCTGCCGCAGGATCTGCTCCTCGAGTCGGCGAACCTCCGGTGAGGGATCCACCCCCAGCTCCGCGGCCAGCGTCCGCCGCAACCTGGCCGCCGCTGACAGCGCTTCGGACTGCCTTCCGCAGCGGTAGAGAGCGAGCATGAGGGCACACCAACCACGCTCACGAAATGGGTGTGCGAGAACGAACTGACGGGCGCGTTCGGCCACGGAATCCGTCTCACCGAGGGCAAGCTGCGCTTGCAGGAGCAGCTCGGTCGCATCCAACCGGAGCTCGTTCAGTCGGGCAGCCTCCTCACGAGCGAACCGCACCGGCTCCAGACCCGCTAACGGGTCGCCGGTCCACAGCTCCAGCGCCTGCTCCAGCAGTCGAGTTGCGGGTGCCGCACCGACCGCACCCCCACTGACGAGCATCCGTCGTGCCTCAGAGACGGAGCCCTCGAACCGAGTCACGTCGACCTGCACCGGATCCAGGGTCAACAGCCAGCCGGGCGGCCGGGTCAGGATGTGTGGTGCGTCCACTCCCTCGACAGGGACCGCCGCGAGGACGTGCCGGAGGCGCGCGACATACGACTGAAGACTCAACGTGGCTCGGGACGGCGGCTCATCGGCCCACAGCTCGTCGACCAGGCGATCCAACGGGACCACCCGCCCAGCATTGAGAGCCAGCAACGCGAAGACGGCCCGCTGCTTCAGTCCGCCAAGGGCCAAATCCTTACCACCGGCCACCGCAGCGACCGGCCCGAGGAGGGTGACCCTCATCCCCGCAGTCTGTCACGCCTCGTGCAACAACGATCCGACCAGAGTGCATTGCCGCCTGCGCCTGACGAGCACGTTCAAGGACGCTTCAAGCCCTCCGCAAGCGCATCGGCTGACGATTGCTGCATGCCCGGGCGTCCGGTGCCACCCTCCGGCTCGAGGAGTAGCCATGCAGACACCACCTATCCCCACACGTGACCAACCCGTTCCCAGCGCCAAGGGGCCCGACGGCCAAATGCCGCAGCGGCAACCAGGCACCGAACCGGATCCCTATGACGTGCGCCAGTACTCGCGACTCGGCGTACTCGCGGTGTGGGCCGCCGCTGCCCTGCCGATGGCCGCGCTGGCCTGGGTGGTGGCGCCGGCAGTCGCGGGGCACGGCGCCTCCGAGCGCCGGTCCGTGCTCACTCTGCTCGTGGCCTTGACCGCCGGCCTGATCTGGCAGGCCGTCCTGGTGCTCGTGCTGGTTTGGCGGGAGCGTCATGATCCGACGTGGACCTCGCTTCGCGATCGACTGTGGTTGCGGGCGCCAAGCTCCTCAACCCGCCGCGGCGGCCGCCTGTGGTTGTGGGTGCCAGTATTTGCGCTCGCCCTTGCTGCGCTGGACATGTTGCCGTTTGGACCGACAGGTCCCAGCGATCGAGATTTCGGCTCATTCTTGAGCTCCCCAGCCGGCCAAGCAACCTTCCACCACGCATGGGGTCTCTACCTGCTCGTCGCCGTGGAACTCGCCTTCAACACCTTCCTTGGTGAAGAACTGTTATTCCGAGGCCTACTGCTGCCCCGGATGCGCCGAGCATTCGGCCGGACAGACTGGCTGGTGAACGGCGTGCTCTTCGGCTTCTATCATCTGCACGAACCATGGGTGATCCCCAACGCCATCATCACCGGTTTCCTCTGCGCCTACCCGACCCGCAGGTTCCGCAGCGCCTGGATGGGCATCTGTATCCACTCCATCGAGTCCATATTCTTCCTGATCATTCTGTTCCCGCTCGTTGCCTCCTAGAGGCGCAGTCAGCCCGAAGCATCGCGAAGGAAGCACACATCCCATCCGCGGTCTGGGGTGATTGCTGCCGGGCGTGACGTTTGCTCGGAAAACCTAGCGTCGTGACAGCAGATTTGTTTCTTCCTTCCACCGACGAGCCGGTGACGTATGCATGCGCTCGCTGCATTACCCGCGGGCTAGCCGCACGGGGCCCGCATTTCACCGTTCTTGTCCTTGCCCTCGTCCGGCGCTGAAGTTCGTGATGAGAACAGGAAGCCGTGTCGACGGCCCAACCCGACTCGACAAGCCGCAAGCGCCAGGCTCGGTAGGAACGTCCAGCCAGCCCCGGGAGGAGCTCATGTCCGTGACAGCAACCGCCACATCACCAGGCCGACTGGCAGCCGTGCGACGTCAAGCGCGAGCACGACCACTCACGACAGTGTTCCTGCTGATCTTCGGGATCTTCTACCCGTCAGTCGGCGGAGCTCGGCTGCTCGGCTACAGCATCCCCGTGCCATACCTGCACACCACGCTGGCCGTGCTGGCCGTCACCCTGCTGTTCGGCAGCGCAGTCCTGGTGACGTGGCTCGCCGACGGATCCGACGGTCTCCGGCTGCTCCTCCGCCGCATGACGACCTGGCGTATCGGCTGGGTGCGGCTGTTTGTCGTCGTCGGCGCGCTCCCCACGCTCACCCTGGCCACCGCGGCCGCGACCGACAGCCTGCAGCGCCCAACGCACGGCTGGCTGCCACTTGCGGTGAACTATGTCTTCGACCTGGTCGTCCTGCAAGCCCTCAGCACCAATCTATGGGAAGAGGGCTTGTGGTCCGGCTTCGTCCAGATCCGACTAATGCAACGGCACCGGATCCTGACCGCCTCCCTGCTCACGGCCATTCCCTTCGTCCTGCTCCACATTCCCGGCGCCTTCCAGAACGCCTCGGCGGCCGACGGCCTGGTCGCGGTCATTGCACTGGTCTGTGTGGCACCGTTCCTGCGTTACCTGGCCGGTACCCTGCTGGCAGACACAGGCGGCAGCGTCCTGGCGGTCGCGCTGCTGCACGCCTCATTCAACGCCTCAGGCCACCTCACCGCAGCAGCAGGGGGCTGGCAGTTCATACCGGCCCTTCTCATCCTCACCCTGCTCGTCGTAGCGGGTCGCCGCTGGGCCGGCCACCTCAACCGGCGTCAGACCTCACCAAGCCGGCCGGGGTGAATCGCCGACCGCCGCTCAGCAGGTCTGCGGCGTTGAGCGAGGGCAAACCGAGGGGCGCCTGCCCGCGGAACCAGCCCGACATGGCCGAGCAGCGTGACGGCGCCGGGGGGCCTTCCCCCTGGATCGTGGACACGCTGAATCCCGCACTTGTGTGGGAGAGAGCGAGATGATCTTCAACCATGGCCAGGAAGAACTACTCCGATGAGTTTCGTCGGCAGGCCGTTGACTTGTACGAGTCCACTCCGGGGGCGACGGTGCGTAGCATCGCCGACGACCTGGGCGTCGAGCGCGGCACATTGCGGCACTGGCTCGACCTGTTCGGGACCGGCAAGAAGACCGCTGCCGATGGCACCTTGACCCATAGCCCGCTGAAACCCACCACCGCGACCCAGGCGCCGGCGCCGGTGCCTGGGGAGACCCCGGAACAGGAACTGGACCGGCTCCGGGCCCGCGTCCAGCAGCTGGAGGGCGAGACCGCCAAGCTGGTCACCGAACGGGAGATCTTGCGCCGGGCGGCCAAGTATTTCGCCGGGGAGACGGGCTGGTGAACCGCTTCCAGTTCGTCGCCGACCACCAAGACACCTTCGAGGTGAAGCGGTTGTGCGAGATCGTCGAGATCAACCGGTCCTCCTTCTACGCCTGGCAGGCCGCCGCACAGACCCGGCAACAACGGGCCGCAGCCGACGCGGCTCTGCTGGCACGGATCCGGGCCGTCCACGACGCTGACAACACCTACGGCGAGCCGCGGCTCACCGCCGAGCTCAACGACGGCGCCGACCCCGACCAACGGGTCAACCACAAACGGATCGAGCGGGTGATGAAAGCCCACGGCGTCGCCGGCTACCGACGTCGCCGCCGGGTCCGCACCACCATCCCCGAACCCGCTGACCAGAAGGTGCCCGACCTGCTGAAACGTGGCTTCACCGCACCGGCTCCGAACCAACGCTACGTCGGCGACATCACCTACCTACCGCTGTCGAACGGGGAGAACCTGTACTTGGCCACAGTGATCGACTGCTACTCCCGCCGACTGGTCGGCTGGGCGATCGCCGACCACATGCGCGTTGAGCTCGTCGAAGACGCCCTCCACGCCGCCAGACTGACCCGGAGCAGCCTGGCTGGGGCGATCTTCCACTCCGATCACGGCTCGTCTACACCTCCAGGGCCTACGCCCAGCTCTGCACCGACCTGGGGATCACCCAGTCCATCGGAGCGGTCGGCACGAGCGCCGACAACAGCCTCGCCGAGTCGATCAACGCCACCCTGAAACGCGAGATCCTGCAGGACCACCAGTGCCGGCCCGACGACGCTGTCTGCCGACGTCAGCTGTTCCGCTGGATCCTGCGCTACAACAACCGCCGCCGCCACTCCCACTGCCAGCAGCAGTCCCCGACCACCTACGAGACCACCGCTACGCTTCCGCTAACGGCATGAACCCACACCCCGTGCCCACGAACCGGGGGGAAGGCCCGGGCGCCATGTGCCGTTGCTGGCAACCCGAGGCTCGGTTCGACCTTGAAAGACGGGGCGAGGGTGGGTTACGGCATCACCCCGAGTGCCGTCTGCTGGGCGGCTTCGGAGGCCGGTGTGATGGCCGGGGCGTAGCCGTCGGTGGCCGACCGGCCGCGCCAGCTCCGGTATGCGGCGACACCGAGCGTGAGCAGGATCAGGGCCGGCACGACCTGCCACCCGCCGGGCACGATCACCATCGCGCCGGCCGCGTTGATCGAGGCATGCATCAGACCGGCGGCCAGCGTGCTGCCGCGGGTGTCGATGAGCAGGGTGCCGATCAGGTAGCGCTGGAACGGCGCCGCAACCAGCAACACCCCCCAAGTGATGAAGGCATCCCGCCAGGAGGTGCCTTGCCAGCCGTTGTTCTCAAAGGCCAGCGGGAGATGGATCAAGAACACCGGGACCGCGGTGAGCAAGGAGCCGACCAGCAGCCCGTGCCGGGCCATCAGCCGGCCCTGCACGAAGCCGCCCCACACCGTCTCCTCCCACAGGTTGCCGGTGACCGCCCCGAGCGCCAGGAAGAGCAGGTACGTCAGGCCGACACCGACCCAGCCGTCCGACCGGCCGGTGCAGGGTTCCGGTGGCCAGCGCGACCCCCGCGGTCAGCAGTGGCATGGCGCCGACCAGCAGCAGGTAGCGCCAACCCAGCCGCCAACGGAGCAGGCCCGCGAACAGCTGCCGTACGCCGCGACGTTGGTCGGTGATCCCGGTGATCGCCACGGCCAGACCGAGCAGGACCAGCAGCTCAGCCAGCTTGGCCGGCATCAGGTCGAGACCGGCCAGCGCCGATCCCATCTGCGTCAGCCAGACGAAGGCGGTCGCCACACTGACCAGCAGAAGAATCGGATGCGTGACCGCGGACCGTCGGAACCAGCCACCAGGGACGGGGTCGGTGCTCGGCTCGGTGGTCGCGGGGACAACAGGTGGAGTGCTCATGACCTCCACCTTCGTCGCGACGCCCTGTCGCTGTCGTCGGCCGCCGGGCCGAATCCCGACCGACCTGCTAGCCCGCCCGGCGTACGCCTCGCGGCCGACGCCGAACCGCACCTCGGGTGGCTAGGTTGGCCGCATGGGCCGTCCGCAGTCGATCACCGGTGATGCCGGGACGCGCGGTCGTTGGGCCACCGTTCGCGCGCCGGTGCTCGACGTCGACCGGGGCGGCGCTGCTGTGGACCGCGATGGCGGTCGACCTCGCGACCCGGCCGCTCGCCACCGGCCAGTCGGCGTCAACCCCGGCCGCCTACCTGTGGGCGGCCCTGATCGCCGGTCCGTTCGCGGTGCATCGCCGGTTCCCGGTGACCGCGATCGTGGTCTCCGACCTGGCCCTGATCGGCTATGGCCTGGGCCGCTACAGCGCTTTCCCCGGGTATGCCACGTTCGCGCTGGTGTTCGCGGTGGCCCTCCACGCCGGTCGGCGCCGAGCGTTGGTGGTGTACCTGGCCGGTATGGCGGGGCTGACGGGCGCGTTGCTCCTGCAGCCGCCGAGCGTGGCAACGGCATGGTCGTGGATCAGTATCCTGCTCACCGTCACGGTGGCCTGGCTGGCCGGGGAGAATCTGAAGGCCCGCCGCGCCCGACGCCGCCACGAGCTCGACGAGGCCCACCGAAAGGCCGAGCAGGGAGCCGACGAGGCACGTCGCCTCATCCAGCAGCAGGCGGAGGAGGAGCGCCGGGCGATCAGCGCCGAGCGGCTGCGGATCGCCCGCGACCTCCACGACATCGTGGCCCATTCGATGAGCGTCATCGCCGTCCAGGCCGGCGTCGCCCACCACATCATCGACGAGCGGCCCCAGGTAGCCGGCGCCGCGCTGAGCAGCATCGAGGTCACCGCCCGAGAAGGGTTGGTCGAGATGCGCCGGATGCTCGGCATGCTCCGATCCGAGGACGACGCAACCGACCACGCCCCCACGACACCGGCCCAAGGTCTGCGCGACCTTGACCGGCTGATGTCCCAGTTCCGCTCCACCGGCCTCACCGTCGAGGCGACAGACCGCGATCACACGACAGACCTGCCGCCGGCGCTCGACATCTCCGCGTATCGGATCATCCAGGAAGGCCTCACCAACGTGCTGCGCTACGGCGGACCGGTCGCGCACCTGGACATCCAGCGATCACCCACCCAGCTGCGCCTCGAGATCCGCGACGACGGTCGACCGCGGAGCTCCAAACCATCCACACCCGGCTCCGGACACGGCCTCACCGGCATCCGCGAACGGGCCGCCCTGTTCGACGGCACCGTCCAAGCCGAACCGGCGCCCGGCGGCGGATTCCGCCTCACCGTCGAGCTTCCCATCGGACCACCGGCGGCGGCACGATGATCCGCGTCGCGGTCGTCGACGACCTCGCCCTCGTCCGCGCAGGGTTCGAGATGCTGATCGAATCGGCGCCCGACCTGGAAGTCGTCGGCAGCGCCGCCGACGGAGCGCAGGCCATCGACCTCGTGGTCGCGACCCAACCCGACGTCGTGCTGATGGACATCCGGATGCCCGTCATGGACGGACTCGAAGCGAGCCGACGCATCCTCGCCGACGACCGGTGCAGCGACGTCCGGATCCTGATCCTGACCACCTTCGATCTGGACGAATACGTGTACGCGGCCCTGCAGGCCGGGGCCAGCGGATTCCTCCTGAAAGACACCCCGCCGGCCGACCTACTGGCCGGTGTCCGCCTCGTTGCAGCCGGCGAAGCGCTGCTGTCCCCCGGCATCACCCGGCACCTGATCGAATCCTTCCTCCAACGACCAACCGAGACCGAGAAGCCCTACGCGTCCCGCCTCGACGTGCTCACCGACCGGGAGCACGAAGTCCTCGCCCTGGTCGCCAAAGGACTATCCAACGCCGAGATCGGCGCCCAGCTGTACATCAGCCCAGCCACCGTCAAGACCCACGTCACCCGCATCCTGACCAAACTCGACGCACGCGACCGCGCACAGCTGATCGTCATCGCCTACGAGTCCCGGCTCATACGACCCGGCGAAGCCTGACCGGCCTACTCAGTCGTCTCCGATCCACCGGTAGTCCGCCGACGAACAGGCACCACACCGGCCACCACCGTGCGGGTCCGCACGAAGGGCAGGTCCTGCACCTGACAACCGCCTCGCGTTCCTGCTACACAGCCGCCCAGCTGAACAACCCTTTTGGACGCCAGGAACCCGACCACAGTCGAGCCTGAGAATGACCCCACCCCCCGCCTCAACGCAAGCGCAGCCGACACTCTGGCTGCGCAAGCGCCGCGTCGTCGTACAGTAATCCGGCTCGGCACAGGAATGTCCGATATGCCATATGTCTGTGGATCGGGATCCCCCGGCGACCACTGGGCATGGACCGCGATGCCGGGTGTGGGCTTTCTACGTTCTCGTACGTACCTACGGCTGGTCTGGGTCGGTGTGGGCGGCGAGCCAGCCACCAAGCAGCTCGGTGAACCGTTCGGGATGTTCCAGGCTGGGCAGGTGTGCTGCGTCCGGCCATTCGATTCGCTGTGCCTGGCGGATCCCTACGGTGAGGCGGTCGGCGGCGTCCTTGGTCGTCTCGAGGTCGTGCTCGCCGAGCAGGATGAGTGTCGGCGCCGCGATCTCCTCCAGTCGTTCCACAGCAGGCGGCGTCATCTCGACCCGCTCCATTGCACCTAGGCTCTTGTCGATCTCGAACGCCCGTCGCTGCATCTGGCGCACCGCGGCGATCACGCCGGGGGCGACGTCGGTGTCGGTCCGGCCGGGACCGACCACCCAGGCGCGGATATTCGCCTCGACCGCCGCGTCCAGATCGCCTGCCTCCAGCGCCGCGTTCTCCTCCTCGGCGAAGGCCACCAGGTCCTGCGGTCCGGGTCGTGAGCAGGCTGCCACCCGGTGGGCACAGACACAACGACGCAACCCGCTCCGGCGCGGTCAGCGCGACCTCGACCGCGATCCCGGACCCTAGTGAGGCCCCGACCAGATGGACCCGCCCCAACCCCGCCTCATCCATCGTCGCCATCACATCCTCCACCTCCGACAGCGGACCATTCGGCGCACGATCGGAGGAACCGAACCCGCGCAGGTCGAGCCGGGCGATATCCCAGGTGGCGGCCAGCGCATCCCACTGCGGGTCCCACATCCGACGGTCCGCGACCCCCGCGTGGAGGAACAACACCGGCACCCCACCGTGGGGCGACAAGCAGTCGTAGGCGATGCCCGACGAGGTGACCGGCACATCTCTCCTAAAGACTCGTGAAGACGCTATTCCCGCTGATGCACCCCCAGTGAACTCGTCGACTCGGAATGACGGAACCCCATTCTCCGCCGCGCATCCTCGACGGATACCCCGCCCCGGTCGCACCGGCGGCCACCGGCTCGGACGAGGCTCCTCCGCCGCCCTCTCAACCGAACGTCTCGCCAGGGTTCGGGCAGACATCCGGGTCGGAGCGGACGCCGGCGACCCTACGCTCACCTCATGAGCGAGAACCTGTCCGACCATGTGGCCGAGAACCGCCGCTACTGGGATGCCATGGCCGATCAATGGGTCAGCGGCGGCGAGCGGGCGTGGGAGCAGGAGGCGCGGTGGGGGGAATGGCAGATCCCGAACACGGAGCTGCCGCTGCTCACCGATGACATGCACGGGCTGCCGGCGATCGAACTCGGCTGTGGGACGGGCTATGTGTCGGCGTGGATGCGGCGCCGCGGCGTGGCCGTGTACGCGATCGACAACTCCGACGCCCAGCTGGCCACGGCCCGCCGCCTCAGCGAGCGGCACGGGCTCGACGACATCGCATGGGTGCACGGCAACGACGAGACGGCCCTCCAACCGGGCGGCTCGTGCTGTGGACCGGCCAGATCGACGATGCTCGACTGTTCGGACTCGAAGGCAGAGCAGGCCACGCCACCTTCCGGCTGCTGCACGTTCTCGAATTCCGCGACGGCAAGATCAGCCGCGAGAACGTCTGGGCAGACACCGCAGCCATCATCGCGCGAACCCAGCCGAGGCTGGCAGACAGATAAGCCTGACCAGAATCACCGACCGCGAAGTGACGATCGCTCCTTGGCCGGCGGCCGCGGCCTGTGGCGTGACGAACACGTTTGGTCGGCGCGGAGGAGCCCGCCGTACCCGCGGTGTCGGCGCTTCAGCTCCTCTGAAAGGGCCTGACCTTTGACGGCAAACACCGGCCTGCCGGAAACCGATTGACTCAGCACGTCTGCTGCGTCAACCATGGCGAGGTGGCCACGTTTCAGCGGAAGAGCGTGCGCGCACCGAGACGTACATGGCGCGGACGTGCTGTCCAAGGAGATGGCGTTGTTCACATGATCCCGGCGTGGGCCGACTCGGTCCTGATGTATTGGGGTAGTTCGGTTGCCTATGAGAACAGCGGGCTCGACGATGGTCTGATCGCCGATCTCCAAGCCTGGGATACGTCCTACTGCGATGGCTGTGAGGACGGTCAACGATGGCGGTCGCAGGCACTACGGGATGCCCATGAAGCCGCAGGCATGCAGCTAGCGCAGCGAGTAGCGGATTCGCTGGGACGTCGGTTCGCGGTCGAACTCGACGAGCGAATCATGGAGTCACACAGTCAAGCGGCAACCCCCTCGGCGGCAGCCGCGTTCGGAGCGCACGCCGAGAGACGCGCTGCCATGCTCGACGAGCATGCGAGACAGATGGCTGAAGGTGCAGACAATTGTCAGTGCGCAGTCACGCCAGACCTGCGCCCAGATACGACGTCTGGCCAGTGGCTCCGCGAGGTCCGAGCTGGGACGACAAGGAGGGTACGGGTGCGCCTCAGCCCCGACTATTCCGTCGCCTTTCCCGTCGAGGTCGTTGTCGACGGCTCAGCCGCCTACGTCGACGCCGACATGCTGGGAATCAGCGATTTACTGCAGCGGGACATCGAGAAATTCCAGGAATGGTGGGAGCAACACGCCGACGACGAGACCAACTCCACTAAAGATCCAGAGTTCGCGCAGTGGAGTCAAAACGGGATCCGGCTCGTGAAGCGTCTCCAGTCGGAGCTGGGCGCCGACTACTTCGTGACCTGGAGCTGAACGCTCAACAAGATGTCGGCCAGCCAACGAACAACGCGTGACGTTGCGACCACTCATCCAGGCTGGACGCCACCAGCGGTTCGGCCAACCGGGTGAGCAGTCCTGGCCAGCCTATGCTCGTCGGGAATGACGTTACGGGCACGGACCTGGTCGTCGTTCAGTTGGTCTGGGCCCGCTGGTAGGCGGTCTCCCACAAGGCGGAGCTGCGGAACTAGAGTGCATCAGCCTCGTCGGGGCTCTTGATGATCTTGATCGACCTGGCGGGCTAGCGGTGCGGGTTCTGACACCGACAGCGACGACTACCCGGCCGGCATCGCACCCCAGCAGCATCTGGACCACCAATGAGATCACCCACTGACGCTCACCGAAATTCCCCACCCGTGTGGCTAACGAGGGCGGGTCTCCTTCGAGGCTGGTGGTCTCTGACCACGCACCAGCTGTTCGAAGGAGACCCGGTTCTCATGATCACACGGGAGGACGACGTGGACATCCACGCCCTTGCCCCTCAGGGCTGGACGATCACGTCTTGCGGTCCCTGCCGACATGGCGGGCGATCGCGGCCACCGGGTTCGGGTCGTCGTATCAGACGTTGACGCGGCAGATCCGGGCCCGCCAGCTCCGCCCAGTCTGTGCTGACTGCGGGCGGGCGACGGAGCGGGCGAACGCGGACGCGGTCATCCCGCATCCGGCCGGGTGAGGAGACCCAGTGGGACTGGCTGGACCTGCCCGACCCGCCCAGCTCGTGCCGGTGGGGTGCAGCCGAGAGGACCAACAGCTTGTCCCGTACGCCGTGGTCGACCCTGGCGGCACAAGAACAGCCCGCCTCGCCGAAGCGGGACGGGCTGCTGCTGGTTGGTGCGGTGACTCAGAAGACGGTCAGGTTGCCGCTGGCGACGTCCGCGTGGATGGTGGGGAGGGGCTCCTCGTTCACGAACACCGCGATCTGGTCGCCGTTGGCGCCGGATGTGCTCACGTCCTTGACCACGCCGACGAAGTGGCCGGAGCCGCCGTTGTAGACAGCGCTGGCATCGGTAATGACGCCACGGAAGGTGACGGTGTTGCCATTCTTCACAACCGTGCCCGGCGTGACCGTGCCGTGCAGGTACGAGCCGAGGCTGTTCGTGTAGTCGAGCGTGCCGCCGGTCTTGTCGTTGGCGCTGAACGTGGTGGTCGCGGTGACGATCCCGAGGTCGGCGTAGCTGAGGTCCACGCGGTTCAGACGCCCGGCGGCACTTGCGTTGAAGGACGCGGGCGCCTCGTCGGGTTCAACATCTCGCATAGCCCTCAACGCGGCCAGGTCGTGCCGTGCGACCCAGGTCGGCGGACATGGCGTTAGCCGAGGCTCCTCGTCTTCACCGCCATCCCCCCGCGGCCACCGGGCGAAGCTCTGGTTCACCAACCCGCTCGAGAGTCCGCCGCTAGGACCTCAGCCGCTCGAGCCAGCGAT
>CAVPPP010000005.1:0-170129 GCA_963707005.1 uncultured Actinomycetota bacterium
TCCTGCACGGTCAGGTCTGGCTGCAGACCCGGTCACCGTCATCGCCGACGACGGTGACGAACTGGCCGTGCTGCTCGAGCCAGGATCGACGTTCACCTTCCCGAAGCATCCGTTCGGACCCCACCCATGGCGATCCTTCGATGCTTGGAGTCGAACCCAGGTGCTACAGCTCTACCGAGCTGACCTGCTGTACTCGGCGTGGATGTTCTTCGAGAACGGCGAGTTTGAACTGGTACCTCAACTTCGAGGCACCACTCGTTCGCCAAGATCGACGCCATCGACACCCTCGACTACGGGCTCGATCTCGTCCTCGGGCCTGACCGGACGAGGCACTGGAAGGACGTCGAGGATCTCGCATCGATGCTCCGCACAGGCCGCATGACCGTTACGGAGATGGTGGAGGTGCTCGGGGCGGCCGAGCAGGCCAGTCAGAGTTGCGATGCCAACAACCGCTGGTGGTCTTCCTGGGATGATTGGCGTCCACCGCCAGCTGCGCGCTAAGCGACCGCTGACCGGGCGGTCGGTGCGGTGCAAGTGGACGGTCGGGCCGGGTCCGACATGTCAGCCCCGTGGCGTGATGACTGGCCCCGGCCACAGTTTGCGCGGTAGCAGTTGGCTGACGGGGAGATCGTCCTGCTCGCCGAGCACGACGAACGTCTCGTGCCCGGCCGGTGCGAGCTGGCTGATGAACTCACGGCACCAGCCACATGGGGGTACGACATGTGCATCTTCACCGCCTCGGGGACGCCAGACAGCGACGACCTTGGCTGCTTCGTACTCACCGGCCGTGGCCATGGCTCCAAACGCCATCTTCTCTGCGCAGATCTGGGCGGCGCCGGCGGGCGTGAACAGGTTGACGCCCCGGTAGATCCGTCCGATCCTCGAGGCGACAGCAGCTGACACGTTGCCGAACTTCACACCGTCGTCTCGGCGGAGCGGGTGCAGGGACTCCAAGGCGGCGTCGATGAGTTCGCGGTTGGTCACCATGGCGAAACCGTAGACGGCTGCATCGGTCGAACCCATGTGCCTTAGGTTCCGGAGGTGGACTTCTTTCTGAACAGCGAGTACATCGACCACGATCGGTGGATCGAGCTGGTCAGCCTTGGTGTGGTTGCCGCGGACGGACGCGAGTTCTACGCGATCTCGACTGACTTCGATCCCGCCGGCGGCAACGACTTCGTCCGCAGCGTCGTGCTGCCGCAGCTGGAGCCCGTCGGGCATCCGGCCTGGATGTCGCGTCCGGCCATGAAGGAGGCCCTGCTGCGCTTCGTCGGTGACGACAGCCCGCGCTTCTGGTCGTACGGGTCGGCGCCGTGGGACTGGCTGGGAATGGTCCAGCTGATGCCGCTGGCGGAGCGGGTACCGGACGGCTGGACCTACACCGCGTACGACGTGACCTGTCTGCTCGAGCTGGCGGGATCGGTCGATGACCCGGAGCTGCCCGGTCCGCCACCGAACCAGCATCATGCTCTCGCCGATGCACGGTGGGCGAGGGACGTCTACCGCTCGTTGGTCGGCAGGAACAAGAGGGCCAGACCGAGCGGATTGGTCGATTACGTGGTCGATGCCGAGTTCATCGAGGGTGACCTGGAGATCGACCTGGTCAGCCTGGCGGTCGTCGCCGGTGACGGGCGCGAGTTCTATGCGGTCTCCAACGAGTTCGACCCGAGCCGCGCCAACGACTTCGTCGCGACAACAGTGCTCCCGCAACTGGAGGCGCAGGGTGATCCGGTGTGGATGTCTCGGCGGGAGATCAAGGACAGGTTGCTGGCGTTCGTCGGCGACACCACTCCGCGGTTCTGGTCCTGGGGCGGGCTGCCCTACGACTGGATGGTCATCGCGCAACTCTTCGGGGTCGATGAGCGCATGCCAGACGGCTGGCTGTACACCGGCTACGACATCACCCTGCTCGTCAACCGTGCAGGCTTCAGCACCGACCCGCTCGACCCGCGGCTCCCGCAGCACACCGGCGCCGCGCACCACGCTCTCTCCGACGCCCACTGGGCACAAGATGTCCTGCGAGCCATCCAGCGGATGCCGGACGTCCGCAACGGATAGAGGCGATCCGCGGGACGTCGCCCGTGATCCGTCCATGGAGCAATGCGCCCCCGGCGTCGGCGCACGTCCGATTGGGCGCGACGCTTACATCTGGCCTGACGCGTGTGACTCTGTCGGTCGGCCGCAAACGCCGGAGTGGCACTGTCGAGCAGGGCCGATCAGACCGCCGCTCATCTTCAGCGGTAGCGTGACGATCCACCCCGTTGAGGAGGTTGCATGTCACAGTTTCCGGTCCTGCTGCACACGGCTATCGACGCCCGAGACTGCCGACAGCTGGGCGAGTTCTATCGGCAGCTTCTCGGTCTTCGTTATCGGGAGGGAGAGGCGCCGCCGACAGACGGCAGTCCTGATGATGCCGACTGGCTGGTCCTTCTCGATGAAGACGGGAACCGAGTCCTGACTATTCAGGAGAAGGCAGACACTGTCCCGCCCACTTGGCCTGCCGAAGACGTGCCGATTCAGATGCACATGGACTTCAAGGTATCGACGGTTGAAGACCTGGAACGAACGGCATCGCGAGCGAGCTGAGCAGCTAGGCGCTCGGCTGCTGTACGACCGATCGCAGGACGAGGGCGAACCTCTCTACGTGCTCGCCGATCCGGCTGGGCACCCGTTCTGCTTGCTAGTCCAGTAGCTGACAGATGAAATGAAGCCTGGACTGTAGAGGCTTGCGGTGAGGCGTGCCCGTATGACGTCCGTCCTCTGCAGCGGACCCGAATCGCCGGCAAGCCCCGCGATGACGGCCCGGATCTTCGCTAGCCCCGCTCCATGAAGATCCCCCGCCACAGGCGTCAACCGTAGAGCCGAAAGCTCAACAGCGCGGTTGGTTCTCGCACATATTCTGAGCGCTGGTGTCGCCGAGTGCAGCCGAGATCCCGCGCACAAGTGCGGTCAGCTCACGAGCTCAAAGCGACCATGGCGGCCGCGGCGATGAAGGCGCCCAGGGTGAGCGTCGGCGCCCACGGCTGCCACCCCGGCCGGCGGGTCACGTGACGCCACACACCGTGCACCAGCGCCAGGACCGTCTTCCCCGTGAGCAGGGCGGCCAGCAGGAGGTCAACGCTGACCGCCGCAGCCAGAGCCGCGACCAGCGGCACGAACCGGACGTCGCCGAAGCGAAACCGCCGCGGGTCAGGACCCACAGCCCCAGGTACAAGAGGCCGGCAGCGGCAGCGCCAACCACCATGCGGAGCAGATCTGTCCAACTCGCTCCCACCCGCACCGTGCCCGCGCCCGCCGCGACCATGACCAGCCACGTCCAGCGGGTCGGCAGGGCCGGGATCCAGGTCGTGAACCCATCCACCGCGGCCAGGGCGACGCCGAGGGTGGACAGCACCAGCCACGGCGGCAGCGCAGCCGGCGGCACGTGGGTGGCGGCGACCCAGGTGGCCACCGCGGAGAGCACGGCGACCAGGGCGGCCACCCGGGGCCGCGCGAGAGCGGCGTAGGGCAACTTCACCTCGGAGTCGCCGCTGTCGGCTGGTTCCGGCACCCGGGGAAGACCGATCAGCCAGATCATGGCGGTGACGAGCCCGCAGATCGCGGCGAGAGCCGCGGCGGCGGCGGGCGAGGTCACGGGGTCGATGGTGGCACCGCAGAAGGGCGCACGGGCCGGGCGGCGCGCCCGTAGCTCAACCCACCGGACGGTTCTGTCCAACGAGAAACAGCCCAGGGGGAAGCCCTAAGCCCAGCAGGTCGTCAGCCTCTGGGTCGCCGGATCTCCAGCAGCTCACCGCGGCCGAGGATGAGAGCGCCGACCGCTCCGTTGTCGTCGCGCCATTCGAGCTGGACCTCGCCGTGGCCGGCGCTGGTGCCGTCGCGGGCGAGGTCGGTGACCGTCACCCAGCCGTGGGTGTCGTCGAGGTTCAGCAGGTCCCCGGTCGACACCATCCCGGCCGGCACCATCGATGGACCCAGGTGCGTGTTGTTGAGGTCGTCGCCGAGGTCCACGTCGTCATCGCGGCGGTCGGTCGTCATCGTGGCGGCGTCGGTGGCGGGCGCTGGTTCAGTGGTGGTGACGAAGTCCGGCTCCTCAGTGACGGTGGTGTCTTCGACGATGGTGGGCTCGAAGCGGGCACGGAGCAGCTGCTCCCACTCGATGCTGGTCTTCTTCCCTTCGGGGAGCTCGTCGGCGAACGACTCCGGGTCGGGCAGCTCCAGGGCCAGGGCCGGCCAGCGGGTCTCAGCCGGTCGGAGGCTCGCGAGTAGGGCGCGGTCGGCGTCGTGGCGGGGCCGGCGGGGGTCGGGGGTGTAGAAGAACTGGACCTCTCTGGGTTGGTCGTCGCCGCCGATGATCGTCCCTCGGCCGCGCACGTTCATTGGGATGTTGACCCCCACGTGGGCGGTGCCGAACATCATCTCCGCACCATCGGGTGAGAGCCTTCCGGTGGCAGCCCGAGCAGAAAAATTGTCTCTTTGCTCGCCGGCCAAGAAGGCAGTATCTGGGCGCTGAGTAGCAAGATCAACATGGATCCGGCAGTACGCCGCCATCCGCAACAAGCCGCCGATCCACTCCAGTACAGGGCATTCCGCTGGCATCCCGGCGACCTTGATCGACTTCCACCAGGCCTGCACGTTGCCGTACATCTGGCGGTACTCGTCGATGATCAACAGCATCGGTTGGAAGTCGGCATCGCTGAAGCCCTCCTCCTCGACGAGGCGGTACCGCTCGTCCATCTCCAGCTTCAGCTTGTAGATCACCGCGATCTGCTGCAGAACCGTGGTCGCGACGAACTGGACGTTCGGCCAGGACCGCAGCCCCATGAACTCGACCCGCTTCGGGTCGACCACGAACACCGGCATGCCCCGACGGGCACATTCCAACGCGTCGCCGATGATGGTCACGGTCTTCCCAGTTCGGGTTTTTCCGCTCTTCAGGACGTGCGCCTGCGCGCCGCTCATGTCCCAGCAGATCATCTGGCCGTCCTCGTCGACGCCCTGCGGGATCAAACTGTAGGCGTCGTCTCCCGGCTGGGGCGCCGGCGTCGCGGGCCGTGCCACGTACGTCGGCAGCGGCGGCCGCCGCTTGAAGATCACCAGGTCGTCTTCCAACGCGAACTGCGCCTTCCACATGCCCGTCAGCCGCTCCCCCACCGCGACCGTGGCGCGGTGGCGGGCCGCCGGGACGGTCATCGCCTTCGCCGCCGACCGGTAGTGAACGGTGAACTCCGACACCAACGTGTCGGTGGTCTTGATCTTGGTCACGGTGGCGTCGACACCGAACGACTCCGCCGCGACCTCCCCGACTCGGGCGCGCTGCTTGTCGAGCTCCGTCATCTTCTCGACGGCTTGTGCGGGCTTCTCCGCCAGCACCAGCTGCCGCAGCCGCTCACGCTGGCGGCGCACCACGAACGCGCGGCCGGTGGCCTGCTCCACGGCCTGCGCCACCCGCCACCCCAGCTGCGCCCCGTACACCGCGGCGGCCAGATCGGTGTACTGCATCCGCAGCCGCACGATCCGGCCGACGCCGATCCCCCGCCACCGGACCCGCCGCAGCACGACCGGCGCCCGGAGGAGCTGCCCGACCACCGACGCCAACGATGCCGCCTCGATGCGCCGCTGGTTGGCCCGCCAACCCCAGACGCCGGTGCCGACCGCCGCTACCACCCCGCCCGCCACCGCCCCGGCCAGCGACGATCGTCGACGCCCCGACGAGGTGGAGCACACCCACCACGACCAGCACCCCGCCGGCAACCAGAACGACCCACTGACCCCACCGCAGCGGTGGCGGCGGCTCCTCCACAGACGGCAGCCTCAGCGCCGTCGTCGCCTCGACCCCGCCCGCGGTGTCTGCCACCGACCTGGGGGTCACGCCACGTCCTGAAGGGCGGTGGGGGCGACGCGGCGGGGGCGACGATAGATCCGGCGACCAGCGATCACCCCGTGCTTGACCGCGCCCGTGTCGGCGTAGCGGGCACACTGCCCCATCACCGGACAGCCAGCACAGATGCCCGGGTCACTGCCGGGTCGTCCCACTCGGCCGGGTTGTCCTGGCATGGGACCAGCTGCCCGGCGTCTAGGGCGTCGCGGATGGCGTAGCTGAGCAGCTGGTGCGCGAGCGCCTGGACAGAAGTGAAGTACTGGATGGCCATGAGGCGGTTCTCCTCCGAGTTTGATGTCCTCACCTCTGAAGGCCCGTTTCCACCCCGGATGTGAGGTTCGTCAGCGAACTTTCTGATTCAGACCGGCGCCGCCGGGTGATCGTGGTCCGTTCAGTCGAGAGTCGAGACTCTCGTCGAAGGCGTTGATGGACCAGGTGCGGTCACCGTTGGCTGCGAGGTAGAGCACGAGCGCCCAGCCCTCTTGGTAGGTGACGCGGATGGTGATGGCTTCGTCGGCCACCTTGAGCAGCTGGTAGCCGGCGTAGTGGCCGTGGGGGACCTTGTCGAGGTCGGTGCCGGCGAGGGCGTCGAGGACGGGGCGCTGGAGGTAGGGGCGCAGGTTCGCCAGCCACTGCTTCCGGGTGAGTCCGTCGGTGTCGGGGTAGGCGAGGGCGAACCCCTGGACGGCGGGTTCCCACTGGCGTCGGGCTTCGGCGGTGCCGCCGTAGGGGCCGCCGGTCTCGGGTGCGGCGGACGGCTGCGGGTGTCGTGGGGGCCGCGGCGCTCCGCGTCGGGCGGCCGTCGTGCCCGGTGGTGCGGGGCGGGGTGCGACGGTGTCGTCCGTGCCGGGCCAGCAGCCGGACCGCGAGGACGACGAGGACGACCACCGCGGCGATGAGGGCGAGCTTCTTCATGGTGCTCCGATCACGAGGGTTAGGAGACGGATCCGCCGGCGTTGGGGAAGTAGGGGGCGGACCAGCCTTCGAAGTGCTGGCCCCATTGCTTCTCGGGGAGGTCCCAGGCGACCTTGCTGACCTGGCCGGGGGTGACGGCGTCGTTGCTGTAGATCTGGCCGTTGCCGGCGTAGACGGCGACGTGGCCGGCGCCGCTGTTGGTCCACCACACGACCGCGCCGCGGGGGATGTTGGTGCGGCTGGTGTTCAGCTTCCCGGCGCGTTTCAGCAGGAGGGCGTGCTGGCCGGCGGTGGCGACGCCGGAGTAGCCCCAGCCGTAGGCGTTGGCGACCAGGGCCAGGCAGGACCGGTACCACTGACCTGAGTTGGTCGCGTCTTGGCGCTGCAGGAACGCCAGGGCCTCGTCGCAGCTGTGCGGGTTCTTCCGGCCGGGCGCGTAGCCGTCGTCGAGCGAGCACCCCCCGGTGCCGGCGTCCGCTCCTCCACCGCCGTGGGTCTTGGCGTACTCGACGCTGTTGGATCCGAAGACGGAGACGTGGACGTGGTTGCGGTGGCTGGCGGAGTCGTCGGCGCCGGTGTAGCAGCCCGGTGCCGCTGGGGTGCCGCACTGCCGCCACCCCTCCCCGGCCCGCTTCGTCGACCAGATCTGCTCGTTCCAGATCAGGTAGTCCACGCCGAGCTCGGCGGCGTGGGCGCTGCACCCAGTCGCGGACCTTCACCCCCAGCGCCTTCCCGGTCGCCGAGGTGTAGCTGGGGATCATGATGTCGACGGCGCGGGTGAGGTCGGGGTCGTGGCCGGTGTAGGTGCCGATGGTGGTGATCTGACCGAACTGCTGCGCGACGCAGCGGGTCACAGCAGCGCGTCGGGGGTGAGCTGGTACTGCTCGGCCGGCATCGAGGTGGCTGGACAGTTCAGGCCCGCTCCCCCACCGCCGGCCTGCTGGTCGTCCAGGCAGCCGGTGCTGTTCAGGGCTTGGTCGACGTCGCCGGCCGTGGCGGTGAGACCGGCCTTGTCGAAGGCCTGCAGCAGGGCGCGGGCGATCTTCTCGAACTGGGCCGGCATCTGCGGGTAGGCGGATCGTTGGATGCGGTGGGACGCCTCGCTGATCGACAGCCGCGGCCAACCGTTCACCTGTTTCAGCCCGGGGATGGTGTAGCCGGCCGGGCCCGCAGGTTGGCTGCCGGCTCTTCGGGCGGCGGCCACGTCGGCGGCGGTGATCTTCTTGCCGAGCAGGAAGATGCGGGTGCCGTAGGCGGGGTCGTTGACCTGGTCGATGGTGCCGTACCAGCCCGGCTTGGTCCGTTGGGCGAAGATGCCGCCGTCGCCGTTGCCGTCCGGTCTCCTGGAGCGGGGGTCCGCGCCGAGGGTGGACTCCTTCTGTGCGGTGGAGACGGCGATCTGGAACGCGAGGTCGGTGTCGGCCGCCGACCAGCCTTCCTCTTTCCCGACCTGCAGGGTGGTGGTGTAGATGCCCTGCGCGACCCGCATCTGGTCCGCGGTCAGGTCCCCGACCCGCCCGACGCTCTTCTGCCCCGATCCGGCAGTCGTCGATGCTGCGGCCCCCTGTGATGCGGCCCGGCTCAGGCTGGCCTCGATCGAGGAGCCGGTGTTGGTGAGGGCGACGACGGGTGGGCGGTGGTCGGATCCTCGGAACCGTTTCTTGGGGGTGCCGAGGATCGTCTGCTGGACGGGGATGAGGAGGGCGGTGGTGGCGCTGACGGAGTCGATCAGCCGGGTCACCGCTGGACTGGGTGCCCTGCTTCGGGGAGCCGAGGACCTGCCAGTTGGTGTAGAGACCGTGCCGGGCGGCCTGCACGTAGGGGCTGGCCGGGTGCTTGGTGCGGGCGGACTTGCGGTAGTCCCAGTTGCCGTCCTTGGTGACCACAACGGGCAGCTGGAGGGCGGTGAAGCGGTCGACGAGATCGCGTTCGACCTTCATCTGCTTCTGCGCGAGGTTGAGGTATCTCGTGCCGACGCGCTTGTCGGGGCGGCCCTTGGATTCGATGTTGTAGAGCAGGTGGTGGTTGACCATCACGAAGGTGGCGCCGGTCCGGCGGTCACGCAGCTGGACCCACTCGGCGAACTTCGGGCCTGCGCTGCGACCGACGGGTCCGCCGGCGACCCGGGTCACGCCGAACTCCTGGATCCGGTCCTTGGCGACCAGGTCGAACTTGGCGGCGTTCCAGGTGATCGGGACCGACGTGTTCTGGTTCGACCAGGCCCAGCCGGGCAGGGCGTTCTTGATCGTGGCCCCGCGGAACTTCTCCCGGAACTCCTGCAGCCCGACCACATCGGCAGTCCCGGACAGCTGCTGGAGGCCGGTAGCGACGTTGCTGACGCTGTTGGACTTCAGCACGTTCCATGACGCGGCCCGGAACGCGAGCTTGGCGTCGGGGTTCCCCGACGGCACCGGCACCACCTCCCCGCCGGTGGCCAGCCCGCCGCCGGCGGTGCACTGCTGCTGGGCGGCCAGACTGGACAGAAACGCGATCCCGGGCCCACAGCTCGCCGCCAGCACGGTGAGCAACGCGATGACCAGACCGGCGGCGATCGCCTTGCTACGGGTCGACATCGTGGGGGTCGACACCGCCGTCACCGCCGCATGGGCCGGTCCGGGCCGCGTTTCCCACGGCTGCCCTCAGCTGGCTGCACGAGGTGCTGAACCCGTTCAGCAGCGGTCGCGGCGGACTCCACGGTGATCACGGGCCGGGCCGCGGCGGGCCGTCGAGGCGGTGTGGCTGGTGCTGCCGGGGCGGCGGCACGTGGGTCGGTGTCGCCGCCGCTGAGGCGGGCGCGGCTGGTCTGGTGAGCGTGTGCTCGGCTGCGGCGCGCTGGGCGCTGCGCTGCGGATCCTCGGTGCGGTGCTGCGCCGTCGAAGTGCTGGTTCTTTGCTGTGGTTGTGGTCCGCGGGTGGGGCCCAGGGCTAGCGCGGCGTCGGCAGCAGCTGACACCGCACCACGGTGGAGGTAGGCGCGGGCCTGGGTGATCCGTGGGTCTGGGGCACCGACGGGTGCACCGGCTTGCCCGGCCTGCCCTGCGTGGCTGGCGCGGACGGCGCGGTGGGTGGCGACGATCCGCTGGGCGGAGTCCGCGGTGTGGCGGACCCCGACGCCGGCCCAGTGGGCGCCGGTCGCGGCACCGGTGGCCAGGGTGCGGCCGCTGGCGACGGTGCCGGTGACGCTGTGGGCGGCCACCCGGGCCGCAACCCGGGTGGTGGCTTTGCCGGCGACCAGCGCAGCACCTCCGCCGGTTGCGCCGGCCATCACGCCGAGCCGGGCGAGCTGGAACGCGTTGCTGTGGGTGACGGGTCGGGCCATCCGCCGCAGACCGAACGGGCTGCCCGCTCCCCCGTAGCCGCCGACTCCCCCACCGCCGTAGTCGCCGCCGAGGCCTCCGTACTTGGCGGCCTCACCACCGGCGGGCGCCTTCAGCCAGGTCCCGACGCGGGAGCCGATGGTCGGCTTCGGGGTGGACTGCTGGAACTTCGCCATGGCCTTGTCGGTCCAGGACTGGGCGCCGCGGCGGTGCGCGGCCCAGGTCTGGATGACGATGACCAGGCCGCCGATCAGGATGACGTCGACGAGCAGGAACCGGGCCATCGGGTTGCCGACGTCGGTGGCGAACGCGTTCTTGATCAGCACCAGCACCAACGCGAGCACGATGGTGGAGGTGCCGACGTAGAGGAGGCTGGCCAGCGCGGTCAGCGCGTTGCGGATGAGGGGTCCGCGGGTGTCGCCCGGGCCGATGCCGATGACGCCGGTGATGACGAGCTTCAGCAGGCTCCAGCCGAGCATCATCACCGCGATGAACAGCAGCACGCAGCCGGTCAGCACGGTCGCGCCGACCAGGGCGCCGGTGAGCATGAACAGGCCGAGGCCGGCGGAGGCGGCGTAGACCGACTGCTTCTCGGCGTACTCCCCCAGCGCCTTGTCACAGCCGGCGACCTTCTTGCGCTGGTCGTCGGCGCCCATGTCGAAGTACGGGCCGGCCTTCAGAGCGGTGTCGTAGGCGGGGGTGCATTTCTGGTCGTCGGTGAAGTTGACGCCGTAGTTGATCAGCCCGTGGGCGGGACGGATGAACGCGTCGACCAGCACCGGCGCCGGCTTCAGCTGGGCGGCGTCGGGGGTCGCGTTGATGTCGGTGTCGCCGATGTTCTTGCCGTCGATCATGGCGGCGACCCCGAGGCCGGCGTTGCGGACCTTCGTCAACGGCGTCCCCGGTGACGGCGGCGACGGGGCTGACCAGCAGGACTGCGACTGCGGCGGCCACGGCCGCGGCCGAGAGGATGTCGAAGATCCCGCGGCCGGTGCGGCCGTAGACGATCCGGATGCCGCCGACCACCGCCGAGATCAGCAGCATCACCCCGGCCAGGCCGATCGGGTTGATGAGCTGGTCGCGGATCTGCCGGGCGGCCGCGTCCAGCGGGGTGATGATCGCGTTCAGCCAGGTCATCGACAGGGTCCAGTCGAAGACGTAGGCGACCAGGCCCACGCCGTAGCGGTAGACCTCCCAGGCCGTCATCAGTCGCAGGCTCAGCCACAGCTTGCCGGTGTCGAGGATGTTGCCGGTGTCGATCGACAGCTCGTACTGGCTGACCCGAATGCCCTTGCTGTCAGCGACGTCGATCGCTGACAGCAACCCGGTCCCTCCGCCGGCCGGGTCGGCGTGAGCGGCCAGCGTGGTCACCCCGGTGACCATCACCAGCACGACCAGGGCCACCGCCCACGCGGCACTGCGCCGCAGCGGGAAGTCCGTCGACGCCTCCGCCCACGCCCGGACCCGAGGCATCAGATATGCCCGGCGGCTCATACCGACGTCCTGCTGGGGGGCGTGGAGGAGATCGCCTCCGCGCGCTCACGGCGGGCCGGCGGCAGGATCTTCAGGTCGCCGAACTGCGACATCGGGTCGACGACGATCGACTCCCCGCGACGGTCGGGCGGCACGACACCGTTCTTGTCCTGGGGTGAGAGGCTCTGCACCTTCTCGACCAGGTCGACCCGGACGTCGGGGTCGAAGCCGAGCCAGGCCACCGACTTCTCCGCCAGCCGGCGGTTGCGGTGCCGCATCACGATCTTGGTGCCGATCAGCCCGGACAGGGTCTCCCCGCCGAAGTCGACCTCGGGGTCGTGGGAGCCGAGCAGGATGATCGCCTTGACCTTGCGGCCGTCGCGGATGAACTCGAGCACGATCGCCGCGCCCTCCTCGGACAAGGTGACCCGCCAGGTCTCGTCGACGGCGAACACCGCCGGTCTGGACGGGTCGGAGAAGCAGACCTCGTGGGCGTACTTGGCGATCAGCAGGTAGAACGCCTGCCCGAACAGCTTCTCCACCCCGAGCCGGTTGTAGAGGTGCGCGGACTCGAGCTCAGCCTGCGTGGGCAGCTTCACCCCGTGGGTGCCGAACACCGTCATGTCCGAGCCGGTCAGGTCCAGCGGCGGCAGGTCCTCGGTGAACACGATGTCGGCCAGCGCGCCGGCGGTGTCGGGGTCGGCGAACACGGCGATCTTGTCCGCGATCGCCCGCGCGTTGTCGAACGCGCAGTCGCCAGCCAGGTGGGTGAGCAGCTGCGCACTGGACTGGAGGTGATGGGCCTTCAGGTAGGTGGGTTTGAGGACCTTGGCGAGGGTGATCCCTTCGGCGCTGGTGGCGGAGAAGTCGCACAGCTTGACCAGGAACGACTGCAGCACGGCCCCGGCCCGGTGGATCGGCAGCACCCGCAGCGGATCCAACGACACCTCCGGATGCTGCACGTCAGCGATCGACACGCGCTTGCCGTCCAGTGACCGGGCGAACGTGGCCCACTCACGGGTGACGGAGCCGTCGATCGCGATCCCGACCGCGCCCCGGTCGATCTCGTCGCCGCAGATTTTTTTGCCACTGAAAGCTCTTGCCAGAACCCAATTCTCCGACCAGGGCGATCGACGGGCTGAAGTTCCGTTCGGCTTCGCCGGCGAGGTCGAGGTGGACAGTCGACAACAGCGGGGTGGTCGTGTTCAAGCCCAGCAGGCTGCCGTTGCGGGCCCCGAGCCGGGAGGTCATCATCGGGGCGGCCGCGGCGAAGTCGGCGCCGGTGGTGATGTGGCGGTAGTCGTTGAGCTGCATCGACAGCCTGCCGCCGGGCTGCATGGCCCAGAAGATGTCTTCCTCCGCCCCGACCGGCCGGGCCCAGGTGAACTCCTTGTTCCCCGGTGCCTGGACGAAGTCGAGGGCGAGCTGGTCGGCGGCCTCGGGTGTGGCGGCGGCGACCGACACCATCACCACCGGCTCGATCTCCACCTCCTTGGTGTTGATCGACAGCCGCTGGTGGTAGTCGATGAGCTGCCGGGCCGCCTCCTGCAGACCGGCCGACAGGGACGCCACATCCGGGGAGCCGTCGATCTGGTCGGCCTGGTCGTTCAGCATGGTGAAGCCCCGCTTGTTGCGGCGCAGCCCCTCGGCCCGGGTGCGGATCGTCATCCGGATCCCGATGTCGGCCGGCACCCCGAGCTCGTCGAGACGGCCCAGGAACTCCCCGCCCGGGGTCTCCATCCCACCGGCCGGGACATCGGCGAGCACCAGCCCGGCCTGGTAGGCGGTGGTGCCGGTGTCGGTGACGGTCTTCAGCCACCGCCGCCGCAGCGGCGCGGTCGCCCGGATCTTCTTCGGATCGTCGACGTCGGTCATCCCGGCCGGGTCCAGCACCGGCTCCCCCACCCCGGCCCGGCCCGTCAGCTGGTCGGTGGCCAGGGTGGGGACGTCGAACGGGTTCGCCAGGGCCTCGGCGCCGCGGCTCTGCGCATAGCGGAGCAGCCACAGCTGCTCGGCGACGGTGACCGGCCGGTGCGCGAACGGCGACGGCCAGCTGCTGGCCAGGGTCGCCGCTGCCTGCTGGTAGTAGTCGATCTCCTCCTCGGCCGGGCGCAGGCCAGGGATCTGCAGCTGGTCGCACAGTTCGGTGGTGGCCGAGCGGACCAGGGTCCGTGCTTTCTGCTTCCAGTCCGCGACACCGAGCGGGACGGTGAGGGTCCACAACCGGGAGCCGAGCGGCAGGCCGGCGATCGCGTCGATGGTCTGCTCGCACTCATGCGCCCACCCGTCGAGGCCGGTCAGGTCGAGACCGTCGATCATCCGGGCCACCACCGCGACCGGATCTGTCCAGACCAGCGTGCCGCGCAGCAGCACCTGCCGGCCGGCCAGGGACCGGTAGAAGGCGGAGTGGGCGTCGGCGACCAGCTGGAGGTCGTCGTCGGACTTCCCCGACGGCAGCGCGGTCAGCGCCCAGGTGGCGTAGACGGTCCCCTGCCGGGTCCACATCAGGTTCCCAGCGAAGTGGGTGGCGGGCAGTCTCATCAGGCGGCGTCCTCTTCAGTCGATGTGGTGCGGGCAGCGGCCGCCCCGGCCAGGAAGGCCTCCAGGCCGGTGCGGCGCCGATCGGGGGCCACGGCGGTGGCGGGCCGCAGGGCAGCGGCGACCGTCCCCGGCTGCGGCACCGTCGTCTCGCTGACGGGGATGGCCGCGTGAGTGGAGGTGGCGGGGCTGGCGGCTGCGGTTTCGCCAGGTCCGTCGACGGCGGCCGGCGCGAACGTGGCGGACTGCTCGACGGGATGCTCGACGGGCTCGGCGGTTTCGACCTCGACAGGCTCGCCCAGCTGTGAGTTGGTCAGCTGTGAGTCGTCGATAGGCAGGGCCACGGCCGGAACCGCTCTGGGCTCGAGGTGAGCCACCCCCACCGGGGCGGCAACCCGGTGCGGCTTGGGCTCGGTCAGTTTCCGCCCGGCGAGGGTGCCGGCCGCGGGTCGACTGGTCTGACGGAGGTAGCCGGCGAGCAGCAGCAGCGGGTTCCGTGACGCGAAGTCGACCTTGCCGACCAGCTTCACCGCAGCGACCGTCACCCCGACCAGGACCGCGAACATGGCCAGCCCCGCCATATCGGCAGCCCACAGACCTCGGGTCCACCACAGCAGGGCCGGCACCGCGGCGGCGGTCACCGCCTGTAGCCCTGTGTAGGGGCCGCCGGGGATGCGCCGGCCGGACACGTCCTTGCCGATGATGGTCGGGATCCGCCGACCCTTGGTGTACCAGCTCCACGCCATGACGAGCTGGACCTACTTCGCCTTCGCCTGCTCGCCGAACAGGGCGGAGATCGTGTCGATGCCGCCGCCGGCGGTCAGCCACAGCGCCAGCGCGGCCACGACACCCACCATGATCATGGCGCTGACGGCGAAGCCGGACTTGATCAGCCGCACCACGGTCAACGCGAGGATGGCGACGCTGGCGAAGGTCACCAGCACGGTCTTGGCCTGGCCCAGCTGCGTGTTGAGCCACTCGACGATGGTCTGCAGCGGCATCACACCGACAGTCAGTGGCGCGATGAGAGTGAGGAGTAGATCGGACATGGGTTCTCCTGGAGGGGTTCAGCGGGGGGTTGAGGTCGGGGTGGACGGTGCGGCGGCGGGCGGGGCGGGTGTGGTGGAGGAGCTCGAGGTGGGGTCCAGCAGCAGGGCGGGGTCCTCGGCGGCGACTTCCCATCGGCCGTCGCGGACCTGGAGGACCAGGCCGTACTGCGAGGTCGTCGACGGGCGGCCGCCGGCGAGGCAGGTGGCCGTGGCGATGACATCGGCTCGAGTGGTGGAGGCCTCGTCGGTGGTGACCATCTGGACGGTGTCGACCCGGACGCTGCCGCAGGCTCGCGGGAGGACCGGGGTCAGGTGGGCGTTGGGACCGGTCCAGCGGTCCAGTTCCGGGCTGCCGGTGAGGTAGGCGGTGACGTAGCCGGCGGCGGTCTGGAAGGCCGGGTCATCCGTGGCGACCGTGGTCAGCGCTGGAAGCCGGAACCGGTCGGCGTCAGCAACCGCCGGCGGACGGGTCCGAGCCGGCAGAGCCAACGCCACCGAGACGCCGCCGTCGACCCGGACCGGCACCGTGAAGTAGGCCGCAGCTCCGGTCGCTCCCCCGCTGGTGGCCACGGTGACCTGGAACCGGCCGGGTGTGTGCCCGACGACCTCGCCCACCCACATCTGGGTGGGCGCGGCCGGACGCTGCTCCGGCAGCTCCAGCGTGGCCGGCAGTGGTGCAGCGATGAGGGCCTGCACGGCGGCCTTGTCCCTGGCGGAGGCTGTGAGCCAGGTCAGCACCAGCCGCTGAGCCGTGCCCTGCGCCAAGGTGGCGTCCGTCCCCGCAGTGCTCGACGGCTCCCCCGACAGGGCCGTCGATCCTGAGGTCTGGTCTGGTGTCGCCACCGCTACCCACACCGCCGCAGCGGGCCCACTGACCAGAGCACCCACCAACACGACGTGCAGCAGCCGGGTGGCGATGCGGTCGCCGTGGTCCCACTGGACGCGGTCACCCGGCGCACTGGTGCGCGACCCCGGGGCTCTGCGGCCGAGTAGGCGTCGAAGCGGGCCCGGCGGCTTCGGTGCACCAGGGGTCGTCGGCTCGGCGGGCTCGGTCACCGGGGCCACATCAGCCTGTGCGTGGTCCTTGCCCGACCCGAGCACGTCGCGGAGTCTCACGACGGCAACGCCACCTGAAGCCTGGCCTGCACACCGGACAGGTCGTCGGCGAGCATGAGCTGCATCTCGTAGGCGGCCCGGAGTGGCTCAGGATCCAAAGGGTCCGTCACGCACCTCAGGAGCAGCTGCTGCATCACGACCCGGGCGCGGGTCAGTACCGCGAGGTCTGCGGTGATCGGATCCACGATCGGAGCGTGGACGGTTGGCGGCGCCATATGTCTCCTCAAAGTCGCCTTCATTACTGAAGGCCAACCTCGAGGGGCGATGTGAGGTGAGAACGCAAACTTTCTTCGAATGTGGCTGCTGCTGTGCGCTAAGCACGCAGCGCGCGTGCACGGGGAAAGATGGAGAAGGCAGCGGATTCAGCTGGTCGCTATCGCCACGGCCCTTCGGGCCCGGCTGCAGAGCCCAGCGTAAGTCGACTGTCAAACCTGTTAGTAGGAACGTTTGTACTAACGTTCCCGTGAGTGTTAGTGCGAGTGTTCCTACGAGCACTCGCGGTCACACTCGCATGATTCCTCACAAGGTGGCACGCTAGCGCGGCCGCTAGGGCCGACGCGGATGCGAACGCCAGCCATCTCCTGCTCCGACAGGAACAGCGTCGCAACCCGGGACGGCGCGTCGCGTTGCGCTCCCCCGCTATCGGAAGTCGCCTGATCGCTGGTCCCGCTGCAATCTGCGAGCGGTCCTCACCCTGCTAGCTCCGCGCGAACCCGAGCATCTGAACGACGACGTGCTCGTGGTCGGACTCGGCACAGAATCCGGGGCAGTCACTCCCCGAGGGGTCTTCCGCGCCGCGCAACCAACCAGCCCCTCATCGATGGGCCCGACTCCCCTCCCCCGGCTGAGTTGGGCGGTCCGTTGATGACCATCTCCCCTGGTCAACCGCCTCCGCCGCAACAACCTCGACGCGAATCCCCACCGAGTGATCCGCGGAGTGATCACCGAGGTAGAGAACACCACACTTCACCTTCGGAGCACACCGACCCGGAGGTCGGCGCACCGTCTGGTGCACCGGTCAACGACAGATTCATCGGGACCGCAACGATTCGCTTCCCCAGGAGTTGCCCGATGCTTCCCAACCTGGTCGACCAGCTCAACATGGAGTGGTCTCGCATCTGTGAGATCCCCGATTCACACTGCGCCGCGTGGTCGAAGCGCTTCCCCCCGCTCGCGGGCTGCGACAGCGCCGGCCGCGTGCTCGCCGCTATCCCCCACGAACCCGACGCCACGCTGGGCTTCCTCTTACTCCGCCATCGCCAGGGCGAGACCGTCGCTGGCCGGATCGTCCTCCAGACGATGCTCGGGAAGCTCGTTCGCATGTCCTACACCGGCATCGCCGCCAATGTGCCTCACGCCCTCGACGACCTGGTCACCCAGATGTGGTGCCATATCGCCAGCTATCCCCTCGAACGCCGCCCCCGCCACATCGCCGCCAACCTGGCGCTGGACAGCTTCAAGATGGCCCGTCGTGAATGGGCCGCCACCTCCGAGGTCCCCGTCACTCCCAGCGCGCTTCATGACGCCCTCGAGAACCAGCCATCGCCGGATCACCGAGACATCACCTGGACAGCAGAACAGCTGATCGACGCCGCCTACGCCCTATCTCTCATCACCGAGACCACCAGGGACATCCTGGTGGCCGTGTACGGGCCCGAGGGCCTGTCCGGCGCCTCAGCAGGTGCCCGTTGGGCCTGCAGCCCCGCAGCCATCCGCACTCGCTGTCGAGCGGCGCTGAAAGAGCAGCTCACGCCACTGGCCCAGCAGCTCCTGCTGGCGGCCTGATCCCGACCAGCTGATGTTCCCGTCCAACCTCGCACATGTACTCGCGTGCCAACTCGCGAGTAGAACGGCAAGCCGTGCTGTCGCCGGCGCACCGTGGAACTCGCGGCCTTTCCCACGTCCCGCCCAACTAGGGGTCCTGCGGTGGTGCGCGCGGGTCGGTTCGCTGCTTGTCTCGCGTGACGGCGCGTGGGCATGGTTGCGCACACACCATCGAGCCCACGTGCACTCCTGCGCGTGTGACGCCGTGCAATGGCATCGATACGGCACCACGCGGTCTTACTCACGAGCAGGCTGGCGGCAGACGGCGTTACTGCCCACGCAGGCTGGCCTGCGTGCAGACTCGTTGGCGGCATCGCTCGGAGAACGCGTTATCTGGCTCACTGGACGGCTCACACGTTGGCATGCACGTCGCCTCGCCGGTCGGTGCGCGGCTGTCACTCACGCGCCGACAGGTCTGGCAGCACGCAACCCGTCTCGCTGAACATCGCACGAGCCGCCCGCCGGGGCTGCACGCGGCTCGCCACGCCAGCCAGCATGCGCCACCGCACTCCTGCCGCCGTGCAAGTCCGAACGCGAGTAGGGCTGTGCGCGTGTCCTACGTCTGTCCTCGCGCGTATCAGGGGTAACTTGCGTAACATGTTGGACAGAACCACGCTGGCGCGCGTTCTTGCCATCCACAACGGCAAGGGCGGGGCGATCAAGACCTCCATCGCCACCAACCTGGCTGGCATCGTCGCGGAGGCCGGCTACCGCGTCCTGCTGGTCGACCTGGATCCGCAGGGCAACTGCGGCGAAGACCTCGGTTACACCGACCAGGCCGACGACGGTGAGCTGCTCCGCACGGCGCTGGAGGCCGGGTCGCCGTTGCGTCCGACCCTGGTGGCCCGTGAACGCCTCGACGTCGCTGCCGGCGGTCCGGCCCTGCGAGACATCAAGGTCCGACCCGGACAGAACGTGTTCGACATGCTCGCAGCGTCGTTGATCCCGCAGGCTGAGGATTACGACCTCGTCATCTTGGACACCCCGCCCGGGGGTTCCAGCACGATCGACATGGCGCTGGGCGCCGCCCGCTACCTGATCATTCCCAGCCCCCCAGACCGCAGCAGCATCAAAGGGCTCGAGTTTGTCGCTCAGTCCATCGAGGAGGCCCGGCGGGACAACCCGATGCTGACGCTGCTCGGGGCGCTGCTGGTGCAGGTCGCATCGAACGCCACCACGATCCGAAGCAACGCCCTGGACGGGTTGACGCAGTCCCTCGGCGATCCGTCGTTGATGTTCCGGACCAGCATCCGGTACGCAGCCAAGACCGCTCAGGAGGCACGTGACCGCGGCATGCTCTCCCATGAGCTCGCCGCCCTCCAGCAGGGACGCCCGTTCTGGGAGTTCCTGAAGAGCGGGCAGAAGGTGCCCGACCGGGTCCAGTCAGCACCGGGCCTGGCGAGTGACTACGTGAGCATGACCGACGAGGTGCTGGAACGCATTTACGACGAAGAGAAGCGGCTAGCCGCGTTCGAGGAGGAACAGCAATGAGTGATCCCGCAGCAGAGAACGCCACCGCGGCGGCGGGGGAGCGACGCCAGATCACCCCGCAGCCCAAGCGCATCGTCAATCTGAGCAACACGCTCGGGTCACGACCGGCCCCGCGTCGCCCCCAGGCCGTGCCGTCCGAACCGGCTCCGCCCGCGTCGTCGGCGACACCGGATCAGTCGCCGTCGCCATCGCCAGCAGGAGAGCCGGAACCGACGCCGATCGCGAAGGCTCGAAAGTCCCGGGAATCCCGTAGTGGGGGAGCGGCGGCTGACCGCAGCGAGCAGGAGCCGTCGGCCGGTCGGCGGACGCGGCAGCGGGACCACACCGTGTTCTACGTGCCGCTTGAGGTCAGCGAGCAGGTCCGCGACATGGCGCGCCGCGCGGACCTCACCAATGCCGACGTCATCTTCGACGCGATCGAAGCGACCCAGGACGATCTGCCGCGACTGCTGCCCGCCGCCGTGATTCCGGCGGGGAACGACCGGCTGTTCGCTCGAGCCGAACGCCGACCAGTCGGCAAGAAGGTGCAGATCTCGGCGGTCATCTCGCCCAGCAACCTCGCCGCCATCGACGGGTTGGTCGAGAAGTTGGGGGCGGACTCTCGTAGCCATCTCGTCGAGGTGGCCCTGTCGGCGTTCTTCACCTCCGACACTGCGGCCATCGCCTGACGCCTCACCGCCGGGCGGTGGGGGAGAGGGGCCGGCATGACGGCCGAAGGTCAGCGGCCGCGCCGCCCCCGAACTGCTCGACCGCGACGAACGACGCGGCCCATGGTGCACATCTACCTGCCGCAAAAGATCCACCAGCAGCTCGAAGCCTACGAACAGCGCACCGGTAAGACCCACGCCGACGTCGTCCTCGACGCGGTCGAAGCCACGTACGCCACGCTGCTGGTTCCGGGGGAGAAGCCGCCCCTGCCGCCCGGCGCCCTGTTCGCCCGGACCAGCGCGGAACATGCCCGCCGCCTCGACGGAGACCTCGTCCTCGTCGGCGTCCGGCTCCTGCAAAGTCATCTCACCCAAATAGATGAGTTGGTGTCGGCCTCAACAGCGACCTCCAGGTCGGCCTACATTGTGGCTGCGCTTCGGGCGCACCTCGAACGAATCGCTTGTCAGGAGGACGCGTGAGCAACACCCTCACCACCTCGGCTCCCACCAATGGCCACGGCCCGGGACCGATCGGATCTGTCCAACGGGTAGAGCCGAGACTGCGGAGGCGCCGCACCCATCTCCTCGGTGCGGTGGCGTTGCTGATCGTGGCGGGACTGGCGGCCGTCTTCGTCGTGCAGCAGATCCAAACGCAGAACCGCGTCGTCCAGGTCCGTGCCGACATTCCCCGCGGGGCGGTCATCAAAGCCAGCGACTTGGCGGAGATCACGGTTGGATCGGTCCAGGGAGTCTCCACCGTGCCAGCCGAGCAGCTGCCCGGACTGGTGGGGCAGCGCGCGACCATTGACCTCGCCCGAGGCTCACTCCTCCCCGAGGGCGGGATCGGCGCGGTAGCGATCCCGGCGGCCGGGCAGACCCTGGTCGGTCTTCGCCTGGAGCAGGGCCGCATGGTCATCGGCGACGTCCGGACCGGTAGCAGGCTTCGCCTGATCGTCACCGCCCCCCAAGGGGGCGACCCCGCCTTCAAGGACGGCAACTCCGGCCGCCAGTTCGCCGCGGTGCTGGTGGAAATCAGCCCAGCCCTGGACGGGGCAGCGACCCTGGTCAACGTGCAGGTCGCCCAGAAGGATGCGAACCCCATCGCTCAGCTCGCTGCGACCGGTCGGATTGCCATCGTGCAGGAGCCGCAGCGCTGATGACTATCACCGTCCTGACCTCCGCTTCTGGATCGCCCGGGGTGACCACCACCGCGGTCGGGCTCACGTTGCACTGGCCGGGTTCGTGCCTGCTCGTCGAGACCGACTTCCAACGGGCTGTCCTGACGGGCTATCTCGGCGGCAACCACCGGACCAAGAACAGCCTGGTCCATGTCATCAACGCCGCCCGGATCTCGTCCAGCGTGCGCGAGGCCGTGTGGCAACAGTCAATCGCGCTGCCAGAGGACGATCCTGAAGGTCATCGTCGGTTGCTGCTCCCCGGGCTCGACTCACCGAACACCGCCAAAGCCTTGGCGGGGTCGTGGAAGCCGATCGCGGCTGCCCTGCAAGGTCTGGATGCGACGGGCACCGACGTCGTCGTCGATCTCGGACGATTGGCGCCCGCCGGCATCCCTGTCGAACTGTTGAACGTCGCCACCCACGTGTTGTTGATGACCAAGCCCACCCTGCGGTCGGTCGGCGCCAGCCACTGGGCCGCCCACCGCCTCATCGACCAGGGCACCCAGCACGGCACGTCCGCCCGGCTCGGACTGTTGATCGTCCGCCGCCCGCTGGTGACCAAGACCTCCCTCATCACCCGCGCGGATCCGACCCCGCGCGGATTCGACAACGTCGAGATCGAAGCCTTCCTGCCACTCAAGGTTCGCGGCACCATCACCCACGACCCCGTCCAGGCCGCCCTGTTGTCCGACGGCGGACCCAGGGGACCCAAATTCGCCCGGTCGAGTTACGTCGCGTCTCTGGTCGGGGTCGCGCGGGACTTGGCCGGGACCAACCACAGCAGCCAACGCCAACCACCAATCCCTTCTGCTACCACAGGCCAGGAGAACGCCTGATGAACGACGACCCGAACGTCGACGATCCCGATGGCGACGCCGGCAACCAGCCCAGCCCGGCCCAGCCGGCACGCAATGAGCGGGAACAGCTCTTCGAACAGATCGACCAGCTCCTAGGACGCTCCCCAGGCAACCGACGCCGGGCCCGAATCCGGCAGCAGCGCACGCACCCCGGCAACAGCACCGGACCTGATGCCGTCGACAACGACCCGACGACCGACGCAACTGAGCCGACCGAGCAGACCCTGGCGTCCATCCCGATGTTCGCCGACACCGCCTCCTGGACCTCACCTGGCGCCACCGACAGCCCAGACCACGTCGCCGTGCCCACCGTCGACAGTGCTGGCGGACCCGACCGCGGCTGGGTCGCCGAGGACTCCCAAATCGACTGGCAGCTGGTCCGCAGGCTCAAACTGGTCAGCGTCGGCCGGGTCGAGGAGCAGATCAAGCAGCATCGCGCCCGGCACGGCCGTGAACCCAGCCTCGCTGACCGCCGCGAGATGGGTCGCCCGATCATCGCCCATGTCGTCACCGAGCACGCCGAGTCCGACGCCGCCCAGGGGTATCTGTGGACGCCCGCACTCGAGGACCGCTACTACAAGGCCGTCTTCGACTCCCAGTTCGGCTACGGCCGTCTGCAGCCACTGTTCGAGATCCCCACCGCCGAGAACATCTCCATCCACGGCTGCGAAGTCGTCAAGGTCTACTTTCCTGACGGCAGGATCGAAGTCTGGCCCCCGGTCGCCGACTCCGATGAGGAGCTGGTGGAGCAACTCCGACAGATGGGCAGCAACGCCACACCCGTGCGCACCATCGACGGCCACAACGTCGAGATGACCTTGATGCTCGACGAACGGTTCCGGCTGCACGCCTACAGCGCCGAAGTCAGCGGCCAGCCGCGCGTCGCGATCCGCCAACACCTCCTGACCAACATCACCCTCGGCGACCTCGTCGACAGCGGCCTGATGCCCGAAGACGTCGCGTTGTTCCTCGACGCCGCAGTCCGCGCCAACACACCCATCGGCGTCGCCGGCATTCAGGCCGTCGGCAAGACCACCCTGCTACGCGCCCTCATCGACGCCATCCCGATGGAAGAGGAGTTCGGCACCCTGGAGACCGACCTCGAACTGTTCTCCCACAAACTGCCGGGCCGGGAGAGCTGCGCCTACCTGGTGGCTCGATCGGGGATGGGGGAGCGGGGCCCAGACGGCAAGCGGATCGGCGAGATCAGCGTGTCGGACCTGATCGACATGGCGCTGCGGCAGAACCTGCAGCGCTCTGATCGTCGGTGAGGTCCGCGGGGCCGAGGCGTCCGCCTTGTTCCAGGCCATGACCGTAGGCACCGGCACCATGTTCACCACCCACGCCCCCAACCCGGAGACCGTCCCGATCCGGCTCGCATCCCGCATCGCGGAAGGTCGGGTCTACACCATCGACGAAGCGATGCGCCAGATCGGGTTGCTGCTGCAGCTCATCGTGTACGTCGACGTGATCGACGAGCGCATGTTCGGCGGCGAGCGGTACCGGCGGATCACCCAGATCGCCTTCTGCAGCCCCGGCGAGGACGGCCGGCCCGCCATCGACCCGATCTTCACCACCGATGAGCAAGGGAACCCGTTGACGTTCAACCCGCCGCCGGAGCTGCTCAAGAAGCTCCGCCGCTACTACCGCGAATCGCTGCCGCGCAGGGCGGAGAAGCTGACATGATCCTGCTGGTAGCGCTGCTGAGCGGCATGGCGTTCGCCGGTGCGGCCGTGTTCCTGGTCACCGGGCTGAAGAAGGTCCCCGTAGCGCCGGCTACCCGTAAACAGCGCATCACCCCGGCTCAGGCGTGGGCCCGGTACACCCGCCGGCCCGCCGGCAAGGCCGGCCGCCAGCGCGACCTGCGGCTCCTCGCCGGGCTTGCTGCCGGGGTGGCCATCTTCGTGTTCACCGGCTGGCTGATCGCGATCCCTTTGGTACCGGCGGTGATGTTCTTACTGCCGATCCTGTTCGGCCGGGCTCCCCGCAGTGATATCGCTCTGCTCGAGGCACTGGATCGATGGGTACGGACCTTGGCGACGACACTGCCGGGCGGCCGCAGCGTGACCCAGGCGCTCCGCTCGTCCCGGGCGATCGCGCCACCGCTGTTGGCCGAGGAAGTCGGCGAGCTTGTCGACCGGCTGAACTGGGGCTGGGATCCGCAGGAGGCGCTGCAGCAGTTCGCGGACCGGCTCGACAGTCCCGACGCCGACGCGGTCGTGGCCTCGTTGAAGCTGGCGATCACCCACACCGAGGGGATCAGTGCGAACTTGTTGAGCATCGCCGACTCCTTGCAGGAACGGCTCCGGGCCCTCCGACAGATCGAGAACGAACGTGACCGTCCCCGTCAGACCGCTCGGATCGTGACCGTGATCTCGGCGTTGATGATCGCCAGCACCGCCTTGTTCGGCCGGGGCTACTTCGCCCCGTACAACTCTCCGATCGGGCAGCTGATCGTGGCGGGCCTGGCTGTGGCATATGTGGGGTCGCTGATCCTGCTGTACCGGATGGCGATGCCCCGCCGACGAGAGCGCATCTTGATCCGCGCGGACCCTGCCGGGATGCCTCGATGAACCCCGTCATCATCGCTGCTCTGGTGGTCGGCGCCGCCACCGTCGGCGCCGTGATGCTGGCTGTGTCCGCCTTCCGCCGCCCGCTGCCGAACCTGGCCGGGACCTTGAACGCCGTCTTCGACACCTCCGACCCCCTCCTGACCGGACCCGGGTTGGACGGATCAACGCCGACCACCCTGCTCGACCGGTGGGGATCGTGGCTGATCCGGACCGGGCGGCTCACCCCCTCGCGCAAGCAGCTCGCGCTGCTGCAGCTGCGGAACATCTCCCTCGCCCGTTTCTACGGCGAACGGCTCGCCGCCGCCCTGATCTGTAGCGTCATGGTCACCATGCTCTGGTGGGCGGTAGTCCAGATCGGCGGCCCGGTCGGCGTCGCCATCCCGCTCGGTGCCGTGCTGGCCGCCGCCATCCTGGGCTGGTTCTTGCCCGCGTTGCGGATCGCGTCGAGCGCCCAACAGGTCACCGAGGACGCCTCCGAGGCTTTGCTGGTCTACATCGACCTGGTCGTGCTGGGACGGATGGCGAACAAGCACGCCCGCACGGCGCTGACCGACGCGGCGAAGGTCTGCGATAGCCCCGTCTTCGTCAGCATCCGCCAGGCCCTGGCGCGCGCCGAGCTCGAGCGGGAGCAGCCGTGGACAGAACTGCGACGGTTGGCTGATCGGCTCGACCTACCCCAGATCGCCGACATCGCCGACATCGCCGCCCTCCAGGACGAGGGGGTCAGCCTGGCGGCCGCCTTCCGGGCCCGGGTGGCTGAGCTCCGCAACGCCTACGTTGCGCGTCGCCAACGCGAGGCCGACCGCATCACCCAGCGGATGGAGCTGCCCAAGTTTCTGCCCGTGATGGTGGTTTCGTTGGCGATCATCTTGCCGCCGCTGATGAAGATCGCCGGCTGACACCCATGATTCTTTCTGTCCAACCCCCGGCGCGGCACACCCGGATCCGCGCGACCAGTGCCCGCTTGGCTGTGCTGCGTTTCTGTCCAAAGCCCGTTTCGCGCCGTGCTTCGGTAATTCCCACGGGTCCGGCAGAATACGAGCCACCTCGACCTAGGAGCACCCCATGCCCCTCCGCATCTACACCGCCGTGCTGACCACCTGGCTGATGGTGACCGACCCGAAGCGTCGCAACGAGCGCGGCGGCAGCAACACCATCGAGATCCTCCTGTACTGCGCCCTCGCCATCGGCATCGCCACGATCGTGACGGTCGCCATCACCAGCTACGTCCGGAGCCACCTCCCCTGATCGGGAGGCCCACACCGTGACCGCCACCCAGCGGGACCGCAACGAACGCGGCGGCAGCCAATCCATCGCCGCCGTTCTCGTCGGACCCGTCGTCCTCTTCGCCATCCTCGCCGTGTTCCAGGCATCTGTTTGGTACAGCGGCCGGCAGGCCACCCTCGGCGCCGCGCAGGCGGCCGCCGAAGCCGAGCGGGTGCTGCACCCTGCCGGCGGGGCCGGGCAGGCGGCGGCGTCCTCCATCGCCTCCCAACGCGGCCTCGAGGACGTCAGTGTCTCGGTCAGCAGGGGAGCGGAGACGGTGACCGTGGTGGTCTCTGCCCGGGTGCCGATGTTCGTGGATATCGGCGTCGGACGCTTCACCGAGCGAGCTTCCATGGCAAGGGAGAGAGTCACGCGATGACCTGCCTCCCGGCTCGAGACGAACGAGGCGGATCACCCGCCGTCGAGGCGCTGCTGATCGTGTCGTCGATCGTTCTGCTGCTGTCGTTGGCGACAGCCGGGTACCGCATCGCGATGGCCGAGTCAGCTGTCGACGGCGTCGCCAGCGCCGCAGCACGAGCGGCGTCCCTCGCCCGTACCGCAGGCCAGGCCCGCAGCGACGCCCACCAGGTCGCCAACAGCAGCCTCGGTACCGCCGGGTTGACCTGCTCTTCGACCTCGGTCAACGTCGACACCTCCGGCTTCTCCGTGCCCGTCGGACAGCCAGCCTCCGTCGCCGTCTCCGTCTCCTGCCAAACTCCGCTGCAGGACCTGCTGGTTCCTGGCCTTGGCGGATCCCGGACGCTGTCAGCGCGATCCGTGTCTCCGCTTGACACTTTTCGTGAGCGCCGGTGATCCGCCGGTGGGGGAGAGACCCCTTGAGACAGTGGCGGCGCCGCGATGAGCGGGGCGGCAGCCAATCGATCCTGCTGCTCGGCGTCGTCGTGGCGCTGGTGCTGTCGGCTGGTTTGGTCGTCGACGGCGGACGCAAGACCGCCGCCGCACGGGACGCCGAGGCCGTCGCCGCAGGTGCGGCCCGGGCCGGACTGAACGCGGGCGCAACCGGACGGCTGGCGGGCCGCGCCAACACCACCGCCGCCGTCTCCGCCGCCCGGAGCTTCTTGGCCGGCGCCCCGAACGTGTCCGGTTCTGTCCAACTCCTGCCCGGCGGACGGTTGCGGGTGACGACCCAGTCGACGACGTCGACCCGCTACCTGTCGATCGTCGGCATCAACACCGTGACCGGCCGAGGCGAAGCCACCGCCGAGCTCATCGAATCAGGAGGCGGCTGATGCGTATCGTCCGCGGGATAGGTGCCCTCGCTGCCCTCGTCGTCCTCCTGGTGGGCATCCCGTTCTGCCTGGTGATCTTTGGAGGGAACCCGCTCCCGGCCGATCTGTCGTGGCAGGCGATCGGACAGTCGTTGCTGCGGCCGGCGTCGGACCGCGCGCTGATCGGCATCGTCACGATCGCCGGCTGGCTGGTGTGGGTGGCCCTCGCCGCCTCGGTGGTCGCCGAAGTCGTCAACGCACTCCCCGGCCGGCGGGTCCAGCTCCGCCTTCCCGGCCTCGGGCTTGGACAGAAGTTCGCGGCCATTCTGGTCATCGCGGTCGTCACCATGATCGCGGCGCCGCACGGGCAGCCGACAGCGTTCGCCGAACCGGCCGACACCGCGCCGGTTCCTGCGGCCACAGTGTCCGCGCCACAGACGCCGCTGACCTCCGCGCCAGCCGCTGTCACGGCCCCGGCGAACAACCCTGATCGCGCCTCGCGCGCTCCTGAGGCTGAGACGAAGAGATCCGTCGAGAAGAGTCAGCACATCCACGTGGTGGAGCGAGGGGAGTGGCTGTGGAACCTTGCTGACCGCTACCTCGGCGACGGCTCCCGCTGGAAGGAGATCGCCGACGTCAATCCCGGCATCAACCCCGACCGCATCGACGTCGGGCAACGGCTGGTCATCCCTGTCGACCGCACCCACTCTGCCGATAAGCAGTCGAGCGAGAAGCGCATCGCACCCCATGCCGGCGACACCGTCCGCGTGGAACGCGGCGACTCGTTGTCGACGATTGCCGACGACCTGTACGGCAGCGAGAAGCACTGGCCCGACCTGTACGAGGAGAACCGGGACCAGATCGCCGACCCCGACCTGATCGAGGTTGGACAGAACCTGCAACTGCCGGACCGCCAGGTCCTCGCCGACGCCGACCACCCAACCCACCACACCCACGAAGAGACCCGGGGTGACACAGACCCGGCCGCCGAGTCCGACACCCCGCAGGCGGAAGCGGAACCCACACCGCCGGCGCAGCAGGCACCTGACCGTGCGCAGGCACCCGACCGCGAGGAGGCGCAAGGGCCGGTCGCGTCACCGTCGTCTCAGGCGAGCCGGCCCGCGGAGCCGGCCGAGACTGCCCGACCGGCCCAGCCGGGAGCAGCGACCTCACCTGCCAACGAGGTCGGACAGAACAGTGACCAAGTCGCGACGGCCGCGGCGGTCTCCGTCGGGCTGCTCTTGACGGCCGGGCTGATCACCGCGCTCAACAGCCGCCGCCGGCGGCAGCTCCACGCCCGCCAACCTGGACGACAGGTCCCCACCCCGGGGCTCGCGGCGGCCGAGTTCGAGCAGGAGGTCGAGGCTCAGCATCAGCCGCTGCGCTTCGAGCACCTGGACCTGGTGACCAAGGCGATCGCCGTGCACTGCCGGCGCACCGGCGACGACCTGCCGGCACTCACCGCGGTCCGGGTGGCTGACGAGCGCATCGACCTGCTGTTCAGCCAGCCCGCCGGCACCCCGCCGACCGGCATCGACGTTGGTGCCGATGGGTCCGTGTGGACCGCGCATGCTGCCGATCTCGCAGCCGTCAGTGCCGTCGATGGGATCGACACCGCCATCCCGCCCTACCCGGCACTGGTCACGCTCGGGCGTGACTCCGAAACCGCTCACGTTCTCGTGAACCTGGAGGCGGCGGCCGCCTTGACCATCGCCGCCGACGACACCGACGACGCCGCCCGGATGATGGCCACCATCGCGATCGAGCTGGCCCTGTCGCCCTGGAGCGCTGACCTGGACGTGACGTTCGTGGGGCCGATGGTGCCGGGCTTCACCGAGGGGCTCGACCATCCAGCGGTCACCCAGATCGACGACGTCGACCGGGTTCTGACAGGTCTCGAACACCGCGCTGCTGCTCGCCGGCGCCACTTCACCGACGACATCACCATTGGACAGAAGCGGCTCGACCCTGATCTGGCCGACGCCTGGTGCCCCCACGTTGTCCTGTTCGGCCACGAGCTCGACCCGGACCAGGCCCAACGACTCGCTGGCATCGTCACCGACCTCCCTCGCGTCGCGATCGCCGCCGTCACCACCTATGAAGGACTGACCGGCTGGCGATACGACCTCACCGCCGGCGGCACCGCTCATCTCGCACCGTTCGGCTGGCCTCTGACACCCCAGCTGGTCAGCGATGAGCAGTACCAGCAGCTTCTCGAGCTGGTGACGACCAGCGGCACCGACGACACCACCCCCGCGCCCTGGTGGAACCACGACACCGCCCCCGACGACGAGCACCTACCCACCACCGTCACCCCCCTCCCGTCGTCACTCTCGCAACGCGGCCGGTCACGGCGCAGCCGGGGACCAACCAATCGTTCAGAATCAGAACATCCACAATCTCGACGCTTTCGGCGTTGACTCGTCTCCGGATGCGAAGGCCGGGGGAGACGGGACAACCCGGAGGGCACCACTCACCCTTCACGCGCTCACGAGCACCGAGCCGTCGCGAGGACCCGCTACCGACCAACAAGACCAAGGTCCTGAACAGGAACCCGACGACGAAGGGGACCGTGAGGCGTGGGTAGCGCTGAGCGTCCCGCCGCCGGCTGACCGTCCCATGCTGCGACTCATCGGCGAACCGGAACTCGTGGGGGCGAGGGGACCAGCCAACCGGCGCTACAAGCAGCGGTCACTCGAGATGCTGTTCTATCTACTGGAGCATCCTGGCGCGACCATGCCGACTCTGACCGGCACGTTCAGCTTGAGCCGTGACTACGCCAAGTCACTGATCAGCAATCTACGCAAGACCCTCGGCACCGCCGACGACGGCAACCAGTACCTCCCCGAGATGGGACAGAGCCCGGGATACCGGCTCCACGACCAGGTCACGTGCGACCTGTACTACGTGAACCAGCTCATCGGCCGCGGCGTCAACACCGCCCCGGACGAGATCCTCATCCGCATCCTCGCCGTGGTGCGTGGCGAGCCATTCCTGGGCGCCGACGACTGGCGACTCGGCTTCAACATTCAAGCGATCCGAACCGACATCTCCTCAAAGCTCACCGACGCAGCCCACGAGCTCACCACCCGCGCACTGGCTGATAGGAACATCCCACTCGCACGGTGGGCCACCTCGCAGGGCCGGACCGCGGACCCGCTCAACCAGACCCTCATGGCCGACGAAGTCCGCATCGAAGCCCAAGCCGGCAACAAGGCCGTCGTTGCGCGTCTCGCCGACCGGATGTCGGCTACGGCCCGCGAACTGGGCTCCGACCTGACCGACGACGCCAAGGAGGTCCTGCGGGATGCGATCGCCATGTAGAGCCGGAGTCTCCGTCGCCAGATGGACAGAAATGACGCATCCTGGAAGAGGACGCCGACCAGTCGAGAGAGGAGCAGATGATGACCAAGGGGACACGAGTCGCGGCACTGGTTGCCGGCCTGGTTTTCGCGGTTGCGTCCATGTCCGGCTGTCAGTGGCTGGCTCAGCAGACGTCACCATCGTTCCCACCGGCCACCGCTACGCCGAACCCCACGCCCCCGGAGACGGCGCAGGAGCGCGTAGATGCGGCTCGACCAGGAGGCCGCCATGAAGGCCTACCTGACGTCCGGGAAAGAGACCGATCGTCTTGCCATGGCCGGGGGAGCCACCAAGCCCACCAAGATCCTCCTTGCCACCACGGGCGGCGAGTACTTGAAGACCCAGATGTACGGTCTCGAGTTCTTCAAGGAGAAGGGCTGGCGGGCTGACCGGCCCACAGTGGCCTCCGTCGTCGCCGACGGGGGCTGGAGCCCCGACAACCTCGGTCTGACCGCCTGCGAGGACACCAGCAAGGTGAAGATCCTCGACAAGAAGGGCAAGGAGGTATTCAAGGACCGCGACACCCGGTACGTCCAGACACTCACCGCCACCAGGAAGAACGGCGTCTGGAAGATCACCGCCGTCGAGTCGAAGGCCGTCAAGACCTTCGAGCACGAAGGAAACTGCGCACCATGAACCAGCGACCTATCGCTGTCATGGTCGCCTCCCTGGTCGGTGCAGCAGTCCTCCTTGGAACCGGACCATGGCCCGAGGCATCTGCGGCCGGCCCCACCTGCAACCGCTACGGAGTCTGCCGCGTCAAGGCGGAGAAGAAGGCGAGCGGCGGAGGCAGCAGCCAGGGGGGCAGCCGTGCAGGCGGCGGTGGAAACAACGCTGTCTCCTCCGGTGGTGGAGGCGGCAAATCGGGTCCGTCGAAGCTCGAGATCGCTCGCAAGCAGGAGAAGGCCATCAACCGGGCCGTGACGAAGTTCCAGAACTCGCTCAAGGCGTACACGAGCTGTGTCGAGGGAGGCGGTGACGGCTGCACTGCCCCGAAGGCCGGGCGGCTCCGGCGGGGGAGCGTGGAGCGGCGCCCAGGTGGTGCTGACTGGTCAACCGCGGCCGGCAGGAGCTGCTCCGGCACCCACCATCACACCGGCGCAGGCCGGCGCGATCGCCGTGGCGCAGCTGCAGCTGCCGGTCAGCGCACCAGGCATCGGGCCAGACCCAGACAAGAACGAATGGAAGATGGCCGCCATCGGGTACCCGCTGTGGCTGTGGGCGGACGGACCCACCCATGTCGGGCCGGTTGGACAGAATGTGGGCGGGCTGTCGGTGTCGTTGGACGCGCAGCTGTCGAAGACGGTGTTCCGGATGGGTGACGGCAAGTCGGTGACCTGTACCGGCGGTGGGAAGCCGTACGCGAGCTGGGTGAAGCCGGGGGCCAAGTCGCCGACCTGCGGCTACGTCTACCAGAAGCCGAGTCTGCCGAGCAAGAAGTACCGCGTCACCGCCACGACCTACTGGGCCGTCACCTGGACAGTGAACGGCGTGAGTGGCGTCATCCAGGTGCCGCGCCAGGGCAACGTCGACCTCCCGGTGGGCGAGCTCCAGGCCGTCATCGTGCGCTAGACACCAAGGGACTGGATCAGCTCACCAGGTCGCAATCGGGCACCGAACCCCCGAGACTGGGGGCCAGATCGGCCCCGGAAGCATCCGATCTGAAAGAAAGTTCGTCGAAATTCGAATCTGAACCTCACATCGGCGGGTTCTGAGGGCCTTCAGAGACGTGAGGCAGAGATACGCCGGTGTCACCGGACGAGTCGTCATCGGGGTGGACCTGTCGTCCCGTCCATCAATTCTGAATGAGGAAAGGTGGGGTCATGACCCTGACACAGCTCAACGGTGGGAGTCCGACCGGCAGGAGCGCTGGGCGCCGCCCGAAGGGCGGGGTATCTCGTCGAGTGCTGCAGGCCAAGATGCCTGCCCCTTTGCGGGAGGCGCTCGTGGGCATCGCCGCCGAATCGCGCATGCCGTTGTCCGACCTCGGCACGTACTACCTGATCCGGGGATGGAACCTAACCCGCCGCGATCAGGGGCTCGAACCGATCTCCATGCCGGAGTATCTGGAAGCGGCGGTGCGACCACACGTGACGACCGAACACGAGGCAACTCTGTTGGATGTAGCCGAGGAGCCGCGCCCAGTCCGCTAGTAAACAGTTCGGCCGACCGCTGTGCCGTGAGGGCTGGCCAGCGAACTGAACACGGAGAACGGGTGTTCGGTGCCGCGCAGAACCCAACTGCAACAGAGTTGAGGGCGGCACCGGCGGCTTTGGACAGAAGGCGATGCGCGTCAGTTCTCGATCAAGGTCAGCCCGACTACCGAGGGCCTAGTCGAGAAGGAACGCTGGTGCCGTTGCAGGACGCAGGCGAAGCTTCGTCCGCGCCGGCCGACGTGGTCCACGGCCGTCTCCGCCCTCGTGGTGGGGTGGTGGTCTGAGTGGCTGCTGCTGCGGCGTTCGAGCCGGATCCTCGTTCGCTTGGCCCTGTCCCTCCGCAGGACTTGGCGGCTGAGCAGTCGGTCCTCGGATCGATGCTTCTGTCCAAGGACGCCATTGCCGACGTCGTCGAGGTCCTTCGCGGCGTCGATTTCTACCGGCCGGCGCACGAGACCCTCTTCGAGGCGATCGTCGACCTGTACGGCCGCGGGGAGCCGGTGGACGCGGTCACGGTCGCCGACCACCTCACCAAGCGTGGCCAGCTGCTGAAGCTGGGCGGGGCGCCGTACATCCACGACTTGCTCGTCCGCTGTCCCGCTGGCCGCCAACGCCGGGTTCTACGCCGACATCGTCCACACCAAGGCGACGCTGCGCCGGCTGGGGGATGCGGCCACCCGCATCGCGCAGCTGGCGGCCGCGGGGGAGGGCGAGGCCGACGACCTCGTCGACCAGGCCCAGGCCGAGCTGTACGCGGTGACCGACCGACGGCGCAGCGAGGACTACCGCCGCTGTCGCAGCTGATGCAACCGGTGATGGACGAGATCGAGGCGATCGGCGCCCGCGGCGACATGGCGGGCGTGCCAACCGGATTCGCCGACCTCGACGACCTCACCGGCGGGCTGCACCCCGGACAGATGGTGATCGTGGCCGCCCGGCCCGGTGTGGGAAAGGCGCTGGCACTGGACACATTGCTGCCCACGGAGGCCGGCTGGTCCACCATGGGCTCAGTCGAGGTTGGTGACCGACTTATCGGTTCCGATGGTCAGCCAACGACGGTTGTAGCGGCGACGGACGTCCTCATCGGACGCCGCTGCTTCGAGATCACCTTCTCGGACGGCAGTCACGTGGTCGCTGACTCCCACCATGAATGGGTGGCCACAAGCCGAGCGGCTCGGCGGGCCGCGGGCGAACGAAAGCCCCCGCGCTACTACCACCCGCTTGAAGCGATCGAACGAATTCAGTCGCTGGCTCGGGAGGGTGCTGACGACGGTCGGATGGTGACCATGCGCGAAGCCGAGGCCCTCGTTGGTGGACAGTTCCGCTCGGCGCTGCACGCCTCGGGCCGCGCCGTCGGCCCAGTTCGCGGTTCACGGCCCGCGGGCGAGTTGCGGCGACCAGGTCGATTCTTCTACTACCCCTACAGCAAGCTGATGACGACCCTCGCTGCCTTCGTCAGTAGGCCAGCCTCATCTTGGGTGGCCTCTGTTCACAACAAGGTCGTGACGACGGAGACCATCGCCGCTTCAGTTCGCCTCCCGGATGGACGCTGCAACTGGTCCGTTCGGATGGCACAAGCGATGGACCTCCCGGAGAGGACTTTCACAGTAGATCCGTACCTCCTTGGAGCTTGGCTGGGTGATGGAACCAGTGCAGAAGCCCACGTCACCAGCGCTGATCCGCACATCATCAGCCGCATCCGCGACATGGGGTACAGGATTGTCTACAAGGGCAATCTGCGGTATGCCATCTTCAGAACTACCTGTTCCAGCTGCGGCACAGCGCTGCCTTCAGGTCGAGCTTGGCCATCGTGTGGTCACCAACGCTCCTCAGTCAGGCAGGATCTCCGAAGTCTGGGCGTTCTAAACAACAAACACATTCCAGTGGAGTACCAGCGCGCTGGAATCGGCCAACGTCGTGCCCTTCTCGCAGGGCTCCTCGATACCGACGGTACGGTTCATAAGAGGGGTGGTGTGACATTCACGTCGACGTCTCGACGTCTCGCTGATGACACCTTCGAGCTGATCGCCGGCCTAGGCTACCGACCATGGATCTACCAGAAGTCGGTCGCGGGCAGATCGCCAGCCAGCAGCATCGCTTACACGATAGGGTTTAGCACCTCTGATGACGTCTTTAGCCTAGACAGGAAGAACACTAAGCACAGGGCGTTGCGCGCGCCGAATCGAAGGCTGACGAATGACCGCTTCATAGTCGCCGTACGCGAAATCGACTCGGTACCTGTGCGGTGCGTTCAAGTCGACAATCAGGATCACACGTACCTGGTTGGTCGAGAGATGATCCCGACACACAACAGCACGCTGGCCTTGGACGTGTCCCGATCGGCCTCGATCCGACACCGTCTGCCGTCGGCGTTCTTCTCACTGGAGATGAGCCGCCTGGAGATCACCATGCGACTGTTGTCGGCGGAAGCCTCTGTACCGTTGGCGCATATTCGCAGCGGACGGATGAACGACGCCAACTGGGAACAGATCAGCTCCTGCATGTGCAGGGTGTCCGAGGCGCCGATGTTCATCGACGACTCCCCGAACTTGACGATTATGGAGATCCGGGCGAAAGCCCGCCGGCTCAAGCAGCGGCACGACCTCCAGCTGATGGTGATCGACTACATCCAGTTGATGACCTCCGGCAAACGGGTCGAGTCCCGGCAGGTCGAGGTCAGCGAGTTCTCTCGCCAGATCAAGCTGCTGGCCAAGGAGCTCAACATCCCCGTTGTTGCTCTGTCGCAGCTCAACCGTGGCCCCGAGCAGCGCACTGACAAGAAGCCGATGCTGTCAGACCTCCGTGAGTCCGGATCGCTCGAGCAGGACGCCGACCTTGTGATCCTGCTCAACCGGCCCGACCTGTACGACAAGGAGTCCGACCGCGCTGGCGAAGCCGACATCGACGTCGCCAAACACCGAAACGGCCCCACCAGGACCATCACCGTGGCCTTCCAGGGCCATTACAGCCGATTCGCCGACATGAGGCTTGCATGAACCCCTGGACAGCCTGCTGGCGCCGATCAGCGCACCTAGCCGGCCTCCCCTCATCCCGAGGGTCGTCACGATGAGCGCGGTCATTAGGGGCCGCACAACCGCCCCCACGGCCTTGCCGAATCACTGGCGCGGCCCACTCCCGGATTCCTCGATCCAGCGGCGGCTTCCGGCCACTACCGACGAGGTGTCCGATGACGGCACACGGAAGCCGCAGGGGTACACACCAGTCCCGTTGTCGTTGCTGCACGGCGGCTTCCAAGACCTGGCGGTTCTCGTCTGGGTGCAGCTCAGGCTGTGGTTCCAAGATGGAGAGGGCCGCACCAACTACTACGAGCTCGCGAAGGCGCTGGGAGTAGACACAGCAGCACCGAGTGCAATCAAGGCCAAGTTCAGCGCCGCTCTGCAGCCCCTGCTCGGTACCTGGATCCTGCGCCGCCGAATGACCGAGAACGAGTTCGCCTACAAGGCGGTGGTGCACAAGCCCCACAAGCGGTACGCCATGATCCGCCGTTGGGATCTGGCTCTGCTGCCCGAGACCAAGAACACTCGCATGCCTGTGAGGCCGGCCGACATCGCCGACTTCGGCCGCTGGCAGCTTGAGTGCGGGCCGCGGGGATGGACCGCCGAATCGACGAAAGTGATTGCTGAGAGTTGGCACGTCACCCCCCCAACCATCCGAGCCTCCCGCAAGCGACTGGCTCTGCTGGGGCTACTCAAGATCGTCGTGCGAGAGAACCGACTGAGCGAGCTGACATGGCTGGAGGAGCTGTACGACCCTCACTGGATGGTGCCGTCGCAGACTGCGATCGAACCAAAATCCAGCGCTGAAGTCGAGAAAAAAGACCTGACCTTGGGTACGCCGCAGGGTGAGGCAACGTCGGAAAAAAGTCTTGACCTTGCCTCGAAAGACCGCTTGACCTTGGTGAGAAAAAAAACCTGGCCTCCTATAGAGGAAGATCTAACCGACTCTCTATCCGATGATCTATCCAATCTCGGGGGCACGTCAGTGCCTCCGCTTACGTACCCAACGCGCGAGCCGGTCGACGCGCCGCCTCCGGCGTCGAGGTCCGAGAAACAGGTCGCCGCGGAACGATTCGCTGACTACCAACAGACTGCTGCTCTGCTGATCCGCCAGCGCCCGGTCATGGCTGCCGCTAAGCCGCACTTCCGCAAAGCGATGGTGAAGCGCCTCGCCGCCGCTCTCGAGCAAGGGCTTGCCCCTGGTCACGCAGATCGGGCTCTCAGTCTGGTCGCGGAGGAGGGTGCTTTCGACGCCGAGTGCCTACTCCTGCAGCGGGCGCTGCAGCAGGCCTGGACCGACCAACGCGTCGGCATGTGCGCCGACTGCGGCGACCGAGACCGGCACTCGCCGGGCTGCTCTCAGTTCGACTTCTCCTGGGACGACGGCACCACGACCGGAGGCCGCAGGGACGACGCATCCAGACTCCAGGAGTTCCAGTCTGGTGGCCGCGTCCGATCCCATCGCACTGCTGCTGCAGCGACCTGTCGCCGACGATCCCGACCAGCTCAGCGGTGATGCGGAGATCGTGGATTGGATGACCGTGCAGCTGGCACGACAGATAGCTGAGGCGTCGGACCGCGCAGCTATGCTCCGAACGGTCTGGGCGCGGTGGCGATCGAAGCTGAAGCCTGGGCAACGGCAGTTGCTCGACCTCGCCAACGAACATGTCCACTACGCCCTCGACCTGCGGAGAGTCTCGTGATCAGATCGCCCACGACCACAGTTGACCGTCGTATCCGCCGACTCGCCGGCGGGCGCGCAGGACAGCACGATGACGGGAGATCACGATGACCAGACCAGCCCCGTGGAAGCTGTCGGAGATCCCGACGCTGTGGCTGGATGTGGAGACCGGTGCCGGCGTCGACGATGCGGGCGCCCCAGTGAGGCCCCTTCTCGGCGGCCGTCGGCAGAAGCCGGCGCTCGTGGACCTCCTCAATACCGCGGCGCATCACCGCGCGGCCAGGATCATGCTGTCGGGAAAGTTCCCGGCCGTGTCGGCGACCAGGACCCATTGGCTGCTGGTGGCCACCGAAGGTTGGTCAGCGGCCGGGCACTACATCAAAGACGATCGACCTCCCACCGGTCGGTTCGTCAGTGCCGCCGCCGCGCACAAGGTGGAGGTGCGGGTGGCCAGGGAGTGGTTCGGTACCGACGTGATCGCGCCGGCCTCGGCCCGGGAGGCCATGCAGTTGCTGTCGCAGGTCCTGACCAAGGCACTGCCCGGTCATCTTGCCGCCTCACCCACCGCGACTGGACAGAACATCTGGGCGTACTCGCTGCCGAAGGATCTGGATCCACCTCTCTTGGAGCCGGACCTGGCCGAGCTGATCCACCGCACCTCCGGGCAGCACCGCACCGAGCACCTAGTTGAGGGTCGCTCCCGGTGTGACTGTGGGGACTGCCTGCCGCTGATCCCAGCGAAGACCGAGGTCCCTGGGTTCTGCTACGTGGACGGCCGGTTCATGTACTCGGCGCTGTGCCGGGAGGTCGGCGTCGGCGGCCGCCGGCTGACGAAGCTCGAGGCGCAGGACCGGGCTGACGGGGATGCCTATGCCCGGGCCCGGTACCTGATCCGGTTCACCGTCCCGGAGGGCTGGGACACACTCGGCCTGTTCGGGGTCTTCCGCCAAGACGCGGCGCAGTGGCATTACCCGAACCGGCCGGGCGCCACCCATGACACTTGGGTCGACGCCGTCGAGCTCCGCACCGCCCGCAACGTGTGGGGCGCCGGCTCGGTAGAGATCCAGGAGGGGATCGCGTTCGACCGAGGCCGGCCGTTGGACAACTTCGCCGCCAGGATCATGAAGGCCCGCGAGAACGCAGCGGAACTCGAGGCCGACCCGCACCTGATTGAGGCCGTCGAGTCGGCGCTGCGGGCGATCCTGCTGCAGACCATCGGCGGGTTCCACTCCGAGGGCCGCGACCGGACCATGGTGGTGGAGTCAACCTTCGACGTTCCCCCACAGCATCAAGGCACCATCCGCACCTACGGCGACGTGGTCACCTACCTGATACCCGCCCAGCTGAACGAGCGGCTGCAGCTGTTCCACCACCCCGAGTACTCCTCCCAGATCTGGGCGCGGGAACGAGCCCGGATCCTGCTCGGCCCGACCGCCCCCTACCAGCTCGGCAGGACCGAGGTGAAGGAATGGGGTGCCCTCGAGGTCGACCCGTCGCAGCTGATCGGGGTGAACGGTGACGCCCTGTACTTGACGTCGGTGCCACAGGCCTGCCTGCCGGTCGACCAGGGCGGCGGCGACGACGGGAAGACCGGTCGGCTGCGCGTGAAGGGATGGATCGGGGAGCCAATGCCAGTCCCGGCGACAACCGAGGCCCGGAACAATCTTCGCGGCCGCGCCGAAGCGTACGGGCCCCCCGCCAAGGTCCCAGCATGACCGACCAGGGCCCGACCGCGCAGCAGCTGATCCTTGCCCTCCGCGAGCGGGGCCTGTCGATGCGCGATCTGTCGGCTGAATGCGATCGGGACTCGTCGCTGTTGTATCAGGTGGCCGCCGGGAAGCGGCCGGGCACGAATCTCCTCCCCACTTTGATCGATCTTGCCCGCACCGGGCATGCCGCACGCAGGCCTGAACGTCGGACGACCCGATCGGGTGCGCCGGCCAGGATCCGCGGCCGGCGCGGCCAACCGGCGCACGAACCTCCGCCACCCACACCGACCGCCCCGACGCCCGGCAAGTTCAGTGTGCAGACCAACTATCTGGCCGGCGGTGCCAGGACGAAGCGGATCACTGCGCCGAAGTCGCCCCGCTCGGTGGGTCGTTTCGACGCCAAGCAGGCGACGATGGATGCGATAGCCGAAGCTGCTCGAGAGCAGCGGCGGGTGGCTTTTGTTGTGCACTACGCCGACGGCTCCTCCCATACGTTGGGATCGAAGTCGGGTTACCGCGCCAACGACGCCTACGTGCGGGCGCAGGGGGAGTGGGAAGACGCCTTCGAGTGGCTCGGCCAGGAGGCTTCGGCGGTGGCGAACCGGTTGTACGACCTCCAGGCTTTAAACATCCCGATCGTCGGTGTCGACGTAACCGCGTTCGGCGTTCCGGATCCGACCCAGCCTGTTCCGCCGCAAGCTCGACCCGGCAGGCCCGCCAAGAAGGCGCCCGCGAAGAAGGCTTCGGCGCGGGGACGACGCCGTAGCTGAAACAGTGAACAGAAAGTTGCAGGTGGGACTGCTCAAACGGGCTTCGCAGAAGTGCGCGTTGTCTTGCGGCCGCGTCCGATGGAGCCTGCGTCAGGAGCGGCGTAGCCGATCGTTCCCGCGTGTACCGTCGGGACGAGAGGCCGCGGGGCTCGCGGCCAGCGGCCACGCCGTCGAAGATGGCGCGAGTTGGGTCGAGCGGGGCTAGGTCCGTGTCACGAACCACGTTGGTGTTTGCTGGGTGATCGGGGCGTGGATGCGAGCTCTCGTCGATGTGAGCGCGGCGCAGGGACCAGGTCATCGAGACTGGAGCGGCCAGCGGCGCTGGAGGCGTGGCCCGGTGACCCCCGACACGATGATTCTCGACGTAAAAAGTCGACGAGGAGATTCACCAGAACGGCCCGGTGCAACGTAGGCCTCCTACGCGCGAGACGGCTGGAGCGAAAGCGCCAAATCCCGGTGGCGGGACGCGAGCACCGGCAGTCACCAAGATCACGCAGAGATCAGGGAGCGTAGGGTCCGTGCGTTGCGGACGGCATGGCCGGCGCCGTCGTTGTTGAAGTAGGCCATCACCCGATGGCCACCAGCCTGCCACTCCCGGATCCGGTCGGCCCACCACTGCAGGTCGTCCTCGGAGTACGAGCCGGCGTAGAGGTGTTCATGATCGGGGCCGTGCAGTCGGATGTACACGAGTGGCGCGGTGGCCCGCAGAACGCAAGGCAGCCCAGCGCCGCTCATCACGCAGTACGTCGTTTGGTGCCGGGCCAGCAGATCGAAGACCGGCTCGCAGTGCCAGCTCGGATGCCGAAGCTCGACCACGCGCTCCATCCACCATGGCAGCCGTGCCAGCAGGTACGCCAAACGGTCGTCGTCGCGTTCGAGGTCTGGTGGCAGCTGGAACAGCACGGCCCCGCGTCGGCTCCCGAGTTCGTGCCAGCTCCGGGTAAGCCGGTCGATCCAAAGATCGGGGGAGTAGAGGCGGCGCCCGTGGGTCAGGCCGCGGGGTGCCTTCACACTCAGCAGAAAACCCGACGGGAGCCGTCGCCGCCAGCCGGCGAAAGAGGCATCGCGCGGCCACCGGTAGAAGCTCGCGTTCAGCTCGACAGTGTCGAAGACGTCGGCGTACCGGCCGAGACGCTCACGCGTGGGCAGACCCGGTGGGTACAGCGCGTCCTGCCAATGGTCATAGCTCCAGCCCGAGGTCCCGACGCGGATGTCGTCCACGATCTCCATGATGTCGTCGGGGGTACCGGACCTCGGTCCCGGCACGGCCGAGATGGGTCCTGTTTCCCGCACGGTCGTGGTCGGATTCTTCCTGTTCGCCGTCCGGTGGTCGTCATCGTGTCCGGGTCGGTCAGCGTGGCGCCATGCGGGTGGCGACCTTGAACTCGTGGGGCATGTGGGGCGACTGCCGGTCGGCTTGACCAGCTCCGGAGCGGTTTCCAGATGTTGCGAGCCGACGTCGTGACCTTGCAGGAGACGATCCTGGCCGAACGGGTCGACCAGGCGGCGCAGATGCTCGGCACCGGCTACCACCTCGCGCAGCAGCGATCCCGAGAACCTGACGGTCAGGGCATCACCACGGCGAGCCGGTGGCCGATCGGGCGGGTGCTCGAGATCGATCTGCACCTCGGTAGCTGATCGTGCGGGTGCTCGAGATCGACCTGCACCTCACCGAACGCCCGTCAAACCGGGTCACTCCCACACCCCTGCTCGGCAGGCTTCACCGTGCCATCCGCGGTCGAATCGTCCACATCACCAGGTCGGCGTAGACGAACGCACATCGGTCAGCACCGAACAACTCCTGGAGAGGCTGCGTGCTCACCTTCGGCCGCAGCGCTGCCACAACCATCGGGTGGCCGCCTGCCTTACTCGATGCCACCATCCATCATCAAGACATCCGTCGCCCTCTCGGATGCCACGCCAGATCCCGGCTGAACGACTGCGTTGCGTGCCGGACGACAGCCTGCGCAGCCCCGAGCCCCGGGGTGGCACCTTGCCTGCGGCATATACCTGACGCCGACAGACCTGGACTGGAGTCACGACTCAGGACCGGAAGTCACCGAACCGGCCGAAGCCGTTCTCATGGCGGTTGCCGGTCGAGGGAGCGGCGGTAGGGGAGCGTGGCCGGTACGGGCCAGCCGGCTCGCCGGCTGACGGCACCGGTGCGACCCGTCGCTCTGCGTGCGTCCTCCACCTACGGTCAGCTTCGGTGTGTTGGGCACGCCTGGGTTGGCGCCGTTAGCCTCAGTCCATGACGGTCCGCGATCGCGCGTTGGAGGCTCTTGCTCGTCAGCTGGGCCACCCGCGGGGGCTGTTTGGCCGGTTGGTCGCCCGGGGACTGAACCGCGGCAATCGCGACGTGGTCGCCGACGCCGTCGCCGCCAGCGGTGCCGGAGCAGGAGGAGTCGCGGCCGACCTCGGCTTTGGCGGCGGAGTCGGGCTCGGACTGCTCCTCAATGTGACCAGCCCGAACGGGCAGGTGCACGGTCTCGACATCTCCGAAGAGATGATTGCCGGCGCCAGACGCCGCTACCGAGAGATGGTGCGATCAAGTCGGCTCGTTCTGCATCGGGTATCCGATTCATCGTTGCCGCTGCCGGATAGCAGCCTCGACGCTTTGATCACGGTGAATACCGTCTACTTCGTGGCAGAACTCGCCCCGCTGCTCGGCGAGGTGGCTCGAGTGCTGCGGCCCGGCGCCCGACTGGTGATTGGAGTGGGTGACCCCCTCCGGATGGCTGAGATGCCGGTGACTCGTCACGGATTCCGGCTGCGGCCTGTCGACGCCATCGTGGCAGAGCTGGAGGCGGCGGGCCTACTCTTCGCGGAGCACCGGCGACTCGGGCTTGGCGACAACGCAGCCCACGTCTTGGTCGCGCAGAGGCCGCTGCTCGGGCCCGATCAGCCATCAGACTCGGGTCCCGCAGACCAGATCTGAGCAGTCGACCTGAACAATGCTTCCCGAATCGCCACTTGCTGCGTCCCGCACAAGGGTGGTTGAAGCGCGGCGTGTGCCACGGGGCCAGCCATCACAAGGTGCCCGGCTACCGGTCGCCTACTGCGGCATCCCGCACGAGGGGTTTATTGAGCGCGATGTTGGGGCGACGTCGGTGGTCCCGATCGAGGAGGCATCTGCCATTTGAAGGCTCCGAGGGCTCGGGCCTGCCAACGATGCGCGCCGTCAGGCGCCGGTAGTGGTAGTGGCGAGTAGTCGGCGCGCCCGCCGGCCCAGATCGGCGAGGTCGACCTTGCCGGCGTCGGCCGCCTGCGCCAGGCGCGACGCGAGATCCAATGCCTCCTCCAGTAGTGGCACGTCGGCCACGGCCTCTTGGCCCATGTCACGCAGGATGATCGACTCGGTTCGCGAGGCGATTACGGGGGCCGCGATGCCCTCGACCCAGACCTTCGTTCGCCGGCCGTCGCCACGATCCTCGCCCACCAACGGCTCCAACGCATAGATGCGGTCGGACCGCGCAAACTTGCCGAAGCCGAGCGCGACCATCTGAGACTCTGCGACCACCAACTGATCATGACAGCGCGACTTCGGATTCGCCAGGCTTGGGTGTGGCGGGAGCTGGTCGCTTGCGCAGGCGGAGCCGACGTCGATCCATACAGGGACCTCACGTACTGGCTGGTGGTGCTGGGGGATCCCGCGGGCAGCCAGCCGTGGGCCTGGCGGATCAACGGCCACCATCTGCTGGCCCAGGCCACGGTCGCCGACGACCATGTCAGGGCCGTACCGCAGTTCTTCGGCGCGGAGCCGGCCACGGTGAGACATGGTTCCCACGCTGGTCTGCGCGGCCTGCCGCGCGAGGAAGACCTGGCGCGTGAGCTGATGCTCGCGCTGCAGCCAGACCAGCGGCCGGCGGCGCAGATCGCGGACGAGGCACCCAGTGACATCGCCTCGCGCTGGGACCCGGTGGCAGCGCTGCCAGAACGAAGCGCCCGGATCGGCATTGCACGGCTGCGAGCAAGGCCAGCGCGCGCTCATGGAGGCCTCAAGCGCATTACGAGCGACCGATGCCGCGCCGCGCAGCGCAGCTGGCTGGACTCGACATACGACAGAACTCGGGATTATCTAGAAGATGCGCGGAACGTGCAGCAGGTCGCAATTACTACCGCCAGGGGCAGATTGCTGATCGAGTACGACGGCACCTAGGACCAGGCCAACCACATCCACTCCGTGTGGCGCGACCTGCGCCGCGACTTCGGCGGCGACCTACTGGCCCAGCACTACACCGCCGGACGACACTGACCGACGCCGGCGACCCGCTCTAGCTTCGAGGGGACGACTGGTCGTTGGAACTGTGCAGCGATGGTCCTCCAGCGGCGAGGTCGGCGTCCGCGCGACGGACTCTGACGAGGGCTCAGCGGAGCCGCTCCCTTCCTCCCCGTCACCCGACTCGCTGCCGGGCAGACGGCGGAGCGTTCGAGTCAGCCTCGGGGGCGCCCGCGCCGGCGTCCGACGACGTATACGACACCGCCGACAGCCAGCAGGACGACGCCGGCGAGCCCGATCCACAGTGATGGGCCGCCTGTGCTGGCCAAATCGCCCCGGTCGTCGGTGCCGCCACCTTCGTCGGTGATCGTGGTCGAATCGGTCCGCGGTTCGGTGGTGACCGGCACCGTGGATGTGCTGGACGGGGTGGGCGTCGGTGTCGGGGTGGGCGTCGGCGTCGGGGTGGGCGTCGGCGTCGGGGTGGGCGTCGGCGTCGGGGTGGGCGTCGGCGTCGGCGTCGTGGTCGGGCGTCGGCGTGGGCGTGGCGTCGGGGTTGGCTCCGGCTCGCATTGCAGCGTGTCGTTGAACGGGAGGTCGTGTACCTCGCGCGGGGGCACCCGGCGCGGTGGGGGCAGGACCGTGGACGAAGGTGGCGGCGATGACGTTGCCCTCGATGTTCTGCGTGACCTGCCACCGGAGCTCGGCGTTGGGCACGTAGAGCGTGCCCTCGACCGTGTCGCCGCCGGTCACTGTGATGTCGGTCGCGGTCGGGAAGTTCCAGAGCATGTGCGGTGCGTTGACGGAGCTCACGCCGGCCTGATTGGGCCAGGAGCCGGAGTAGCTGCTCCCGGTGATGTTGACCAGCAACGGCGTTCCGGGCTGCGGGTCGACACCGTCGAAGCTGAACAGGCTGATGTTTGCTAGTTCCTGGGTGGTCAGGTTCAACACGTTCGTTTGGCTCTCGACAAGCGAGAGGTAGACCTGGCTGCCAGCAGGGATGGGCCGTGGCAGCGGGTCGCCCTGAGCGTCGGTCGGCTCCAACGTCTGGGCGCAGGCGGCCATCTCTGTCGTCACCTCCCGGTACCCGGTGAAGGCGGATGTGAAGTCGATGCCCGCGTATGGCGTCTGGATCGATTCGATGGTCTGCTGATTGGAGGTTCCTTCGATCCGAGGCGTCGAGTCGTACGTGTCATCGACCTCGGTCAGCCGGTAGTTGCTCAGCGCTCCGTTCGCGTCGGTGACGTGCGCGGTGTAGCTCGTGGTGCCGACGACCTTGGTGAACTGTTGGTTGAGCACGCGCAGGATGCTGTCGTTCGTCGGCCAGGTGATGTCGCCGGCGACGTACAGTCCGATCGGCCGGGCGTCGTCGGGCGCGGTGGGGGTCGTGAAGGTGTCTGGACAGGTTCGCCGCGACGTTGTAGTTGGTGGTGAACGTGAGATCGCCACCCGCGGCAACTGTGCCCTCGGACTCGTCGCCACCCAGGCTGACGTCGCCCTCGACGAACACCAAGAAGCCGGCGTTGGCCGCGTCGGCAGGCTGAGCGCTGTCGGTCAGCCGGACCGGGTTCACCGGAGCGAGCGCCTCGGCCGGTGCGCTCGTGAGGAGCGACGTGAGCCCGACAACCGCAAGGCAGAGTGCACCCGCGATCCCTGTTCCGACGGTGGACCGCGTTCTCTCACGCACCTCTCAACGCTAATCGACGTGATCTCAAGACGTTCTGCTGCCTGGCACCATGAGCAACGAGCAACCGTCTATGCCCCCGCCGGCGTCGCTGTCGCTCGTCTGCGAAGACAAGGCTGGGGGAAGTCCGAATCTGCGCACTGCAGCGGTGCAATTGCGTTCTGTATTGGTGGTAACAGCACCTATTCGAGGGAGGCGAAAGGTCCGCCCGACGAGTAGGCGTCGAACGTAGGCCGGGCTTCAGGTGGCCTTGCCGGGCGTGCCGGCTCCTCCGCGCTGGATCGCGCGGTACACCGTCGCACGGCTGACGGAGAACAGCTCGGCCAGTTCGAGCGTGCTGTGCTCACCACCTTGCCAGAGCTTGACCAGGTGCGCTTCTTGCGTGGGCTTGAGCTTGGGCGGCTTCCCGCGCAGCCGGCCCTTGGCCTTCGCGACGGCGAGTCCTTCGCGGGTGCGGGCCCGGGCGAGGTCGGCCTCGAACTCGGCGATCATCGACAGCACGGTGAACAGGAGTCGGCCGATCGGATCGGTGGGGTCGTGGACCGAGCCGCCGACGTTGAGCCGGACGCCGCGGTTGGTGAGTTCGTCGACGATGTCGCGGGCATCGGGCACCGAGCGGGCGAGCCGGTCGAGTTTGGTGACGACCAGGGTGTCGCCTTCCCGGCAGGCGGCGAGGGCTTCGCGGAGTCCGGGGCGTTCACGGTTCGTACCGGTGAGGCCGTGGTCGACGTAGACCCGCTTCTCCTCGACGCCGAGGGCGGCAAGGCCGGCCCGTTGGGATGCGAGGTCCTGATTGACGGTGGAGACTCGCGCGTAGCCGATCAGGAGTTGAGTCACGGACCCATTCTCACATGAACCCCTTTGACCGGGCATTTTCCCGTGCGGGTCTTACGAGAATCCGTCTGAGCCTACGGGCGGCGCGCTTCTGCTCAGCGGGCCCGTTGTCGGAGGACGGAGGCCTTACGGTTCAGCTCGACAATCGGTTGGTGCTGCGTGGAGTCCGGTGACACCTCTCCGACGAGGCACGCTGGGCCAAGCTCGTCGCCGACGCAGAACACCGGCACTGTAACCGGGGGATTGAAACACCACGATCGGCGCCGCCCCCCATTCCCTCAAGGGAACACCCTCCAGTTGGAACCTCCACCACCACCACGACTAGCCTTGACGCCAGATGGGGTCAGCCCACGAGGCCCATCGCCGAACGAGCAACGCCGCATTGGGGTGATCTGTGAATGACCGCAGCCAAAGTGAGGGGGCGATCGAAAACGACTCCGACACCCTCGGTGGCCCGAGAACGTCCTAGCTGAGATCGTGCAACACGAAGAACTCGCACCGGTTTTGCTCGTCCGCCGAAAAACCAACGTCGGCGCCTCAGCGCATCGCCGCCGCCGAGTTATCTACGTAGGCAAACGCCTAGATGGCCGCCCAGCAACCTACCAGCGTTGGACAATTGCCCACGAAACCGCCCATCTCGAAATAGGTCATCCAACGACAGCATGGGTGAGAGTTGCGACCGCCGGACTCGTATTGGGTTTGATCATGTTTCTCGTAAGTTCGATCCTGTATTTCGCAGTTTCTCTAGATTTCCGCATCACACTGAAGATAGGTCTCGGAGTAGTGATTGTCCTTCTTCTCCCCTGTTGGGCCGCCCGCGCGCACGCGCAGCGAAGAATCGAGACGATGGCCGACACGTTGGCGAAGACCTGGGGATTTCCGTTTGACGACCTGATTGCCGAGGAGAACGAATTCGACGAAGTTGGCGCAAGTACAAGCGGATTTCGGTGCATCTTCCGCAGGCACCCGCCACCACATCTTCGCCGTAACTGCGACACCACAACCTAAGCAACCTGAGACCTGGCGCCCGTTGGACGGTGGCTGCGCGGGACGTGTGAGACGCCCACCGACGACCGACCTCTGCTCGCAAGCCGGTCATCGACCGAGAACCCAGCCGTCATGGTGAGCAGCTGTTTCAGCGTGATCGCCTGCTGCGCGGGTGTCATGGCCGAGACGTGTTCGGGCAAGAGCTCGGCCAGGGTCTGATCCAGCCTCAGTCGGCCCTCGTCGATAGCCATTCCGACCAAGTACGGATGCTACGAGAAGGCTAAAGCCCGCCAAAGCCTCCGATTGCGCTTCCCATATCCGGTGGACCGTCTCGATCGACAGTGGGCGGTATGGGTCCCATATTGAACCCTCCCCCGGCGTCTGCCTTCCCACAACGCGTGCAGACCGACACAGGGCGAGCGGCCTCAACGTCATCGAACCGTCGCATTTCGGTCTGCCACGCGTGCCGTCCAACGCGGCACGCAAGCGGCTTGCTCATCTCCGAGACGGTAGCGGTAAACCTGGTTTGGATCCACGGACAACTCAAGGACAGTTCGAGTCGTCGCCCACCACCGATGTAGGCGTAATAGACGCCGGGCCCTGCGTCCCTACGACGGAAGGCCCTCAGGTCTTCAAAAGGCAAAACGTGACCGGCAGGGTGCAACAACACGATCAAGCCCGGATGGTGCGTCCCGCGCGAGGGTCCGCTTACGGCACTCCCTCGCTTCGGGCCGGCGGCGATCTCCGTTTCGAGAGACGTCCGTCGTGCCATCGCGGAGACAGCGAGCCAGGCTGGGCGTGTTTCGAGGGCCCGCCGCTGGTGTCGCCGGGGCCACCAACCACGGAGAGCCCTACGGTTCGGTGGGACGTGGAGCGGCAAGCCACTCGAGCAGGGCCGTATCGAAGAGATCAGGTTCCTCGTAGAACGGGTAGTGACCGCTGCGCTCGAAAGCCCGGTAGGTGCAGTCACGGAAGGATGGCAGGACGCCCGCCCACCGCGTCGGCGGGACGTTGAAGTCCCAGACGCCTTGCGCCAGGAACGTTGGTGGCTTTACGCCCGCGATCGCCGCCGCGTCGCGGTGACGCGGCGCCAGTTGCGTCCAGAGCCAGTCCAATTGAGCCAGGTCCCATTCGTCGTCGGCGTACAGCGGCGCGCAGTCAAAGGTGGGGTCGTACCAGTAACGCGGCCCGTAGGCGGCATAACGCGGCGTCTGTGCCCGCCGGCGGACCAGCTGGTCAGGTTCTTGCGCTCCGGGTGGCAGGGGCTCCACCCCGCTGCGTTCCAGCCGCGCCAGATTCTCGGCGAGGTGTGCCTTCCGTTCCGGTGAGGCGACCGTGTCCCAGTACCCGTCATCCCATTCACTCAAGGTTGGTACGGCGCCGATCAGGATGAGCCGTGAGGTGCTGTCGGGGTAGGCCAGCGCGAAGTTCATCCCCACCAGGCTGAAGATGGACCAGCCGAGGAACCCGATCCGCTCGTGCCCGAGCGCTGCGCGTAGCCCGTCGATATCGGCAAGCAGGTCATCGAGGTCGCACTCCGCCAGGGAGCCGCCCGAGCGTCCGCAACCACGGGGGTCGAAGATGATCAGCTGCAGCTTCTCCCGCAGCTGTACCGAGAAGGTCCGCTCGATGATTGATGTACCAGCTGGGCGGGGGACGAGGCAGGGGAAGCCTTCCCCCTCAACGGTGTAGTGGAGATCGATCCCATTGACGTGCACGGCGGCCCCATTCCACATGACGAATGACAGATGCATCAACGCACCGATAGCCACAATTCCAGAGGCACCGATGAAGGAGATCCTCCGCCGAGGGCAATTCCCGTTGAGCTCCCCTTACGGTGACGAGCACGGCCTCACTGGCCCGCTACGCCTCCAGAGGCGTCAGCGGCCATCGGTCACTCGGCCCATCTGTCTCATCTGATGCATGAATCGTTCATCGGATGCGACGAGGCGGCAAGCGGCTCTGACCAGGCGGTCCATCGCCGCCGGGGCGCGGACGGCTTCGATTCGAGCACATCGGGGCCAATTGGCCGCTACTCGCATTGCTGACGATAATGCACAGAATCGTGAGTAATTGCGCCGTGTCGTCAGGTCGGATCCTGCCTCTCGCGTAGGCCGCAAGGCCGATGACCCGATCCCTACTGTCACGCTGGGGTTGTCTGGAGGACCGTGCGCGACGGGGGTGGTCGACGGCTGTCCGGTCCCTATGTGGTCCCTGGGAGGCTCGTTCGGTACTGTTTGCCCTAGTCAAAGCCGGGTTGCGTGGCGGTCTGTAAATCTGCCGACATCGCCGATATCGGCGCGCGGTCCCGAAGGGTCGAGGGACGGGCCAGGAGTGATGGTCGCCCTCGGGGCGAGACGGCGCAGCCCGGTGGCGAAGGCGGCGCGGGTGCGGACGGCGAGGTCGGCGAAGGGGACCGCGTCGGCGTCTTGGCCGAGGATCTGGGCGGTCTGTGCGGCGAGGCTGCTGCTGCGGTAGAGGCAGGCGGTGGCGACCACACCTGGGTCGGCTTTCGCGGCGGCCGGTGTCGACGTGGTGCGTCGGGGTCGCGTCAGTCGCCGAACTGGAAGCAGGTGTCCCACAGGCCGGTGGGCGAGCGGAGGGTCTCGATTCGGTCCAGGTGGGCGGTCCTGGCCGGGTAGGACGCGGCTAGCAGGTCTTGGTCGCCGTAGGCCTGCCAGAGTGCCCAGACGCACCCAGACGGCGGCGTCGCCCCAGATGGCGGTGGCCTCGTCCCGGGGCAGGCTGGGCTGGGCGGCGGTGTACTTGGAGGGCGTCGGGGACGACGAAGGGGACGATGCCGTCGGCGTGGGTCTGTTCGGCGGCGAGGTCGAGCCGCCAGTCGTGCGCAGGAAGGTCCGCACGTCAAACAGGTAGGCGGCGGTGGGGGCGAAGACGGCGATGTCGCCGGTCCAGCCGAGCCGTTCGTCCCGTTGGGGGCAGTCGGTGGGGACGTCGAGGAAGTTGCCGCGCACCGCCTAACCGTGAGCACACATGTGCGAACGGTTCACTGCCCGGTTCTATGGATCGGAAGGTCGGCTTGTCGGTGTTGTTGCTGGAGTGTCATGGGCGGGCCGTTTTCCCGTATCGCCTTCTCGAGGCGACGCGAGTGTGCCGGCTAACACGCTAACCGCGAGCGCTAGACCAACGATGGCCCAAAGGGCAGACTCGAGGGAGATCCGCTGGGCGAGCAGCCCTATGGTCGGTGCCCCGACCAGGAAGGCGGACCATGACATGGTGGACACGGTGGCAACTGTGCGCGGCGCCTCGGCGCCGCCGATGTCGCCGGCGGCGGTCACGGTGAGGGGTCCGACCAGCGACAAGCCCAAACCCCAAAGGGCTGCACCGAGGAAGACGGCGACACCCGGCAGGGTGATTGTGGCCGCCACCCCTACGGCCGCCACCAGGCCGCAGATGCGGACAGTCCAGACGCGGCCGATCCGATCGATCATCCGGCCCCCGGTGAACCGGCCGGTCATCTCGGCCACCGCGTAGGTGGTCAAGGCGGCGGCCGCGAGCGCCTCGGTCAAGCCCTTGTCGTCGTGTGCGTGGATCGCCAGCCAGTCTGACGTCGCACCCTCCGCCATGGCAGAGCAGAAGGCCAGCAGGCCAATCAGCAGAACCGGCAGCGTCTGTGTCCTGGTGCGTCGTCCGGGTCGGTTGGCGGCATTCAGCTGCATCGGTCGAGTGTCGACGGCCGCCGCCGTGTCCGTTTTGGCTGGTGCAGGAGAGGAGTCGGTCGCACCCCAGTTGTTCCAGAACGCGATAGCAACAACTACAAGGGCCGTCAGCGGCGGCACGATCATCCAAAAGTGCAGGGCCAGCCCGACCCCTGCAGCGACCAACATGGCACCACCGGCTGTGCCGAGGATGATGCCGCCACTCAACGCGCCGTAGAACGCCGGCATGATGGCGCGGCCGAAACGCCCCTCGACCGCTGCACCGTGCACGTTGATGGTCACGTTCCACATGCCGTAGCAGACTCCCGTCAACAACAGCACACCGGCGAAGGCCACGGTGTCGCTCAGCAGCGGAAGCATGCACATGAACAGGCAACCGCCGATTGAGGCCACCGCGCAGATCCGCCGGGTGGAGAACCGCTGGATCAGCCGGCCGGTGAACGGCATCGAGACCATCGAGCCGATCGCAAAGCACAGCAGGACGAACCCGAGTGTGCGGAGGTCGGCGTGGATATGATCGCGTACCGCCGGGATACGCGCGAACCAGGTGCCCGCCACCGCCCCGTTCGCGGTGAAGACAACGAATGTTGCGGCAACATCGCGGCTAATGCGGCGACGCGCGACAGATTCGCCCGTCCGCCGGTCTGCCGGTGCGGCAGACCGAACGGTGGTACGGGCCTGCGGCTCTGTAGGGTCCAAGCTCGACGCCGGATCACCCCTTTCCGCACTTGCCATGACGTAGCCCCTACTCCGACCGTCGACGGCTCACCATTGGTTGATCACTCGGATGCCCGGCGGACTCAAGGTTCCCATGGCGGCGAGCACATCGCCTGCATCCTCGATTGCCACGGTGCCCTGAACGAGCCTGCCTGGGTGGATCTTGCCGGAGTCGACCATCCTTAGCATTGCCGGAAAGCGCGCCGCCGGCATTCCGAGCGAGCCGATGATCTCGAGCTCCTTGAACACAAGCAGATCGACAGGCACCCGGATATGTCCACCCTGCCGCTTGCTGGAGGTACCCAGGCGAAGATGACGGCCCCGCGTCCGCAAGCTGTACAGCGCCGGGATGGCCGTCTCCTCGTCGCCGAGTGCATCGACGGACACGTGCGCGCCACCGCCGGTCAACTCGGCGACCCTGGCCGCCACGTCCTCCCCGGCTGCATCAATCGTGGCGACTGCGCCGACCTCGGCTGCCAGGTTGAGCTTTGATTCAGCACGGGAGATGGCGATCACATTTGCGCCGAGCGCGGTTGCGATGTTGACGGCCGCGAGCCCGACGCCGCCGCAGCCGAAGACCGCGACCCACTCGCCCGCGGTCACCTTGGCCTGATCCACCACCCCGTGCCAGGAGGTCGCAAAGCGGCAGCCCATGCTGGCGGCATCCACGAAGGAGATGGACTCCGGGAGCGGCACGAGATTGACGTCCGCGCGTGAAACCTTGGCGTATTGACCGTGCCCCCCAGAATAGTGAAACATCGGAAACCGAACATCCAGGCACGCACTTTGATGACCAGCCTGGCACTGCTCGCAGATGCCACAGCTGTGGTTCACGGGCGCGACGACACGGTCGCCGACCCGGAAGCCACGCACATCCGCGCCGACCTCCTCGACCACTCCGCAATACTCATGGCCGAGCACGAAGGGCACGGACGGCTGGATGCCGACCCAAGGCCATCCGCCGTTCCAGACGTGGTAGTCGGTGAGGCACATGCCATTCGCCTCGACCCTCAGGACCACGTCGGTGGCCGCGCAATCCGGATCGGGCCAGTCCGAGTGCATCACAAGGGGCTCACCGAGCTGTTCAACCACCGCTGCCTTCATGAAATCTCCCTCTGCCTTGAACGCCCGGTGAGCAGACTTCGGTCACGTGGACGGAGCCTGACACTGCTCGTCGATGGACTGCCGCTCCATCATGATGCCGACCGCCTCCCCGATCAGCTGCCGTGACCGGAGGGCCTCGGTCAGGCTGGTCACGGTCATGTCTTGTCGAGCGCGATGGCGGCGTGTGAGGCGAAGATCATCGCGGCGTGCTCGGTGGTCTCGTCGAAAGCTCCGGGCTTGCTGGCGTAGAGGTTGAGACCTCCGACGGTGGCGCCTTGGCGGAAGATCTCGATGCCCATCTGGGACAGAACTCCGAGCTCGACTGCGCGGGGTGCGAACGAGGGCCAGCGCTGCTCGGTCCGCATGTCGCGCACAACAGTGCTCTGTTGACCTGCCATTGCGTCCAGGCACTGACCTTCGCCGAACTGGTACTGCAGCTGATCGGCTTGCTCGACAATCGGATCGGTGGCGGCCATCGTCTCGATGCTCCACCTACACCCCCGACGGGAAGCTGATCTGGCTGACCAAGCGCAACTCCCACCTTGGCAGCACAGCACGATCGACCTGGTCAACCCGGGTGACGGCCTCCGGGTCCGTGAGGCGGCCTTCGCTGTCGACCCACCACCGGCGCCGAAAAGGGACGGACCGAGGCCATATGATTCTGGACATGTCGCATCAGACTGCCGAGCAGGAGCCCAAGCCTCAGGCGCAGGAGGAGACACCGGAACAGCGCCGGATCAAAGCCGCGGAGCCCCGAGCTGCGGAGCTGGCCGACGGCAAGATCGACAACCCTCGAAAATCCGCGAGCTAGGGATCCGCCACTGCCGGCAATCGCACGTCCTTCTGGGTGCGCACCAAGCTCGGTTTCGAGGTAGCCATTCAGGCCACGTCCGTGGCCCAGGACATCGCTCAGCCAAATCGGCCACCTGACACCAGAGCCGACTCGCTCGGAGTTACGGCACCGGACGCAGGGTGGCCAAGCACCTGCCCTCCGGCGCACAAAACTGGCGTTCAGTGGGCGAACAACTGTCACGTTCGGTCGGGTGCGAAGTCGATGATTTGTGCCGACACTCTCGCAGGCGGCAGGACGCCATGCACACGCCTCGTCCGTACTCCGCAGCCTCTGAGGGGACAGGTCCAGGGACAAATGTTTGCGATTCGGGTCAGTTTCGGGGTCAGAGGCACAAACGACTTAACTTAACGGGAAGCCGGTTCCGGCGCAGATCTCTCCCGCATTCGAGACGTTTCCGCGGGTCGTGGGTTCAAGTCCCACGGGTCTACGACGCACAGGCCAGAAGCGCTTGTAACGTTCGTTTCGTTAGTGTCGGTTGTCTGGGCAAGACCTGGTGGCGTTCACGTAGCGACCTTTCGGGTGAACGTGAGGTGGGTGACGCCGCTGGGTGAGGAGACCGCCTCGACGTCGTAGGCCTCCTCCAGGGCTTCCAACCCGTCCCAGATGCGGACGCCGCGGCCCAGCACGATGGGGACCTGGACGAGATGCATGTGGTCGACGAGCCCGGCGGCGAGAAAGTCGCGTGCGACGGTGGCGCCGCCGCCGATGCGGACGTCCTGGCCGTCGGCCGCTCCGCGGGCGGTCTCGAGTGCCGCGACGGGGGCGGCGTCGAGGAAGTGGAACGTGGTGCCGCCCTCCATTTCGATCGAGGGCCGGGGGCGGTGGGTCAGAACGAAGGTCGGTGTGTGGAACGGCGGGTTCGCCCCCCACCAGCCCCTCCAGTCGGGGTCGTCCTGCCAGCCGGGCGGGCCGAACTTGTTGGCACCCATGATTTCGGCGCCGATGCCGTCACTGTGGCGCTGGGCGAAGGCGTCGTCGACTCCAGCGGTTCCGCCCGCGCCCCAGAACCGGGTACCGAACATCCACTCGTGCAGACGCTCGCCCGCATGGCCGAACGGCGCATCGGCGGACTGCGGCTCGCCGGTGGCGAAGCCGTCGAGGGAGATGGACAAGTTGTGAATCCGGGTAAGGGACATCGGCACGCTCCTCGGTTCGTGATTGCGCTCGATGCAATCGGTTCTGGGAAGACTGACCAGGGTGCCCCCAGATTGTCATTGGCCGCCGAGGTGTGGGATGGGGTATCAACGCCGCACTAGCCTGACGAGATGAGTGACGAGGCATCCGTGGACGACCATCGCAGGGCGATGCACGCGTCCGAGACACTGCTCGACTTCCTGAGCTACGCGGGTCCGGCCAAGGCGGTGGTCAGGCTGCTCCTGGACGGTGGGCAGGTGCTCGAGGGACTGGTCCATCTCAGCGCTGACCGAAGCACAATCCGGGTGCTGAGCACCAACGATGTCCCGCCGCCGCCCCACTACGTGCCGGTGGCGCACATCCTGTGGGCCCAGTACAGCCATGACCACCTGACCGACGAGAGTGGGTATTCGCGCCGATGGTGAATCTGCCATCTCTGGAGCGACCCGGCCGCACCAGACCAGCGAACACTTGGGGCATGCGGGGAGCACGGCTCCCAAACCCCCTCTGGACAAGGGCCGAAAGAGACGCACGCTGCCAACACAGTGCCCGTAGGTCGGTTCGACGTACATGTCGCACGGACCCCCGGCGTACCCGAACTCAAGATGCGCGCTGTCGACAGGCACTCCATGCACTTGGTCTATGCGTAGCCAACGCTGCTGGACACCGGTACCAAGCCTTCGCAACGCGGCTGGTCAGGCACAGGCTTATGAGACAGCTGCCCTGGCAACACCAGCGTCAACCCGGCCACGGGCGAGACATCGGTCTACCACGCCGACTCGGGTGTGCCAGACCTTCGATTGCGTGCGGTTGACGACGTCGTGATCGTGCGGCGGCGTGCGCCGGGCCAGTTTTTTCGTCGCTGGACTTGGGGGAATCGGTGGCGACTACTGAAGCGCAGGCGGTGCGCAGCGGTCATCATGTTCGTGTGAACAGTTCAGCTCTTTCGCTGACGCTCCCGAATGGTCTTCGCGCGGCTCTTGAGGACCTTGAGCAGGCGCTCGCCGCCATGGGGAATGGTGACCCGGTTCCGTACGCAGCGCTGTGGGCCGATCACGGCGACGTCACGCTGTTCGGTGCCTGGGGGCCGATCGAGCGCGGCTTCGGGCCGGTGACGCGGACCTTCGACTGGGTGGCGAGCCGGTTCTCAGACGGCGCACTCGTCCCGCAGCACGAGGTGATCGGGTACAGCGGCGACCTTGCCTACACCGTCGGCTTCGAGCGTGGGAAGGTGCGCGTCGACGGGACCGAGTCCGGTGAGATGACCCTGCGCGTCACCCATGTCCTGCGACGTGTGGACGGGACCTGGCGGATCGTCCATCGCCACGCCGACTACCCGCCCGCCGACCAACGTCGGAGCATCTGAGCTCACGGGTCACGAGTCCGAAGGCGACAGCGGCAGGGCATCGCAGAATCGCCAACGATGGTTCTCCCCTCAACGACGCCAAGGCAGCACGCCGGCCGTCACATCGACGCCTCCACGAGCATCGTCAGAGCTTCGAGGTTCCGCCTCGCTGCCCAGCACTCTGGGAGTCGAGGTTCGACGACGATGCGGGAGTGCTCCGGTCCTCCGTGTCGAGACCAGCCGGGTCGCCGGTCGCGCGGCAGGACCAGTCCACCGTCACGCCTCGGTGGCGCCAGAATGCGATAATTGGGTTTCGTGGGCCAGCACCGAGCCAGTTCTGAGCAGGTTGCTGTGGCCACCGACCAGGTGATCGCGCTGTACAAGGCTGGTGTCGAGATGCAGGCGATCGTCGACAGGACCGGCATCGGGCGGACCACCGTCCGTAAGATCTTGCTGGCCGCCGGTGTTCCGCGGCGTCCGACCGGGCGGCCGCGGATGGCCTTGCCGTCGCAGGTGGTCGCTGATCTGTATGAGTCGGGGCTGTCCATGCCCCAGGTTGCGGAGCGGCTGTAGGTGAAGCCAACAGCGGCTTGGGTGCGGTACCTCGAGGTGCGTGACCAGCGCGGCTTCACTCCCGGTCGTTGGCACAAGCTGCTGCTCGCCGCGCTTGAGGCGTACCCGGCCGTCCTCGTGGTGGCTACCGCCGCCGCGGAGCTGGGCAGGGCTCCGACTGCAGCAGAAGCCCATGCGGTCCGCCGCGCGGCCCGTCAGCTCGCCCGAGTCGGGGTCGCCGACACCGGCCACGTCACCGTGACCTGGAACGGTCGCCGTACTGCCTATCTCTGCCTCGCCCGACCCGGCGTCGACGCCCACGATCCCTCTCAGGTGCGCTGGCCTTAGTCCGCCGACATTGGCGGAGCCGCCTGCGAGAGACGCTCCGGCGGAGATTCGCTGCGACGCTCACAGCGTCTTGCTCAGGTGCACGTCCTCAGGCTCCTGTTCGAAGAGCTCCGGCCATGCTGGGGACATGAGCGCGTAGCCGCGACTCAGATAGAAGCGCACCGTGTTCTGGGAGGGTGTGGCGGAGACGATCATCGTGGTGTCGCCGGCATCGCGGGCGATCGCGTCCAGCTCGGCGCAGAGGAGGCGGCCGATGCCGGCTGCGCGGAACGGCGCACTGACGTGGAGAAACGTGAGCTGCGCGATGTGGGGGCGAAGGTGCGGCACGACCACCCCGATCCCCACCACCAGTCCATTCGAGAAGGCGCCGAGTGCCACCCCGCCCGCGTCGACGTCGTGCTCAAGAGCGTGCTGGTGTGCTGCAACGGAGTGCTCGCCGTGCCCGTGCGGATCCCAGCCCGGCGAGCTCCAGTTCCCGTGCCGCTCTTCGAGTTCGGTCCCACGCTGCCTGTAGATGATGTCGATGTGTTCGCTACGGTCGATCTCGGCGATGCTCGATAGTTCTGCCAGGCGCAAGTCTCCTGACCTCGATCGGTGTCCCCATGTCAGCAACCCTTCCACAAATGTCGCCGATCACCACGGCCCTTTCAGCTCGGGACTCAGCACAGTCGACCGGATCACTGCTCGGCCGGCTCGCCGGGGCGAACTGCCCGCAGGAACCGGTGGTTGTAGCGACGCGCTCTACAGCTTCGTGAGCCAGTGGTGGCTCGGCACCAATTCCGACAGTGCCGCTTTCAACCACGCCCTACTTCTGTCATCGAGGACCGGCAGCGCGGCTTCGAAGTCCAGATCATCCTTTGCCCGCTGAAGGGTCGCCTTGAACGCCAGCACGATCTCCGGCCTCAGGTACCGGATGCCATCCTCAGATCGCCACGTCACAGTCTCGACGGGAGCGACGTGGTCGGGCAGCCGCTTGTTCCTCCAGAGCCCGTTGACGTCGGGGGTCAAGGGAATGTCGACTCGCCACGGCGACACCGCGTTCGCCCGCAGCCACAGCTGGCTGCTTGGCTCGTCTACCGTCTTCCATCGATCTCCGAGTGGATGAAGAACGCCGCCAACGTTGTTCCACACGTGCCAGCGGCCGGCAATGAACTCCACGAATGACGTCACGTCGCAGGCCAGCAGCGATATGTCGAGGTCCTCGTGTTCTCGGCAGAAGCCGGTGACGGCCTCGATGGCCCAGCCGCCGACAACCCACCAGGGACGGTCGAAGCCGACCATCTCCGTGGCGAAGGACGTGGGGTTCATCGGTGCCCATGGCCCATACAGGGCATGGAACGCCGCCTCTGCCGCCTGCTCGTCAGCGTTGCGCACGAGCCGAACCCGATCCACGAGAGTCAACCTACGGGCTCAGCTGCTGGTGGTGGCGCGAAGGCTGGCTCGGCTGCCTGCTGGCGTTGGTCAGGGAAGGTGGCTGATGCGCATGCCGATGGGAAAATGGTCGGAGTAGCCGTCGGTGTTGACTGGTTTGCCCGAGCCGCCGAACGGGATCGGTCGCGGGTAGTCGCCGTCGACGAAGGTGCCGGGGAAGCGGAGAATGCGAACGGTCTCGGGTAGGGCCCGGATCGGCGCGGTCTGGATGATCATGTTCTTGTTGATCAAGAACTGGTCGAGCTGGTTGGGTTCGTTGTCGAAGTAGAACGTGCCATCTGGCTGAGTGTTGTGGCCGGTGCCCATGACGGGCCACATCAGGTTCCAGAATTGGGCTGTGTGGGCGTTGACGACCTTGTCGGCCTGCCGGTTCGATCCGGCGTGGGTGACCAGGGAGGTGTCGAACGGCTCGTCGTTGAAGTCGCCCATCGCCAGCACGGGTGTGTCGGGTCCGTGGACCTCGAGGACCCGGTCGTGCCAGTAGCCGAGCGTTTCACCGGCGATGTCGCGGTAGCCGGCCGATTCCCACCGGCCGCCGGATCGCGACGGCCAGTGGTTCCCGAACACCGACCAGGTGGTGCCGGTGACGGTTTGGAAGTTGACTTGGACGATCTCCCTGGTGGCGTGTCGCTTCATGACGGTGAGGAAGAAGATTTCCTCGGGTGGTGCGGTCAGCTGGCTGGCGTCGTAGAGGAAGGCGACGTCGATGCCGCGGGCGTCGTCGGTGTCTGCGTGCGCGATCGCGTAGGTGCGGCCGGGCAGCAGTCGATGGACTGCGGCAGCCAGCAGCTCGAGGACGAACCGGTTCTCGACCTCACAGACGCCGAGCAGATCCGGGCCCGCACCGTCGTTCATCTGCGCGATCACGGAGGCCAGCTGGGAGATCTTGCGGTCGCGGAGCTGCGGGGTCCAGCCGGTCAGGTCTCGGCCGACGGCACGGGCGACCTTCTCCGGCCGCCTCTCCGGTGGGGCGTTCTCCTCATCGAACAGGTTCTCCAGATTCCACCACGCCACATAGAAGTCGTGAGCCATGACCGTGCCTCAGTTCGCCGTATCGGTGTCGCCCTGCCGGGGAGATGTGCGTCTACGCAGAGGAGCATGCCGCACAGATCCAGATACCGACCCGAACGTCGCCCCCGTCAGATGGCAGATGACCGTCGTGTCGTCTGCTGGATCCGATGCCTTGCAGGTCGCTTTGAACTAGCGACTGGGGCTGGAGCTGGGGCGGCGGGCGCGTTGTATGGGACCTCCTGCCGCCGCACCAGGTCAGGGTGCCGGGCGCGTCGTCGGTGTCGTAGAGCGGCGTGATCCTGCCGGATCTGCGGAAACCGCCCGGGCAGGTGAGATGGCTCTGACCGACCATCTTGGTCGTGGCCGCAGTCGAGCAGTTGTAGGTGTCGGCTGAGCTGCCTGGCCAGGCGAGCGCCGAGCGGGCCTGGGGTGCTGCGAGATTGGGTGGGCGGGCCCCTGGTCGACTAGCTGACCCGGTCTGGGTGGGGGTGGCGGCGGTCGGTGTCCAGCCACGTTGTGAGCGGGGCGTGCACGGTCACCGCGCGGGTGTCGCGGGGGACGGTGATGATGCCGGCGCGTTCAAGAGTGGCTGTGATCTCGTGTCCGAGGGCGCCACCGAGGTGGGGGCGGCGCTCGGTCCAGTCCGCGCAGCCGTACGCGAAGACACGTCTGGTGGTGGTGGCTTGGTTGAGGTCGGTGTCGCGTTCGGCAAGGGCTTGGGTGCCGGACTCGGTGAGGGTGTAGCGGGGCTGGGTCTGCGGCTGGTTGGGGCCCGGGATCAGCCAGCCGCGCCGGAGCAGGGCGTCCAGCAGCTGAACCCCAGCGGCACCGGCGAGGTGGTCGTAGCAGCGGCGCGCCCGGCGTTCAGGGTCGTCTGTGGCGAGGCCGGCACCAGGCTCGTCGTGGGTGGGAGCGGTGTCGGCGGCACTGTGGAGCCCGGCGAGCAGCAGCTCGGTCCGGTCGGCACGGAGTGCGTAGTAGCGCCACCGGCCGCGGCGGGCCGACTGGACCAAACCGGCGTCGGTGAGCAGCCGGAGGTGACCTGAGACCCGCGGTTGAGGCAGCTGCAGGGTGCTGGCCAGATCGCTGACCGTGGCATCGCGTTCGGCCAGCAGAAGCATGATCCGCAGCCGCGAGGGGTCCGCCACGGCGCGTGCGGCGGGCAGGAGGCGATGCGCTTCCTCCGCGAACCTGTCACCGCCGCCGCGGCCCGAGGGATTATCCACCCCCACACTATGACATACACACATCTAGTCACGCATATATCTCGTGTGATAGATATGTGGCTGTGATTGCGGTGGTGCGAACGAATCGATCGGACCCAACGACGAGCGGGTTCCGCCGCTACCTGATGGCGGCACTGCTGGTGCGGGTCGCCGATGAGGGAGCGAGGGTCGCACTGGTGCTGCTGGCGTTGGACCGCGCTGGCAGCGCAGCAATCGGCGGGCTACTGGTGGCCGCTCTGTTGATCCCGCACGTGATCGCCGCCCCGGCGGTGGGGTGGCTGACCGACCGGGCCCGCCGCCCGCAGCTGGTCCTGACGGGTGCGGCGGTCGGGTTCGGCGTTGCTCTAGCAGCGGCCGCCGTGCTGCTGGACAGAGTGCCGCTGCCGGTGGTTCTGGCCGTGCTGGTCGCCGGCGGTTGCTGCGGTCCCGCTTTGACCGGGGGATTGACCAGTCAGCTGTCCACCGTCGTTGAGGAAGGCCGGCTCCCGCGGGGTTTTGGCGCGGACTCCATGACCTACAACCTGTCCGGCATCGCCGGGCCAGCCGTCGCCGGAATGCTGTCCGGACTCTGGGGACCAACCGTCGCCACCTTCACGCTCGCCGGGGTGGCGGCGGTTGGGGCGGTCGCACTGGTGGCTCTTCCGGTGCCATCTCACACCACCGGCGCCGAGGACTGGTTGGACTCACCGCCGTTGAGCACCGGCGCAACTGCGATTGTCCGCGACCGGGTTCTGCGTACGGTCACGATCGCGAGCAGTCTCGGTCAACTTGGGCCCGGTGGGCTTGCCGTGGTCGCCGCCGTCCTCGCCACCCAGCAGCACCGGCCCGCCGCCACTGGCTGGCTGCTGACCGCCATGGCGGTGGGTGGCCTGCTCGGGTCGCTGTGGTGGACGTGGCGGCCTGCCGCCCCTGCCCGCGCCGCCCGCACCGTGACGACGGCCCTTCTCGGCATCGGCGTCCCGCTCGGCCTGGCCGCGGCCACCACGCAGTCGCTGGCCGCGACGGCGGTCCTGTTCGCGGTGTCCGGATTCTTCCTGGGCCCGTTCACCGGTGCTCTGTTCACTGTCCGACAAGCCCACGCTCCGACCGACGCCCGCGCCCAGGTGTTCACCATCAGCGCCGGCATGAAGACCACCGCGGCCGCGGCCGGCGCCGCCCTCGCCGGCACCATCGCTCACCTTCCGTTAAGCCACCAGCTGCTCATGGTCGCCAGCAGCCCAATCCTGGCCGGAGCCCTCGGCGGCCTCGCCCTCACCATCCGCGGCGGAGAACGACGGCCGCAGACCTGCCGCATCGGCGAGGCTCCGCCCGGGCGACATGACAGCCGAGTTGAGTGTTCCACCAGTGGTCCTCAGACGAGCACGGCACAGAACCCGCAGCCGCCCACCCACGTTCGCCTGCGCGATAGTCAGCAAGCGGCGACCCTGCCGGCACCGCGACAACGGAGACCCGGCGTTGCGCCGAGAAGCTCAGGGTGCCCGCTGCCGAGACCGCATGCGGCGAGTCAGCAGTCCGCCGACGACCCACAGCGGTGACGACCCGCGCGCCCTTCAAGGCACTAAATCGACGCGTACGCGTGCTTTGAGACGTCAGGACCGCCGTTATGACGGCACGAACCAGGTGGCTTTCAGCGAACAACGTCGCTGTCAGGGCGTCCACCGTTCGGGCGACCGAGCACAGGTGGTGCCTGACCTCGGGTGCCGTGGGCGGGTGCCGATGCCCGCCGTCGCCCAATCTCGATCCAGCGGGCAACCTCGGCCAGTTCCATCGGTCCGGACACGACGAGCAGACCGGCGGCCAGAAGCTCCACTGGATGCGCTCGTTGCGCCGTTACTACCCAGTTCCCGGCGGCGCTGCCAGCCTCCTGGGCGAGGAGGTCATAGCGACCGGCCGCTCGCTGCTCAAGGAATCGGCAGGCGTCCGCAATCGAACCGGCTTCGAGCGCGAGCCGACGCGCGTGACCGTACAGCGCGGCGGCCAACATGCGATCGGGATCTTCGCGACGCACCATGCCCGAGATTATAGAACACAACTTCGAATCAAGGCAGTAGAGCGACCGTACGGTATTTGGCGTCCCCTGCCGGCGTCTACAACAGCTGGCCAACGCAACCCTTCGGACCGGGCTTCGCGTCACCAGTCAAAGAGGGGACTGCAACCCGCCCCGGCCCACCGTGCCACCCGATCTACCCGTCAGGCCGGGCAAGCGGCTCGAATCTGCGGTCATCGGGCAGAGGCAGCGGGGCGCGAGCTGAACGCGACAGCTGTCAAACGGCGGCCGGTCTGTCACCACACAGATCGGTGCGCCATCGGACCCCCGGCAGGTGCGGGCGGCAGCGGCAAATGCCCCAACCGTCACCCTCAACGGGAGACTTCGCCGGCCTGGAAGCTTGCGTTCAGGTCTGACTCTCATGCTCACCTTGAGTTCCATGCGCGGGCCGAGCAGCACCGGATTGGCCCTCACGGCGCACTTCGGCGGTGGTGATCACACCGTCGCAGCCACGCCGGTGAACCTCAACGTTTCTCTACACGACGCTCAGAACGTGGGCAGACCGTGCCACACGAGCAGTGAGGCCCTTAGCCGTCGGTGGGCATGGTCGGTCGCAGCAGCCAGGCGTCTGGCGGCGGGTCGAACAACGCAAGCTCGGCAGCATCGGGGGCCTGGAAGAGGCTCGCCCATTCGTCAAGGTCGGCGCGGCTGATGGGTGCACTGTCCCAAGGTGGGTTCGAGTTCCGGGCCTCGATACGCCGCCAGAGTCGTCCACCGGCACATCGAGGAAGTGCAGTTCGACACCGACACCGAAGCCACGTGCCACGGATCGCACCTCGTCACGTTCGATCCGAGCCGCGAAACCGAAATCGAGGACGACGCTGAGGCCCAGGCTCACGATCTCCTGGGCGAGCTGCCAGAGTTCGTGATTCACCTTCGCCTGGGTCGTCGTGGCCCACGGAGTGAGGCCGAGAGCCCACAGCCAGTCATCTTTCGTGAGGCGCACGGCGCTCCGGTCCCCGGCTAACTGCTTCGCGAGCGTGGCCTTGCCCGCCCCAGGCAATCCGCAGGTCAGAATCAGTCGGGCCTCGCTCACCTGTTGAGTCAAGCAGTTCGGCGAGCTGGTGAGCGACAGGTGCGTTGGAGATGCGCACCGATCAGACCGTCGCGGCCCTCCGCTACTGCGTCCTCCTCACGACGGTCGCTCGCCATGCAGCGTGCATTCAAGGCCTCAGCGCCCAGCGACGACCGGGAAAGTCCATGCACCATCACGCTTGCGTGATGAGCGGCAATCCGAGGACAACCTCGAAAGGTGAGGCCAGGGTGGCGTTCAAGACAAAAAAGTCCACCACAGCGCGACCTGCACCCTGATGCGGAGTCACCTGCAAATCGCGATAATGAAGCCAGCCTTGGGGGAGTGAAAAGGCCTCTCTGGTCGCTGGGTCGACCACAACCGCGCGCGTTCGGGGTCAGCCTCGATGCCGGGAAGGCTGGAAGACGGGCTGATCAGAGACTTCGAATGGCGGCCGTGCAACGAGCGCCCAGGCCACCGCGCTGGTTTGAGCACCGTCAATGAAAGGAGAGCAGTGAAGCACCGTAAGGCAGCCGATCTTGTTTCGTTCGCGGTGCACGAACTGGACGAGAGCCGGTCGATGCGCGCAGGTCTGCTTCAACTCGCCCACACTGAGGACCGTCGCCATCAAGGCATCGCACGCAAGGCGCTCGTTGATGGTGACGCGGAAGCTGCGGCACGCGTCGAATGGTTGCGCGACCGGAGAATGCTTCGTCGCGCCGGAATCAAGAAACTGCTGCACGCATGGCACGACACCGCCGCGCTCGCAGCCGTGGACGCCTGGCCCCTCGGCCACTACGACGCTGAGCATCACCCTGACGCGATCCACACTCTCGACGACGTGGTAGCCGAGATCCATCGACGCTATCCCGAAGTACACGCGCTGCTTCGGGCGAAATGTGAGGCAGAGGACCTCTCGCTCCTGCTCTATGCCAATCTCTCGTCAGGTGCGAGATCCAAAGCTGCACGGCTCGCGGTGAGCGAGTAGTTCTCCGACTCGTCAGGCAATCTCGACATATCCACAGCCGCCGTTGCGCCACCTGTTGACCTCAGGGCTATTAGCCGGCTGAGCGCCGTCACGACTCATTGCTTGAGGTTGAGGTTGCTTCAGGTTGAGGTCGCCCAGTCGGAAAAGAGCAGATTCGCAATTGAAGGTCACCGCCAGCACGGACGAACCTGTCGATCCTGCGCGGCGGTAACGGGGCCAGCCGCGAATGTCCTAGGTAGTGCGGCGGACCGGCCCAGAACGCCGACACAGCAGCTGCACGGCAACCGCACCTGCCGCCCGTCGGGGACAGGGTGAGCTCGTTGGTGATGCCGGTATCCGGCGCTGTCGGAACTGCTCGTCCCTCGGGTTCTCCGACACGAGCCAGAAGATGATGAGTGTCTTACGCGGCAAGGCCTGAACCGCGCGGATCACCGATGGGTGATGCGTCACCTTCGAATGGGTCGGGCCACGCGGCTCGGCCCATTCGCTGTGTCGAGGGACGGCACACGTCACTTCCTCGAGGGCACTCTGGCGCTTCCTCGGCTTGACGATTCGGCCGGGTAGGAGGACCCCGAAGGGTCAGCTGTCGGGCTGCGCGACGAGCAGGTGCAACCAGGCGGTGTCGCTGCGCTGCCGTAAGGCTGCTAGATCCAGGATGGCTGCGCGACCGGTCAGGGTCAGCAGGCTCGCCAACGCCTCAACCGCTCGGGCAGCGACGGACACCCATCGCTCCGGTGTGGGGTAGCAAACGATCCAGCCACGGCCATCAACAACGGACTCCTTGAAGGTGGAGACGGCTACGCAAGCATCCTCCACGGGGACCAACAGCTCGCGAAGGGCTTGGACGGCGATGAGCTGATGGACCTCCGCACGACTGTACTGGGGGTAGTTCGGCCGGCCGCCGACATCGAGACCGAGCCGTCGGGTGAGCTCGCCGAGCTGGTGAGGTGTCAGTTGTAGCCCGGCCCGGAGATGCCCAGCACCCACCGAAGGGGCAGTGGGGGAGCGCGCTGCGTCGGCGGGAGGAGGGGCCACCGAGACGGGGTCTGGGGGCGGGGTGTCGGCGGCGATGCTGAAGGTGCCTCCGTCCGTCTCCACGGACGCATCCTATCTGGTGGGTTCCGCTCATGCTTTCGGCTGAAGGTGTGTCGCGAAGTTGGCCTTGACTAGGTCATATTGGGGTAGGAGTGGTGTTGCCCCGTCGCCTCTGAGGCCCATGGCCGGATCGAGTCCGGCCATGGTTCGGCCCGAGGCCTGAGGGTTCAGCCGGGCGTGTCGTCGAGCCTGCGCGGGGGTGCGGTGGTGGGATGGGATTCGAACAACGGCCCACACGGTGGTTGTGACACGCTCGGAACTCTGGGAATGACATAGGTGTAACTTGGCGTGTCGGTCGCAGAACTGTGGGTGTCTGGCTCCTAGCGTGGTCGTCGAGACAGAATCGGCGAAAGGAACGGGCATGGCGCGCACACCGCAGCGGGCGGACAGATGGTCGCTCCGGCAGGTGAGCCTGGCTGCGGGTGTCTCTCTGGCTACCGCGCGAGCTGTTGTTCGTGTCGGTCATCTCGACCCTGCCGCTCTGACCGCCGGTGACGTTGTGGTGTTGAAGGTGGCGGCGATGCTGCCCAGCCTGCAGCCGCTCGGTGAGCTGCGACCGGCGAATGCGGCCCGGCAGGTGCCTCAGCGGGAGCTGGAGGCGGTGACGTTGGTTCGGAATGCGGGAGGCGCTTTAGCGGAGATAGCGACTCTGGTCGTCACCGCCACCGGCGCACGGTTGGCGACCTCCATCGCCGAGGTGTCTGCGGCAACCCTGGAGCCGGTTACACAGGGCGAGGCGTATCTGGCGTTGCCGGTGGGCCGGTGGGTTCAGGAGCTGCGGCTCGAGGCGTCGCCGGTGGCAGCATGATCCGAACCGACGCGCCCGACCCGGGGATGTGACCGGTGAGCAGTGTGGGCCAGGGTGACGAGGCCCAGATCCGGGTCTATGACGTGATGGCGCAAGGCTCCAGCGACGCGGGGCTACAGGCCGCTACCGGGCGTCATCTCGATCTGCCCGTAGCCGAGCTGGCCCGGCTGCTGGAGGTGCTCGGAGCGGATGGCCTGCAAGCATTCTGCTTGTATCTGGAGCACCTGGAGCAGGTGCCTGGTGTGGATGGTGAGTTGACCCTGGGCGTCCCGCACTTCTCAGCCCGGTGGCTGCTGAGTGCCTCCGTCGAGGCGGCGGGGCGAACCGGCAACGGGTCGATGAGCAAGAACGCCGCCACCCGCGGCCACCAGGCAGTGGAGCGGTCGGGGCTGTTGCATGCACTCGCGAATCCTGCAGCGATCGCCGGGCAGGGCGCTCGGGGCCGAACCTGGCGGGCGGTTTTGAACCCGCGACTGGTGGTCCTTCGCGGTGGACGCGACGATCTTGACGAGCTGCCGCAGGTTCTGCGTGGCCGGCCGAGGAAGAACGATGCAGAGCCGGGTTCCCGACTTCCACGGAACCGGGATGCCGGGACCAAGAACCCGGGATCCGGCGCTGCGGAGAAGCAGGGCGACATCCCGGTTTCCCTGCCGGACAGAAAGCGGGAAACCGGGAGCCCCGACCGGACATCTGCCCTAGTCGGAGCCGAGTCGTCCACTTCCGGGACGCCGGACAGTACTAGTGCAGTAGGAGTAGTTCCTGAACTACTGAGTAGCCCTGAGCGCCCAGGCCTGCTGGCGAGGGTGTTGGTGCCGGCCTTACGTCGGGACCGGGCCGCGATCATCGCCAGGCTGCGGCCATTGTTCAACGAGTTGCCCGTCGGTGAGCGGTCCGCGGAGACCGTGGCCAGGTTGGCGCTACCAGCCGAGGAAACCCGCCGGCCCGACGTGCTGGGCGAGCTGCTCGCCGCCACCCTGCTCGGTGAGCGGGACACCTTCGCGGACCTCGGGCGGTTGGGCGTATCGGGACAACCGACCTTGAGCGTGATCGAGCTCCGGGAACGGCTGGTGGTCGGCTTGTTGATCGGCTGGGGTTTGCGGCGGGTGGAGGCGTGGGGTGCCTGGCTCTATCAGGCCACGCGGCCAGGGTGGACGCCGAAGCCAGGACCGCTGCTGGGCAGGTTCGCGCAGCTGGTGCAGAGCCTCGATCTCCCCCTCGCTGTGGCACAGAACCCCGCCGCACTCCAAGCCGGACACGGTGCGGTTGGCGCCGGCTCCAGTCGACCAGCCCATTGAACGGTCGAGCGAGGACTCTGAGCTGCTGCCGGAGGAGACGATCAGCAGCTACTTCGCGGCCGCCCGGCGGAAGTGGCCGCTGTTCTGCCGGGAGGGGTCCGCACAAGCATCCGATCCGGTGTGGCGATCCCGGCTGGTCCGGATGTATCTCGCTGCAGAAGACCGTCAGTCCGAGCTCGAGTCGACAGAACAGGTGGTCAGTCGGTGAGCGCAGTCCCGGTGGGAGTGCAAACGATCGGTTCCAAGCCGGACACAGCCACCGGTGCCAGTCTGGGGGCGCCCCCGAACGACATGATGGCCGAGCAGTGTGTGCTCGGCGCCATGCTGTTGTCGATCGATGCGGTCGGGGAGGTCGTCGAAGTCGTGATCGGTGACGACTTCTACCGCCCGGCGCACGAGCAGATCTTCGGCACGATCATCGACCTGTACGGCCGGGGAGAGCCGGTCGACCCCGTGACCGTGGCCGCCGAGCTCGGACGGCGTGGGTTGCTGGTGAAGATCGGCGGCGCCCCGTACCTGCATGATCTGATCGCGAGTGTCCCGCTCGCCTCGAATGCCGGCTTCTACGCCGACATCGTCCGCGAGAAGGCCATCCTGCGGAAGCTCCAGGACGCGTCGACCCGAATCGCGCAATGGTCCGCGGCCGGCGAAGGTGAGGTCGACGCCATCGTCGACCGGTCCCAGGCCGAGATGATGGCCGTCACCGACCGTCGCAGCGGAACCGACTACCAATCCGTCGCCGCACTGCTGCCCGGCGCCCTGGACGAGATCGAAGCCATCGCCGGCCGCGGAGAACGCGGAGGTGTACCTACCGGGTTCGCTGATCTCGACGACGTCGTCCACGGCCTCCAACCCGGCCAGATGCTGGTGGTGGGAGCACGACCGGGCGTGGGAAAGTCGACGTTGGGACTCGACCTGGCCCGCGCCGCCGCCGTCACCCATGGGTTGCCGACGGTGATCTTCTCCCTCGAGATGTCCCACACCGAGATCATGATGCGACTGCTGGCCGCCGAAGGATCGGTGCCGCTGGAGAACCTCCGGAGCGGACAGATGCGTGACGACGACTGGACAAGAGTTGCCAATGTCATGACCCGGATCTCCGAGGCACCCCTCTACATCGACGATTCAGCGAACCTGTCGATGACCGAGATCCGGGCCAAGGCCCGTCGACTGAAGCAGCGCCAAGGGCTGCGGCTGATCATCATCGACTACCTGCAGCTGATGAGCTCAGGCCGACGCGTCGAGTCCCGTCAGGTGGAGGTGTCAGAGTTTTCCCGGCAGATCAAGCTGATCGCCAAGGAACTCGGGGTGCCCGTGGTCGCCCTGTCGCAGCTCAACCGTGGCCCGGAGCAACGCACCGACAGACGGCCGCAGCTATCTGACCTTCGCGAATCCGGTGCGGTCGAACAAGATGCCGACCTGGTGATCTTGATGCACCGACCAGACATGTACGACCCGGCCAGCAGTCGGGTCGGGGAAGTTGATCTCCACTTGGCCAAGCACCGCAACGGCCCAACCGCGACCATCACACTCAGCTTCCAAGGCCACTTCTCCCGGCTCGCCAATATGGCCCATGTCTAATCGACACACATACCGCTTTGTTGCAGCGCATAGGGAGTCTGACCGGTCGGATCCCGACTTAGGCGTCCGCGGAGGCGAGAAGGGGTCGTGGACCACGGTCAGTCAGGCTGACCGTAGTCAGTGAGCAGCGTTGTACGCGGTCACCACGTCAGCTGGCACCCGGCCACGGTCAGCCACCGCGTATCCGTTCTGCCGGGCCCATTCCCGCACAGTAGACGGGTGGCTCGCAGGCACAGAGTTCCGGATGGCGGTCCGACGGGTCCGCCGAGGTCCGCCCACTCGGGTGGCCGCCGAGATGAACGGGCCGAGGGCTTTCTGCAGGCGCATCTGGTTCTTCTCACTGAGATCAATCTGATAGTCGATGCCGTCCAAGGAGAACGCCACCCTGCGACCGTCGCCACTCACGTCCTTGCCGGACAAATCGTCGATGAGTGTGGTCACCGTTCGAGAAGCCATGGTGCCTTTCTTCCTTATTCGTGCGAATTGCGAGAGATTCTTTCCCCTTATCATTCATCGGCGATCGCAACTGTGCAAACGCCCCGTCCGACCGATGTGTCATGACAGCCGGGCAGAACCTAATCGGCGAAACCGCGCATCATGTCGGATCAGCGGTACCGCCGGGTTTCTCACACCTTCGCTGGACTGTGGCCTCCGCTGGCGTACCAGGTGAGGCGGCAGATTGCCGGAGGAGATCACGAACGAGGAAGGTTTGACGTGTTCCGCGGAACTGTTGCGGAGCAGCGAATCGGCACGACCCCCCCTGCTGTTGGCGGGGCCGTTGTCGACATCATGCTGACCTCCCGGACCGCAGGTGGCGGCGTAGTAGGCAGCCAGATCACATGCCGAGGTACCAGCGGTCTTGAACAAATCTCGTTCGTTGATCAGGTTGTTACGTGCTCTCGCGGTGAGTCAGCAGTCGGTGGCGCGGACCTTCGGTTGACGCCTGAAGTGGCTTGCGGCCGGACCGGAGGCGTAGAAACCAGGGTGCGGTGTCACCTGGAGCCGCATGTCGGTGACGTTGTCGAAACCGGGATCGCCGCCGCGGACCAGTACAAAGTGGCGGGTCAGCTGAGCGGCGTAGACCAGCAGTGCGCCGGGTTCGACGAGGTCGTCGGTGGTCAATTGCTGGTGTTGGGGCAGCCGGGCGTTCAGCACGGGCAGGGACGGTGTTCGCTCGGCGTCGGGCACGGGTCCAGCCACTCCCTCCAGGTACAAGGCTTCGGCGCGACCGATCGGGGCGTGGGAGTCGAAGTCCGTGATCGACACGTGGGACGGGCCGCGAGGTTCCGCGAGTGCCGGCTGTCCGGTGCTGACACCCAGTAGAGCCGGTACGGGTCGTCGGCGCGTAGAAGACCGGCGTCACCCACGGCCCGCCGGCCGCGTCGGCCGTGCCCAGGACCGCATAGTTGTTCTCCGAGAGAAGCCGTAGGGCGGTTGCCCACCGCCGGGTGGTCGACGCAGTGTGGTGCGAATCGCCACTGAGTCGACCAATCGCAGATCCGTTCGCGTGCGGGCTCACACTAGGCATGCCTCCATGCGGTGTGCTCCGAGTCCTATCCTCCGGGCTGGCGCTCCGGCCAGCAATGATCCGGTCGGGTCGTTCTCGGTTCGGGCATATGCGGTGTGATCTGTTCCCGCTGGGCGGGCCAGTCAGAAGAGGTCTGGTGTCGCCGGCGCGACATCATCGAGAAACGCCGTCACCATCGGCGCCAGTACTGCGGACTCGGCTGCGATGCCGATGTGCGACGTGGCCGGCAGGATCACCAAGCGGGCGGCCGGAACCTTGTGCAGCATTCCGGTGGCTGCTGCTTCCTCATCGCCGCCGCCGCGCAGCTTGAACATCGACACCGCATGCTCGGGCTTCACAGCATCGGCATCGCCGACGATGACCATTGTCTTGGCAGATATCGACGATACCTCTGGGTCGCTCATGTTCTGATCGTTGCCGTTCAAGACCTTCATCTTCTCGACGTAGGTGTCGAATGCCGCCGGGTCTGGCGTGTGCTGTTTGAAGGCTGCCTCGACGGGCGTTCCGGCAAACGCGTTGGCGCGGAGACCCTCGATGCCGTGCACCACCGATGGGTACAACCCGTCCTTGCGGTACGAGGCCGACATCACGACGAGCTTGTCGACAAGCGCCGGGTGACGGAGTGCGAGCTGGAGCGCGACCCCGCCGCCCTGGGAGTATCCCATCACGTCGGCGCGCTCGACCTTCAATGCGCGCAGCAAGCCCGCGGCATCGTCGGCGAACTGCTCGTAAGACATCGTGCGTGCGGTATCAGCGGTGCGGCCGTGCCCTTGTTGGTCGAAGATGATCACGGTTCGCCTGGGCACGAAGGCCGACACCCAGGATGTCATCGAGTTGGTGGCCATGAAAGCGCCCGGGATCAGCAGCAACGGAGGCGCTGTCGACGGGCCGATCGGGGCGTGCACCTCGTGGTAGAAGTTGAGGCCGTTGATCGGTACATGACCACGGCGCGAAGGGGTGGTTGCCATCACCTCAACCTCAACAATCATCCAGTTAGAAGACCAGTAGATCTGGCGGCGTCGTTACGGCATTCTCGACCTTGAGCACTGTACGTGTCGTGGTCTGGCCCCGGGCCTGACCCGCGCCGCTGGCCGGGCCTCACGATCTCAGGGTTGCGGACCGGGTCACCGCCAGCCAGAGGTCGTCGACGTCCCCGGGTACAACGGGGGAGCGACACGAGCTCGACGGGTCCTGCCCCCCGAGAAGGTCGCCAAACCACATTTGCGTGCCGGTCCCCTTTCCGCGCTCGAGGTCATCAGGCCGCCGGAACCGGGGACCAGGTGCCACCGTTTGTCCCTGCCGTGCCGCGGACTAGACCTCGATCGTGGTCGCGCCCTCGTGCGTACCTGCGTGATGGTGGGGGTAGCGTGCCGGCAGGCGAATCAACGAGGAGGCATGCGGTGGCGGCCAAGTTCGAGCTCTATAAGGATGCTCGCGGTGAGTACCGGTGGCGGTTGAAATCAGCGAATGGGCAGACGATTGCGACTGGCGGTGAGGGTTACACGTCGAAGGCGGGTGCTCAGAACGGCATCGATGCGGTCAAGCGGGACGCGCCTGACGCGGCGGTCGGCGATCTGACCTGACACCTCCCGGCTGCCGCCTGTCATCGCAGGCTGTCGTGATCGGGGTTCCGGGAGTGGCGGTGGCCGCCGCTGAGGATCATTGTTCGCAGACGACGCCGTCGTGGTCGTTGTCGCGGTACCACTCGTACTCGGGATCCTTGCCTCGCACGTAGTCGCCGTAGCCGGCGGCGTTGGCGGCTTTGCAGGTCGGGAACCGCGGGTCTGTCGTCTTCGCCTTCGGTGATGATTTCGGCGGCGGCTTCGGTTGGGGATCGACCATGGTTGGTTTCTTGTCGACCACTTTGCGGGCGCTCGCCGCCGTGGGCAGCTTCTGGTTCGGGCAGCGAGTGAGTACTCGGGTCATGGCCGCCTTCTCGGCCCTGGTCACCCACAGGTCGTATTTGCTCTTGACCGCGATCTGGCGGGCCACGTAGGTGCACCGGTACTTCGTGTTCGGCGGCAGCCAGGTCGCCGCGTCACCGTCGCCCTTGGACGCGTTCACCGCGCCGATGGTGGTTTGCAGGTTCAGCAGGTCGTTGTAGAAAGCCTCACGGCGATCATCTGTGAGCTGCTGGGCACCTTTCTGCCAGGCATCGGAGGCGGCAACGATGTGGTCTGCCTCAAGATCATCAACGGTGGTGGTTTTGGCGGTGACGGCGGCACCTGTGTACGGGTCGTTGAGCTTTCCGCCGATGACGGTGCAGTCGTCGGTGGCCAGGATCTTGACGTCGGCGAGGTCGCGTCGCAGCACGGTCTGACGGGTGTCGCAGCCGCCGGGCTGGGTGCCCCAGCCGCTGCCGAACTGGTCGCGACTGTAGCCACTCTTGGGGGCTCGGCCTTTCACCGTCAGCTCCTCGAGGGTGGCGAGCGCAGTGCCGGCGGGGGGCTGCTGACTCGGTCTTGGCGTGGCCGACGGTGTTGTCGAAGGTACGAGCGTCGTGCTCGTCGGCGTCGGAGTCGGTGCCGGGTGTGCAGGTACGGATGTCGTCGTGGTCGGCGGCGGTGATGGCGCCTCGGAGGGGGCCGTTGAGGTAGTGACTGGCGGTGGCTCCGCGACCGGGGCCGGTGGGCTGACGGCCACGCCGGCAGCGAGCAGCGCGAACCCGGCAGCGGACGCGATGCCGGTGACGGCACGAGTCGGCACGCCGACCCAGCGTGGCCGGATCAGCCCGACCACCCCGGCGAGCAGTACGGCGACACCGCCCAGGATCAGCACACCAGCGAGGCCGGCGACGAGCCCGATCAGAGCAAAGACGCCGACGATGCCGGCCGCGACGTACAGCTGCCAGGTCGGTCGCCATGGTCGAGAAGATGGCTTGGCTTCAGTGTGGCTGCCTTCAGGATCATCGACCCAGAACTGCCAACCGGCGGGCGCCGATGGCAGATGGGAGGGCGCCTTCCATCCCGGCGGTGGCGTCCACCCCGTCGGCGGCTGCGGCCATCCTGGCGGTGGATTGAAGCGCTTCGCCATCGCGACCCTCCTGTTCCCAACCCCGTCAGCGTGACCTTCCGGAGGTCGAAGGACGGACCCAGCCGTCGGCTTCGATGCGCCAGAGTGCGGCCGAAGCTTGTCACCGATCTTCGCACCTCGAGCTGATGGACATCTCGGCGCTGACTCACGCCGACGTGGACTCAGCTGGTCTGGCGGTGACCTTGAGCGGACACCGCCCAGGCCAGGTTCGCCTTCGCGTACCCCGGTGGCCGCTAGCCGGGTATACCTGACCGGGCGGGTTGGTTCGCAGATCGGTCGGATGCTGATGGTAGGGGAGGCGACCCTGTCGAAGTCGGCGATGGAATACGCCTTCGTCCGGGCGATCATCGACGAGCTGCCGGACCAGATCGAGGACAACGTGGCGGCACCGCTGGTGGAGCGGTTGCCAATGCCGATCAGCGTCATGGGTCTCACCGGCGAGGGTCGCGCACTGCTCGACGTGCTCTACGAAGCCATCATCACCGGCGACGTTACGGAGCACCAGCGCAAGCAGGCGGACAAGATCATGACCTATCGGAAGGGCCGGGGTCTCCGAGGCCGCATTGGTGACGGCCATGAAACATCAGATGATCTTCCCCATCCGCAACATCGGCGTCACCCGGCTGGCTACGGCCACCTTTCAGGCTGATCTGCAGCCGAACGGCAAGGTGAAGCTGCGTTACACCTCGGTCAAGGTCATGGAGGACGACATGTTCGCCGCAGACCGGGCTACCCTGCCCGGGTTGGACCCAGCTGAGCTCCGGCATCGAGCTCGACCCGAATCAGCCCGTCGCGGTGCACCTCTACGACGTCGAGAAGCATCCGGTGGTCGACCCCGCTCTGGCCCTGATCGACTACTCCAACCAGATCGAGCAACGGACCAGTAACACGGCCAGCACCGCGTTCTTCCACGGTCTCACGCTTGGTATGGGCGCGCTGGGCGGCGGGGCGATCACGACCCTGGACTCGGTGGTGCCGGCCAAAGCCTCGGGCCGCACCCGCGACTGGCGCGTCGCCACCTGCTTCCCCTGAGCTTGTGGCGGGCAACTGTGCCGCCGAGTCCGCTCGTGGTCGCGATGGCGGCGCAGGGGCGGGAATGCTGCAGTCCGGGCGGTGGCGGGAACCGACGTCCGGAGTTTCAAGCTCGCACCAAGGTGTTGTGGAAGGCGACGGCGGCCCAGGTGTCTCCGGTGCGGCGAAGGACTGTGGTGTTGACCGCGCGGTGGGTGCCTGCCATCGGTCCTGCCGGCACGTCGAGGGTGGAGTGGCCTCGGGTCAGCACGAGCTCATCGTTGAGGGCCTGGGCGGTCTGCACGGTGTACTCGACGGTGCTGCCGCGGTAGATGCTGTCGAAGATTCCCTGGTGTCCGGCGCCGATGGCGGCGGCACCGTCGTGGGTGTCTCCTCGGACGTCGACGAAGGAGGCGTCGGCGGCGAACGCGGACCCGAAGGCTTCGCCGTCGGCGGCGTTCCAGGCCTTCTCGATCCGGTGGTAGAAGTCGGTGGCGGCGGTGCGACTGTCGATGGTCACGATGGTCCTCCTGGGTTGGTGGGTGAGGCTCCCCGTGGTCGGGGAGGGGTGAGTAGGCCGTGGGCGAGGAGCCGGCCCAGTGCGTCGCGCAGCTGGGTTGTCGTCCATCCTCGTTCGCGGAGAAGTTCCGCGGTGAATGTGCCGGTCAGCAGCGCACCGAGGAGGTCGGCTGCTTGGTCGACGGACACCCCGGGTGCCAGCTGCCCCTCGGCGGCGAGTCGTGTGACGACCAGGCGCACGAGTTGCCGCCGGCCCCTGGACCGGTGCTCGAACGCCTCGGACAGTCCGGGGGAGAGTGCCCGTTGTCCTTCCACGGCACGGAGCGCGTCGAGCAGGGGAGGAGTCAGCTGCAGGTGAAGGTCGAGCAGAGCTTCCAGCGCATCCAGTGCCGTCGGGGCCAGTTGCACCGCTGACGTGAGGGTCTCGAGGTCGGCGACTTCGGCGCGGAGCTGCTCCACCGCCGACACGATCAGCTCCGCGCGGTCAGGGAAGCGCGTGTAGAGCGTCTGCCGGGCCACTCCGGCTTCAGCCGCGAGACCGTCGTAGGTGAAGGTCGCGTCCCCTCGTCGCAGATGTTCAGCAGCAGCGTCAACGATTGCTGCTCTGGTGTCCCTGGCCATGGCTATACGCTAGCCCATTACTAGACACACTGTCCAGAAGACATGGACAAACAGTCCGAACCTAGTCCTCGGTGGCGGGAAAGGGCGGATGTGGGCATGAGCTCTACGCCTGAACCGACATTGAGGCGGATACGGAAGGCCAACCTCACCGAGTAGTGCTACCGATCAACATCGGACCGTCTCGGCAAGGCGATCCGGTCCGAGGACGGCATCAGCCAAGCCTTCCACGGCGACGTGATTGAAGCCTTGCAGGCCAGCGACTTCTACCGGCCGGTACACGAGCAGATCTACGACGTCATCGTCGACCTGTACGGGCGGGGCGAACCGGCCGATGCTGTCGTGGTGTCGGCTGAGCTTGGTCGGCGTGGTGAGCTGGTACGGGTCGGGGGAGCGCTCTACCTGCACGATCTGATCGCGGCTGTGCCGCTGGCAGCGAACGCCGGGTTCTACGCCGAGATCGTCCGGGAGAAGGCGATCCTGCGGAAGCTGCAGGACGCGTCGACCCGGATCGCTCAGTGGTCAACAGCAGGGAGGGGAGGTCGACGCCATCGTCGATCGGTCCCAGGCCGAGATGATGGCTGTCACCGACCGCCGCAGCGGAACCGACTACCAGTCGGTGGCGGCCCTGCTGCCTGGCGCCCTGGACGAGATCGAGGCCATTCCCGGTCGTGGGGAGCGCAGGGGAGTGCAGACCGGTTTCGTCGATCGATGCGGTCGTTCATGGGCTGCAGCCGGGTCAGATGCTGGTGGTGGGTGCGAGACCTGGGGTCGGGAAGTCGACCCTGGGGTTGGATCTGGCCCCGGCGGCCGCGGTCACCCACGGTCTTCCCACGGTGATCTTCTCGCTGGAGATGTCGCACATGGAGATCATGATGCGGCTGCTGTCGGCGGAGGGATCGGTGCCGTTGGAGAACCTTCGCAGCGGGCAGATGCGCGACGACGATTGGACGAAGGTCGCCAATGTGATGACCAAGGTCTCCGAGGCGCCCCTGTACCTCGACGACTCGGCGAGCCTGTCGATGGCCGAGATCCGGGCCAAAGCGCGCCGGTTGACGCAGCGCCAGGGTCTGCGGCTGATCATCGTCGACTATCTGCAGCTGATGAGTTCTGGTCGCCGCGTTGAGTCGCGTCAGGTGGAGGTGTCGGAGTTCTCCCGGCAGATCAAGCTGATCGCCAAGGAGCTCGGGGTGCCGGTGGTGGCGTTGTCGCAGCTCAACCGCGGCCCGGAGCAACGCACCGACAAACGTCCGCAGCTGTCGGACCTTCGCGAATCCGGTGCGGTCGAACAAGACGCCGATCTGGTGATCTTGATGCACCGGCCCGACCTGTACGATCCGGCCAGCAGCCGCGCCGGCGAAGTTGATCTTCATCTCGCCAAGCATCGCAACGGCCCGACAGCGACGATCACGTTGAGTTTCCAGGGCCACTTCTCACGTCTCACCAACATGGCTCGACCCTGAGATTGCGCCGAGAAAGGCGAGCAATGATCAGGCGGGTGACATCTCGTTCGGATTGCAGGCTGAACCCTCTCCTCCAAGTGCCCCGCGCACCAGAGTGCAGCCTTGAACAGCGTTACGGAGTTATAGCGTCGAAACGGAACGACCCGGACGCAGGAGCAGTATGTGCGGCTCCATCCCGACGGCTCCCGCTAGCTCGCTCGGCGTTGGAGCAGAAGTTGCCAGCGGTCCTCATGACCGCGTTCCCACCCACCGGCGTACAGCTCGTCAGGGTCGGCGGTCTCGAAACTGGTCAGGGCTTGTTCGGCGGTCTGGCAGATCGCGGCCCGCGCAGCGTGGCTCGCGTCCTGGTCAATCAAGACGTAGGCATGGACACCCTTCCCCAGCAGGGTGGCGACGACACCGCCCAGGGCATGGTCTCCGTAGACGCCGGCGAGGTCACGGGTCAGCACGGCGTGGCCACCGGCGCGCAACCGCGCTTCAGCGGTGAGCTCGCCGACGAACTCAGCAGCGGTGCCGAGGCGGGGCGGACCGGAGAATGTCGAGGCGAGGTTCTCGGTGAGAGCAGCCTCGATGGTGCGGCGGTCGAGCCGGGGGTGGGGGCTCACGATGGTGATGGTGCCGAACGGTGTCCCGGATGTGTCGCACCAGCCGATGGTGTGCCGGCGCGGGATGTCGACGAGGGAAAGACTGGTCTTCCACCACACCACAGTTCGTGGGGTGACCTCTGGAGCGGTCACCGGCCCGCCCAGACCGGATCCGCTCGATGGTGCTCGGGGATGCGCATAGCGGAACGCTAGCTGAGAGGACTGACCGAACTCCGGCAAGACGCCGACGTCCCTACCGGCTCCGGGACCCATCGGCCCAAGGCAATCAAGATCGGCGATAACGGCCGGCGGCGGGGCGGTCATGAGCCGACCCTGGCGCAGGGGTGGGGGTTCGCGATCGCCAAAACCAAGGAGTTCGCCGTGTCTCCCGAGTAGGGCTCGCGTCAATGGGTAGCGTCCGGGGGTGGCCAGCCGTCGACGATCCAGCGCCCGTCGAGGCAGCTCCTCCCCGCGCCGGAGCGGGACGCGTCAGGCCCGGCCGCTTCCGACGGTGGGGCTGGGGGAGCGGTTGTGGGTGCTCGACGTGCCGTACGGGACGCAGGTCGACGGCGCCTCGTGGCACCCGGCCGTGAAGACCCACCTGTACGTCGGACGGGCCCTCCCCGCGTACCTCGCGCCGTACGCACCGGGGCCGTACACGCTCGGCCGCTTCATCGAGAACACCCTCAACCCCGACGACCCGACGCCCGCGCCCGAGCCGACGGACGCGCTCGAGCCGCGGCGGCTCCAGTTCGAGGCGGCCGACGCGATCGCGGCCCGCGCCGAGGCGGGCGGGCGGCAGTTCCTGCTCGCCGACGAGCCGGGGGTGGGCAAGACGATCTCCGCGGTCCTCGGGGCGACGGCGGTGGGCGACCTGCGTGGTGCGCGCCGGGTGCTGGTCGTCGCCGACCGTCCCGCCGCGATCACGATCGGTCACTGGTGCCGCACGATCACGGCGCTGGGGGACGGCGGCCTGGAGTGGGTCGTCATCACGTGGGACCGGCTGGAGAAGGTCAAGGACCACACCTGGGACGTGATCATCGCGGACGAGGCCCACGCCCTGAGGCGTACGACGACGAAGCGGTGGAAGCTCTGGGCGCGGATCTCGGGCCACGGGAAGCCCCACGACGCGGCGCCTTTCGTCATCGCGACCACCGCGACGCCCGGCCACACCCCGCTCGAGCTGCCCTACCTCGCGCCTGCCTACGCGCAGGTCCTGGGCGAGTCGATCAAGGAGTGGACCTCGGCGACGCAGCCGGCGGACGCCTTCGCTACCGCGCTCGAGCGCCACGGAGTCGGGGTCGAGCGGGGACGGTACGGCGCGACGTGGACCACCGATCCCGCGCAGCGCGCTGCGGACCTCAAGCTCGTCCGGGGCTGGCTCGACGAGGAGCGGCCTGCTGCGATGCTGCACCGGGCCGCGCCGTGGGGGCCGGTGCCGATCTCGGGCATGCCCGTGGCGCTCACGCCGGCCGAGCGGACGGCGTACGAGGCGGAGTGGGGCGAGTTCTGCCGCGAGATGGACATCGCCCGGCGCGGCCGCAACGTCGCGAAGGGGCGTGCCGCGCTGCTGCGCTTCCGCCAGAAGGCCGGGCTCATCCGCGTCGACTCGACGGTCGCGTGGATCGCCCAGCAGGTCGAGGCCGAGAGGCAGGTGGCGTGCTCGGTCGAGTTCGTCGGCACCGCTGCCGACCCGATCGCCGACCGGCTGCGCGACTCGGACATCGAGGTCGCCACGATCTACGGCCGCGACCGGTTCGACCCGGAGGCCGAGCGGCTCCGGTTCCAGACCGGGGAGGCGAAGGTCTGCGTCTTCACCACGGTGGCCTCGATCAGCCTGCACGCCGGCGAGACCCTCGCCGACGGTCGGCAGGCGAGCACGGAGCCGCGGATCGGCGTCTTCCACCAGGCCCGCTTCTCGGGCATCGCCGGACGGCAGGTCACCGGCCGCACCCACCGCGACCACCAGGTCTCGCCGTGGCACATCGCCTACGCCGAGGGCACCGTCGAGGAGCAGGTCGGCAAGGTGATGGTGGAGCGGATCGCTGCCGCCTCCGACACCGTCGGCGGCGACACCAGCGGCCTCGCCGACCTCGCCGAGCTCCTCGGGGCCGACTGGCTGCCGGTGACGTCCCTGACAGAGGACGGCGCCTGACCCGTCCTAGACCTGGCGGCCGGTCTTCGGGTCGTAGGTGACCTCGACCGGCACGACCTGGTCGGTCGGGAGGACCTCGATCCACTGGCTGCAGATCTCGAACTCCCTGGAAGGGATGCTCACTCGAACCCCACAGGGATGGTTGCGTCTCGAACTCCCGGCGGCCAAGTGGTGACAGTGCAGTTTCCCTGCGGCTCGATTCTCGCGGGAACGGCAACAGCGTCGACATCCCCGATGTCGGGACTGTTCACCCTGGCGACTCGTTCTCGGGTGGTGGCGGGGACGGGGACCGGTCTGATCTAAGAGGGGTGCCTGCTGAGTGCCAGGTGGGAACCTCCCGTATTTCCTGGCAGTCGGGTGGCGCCTAGGGCCGCAGACCAGCAGTCACAAGCCGACCGGCAACCGGGCACCAGACGGCAGCCGGTCCTCGTCTCACACGCAGCGCTCAACCACCCCTCTGCGCTGCATGGGAGCGGTCGGGTCGTCGCTGACCCGGCGGCTCGTTCGGTCAGGTCGGGTCGAAGACGATCCCGACGACGTCAGCAGATACGCCGTCGGCGACCGCGATCGCCTGCACGAGATCTTGGGTCCGTGAGGTGCTGCCGAGCCGTAGGCCGGGCACCTGGTCGCAACCGATCGTTCCGTCGGCCTCGCGCGTGAGCTGGTAGAGGGTGATGTCGCCTCGGGGGTAGCTGAAGCTGAGCGCCATGCCTTGGGTGTCGGTATGGCCGACGGCCGCCGCGATCGCCTTCGCGATCCTGCCGCCCATGTCGTCGAGCGTCGAGAGCTGGATGGCGACATCTGGCTGCTCGATGCAACGCAGCAGCCATCCGTCGTGAGCGGGCAGCGGCACCACTTCGACGTGCCACGGGTCGCTCATCTGCTCATCTCACCACGGCCAGCAAGTCCAAACGCGCCTGCGGGATCGGAAATCGCTCCCGCAAGCGACCCGTCGAGCGAACACGTCCAGGTGAAGATGCAGAAAGCCACACTCTCGGCGATTAGGGTCCATATCGTGACATCGCCGGTGTTGATCGTTGGTGCAAAGACGATTTCGATGGAGGTTCTGCCTGACCAGGCAGCCGTGATGCTCAGCGGGCCACGATCGACCGATTGGGATGAGGACTATCCGACTCCTGGAACGGCCCTGAGCGTCGAGCGGCTGCTGAAGACAGTGGCGGCCGGCGAGTGGGAGCCGGGATTTGGGATGTACACGGTCCAACCAATTGACGGCCTCGTCTGTGGCGGCTGGGCGTTCTACAGCAAGCCCGATCGCGACGGGCGGGTGGAGATTGGCTACGGCTTGGCGCCATCGGGGCGGGGACGAGGACTGATGAGCGATGCCGTCCAGTCAGCGGTTGCCTGGGCTCGTCGCCAGCCGGCGGTACGGCGCGTGTGGGCCGGCGTGGACCACGACAACGTTGACTCGATTCGCCTCCTGGAAGCTACCGGCTTCGAGCGACGACAAGATCATGACGGTGCGCGTCGATACGAGATTGCGGTCGCCGAGGACACTGCCGCCTGAGGAGAGGAAATTTGTGGACGGCATCAACGCCATCACGCTGGTCGTCGCTGAGCCGAGTGCGGTCGCCCGCCGCCTGGCCGCAGCGTTCGGCTGGGAGGTAACTGCTGACCATGGATCGTTCGCCGAGGTCGTAGCGGCGGCCGGGCCGAACCTATGGCTCAACGTTCCGAGCGAGACAACGAGCCTGATTCAGCAGGGGATCGTGTTGCATTACGCCGTTGAGGACGTCGCGGCCGCGGCCGACAGGGCCCGAAACTCCGGTGCCGAAATCCTGCGTGAACCCACTCGGATGGACTTCGGATTGGAGTCGGCTCTGGTGCAGATCCAGGGAGGCCCGATCGTGGACCTCACTAGCCCGTCGCCCAACTGAACCGCACGAAACCTGAGTTCCAGGGCATGCCCGTAGGCGTCCCTCAGGGAACGCCGACGTCACCGCAGGAGGACCTGCTTGCGGGAACCGCGTGAAGCTCGACTCGGACGGCCATAGTTGACCCGTGGCTGTCGAGGCATCGTCTGTAGTGCTCGCGGTTCTAATTGGACCTCAGGCGTCGGGCAAGAGCGCAGTTGCGGTCGCACTCAGCGAGGAACTACGCAGGCGAGGCGAATTTGTGGCCCTCGTGGAACTCGATCAGATCGCTGGCATGGCCATCCCAACCCTTCCGAGCTGGGACGCCGCCGCGCGCGTCTTTGCGCTGGTGGCTGGCGAATGGGCTCGAGCCGATATGACCTGCGTCATCGCTGAGGGCATATCCAGTCGGGACGAAGTCTCGACTTTGCTTGCCGCTGTGCCGCCGGACACCCAGGTTGTCACCGTCGCGATGACTACGCCGTTCGAGACCGCTCTGGTGCGGGCGCAGGCAGACCCCACCCGTACCCGAGGGATGTCGCGCGATCGCGGCTGGCTCTTAGACCGCTACGACGAATGGTCAGCTGAGATGCCTCGGATTGGCGCTGATGTGCTTCTCGACTTGGGATCGTTGTCCTTGGATCAGGGCGTATCGGTCATCACTACGGCAATATGCTCCGCACGCTCATCGTCCATCAACGCGAGACGACCGTCGTGACAGCACGTTAGGCGACCGTCGAGCGAGGACGCTTGTTGTTGACTCGGCAGGGCGACGACCGACCGTCTGATCAGCTGGCCACCGCTGGAGCGGTCCAGGGGGTTGTCGGCGGCGCGGGGAAGGATGCTCGCATGACTGGGCCACAGATGACGGTGGGCGCGGTGACGATCGCCGCAGCGAAGCCACGAGAACTCGCGCATTTCTACGCCAACTTGCTCGGGTGGGAGGTCTCGAAAGAGGAGCCGGCTCGTCCTGGCAATCCGCCAGAGGACGGCTGGGCGCAGGTGAGGCCGCCTCAAGGAGTCAGCGGTCTGACGCTCAACTTCGAGTTCGACCAGAGATACCGCCGGCCGGTGTGGCCGAGCGTTGAGCACTCCCAAACCGCGTCACAACACCTCGACATCGGGGTCGAGGACCTCGAGGCCGCAACGTCGTGGGCCGTTGAGCACGGTGCCGTGCTTGCCGACCATCAGCCTCAGGAGGGAGTCCGCGTCATGCTCGACCCCGACGGCCATCCCTTTTGTCTGTGCTGATCGGTTGGTCCGGACCGCGTTCGGGTGCCACTATTCACACCCGCATCCGCATGACGACGTAGTCGCCGGGGTGGTTGGGTCCGATGCGCGGATCTCGTCGCGGTGGGTTGGTGTGAATCCGGCCTTCTCGAACATCGACATGGTGCCCATGTTGCCGATGGTCTTGGTCGAGGTCAGGCAGCCACTCACCTGGCCGATGCTGGAAATTTCCTTGCTTGGCCAGTTCTCTCGGAGGTAGTCGGCCACCTCGGGTGAGCGCCATCGATACGTTGCGCGGAGTTGCCGTAGCGTCGGGTCGTCGTGCGGGAAGGCCATCGGCACAGCTTCGATCCAGCCTCCGCCGCGTCTCTTGATGGCGGCGACGGCGGCCCGCAACGCGCGGCTGGCGACGCCTTGTCGACGGAAGTCCATCCGGGTGGTGAAGCAGTGGATGACCCAGTCCGTGGAGGCGTGCCGGGCATAGATCGCATCGGGGTTCGACTCCTCGCTCGCTACGGGTAGTTCGTCGACTCGACCGAAGTGGCACCAGCCGACCGGCTCACCTTCGGCGTACACCAGGATCCCGTGGGCTTGGCGCTTGCGGACCAGTTCCTTGACCGCGGCGGCTTCCCGGGTCCGCTTCAGGTCTTGGTGCGGGAAGTGCTTGCGCGACCGGTCGGGTGCACTGCCAAGGCGTTCGGCGCGCTGCTCCGCGGTCCCGGGCACCGACGACAGGTGCCGGCCGAAGAAGAGAAGCGTGCAGGCACAGCCGTGGACCTGAGCAAAGAACTGCTCGAAGTCGGGAAACGTCCGCACAGACAGCACTCGGGTCGTGAACCGAGCTGACGTTGACACAACACCTCCTCGAACGCACCGGCTTGCGGGACGTGTACCGAGGTCATGGGCCAGCGTGCCGCGACCTCAGGGTAGGTCCCTCAGGTGGTCCTCGATCCGATAGATCCAGTTCTTGAGTTGTTCGTCCCAGGTGCGGATCATCGAGCGCAACTCAGGCGGATTGCGGTTATCGGCAGCCATGTCAGCCCACTCTCTGGAACCCACATGCCCGATGCATCCAGCGAGGCGATGCAGTCGGAGGAGGGCGCGCGAGACCTGCCGCCCATAGCCAGCGAAGAAGGCGTCCGGCAACTCGGGGATCCCGTTGAGGTAGGCGTGCTCCTCCAAGGCTTCGAGTTCTTCCAGCGGATACCGCACACCGGGGTAGTCCCAGTCGATCAACGTCACTCGATCGGCGGCAAGGATCAGGTTGTGGAAGTTGGCGTCTGTGTGGGCGAGGCAGGGGATCTCTCGCCGGAGCTCCTCAGCGTGGGCGTCGATGTGGTGTCGGAGGGTGGACAGATGCGGCAGCATGCTGGGGCGCAGCGCGCGAATCTCGGGCTCCGCGGCATCGACGTTGGCGTGCATCAACTGGACGGGGTCGGTGGGCGTCAGCTCGAGCCGCTCGGGACCGAACGATCCCCGCAGCGGAGCGGGGAACTGCACCGCGTGGATCCGTCGGTACGCCGCGCCGACCAGCTGCCATTCGCGGTCGCCCAGACCGCCGCGGTGTGCGGCGGCGGCCAGGGTCTCGCCGTCGATGTAGTCGACCAGCACAGCACCCTCATCGTTGGCGGCGTAGAGCCGTGGGGAACCGACCCCGTGGGCGGCCAAGAAGTTGGCACGAGGAACCGGAGACGGTGCCGGCACCGAGCTCTGCCGCAGCAGAACCTCGTGTCCATCGCTGAGCAGGCCGACCAGCAACTGATTGTCGAATCCCTGGCCGCTGAGCGGACGGGTCGAGATGACCGGTGGCAACGCAGCGGCCGACACGAGCTCTTCCAACACCGCGCGAGCATTCACCGACCCAAAAGTAGCCCCCGGGCAACCCAGGGCACGGCAACGCCAATCCATGGCGGACACCCGTCCACCACGGGTGCGCAACCTCCCGTTCCTTGCCCCGACGGACGAGCGGGGCTAGCTTGCGCTGATGCTCGAGCCGCCGTCGGACCTCCACCCGCAACGTGTCGCCTCGATCTTGGCGGAGTACTGGCAATTGACGTCCCCTGAGGTCACCTACGAAGCGACCGGCCACGGCAGTCACAACTGGACCGCCCGCAGCGCGGACGGCGCAAAGTGGTTCATCAAGACCGACCGCTCCCCGTCTGCCACCCGGGCAGCTGCCTACCGCACAGCCGCCCAGCTACGGGACGGTGGCCTCGACTTCGTCCACGCGGCGCTGCCTGACCGATTCGGCGAACTCCGGCGCCTTGTCGGCACTTGGGAGGTCTCGGTCTTTCCCTTCCTTGATGGCCACAACCCCGACTTCACTAACGACACCGAACGCGCTCAGATCGCCGAAGTCGTCGGGCAGCTTCATCGCCACCAGCCGATCCCAACGACCGCTCCGCGCTGGTCGGCGGGAAACGAAAAGGCTGAGCTCATCCATCTCCTGGACAACGATCTCGACCGCCCCTGGAACGGCGGACCGTACGCGGCCCAAGCACACGCGCTCCTGCGGGAGTGCGAACCGGGCATCCGGCAACTTCTGCGCCTGCATGACCGACTTGCCGATCGCCTCGACCAGTCCGATCTTCCCTGGGTGATCACACACGGCGAGCCCCACGGGGGTAACACCATGATCGACGATCAGGGGCAGGTTCACCTGATCGACTGCGACGACATGATGCTCGCACCGGCTGAGCGCGACCTCTGGCTGCTCCTGCACGTCTCCCATCAGCGACCCTCCACGTCACACACCCGCGAGGTCCTCGGTGCGTACCACCGCAGCGAGGGACTGGCCGATCCGCGCGGATTCGCCGTCGAGTTGATGCGCGCAGACTGGCACCTGATGGACATATCCAGCTATAGCCGAACGTTCAGCCAGCCCCACGAGGAATCCGAGGACTCGCGGCCCACTGGCGAACCCTCAACAACTACCTACCCGTGCAACAGAACTGGGCACCCTCCCCGAATCACTTCACCGACCTCTAGTAGGCACTGTCAGCAACTCGACCTCTCGCAAAGGGTCCCATCTGCGAACGCCCGCGGCGCCGGATTCAGGCGAGGTCGCCGATGGCGGCCACCAGGACGCTGTCAGGAGCCAGGCTGTCAGGCCGAGAGCCGTTCGTAAGCGGACCCTCCCTCGGTCACATCACCGCAGATCGCGGTCTCGTTTCCCATGGAGTTCACCACAGAACCGGGCAAGCCCCTCACCGTAAACGGTCGTTATCGGGTGCCCGGTGACGATCCTCCGCCGGGCGCGGTCAGGCGTCAGGTCATCAGCGCATTCAGTGCCGTTCGCAGAAATTCGTCGCGACGCTGTGTTACCGCCGTAGCGTCAAGCCGACTGCCGTCGGCGGCGAACCCTGGAAACCCGCTCAACTCGGTTGGAGTGTTCAGCGCGGCGATCGCATCCCAATAGGAAACCGATCCGGCATGACGGCCAGCCTGGTCTTGCCAACCACGCAGCACCTCGTCGGGGGCATCGGGCCCGTACTGCATTGCCATCTGCAGCCGAAACCCGCTCAAGTCGACGCCGGGATCACCGATACCGGCGGTCTTCCAGTCAATCAGCGCCGTGCAGTTGTCACCCTCGAACAACATGTTTCCCGGCCAGGCGTCACCATGGACGAAGACCGGGTCTGTCGCCGGGACCCCATGCTGCCTGGTCATCTCATCGGCCCGCTGAAGCAGCCCGGTGGTCGGTATCCGGCCTTCACGCCGTTCGGCTGCGAAGTCATCGTCGGCGACCGGCCGCAGCCGAAGTCGAAGATCCTCTTGGGGCGCGAGCGAAAAGGCGTGCACCTTGGCAAGAGCGGCGCCCGCATTCCGAAGCCGGGTCACTGACACCGCCGGCGGTAGCGCACTGCTGCCGGGCAGCCAGGTCTCCAGCGTCGCCACGGTTCCAGAGGTGCTGCCATCAAGATCGGCGCCAACCAGGCGCGGCGCCGACAGGCCGAATTCGGCCGCCAACTGCAACGCTCGTGCGTTAGTAGCCACCATGCGCGGCCCGATCCACTCCGGGACCGGGACCTTCAGAACAAGATCGGTGAAATCGCCGCCGGCCATCCGAAGGCGAAACGAGCCAGAATCACGCTGAGTCCCGATGTGAACTGACACAACGTCCTGGATCGCGTCACCCGCCACTTCCGACACCCATCCCAACAACTCATCAGATAACTCGGCCATCTCGCCCTCCCGTCGATTCCGCTGCTACACCATCATCACGAGTCTTTCGAAACGTCACCGTTGACGACCCGACCGATTCGGCGCGCCGCCCGTAGGACGTCCGCGCTACGTAGCGGACCAGACTCTCGGGCTAGCGCCCCGCGTGACGGACCCGCATCGTCGCAGGCCACGCTCGATGAAGATCCGCGCCTGGGGACGTCAACTGCAGCGGCGAAGGCTCACCAGCGCGGTCAATTCTCGCGCACATTCTGAGCGGGCAGGGCTGTCGCCAAGTGCAGCCGGATCTCGCGCACAGGTGGGGTCAGCTCAGCGCCCAAAGCCACGTCACCGTCCGCGACGCTTGACTGCTGCAGCCTGCGCCTTGCCCACCGGTTCGGTCGGTGGCCGAGGGTTCAGTCGGTGCGGTCGACGATGACAGGCGAGACGGCGGCGTGCAGGGCACGAAGTTCCTGAGCTAGAGGATCGTCGTTGTCGCCGAGGAACGCGAGGACGCCGCCGACGCGGTGTACGGCGGCAGCAGCAGCCTGCCTTGTGGCTGACGCGGCATCGCTGGGCTCGCTCGCCAGGCCAAGTCCTCCGCGGTCGAAGGCGGCGATGTCGACGCGTAGTTGAGCGGTGAGATCTTCGAAGTGGGCGAGCATCGACCTTGCTTGCCGCAGCTCCTTCTCAGCGGCTCGCCGACACACCTCGGAGCAAAACGCCTGAGGCCGACCCGGCCCAATGACCCGAGTGAAGGCGCGGCGGCGGCACGCGGGTCGGCGCAATAGTCCGGCAGTTCTTGAACCGGCGTCTCATCACGACGGCGGACCTGGCTGCGACCGGATCTAGCTGGCGACGAGGAGGCAGCCGACGACGACGGCGACGACGACGACGGCGGCGACGACGGCGGCGGCGGCTGTCCGTTCTCAGGTAAGTAGTCCCAACTCGGAGCCTGGGTTCTCACCTGGGCGTGCGGATGAGGCGGATGGTGCATCGGCCTTCTCGCGTAAGTAGTCCTAATCCGGCGAGCTTCGCACCTAACGTGTCCTAATCCGGATGATCATGGACGAGGCAACAACCTGCGTGCGGCTAGAGCACATGCTGTCAATCTGTTGGCAGTAGGGGAGTGCAGGCGACCGGGTGTCGCCTGACTCAGAATGGTGACTGATAGCCGCGGGCGTTCGTTCGCCTGGCTGCGGGTTCGAGGGCGGAGTTGGCGGTAGTTGCTGTCGGCGGGGTTGACGATGGTGCCGGGGGCGACGAGTTCGTCGATCCGGTCCACGACTTCCTGGTCGAGGGTGACGTCAGCGGCGGCGAGTTGGGGAGTCGAGCCGCTCCGGCGCTCGCGGCCGATGATCGCTGAGATGATGTCCAAGGCGTTGGAGTCGCGAGTGTCGGTATCACCGGCCTCGATGGCGTCGGTCCAGTCTCCTGAGCCACCGCCACCTCGGTACGGGCCGACAATCGATCGCGGACCGAGACCGGCGGAAACGGGTGGATCTCGGCAGGCTCTGCACTTGGGGCCTGTTGACGCTCCGCCCGGCCCTCTTGTGAATCACGCAGCGTGCGCGACCGCTTCACGTGAACGCTGACTGATAAGCCTTGGGGTGCAGGCGCCGGACGGCCGGGAGTGCAGCCGCGGGAAGCTCGTTTGTTGCGCTCAGGTGAGGTAGGGCGGCACACCGAGGAGCTCATCGATGGTTGCGAACCGATAGCCGCGCTCGCGCAGCGTGTCGATCAGGGGTCCGACAGCCGCCACCGTCTGATCACGGACCCCGCCGCGGGCCTCGAGGCCATCATGAAAGATCAGAATCCCTCCGGGCCGGGCCACCCTGGCCGCCGCCGCTGCTATGTGGTCAGCTGAAGGCTGAAAGACCTCAAGCGGATGCCCGAAGAGTCCGGAGACCGGCTGGAGACCGGCAGCATGAACGCTGGCAAGCACCCACGGCCAGTGGCAAAGCCAAGGCGGCCTGTACAAGCCGGGTCGTACGTCGGCGATCGCGGCGAGGCAGTCCTGGCCGTGCTGAATCTCAGTTCTTTGCGTGGGCATGGTCAGGTAGCGGCTGAACGAGTGACTGTAGCTGTGGTTGCCCAGTACGTGTCCGGCTTGAACGACGTCGCGGACCGTCGCCGGGTACCGCTCGGCGCAGCGGCCAACCATGAAGAACGTTGCTTGTACGTTTCGGTCCGCCAGAACCGTCAAGAGCCGTGACGTGTAGGGCTCGTTCGGTCCGTCGTCGAAGGTCAATGCGATCACCGGGTCGACGGTCTCGCCTTCAAACGGGAACGGCCCGAAGATCTGCGAGCGGGGCCGGAAGGCCGTCATGTACCCGAGGCCGCCGATGGCAATGGCAGCCCCAAGGGCCCAGCGCCTCATGGGTGGGTCCAGAACCGAATGAGGTTTTCGACTCCCGCCGACAAGGCGTAGCTGGCAAGTCCAGCCCAAATCGGGACGAACAAGGCCAAGGCGAGAACTGCCCGCCAGGTCAGCTGCTCAGGCCAGAGAACCCGCAGAACGGCGGCGCCAGTGCTCCGCAACGTACGGCTGCGTGTCACAGGCGAGGCGTGGCCCGGAGAGCTGCTGTCTCGACCGCCTCTTTGTCGCTGCTGAGTGCGGCGTTCTTGTCGGAAGACTGGAGCCATGCCAAGGATCTGCCGAGAGCTGACCCGGTTGAGCAGGTAGGCGAGCAGATAGAAGGTGAGGAATGAGATGAAGAAGGTGTAGAGCAGGCCTTGCTGCAGCCGCCGCGGAGACGTCGTCACGATGTTGCTGCCATCCCACACGACGCGGCCACGACGCCGAAGTCGCCGCAGCAGATCCAGTTCGTCACCGCCCTGGGTCAGTGTCGAGTCATATCCCGGAAAGGCTGACCGTCGAAAAGCCGTGTTGGTGGCGCTGATATAGAACACGTGGCCGGTCCACGCGAAGACCCGCTCCACCGCTCCGAAGAGCAACTTGGGGTAGAGGCGGACCCACCAGGAGGGATTCTCGTATTGGCACGGCCCCGCAACGGCAACGATTCTGTCCGAGCAGCGGAACTGGCGATCGATCCGAGTGAGCCAGTCCCGAGGCGGAATCGTGTCCGCATCGGTCGACACGACAATCTCACCGCGTGCCTCGATCGTGCCACGTTGCCGCGCCTGACAGATTCCCCGCGCAGGTTCCGTGACAACCGTTACTCCGTAGCTCGCCGCGATCTCCCCGGTCCTGTCAGTGCTGTCGTTGTCCACCACGATGATTTCGTAGGGCTCGGCGAAGTCTTGCTGCAGCAGAGCATGCAGAGCAGGGCCGAGGTAGGCAGCTTCGTTGTACGCCGGAACCACGACTGGAGAAACGCGGCTCCACAGGCAGGTTCATAGTGCTTTCGCTCGCGGGATCAGCGCAGTCGCTTCGACCGCCACACCACTACGATGACACCGGTCACGGTACGCGCCAGGTCGGCAGCGCGCTTGCGGAACCACCTCAACATCGAAGCCAGCCGTCAAATCCGCGGAGCTGGAGAGCGCCGACGCCGCCCCGGCGACTGTCACCAACCGACGGGCGCACCGCTGAGCCAGCGTGGAAGCCACCTGGAGGTTCCGGGTCCGCCACACCAGAACTCCGGCGATGACCGCGGCGGCCACGGCCACCACCAGGAAGGAGCCGAGTGCAGTCGGTGCGGTCGCAGCATTGAGTGTGGTCGTGCGGACCGCGACCGTTGCCGCCAGCACTGTGTTGTCGAGGGTGGCGGGTTCACCGGCCCGCGACATCCACACGGCCATCGCGAAGAATCCCACCCAACCGACCGCTGCGACACTCCACCATCGCGATCTCGTCACCCGCGTACCTGATCCAGAATGGTCGCCGTGGTTGGGGGCACCAGCCTGGCAGTCGTGGAACTCTGAGAGCGCACCGTCGAGTACCTTCCGGGCCGCCGTGGGACCGCCCACGCATTGTCGTCCGGTACCTGAGAGGTCGAGGTGCCTGTGAGCCTCCTTCCCAATCCGTGTCATATGGCAGTGAGACATTGGACATCTTCGCTGTCAGTTCGCACACGACGGGCTCCTGACAGGCCGACGAGTGTCTGTGCCATCACGACGGTCAGGTGCCGGTGGCGTGGTGTGGTGCGGCGACCGGTTTGGATTCGGCGGAGCCCTGTTGGCGGAGGTAGACGGAGGCTCCGACCATGATGGCGATGGCCAGGAACTCGCTTTGCCAGTTCTGCATTGACTCGAACCAGAACTGGCTGGTGCCCAGGTACTCCCAGAAGGTGACCGGCGTACCGCCGTGCGCAACTTGATCGGCGCTGTAGGCCTTGGCGCCGCCGGCTGCGTGCAGGGCCAGGGAGCCCAGGAACAGGATGAAGAACATGCCGGACAGTGAGTTCTGGTAGATCTTGAGGATCCAGCCGCCGTGGCGGACGGGCCACGGCGCGTCGGCATGGTCCTGGCTGTCGTAGGGGTCAGCGTCTTGGGGTGAGGGGCGGTCGATGGGTTTGGATTCGGATGATCCCTTCTGGACCAGGTAGGCGGTCAGCACCACATACATTCCCATCTGGAGGAACTCACTCTCCCAGTTCTCGAAGGTCGCCTCAACGAAGTCACCGCTGGTCAGGTATCCGCCCAGCGACACTGTCGGCTGACCGTGCTCGACCTGGTCGGCGTTGTAGACCTGCACACCGCTGATGATCATGCCGACGAAGAATGTTGCGAACAGAACGAGGTTCGCCAGCAGGAGACCACGCTCTTTGATCCAGGTCCCCAAATGACGCATCATCACCCCACCAAACCCGTTGTTGAAGTTGGCATGAACGCCATGGTTGTGCTGGCGTTCGCGGACGCAGCTGCACAGCGGTGCCGAATACGACGGGACGGTTGACCTCTCCGGCCATCGCCGCCGGCTCCGGCCGTCGGCGGCACGCTTTCGTCGGCGTACAGGTCGGACTCGCTCCGCTCGTTCATCCCGTCCTCAAGGGTTGGTGAACAGCCAGCATGCACGGCTCTCGCTGTGATGAACCTGAGAGCCGTACGGTGCCTCTCGTCTTTCCGTCGTCCCAGCAGACGGGGAGTCGAATCTGTTCGGCCGTGCAGGGCCTATGCCGTGCGGGGCCGGTCGACGATCAGCGATGAACGGGTGGTGTCTGGACTTCGGGGAACGGGGAGCGGGGGGCGTCGAGGATCGGTTCCCGCTGGTTGCGGATGGCGTGGTCGAGAAAGGCAACGAGATAGGTGTTGGTGATGGTGATCGCGCGCCGACCACCGATCGGTCCCAGGGCGAGCAGGGGGCGCAGGGGAGCAGTCAGGTAGTAGGCGCCGTAGTCGGTGAAGTTGACGTGCTCTGCGCCCTGGATCCGGTACCTCCAGACTGGCCCGGTCGAGTGAGTGATGAGTTCTGACGAGGTCTGTTGGTCGGCCCGGTCGCCACGTTGTGTCGGCGTGCACGTTCCAGCGATGCACGAGCTCTGACTACCGATGAGCAGCAGTGGCGTGCGGAGTCCGCGGTGGACGACATCGCCGAACTGGGTGCCGTCGAGGTCGGCAGCTGCCTGGCAGCGGGGATCGTCTGCGCAGGCCTGGAGCGCGGCGGCTCCGCCGAAGGAGTGGCCGAGGTAGGCGATGCGCCGGTCATCGACGTGGCCGGCGAGGATGCCGGTCGTCGACTGTCCGGCCTGCTGGGTTTGCTGACCCGCGAACCGTGCGTCGGCGGCCCAGATCTGGAGGAGTCTGGCGGCATCGCTGGCCGCGGCGCCGCTGTGGAGGTCGTCGGTTTCGAGACTGGGGGGGTTGCCGTTGGGCGACTGGTGCACGGGCTTGCCCTGTAACACCGTGAGGTTGGCGCTGAAGGTGGGGGTGACGGCGACGACGATGTAGCCGTGGCTGGCGATCTGCTCGGCCAGGCTGCTGTACTGCAGGGCGGCGAAGCCGAGCCCTGGCTCGAAGATCACCATTGGGAAGCGTCCCGGTGCGGCAGTGATGTTGTCGTGGACGTGGGTGCGGATCTGCTGGAACGACGATTCGCCCAAAGCGGGCAGACCTCCTAGCTGCAATCGGTTCCACTCGCCGGGAGCGTACAGGGAGGTGGGAGTGTCGACTGGGCTGGCCGGGTACCAGATCCACACGGCCAGACGTCGCTGCACAGGTTGGGCGGGACTCAGCGGGTCGGTGCGCTGCGGGTCGGTCCAGACCTGGCTGATGCGCCCAATCGGGTAGAGGCCGTCGGGCTCCGGCAGGGTGATCGTGGTCGTGCGTCGGACGGCCAGGTAGACGAGATAGGGCCCGGTGGCTGCGGTGAGTGGCAGCAGGATCACCGCAGCGAGGGCGGCAGCTGCGAGTGTCAGGCGTCGGCTGTGTCCTCGCTGTCGCGGTGTCACGGTGCGCATCCACTCCTCCTGCCCTGTTGCGTGGACCTCTGTGGGTGAATGGTCTGGGTGCCGGTCAGGTCAGGCCGAAGGCTCTCAACAGGTTGGGCGCTGCTTCGGCATCACGCAGCGGAAGCTGTTGCCCGAGGTCGCTCATGGCGGCGGAGAGGGCGTAGTGGTCAAGGTGGGCGTCGACGGTTTGACCGGCGAGGGCGGGGTTGATCACCACGCAGGCGATGCGGTTGCCCGTGGTGCCGTCATCCTCGTCCCAGGTGACCACGATGGTCAGGTGGCCGGATCGGAAGTCGGGTCCACTCTTGATGATCGGCAGCCATCGGCTCAGCCATCGGTCGGCTGTCGCGGCTGAGCAGTCGTGGCCGTCGTTGCAGATGTCGGGGATGACCATGCTGAAGGTGGGCAGCTCGCCGCGGGTGACATCGTCGACGAGCGGGCCCGATGTCGTTGTTCCGGCGGGTACGTCGAACCGCTTGCACAGCGAGCGCTCTGTGCTGTCGGTGAAGTACGTCCACGGGTTGTGCCGGACGGCGTAACGGCCCTGGTTGTGGGTGATGCAAGTGCCGTCCATCGCCTCGGCGTAGGTCTTGACGGTGTGTCCGCCGGCGTGGAGCTGACCGAAGACCGACGGCCCGGACAGCTGGTGGGCTTCAGGATCTTCGTCATCGGTCACACCGAACAAGGAACCGCCGGCGATGACCAGGTAGTTCGGTAACGAGGGGTGGGCGAGGGCGTAGTACTGATCGGCATGGCCGTACCGGGCGCTCTCGGCGGCGAGAACCGGCATGTGCTGTTCGACGTCGGCCACGCTCCGGTTCTCCTCGATAATCACCAGCAACTTGTCCTCCCCGGCCGCAGCGGTGGCTGTCGTGCCACCCGTCGCTTGGGTGGTCGGGAGGGGTGTGGTGGAGGCCACGTTGGCGGAGGGGACCGGCTGCCGTGGCGGTAGCTCCGCTGCGCAGCCGGAGGTCAGCAACAATGTGATGAGCATGAGCGCGGCGAGACCGCGGATCGTTGTGACTGACGGTCGCGGCAACCCCGCCAGGTAATCCGAGGAGTTAGTTGGGCCGGTCCGCGGCCAACGTGGGGCTTCCACCTGGGCAGGCTAGTCCACCCTGCCTGGGGCATCGAGCAGACGCGTAAGCGCATGTCCGGCCACGGCGGAGGGAGCGAGCCTCTCCGAGCCTCCAGGGTGGCGTTGGCGTTGGCGGACGCCTAGAGGCGGCGAGGGTGGTCTCAGCGGGGATGGCCGTTGTCGCGCTGGCAGCCCTGACGAGACGCTCGTAAAGGCCGAGGAGGGTGTCGAGGGTGGCGTGAACGTCATGTGTCAAGGCGATGTGGCGGCTCGCGGCGCCCATCCGGCGTCGCAGCGCGGGGCTGGTGAGCAGGTTATTGAGGTGGCCGGTCAGCTGGTGTGGCTGCTCCGGGGGCTGTGCTGAACCTGAAAGCAGTGCCGGGACCCTGGCTCAGGGATACACAGGCGCCTCGATGGGGGGACCGATCTGGGTGACGCGGGGGAGGCGGAGCTCGAAGCGGCACCATCCGGCTGGTCCGTCGACCACGGCGGCGTCGCCGTGGTGAGCGCGCATCGTGGCGCGGGTGATCGCCAGACCGAGGCCACTGCCACCGTGGTCGCGGGTACGCGCCTCGTCCAACCGGACGAAGCGTTCGAAGATGCGATCCCGGTCAACCTCGGGCACGGGTGGTCCATCGTTGTCGACCCAGACCACAGCCTCAGCCGGTGTCACGGTGAGGGTGAGCCGGACACTGGTCCGGGCATGTCGGGCCGCGTTGTCCACGACGTTGCGGAGAGCCTGCTGGAGACGCTGCTGGTCGCCGACCACGCGGGCGGGCGCGATGTCGAGGTCCACACCCACAATGCCGGTCAGGCGCAGCCGGTGCGCCTCCGCGGCGAGGAGATCGTCGAGGTCGATGTCGACGTGGTGGATGGCGAGGTCCTGGGCATCGGCGCGAGCCAGTGTCATCAGGTTCTCGACCAGCCCACGCAGCCGGACTGCCTCGGCGTTCATGGTGGCAAGCAGTGCGGCCTGGCGATCGGGGCTGGCGGTCACCGCCAGCTCGCCGGCCGTGGTCAACGTGGCCAGCGGACTGCGGAGCTCGTGGCTGGCGTCGGAGACGAAGGCGCGCTGGGCGCGGTCAGAGGCCTGGAGCCGGTCGAGCATGGTGTTCATAGTGATGGCGAGCGCAGCGATCTCGTCGCGGGTTCGAGGAACGGCGACGCGTTGGGTCAGCCGTTGAGCGTCGATGTCGGCCACGGTGGTCCGGATGCTCTCCACCGAGCGCAGAGCTCGTCCGACGAGCATCCACACGGCAACAGCGACCGCTCCGAGCAGCAGCGGCGTGCCGGCCACCAGAAACAACGCGACAGTCTGGACGGTGGCCCGCTGGACCCCGATGGGAACAGCTGCTTGGACGTAGTAGACGGTGTCGTGGAGCTCCATGGCGGTGGTCACGACCTTCCACTCCCCGCCTGCACCGTGCTCGATGTCGATGTCCACCTCGTCTGACCGGTAGTCGCCGACCTCTGGGCGCTGGGCGGACAGAGGGCTGTCGGCGACGTCGCGGCTGGAGGCCTGGATCACGGTGCCGTCGGCATCGAGGACCTGGACGACGGAGTTGCTGCGCGTCCGTCCGCTGATCGCCTCCTCGGTGGCCCTGACGCCCTCCGTGCTCAGCAGCGCGACCACCTCGGAGGCGCGAGCCTGCGCGTTCGCCTCGGCGGTCTGCTCGATGCTGGCTTCCAGGGTGAAGATCAACGCCGTGCCACCGATGAGAAGAGCGACAAGGACGACCGCGACGGCCACCATGACGGATCGGCCGCGGACCCCGATCCGGTCGCCGGCACCCACCAGGCGCAGGAGACGCTCACCAGCGAGTGTCACCGGTGCTCTGGACGCGACGTCTCCTGGATGGTTGGGACCGGTCACCGCGCTGTCATCTCCCGTATCGACTACTGCCGCCCCCGCCCTGCCCAGCGGCCCTGTCGTCTCCGCGGTGTTCAATCCTGCACCTGGTCTGCCCGCGCCGTCGGAGCACCGTCCCTACGCAGGTGACGGACGCCGAGGATGGCGAGACCGCCGACGACAAGCGACCCCAGGGCCATCTGGCTCACATGCCCCATGCTGTGTTCCACCTGCCGGTACGCGGCCCCTGCACCGTAGCCGACGGAGGCGACGACGGCGGCCCAGACCAGGCCGCCGACCAGGTTGTAGACGGTGAAGGTGTTTCTCGGCAGCCCCACACTGCCCGCCAGACCGGGCATCAGCGCCCGCATCACCGCCGTCCACCGTCCGATCAGGACTGCCCAGCCGCCGCGTCGCGCGATCATGGCCAGAGCGTGGTCGATGCTTCGGTGCCGGCGGAGGTGATGAGGGAGTCGGTCCAGCATCCGTGGACCCCACCGGCGACCGAGGTAGTAACCGACCTGATCCCCGGCGACGGCCCCGACGGCCGCTGCGGCGATCACCGCCCACAAGGGAAGGTGTCCGGCTCGGGCCGTGACACCGGCGACGAAGACAGCCGTCTCCCCGGGAATCACCAGGCCGACCAGCGCGGACGCCTCCAGGGCCGGCAGCACCGCGGCGGTCACGAGGACTAGCAGCGGAGGCAGGGCTGCCAACACGGTCAGGAGGTCAGCCACGAGCCAACTCCAGCGGTGGCGGGGTTGCACCGAGGCTTGTTGTGGTGAGGTCTGGCATCGCTACCTTCCGGGTTTGGCCCTATGCGCGGCCCGTCCTCAGCATGAGACCAGGATCCTGAGATGATCCTGTGCGGAGCAGCGCCGGATCGTTCTCAGGTTGGGCTCAGGCCGCACGGCTGACAATCAGCCTGTGAAGTGGCGAACGCGAGGACGCACGTGAAGGTCTTGTTGGTGGAGGACGAGCAGCGGCTGGCTGCGGTCGTCAAAGAAGGTCTGCAGGCTGAGGGTTTCGAGGTCGACATCGTGAACGACGGCTCGGTCGGTCTGTGGGCGGCCACCGAGAACAGCTATGACGCGATCGTCCTCGACATCATGCTGCCTGGGCTGAACGGCTATGACGTGCTGAAGCAGCTCCGGGCCCGCAATGTGTGGGCGCCGGTTTTGATGCTCACCGCGAAAGACGGCGAGTACGACCAGACCGACGCCTTCGACCTGGGCGCCGACGACTACCTCACGAAGCCGTTCAGCTTCATGATCTTGATTGCCCGGCTGCGGGCGCTGATCCGCCGGGGCGCCCCGGAACGGCCGGTGCTGGTCACGGTGGGATCCCTGGTGCTGGATCCGGCCCGACGGTCGGTCGAACGCCGCGGCGAGTCGATCATCTTGACCGCCCGGGAGTACGGGCTGCTGCACTTTCTGATGCGTAACGCCGGGGATGTCGTGAGCAAGGCTGCGATCCTCGACAACGTCTGGGACTCCGCCTATGAGGGCAGCGACAACATCGTCGAGGTCTACATCGGCTACCTCCGGCGCAAGATCGATGCACCGTTCGGAGTGTCGACGCTGCACACGGTCCGCGGGCTAGGTTACCGCCTGGACGCGGGGCCCAGCTGAGACGCGTCCACGCGCACCAGGGGCGGCGGGGTTCGTCAGCTGCGGTGAATCGTCGCCCAGTCGCCCGTGGGTCGGGCTCGTTCAGTTCTCACCTTTCGGTGCAGGAGTCGCGTGGATGGGGGACGGTACCGTGTCATTTGTTCAGTCCAGGCTCCAACGGGGGCAGGGGAGAGGGCCTGCTCGGCCCACCGACTGGTCGACGGACTATGACCTTGCCGGATCGGGCCAGGACGGGCCAGGACCGGACGGTCGCGTCACTGGCCTTGCTGAACCCGTGAGTGCGGGTGAATCGAAGGCCGATCATGACGTCCCCGCTGCGGAGGTAGTGGACGGCCGCCCTCTGCCAGGGTCGGTTCTTGCGACGGGGGACGAAGGCCGACCGGTGCGGCTGCATGTAGTAGCTGTAGCCGCCCAGGTCGGCCACCAGCGGACAGCCTCGGTCGAGGTTGCGGGACAGTACTCCGAGCTCGATCAGGCTGATGGGGTTGTCGGTGGTGACACAGCCTTGTGCAGCGGTGACCGCCGCCGACAGTTCCGCTTTGGGGAATGGTTTCCCGAACGGCAGCCTCAGGTCGGCGTGCGCGGAGACGCCCAACAAGCCCAGCACCACCCCTGTGATGATCAGCACAGGCACCGGTCTCCGCACCCGGGTCGCCGCCCATCCGGCGGCCGCACCCACCACCAGCGCCAGCGGCCCTCCCGCCGCGGCCGCGTAGTGCAGGAACCAGGCCGGAATGGTGAACAGCACGCCCAGCATCGAAGCCAAGACGATGACGCACAGTCGGCCGACGGGTGAGGTGCAGGCGGCGGCGCAGCAGCCGGCGAGGATGCCGGCGGCGACGGCGAGCCACCACCCCACCGGGGTGTGGCTGAACGGGGACAGCCCGATGATCGTCCACGCCCGCCCGGCCCAGCTCGCGCCCACGGTGGGCCGGCCGAGCTGGGAGGCCACCACCAGCTCGCCACATCTGACCCGGTGCCGCCGCAAAGAACGGCAGACAGATCACCGTGGCACCGACCGCGACGCCACCAGCGGTCGCCAAGGCCCGACGCCAGCCCAAAGTGATCAACACCCACGCCACGACGGCTGCGGCGGGCACCACCCCCCAGATCTTGACCGCTGACGAGACGCCGAGAAGGAAGCCAGCCGCCACCAGAGATGCCCAGATCCGCGACCGGGTCTGCGCGGCGCTACCGGCCAGGGCCACGGCACCGAGAAGGCAGGTCGTGGCCAGCGGCTCCAGCAGCGTCGTGTGTTCGACGTACACGACCGGAAAGAGCACGGCGTAGAACAGGCCACCCACCACCGCTGCGGCCAAGCCGGAACGACGGAGCGCAACCCCGACCAGGACCGCGTTCAGTGCACCCAGCAGCATGAACCCGATCCGGGCGACCGCCAGCGCGGTCGGGTCTCCGACCAGTCCGGCCAGTGCGGCGAACGGGGCCAGGGCGAGGACGATCCCCGGAGGATGCAGGAGCAGCACATCGCGATACGGCAGCAGACCGTGCACCAGCCCGGACGCCGCAGCGTAGTAGACGCCGTCGTCGTAGTTCCCCCGCCCATACAGACCGCCGCCGTGCAGGACGGGAAGGAGCCGCAGCAGGAACGCCGCCGTGGCGACCAGGAGCAGTGACGGCCCCCACCAGCGCAGGCCCTGGCCCGGTCGCCGAGCTGTTGTCGCCCAGGTGGTCATGTGATGTCCTCAGGATCGTCGCGGCCGCAGACCAGGCGGGCAGCGACCCCTTGATCATGTGAGGCACCGGCTGAGGTGCCGCTGAGGACGTCGCCGCCTACGCGACACGGGCTTAGACGACCCGTGACCGCCCCAAGGGCAGACAGGTTCGCCTCAGGTCCATCTCAGCGAGACCGGTTCACACTGGCGCGATGACGACTGCTCTCATCCCTGCTCTCACTGTGCTTCCGCTGGAGATCGACGGCCACGAAGGAGGAGAGGGAGGCTTCATCGAACCGCTGCTCGGCTTCGGTGGATTCCTCCTCATCCTCGCGTTGTTGATCTTGACGATGGTGCTGTTGCGCCGCTACGGACTCATCCCCGACCAGCTCCCGTTCACCCGACGGCCCACGCCCGAGGACAGTGCCCGCCAGCTGCTCGCCGAGCGCATGGCCAAGGGTGAGATGTCCACCGAGGAATTCCTGGAGCGGGCCAGCGTCCTGAACTGGACACCGGGATCGGACGTGGAGCCGTCCAGCCGGCACCGATCGAGTCGCCCCTGAGCCTGCGCACCCGGACAGGCCCGTCGCCTCGACGCGGTTCAGCGTCACCTCAGGAAGGATTGTCTAGCGTGAGCGAGTGACCGGACTGCTACCCGCCCTCAGCCTGCCCTGGATGGATCCTGAGCAGCTCATCCACGGCTTCGGCTCCTACGCCCTGTGGGGTGTGGCCATGATCATCTTCGCCGAGTGCGGGCTGTTCGCGATCCTGCCGGGAGACTCCCTGCTGTTCACGATGGGCCTGTTCGTCGCGGTCGGTGCGGTGAATCAACCGTTGGGGCTGGTCTGTCTGGTCCTCACCATCGCGGCCATCCTCGGCAACGCCTGCGGCTATGCACTCGGCCGCCTGATCGGGCCGCCGCTGTTTCGACCACGGGCCGGGATGGTCGGCAGAGTCCTGAATCCCGCCTACGTCACCCGCACTCGTCACTTCCTGGACCACCACGGTCACCGGGCCCTGATCCTGGCCAGGTTCGTCCCCATCGTCCGGACCTTCGTCACCCTGGTCGCCGGCGTGAGCCGGATGTCGTTCGCGCGCTTCATCGGCTTCACCGCGGTCGGCGGCGTTCTGTGGGCCTGCGGTGTGCTGCTGCTCGGCTTCTTCCTCGGCAATGTGACCTGGATCCGCAGCCACATCGACCTCGTCCTGGTGGCCATCGTCGCCGTGTCCTTGCTGCCGATGCTCGCCGAGGTGGTGCGACACCGACTGCGTCGTGACGGGGCCGGTGCCACCGAGGTGATCGTCGAGACCCACTGATCCTGTCCTCACCCGGGTGTGCCGAGTCGCCCCGGACCCCCCAGGAAGGTCCCCGGTCCCGAACCGAGCACCTAGACCCGCCCTTCCGCCCGCCACCCCCGGCCGGCACCGGCGCGGTCACCGCTGGGTCATTTCCTCCGGGACGCTGAGCCGCGCAGCACGCCGAATCAGGCCGTGCTGATCACGGCCACCCCGCATCGAACGGGCATTTGCGAAGAGACCTTCAAATGTTGCTCTTGCCCACGTGTGCGGCCTATAGCGTTAGGCATTTCCTGTGGGCGGGCTGAATGCTGACCTTTGACAAGGTCTGGCCATCAAGATTTGACTAGGGATCAGCCGAAACACCGGATCGACAACATAGGAGAAACACATGGCCGTCGCAGATAAGACACGAATGTCGCGGCAGGAATGGCTCACGAAAGTGCCAGCCATCACCGCGACCTTCTGGGTGATCAAGGTGCTTTCCACCACGATCGGGGAGACATTCGCCGACTATCTGTCGGTCAACGTCGGGCTGGGCCCGGCCATCACCGACATCGCCATGCTGACCGTCCTCGCCGCAGCACTCACCCTCCAGCTCCGCACCCACCGGTACACACCGTGGATCTACTGGCTGTGCGTGGTCCTGGTCAGCATCGTCGGCACCCAGATCACCGACTTCTTCACCGACACCCTCGGCGTCAGCCTCTACCTGAGCACCGGGGTGTTCTCCATCCTCCTCGCCGCCGTCTTCACCATCTGGTACCGCCAGGAGGGGACGCTGGCCATCACCTCCATCGACACACCGCGCCGCGAAGGGTTCTACTGGGCGGCCATCCTGGTCACCTTCGCCCTCGGCACCGCCGCCGGCGACCTCGCCACGGAGGCGCTCAGCCTCGGCTTCCGCAACGGCGTGTTCCTCTTCGGCGGCTTGATCGCTGTCACCTGGCTGGCCCGCCGACTGGGGGCGAACAGCGTCGTGACCTTCTGGATCGCCTACATCCTGACGCGGCCGCTCGGCGCATCGCTTGGTGATCTGCTCACCCAGGATCAAAGCCTCGGCGGCCTCGGCCTCGGCGCCAGCCTGACCAGCGCGATCTTCCTCACCGTCATCGTGGTCCTGGTCGCCCGCGAGCAGCTCCTCGTCAACCGCCACGGTGTTGCCGTCAAAGGGGAGGGTCCTCACGGCGGACGGCGCCGTGACCTCGCCTGGGCCGGAGCAGGAGCCGCCGCTATCCTCGTCGCCGGTCTCGTTCTCGGCAGCCTGCAGGCAGCCGCCCTGCAGAACACCGCCGCCGCGGCCGGACCTGCCAACACCGTGCAGGTCCACCCCACCACCGCACTCGGCGACGTCAGCAACTTCACCACCATCGCCACAGACGTCCAGGCCAAGGTGAGTGCAAACGACCTCCCGGCCGCGACCGCGAAGGTCAAGGACCTCGAAGTCGCCTGGGACGGCGCCGAGGCCGGACTCAAGCCACGCGACCCTGCCGACTGGCACACCCTCGACGGTCAGATTGACGACGTGCTCACGTCCTTGCGCGCCGGCAGCCCCAACCAAGCCGACTGCGCGGCCAACCTGACCACCCTGATCGACACCCTCAACACCTACGACGGCGTCTAGCAGAATCCGACGACGGCGGGTCCCGGGACCCGGGACCCGCCGCCGGTCGAGCCGCTGAATCATGGCGTCTGCCCCTGCGGGGCGATCACGGCACCCGCGGACCGCTCCACCGCCTACCAGAAACCCGGAAAAGGCGGGGCAGCGCCCCCTGAAAACGAGTCGTAAGGCCCACCATCAACGGCCGAAAAAGCCAAGGCCAGACGCCGCGTCGAAGAACCCCTGCCAACCGCACGACGGCATTCTTGGATCCGCAACATTGCCGTAATTGTGCCCGGCGATTTTAAAGGCCGGCGCCGATGAAAGACCAATAGACTCTACAAAACAGAGCCGAGCAATCACATCGCGTGGCGCACCAAGGTAGCCCCCACGACAGATCGAAAAACACAACGGCATGCAAGAACAACATTCTGTGCCTGCCTTGCGCTGATCGCATGCCCTGACAGTCCGCCCACGGGCGCGCCCCCCGCGCCGCAGACTCGGGTCCCCAGCAGGCAGACCCGTTCTGCCGCCAGGGGACGCCATCGGCTGGCGCAAACCGCGCCCCGACCGACTCCCGCTCCACCCACTCGCCGACCCGGCCGCCAGGGTGGGTTGGGCCGAGTTCAGTCAGCACTCAGGCTGACCTTGACATCCTGGGTGTCGACGCGAGGCGGCCGACGTCGCCACCCTGCTGTTCCCCGCGAGCTGCTGCTACCCAAGGAGAGATCCCTCATGTTCGCTCATGCCCTCGCCACGATGATGGCCGCAGTCGCCGACGCCTCAGGACGCAACGACACCCCATCAGACCTCGTGACAGTTGCCGCGACGATGGGGATCGCCGCCATCCTGGTGATCAACATGATCAAGGAAAGCCTTCCCGAATCCGGTGCTCGAGAGCACCGAGAATCCAGTCCCTAGCGATCCCGACACCTAGCCCGGCTGTGGGGGGGGGCGTCAAATGCCCCAGGTCGGGATTGCTGACCGGAAGGTGCATCGCTCGGCAGCCCGCGGGAATGTCGGTCAGATCGGCAACGTCTCTTTGAGACCGGGGGATAGGAGCCGGCCGGAGCGGACCAGGCGGGCGAACACCACCACGGTGATCGTCTGGGTGGCGAGCAGCCCGACCAGTACCAGCAGCTGGGCGGCGCCGGCCTGGATCGGTGTGCCGCCGCCGAGCAGCACGCCAACGAAGGCGCCGGGAAGGGTGACGAGGCCGACCGTGCGGGTCTGGTCGAGTCCGGGCACGAGCGCTTCGGGGAGATGTCGGCCGATGACCTCGTCGATCGCGGCGGCACGCGGCAGCCCCAACGACAATCCTGCCTCGAAGGCGCCGTACTCATCGTGCAGGGCGGCGAAGATCCGTCGCCCGCTCAGCGAGCTGGCGGTCATAGCGCCGCCGATGATGATGCCGGCGACCGGCACGATCGACGCACCGGTGAACGGGACGGCTCCGGAGGCGAAGATCAGCGAAAGTGTCGGTACCACACCGGAGGCGATGGACACGCCCACGTACCGCCACTGAGCGGGGGCGTCGATCCGCCGCGATGACGTGAAGGTGGCGACTGCCAGCATGAACAGCCCGAACAGCAGCGACCAGAACAGGTGCGACAGCACGGCGGTGATCACCAGCGACACCCCGGCCAGCTGCACGGTGGCACGGACCGCAGCCGTGGCGACCTGACGCTGACGGCCGAGACCTCCCAGCCAGGAGGCCAGTACCGCCAGCGCCAGCAGGGCGACCAGGGCGATCGCGAGGGCCGGCCCGGGCTGGCCCATCACCGGGAGCTTCGGACGAGCGCAGGTGTCGATGATTCTGCTGCGGCGAGGGCTGGCACGCGGTGAGCGTACCGATCGATTCCTGAGAAACCTGAGTTGCGGGGCTGATGCCCCGCATCTACGTTAGGGAAGGCTCACCTGATCTGGTGAGCCTGGGCGGTCGACGCCCGGTCCGAGCTCGAGGAGGGGACCGTACCGCGATGCTGGGCAACTACCTCATCGGTCTCCGCGAAGGTCTCGAGGCGGCGCTGATCGTCAGCATTCTCGTCGCGTACCTGGTCAAGTCGGACCGCCGCCACCTGCTGCCGCGGATCTGGCTGGGTGTCGGGATCGCCATGACCGTGTCCCTGGCCTTCGGTGCGGCCCTGACGTTCGGCCCGAAAGGTCTCACGTTTGAGGCGAAGGAGCTGATCGGCGGCCTGCTGTCACTGGTCGCGGTCGGCTTCGTCACCTGGATGATCTTCTGGATGGCCGGGGCAGCGCGCTCCTTGTCGGGCGAGCTCCGCTCACGTATCGACGACGCGGCAGAAGCCCGGCCCTGGTCTCTGGTGGTCGTGGCCATGCTCGCGGTCGGGCGCGAGGGGCTGGAGACCGCCCTGTTCATCTGGGCGGCGACCCAGGCCGCCACCCGCTCCGGCACCGGCACCGGCCTGCCGTTGCTGGGAGCGCTGCTCGGACTGCTGACCGCTGTGATCTTGGGGTACCTCTTCTACCGCGGCGCCGTGAAGATCAACCTGTCCAAGTTCTTCACCTGGACCGGTGTGTTCTTAATCGTGGTCGCCGCCGGCGTGCTGGCCTACGCCGTGCACGATCTGCAGGAGGCCGGCGTGTTGCCGGGACTCAACAACCTCGCCTTCGACGTCTCCCACGTGATCGCACCGACATCGTGGTACGGAGCAGTGCTAAAGGGCGTGTTCAACTTCTCACCTGTCACGACCTCGCTGGAGCTGACCGCCTGGGTGGTCTACCTGGTGCCGGTCATGGTGCTGTTCCTCCGCAAGATCCGCCACAGAGACCATCCCGCGACGACTGCGGCCGTCCCCGCATCGTCCACCAACTGAAGGTGTGGCCTCATGATCTTCTCGCGTTCCGCTGCTGCCGTCTTGCTGACCGGTCTGCTGCCGTTGACCGCCTGCACCGACAATGTCTCGCCCGCGGAAGGTCCTGCCAACTGGGATCCTCAGGCCTTGACCGTAACCGCGACCGACACGACGTGCGCGGTGTCGGCGGCCACCGCACCCGCGGGCAACCTGCGGTTCAGCGTCACCAACACCGGCAGCAAGGTGAACGAGTTCTACCTGCTCGCCGAGGACGGTCTGCGGATCGTCGGCGAGGTCGAGAACATCGGCCCGGGTCTGACCCGCGACCTGGTCCTGCAAGCCGCCCCCGGAACGTACTTCACCGCCTGCAAGCCCGGCATGGTCGGCGACGGCATCCGGGCCGAGTTCACCGTCTACGACTCCGGTGAGACGCTGGCGCCGAACGAGGACGAGAAGGCGCTGGTCGAGCAGGCCAACACCCTCTACGCCGCGTACGTCCGGGACCAGACCGATCAGCTGCTGGTCGAGACCCAGGAGTTCACCACGGCGTTCGCCGCCGGTGACTTCGATCAGGCGCGCGAGCTGTACGCACCGGCCCGAGTGCACTGGGAGCGGATCGAGACGGTGGCCGAATCGTTTGGTGACCTCGACCCGGAGATGGACGCCCGCGAAGCGGATCTCGAGCCCGGTCAGAAGTGGACCGGCTGGCACCGGATCGAGAAGGACCTGTGGCCCGAACGTGCCGAGGGCTACACGCCGATGACTCAGGCCGAGCGGACCGAGTACGCCGACAACCTGCTGGCCAACACCGACACGCTGTACAAGCGGACCCGGGACATGACCTTCACCGCCGACCAGATCGCCAACGGGGCGAAGGGCCTGCTCGACGAGGTGGCCAAGGCGAAGGTGACCGGCGAGGAGGAGTACTGGTCGCGGACCGACCTGTGGGACTTCCAGGGCAACGTCGACGGCGCCCGGGTCGGCTTCGATGGGTTGAAGCCCCTGCTGCAGGCCCGCGGGAAGACCGCGCTGATGGACCAGATCCAGACCCAGTTCACGGATCTGCAGAAGCTTCTGGACGAGCACAAGGAGGGCGACGGCTTCGTCACCTACGACACGCTGACCCCCGAGCAGGTCAAGCAGCTGTCCGATGCGGTCAACGCCTTGGCCGAGCCCGTGTCACGGCTGACGGCTGCGGTCATCTAGCCCCGGGCCGGCCATGAAGGATGACCGCTCCACGTCGCCGCGAGCCGTCCACCGCGAGCCAGCCACACGATGGTGTTGCCCTGGGGCCCGGAAATGGAGGAGCGGCGACGCACCTGTGCGACGGTGACATCGCGTCAGGGCAAGTACCTCAGGAAGGATTCTCCCAGCTCGCCGCGCCAGACGCCCGGCCGGCCAGGTGAGCGTGGCTGCGGGGATGCGCAGCAGCATGGCGACGGGCAGGGAATTGCGGGGTCTCCGAGGATCGTGGAGCGGCGCCCTAGCGCCTGCGTCAGGGCTCGGAGGGGCCGACAGCCCCAGACACCAGGCCCTGAATGTCCGGGCACGGCCAGACCACGAGATCCTCGTGGGCGCTGCAGGCGATCTGTGGCGCATCGAGACCGATGTAGGTGCCGCGGTCAGTATGGAAGCCGCGTACGTGCATCCCGTCGTCATCCTCGGCGGTCAACACCTCGATGATCAAGGGGCGGTGCGTCTGGACGACCGCGGCATCGTGGGCGAGAGCGGCAGCGTCACCGCGGGTGGCGACATGACCAGCACGGTAGACGAGCCAGTCGTCCAGATAGTCCTGCATCTGGTCGAGCAGGATGTCGCGATCCTCACCGACCGTGACGGTGTTGGAGAACAGCATCTGAACGGAGTGGCGATCGATCAGCATCGGGTGGCCTCATAGGTGGGTGATCAGATGGCAGCCACCATCGCACCGGCAGCCTGTGCAGAGCCTGAGCCGTTGCGGCGCCGACCGCAGGCACCGGGAGGACCCAAGCCGGCTCAGCATGGTGATGCTGAAACGCTGTCGTCCAGGCCCGTCAGGTGCCAGGTCAACGATCGGGCGTGCCCTACCGGTCGGATCGGATCCGCGCGGCGGTAAGCCGGCACCGACGCCGAGCAATCCACCACGGTGGTGGCTCCGAATATCACGGTATGAGCACTTGCCAGCCCGTCGGAGAAGCTGTTCGTCGACAGCGGGATGTCCCGGACGAACCGATGACCGATCCACAGGCGGAGCTACCAGGTAGAACCGCGCCGCGCCGCGCCGCACCGGCTGGCATCCGTGACCGACCTGCTGCGCGCTGATGAGGAACATCGTTCGATCGATCCTGCGCGGGATCCGGGAGAACTGGGGCAGCGCCCACCGAGGGAGCCGGCCGGGTCGACGGTGGCAGGTGGCGGCTGCGTTGCTGGTGACGGCAATGACAGTACTGGCTGCTTGCGGACAGCCTGTTCCCGTGCCGCAGCCGTCAACACCGATGCCGTCTTCACCGCTCCCGCCTTCGTCTTCGCAGCGTCCCAGCACCTCGGTGAGCACAGCGCCGACGACCGGGGTCCTGCTGGATGAGGACTTCAACGGAGCCGCCTTGGATGAGTCGGTCTGGAACACCTGCTACTGGTGGGACGACGACGGGTGCACCATCACGTCCAACGACGAGCTTCAGTGGTATCGACCCGAGGGTGTCTCCGTCAGCGGTGGCTCACTGCGGCTGGTGGCCGAACGAGGTGACCAGCAGGCGTCTGATGGAAAGACCTACCCGTTCCGGTCCGGCATGGTCACCACCGGCCCGGCGCAGGATGAGGGAAAGGCCAAGCTGGCCTTCACCTACGGCACGGTCGAGGCGCGCCTACGAGTCCCGTCGGGGCGCGGACTGTGGTCGGCGATGTGGCTGCTGCCGGCCAGCCAGGATTCTCGACCCGAGATCGACGTGATGGAGATCCTCGGGAACGACCCCACCGAAGCCATCCTGCACCTGCACCCGAGCAACCGGAAGAAGGCGTCGCCGGGCAAGACCGTTACGGTCCCCGGGACCGACTTCTCAAAAGGCTGGCACAACTTCCACCTCGACTGGACACCCGGGCGGCTGGACTACCTGATCGACGGCAAGCGAGTCTGGCGCCTCTCCGGAAAACAGGTGCCCGACGAGCCGATGTACCTGATCTTCAACCTCGCCGTCGGTGGCGCCTACCCGGGTGATCCCAGCGACAGCACCAAGTTCCCGGCAACGTTCTCCATCGACCACGTCAAGATCACCGCCGCTGCGTAGAACCCGGTGCACATCTGGCTCCAACGGAGATGGCACCTCGCGGCAGCGGGAACCGCCGCCGCGGCGACGGTCACCCCTGACGCCACCGGTGCCAACCAGACTGCCCGTCGCCAGACCAGGACTCCGAGCGGGCCGAGCAGGACGACAGCCTGCCAGGATCGCCGACCTGGTTGTCATGATCATCATCGGCTTCGGTGGAGCGGGTGATTGATGATCTTAAGCGGTTGCCCCTGCCGTGGCCTGTTGTGCAGGACACCCTGTCGAGCAGTGTCGACCGGGGCAACGAAGCCCGGCGGGAGGGATTTCGCGGGGTTCCCTAGACGTCGCGGAGAATGCTCACCGGAGCGGTGAGCGCCCGGCGAGTGAAGATGGCAGCGGCTGCGATTGCGGCTGCGGCGGCGGCGCAGAGAAGGAGTGCCAGGTAGCGCCAGGGGACGGTCAACGCGGCCGGGGGTGGATCGAACACTCCGGTGAGCACGGTGATGAGTGTGTGGGAGAGGGCGGCGCCCAGCAGAAGTCCGGTGCCGAGCCCGATGACGGTGACCAGGGCAGCCTCGACGGTGAGGAATCCTGAGAGGTTGCGGCCGCGGGCGCCGAGGAGGGCGGCGATGGCGTGATTGCGGCGGCGTTCGTTCCAGCCGAGTCCGAGGACGAGCCCGCTGGCGGCGATGGCCAGCAGAATGGCGGCGGCCAGCTCGGTGCGGGTGAGGGTGTGCAGACTGACCGCGGTCAAGCTGGAGCCGATGGTGCCGCGAACGGTGCTGATGTCGGTGACGTGACCGCCGGGTCCGACGACCTTCTGCACGTCCGATGCGGTGGCGGCGGTGTGTCGGCCGCCGCTGTCGACCAGCAACGTGCCGGCGGCCGGGTTGTGGGTGGAGGCAGCCACATAGTCGGCGTTGGCGACCAGGAAGGAGTCGCTGGGAGCGGTCGGGAACTCCTTGGCGATACCCAGATAAGTGAACGAGACAGCGGTAGTGGTGCCGGTGCGGGTATCGGGAAGACGCAGTCTGAGATGGTCGCCGGGTACGAGCTGGAAGTCGGTGACGGTCTCCTGACTGACCAGGATCCCGTCGGGTTGAGCGGCGAGCCGGTCCATCAGCTGAGTGACGGTGCCGCCGCTGAAGTAGGCGTCCTGCAGACTGGTGGCGGCGGCGATGGTGCCGGGGCGGACGCCGTAGAGGTCTTGCAGGTCGGCACCGACGTAGGCGTACCGATGCTGCAGAGGTTCCACCGAGCGGACGCCGGGCAGACTCTGCAGCCGGGGGATGGTCGCGGTGAGGGCGGTGTCGTTGCCTGGCTGGGTGACGGCGACGTCGGCTCCATTAGTGAGCCGCGCATCGATCTCCGCCTGAGCTTGGTAGGTGGTGTTGAACGCGGCGGTGGAGACCGCGAACGAGGTGGCCAGGGCCAACAGGACGGCTGTCCAGGCGATGCTGCCGGTCTGCCGCCTCAGGCCGGCTACCACCGTGGGCGCGAGGGGTCCGGCCAGGGGCCGGGCGGCGGCGGTAAGCGGGCGTCGGCCGTGGTGCAGGACCACGGCGGTGACGCGCCAGATCAGCAGGGCGCCCCCGACCCACAACAGGACGGGTGCGGCCAGGGCCCAATAGGACACTTTGATGGTGGGGACTCCTTCGGGAGCCAACACCAGGCTGTACTTGGATTGGGCGGCGGCCCAGAACACGGCCGCGGACCCGGCGAGCAGCAGCAGATCCAGGTAAGAGCGCAGGAACCAGGGTCGGACGGTGGCCGGGGCGGCGGCGCGAGCGCCGACAATGCTGCGGTGGCGGAGGTCGTGCCGGACGGGCAACAGCACACTGACCAGCCCGATGACGACGCCGACGGCCGCCGCGCCCGCGAACCAGGGCACGTACAGAGTGGCCGGCAGCCCGGCCGCCACGGGGTCGGCCCGCACCAGTCCGGCGGCGATCCCGAGGCCGATGAGGGCGCCGGCGACGCTGACAACGACGGCTTCGGTGGCCGCGAAGGTCGTGATCTGATGTGCGTCGGCGCCGCGGGTTCGCAGCAGTGCTTGGTCTCGGCGTCGGCGGTCGGCGCCGGCGGCGGCGACGGTGGCCGTCAGCAACCCGGCGAGGATGGCGCCGGGTGCGCCGAGGAACAGGAACAGGATCTGGGCGTAGGCGGCGTCGGAGCGGGCAGCGTCGAGGGCGGCGCCGAGGTTGTCGCCGACCAGGCCCCCGCCGGCGAGGGCGACCTCGAGGTTGCGGGCGGTGCCGGTCTCGGCGACGTAGGCGGCGGACGGGGCAGCGGGGAGGTCGTGACTGCGGACGGCGTGGATCTGCCAGGAGACGTTGCCAGCCAGCGGGGCGGTGAGGGTGGCGAACTGATGAGGAGCCAGCAGGATGACGTTGTCTGGTGGGGCTGTCGGCTGGGCCTGGGCGGTGGCGCCGACCCGTTGGAACAGGGAGTTGGCCTGCGGTAGGTCGATGATCGCGCCGACCGGGAGGCTGAGCGGGCTGAGCCGGGGGCCGCGGTGGACGCTGATGGTGTCGCCGGGCTTGACGTGCAGGTTGGCGGCGGTTTGCTGGGCGATCATCACCCCGGCATCGGGGCGTCCGGCGAGGACCCGGATCTCGCCGGGGAAGAGGGTTTGGTAGGTGGCGGGCAGTCCGAGGGCAACGGCTTTCCCGGTCGTCTGCTCGCTGCTCCCGGTGGTGGCGGCCAGCCCGGGCAGGTCGACGGAGCTGACCGGAGCGGCGGCACGAGTGCCGGGCGCCTGTTGGACGGCGGCCTGGACGGTGGTGGGGTCGGTGAGGTTGGTGACCTGGATCTGCCAGTCGACGGCGACCGAACGGGTTGCGCGGCTCGTCATGGTGTGCTGGGCGGAGACCAGGAAGCCGCCGAGCGCGGCGAGGAGACCGACGGCGAGGGCGATGCCGGCGGTGACGGCCAGGAGTCGTCCGAGGCGGCGGCGCAGCAGCCCGATCAGCCAGATGACGGTCATGGTCGGCTCCGGTACGGCTGGATGACTGGAGTGTCGAGGCGGCCGTCGCTGATCGGCCACCTCTGGTCGAGGCGGCTGGCGATGGTGGGGTCGTGGGTGGCGACCACGAGGGCGGCGTCGGCGAGTCGGGCCGCGACCAGGAGCACGTCGACGACGTGGCTGGAGGTGTGGCGGTCGAGCTGTCCGGTGGGTTCGTCGGCCAGGATCAAGGTGGGCTGTCCGGCTAGGGCGCGGGCGATCGCGACGCGCTGGGCCTGCCCACCGGACAGCTCGTCGGGGAGTCGGTCGGTGTGGGCGGTGAGGTCGAGGTCGGCGAGCGCGGTGAGTGCCTGGTCGCGGGCGTCGGCGGCGGAGGTCCCGGCGGTCAGCAAGGGCAGCTCGACGTTCTCGACCACGCTCGAGGTGGTGATCAGGCTGGGGGCTTGGAACACGATGCCGGGGCGGTTGCCGGGTCGGGTGCCGGGCGGACCGGCCGCCCAGGTGAGCGAGCCTGTGGTGGGCGTATCGAGGCCGGCGAGCAGGTGCAGCAGGGTTGACTTGCCCGAACCGGATCGGCCGACCAGGGCGATGCGTTGGCCGGGTGTGATGGTGAAGGTGGCGTCGACGACCGCCTCGTGGCGGGTTGCTCCGGCCATGAAGCTGCGGCCGAGGCGCTCGCTGGTCACCACCGGTTGGGATCGGCTGCTCATGCGGCTGGTCGGTCGGCGAGGGCGCCGTCTCGCAGGGGCAGTACGCGGTCGGCGCGGGCGGCGACGGCAGGGCTGTGACTGGCGATGATGACGGCCAGGCCCTGGCGGGCCTGGTCGGCGATCAGATCGAGCACAGTGGTCTCGGTGAGGCTGTCGAGCTCACCGGTGGGTTCGTCGGCGATGAGGGCCAGCGGGCCGGCGGCAATGGCGACCGCGAGGGCAGCGCGGGCGGCTTCGCCGCCGGACAGGGTCGTGGGGTAGGCGTGGGCTCGGTGGGTGAGGTCGAGCCGGTCCATCAGCTCCCGGTCGGCGCGGAGGGTGCCCGGATGCCGCCAGGAGGTGGGTTCTTCGGCGAGCGCGTGGACGACGGCGATGTTCTCGGCGACGGTGAGGTGGCCGAGCAGGTTCCACTGCTGGAACATGATCCCCAGGTGGCGGTTCCGGATGCGGGCGCGCGCTCGTTCGGGACGGCGGGAGAGCTGCTGCCCGCCGATCCGGACCAAGCCTCCGTCGGGGTCGTCCAGCCCGGCGAGGCAGTTCAGCAGGGTGGACTTGCCCGATCCGGACGGTCCGACGACGGCGACGATCTCGCCGGCGGCGACGGCCAGGCTGATCCCCCGGAGTGCGAGCGTCTCGGTGTCGGCGGCGTGGTAGAAGCGGTAGAGGTCGTAGGCGGCGATCGGCGGAGTGGTCACTTCTGCCATGCGAACGAGTCGGTGATGATCTTCCAGGGGTCCACGTTGTCGGCGCCGTGTGGGCCGGACAGTCGGAGGGTGACCTGCCGGCCGTTGCGCCAGAAGGTGTAGGTCTCGACGTCGTCGTTGACGGACTTGCCGGTCACGGGGTCGGGGGGCCCGTCGACCCGGTACACGGTCCGGTAGGCGGTGCCCGCGGACCGTTCGACGGTGTCGACTTTGCCCCAGCTGAAGCCGGGTCGGCTGCTCTCGGTGCTGTGGACGTCGGCGGTGGCGCTGGCGGCGGTCGTGGCAGTCGCGGATCGGGTGGTGATGGCCTGGACCTGGTTCAGCTTGTCGGTGAAGGTGACGGTGTGCCCGGAACTGGACCGGGCCCAGCCTTCGGGCACCTTCACTGTCCATGCCGCCCCCGAGGGCTGATAGACGATGAAGGCCTGGTTGTCAGGGATGTCGCCGGGTGGGTTGGATTCCGGTGCCGCCGGGGTGGCTTCCGGCGGGGTTGCCCCGGCCGGGCTGGACGGGGCCGGTGTCGTCGTGTGGGAGGGGCTGGGCGGCGGGGCGGGCGTGGCAATGGTGGCGCAGCCCGCGAGGGTTGTTGCGCCGGCGACGGCGGCGAGCAGCAGGGGCGCCAGGCGGCGCCTCAACGGATCGGTGGTGGTCATGCCCCCACGGTGCTCCGCGCCGGCTGAGTGGCACCTGAATGATCGCCTGGTTGTGGGAGTCATGGTCAGCCGGGCGAAACTCCGGGCCGGCCGACTGTGAGGTAGAAGAAGTCACGTTGGTCGGGTGCCAGATACCGGTCGGCGGGTCGGTCCATCGAGGGCAGCAGCTTGGCCGGTATGGGACGGCGTCCCAACGCTGGGACCTGCCAGGCGGCGAAGAAGGCCAGGTTGGGGTGGATGTCGAGCTCCATGCCGCGCACGGCGCCCGCATCGGTCAGCGCGGCGGCCAGGGCGTCGAGATTCAGGCCGAGGCCGGCGACGTAAATCAGGTTGCCGTGGGCGTCGATGCCGAGCCCGGAGCGGTTGGTGTACTGGAACTGGTTGCGGGGGCTGCCCCACTGGCCATGCGCGTTGAGGGTGAGGTCGGGAACCGGGCGGCCTCGGTCGACGATCAGGTCGAGGTTCTGCCGGGCCGCGACCAGATGCGGTCCCATGGTCATGTCGCGGCCCCACTGGCCGACATCGAGGTGGCCGCGGTCGTTGATGGTCGCGGTGGCTTGCCCGCGGCGGAGGGGCTGTCCGGTGTGTCCCGCGAGGTAGAAGCCCCCGGTGATGTCGTCCATGCGCCAGCCAGAGTTGAAGGTGGCAAGGAGATGGATGGCGTCGGCCGGCGGGATCGATGCGGTGCCGGGCCAGCCTGTGCCGCCGGGTTGTGCCGTCCCGGCGACCAGATGCGCTGTGGTGCCGGACTGCCGGATCCAGGCGACGCCGACGGCGACACTGCTGTGGGCGAGGTCGGGACGGAACCAGCCGCGGTACAGCAGCGGGACGCCGTGGGCGTCGGGCTGCCCGGGCTGCCAGTGCGCCTCGCCGGGCAGCGGAGTGTGTCCGGGCAGCACGGGCAGCGGTCCCGGTCTGCTGGCGTCGGCCGGCAGAGCCGGTGAAGGCCCGGACTGCAGCGTGGGGACTGCGGAGCTGGCGGGGATGCCGTCGGCAGGTACCGCCCGGCTGTAATACCAGTTTTCGATGGTGTTGATCAGTGGTGCTCCACCGTGGTCGCGGAGCCAGTCGACGCTTCGGATCTGCCACGGCGCTTCGCCCGGCGCCGTCAAGGCGTCGGCGTAGGAGGCGACTGGCCAGATCAGCACCGCCATGACGACCAGCGCGGCGACCAGACGAGCCTTCAGCGATACCCGAGAGCGGGAGCGGCGCCGACGGCGTCGGTGGTCGCGACGCGAACTCATCATGGCCAGCTGCGGGTGTTGGCGCCGTCGCTGTCGCACCGCGGGGGCGGACCCGTCCGACAGGTCGACTCGGAATCTGTTGGCAACGTCGTGATCATGGTCTGGCTAGCCGTCCTTGAGTCGTCGAACGCGGCGGAGAAGGATTTTCTGGTCTTCACGGCAGCATGCCGCGGAGCCGCTGAAGGCCGGCTGAACGGGGACCTGGCCCCCGCACCGGGCCGCAGTCCCTGAATCCGTGCCAGTGCGCACCACGACCAGCAGGGTCGACTGACCACGACGCCCCGTCTGTTCGGTCCAGCACAACGTTTCCGGTGGCCCTCGCGGTAGCACCGACATCGGCGTTAGTGTCCGCACGGTGAAGCTGAGCGACGACACCACCGGTGAGGAGCACATCGGCCGCCGTGATCTGACCCGGTGGCCGACCCGCGCGGGCAGGGCGTTGGTCAGGGCGGCCAGCAAGCTGGCCGCGAACGTGTCAGCTCACACCGTGCTGTATCTCACCGCGGGCATCGGACTGATCCTGGTGGTGGGTCTCACCTCCGCCGGTGCCGGCGTCTACGACGCCGTCACGGAGCAGGACGGGATCGCCGGCGTCGACCAGCCCGTCCTCGATCAAGCCATCGCGCTCCGCACGCCGACCAACATGTGGGTGGTGACCGGGTTCACCCACCTCGGTGGCGCTGTCGGCATGACCATCATTGCGTCGCTGATCACGATCGTGTTGGTGTGGCGGTGGCGCTCCCGGACCCCGCTGATCTTGATGCTGCTCGCCGTCGCCGGATCGCTGGCCATGACGACCGTCGGCAAAGCGATCGTGGGCCGAAACCGGCCCCCCCTGTCGGAAGCGGTTCCGCCGTATGAGTACGCGTACTCCTTCCCGTCCGGCCATGCTCTGAACAGCACCGTCATCGCCGGCATCATCGCCTACCTCCTGATCCGGCGGCTCCGCTCCAGCTGGGCTCGGGTGATCACGATCATCTGCGCTGTGGTCTGGGCAGTGGCGATGGGTCTCAGCCGGGTGTTCCTCGGTCACCATTGGCTCACCGACGTCGTCTTCGGGTGGCTCGTCGGCGCCGCGTGGGTGGTTCTGCTCATCACGGCCCACCGACTGTTCCTGACCATCCGCCGGGCCCGAATCGATAGGCGTAGCCCATCACCGGAAGACCGGCGAGCCTCGTAGCGAGCCGCTGCGTGCCCTCGGTCGCGACCGGTCGATGGGCGGTGATCCTGCCGATGCTCGGCACCTCGACGTGCAGGACCCACCAGGGGCCGTGAGGATCAGACGACGCCGAAACCACATCATCTCGGTACCAGGGCCCAGCAATGGCAGGCGATGATCCGTCGGTGACATCCCGGTCTTCTTTGAGGACGGCCCCCTGAACACCAAGGCAGACGTGCACGCGAGCTCGCGAACCGGGCTGAGCCCGCGGCCTCGACCCTGTCCCGAGGAGCTCTTGCTCAACGTGCGGAGGCAGGCACCCGGTGGTGAGCGACGACGGCTTGGCCGACCGAAATGCTCCCCACTTGGGGGTGATCGGTGCCCGTCTCATCGACGCGGAGGTTCCAAGGGGGGCCGTCGGGTGCTACTGGTCACGGTCGCCTCCGCTGCCGGTGCCGAGACGTCGGCGGTCGTGACGTTGCTTCGAAGATCAGCGGGTCGTCGCGACGCCGCGTCGACCACAGACGTATCAGAGAACGGATCACTGCGGCCGAAGGTCAACATGTCGGTGTGGGGGGCCAGTCGGATCGCCAAGTAGATCGCCGTGGCGCAGATCGCGGTGGCCAGCAGCCACCCGCCGAGCACATCTGTCGCCCAGTGGTAGCCCAGATAGGCGCGCGTCATGCCGATAACGACCGCCAATGCCGTTCCGGCGACGATCACCAATCGGCGGGCCCAGGGCTGAGTCAGGGTGGAGGCCAGCAGCAGCGCTCCGAGCACCCACACCACCGAGCCGCTCGTGGTATGGCCGGACGGAAAGGACGGGTCTGTGGCCGGCGGTCCGACCAACGAGGTGATCGGGGGACGGGCACGGCCGACGACCTCCTTGGACAGGTACACGATCGAGCTGGTCTCCACCATCGTGATCACCAGTGTCAGCGGCAACAGCAGGTTCCGGGTCCGCCACACCAGAACCCCGGCGAGGACAGCGGTGACAACGGCCACCACTCGGAAGGAGCCGAGTGCGGTCAGCGTGGTCGCTGCAACGTTGAGTGCGGTCGTGCGCACCGCGACCATGGCCGCCAGGACCGTGTCGTCGAGGGGGGTGGGTTCACCGGACCGCCACATCCACACGGCCATGACGAAGAATCCCACCCAACCGACAGCTGCGACACTCAACCATCGCATCCTCGTCGCCCGCGTGCTTTCCATGATCGCCGTGGTCGTGGGCACCAGGCTGGCAGTCGGGAACTCTGACATCGTCAACACCTTCCGGACGGCCGTATGGGCAGCCGTGCCCTCAGCATGGGGCCCGGCACCTGAGACGTTCCTGTGAGCGCACGGGAAGGGGCGCCGGCCTCGACTCCCGAACCGCAGTCTGTCGAGGTCAGAACACCACCCAGCGCGACCGGTGCACCGAGCCGGGGCCGTTGAGGCAGCCGCATTGGCGACATCGACAGCATCCACACGCCTGCGGCTTGAGGATGCGGCCGGCCTCGGCGTGTACGTTGACCAACTTGCCACCGGTTGCCGAGCGATGTAACAGCGGTTACAGTGCCTTCATAACGGCCCGAGCGGGTTGGGTTGAGGTCGGAGGTCACGAATGGGCGGAACCGCGCTGTTCATAGCGGTGTTCTTGGCGTGTCTGGTGGAAGCGGTCGAGGCAACCACGATCGTGTTGGCGTCCGGCACGACCCGGGAGTGGCGTTCCACGTTAATGGGGGTCGGTGTGCGGCCTGGCCTCGTTGGTGCTGGTGGTGATCGTCCTCGGGCCCGCGATCTCGGTGATCCCGTTGGCGTACCTGCGCGTGGGTGTGGGCGGACTGCTGCTCGTGTTCGGGCTGCAGTGGCTGCGGAAGTCGATCCTGCGCGCGAGTGGTTACAAGGCGCTCCACGACGAGACGGCCATCTACGCGACCCAGGTAGCTGCTGCCCGGTCTGCGAGCAAGCAACGACGGGGCGCGGTCAGCGATTGGTACGCCTTCACCCTGTCGTTCAAGGCTGTGCTTTTGGAGGGACTGGAGGTGGTCTTCATCGTGCTCACCTTCGGTACCAACGCCCACCGAGTTCCGCTGGCAGCAGCCGCTGCCGTGGCCGCCGTGGTTCTGGTTGCCGGCATCGGCGTGGTGGTCCGGGCTCCGTTGGCTCGGGTGCCGGAGAACGGCATGAAGTTCGTCGTCGGGGTGATGCTGACCGCGTTCGGCGCCTTCTGGGCCGTCGAAGGTGTTGGAGGTAGCTGGCCCGGAGCAGATGCGGCCCTGTTGGTCCTGGCACCGGCCATCGCCGCGTACGGACTGCTGATCATCGTCTGGCTGCGCCGGCAGCGGCAGAGCCAACCCGCCACCGACGGAACGGCCGGCCTAGGAGTGACACCGTGAGAGCTCGACTGAAAGCTTTCGGGGCGTTCTGGTACGACTTCATCATCGGAGACGACTGGACGGTGGCCGCCGGGATCGTCATCGCCTTGATCATCACGGGTGTGGTGGCCACTACTGCGACAGCGGCGTGGTGGTTCGTCCCGGCCGCCATCGCCGTCCTGCTACCGCTGAGCTTGTGGCGTGCCACCCGACACGCCTGATCTGGACCCCAGCCCGGATGCTGCTGCTGTCGGCAGCGACCCGGACGTGTGGCTGATCCTGATCTACAAGGTTCCCACCGAGCCCTCCCGGCTGCGGGTCTCGGTGTGGCGGCGACTCAAAGGTCTCGGTGCCATCTACCTGCAGAGCTCCGCGGCTGCCCTCCCGGCCGGCGCCTCTGCAGAGCGGGCACTCCGGAAGCTGCAACACGAGATCATCAAGATGTCGGGGTCGGCGGTCCTGTTGCGCAGCACCCTGCTCGGCGGCGGATCGGACGTCGCAGCGATGTTCCGTGCCGCCCGGGATGATGAGTACGACGAGATCATCGACAAGTGTGACGACTTCCTGGCCGGGATCGACAAGGAGTTCCATGCCGAGCACTTCAGCTTCGCTGAGCTCGAGGAGAACGAGGTCGATCACACCAAGCTCGTCAACTGGTTGGCCAAGGTCCGCGATCGAGATGTGCTGGGGGCAGCACAACGAGAAAACGCGGAGTCTGCCGTCCAGCGCTGCGCGGAGGCACTTGAACGCTACGCCCAACGCGTCTATGCCGAGGACCCCGACCTCGGACCCCACAGCTCCTCGCCGTAGACGGCGACAGGCTCGACGCTCCCTGCAACCGCCAGCTCACGGTCCCCGCCAACCCCAGTCGAGCTGTACTGGTCCCTCAGCCGCGCTGGCTGGCCCTGGGGTTGGCGACTGATGCGCCGGCGCTGCCCAGATTCTCGCAAGCCCACGCGCCAGTGTTTGTCACTCACGGGGAACTTGGCGAGAATGGCTTCCTGCTGAGGCGCAAGGGTGGACAGAGGACAGCGGGAGATGTGTTCGGTGCTGCGGCGAGTCGAGAAGCTTTACCGACCCGGTGGGGGTCTGACAGTCGCGGCACCCGGCCAGGGCCGGCGGGCGATCGGGCGGCACCACGCACTCGACTAGGGCGACCTATCGGACAGGCTGGCGTTCGCGCGGGCCGTCCGTGCTGACGTTGGTGATGGGGCTGTGTGCCCGCCGTCAGGGCTTGGCTCTTATGGGCGTGAGAACGTTGAGTCGGTCAGCGCGCATTTGGGTCGTAGGGGCCTCCCGCGGATAGGTGTTCTTGGGGACCTGCTTGGCCTTCGTCGACTTCAGGTTCCTCGGGCCCGGGCGAGGAGTTCGCGCCTGCTGTTCAGTGCCGTCTTGGCGAATACTGATTTCAGGTGGTCTTGGACGGTGTGTTCGGAGAGGTGAAGCCGAGCGGCGAGGGAGTGGGTGTCGTCACCTTCGGCGAGGCAGACGACGATTTCGGTTTCCCGGTCGCTGAGCCCATGGCTGCGGCAGTACAGGGTCCAGCGCTCGCGTTGCTCGATGGGACTGATCGTTACCGCGATATCCTCGCCCAGCCGTGCTGCCTGCACAGTGATCCATCGTCCGGGCGCCATCGAGGTCCTCGCCATCGGGCGATGAGCGTCGATGCCCGCCTCCACCGCAAGGAGCTGAGCTGCGACGTTGTACGCCGCGGCCGGAACCGGACTACGGCTCTCCTCGGTCGGCAGAAGGGCGCGGAGATCCGACTCGGCCTGCGGGGTCTGACCGCGCACGGTGAGGTCGGGCCCGAGCAGCAGCACCGCCTGCCCCGATGGAGCCGGCGGTAGGCCATTGTCGCCGAGACTGAAGGTGGCGGCCTGGGACTTGCGCAGCGCTGTGGTCACTGGCTGGGCCAGGAGTGCGATCAGTTCGCAGTCTCCGATGCTGAACCGACCGCCCTCCCGCCACAGGTCAAGGAACGCCCACCAGCCGAACCGGTCCGCAAAGGCGATCGACACGACGTCGTAGGTCCCGTAGGCAGCGAGGAAGTGCGCGAACGCGGACCCGGGCCGCACCGGCCGATAGGGGACCCCCGGGAGGTCAACCGTCCAGCGGCGTCCGCTGGTGTACCGAAGTGCCACCGCGTGGGAGAGACGGTCCGGGCAGGGAACCTCAGCGAGCGGTGCCGTGCCCACCGTCGTGTCAGGATCGGTCAGCAACCAGGCGAACGCATCGAAGGGAACGGTACGGCGAAGTTGTTCCACAACGTGGCGGCGCAGGGTTCGGTCGTCGTCGGTGTGGTCCAGCGAACGGCGTATCCCCTCCAAGAGGGTAGTGCGGGACACCCGATCATCGTAGGGCGGCTGCGCCGGTCGAAACCCCAAGAACTTGGGATGCCGTGCATGACCCCTGACCGCAACGATGATGTCATGACCGCTACCCTGCACATCGAGCACGAATCACCGACTACCCGACGTGGAAGGCGGCCTTCGACGGCTTCGCCGACGCCCGCAACCAAGCGGGCGTCACCGAGCATCGGGTCCGACTGGATGACGACGACAACCACCACATCGTCATCGACCTCGATTTCGACTCGGTCTCGCCCGCGCGCGCCTTCGCAGCTTTCCTGCACGACCACGTCTGGGGGACCGCCAACTCGCCGGCGCTCGTGGGTACGCCGGCGACGCGCATTCTGATCACGGCAACCGAGGCGAGGGAGCCGTCAATCCGGCCGTGGTGACACCAGATGCCCGGGCACGGCTGTCCGACGTCCGAGCCGAACTCCGATGCACCTGACCCAGATCGGACTCGATCTGGACACCCCAAGCACGGTGGGACAGCCTCAAATGGACTCGACTCGGCAGGGGATGCCCGAATGCCTGAGCAGGCAAACTCGTTGCGAGCGTTCACCCTCGACGCACCGCAACCGAACCACCAACGATTCCACCTGGCACGCAGTACGAAGATTCGCTGGAGTTCCTACTCAACCAAGAGCCGCACCCCGTATAGGAGATCCGCAGCGCCGGCCTTGGCCGAGATCAGCGGATGCCGTTGCGTTCGGTGCCGCGGTCCTCGGTGCGTTCGTACGGTCAGCGCCGATCACTGTGGCGGCTTCGAACTCGACGAGCTCTTGCAGCACGGTGTGGACTGCCTCGCGGATCATGTCGACGCCATCGCCGGTGCGGAACGCTTCGAGCAACTCCGACAGGGCAGACTGGGACAGGGCCATCGGTGGTTCTCCTTCATGCGTGACTTGGTCGTTCACACCGAGGATCCCGCCGATGGTCGCCTACTTCACGCAGCCCCGCCGTTGGACCTCAAACCCCACCACCACAGGGGACTCTCCTTAGGAACGGCCGAGAACCGGGCACTTCACTACAGGCCAGGAGCCATCCGACGGGCTGCCGATCTCTTCCACGAGCCTCAACGCTCACCCGGAAACCGGCACGCCCGACGACCCTCCCAACGCCACCGTAGCGACAACCCACACCGTCACCGAGACGCCGTACAACAGATTCAAGCCCGATTATCTCTACCTGTCCCTGACCAATTCCAGCGCTTGGGTCTCACAGACACGATGCCCTTGACCAGTCGAGCACAGGCCGATGGCTCTCGAAGCGACGGCTGCCCTGCTCACCTCGCTCCTGGTTGTCGCTCGCGGCGTCGGTTCTTCGGCGGAGGAAGCTGATTGGCTTCAGACCGCTCCCATACCGTGCGCATTGGTGCCGAGCCAGCGGAGGGCCGTCGGCAGGTAGGCCCGGTAGTTCCGGTAGTTGTGGCCGCCGGTGCGGAAGATCAGTGACGATACATCGGGGTCTCCTGCGCTGGCCGTCAAGAGTTGTTGCGTGGGCTTGTACGACTCGCGGTCCTGCCGGCCGACGACCAGCAGGAGCTTCCGCTGGTGGAGCCCGCCGTGCTGATAGAGCCACATCGGTGAGTTTTCGCGGATTGCTGACTTGGAGCGGAACAGCCGACCCGTGGTGCGGTCGGTGATCGGGGCGTAGTAGCCGCCGAACCCTACGGCGGCCTGATACTGGCCCGGGTGTTGCAGCAGAAGCTTGGCCGAGCAGAAGGCGCCGGTGCTCCAACCCATGATCATCCAGGGGGACGCACTCACGCGCAATTGGTTCTGAATGCCTTGGTACACGTCGTGGCTCAGCCAGCTTTCGGCCTGAGGCCCGCCGGGAACGTTGGTGCACTCGGTGTCGCGGGGTGGGCTGGTCATCAGCGGTGGAAAGATCGCAATGAACGGCCGGACATGACGTGCGGCGATCTCGCTTGTCGCCGCGCTGGCGAAACTGTAGTGCTTGAACATCGCCTGAGGCGTTGAGGGCTGCCCCGGAAGCACCATGACGACCGGGAAGCGAACGTTGCGGAACTGGGCCTGGTCGTACTGCGGTGGCAGCCAGACGAGGACCTGATGCCGGCCATTGGCGCCGGCGCCGCCGGAGATCGTGACGATCTGCATGCGGCCCTGTCCGGGATGGAGGAGCCCGTTCGAGGTGATGGCTGCACCCCGATCAGCCTGACCAAGGAGGTCTGACCACGACGTATAGAAGCCGAACTGATTGTTGACCCACAGAAAGAGACCGCCGACGGCCAGGATCTGACACAACAGCACCGCGCCGAACCGGGACGCCATACCGAGCCAGGTCCTGGGTCGGGCGCGCCGCCACCAGACGGTGAGCGCAACCGGTCCCAGGACCGCGAGGGTCACGGCGAGGACCAACAGCGGCTCGCCGGTAAGGGTCATCATTGCCCGCCTCGTTCATCAGCTGTCGGTCGCCTGTTCCGGACCAACGGATTCCCCTTCGCCAGGGTGAGAAAACCTTCCGCGCGCAAGGCTGCATAGACGATCGATGCGAGGTCGCGGGAACTGCCGAAACAGATGAACCGAGGCTCCCAGCTAGGGCGGAACTTGGCGTTGGCACGGTAGAGCGAGGCAATCTGCCACCAGCGCGAGACGAACAGCAGCGCCCGGAACCAGGCCCTGGTCAACGGCCCAGCTCCGATCCGTTCCCCCCGCGCAAGTGACGAGCGGAACATGGCGAAGTTGATGGAAACCCGACCCACACCGCTTTGCTGCGCGTGATCGAGAACCTCCGCCACCATGAGCTCCATGACCCCGTTATCGAGGTCAGGCGCCCGGCGCATCACGTCGAGCGAAAGGCCGTCGCGGCCCCAGGGCACGAACTGCAGCACGGCCACCAGGCGGCCCGCCGCAGTGTGCGCCTCGGCAATCAAGCACGCCGGATCGCGATCATCGCCAAAGCGCGCCAGAGCCATCGAGAACCCCCGCTCGCGCCCGTCATGCCATGAGGCCGACGTCGACCTCAGCTCGGCAACATAATCGCGGCTGAGTTGGGCTACCCGGCGCATCGTGACTGCGTAACCCCGCCGGCGGGCCCGAGTCACCGCCTGCCGTACGGTGCGCATCGCTCGACCCTCGAGGGTGAAGTCCGCCACCTCGATGACGGCCTCGTCGCCGATCTCCAGAGCGTCCAAGCCGACCCGTCCATAGATCTCGGCCCCGGTCTCAGAGGCGGCCAGAACCGCCGTGGTCCAGGCTCGTTCCTCAGACCGTCGCAGCCAGGCGTCGATCGCTGACGGCCACGCCTCGACGTCGCCGATGGGATCACCGGCAGCCAGACAGACACCAGATACCACCGTGTAGGCGACGGCAGCCTTGCCGGATGGCGAGAAGACGTAGGCCCTGTCGTCTCGGGTGGCGAAGTACCCGAGCGAATCCCCGCCGTCCACGTTCAGCAACGCCCGTACGGCCTCCCGGTCCTCGTCTGAGCTTGCTGCGGTACGGCTCGAACTGCGGAGGAAAGCTGCGACCGCGATGACCACAGCGATCAGCCCCAACTCCAACAGCACGGTCGCGTTGTGACGGGCGGCTGCGGCCGTTGTGAAGGTCACCGGACCCGGGATCCCAATCAACCCCTCCAGGGCGTGCACCGCTACCGACGCAGCGGTCCAGCCGCCGGCCAGCGCCCGATGCTGGGCCAACGTCACCAGACAGCCGACCAGCCAGCTCATCGCGGTAATACCTACCACCAGACCAGGCAGCGACCGTCGGCTTCGCGGATCGGCCTGACCGACGAACTGAGCTCTACCAACGAGCAGCAAAGCAACGACAACACCTGCTGCGACAGTCTGGACGGGATCGGTGCGCCCGAGCAGATGGACGACAACACTCCCCAGCAACAACGTCACGACTATCCGCCAGGCTCGGCGTTTGCGCAGCCGCAGACCACGCGCCATGATCATCAAACCCACCCCGACCCCAGCGGCCAGGAAAGAATACGAGACTGGATCGACCAACGGCAGCACATCGGTCGGCCAATCGACTAGCCGCTGGGCTCGAGGGATGACGCCGGACGTGATCGTCAGGAGCCCGAGCAGGAACACCACCCGCGCAGACCACGCCGGCACCCGAGTGATGCTGCGACGCAGCCGCTCGAGGGAATCCCGGGCAGATTCGACGCTCCAGCGCTCCGTCCAACCTCGCCCAGGACTTTGGCCGGATAAGCTCTGGTCGTCGCTGAAGGCCGCAGCTGGGGCCTTAGCCGAGCGATCCGCCTCCGTCGCCAGTTTCATGAACCCCGCCTTTGATGATCATCGAACACCTCATCATCAGTGTGCGCTGACCGCGCTGTGAGCAACCTGAATCAGTTGCCGCCTGACCTTTTGCTGCTCGGTCGCCAGGTTCACGGGTGACACTGCTCCGGTCGTCCCACGTCAGCGCCGAGCAGCGCTCGGGCGATCACCCGATGACCAGCGGGGTTTGGATGGTCACCGTCGTCGGCCAGAAGCGGTGTCGGGTCGCCCTTTCCTGTCGCGCTCTTGAACGGTTCGTAGAGGTCGACGAATGTCGCCCCGCTGTCTCTGGCTGAGGTGGCGATCACGGTATTGACCGCTCGCGTCAGCCGGTCGCTCCCAGCTCTGCCCAACTCTGAGTAGTCGGCGTCGGCAACGTCACCGTCTTCGAACACGTTCCAGTAATCGGTGATCATCACCGCCGTCGAGCATGCGTTTCGCAGCTGATCGATGCGCGCCAGGATGTCGTCCAGTGTGTGTCCAAGGATCACCAGACGACTTCGCGCGCACGCCAGATCATCATTCTGCGCGCCACAGGTACCTCTCAGGACTGACCCGGAGACGCCGGTGAAGTCGTTGGCGCCGATGGTCAGCATCACGATGTCAGCCGAGCGGACCGCTGCAGCACCTGACCGCGAACCCATCTTGGACAGCACGTCCGAGCTGGTTGCGCCGGATACGCCCGCGTTCGTCAACCGAGCGGACAGCCCTTGCCGAGCGCCTTGAGCCCGAGCGTAAAGGGTCGGGAAAGAGACGCAGTCGCAACTGGCCCCCGCGGTGACGGAATCACCCAGAGCCAAGACGTTCACCGAGCGCGGGGGGACGGCCCGGGGGCCGAGCGGGGGTCGATCAGACCGTCCGACCGCTACGTCGGGCCCGGTGTCCACAGCGAATTCCTGGTGCTGCCCCGTCGCAGCGCCGCCGGTACAGATCAAGACTGCACCGATTGCGAGGACGACAAGTCGGCGTCGAACCCACGTCAATCCTCCGACCAGCCGGCCCCCGTCAGAACCGATCCAGGTCGGTGCGGAAGACGCCCCGGACGGCCGCCGAGTGGCAGACCCCCGGAGTTCGGCGTTGCCTCTCCGGTCGCGCCCACCTGCGGTGATCAGCTCGCGAGTGTTGGCCCGTTCGTCAGCCACATCGACCTTTCAGCTGTCAGCGGCGACCGAAGCAGTCGGGTCGCGCTCGAAAGAACAGAGCGTATCCCGGCCTTCTCGGGTCCGACACATGCCGACGAGCTGCCGCAGCCGCCGGCGTACTTGGTCGGATGGGTTGATGGCTGGCGAGCGGGTCGGATATCGGACTCCTGATCTCCGTATCGAGCCGGCCCGTCCGCGACACCAACGACCATTCGAACGGTCGTCGCCCCGGAACCAGAAACCCGGCCTCACGGTGGGCGGCCCGGAGGGACGACCTGCGTACGACAGACCCTTCAAGGTGACCGGCTGATATGTCGTGGGGTCCAGCACAGTCCTCAGGTCGGAGGTGCCCGAGCGCGACGACCCGCTTCGAGCGGGAAGGGTGTAACCGAGCTGAGGAGCAGCGTTCAGCCACGGATCTCAGATTGTGTGAGCTGCGCCGCCGACCTGTGACCATCGTCATCGCGATGCCTTACGGCGCGGGAGTTCAATGCACCATCCGGAGGTGGATCACCCGTTTGGTGAACGCGGGAGTTTCCCCACCAAGTAGGTAGGCGCCACGCCCAACCGTCCAGATTCCAGCGTCGCCCACCGGGTAAGGCAGCCGCCCTGCGCTGGTGAAGTGGTGCCGGGTCGGGCTGAACCACCACATCTTGTCGGTGACGCGGCCGTTGTTGGTTCGCCCTCCGATCAGCAGGATGCGGCCGCCGATCGAAAGGACCGAAGCATGGGCGAGTGGATGCGGGAGTAGCCCGGCTGTTCGGACGGTCCTCGACGTGAGGTCGATCTGCTGGACCGTGCGCACCGGGCCCTGGCGGTTGTCGCCGCCGAAAATCCAGACCGACCCGCCGACCGTGATGGCCGCGGGATATCGCACCGCGGTCCGGAGACGGGCAAAGGACCGGAAACTTCGGCCGTCCTGGCTTTGGAGGACCTCTCGGGGTGAGCCGACGCCGTCGTAACCCCCGACGACGAGCAAGCCGCGCAGACCCGGGACCACGGAAAGGTCCGAGCGGGGACCGGGAAGGTGACCAACGACGCGCCAGCGGCGGTCCGTGCCGTATCGCACGACAGCGGAAAGTTCAGCGTCTCCGCCCCCTCCGAACAGAACTGGTCGCCCCGCGACGAGCATGCCCGAGGCGTCGTGCAGCGGGGCGGGTAATGACGCCAAGCGGGTCACGACACGTCCCCTGGCGTCCACCCTGAACACACGGTTGCTGGACACATCGCCACCAATGAGTCCACCGGCGACGATCGCCGTACCGCCATCATTGATCACGACCTGGCGGCTGAGTGCCGTCGGCAGGCTCCAGCCTGCGCGGGCGGCAACGACATGTGACGGTCGAATTGGGCGCCGCAAAGGGCTCGTCACGGCGGTCGGACGGTGGTCGACGGCAGCAGTGGGCGGGGACGCGGGCGTGGGCTGCGGAGACGGTACCGCGGAGCACGCCGCTCCTGCGATCAGAACCGCACACGCCAAACCGGACCCCACGGCGGTCGACCTCACCGCATATTCCCGGTGTGACCGAGTGAGTAGCGGCCCGGTTGGGGCCAGACGAGCATGCCGTGCGGGTTGCCACCCACTTTGATCCGGGCAATCAGCCGACCAGTGGTGGTGTTGAAGCCGTAGACCACTCCGTCGTAGCGGCCAGTCAGCCAAAGGACCTTCCCGTTCGCGGAGACTCCACCCATGTCCGGACTGCCGCCCCCCCGAATCTTCCAGTTGTCGACGATCTTGTTCGTCGCGAACCGGATGACGCTGACCTCACCGGCACCGCGGTCGGAGACATACAGGAACTTTCCGTTCCGACTGGGATAGAGCCCGTGCGGCATCGCAGGGGTTCGTATGGACCCGATCTGCTTGAGGTTCCGTACGCCGATGACCCGCACCCGATTGCTGCCCATGTCGGCGACGTAGCAGACCTTGCCATCCGGAGATAGTCGAATGTCCTGCGGCATGCTGCGTTTCCCGAAGCGCAGCACTCCCAGCACTCTGTGGGTCTGCGTGGACAACTTGACGACAGCAGCAGAAAATTCACAAGTCACGATCATCGAGCGCCCGTTTGCGGCGAAGTCAGCGTGGTTGGGGCCACGGCAGCCCCTCAGGGTTCGGGGCCGCCGCCGTCGGAAGGAGTGTGGATCAGTGAACAGGATCTTGTTGTGCTGCTCGACCATGACGACGCCGTGCCTTCCGTCCGGTGTGAAGTAGAGGTTGTACGGGCGCGGGAGCGAGATGCGCTTCCTGACCCGCGCCGTCCTGGGGTCGATCACGACGAGCTTGTTGGCGGCGCTGGCCTCGGTGTAGAGCACTCGCAGGTCATAGGACGGGGTGACGTGCTGTGAAAGCTGGCCCGTATGCAGCACTCGGGCGATCTTGTGGGTCCGTTGTGAGATCACCGTCACTCGCGCGCCACCGGCGTCGGGGACGTAAAGATAGGCCGGCACATGCCGAACCGAGGGGGACAGCATTCCGGCGCGGGTAGCGGCATATACGTCGTTGTCCTTGACCGGTGGCATCCCCGGGAGCGGATTTCGGAAGGGTGCGGTCACGGGCGTCGGCCGAACATGATGGGTGGGGCCGGACGGTCCACCGCTTGGGCTCCTGCTCCCACCAGTGGAACGGGACGATTCGGGCGGCGGCGGCGGCACGCGCGGGCTCGAACCAGTCGGAGTGCAGCCGACTGAGGTGAGGATCAGAACAATCGCCAGGGCGAAGGCTGGGGCCACGCATCTATTCGGTGACATCTCGACAAGCGCAGATACCCGGCTCAACCTTCCCCCGATCTCCAGCGAACCCAGAACCTCAGAAAGTCTCGATGATGTGGGCTGTGCGGCACCTGAGAACCGTCGGCGCCCACCCAACCAGGACCGCGCTGGAAGTGGCAAGGGAGTGGGCGATCTCTGAACGGTTCCGTACTCAGTTTCCACACAGCCGCATCGCCCTAGCGTGAGACATGGCTCTGAACCGCTCCTCAATGTTGGAGGGCTGATGCGTGTACTGATTCTTGGTGGTGACGGGCTAGTCGGGGCGGCCGACCGCCCTCGCTTCTCGGCGACCGGTCATGACGTGGGCATCGTGGACTGCGGTATCCGCCGTCGAAACGACGCCGAGTTGGGAACCGCGAGTCTGGTGCCGATCGCGAGTCTGACCGAACGAGTGGGCGCGGGGCGCGCGACGACGGGAAAACGCTCACGCGGTACGCCGACGACCTCACCGACGCAGAGGTCGTCACGAAGGCGGTGCGGCGATTCGAACCCGACACCGTCATCCACCTCGGCGACCAGCGCTCAGCGCCTTACTCCATGATCGACCAGGAGCACTCGGTGCACACCCAGATGAACAACCTGGTCGGCACGCTGAACCTTCTCTGGGCGAGCCCAGACCGATCCGGCCATCGTAGATAGGAGCCGTTAGGTGCTACGCGAGGGGGACGAAGGGATCGATCGGCGGCGACTGCTGGCCGGAGGAATGGGGCTCTTGTTGGCAGCCGGCTGTTCAACGTCGTCGGGCAACCCGAGCACCCAACGCCAGCACACTGCGACAACGCCAGCGGGCGGTGCTGAACCGACGGCCACAGCAACTCGGCATGCCTCCGACGCTGCTTCGCCGATTAATTCGCACAGTTCGGCCTCATCACCCCCTACGACATCGAAGCCATTGCCGCACGTGTCCGCCTGGAGGCCCAGTGCGGGCGAGGTGAACCCGACCGTGAAGCTGGAGGCTGTGCGGGTCATCGAGGAGGTGGGCTCCTGGGAGGTTGGCCACGACGGAATCTCGGCGGCCGCCTCCCGGGTCGCCGCGCTCGGTCAGCCGAGCCGGCTTGTGCGGCAAGCCCATCCTTTGCTGGGCCGTGGTTCTCGCGCAATTGTGCAGGTCGTCGATGCACAGTACGGCGGGCTTCTCGCGGCCTCGGCGAGCGTGTTGGTTGTGTGCCGACAGTGGCGGGCGGGCCCAGACGGTCGCCTGATCGTCGGAGGCACCACCGTCGATGTTCGAGTCCGTATCCAGCGCGGTCACTGGGTCGTCGAAGACCTGCGTCCGGCCCATCCGGGGAAACCGTCACCGGCGCTGCCATCGGTCGCCAGACGGGTTCTGGCGAGCTCACACATCGTGCTGCCGGCTGCCTCAGCGGCCGATGTTCGATCCGGTCAGGTGCACGCCAGCGTGCTTCGAGCACTCCTGGGGTTGGCCAAGGACTTTCGGATCGATGTCAGTGTGATCCGATCCGGCCACCCTAGGCTCGTCTTCGGGACGGACCGTCCGAGTGATCACCCCCTGGGCCGGGCGTTCGATACCTGGCGCATCAACGGACAGGCCGTCGTGGATCCGCACACACCCAAGGCAATGGTGGTCGACTACATGAGGGCGGCGGCCGCCGCCGGCTCCTACAACGTGGGCGGTCCTTACCAGCTTCGGGGTCCAGGAAACCAGTTCTTCACCGACCCGACCCATCACGATCACGTACACGCGGGATTCCCGCCCTGAAGCTGGTTGTTCCCTCCAACGCTCACATAGCCGTTGATAGATCCGGTCCAACTACCCCAAATCCAAGCTCACGTGCCCGTCCAGAATGTCCACCGCCGTCACCGGTCGCTTCGTCATCACACACACCCCCGACGGCCAGCATGACCCCGACACCGCCAACCAGCCAGACCACAGCCCCACCAGCGTCAGACGGCCAACTCGACCACACCTCGGCGGCCTGAGGCGGAGCCTCATTAGTTGTCCTTGGTGAATTGACCCGACCGCGATCTTTCCACCGTCCAGCGCGATGTGGGGCAATGCGGGCGTTCAAATACATCGCCACGGAGCCCGAACATGGTCGTTCGCCAACCAGTTCTGGACTGCTGAAACGCGCGGAGGGAGTGCTCCCCCTTGTGAGATCAAACGCGAGCGCTGACGAAATCTGCGGAACTTCAGCCGTAGCGGCGTTGAGGGTGCTCACGAAATCAGCGGCAATATTCCAGCTCTCGCGCGCCCTCCCCGGCGCTATCAGTGTTGTTCGCGTACGTCATCGCGTCGCCCGCCGAGAGCGCTGGACCATGTCACGAATCTCACTCGATCTGCCGATACATCGCGCGCGCCTTGTCCTCAGCCTCGGCTAGCGACTCAGGCCGATACTCAGCCCAAGCGATCTGGAAGACGGCGAGCGGCTCAGTGTCGAGTCTCGTGCGACTGTCCGCTTGGTCGGCGGACTCGCGCCACGCGATCCGAACCTGCTCGACGTCGTCCCACCGGACGACGGCGATCGCGCCGTCAAGCGCGCCGGTGAGCCAGTTGAATTGATTGACCGCGATCCACGTGTCGTCAATCGCCTCGACTTCGCCCACCGGGCATCGCCCGTCGTGACAGCCGAGCGCTACCCAGTCCCCGAGCTGAATCGGTGCTGTTCTCTCTCGGTTGCCGCTCGTCGTCATGGACGCACGCTAGCGACTAGACGATGCGCGCACTGTTGAACTGGACAATCGACTGCCCCGCTGGCGTCGTCGAGTGGGATGAGCGGCTGGCTGCTCGCCGCGCGTGAGCTGCGCGTTGCTCGCGGTGTTCTTCCAGTCGATCTCTACGCCGTCAGCTGACGCATACGGCTGGCCCGCAGACCAGAGCTGAGATGTCGCCGTGTCGGGCCAGGGCCGGTGCGAGGAGCGGGGTCAACAGAAATGTCACGCAGCCGCTGGCACTCGTCACGCGTGATGCTGCCCGGCAAGGACGCGTCGCCGACGATCTTGCTGTGCCGCTCGACGAGGCCAGCGGGCGAGTGACACAGCAGCAGCTGTCGCACCGGGCGGGGACGCTTCGTGAGCCCGACCCGTTGATTCAAGGTGCGCGTCACCCTGAGATTGAGCGGCCCACGCGGATGCCCTCCACGGCCTCCCGCACGGCAGGGCTGGTCACAGGATCGATCTCGATCGTGTCGCCTGCTCTGCGGTAGCCGAGCGGGACGCGACCTCCGCGCCAGATCTCTCGCTCAGCAGCGTCAGCTTTCGCGGCGGGCGTTCGCTCACCGTCACCGGGCCGGCGAACGGGTCCGGGTCGGCGGTCATGCGTCCAGCGTGGCACTCGGCACCGTCCGCCGCGGCGTTGCTGCCATCAGCGAGGTGGGGGTGGCGATGTCGTTGATGATCCCCGGCTGGGTTGGCTTCGCGCAGCCGGATGGCGTGGGCAGGAGTTCTGGCGTACGCGATGATAGACCTCCGACCCCGTGGGCGGCTTCGATGTCGGTGAGTGAGTCGCCGATCAGGCAGGTCTGTTCAGGCGCCCGGCCGAGCAGTCGCAGTGCCTCTCGGGCCGGGGCCGGGTGGGGCTTCATCAGATCTTGCCGGCCTGTGCGTAGTGGCCCATCAAGATGCCCTTGGCCTGGTCCGCGCACCCAAGCACTGGCGCCATGGCTCGAGCTGCCGTCTGGGCGGTGTTGAGGCTAGGTTGGTTCGCCGGCTTTGTAGCCGATGCCTCGCACCGTCACTACGATCTCCGGGTGTTCGTGATAGTGCTCGATCTTTCGACCGCAACCGCTGCACGTGCACGTTGACGAAGCGTCCTACATCATCGCCGGGGTCGAGACCTACGTCATCGGGAACCGCACCCTCGAGGCCGGCCCCGAGACGCTGGTCTGGCTGCCACGGGCGTCCTCCCCACCTTCGCCAATCGCGGGGACGAGGAGGCATGGATTCTGGGCGTGACCAGTCCTGCAGGCATTGAGGAGACGTTTGAAGAGCAGGCCGCATACTTCGCTGGCCTGACCGGGCCCCCCTGGCCGCGAATTCCTCGAGCATAGGCTAGGTGCCAGATTAGGCGCGACGGCGCTGGCTCCCTCGCTCGACGTCTGAGTCTCCGCTGCGATTGACCTATCACATTCGACCTGCACCTAACCCACAAGCCGCGGAGTGACCCGAAAGATTATGTCAACAGCAGGACTCGTGGGTTCCAGGCGGGAACGCGCGGCTGGCTACGGATCGATTCGCCCTCGCGTTGGCTGATCGTGACAGCAACGTGAAGCTCTTTGATGTGAACGTGGGCGGCGTCATCTTATGAAAGTTCGTGCAGTTTGGGGTGTACGCGCGTCGCCCGGTGCCAATGGGTTCGCCTGGAGCGGTGCAGTGGGAGGATCTGGTCGAGGCAATCTCGCGATGGAGCGAGGCAACCCTTTGGCTGTCTGTGTCGTACCTGCTGGTGTCAGCACTCGACAGGGAAGTTCGGAATGTCAGTCAGACGCAAGACCGTCACCGCTGCGGGGTCTCACGGGGAGGAACCGTCCTGGCCCGCGAGCGCCCTTAGCGACGTGTACCGGCTCCCGGCTCCCGGCGCCCGGCCGCGCGCCGATGTGTGGTTTCTGGCCGGTTTGCTCGGCATTTTCGTCCTGGCCGTGACCGTTCGGCTCGTCGGGGTGCTCCGCGGTGGCGGGCTCTACGCCCGGGGGAACTACGACGACGGTGTCCACTTCGCCGCCGCGATGGGACTGGTCAACGGTCTGCTCCCGTACCGGGACTTCCTGCTGCTGCATCCGCCCGGGGTCGTGTTGTTCCTCGCACCGTTCGCCCTGTTGTCCTGGGTGATCGGTGAACCGGATGCGGTGGCCGTCGCGCGTCTCTCCTGGATGGTCCTCGGCGGGGTCAACGCGGTGCTGTGCGGTCTGGTGCTGCGACCGCTCAGCCGACTCGCCGGGCTGGTCGCTGCCCTCTACTACGCCCTGTCTCTCGGCGCGATCTACGTCGAGCACACCACGTTGCTGGAGCCGCCGGCGACCACGCTGCTGCTGGTCGCCCTCGTCCTCACCCGTCTCCTGGGATCCGGTGACGGTATCCGGACCCGGCACTACGTGGTCGCCGGCCTACTGCTCGGTGTGTCGCCGGTGCTGAAGATCTGGGGCGTGGTGGCGATCCTCGTCGTGGTCGGCGGCATCGCCTTCCGTCGGGCCTGGCGGCCGGCGTTGATCACGCTGGGAGCCGCCACCGCGTCGTGCGCAGCCGCCTGCCTGCCGTTCTTCCTGGCTGCCCCGGTCGAGATGTGGAAGATGGTGGTTGTCGCGCAGTTCAACCGACGCCGCACCGAGGAGCGGATGGCTGAGCGCCTGACCGACGTCCTCGGCACCCGGGAGTGGACCGGGGCGACCGGCATCTGGAACCACTGGCTCACCGCCACCACGGTCGTTCTGCTGGTCGCTTTGGTCATCTGCGTGATCCGGGCCGAGCTCCGGGTCGTCGCGGCGTTGATGATCACCCACGGCGCCCTGGTGCTGACCACGCCCATGTGGTTCCTGCACTACGCCGGTCTGACCTCGGCTCCCATCGCCCTCACCATCGGAGGCGCCCTAGCTGCGGCGATGGGCTGGACGGCAGGCATCCGATGGTTGCCGCCCGCGTTGGCCGCGTTAACCGCCGGCCTGGTGCTCATCCTGGCCGTCCCGATGACCCGGCTCGATCTGGGACGGCCGTTCCCCGGGCAGTCGCTGGCCGCCGCGGTGGCCGACCACCCGGGCTGCCTCACCACCGACTGGCCGATGGCATCGCTACAGATGGACCACATGCAGACCGACCTCGACCGCCGTTGTCCGTTCGTGGTCGACCTCGGTGGCTACAGCTACTACCTGTACGACGGTTCGTACGCCGACGTCTCACGCCGCAAGAACAAGGACTGGCAGGCGTTCGCTCTGGAGTACTACCGCTCCGGTGAGTGCGTGATCCCGATCCGGTTCAAGACCGCCGCCGGGTACAGCAAGGCGACCGCCAGAACCATCGCCGGATGGCCCGTGATCGCCAAAGTCGATCACTACGTGGTGCGTGACCCGCAACCGGCTGGCGGCTGAGCCACGTCAGCTTATGTCCAGAGTAATTTGGAGTGCCCGGCGGACCGGGGAGCCCCTGTGGTGCGTGCTAAGTCCGGATCCACCGATCGGGGTGGGTGATGGCGGCGGGTTGAGCGTGCCGCAACACGAGAATGCCCTCACGGGCTGGGAGATTGGGACTTGCGACAGTACCAATCCATGCCGGCTCGGCATCTCTGAGGTGCAACTCTCATACGGCGAAGCCGACGTCAGCGCGTGCCGTCGGCCGAACGGCGCTGCGGCAAGGCTTGGAGTCCCTACTGATCATTGATGTGAGAGCGGAACAGGTTGGCTCGTTGGTGCGGCGTCACATCGACAAGCATCCCATCTACGCTTTGGGAATGCCGTGGACGCCGTACGCCGACCTCGACCGGCTGGTCGCGGAGCTGTTGGGGCATTGGCGGCGGATCCTTGGCGACGGGCTGGCCGGCGCCTGGATTCAGGGGTCGTTCGCGCTGGGTGCTGGCGATCTCTACAGCGACTGCGACTGGATCGTGGCGACGCACGCGCCGCTGACCCAGGAGCAGGTGGCTGCGCTGCGCAGGATTCACGACGAGATTCCGACCCGCGAGGGGCACTGGCCGCAGGACATCGAGGGCTCGTATGCCCCGTTCGAGGAGCTGGCGTCGGTCAAGCACCTCGGCCGACGGTGGCTGTTCAACGACCACGGGCACCGCACGCTGGAGTGGAGCGACCACTGCAACCGCGGTTACACCCGCTGGATCGTGCGTGAGCACGGCATCACGCTCACCGGGCCGGAGCCGCGGACTTTCATGCTGCTCGTGCCTCCCGAGTTGCTGCGCGATGAGGCGGCGCCCGCGTTGCCGACGCTGATGGCCGACCTGGCGACCTGGCTTGACATCGACGCGGTTGCCTGGGTCAGCGTTACGCCGTGGTCACCGTCTGCCGGCTCCTGTACACGCTGGTGACCGCCGAGGTGGCCAGCAAGACAGGGGCGCTGGAGTGGGCGATGCGCACTCTCGACCCGACCTGGCGTCCGCTGCTCGGGCAGGTACGTGACGACCGGACGCTCGGCTTCGACATCAACACCCGACCTCGGCCCGGCTCAGCGCAGACGGCTCGGGAGTTCGCGGCCTACGCGGTGAAGTGGGCGGCGCCCCGTCACGCACCCGCGCCCTAGGCGGCTGCGGGCTGCGATGATCACCCGGGCTGAAGGGTGGTGCGGCCCAGGAACGGTGTCATCTGCGTTCGCGGACCTCGAGCACTACCCGGGTTCCCGTACTTTGGCGGGATCCTCCTCACTAGGGGTGGGTCCTGGCCCTCAAGGTTTCCGCCAAAGCTGCCGACGCTGCCGCCGCCGCGCACGGTCTGCCGGTACCTGGGGTTGCCGGTGTCGTCGTTGAGGGACTGCTCCGCGATCGACGGACTTGAGCCGCTGCTGTTGGTTGTCGGCGCCGACACCGCGCCAGACGTGGCGGGACCCGCGGCTCGGAGGTCTGGCGGCTCCAGGCCCTCCGGGACCGGATCGACACGCTCCGAAGAGGCGAACACGTTCCTGTACTCCTGCCCCACCCCGATGGTGGCAACCCCGGAACCCCGGTCGCGGCCTGGCGTTGCAGATAGGGCAGCATCACCTCCGCTTTGGGATCGAGCTTGCCGAACTTCGCGATCGGCACCTGGTGCGCGGCGGCGAACGTGTTGACTGCCCGCCGGAAGGCGGTACGGATCTTCTCCATCACCGCCGGCTCGAAGGTTGCTGGCGCCGACTCGACCACGCTCGTCGAGGCGGTGTCCGATGGCTGGTGGTCCTTGTTCCTGCCCGCTGGACGGCTGGTCGAAGCCTTCATGACCGACACCGATCTCCTCAACAGTGCCGGAGCACACCGCCCGGAAGGTCTCGCGGACCTGCTCGACGAGGCGCTCGCGACCCGCTCCCGAGGGGCGGCCGCCGACGCTGACCTCACCTGGTCGCAGGCCCAGATCCGACCTGCACCACACCGGCCGACTGTCCGCCGTCCCCGGGCCCCGACTGGCTCGCGATAGGCGATGACGCCGCCGCGTTCGATCCGTTCGCCTCCTACGGTATTGCCGCCGCCCTGGGAGAGGGGTACTGCGCCGCGGCGGCGGTGCCCGACCATCTGGCGGGCCGACCAGACGCGCTGATCGCTCACGCTCGGCTGATCGATCAGACCTGGCCCAATACCTGGTCTTGAGCCACGACCGCTACGCCGTCCGAACAACGATGGCCCGAAGCCAAGTTCTGGCGGCGCCGTGCACGTCGTGGTCGCCACCTCGGGCAGATCAGGTCGGTTCCTTATTCGCCGCCTGCTTCAGACGCTTCGTCGTCGTTGGATTCCCAGGCCTCGCCACCTGGCTCCTCGCCGTCGTTGTCCTGTCCGGGTGATGATGCCTCGCTGCCTGACGCCTCGCCGTCGTCGTCCTGCCCAGGGGAGGGGGTCTGGGTGCTCGGTGTTGAAGCCGGGTCGGCCGATGCGCTGAGCGTCGCGCTCATGACGCCCCCGGTGACCGCCCCCGCCGCGAGGAGGGCGGCGGCAACCGCCCAGCGGACCGATCGCTTGCGCCAAGGCGCTTGCTGTTCCATGAGGTCTCCTTTGATCCCACCGGCGCCAGTCGCCAGCTGTGAGGCACAGAGTGATGCCCTCGGCTGAGTAGGACCTATGCGAGAGATGCGAAAGGACTGTCAAGAAGAGAGCGCGCACTTGCGAACTCAGTGGGCAACGCCCAGATTCGCGGATGGGTCGAGGAGTGTCGCATTTGCCACCGACATCGGCGTGGCGTTGCCAGGCAAGGTCCGTCTCAACCGCGGCGGCAACCGAGCAACCGACTGTGCTCTGCACATGATCGCTGTCACCGCCGTCGCCGAATCGTTCTTCGCCTCGTTGAATGGCGAATGCGTCGACCAGCAATCCTGGCCCACCCACCATGGCCCGCCGCGCCGTCGTCGACTACATCGCCTGGTACAACGGCAGCCGGCTCCACTCAACCCTCGGCTACCTCACCCCAGCCGAATACGAAGCAGCCACGGACCAAGATCAAGACCACCTCGCAGAGGTAGCCTGACCAAGCCATCAAACCTGTCCCTCAAACGGGGCAAACCCAGACTGTCCCGACGTCGCGTCAACCACAGACGTATCGGAGAACGGATCACTGCGACTGAATGTCAACACGTCGGCGTGGTGGCGCAACCGGATCGCCAGGTAGATCGCCGTCGCGCAGATGCATCCGATGCCGGCCGGTGGAGTGGTTGGCTGGTGTTCTATATAGCTCGGTCGGGTTGGACGCCGGAGCCTTCCCAGGTGGGTTTGCCGTCGACCGTGAGAACGCGCCCTTCGGGGATGAGGGCGTGGACGTCGTGGCTGACAGCGAGCGGGACGACGTGGTCGGCGGCGCCCCGGGTCGGTTCGCCGATGAGCGTGGCCAGACCCTGGTCCTTCAGGGCCCAGGCGAGCGCTTCGCCGGAGCTGTAGGTGCGGGATCCGATGAGAGCATGGACCGAACCCGTTGGCGGCGGAACACAGGGACTGCCGGCGGTCCACCACTGCCGAACACGGTCGCGGTAGGCGACGGTGAACAGGTGCCGGGGGCCGTCGCCTGCCAGCCAGTCGACAATGAACGCGACGGTCGCGGGGTCGCCGCCACCATTGTCGCGGAGATCAAGAATGATCGGGTCGGCGTGCTGGAGGAGCGTGAAGGCGCCAGCGAGCAGGGGTGCGGCGGCCTGAACGGGGGCCAGACCGGTCAGTCTGATCATCCCGGACCCGTCGTGTCCTCGTTGCACCACGGCAATGTCGGCGCCGACCCGGCGGATCTCGGTCAGGTCGGGGTCCGGCCAGCCGGGGCTCTGCCGTTGTGGGACCAGACCGGGCTGGTAGGTGAGTTCGAGATGTGTGAAGACTGTCTGGGCTGCGGCCTCAAGCTCGGCGAGAGCTGCCGGCAGCACCGGCCGATGATCACCGACGAAGTCGGCCACAGCCGTGCGCAGGGCCTCGACCCGCGATCCCGCCCCGTAATGCTGCTCAACCCGGCTAGGCAGTAGATCAGCGAGCTCGCCGATCAGCGTCGGGGCCGCGATGGGAGTCATAGCCGAAACGGTACGGCCTTTGCGACCCTGCTGCAGGTCCTTCTGCTGAGGGCAGCATGGCAGCCGTTCGCTGCGCCGGCGGACGATGACGTGGTGACAATTCCCGGTTCGAACCTGCCGTCCCTGCGCGGCGCGAACGCACGGAGCATTCAGCCAGCTGCTGGCGGCGGACGGATCTGGTGGCTGATTCCGGCGCCCGGTTTCGATCATGACGTCGCGGACCTGACGTGGTCAATGTCGTTGATCTTGGGAAGACTTCGGGTCCCGCCGGTCGGGATTGTCATTGTTTCATTGGCCAGTCTGTTCTGGGGCGACTTGTCTGCGGAGGTGAAATTCCTTAGCGTGGGGGCCTGCAGACGTGTGGTACGGGCTGCGATTTCTTCCCCATCGAGAGGATGCTGTGAACAAGGCTGAGTTCATTGAGGTGCTGGCCGCCCATTTTGACGGCAACAAGGCCGAGGCAGGTCGCGCTCTGAACGCCATCACCGAGACGATCACCTACCAGACGGCTGGTGGTGAGAAGGTGACGATCACCGGCTTCGGCGTCTTCGAGAAGGTGTCTCGCCCGGCCCGGATGGTGCGGAACCCGCGGACCGGCGAGCGGAAGCGGGCAAAGGCCACCGCCGTTCCACGATTCCGCGCTGGCACCGATCTCAAGGCCTACGTCTCCGGAGCTAAGAAGGTCCCGAAGGCGAGCAAGAAGGCCAGCGCCAAAACCCCCGCGCCGCAGGCCACGGCAGCGGCCACCACGCCGGCTCCGACGAAGACGGCTGCAGCTCCAGTTCGAGCCGCTAAGGTCACTCGGCCACGAAGGCGACCACGTCCGCGAAGAAGGCGACTCCGGCCAAGAAGGCCAGTCCCGCAAGGACTGCAGCCGTCAAGAACGACGCTGCGATCAACGCCCCAGTCGTCAAGAAGACCGCACCGGCAAAGTCGGCAACGATCAAGAAGGCCGCACCCGCGAAGGCTACAGCCGTCAAGAAGGCAACGCCGGCGAAGGCCGCGGTCGCCAAGAAGGCAACGCCGGCGAAGGCCGCGGTCGCCAAGAAGGCAACGCCAGCCAAGGCAACGCCCGTCAAGGCGACGACGGCGAAGACTGCCCCAGCAGCCGTCAAGAAGACACCGACAAAGACGACAACCACCGTCAAGGCGGTACCGGCAAAGACAACCCGCGCCAAGAAGGCGACCGCCGCAGGTTGACCAACAGGTCGAATACTGGTGTCATCACCGAGCCCGCCACGGAGTCGGTGATGACACCAGTGCGCTAGTCCGCCATACGGTGACCAGCCTCGACGGCCGCTAGCCGGTCGCCGACCTAAAGTGGGACAACGACGATCGCGTGCGGGCGACTCGGCCCGACTCGGCCGGGTCGTCGACGCACCCAAGCAGAGATGCCGGTGTGACCCGCCACCACAGTGCTGGCGCCCACCGGACCCGATTCACGCCGCATGGCATGCGGCCACGCACGGGCGCGTTCAGTTACGCACCGGCTTGCGAAGTCAGAGGTATTTGCGCTCGTAGAGCGGGGTTGCCACTGGTCGGCGATGACCTGTCTGGGGGTCCGTCGTGGACTGGGGCTGGTCGAACATGTCGGTGGTGGCTGTTGCTCCGGTGACGTGGGCGAGTCGCGCGAGCTCGGAGCCGAAGAAGGGGGGTTCGCCTCGGCGGGCGACGATCACCGCTTGTTGGTCGGCCAGGGGTGAGACGACGGCATGGTGGGCGTCTGCTCCGGGGAGCCAATCGGGTTCGAGGGCTACTCGGTGGAGCAGGTCGAAGGGACCGAATCGTCGCAGGTGGTCGGCGTTGAGGTCGGGTGCACCCGGGGTGGCGAAGGTGACCTGCGGTGCGGCCGACACGTCAAGCAACACGCTCCACTGCGCCCGGAAAACCAAGGGAGCCGCTGATGCCAAGATCTCACCCGTTCGGGAGGGGTCGGCAGCGATGCGTCGGTGCAGCTCGATGTCGTACTCGATGCCGCCGCCGCGTGGATAGTTGCGCACCCATTCCACCTGCACCGAGTCCAGACGGTCGCAGGCCGCCACCAGCTTTTCCACCGTCTGGGTGGGCGGCAGGTCCAGGATGAACTCCTCCACCTCGATCTCGCCGCGCTTCTCGACGATCTCTATCAGGTTGATGTCGGCGCCAAGGGCACCCAGTGCTGATGCCACGGCACCCAGGGTTCCTGGCCGATTCGGCATCTGAACTCGAATTAGTAGCACTCGACGATTCTGACGGACTCGGGATCGACGGTGGACCGAATCCCAGTGCAGCTCGACGTACGCGAGGTCGACCGTCGCGCTGCTGGCAGCAGACAGACGCTAGTTGTCGTCGTAAGAGACTTCGACGGCACACCACCCGGGGCTCGATGAGGGGGACGGGTACGCTCGTACGTCGACCCTCCTGCGGGTAGGCCGAGGGAGACTCACAGCAAGCACGATGTCTCAGATGCCGCGCTCAACCACTCTCCTTCGGGACGCCAGCTAGGACCGAGCTGCATCAGCGGTGCAGGTGGCCGGTGCAGCTGCCTCAGCGGGAACACTTCCCGCCGGCGGCTCGAAGTTCTTGAGCCCACTGCCGGGTGTTGATCATACTGGCCGCCTCGACAGTGGGGTGTGACTGACGACGTTGCCGGTCCCGGCGAGCATCGGTTCACCACACCTGAGGGCCTTTTTGCCAGCTGACTAGGGCGTGTCTGACAAAAGCTTTCGTAGCGGTTTGGGCTGGGATGGTGACGTGCATGATCGTCATGATCTGACCGATGATCAGTGGGCCCGGTTGGAGCCGTTTCTTCCGGTTGAGCGCACCGGTCGGCAGGGCCGGCCCTGGACCGCGCATCGTCGGGTCGTGAACGCCATTCTGTGGCGGACCGGGACCGGGGGCTCCATGGCGTGATGTCCCTACGACGTACGGGTCGTGGCAGACCGTCTACGGCCGCCACCGAACCTGGTCGAGGGACGGGACCTGGGACCGGGCGCTCTGAGCGCGGAACGGCTGGCGGTGGCGTTCGTCGACGACGAGCAGGAGGTCGTCGTGGCCGACGGGGAGGTCACAGGGGGCAGCATCGAATTACAAGAATCTGACGTCTGAGCAGGGAGATCGACGGTTCCGGGAGGCCCTGGGAGGGGACGGGTCGCCGCGACCAAGGGGCACGCGTGGGCGACACACTGCGTTTTGTGATCGCATGTGAGATCAGCGCGAATGCGGGTACTGGACAGTCGTCCACACCTGCAACTCAGGCACTGTGCGTGAGCAGCCTGGCCGCAGAGACTGTCGAAGAAAGGAGCACCGGCTCGATGATCACCGTGGTGCTGGTTGCTTTGTCGTCCGCGGCGTTCTTCGCTGTGGGGAGCTCGTTGCAGCACCGGTCGGCGGGTTCGGCCCCCGCCGACTCCAAACGTCGCATGGTGCGGACCCTCCTCCGGCGTCCGGGGTGGCTGGTCGGTGCCGGGCTGTGTGCTACAGCGTTCGCAGTGCATGCGGCTGCTTTGAGCCTCGGAGACCTCAGTGTGGTGCAGCCGATCATTCTCAGCGGGATCGTCTTCGCAGTCTTCGCCCGCTCGGTCATCGACCGACGGTTGCCGTCGCGCGGTGAACTGGGCTGGGCGGCTGTGACCTGGGTAGGTTTGGCCCTGTTCATCGGCGTGCTGCGGCCGAGCGCACCACAGGTTCCGGACGAGTCCCGGGCATGGTTGGTGGTCGGGTGCGGTTTGGGCACGGCGGCACTGCTGGCGCTGTTTGCTCGCCGCCGCCGCGGCCGTCCACTCGTCCGCGGTGTGCTGCTCGCCACTGCCTCGGGCATCTTGTTCGGCCTGGTGGCCGGTTTGCTCAAGCTGAGCACTGGGGAAGCCAGTCACGGTGTGCTGCACCTGCTGTCTCGTTGGACCACGTGGGCGTTGGTGGGCGTTGGTGTCGGCGCCATCCTGCTCAACCAGCGTGCGTACCAGGCGACGCGGTTGTCGGTATCCACACCGGTGCTGAACATCTGCCAGCTCGTGGTGTCGTTGACGTTCGGTCTTGTGGTCTTTCGGGAGCGGCTGTTCACCTCCCCGCTTGTTGTCGTCGCCGAGGTGTCGGGTCTGGCGATCATGGTGCTTGGTGTGACCCGCCTCGCCAGTCGGGCGGCGGCAAGCCCGGGCACCGAACCCGAGGAGGCGTCCGGGGACGACACCGAAGCGAGAGCGTCGTACGACAATCCGGACGCGAAGATGAAGACGTGACACCGCCGCCCTCGGACACGATGGTGCGCGACGAGTGAGCAGACCGGCCGGAGCCCGGTTCCCGGATTGTGGGTGTGTAGCGCGGTTGGCACCATCCTGGGTCCAGATTTGGTCCCATGGGGTTGCGACCGGCGGGCGTGGCCGCAGGCGGGCCGCTACCACCCGCGGCCGCCGATGGTTTGCCTGCCGCACCTGGGGGTAATCACCGCAGGGAATATCGCGTTGGGGCGCCAGGTCCAGTGGTCGACCGCCCTCCGCGCTCGGCGTACGGGGAGGGCGGCCGATGATCGTGGGTGCGAAAGTCAGTGAGCTGCTCGCCAGCCTCGGGGTCGGCGGGCACGACCACCGTGCCCGGCGGTCCCGCGGTGTAGCCGGTCATGCTCGCGGCCGGCGTGCTGGGCGTGTCGGGTGAGGATTGGTTGCGGTATGGGCAGGCGAGTCGCGACCGGGCGGCGGAGGTGCAGCTCGCCGTCCTGGCGAGTTGGCGGGAGTGGTGCCGGCGGCGCCGACCTGGGCCCGGTACCCCGGGACTGTCGCAGCTCCGGATACCTCAGGGAAGCGCCGGACATGCGACTGGCTACCTGCGACGCGCTCCCAGAACTGTGCCCGGTAAGGCGACGGTCCGCGCCACGAGGGTGGCTTCGGTGAGGTTGTCCGACGACCGGCCGGAGGAGGAACGCGTCGGCAACCGTGACCTCACCCGCTGGCCGAGCAGGGCCGGAGGTCTCCTCGTCCGCCTGGTGACCGGCCTAGCGGCCAACGTCTCCGCCCATGCTGTGCTGTACCTGACCGCAGCCGTCGGGCTGGGGCTGGCGGTGGTGCTGACCGCCGCCGGCGCCGGCGTGTACGACGCCGTCGCCGAACACGACGGCGTGGCTGGCCTGGACCAACCCGTGCTGGATCAAGCCATCAGCGAACGCACCGCCACCAACACCATGATCATCACCGGCTTCACCCATCTCGGCGGCTTGATCGGCATGACCATCATCGCGTCCCTGGTCACCGCCGTCATGGTGTGGCGGTGGCGATCACGGACGCCGCTGGTATTGATGGCCATCGCCGCCGCTGGCTCGTTGGTGATGACCAACGTCGGCAAAGCCATCGTGGGACGGGCCAGGCCGCCTCTGAGCGAGGCGATCCCGCCGTATGAGTACGCGTTCTCATTCCCGTCCGGGCACGCGTTGAACAGCACCGTCATCGCCGGCATGGTCGCCTACCTGCTGATTCGTCGCCTCAAGACCCGATGGGCCCGCACCGTCGCCGTCGTCACCGCCGTACTGTGGGCGCTGGCCATGGGCATGAGCCGGGTGTTCCTCGGCCACCACTGGCTGACCGACGTGATCTTCGCCTGGCTGCTCGGCGGCGCCTGGCTGGCTCTGCTGATCACCGCCCACCGACTCTTCCTCACCGTGCGACGGGCACGGGGTAACTCTCCGAACCGTGCCGTGTAGACATCACGGCGCCACATCCACCTGTTCAACCATCCCAGCCTTCGACTCGTTGTTGAGCGGACGCCTCCGAGGCCGTCGGCGTGATCTCCGTCAGGCGACCCGGACCCGGACCCGAACCACGACGGCGACGACCCGCAGCTCGCTCCGAGTGCAGACCGGCCTCTTCACGGTCGTGCTCAGACGGGCAGTGGGCCCCTCCCGCCAGCCCCCACGGGACTCGCCGACGTTGCGCTGATGCCGCAGGTGACCACGAGCGGGTTGTCGTCGGGCGTGCACGCCAGGTTGCTGAGCGGTCAGTTGCGCCTGCCCACCGCGTCGGCCACGTCATGATCGACGGGTCGCGCTCTGTCCGTAGCCGACGGCCTCGGGTTGGCGAATTGATCAGCCACCCCGCACTCTGCCCTTGCCCGTGCGTCGCCGCGACTGTCTCCCGGGTCGCCCACTTTGGTTTGCCGAGCACGACGACCCTTGTGTTGAGTGGCCGGCGCGGAGTCTGGCTTATCGGGTCTGGCGGGTCTCGCCTGCGCTGTCGTAGACGGGCTCGTCGATGCGGCCGACCTTGGCGACTTTGACGGTGCGTGCGCCGGGGGTGCCACCGATGACGACTTTGCGGTAGGAGGTGTTGTTGCGGGTCTTCTTCTCGTAGAGGACTTTGTCGGGGTTGGCCTTGATCTGGATGTAGTAGGTGCCGTTGCGGAGCCCGCGTAGGTCGAACGACTGCCCAGGCAGGTATTGGGCGTAGGTGTCACCGGAGCCGGCGTCGAGGACCTCACGGACGCCGAGGGATGCCCGGCCGCCGCATGACGTCTGCAGATCGGTGTTGTCGGGCTTCCAGTTGGCGCCCTTGACCAGGTAGTCGACGGCATCGGTGTTGGCGAGGCAGAACGCTTCCTTGGCGCTACGGACGACGAACTTCTTCTGCGAGTCGACGAGTCGGTAGGTCGCGAAGTCTTGGAAGTGCCAGTGTTCGTGGCCGTCGCGGGCATCCCATTCCATGCCACCGACCGGCGCGTAGCCCTTCTGCTTGCCGGACTTGGTGAAGAAGTACTGATACGCCTTCATCAGATCGGGATCCTTCTTCGACCGGAACCCGTCAACTACCAGCCGGCCGGGGCCGCCGTTCCACACGGTGGCGTTGAAGGTGAGGTAGCGGCCGTTGTCGACGCTGATACCCCAGGCGGGCAGTGACCGAAGATCGGGCAGCGGGCCGGACGGTTTGACCTTTTTTCCGCTGAGCTTCTTCGGCTGCGTGGCCGCCGAACGCGTCGCCTGGGTCCGGGCCTGCCTGGCCTGCATGCTGGCCAGGCAGGTCGGGTCTTCGTCGTCGCACTGCTGCTCGGCTTGGACGGTGACCTTGACCGAGACGGTCGCGCGGGTTTTCGACAGGCCGAGCGCTTTGCGGTAGGCCGGTTCGATCGTGACGGTCGCCTGATACACCCCGAGTCCCAGGTTCGGGAGTTCGCCGCCGCCGTAACCGCCGCCGGTCAACGGCACCGCGTAGCCGGCCTGGATGCCCCAGACGGCGCCGAGGGAGTACGGGTTGCCGAAGCAGCCCTGCGGGTACGGCGAGGTGGCTGGCGCGCTCGGGCGTCGCCGTACCGGCTGGTAGGTGTTGGGGCAGAAGGTGGAGGTCGATCGCGCCACCACCGTGCCGGCGGTGTTGGTGTAGGTGGTGGTGGAGAACTTCGACAGTCCGGTGAAGTCTGTCGGCGAGGGCAGCTTCTTGTCTTTTCCCTTCCGGACCCACATGGCTTTGATCGGCTTGGAGTAGCTGCTCCGTTTGGCTTTGACCTTGAACGCCTTCTTCCCAGCGACCGCGTACACACCCAGGTCGCCGTACATGTAGGAGCCTTCGTCGTCGGTAACTTTGTACAGCGTCACGCTGGACCGCGACCGTTCGATGGTCAGGGCGGGCTTCGCGGCGGCATCGGCCGGTGTCGGGCCGGTCAGTCCCGGACCCGTCAGCGCCAGACCCACCACTGCGGCCACGGCCACGCGCCGCACCCTTGCTGCCAGCGTTTGCTTCATCGTGCTCCTGCCGTGTCGTCCCACCGCGCGCCGGAGGCGTGGAGTGTGTGCACCATAGCGCCGTTGCCCGGTCATGTGAGTGCCCACCGAGAGGTTAATTCCACACCCGAACTACCAGCTCGTGGTGCGGAAACTTGCGCAGAGCCGGCCACGATCACTACGTGGGTTCGAAGAAGCAACTTTCCTAGCTGGAGGGAAGGCAGCGTGGACACGCTGGGTCTGCCGGGAGTGTCGCGCAGCGGAACGTCACGGTTCGCAGTCGCGCCCCACGGTGGGGTTGGGGCTTTGTTCCGGTGGCCAACATGACCACGCTGGTGTGGTGGTCGGGACAGAATCCGGCGAAGGAGCCGAAGCCGCCGGTGCCGCGCTTGTACCAGGGGCGTTGCCGAGCCCGGGCCGGTCGCTGGTCATGAGCCCGCCCAGTCCAATGCGGTACCCGTGATCGTGGTGGCGTGTTGTCGCTTGCGGGTGTGGCCTCGGTCAACGGGGACGTGTGGGCTCGAGCTTCCCGGTGAGGAAGGTGAGGAGGTCGTCGGCGCTGTACCGCGACCGCCCCATGAGGTTCGAGGGAATTGGTCAGCGTCGTCGTCACCGCCCCGAGTGTTGGCCGGCGGCGGGGACCTACAGGCAGGAACGGCCGAATACGCGTTCATGTTGCCGACCACGGGCCAGGAGGGGAGGGGCATGGCCGAGTCGGGTCGCTGTGCGCCACCGCGTCCGCGCCGACCGTGGTCAGCCTTCCGCTGAGCCGTGCTTCGGCTTACCGGCCGGCACGGCAGACGGATATTGTCGAGAGGGTGCGCGGTGGCTTTGTTGGACGTGACCGGGAGTTGGCTGCGCTTGCCGATTGTCTGGTGGCCGCCCAGCAGGGGCATCCCGGCATCGTGTTGTGTCGAGGGGAGCCGGGGATAGGCAAGACGAGGCTGGCCGAGGAGTTGGTGGCGCTGGCTGGGCAACGCCATGTGCCGGCCTTGTGGGGTGTCGGAGTTGAGTCTGAGGGCGCGCCGCCGTACTGGCCGTGGCGGGAGATCCTCCGCGGAGCGGCCGATCTCGTTGCCGTCGGGAACGTCGACCCTGACCTCGCACGGTTGGCACCGGAGGTGTTCGGCGGTCCCGAGTCGACACCGGAGAGCACCGCAGGGGCCGAAGCCCGTTTTCGCCAGTTCGAGGCGGTCGCGCGACTGCTCCGGAGGATCACCGGACGAACCGCACTGGTCGTGATCCTCGACGACGCGCACTGGGCTGACCGCCCATCGGTGCTGTTGCTGCGACACCTCGCGCGGACGCTGCGGGACGAACGGCTACTGGTGATGGTGAGCCACCGTGACACCGAACATGAACATGCCGCGGAGTTCGCCGAGCTGCTCCGGGAGCCGATCGCCCAGCAGATCGACCTGACCGGTCTGACCGTGGCGGACGTGGCGGTGCACCTTGCCTCTGTTGTGGGACACGATGTCAATCCCAGCGACGCGGCACAGGTACATGCGCTGACCCGGGGCAATCCGTTCTTCGTGGGCGAGGTGGCTCGTGTGCTGCCCGCGGGCAAAGTTGCCGGAGGACTGGCACCGGTGACAGCCAACGTGCGGGAAGCGATAGGCAGCCGTCTGGGCCGCTTGTCACCGGTCGCTGTGCGGCTGATCCATGCGGCGTCGATCGTCGGCCGCGAATTCTCCACGACGATCGCCGCGCCCATGGTCGGTCTTTCGTCGGTGAGCTGCCTAGCGGCGCTCGACGAGGCGGCGTTTGCTGGGCTGGTCGTCCCCGGGGCGGTCCCCGGAAGCTACGGGTTCAGACACGCGCTGGTTCGGGACGCCATCGAGGCGGGTCTGTCGACGGCCGAGCGCGTCCGGTTGCACCGGGCAGCCGCCGAGACGATCGAGTCCGGTTTACGCCGGACGAATCGAGCCGCACTTGTCCGATCTCGCGCGTCACTGGGTGGTCGCCGCGGTTGACGCGGACCTCACTCGGGTCGCGCATTGGATCGAGCTTGCCGCGGGTGAGGCCATGCGCACGCTGGCCTACGAGGAGGGAGCCCGGCTGTATCGTCTTGCCCTCAGCCTCGGCGAGAACGACATGGACGATGAGTTGCTGTGCCGGCTGTATCTCGGCCTGGCCCGGGCACTGAATGCGTCGACTGACATCGCGGGCAGCGTCGAGGCGAGCGTCAGGGCCGCGGCTTCGGCGCAGAAGCTGGCCCGGCCGGACTTGCTCGCCGAGGCGGCACTGGTCCGGGAGACGACCGTCCCGACGCCTCTGGAGGCGACGACGAAGCGACTCTGCGAGGAGGCTCTTGCACGCATTGACCCCGCCGATGTCGCGCTGCGAGCGCGGCTTTTGGCACGGCTTGCCGAAGCGTCGATCTACAACGCGTGGAGCACCGCCCACGGCTATGAGGAGTACGAGGTCGCCGCACGGGCAAGCGCGGAGGCCCTGGCGTTCGCTCAGGAGTCGGGCGACCGTGCGGCGTTGGAAGCGGCCCTGCGGGCGAGGCGGCTTGCTCGCTCGGGCCCGGAGGGTCTTGACGAGCGCGCGACGCTCGCCGACCGAATGTTCGAGGTTGGCCGCGAGGCCGCCGACCCTCACACACAGATGTGGGCGCATCTGTGGCAGATCGACGCCGCATTCGAACGCGGCGATCTGTTCCGAGTTGCGCGTGAGCTGGAAGCGTTGTCGTGGTGCGTCGACCAGGTTCGCGGGCCGCATGCGCGATACGAGTTGCTCAAGTGCCGGGCCGTGCTGGCGCAGGCGCAGGCGCGGTTCGGCGATGCGATGAGGTTGGCCGAGGAGGCCTTTTCACAACTGGCGAGGATCGGCGACGACATCGGCTTCGCGGAGCGCGCCGGGCTGCTGTCCCAGATGGGGCTTCAGGTCGGACATGAAACCACCGGGTCGCTGGAGGCGAGCGGCTACGCGGGTGTCACGGTGTTCGAGCGAGAGCTTCCGACGGCTGGGGTGATTATCGCGGTTGCCAACGCGTACATGCTTGCCTCACTCGGGCGCCTCGACGAAGCCGCCGCGACCTTTCGCTCGCTTGGGCCGCCGGCCGACTGGAAACCGTCACCGCACGCGACCCTGCCGGCGTTCGCGTTCGGCGTCAACCTCGCCATCGAGGTGGGCACGGACCGCGACGTGGCCACGCTTGTGCAGCGGCTCGGCGCTTACCGCGGTCACCACGTGTGCAGCGGAGCCGGGCAGGTCGCCTACTTCGGCCCGGTCGAACTCTGGACCGGTCGCGGCCTGGCCTTCGTCGCACGCTTCGACGAGGCCGTCGAGGACCTCCAGACGGCGGTGGAGGTGTGTTCAGCCAATGGAGCGGTCGGGTATCTCGCCGAAGCGCAGTACGAGCTCGCGTCCACGCTGGTACGCCGGCGGCGACCCGGCGACATCGGACGGGCCCGGTCTCTGCTCACCTCCAGTTCGCGGCAGGCCACGGTACTCGGAATGAGAGTGATCGTTGACAAGACGAACGCCCTCGTCGAAGAGCTCGGAGCCGCCGGGCCCCTCACCCGGCGCGAGTGGGACGTGGCCGGGCTGGTCGCCGCCGGAAAGACGAACCGGGAAATCGCAGGCGAGCTGTCGCTGTCCGAGCGAACCGCGCAGAACCACGTGCAACACGTCCTCACCAAACTTGGTCTGTCCAATCGCAGCCAAATCGTGGCATGGGTAACTCACCAGGGGATGAGTAGCCCGGTTGAGTAGTTCGGCGGACGCTTCTGCATCGCCGACTCCCTACCGTCGAAGCATCCGAAAAGCATTCGGAGAGCAACCGAGGAGAAAGGAGCCGACCATGGCGATCGTTGCGGTTTCGGACGCAGGAACGGACAGCGTCGAGCAGTACGACCAGGTCATCAAGCAACTCGAGGAAGCCGGGCACGGCAACCCCCCGGGGCGGCTGTCGCACACGGCCGCGCTCAAGGACAACGGCAGCTACCTCGTCGTAGACGTCTGGGAGTCCCCCGAGGCTCTTCAACGGTTCGCGCAGGTACTCATGCCGCTGATCGAGGCGGTGGGCGGAGGGGCACCGAACCTTCAGATCTCGCCGCTCCACAACATGATCAACGCTCGCTAGGACGGGGATCGAGATGAAGCTTCCCCCCCTGACGGATGAGGAACTCAACGCCATTCCTGGAGGAGGGTGTCTGGGTGGCAAAGCTGGCCACCATCAACACCGATGGCACCATCAGGATCACGCCGTTGACGTACGGCGTGGACGACGGCGACATCATCTTCAGCACCTGGAAGAACAGCGACGCCGTTCGTAACGCGCGTCGGAACGGCACCGCTTCGGTGCTGATCGACAAGGCTGACCAGCCCTACGCCGGCGTGCATTACACCGGCCAGGCGGAGGTTCTCGGTGACGACATCACGGCCGAGCAGTACGGCAAATGGTTCCAGCGGTACATCGGGGACTACGACCAGGCGGTGGAATCCTACAAGTTCCTCGTCGGCCTGGGCATCGGCGAACGCGCGTTCATTCGCTTCCGGCCGGCCAAAGCCGTCACCTGGGACTTCGCAAAGCTGCCGGGCTGATGGGGATGCACCGGTCAGGTTTGGCCAGACCGGTGGCTGAGCCGCCGCTCGGGTGAGCACTGGTCGACGCTGGCCACAGGTCGTCCAAGGAGGTGCCAGGGCCGTGCATGCCTGAGCTGGCGGTAGGTGTCGTTGCAGAGCAGACTGGCTTGTCTTCGGGGAGGACACAATGGGGAGGTGAACCTGCGGTTTGTCGGGCGAGAGAGACAGTTGGGCGCTCTGCGTGGTGGGTTGGCCCGGCTGGGTTCAGGGCAGGGCGGTGGGGTCTTTGTGCTCGGTGAGCCTGGCATCGGCAAGTCAGCGCTGATTCGAGAGTTCGGCCGGCAGGCGCTCACCGAAGGAGTGGCAGTGTTGCGGGGAGCGGCGGTCGCCGACACGGGAGCCCCAGCGTTCTGGCCCTGGATTCGAGCCTTGACCGGGCCGACGGCGCAGGCCTTGGGTCTCTCCGCGGATCTGCTGTCACTCAACACCTTGGAGTATCAGACTCCTGCCGCACGTCGGTTTGCCGCGATCACCCATGCCGCAGACGCCTTGCTCACGGCAGCTTCGGAGGCGGTGGGCTTGGTGATCGTCTTGGAGGACCTGCATTGGGCTGATGACGGCACCCTGCACCTGGTGCGTCACCTGTCGGCCAGCTTGTCATCGTCGCATCTGATGGTCCTCGCGACCTGCCGTGACCCGCTGCCGGACGCGGTCACCGGGTTGGCGGGATCCTCGGTTCTGCGGCTGGGGCCGATGACCCAGCGTGAGGTAGGCCAGTTCCTGGGGGCGGGTGTGCACCCGTCCTGGGTCAGCGCCGTGCATGGACGAAGCGGTGGCAATCCGTTGTATGTCACCGAACTTGTCCGGGTGTTGGATGCGGCGGAGCTGCGGTCATCCTGCCGGGGGTTGTGGCAGCTTCCGGTCGATCTGGTGCACTTGATCGTTCACCGGTTGAACGAGCTCTCACCTGGATGCCGCCGCATGCTCGCGGGCGCGGCGGTGGCGGGCGAACAGTTCGATCCGGAGCTCCTTGCCGACGCTGGTCCGGTGATGGAGGCCATCGAGGCCGGTGTCCTGATCGAGGTTCCAGGTTCGGGGCGACGGCTGCGGTGGTCGCATGCGGTGGTCCGGGAGGCCTGGTACAGCCGGCTCCCTGGTGCCGAACGGACCGCTTGGCATCGGCGTCTGGCGGAGACGCTGGAGGCAGCGGGGAGCGCCCGGTCGAGTGAGCTGGCTAGGCATCGGCTGGGTGCGGCCGTCGACCAGCCGAGCCGAGCCTTGGCTGTGGCTGCCTGCGTGACCGCAGCTGAAGAAGCCGCCCATCGCTTCGACTTCGCCAGCGCCGTCCACTGGCATCTTCAGACGCTGCCGTTGCTGCTCGACGACGCCGCGCGCGCCGAGACACATCTTGCGGTCGGTCGGGTCGCCTACCAGGATGGCCGGGTCAGCGAGGCGCTGGAGCACGCGCAGATCGCGGCGGATCTCGCGGGGCGGCGTGGTCGTACCGACCTCCTGGTGGAGGCTGCCCTGGTTGTCACCGGCATTGGCGGGGTGGCTTTGGAGTCGGTGCTGGCCCTCTGCCAGCGCGCTCGATCAGCCCTGGGTGAGGAGCACTCGGCGCGACACGCCCGTGTCCTTGCGCAACAGGCGCGGGTGCTGGCCGACGCCCTGAACCTGGCTGCGGCCCGGCCGCTGTCGGAGCGGGCGATGATCATGGCCCAGGACTGCGGCGATCGTGATGCCCTCCTGGAGGCGCTGCACGCGCGGCATGAAGTGATCGGCGGTTTGGACGGGGTGAACGAGCGGCTGGCCCTGGGAGCACAGATGGTGCAGCTGGCCGCGGTCGGCGGCCGACACGAGTCCGCGTTGTGGGGTCACCTGTGGCGGGTGGATGCCGAGCTGCAGCTCGGTGCGGTCAGTGACCTGCTGGCGGAGCTGTTTGACCTGGCCGGCCTGGTCCAGCGGATCGGGTGGCCGTTGGCGCGCTGGCACCTGTTGAGGGCACGTGCGACCCGAGCCGTGCAGACCGGCCGGTTCGGCGAAGCCGCGCAGCTGGCACTGGCCTGCGGCAAGATAGCCGCGCAGACCCAAGACTGGGCGGCGCAGGTGCAGTCCGGCCTGATCTTCACCGAGCTGCACACCTTGACGGGGCGTTATCACGAACAGTTGCCTCAGTCCTTGCCGTGGGCGGAGTCAGGCGCGCACTGGATGCCGGTCTCGTGGGCCACGTTCGGCTGGCACGACCTGCAGGCGGGGAACCTCGACCAGGCGATGACGATGTTCGGGCGGGTTCGTCCCCTGTTGCAGACCCTGCCCGTGAACGCGCGGTGGATGGCCACGGTGATGCGCTCGGCCGAGCTGGCTGTTGCCTTCGACGACCAAGAGACCGCTGAACTGACCTACCGGCTGCTGCTGCCCCACCAGCAATACTTCGGGGGGCAGTCAGCGGCATACCTGGGCGCGATCCCACGCGTCCTCGGCAGCGTGGCCAGCATGTTGGGTGATCCCGCAGCCGCCGCGCACGGAACCACCGCGATCGAGATGGAGCGACGGGTCGGCGCTCAACCCTTCGTTGCCCTGGCCGAGCTGGAGCTGGCCCGCAGCCTCATCCGTCGGGGCGGCTCCGGTGACCGAGCTCGGGCGCTGACCCTGCTGGAGCAGAGCCGTGTCACGGCCCGTCGCCTGACCATGACACCGACGGTTGCCGCCGTCTCGAAGCTGGCCGCCGAGGTCCATGGGCTGGGAGGGGGTCCAGCCGGGTTGACCGCGCGGGAGCGGGAGATCGCCGCGCTCCTCGCGTCCGGCAGGTCGAACCGGGAGATCGCCCAGGAGCTGGCCCTGTCGGAACGGACGATCGAGACCCATGTGCATAATCTGCTGCCCAAACTCGGGGTCAAAAACCGCACGCAGGTGGCCGCCTGGGCGCTGCAGGCTGGACTAGGTGGCCCACCTACGTGGAACCACTGAGGTAGCGCGGCACGTCTGCCCACACCCTGGTGGAACACCGACCAAAGGGGGACCACCATGCACGCGCCTGCCGACCCATCCCGCATCCTGCAGCTCGGTGAAGGCTTCATGGCTTCGAAGACGCTGTTGTCAGCCGTCGAGCTGGAGCTCTTCACCATATTGAGCAACCAGTCCCTGACCGGCGCCGAGCTCGCCACCCAGCTGTCGCTGCATCCTCGCGCCATCCCCGACTTCCCCGACACCTTGGTGGCGTTGGGACTCCTCGACCGCGACGGCGACGGACCTCAAGCGCGCTACAGCAACACCGCGGAGACGGCGACGTTTCTGGACAAGGCCAGCCCCCAGTACCTGGGCGGGGTGCTGGACATGTGCAACACCCGGCTCTACCAGTTCTGGGGAGACCTCACCGAGGGCTTACGCACCGGCGAACCGCAGAACGAAGTCAAACGCACCGGACAGTCCATGTTCCACACGCTGTACCGCGACCCGGCCCGGCTGGAGGAGTTCATGCAGGCGATGAGCGACGTCTCCAAAGCCGGCTTCCATGCACTCGCCGAAAAGTTCGACTTCAGCCCCTACCAAACCCTGTGCGACATCGGCGGCGCCACCGGCCAGCTCGCCCTGATCGTCGCTGCCCGCCACACCCACCTGCGCTGTACCAGCTTCGACCTGCCCGTTGTCGAACCGATCGCGAAGGCGACCATCGAGGCGGCCGGCGCCACTGACCGGGTGACCACCGCCAGCGGGGACTTCCTCACCGACCGGCTGCCAGAAGCCGACGTGATCACGATGAGCATGATCCTCCACGACTGGAACCTCGAGCGGAAGCTGCACCTCATCCACGCCGCCTACGACGCACTGCCCGCCGGTGGGATCTTGATCGCTGTCGATCCCCTCATCGACGACGCCCGACGGACCGACGCGTTCGGACTCCTCATGTCACTCAACATGCTGATCGAGTTCGGAGATGCCTTCGGCTACACCGGGCGCGACTTCACGACCTGGTGCCACCAAACCGGCTTCCAACAAGTCGATGTGCTGCCCCTTGCCGGAGCCGCCACCGCGGCCATCGCCCGAAAGTAGTCGTGCCCACCTGCAGGTGCCTCGGGGCTTCACGTTGAGTGACTCACGGTGGACATGAACAGCCCCCGGTGGCGGGGCCCAGCGCTGCTGCGGTGGGCAAGGGCACCGGCGACATCCGGATTCGGCGTGCCACCGACTGGGCGTCAGATCCAACCTGCCGAGCACAATGCCCATATCGATTCGACGTCGGCGGCCCGACGAACTTCCGGCGACGACCACTAGCCGATCTGCTGGCCGCGGACCTGACCGGGCTGGATCTGGTGGCGATCATGATCGATGGCGTCCACTTCGCCGACCATCTGTGCGTGGTCGCTTTGGGTATCGGGATCGACGGGTGAAGCATCCGCTCGCCGTGGTGGAGGGATCGACGGAGAACACCACCCTGGTCCGGGGCCTGTTGGTCGGGCTGCGGGAGCGGGGACTGGACGTCGGATTGAGACCCGGACGCCACGCATCCGCTGTCGTCACCGCACGCTTCGCCATCACGCACCCCCGACAGCCAGCATGACCCCGAAGTCGTAGCCGAGCCAGACCAGAGCCCAACTCGACTCACACGGCCAACCCGACCACCGACTTCGGCGGTCCGAGGCGGAGCCTCATTAGCACTTGCCAGTGCATCAGTGAGCATCAGCCTATTGGTCAGGCAGGGGAGTGGCGGCAGTGTCGGATCCTAGGTCGTCAGCGACGGCAATACCCACGTCAACGTCATGCCGGTGGTATGAAGTGGACGTAGGTTTGATTTCCTGGAACTCTGCCAGGCCACGGGCGCCGCGCAGCCTGCCCATACCGCTCTGCTTGTAGCCGCCCTCTTCGAATCCGTCGTTAACCGCGAACCAGCCTGGTACCGCAGACGTGACCACTCGTCCGGGTCCTGCCCAACGCGTCGGTGGGACGTTGAAGTCCCCACACCCCTTTCGCTATGAAGGTCGCGTCTTCGCGCCCGCGACCGCTGCCGGTTGGTGGAATGACTTCGCTGCGGGCCGGCAATTATTCGGATCGGTTCGCCCCAAGTTGTTGCATCATCTCCAGACCGTTGGCTTCACCCCACCGTTCGACTACCTGCCCATGCTCGACCTTGAGGATGTCGATCCCGGTCAGTCGCACACTCTTGTGCGTGGCGGGGACGCCGAGCTGGTCGCCTTCGTGGGTGCCCGTCGCGCTCCACCTCAAGGTGCCACGATCTCCATCGATGAGCATGTCGTCGTTGGTGACGTGCAGGTCTGGGAAAACCGCGTGGTACAGACCGATGATCATCTTCACGCCATCGATTCCGGCTCCCTGGCCGGGTTGGGGATTGTGATCAATGACGTCAGCTGCGTAGACCTCGTCGATCAGGTCGTCCGGGGCGTCAACGTCCCAGGTTCGGCAATAGGCGTCCACGATCGCGCGAATATCGTCAGCCATGACCCGGCCCTCCCGAGCTGCCCTCGTCTGAACTACCTCGACGGTGCTCCAACCCTGCCAATAGCGTATGACCGGAGGGTCGCCACAGCAATAGCGTCGTTGACGGGCGGAGCACCGCGCCCTGCCCCCGCTGACCTACGTGTGCTTACGGCACCGGAATGCCGCTCGAGGTGTCGCGCCGTCGAAGAAGCCTTTCAGTTTGCCTCAGGTCAGAGGGAGCAACACGCACCTGGCCAAGGCACCCGAGGGGTCAGGATGTCGCGGATCAGTTGAGGTGGGAAACCCCGAAGCTGTTGTGATCGATGAATCCGACTGCCACCAGGGCGTAGGTCAGCGGTCTTCCCGCATTGTCAGATTGGCCACGCCGGCGTCTCGCGCCCGCAGTGCGGCCTCGGTGCGGTCTGCGACGTTGAGCTTGGTGAGGATGGAGCTGACGTTGTTGCGTACCGTCTTGGGTGCCAGGAAGAGTCGCTCCGCGATCTGGGCGTTCTGTAGTCCATCAGCCAGTAGCCGAAGGATGTCCCGCTCGGTCTTGGTGAGCTCGGGAAAGGAGTCCTCGACGGTCGGTGTCAGGTGGGCGAAGTAGTTGGCCATCCGGGCCGCTATGCCTGCGCCGAAGATCGCTTCGCCACGCTGGACGGAGCGGATGGCAGCGGTGACCTCCTCGTGCCCGGCACCTTTGAGGACGTACCCGCGGGCGCCGGCCCGCATCGCTGCGAAGACCGAGGCGTCGTCGTCGAGCATGCTCACGACCAGGATGCGGACGTCCGCATGGCTGGCCAGGATCCGGCGGGTGGCTTCGATCCCGTCAAGCCGGGGCATCCGAAGATCCATCACCACGACGTCGGGCCGGCTGGAGTCGGCGACGGCGACGGCCTCCAGTCCGTCGGCAGCCTCGCCGACCAGCTCGGCGTCCGGCATGGCCATGACCAGGGATCGCAGGCCGTCACGGAACAGCTGATGATCATCGGCCACGACCACCCCGAACGGTCCATGCTCACCCGGTCCGGTCATCGACGACTCCCTCCGGTAGCGGTAGCCGGGCCGTCACCACGAGACCGCCCGACCCGGCGCGGGCGATGGCGCACTCGCCGCCGACCTCCTGGGCGCGCTGGCGCATCGATCGCAGGCCGAAGCCGAGGGGCTCGTCGTCGCCCAGCCCGACGCCGTCGTCGCTGACTCGGACGGTCAGCCGGTGCTCACGCTCCTCGACGGCGAGGTCGACGTCGACTCGCGACCCGCCGGAGTGCCGAACAGCGTTGGTGAGCGCCTCCTGAGCGATCCGGTACGCCGCCAGCTCAACTGCGGCGGGCAGTCCCGGTTCGGCGTGGCCTTGCACATGTAGCTCGAGACGGCTTCCGGCCGCGGCCAGGCGGTCCGCCTGTTCCTGGATGGCGGCGTTCAGCCCCAGCTCGTCGAGCTGGGCTGGGCGCAGTCCCTCGACCAGCTCTCGGATGCGACGTACCGACGTCTGCAGGTTGGACTCGATCTCTCCCAGCAACCGTCGGGTGCCTTCCGGGTCGCGGTCGAGCAAGGCCTTCGCCAATCCTGTCTTGAGGGTCAGCCCGGCCAGGGCCGCACCGAGCTCGTCGTGCAGGTCGGCGCGCAACCGACGGCGCTCCTCCTCGCGGACGTTGAGCAGCTGGGATCTGGCGTCGTCCAGCTGTGTGGACAGCTGAGCGGCTCCGACCAGCGGTGCGAGCTGAGTCGAGAGGTGGTGCAGGATCTGCTGGTCGCCGACGGACAGCTGAGTACCGGCACGCGGGGTGACACTCAGTGATCCCAGGACGACGCCCCGGTAGGTCAACGGCCACGACTGGACTGCCGAGGGCGGCGCGTCGGAGATGGGGGCTTCCGTGGCTGCGTCGAGGTCGATCGACACCGCCGGCAGCCGCAGCGAGTGGCGGATCGCTTCGGAGGCGACCGGGACAAGATCGCGGCCCGAGGTCGAGGTCTGGGCCAGCACATTCAGCCGGCCGATCAGCTCGGCCGCGTCGTCGCCGGAGAGGGTCAGCTGATCGACCAGCCGCCGGACGCGACCGTGGAGCGGGATCATCGCCAGTGTCACGCCGAGCGGCAGCAGCAGCGCCAGCGCGTACGAGATCGGCTCGACCACGGATTCGGCGTCGGCAGCGGGTCCGAGCCAGCCGGCGACCAGCAGGCCGAATACGACCAGCTGTCCGATCAGCGCGGTGGCGCTGGTCAGCCCCACGATCTGCAGCCGGCGGCGGTCGGCCGAATTCGACGCCGACCGGAAGCGCACCACCTGCAGACCCAGCGGGAAGATCACGATCAGCGGGAAGACGACAAGATCCCCAGGCCAGGCAGCCAGACTCGGCGCGAACGCGCGCGCCCCGAGATACGCGGCGGAGGCGGCACCGGCCACCGCCGTCCACCGCGGCTCGAACTGACCGCGAGGGAACAGGTAGAGGAACGCGACAAGCGACATCGAGCCGACCACGTGCCACACCCGATCCAGCACCGGAACCCCTGCACTGACGCCGGAGAAGGCCACCGGGAACGAGATCAGGAACACGACGGTGACCGCAGACTCCACGGCTCCCGTGTCACCCCTCCAGGCCACCCAGACAGCCGAAGCGAGCCAGCAGACGACGAACAGCATCCGCAGCGACGAGCCCGGGTCGGTCGGGCTGACCCCGCCGGCCACGATCGTGGCCGCAACGGTGACGACGCCGAGGACAGCCAGCCGTCTGGGATTCACGCCGCTCACCTCCCAGACGTCGACGAGTCCTCCGTCAACGCATTGTCCGCCGACCGAGCCGCTGCTGTCTCCTCTGACGGGCGCCCGGCCAAGCGGGCCAGCCGTCGCGAGGTGACGATCAGCCACAGACCGATCAGGAAAATGTCGAGCATCGACCCCGGTCCAGACCACAGGGCATAACCCTCCGCCGGCGAGATCGGTAGGAACACCACAACTGCCACCACGACCGCCCAGATCACCGACACCGGTCCCAGCGGGCGCCAGCGGGCATCACCCCACACGGCGCCACCGAACAACGGCACGGCGACGATCGGTGCCAGACTCACGAGCAGGAACCCGGCGAAGTGCAGCCACGCGTGCCACGACTGCGGCGGTCCCTGCTCGGGTCCCATCGTGAAGGTGCCGAGCAGAGGTCCGCACCCCCACAAGGTCAATGCCACGATCGCGGCGCTCGACCGCCTCCGCCGAGGAATCCGACGCCGCAGACCCCAGACGTAGAACAAGGTGAGCGAGCCGTACGCGAAGAAGCCCACGTACATCAACCACCCGAACCGGAGCAGCTGGTGACCGCTGACGTCGATGGTGCCGTGCAGGACGGCCAGCACGATCAGGGTGGCCCAGAACCAGATCGGCGCGATCGTACCCGCCGCCGCCGATCGCCGGACAAGACGCTCATCCGCTGGTGTGTTGACGATCATGATTCCTCCCAGGTTCGCTTCCTGCTGCGAAACTTAGGATTCGAAAGTCCCGGCCACCAAGGACACCGGTCCCGACCTGTGTCCCTGAGCGCATCGAGCGGATGGCGGTCGAGCCCGGGACGATGGCCCTGGCGTGACCTCCTCGGTCACCCCATGACGTGCAGACGGCCCTCCTGGGAGAGGCTCGCAGCAGCAGGCCTCGCAGGTCAGGATTCCGATGGCCGCGCCGGGGGAAGGTGCATCCGAGAGCTAGATGGAGGATCCGAGCCATTCCCGCCGTCGCCCGTGGTGTTCACAATGGGTCCCGCCGGCGTCGATCGAGCGCCAAGGCCGTCCCGGTCGTCCCGGGCTGAGCCGATTCTCGTAGGGACCTGCCCGTGAACAATTCTCAGTCAGGGGCGTTATGCGAAGAGCCAGGTAGCGATACGTGCGGGTCGGTGGGTGCAATGGGGGAGCGGAGGCGCCGCACGATCGCGCCCCCGCGCCGACGCGAGCACGAAGGTGCGCCGATCGACGGGGGCCAGCCGGTGCGGCCGTACTTTGTCGGTCATCTTCAGCGTCTGGACGTGTACGACGAGGACTGGCATAGGCGCTTAACGGACACGGCTCCCTGCATGCCAGTGGTGACTGAGCCAGAGCGCGGGCGCGGGTGGGTCGATGAAGGCGCTGGTGAACTCACCCCGTGTGGCTCGCTACCTCGGCGAACTGCGGCATTGGCCACGGCCGCCGGTCGAACGGACTCAGGTCTTCCGGTGCGATTCAGGCCGCCTGGGGCCGCGATGTCGTTGGGCTCGCCGCTGCCCTGGCAGCAGGCATCGCGAAGAGGTCGTCGAGGTGCTGTTGCCATTGGGATCGGTAGACGTGCCACTCGCTTCCAGTACTCACGCCGGTCGGGGTGGGTCCGCTCAGGATCCACCGTGTCTGGGTCGAGCACGAAGACCTTGACGATCAGTGTAGGCAGGCGGGTGCCGGCACGTAGCCCTGTGCCGGTGACTTGATGGATCTGGTTGCCGATGTCGGCGCCCGGTGCGTCCGCGTTGTCTGTCATACGATGCGTGGATGGGGGTCAGCCGATCTGGTGAGCTGATTCACCTCAGCACCGGGGTAGACGTCCGCTACGTTGCCCGGGGTGACCTGTCGGGGGTCTCGGTACTGCTGCTGCATGCCTGGGGTGAGTCGTTGGGCTGCTTCGACCGTCTCACCCGCTTGCTGCCCGCAACGATCCGGGTTATGGCGATGGATCAGCGTGGCCACGGAGACAGTGACAAACCGGCAGATGCGTACTCTCTTAGCGACTTCGCCGGCGACGTCACGGCTTTCCTGGACGCGATGGGCCTGCCCTCGGCGGTGTTGGTCGGATCCTCAAGCGGGGGGTATGTGGCACAGCAGGTAGCGATCACCAGCCCGAAGCGGGTGCGCGGCCTCGTCTTGGTCGGTGCACCACGCAGCCTGCAGGGTCGGGCGCCGTTCGCCGGCGAGGTCGACCAGCTGACTGATCCGATCGACCGCGCCTGGGTGAAGGACTCTCTGACGTGGTTCCCTCGGTTCCATGATGTCCCCGAGTGGTACATCGCGGCCCGCGTGGACGACGGCGTGCAGATGCCGGCGCGGGTCTGGCGGCAGGCGCTGGCCGGCCTCAGTGAGGCGACCCCTCCGACGGAGACAGGAACAATCCAGGCTCCCACGCTGATCATCTGGGGGGGACGGGATGAGCTGCTGCCACGGGCCGATGCTGATGTTCTCGCCGCCGCGATTCCGGGCTCGCGGCTGGTCGTCTATCCCGACACCGGTCACCTGGTGCTGTGGGAGCAGCCCGCGCGGGTGGCTTCCGATCTGACGGCGTTCGTTAACGACCTGCCTTGAGAAGGGATTCCCATCGGCCGGGCTTCCGCCGCCGTGGTGATCGTGTTCGCCGGCTAGAAGGTTGCTTCCGGCCTCACACTATCAAACCGACACCATGCGGGTCCGCCCGCTGCGCAATACCTGCGGCGAAGGAGATGTGCGAGTTCTCATTGCGATGAATGCACCGACGCTGCTACGTCGGAGGTTGTCCCGACTTTCGGGGAACTTTGGTGGTGGTCCGTGATGTCCCTGGTGGTGATGAGGACGGCTGCGGCAACGGCCCAGAGGACGGCGGTGATGGCGGCTTGGCGGGAGGCGTCGGCTCCGGTGAAGAGCTGGGAGATGAAGCCGCCGGAGAAGGCGTTGTTGGTGGCGTGCAGCACCATCACCAACAACACGCTGCGGCCGCTGGCCAGGAAGAGCCAAGCGATGACGACGTTGGAGGCGACGACCAGGAGCAGATCCCACCAGGAGATCTGACCGGCAAGGATTAGGGGGAGGTGCCAGGAGGCGCAGAACACGCCAAGGGCGAGGCTCGCCGCTTTCCACCCGTACCGGTCCATGAGTCGCGGCAGCGCGTAGCCACGCCAGCCGGGCTCCTCCCAGGCTCCACCGGCGCCGGGCACGAGCAGCGCAGCGGCGAAGGTGAGTGGGACCCCGGTCCATGCGCTCAGCTGGGCACTGGATGGTGGTTCGGCGCCGAGCAGCAGGTTCAGTGTCATGGCGGCCACGGTGATCACCATTGGAACCGCGAGGCAAAGCAGCCACCACCGGCCCGCGACGCGCCAGCGCAGCATCGAGCACATCAGCGCCCGGATCCCGCGTCGACCTTCGGTGAGGCCGAGGACCAGCACCGCGGCCAGGAACGGGCCGAAGCTGGCCACGGGTACTGGGGAGTGGCCGGCGGCGTACAGCGGCCACGGCCACCAGGACAACACCAGGGTGAACAGGAAGAACGAGGCGACGGGCCGTGACCGAATCAGCGATCTGACCCCGACACGCGGGCTGGACGGTGGGCTGGTGATCCGGGCGAGCTGGGTCATGGTCATGGCTGCGACGTTAGGGAAAAACGCCTGGCCGCACATCCGCCGTGGACGCCAGCCAGGGTCGCCCGCGGGAATGACCTCAGATACGCAGCCAGGGTGACGCCAAGATCAACATTTGATGCCTACCATTCGAGGATGCTGTCGCGACGGGTGTTGCCGGGCGCTTGCCGGGTGCTGCCCGTCCTGATCGCCGCCGTGGGGACCTTGGAGTACCTGGTGATCGATCTCCCCCACCTGGGGCGCTCTTTGCTGTTCCTCTACGCTGCGTCGGCGGTGCTGCTGCTCAACCAGCGACACCCGCTCGCGTCCCCGCTGTCAGCGTTGGGCGTGTTGGTGGTGTTCTCCCTCGTCGACCCGCTCGCCGCAACCGAGGGCAACACGACGCTGCTGTTGGCCATGTTCAGTCTGTTCGTGGTTGCGGCCTTCAATCCCGCACGGATCGCCATCGTCGGCGGTCTGTTCGGACTTGCCTGTCTGGCTGTGGTCGCGTTGCGTGCGCCGGTTTGGGACATCTCGGGATTCCTGGTGCTGGTTCTGCTGCTGTTGGTCGCCTGGGGTGCCGGTCGGCTTTCCGCCCTGAGGGACCTGATCGTCCGCGACCTCCATGACCAGTCCGAGCGGGCCGTGACTGAGCGGGCCGAGGAGGCAGCGCGCGCGGTCGAGCTTGAGCGGGCGCGCATCTCCCGTGAGCTCCACGACATCGTGGCCCACCACATCAGCGTGATCGTCGTGCAGGCCCGCGGAGGCCGGCGTTGTCTGACCACCGCCCCTGAGGACTCCCGTCAGGCCTTCGACGCGATCGAACAGATGGGCGGGGAAGCGCTGACCGAGATGCGGCAGCTGCTCGGGATGCTCAGCACCCACCCACACGCGCCACTCAGTCCGTCGGCCAGCCTGGCCCAACTGGTCCCGCTGCTGAGTCAGCTGCGCGCCACTGGACAGGAGGTCGACCTCGTCGTCCAGGGCACCGCTGTCCCGCTACCGCCGGGACTGGACCTGGCCGCGTACCGGATCGTGCAGGAGTCGCTGACCAACGTCGTCAAGCACACGCGTCGCAGTCACGCCCGGGTGACGGTCTCCTACCGGCCCGCTGACCTCCAGCTGGAGATCACCGACAACGGAGCAGGCCCCTACACCGCGACCGTCCCGGACGGCCACGTGCCGCGCGGACTGCTCGGGATGCGGGAACGGGTCGCCATCTACGGCGGCACCCTCAGCACGAGCCACGCCCCGGGAACGGGATTCCTGGTCAGGGCCATCTTCCCGCTAGCACAGCAGGTCCGGTGAGCATCCGGATCCTCCTCGTCGACGACGAACGCCTGCTCCGCACCGGCTTCTCGATGATTCTTCGTTCCGAACCCGACCTCGCCGTGGTCGGCGAGGCAGCTGACGGCCACGCGGCCGTCGCCGCCGCGGCCGAGCTGCAGCCCGACGTCGTCTTGATGGACATCCGGATGCCCGGTCTCGACGGGCTGGAGGCAACTCGCCGCATCGTGGCATCCGGTAGTCCGACCCGGATCCTCGTGCTGACGACGTTCGACCTCGACACCTACGTTTACGCCGCACTAGCGGCCGGCGCCAGCGGATTCCTGCTCAAGGACACCCCCGAAGACCAGCTGATCGGCGCCATCCGTGCGATCGCGGCCGGCAACGGCCTCTTCGCACCCTCGGTCACCCGCCGCCTCATCCAACACTTCGCGGCCCAGAACCCGACACCGGCACCCACACCCGCCCTCGACTCGCTGACCGACCGCGAACGGGAGATCCTCAAGCTCCTCGCAGCAGCGCTGACGAACGCCGAGATCGCCGGCATGCTCTACATCAGCGAGCACACGGTCCGCACCCACGTCGCCCGGATCCTGGCCAAACTGCACCTTCACGACCGCGCCCAAGCCATCGTCATCGCCTACGAAACCGGCCTTATCCGCGCCGGCAACCCCCGACAGATCTATAGAACCCGAAGAGACTGACCACCGCCACCACATCTAGCCACAACGACGTGCCGCATAGGCCGGGCACGGGAAGCGGATCGTGCAACGGGACGAACGACACGCCGCGGCACATCGGCGTCCACGAGTGGGGATGGAGGCCGCCGGACATCTGGTGTCGGAGTCCCAGCCAATCGGGGTGAGCAGGGGAACACGCCCAGCCCGAGATTCTGGGTGGTGTGAGGCCGTTCCTGCACCTGCAGGTCGCGCGCGAACAGCTCCACTACGCACGTCCAACTGGACAGTCCGAGGATCCGATCCCCGGCGGGTAGGCGACGTGGGCGACGCCATGGAAGGGCAGCAGATGATGCTCGCCCAACGACTGCACGGGGACGTCGCGGGCCATCGCCAGGGTGCGTCGTCGGAAGTCGAGGCTTGAACCTCTCAGGCGTATGGTTCGTGTTATCTGTCGAGGCACCGCTCTGTGCGGGGCCGCAGGTGGAGGGCGGGGTCAAAGATGTCATCGCAGCCTCCGACGACCGGTTCATTCTGGTCGTCCGCCGTGAGCGAGCGCACGTTGAAGGTGTGTCGGTTGCTTAGCGCGATCTTGCTACTGGCGATGGGCGGTATTCATCTCTACCTCGTGTTCTACGGTGTCGGCGGCTTGCTGGGCGTGCTGTTCGTGCTCAACGCGGTCGGCGCGGTTGTGCTTGCGATCGCGATCATGGTGCTGCGTGGGCGGCTCTTGCTGCTCGCAACAGTCTTGAGCTTCCTGTTTATGGTGGGCACCCTGCTTTCACTGGTGCTGGCGCTGACGGTGGGCCTGTTTGGCATTCACGAGGTGATGAGCTTCAGGCTGGTGCCGACCACCTTGGTGGTGGAGTCCATCGGCACGGTGATCTTGGCGGTCACCGTCGTGCTCGAGTTGCGGGCACCCCGAGCGTCCTGACGGCGCATCTGCCGGAAACGTCAAGATCGAGCAGGATTGACTCCAGGTTATGAATGCCCAACCTCTGAAGGAGATGGCGTCGCCCCAACGGTCGGTGTCGACGCAGGGTCGGGTGTGACGAGCTGCTCGATGGGATTTGGCTCGGGGGCAGGTGGCTGGGTGGTGTCGCGTTCGTGGTGGGTCATGCCGGGTCCTTCCCGGCGGGCAGGGCTCGGCGGAAGGAGGCGTAGAGGTGACGGTCGGGCTGGCAGCAGTTGCGACCGAGGGCTGCGATCACGGCTCCACTAGGTCGAGCTGATCTGCCACTACCCGGCCGCTCTTGATCACCGTCCGGTCTGGGCTGCGGTCCATCACCGCGGCGGTGACCGTGTCGCCGGTGATCAGCACCAGATCTGCCGGGTCACCGATCCCGAGCCCGGGCCGGTCGGTCACACCCGTCAGTGCAGGCACGCCAAGGTCCATGATCGACGCGCCACCGACGGTCGCGACGGCGACCGCGTGCTCGATCAGCTCGTCATAGCGGAAGCCCTGGGTGAAGGCCAGCTGCCAGGTCCGATCGAGCATGTCAGCGTTGCCGTACGGGGACCAGTAGTCCCGCTGTCCGTCCTGGCCGAGGCCCACCCGAATGCCCAGCTCGGTCATTCGGACCAACGGCAGCGCGCCGCGTCCTGCGGGGGCGACCGTGGCCACGGAGACGTCGAGATCGGCGATCTCCTCGAGCGTGGAATCGACGCCGGCTAGCCCGCTGCCCAGGCAGAAGCCGTGTGAGACGGTCACCCGACCGTGGAGCCCGAGCGCCCTGGTGCGTTCGAGGATCAGCCGCAGGCTGAACAGGCCGAGCTCGCCCGGTTCGTGCAGGTGGATGTCGATCGGAACCTGGTGGCGATCAGCCAGGTTGAACACGATGTCGAGGTGCTCGACCGGATCGGCGTCCATGGCGCAGGGGTCGAGGCCACCCATCACGTCGGCCCCGGCGGCGAGTGCGGCGTCCATCAGGTCGGCCACGCCGGGTTCGATCAGCAGACCGGCCTGGGGGAAGGCCATGATCTCGACGTCGGCCCGGTCGCGGTGGAACTCCCTGGCTGCGGCGACGCCTTCGAATCGCTCCAGCCGGCAGTCGGCGTCGACCTGGGCGTAGGCCCGCACCCGGGTGGCGCCCCGGGCGATCCCCAAGCCAAGGGTGACCGCGGCCCGGTCGGCGACGGGGGCCTCGGCCTGCCGCCAATTGTGGCGGTCGTTGATCACCTGGCTCCACAGTCCAGGAGCGGGGGTGGAGTGCGGCCGGAAGGGGAGACCGAGCCGGGTGGAGTCCAGGTGGACGTGCACGTCGGAGAAGGCGGGGATAGCGATGCGGCCGCTACCGTCGACGGTCCTTCCCGCGGTCGCGCGGTCAGGTGGGGTGGGGGCTGGATCGAGGGCGCTGATTCGGCCATCGTCGATCCGGATTGTGCTGGTGGGGCCGCCCCAGGGACGGACGTCGGTGATCGTCAGGGTGTTCGGCTCGGCCATGGTCAGTTGCCCCGCATGCTGAGTTCGGGACTGCGTTGCGCCTGGTTGCGGGTGGTGAGGTCATCCATCCGGCTCATTCTCCTCCCCCAAACGCGAGCAGCGATCGCCGTCGTTCCACGGGGGAGATCCCTAACTTGTCGGTTGCTGCGCCGACCGGAACGGTCTCTACGCCTCAGCGCGTGTGCTGCCTCTCGGCCCGTCCTCTGCCACACCGGGTGGGCCCCATCGTGGCTACTGCTGGCCGGGCCTGGTTCGTCGCTCGACGAGTTCGACGGGTGCTCAGCGGTGCTCGAGGATTCGTTGGAGCGCTATGAGGTCCTTTCTCATGGCGTGCCGCATCGATGCGGCGATCAGTGGGGTTGCGAGCGCCGTGAACCCGCTGGGTGTTCCGGTGTTGCGGAGGGTCATCCGGGTCTGGTCCGGGGCGAGGGAGGTCCAGGTGTAGGTGGTCACCATGGGAAAGGGTCCCTCGGTCGTCCGCATGGTCAGCCGTTCGCCGGCGACGAGCTCGACCACCTCATAGGTGTAGGACAGGGTGCGGCCGAGGAACGTTGCGACGAACGCGATCCGTGACCCCTGGGTCAACGGTGGTGGTGTCTTCACCTCGACTGTGCGGATGTTCGTGTACCACTGCGGAGCATTGGTGGGGTTCCCGGCGTAGGCGGCAACGTCGGCGACCGGACGGTGGATCACGATCTCGGTGGTGACATCGACGGCCATGCCGCATCGTCCCATTGCCGGGAGCCGGCGGCCATCGCCGTTGCCGATCCGGGCACGCGAGGGCACTGTCGCCGCGCCGGTGATGAGAGTTGAATGCCTGTGGGACGCCAGCCCACAGCGGCCGTGCAGCCGAAGCCCGAATCGCAGGAGGAACCGTGACCCAGTATCTGCTGATCTATCAGGGCCAGATGGACGGCCCGATGCCCGAACTCTCCCAGGAGGAGAACGACGCCATGATGCGGGCGTGGGGTGACTGGATAGGCAGGGTCGGACCGGCCCTGGCCGATGGCGGGGCGCCGACAGGCGATCACGCCCGTGTCGGCGGCTCGGGTGCACCGCTGCCGATCACCGGCTACAACATTGTCGACGCGGACAGCCTCGAGGCGGCCAAGGCCTTGTGCGACGGCCACCCGTTCCTCGCCGGCGCACCGGCCGACTTCTCCGTCGACGTGTACGAGCTGACCCCCATCCAGATGTGAGCAGCCCACGTCGCCGTCCGCGTCCCGCCCGCTGAACACGCTCTTCGGTTCCGGCTCGACGGCTCAGCGCTCGACCGTGCGCAACATGACGGTGACAACGTCTCCGGCCTCGATGCCTTCGAGTCGGCGGACCGATCTCTTGATGGGCAGCGCATAGGTGCCGTCCTGGCCCGGGAAGACCGAGGTCTGCCAGGTGGAGCCACCGATGGTCACCGAGACGCGCACGGATCCGAACCCTGCCCGCGGTCGGCTGGCCGAGTACGCACGGATCTCCTCCGACTCTCCCGGCGGCACGCTCAGGAAAGTCCAACCGTCCTCCTGGCGGGCATCCCAGATCCACAACTCGGCCGAGAACTCGTAGCAGTCCATGACGTGGTGCCCTCCCAGGATGCCGCCACTCGTAGATGTCAGTACCGATATCACCCCCATCATCTCGGCTGGAGCCAT
>CAVPPP010000006.1:0-57614 GCA_963707005.1 uncultured Actinomycetota bacterium
GGTACAGACCACCCGCGAGAGACGGCATCTGGGAGGGCAGCAAGTCATGGACTGCTACGAGTTCTCAGCCGAGTTGTGGATCTGGGATGCCCGCCAGGAGGACGGTTGGACCTTCCTGAGCGTGCCGCCGGAGGAGTCGGAGGAGATCCGCGCGTACTCGGCCAGCCGACCCAGGGCGGGGTTCGGATCCGTGCGCGTCTCGGTCACCATCGGCAGCTCCACCTGGCAGACCTCGGTCTTCCCGGGCCGGGACGGCAACTATGCGCTACCCGTCAAGAGATCGGTCCGTCGCGTCGAAGGCATCGAGGCCGGCGACGTTGTCACCGTCATGTTGCGCACGGTCGAGGGCTGAGCCGTCGAGCCGGGACCGAAGGGCGTGTCCAGCGGGCGGGACTTGGAAGGCGACGTGAGCTGCTCACATCTGGATTGGGGTCAGCTCGTACACGTCGACGGAGAAGTCGTCCGGTGCGCCGGCGAGGAACGGGTGGCCGTCACACATGGCCTTGGCCGCCTCGAGGCTGTCCGCGTCGACGATGTTGTAGCCGGTGATCGGCAGCGGTGCACCGGAGCCGCCGACACGGGCGTGATCGCCTGTCGGCGCCCCCCCATCGGCCAGGGCCGGCCCGACCCTGCCCATCCAGTCACCCCACGCCCGCATCATGGCGTCGTTCTCCTCCTGGGAGAGTTCGGGCATCGGGCCGTCCATCTGGCCCTGATAGATGAGCAGATACTGGGTCACGGTTCTCCTCCGATTCGGACTTCGGCCGCACGGCCGCTGTGGGCTGGCGTCCCACAGGCATTCAACTCTCATCACCGGCGCGCCGACAGTGCCCTCGCGTGCGCGGATCGGCAACGGAGATGGCCGCCGGCTCCGGCAATGGGACGATGCGGCATGGCCGTCGATGTCACCACCGAGATCGTGATCCACCGTCCGGTCGCCCAGGTTGCCGCCTATGCCGGGGACCCGACCAATGCTCCGCAGTGGTACACGAACATCCGCACAGTCAACCTGAAGACACCACCACCATTGACCCAGGGGTCACAGATCGGGTTCGTCGCGACGTTCCTCGGCCGCACCCTGTCCTACACCTATGAGGTCGTCGAGCTTGTCGCCGGAGAACGGCTGACCATGCGGACGGCCGAAGGACCCTTTCCCATGGTGACCACCTACACCTGGACCTCCCTCGCCCCGGACCAGACCCGGATGACCCTCCGGAACACCGGAACACCCAGCGGGTTCGCGACCATCGCAGCCCCGCTGATCGCCGCATCGATGCGGCACGCCATGAGAAAGGACCTCGTAGCGCTCCAACGAATCCTCGAGGACCGCTGAGCACCCGTCGAGCTCGTCGAGCGACGAACCAGGCCCGGCCAGCAGTAGCCACGATGGGGCCCGCCCGGTGTGGCAGAGGACGGGCCGAGAGGCAGCACACGCGCTGAGGCGTAGGGACTGTTCCGGGCCGGCGCGGCGACCGACAAGTTAGGGATCTCCCCTTGCGTGGAACGACGGCGATCGCTGCTCCTGTTTGGAGGAGGAGAATGAGCCGGATGGATGATCTCACCACCCGCGACCAGGCGCAGCGCAGTCCCGAACTCAGCATGCGGGGCAACTGACCATGGCCGAGCCGAACACCCTGACGATCACCGACGTCCGTCCCTGGGGCGGCCCCGTCAGCACAATCCGGATCGACGATGGCCGAATCAGCGCCCTCGATCCAGCCCCTGCCCCACCTGACCGCGCGACCGCGGGAAGGACCGTCGACGGTAGCGGCCGCATCGCGATCCCCGCCTTCTCCGACGTGCACGTCCACCTGGACTCCACCCGGCTCGGTCTCCCCTTCCGGCCGCACTCCACCCCCGCTCCTGGACTGTGGAGCCAGGTGATGAACGACCGCGACAATTGGCGGCAGGCCGAGGCCCCCGTCGCCGACCGGGCCGCGGTCACCCTTGCCTTGGGAATCGCCCGGGGCGCCACCCGGGTGCGGGGGCCTACGCCCAGGTCGACGCCGACTGCCGGCTGGAGCGATTCGAAGGCGTCGCCGCAGCCAGAGAGTTCCACCGCGACCGGGCCGACGTCGAGATCATGGCCTTCCCCCAGGCCGGTCTGCTGATCGAACCCGGCGTGGCCGACCTCATGGACGCCGCACTCGCCGCCGGGGCCGGCGTGATGGGTGGCCTCGACCCGTGCGCCATGGATGCCGATCCGGTCGAGCACCTCGACATCGTGTTCAACCTGGCTGATCGCCACCAGGTTCCGATCGACATCCACCTGCACGAACCGGGCGAGCTCGGCCTGTTCAGCCTGCGGCTGATCCTCGAACGCACCAAGGCGCTCGGGATGCACGGTCGGGTGACCGTCTCACACGGATTCTGCTTGGGCAGCGGGCTGGCCGGCGTCGATTCCACGCTCGAGGAGATCGCCGATCTCGACGTGTCCGTGGCCACGGTCGCCCCCGCAGGACGCGGCGCGCTGCCGTTGATCCGAATGACCGAGCTGGGCATTCGGGTGGGCCTCGGCCAGGACGGACAGCGGGACTACTGGTCCCCGTACGGCAACGCTGACATGCTCGATCGGACCTGGCAGCTGGCCTTCACCCAGGGCTTCCGCTATGACGAGCTGATCGAGCACGCGGTCGCCGTCGCGACGGTCGGCGGCGCGTCGATCATGGACCTTGGCGTGCCTGCACTGACGGGTGTGACCGACCGGCCCGGGCTCGGGATCGGTGACCCGGCAGATCTGGTGCTGATCACCGGCGACACGGTCACCGCCGCGGTGATGGACCGCAGCCCAGACCGGACGGTGATCAAGAGCGGCCGGGTAGTGGCAGATCAGCTCGACCTGGTGGAGCCGTGATCGCAGCCCTCGGTCGCAACTGCTGCCAGCCCGACGGTCACCTCTACGCCTACTTCCGCCGGGCCCTGCCCACCGAGAAGGACCCGGCATGACCCACCACGAACGCGACACCACCCAGCCACCTGCCCCCGAGCCAAATCCCATCGAGCAGCTCGTCACACCCGACCCTGCGTCGATACCGACCGTTGTCGGGGCGACGTCATCTCCTTCAGAGGTTGGGCATTCATAACCTGGAGTCAATCCTGCTCGATCTTGACGTTTCCGGCAGATGCGCCGTCAGGACGCTCGGGGTGCCCGCAACTCGAGCACGACGGTGACCGCCAAGATGACCGTGCCGATGGACTCCACCACCAAGGTGGTCGGCACCAGCCTGAAGCTCATCACCTCGTGAATGCCAAACAGGCCTACCGTCAGCGCCAGCACCAGTGAAAGCAGTGTGCCCACCATAAACAGGAAGCTCAAGACTGTTGCGAGCAGCAAGAGCCGCCCACGCAGCACCATGATCGCGATCGCAAGCACAACCGCGCCGACCGCGTTGAGCACGAACAGCACGCCCAGCAAGCCGCCGACACCGTAGAACACGAGGTAGAGATGAATACCGCCCATCGCCAGTAGCAAGATCGCGCTAAGCAACCGACACACCTTCAACGTGCGCTCGCTCACGGCGGACGACCAGAATGAACCGGTCGTCGGAGGCTGCGATGACATCTTTGACCCCGCCCTCCACCTGCGGCCCCGCACAGAGCGGTGCCTCGACAGATAACACGAACCATACGCCTGAGAGGTTCAAGCCTCGACTTCCGACGACGCACCCTGGCGATGGCCCGCGACGTCCCCGTGCAGTCGTTGGGCGAGCATCATCTGCTGCCCTTACATGGCGTCGCCCACGTCGCCTACCCGCCGGGGATCGGATCCTCGGACTGTCCAGTTGGACGTGCGTGGTGGAGCTGTTCGCGCGCGACCTGCAGGTGCAGGAACGGCCTCACACCACCCAGAATCTCGGGCTGGGCGTGTTCCCCTGCTCACCCCGATTGGCTGGGGCTTCGACATGCGATGTCTTGCGGCCTCCGTCCCCACTCGTGGACGCCGATGTGCCGCGGCGTGTCGTTCGTCCCGTTGCACGATCCGCTTCCCGTGCCCGGCCTATGCGGCACGTCGTTGTGGCTAGATGTGGTGGCGGTGGTCAGTCTCTTGGGGTTCTATAGATCTGTCGGGGGTTGCCGGCGCGGATGAGGCCGGTTTCGTAGGCGATGACGATGGCTTGGGCGCGGTCGTGAAGGTGCAGTTTGGCTAGGATCCGGGCGACGTGGGTGCGGACCGTGTGCTCGCTGATGTAGAGCATGCCGGCGATCTCGGCGTTCGTCAGCGCTGCTGCGAGGAGCTTGAGGATCTCCCGTTCGCGGTCGGTCAGCGAGTCGAGGGCGGGTGTGGGTGCCGGTGTCGGGTTCTGGGCCGCGAAGTGTTGGATGAGGCGGCGGGTGACCGAGGGTGCGAAGAGGCCGTTGCCGGCCGCGATCGCACGGATGGCGCCGATCAGCTGGTCTTCGGGGGTGTCCTTGAGCAGGAATCCGCTGGCGCCGGCCGCTAGTGCGGCGTAAACGTAGGTGTCGAGGTCGAACGTCGTCAGCACGAGGATCCGGGTCGGACTTCCGGATGCCACGATGCGGCGAGTTGCTTCCAGCCCGTCGAGACCGGGCATCCGGATGTCCATCAAGACGACGTCGGGCTGCAGCTCGGCCGCGGTGGCGACGGCCGCGTGGCCGTCAGCTGCCTCGCCGACCACGGCGAGGTCGGGTTCGGAACGAAGAATCATCGAGAAGCCGGTGCGGAGCAGGCGTTCGTCGTCGACGAGGAGGATCCGGATGCTCACCGGACCTGCTGTGCTAGCGGGAAGATGGCCCTGACCAGGAATCCCGTTCCCGGGGCGTGGCTCGTGCTGAGGGTGCCGCCGTAGATGGCGACCCGTTCCCGCATCCCGAGCAGTCCGCGCGGCACGTGGCCGTCCGGGACGGTCGCGGTGTAGGGGCCTGCTCCGTTGTCGGTGATCTCCAGCTGGAGGTCAGCGGGCCGGTAGGAGACGGTCACCCGGGCGTGACTGCGACGCGTGTGCTTGACGACGTTGGTCAGCGACTCCTGCACGATCCGGTACGCGGCCAGGTCCAGTCCCGGCGGTAGCGGGACAGCGGTGCCCTGGACGACGAGGTCGACCTCCTGTCCAGTGGCGCGCAGCTGACTCAGCAGCGGAACCAGTTGGGCCAGGCTGGCCGACGGACTGAGTGGCGCGTGCGGGTGGGTGCTGAGCATCCCGAGCAGCTGCCGCATCTCGGTCAGCGCTTCCCCGCCCATCTGTTCGATCGCGTCGAAGGCCTGACGGGAGTCCTCAGGGGCGGTGGTCAGACAACGCCGGCCTCCGCGGGCCTGCACGACGATCACGCTGATGTGGTGGGCCACGATGTCGTGGAGCTCACGGGAGATGCGCGCCCGCTCCAGCTCGACCGCGCGCGCTGCCTCCTCGGCCCGCTCTGTCACGGCCCGCTCGGACTGGTCATGGAGGTCGCGGACGATCAGGTCCCTCAGGGCGGAAAGCCGACCGGCACCCCAGGCGACCAACAGCAGCAGAACCAGCACCAGGAATCCCGAGATGTCCCAAACCGGCGCACGCAACGCGACCACAGCCAGACAGGCAAGTCCGAACAGACCGCCGACGACGGCGATCCGTGCGGGATTGAAGGCCGCAACCACGAACAGACTGAACATGGCCAACAGCAGCGTCGTGTTGCCCTCGGTTGCGGCGATCGGGTCGACGAGGGAGAACACCACCAACACGCCCAACGCTGACAGCGGGGACGCGAGCGGGTGTCGCTGGTTGAGCAGCAGCACCGCCGACGCAGCGTAGAGGAACAGCAAAGAGCGCCCCAGGTGGGGGAGATCGATCACCAGGTATTCCAAGGTCCCCACGGCGGCGATCAGGACGGGCAGCACCCGGCAAGCGCCCGGCAACACCCGTCGCGACAGCATCCTCGAATGGTAGGCATCAAGTGTTGATCTTGGCGTCACCCTGGCTGCGTATCTGAGGTCATTCCCGCGGGCGACCCTGGCTGGCGTCGACGGCGGATGTGCGGCCAGGCGTTTTTCCCTAACGTCGCTGCCATGACCATGACCCAGCTCGCCCGGATCACCAGCCCACCGTCCAGCCCGCGTGTCGGGGTCAGATCGCTGATTCGGTCACGGCCCGTCACCTCGTTCTTCCTGTTCACCCTGGTGTTGTCCTGGTGGCCGTGGCCGCTGTACGCCGCCGGCCACTCCCCAGTACCCGTGGCCAGCTTCGGCCCGTTCCTGGCCGCGGTGCTCGTCCTCGGCCTCACCGAAGGTCGACGCGGGATCCGGGCGCTGATGTGCTCGATGCTGCGCTGGCGCGTCGCGGGCCGGTGGTGGCTGCTTTGCCTCGCGGTTCCAATGGTGATCACCGTGGCCGCCATGACACTGAACCTGCTGCTCGGCGCCGAACCACCATCCAGTGCCCAGCTGAGCGCCTGGACTGGTGTCCCACTCACCTTCGCCGCTGCGCTGCTCGTGCCCGGCGCCGGTGGAGCCTGGGAGGAGCCCGGCTGGCGTGGCTACGCGCTGCCGCGACTCATGGACCGGTACGGGTGGAAAGCGGCGAGCCTCGCCCTTGGCGTGTTCTGCGCCTCCTGGCACCTCCCCCTAATCCTTGCCGGTCAGATCTCCGGGTGGGATCTGCTCCTGGTCGTCGCCTCCAACGTCGTCATCGCTTGGCTCTTCCTGGCCAGCGGCCGCAGCGTGTTGTTGGTGATGGTGCTGCACGCCACCAACAACGCCTTCTCCGGCGGCTTCATCTCCCAGCTCTTCACCGGAGCCGACGCGTCCCGCCAAGCCGCCATCACCGCCGTCCTCTGGGCCGTTGCCGCAGCCGTCCTCATCACCACCAGGGACATCACGGACCGCCACCAAAGTTCCCCGAAAGTCGGGACAACCTCCGACGTAGCAGCGTCGGTGCATTCATCGCAATGAGAACTCGCACCTCTCCTTCGCCGCAGGTATTGCGCAGCGGGCGGACCCGCATGGTGTCGGTTTGATAGTGGTAGGCCGGGAGCGACCTTCTGGCCGGCGAACACGATCACCACGGCGGCGGAAGCCCGGCCGATGGGAATTCCCTTCTCAAGGCAGGTCGTTAACGAACGCCGTCAGATCGGAAGCCACCCGTGCAGGCTGCTCCCACAGCACCAGGTGACCGGTGTCGAGATAGACAACCAGCCGCGAGCCCGGAATCGCGGCGGCGAGAACATCAGCATCGGCCCGTGGCAGCAGCTCATCCCGTTCCCCCCAGATGATCAGCGTGGGCGTGTGGATTGTTCCTGTCTCCGTCGGAGGGGTCGCCTCGCTGAGGCCGGCCAGCGCCTGCCGCCAGACCCGCGCCGGCATCTGCACGCCGTCGTCCACACGGGCCTCGATGTACCACTCGGGGACATCATGGAACCGAGGGAACCAGGTCAGTGAGTCCTTCACCCAGGTGCGGTCGATCGGATCGGTCAGCTGGTCGACCTCGTCGGCGAAGGGCGCCCGACCCTGCAGGCTGCGTGGTGCACCGACGAGGACGAGGCCGCGCACCCGCTGCGGGCTGGTGATCGCTACCTGCTGTGCCACATACCCTCCGCTTGACGATCCGACCAACACCGCCGAGGGCAGGCCCATCGCGTCCAGGAAAGCCGTGACGTCGCCGGCGAAGTCGCTAAGAGAGTACGCATCTGCCGGTTTGTCACTGTCTCCGTGGCCACGCTGATCCATCGCCATAACCCGGATCGTTGCGGGCAGCAAGCGGGTGAGACGGTCGAAGCAGCCCAACGACTCACCCCAGGCATGCAGCAGCAGTACCGATACCCCCGACGGGTCACCCCGGGCGACGTAGCGGACGTCTACCCCGGTGCTGAGGTGAATCAGCTCACCAGATCGGCTGACCCCCATCCACGCATCGTATGACAGACAACGCGGACGCACCGGGCGCCGACATCGGCAACCAGATCCATCGAGTCACCGGCACAGCCCGGCTACGTGCCGGCACCCGCCTGCCTACACTGATCGTCAGGTCTTCGTGCTCGACCCAGACACGGTGGATCCTGAGCGGACCCACCCCGACCGGCGTGAGTACTGGAAGCGAGTGGCACGTCTACCGATCCCAATGGCAACAGCACCTCGACGACCTCTTCGCGATGCCTGCTGCCGGGGCAGCGGCGAGCCCAACGACATCGCGGCCCCAGGCGGCTTGAATCGCACCGGAAGACCTGAGTGGGTTCGACCGGCGGCCGTGGCCAATCCGCAGTTCGCCGAGGTAGCGAGCCACACGGGTGAGTTCACCAGCGCCTTCGTCGACCCACCCGCGCCCGCGCTCTGGCTCAGTCACCACTGGCATGCAGGGAGCCGTGTCCGTTAAGCGGATGCTCCTATGCACTGGCAAGTGCTAGCGGGGCTGGTTCTACTGATCGGTCAAGGACAAGGACGTTGTAGATCTCGCGGGCGACGTAGCGTTTCAAGCAGCGGATGATCTCGGGCTTGGACAGTCCCTCTTGAGTGCGGCGTTCGGCGTAGGCGCGGCTTCGTGGGTCGTAGCGGAGTCGGTTGATCACGACGACGTAGAGGGCTTTGTTGGCGTGGCGGTCCCCACCTCTGTTGAGCCGATGTCGATGAACGCGGCCGCTACTAGCCGGGACCGGGGCGACACCGCACAGGTGAGCGAACGCAGCTTCGGAGGTGATCCGGTCAGGGTTGTCGCCGGCGCTGGTCAGGAGTTGGCCTGCCACCTCCGGCCCGACGCCGAGAAGGGTGAGCAGCTCAGGCGCCACCTCCCCAACCAACTGGGCGATCTCGTGATCGGCTTCGGTGATCTCCTCGCTCAGCAGCTGATGCCGGCGGGCAAGTCGACGCAACGCGGTCTTGGCGGCATGGTCGGGATCGCCGAGCTGCTGTCCAGGACGCAGCCGGGCACCGATGGCGATGATCTTGGGCGTCCGCAGATGCCGCAGCTGCTCCCGGAGCTCGGGTGGGCCGGTGACGATCAAAGCCTTGATCTGGTTCGTGGCCTGACTACGGGCTTTGACTGCGCTGGACCGGGCCACGCGCAGTGCCCGGATCGCCTCGACGCGACCATCGCGCAGCTTCGGCACCACCGCCGCCGAGCCCGACAACACTGCCCTGGCGGCGGCGTAGGCGTCGAGCGGGTCGGACTTGCCGCGCGCTCTGCGAGACTTCCGGTCGGGCCGGTCAACCTCCACCACCTTGACGCCGATGACGCGCAAATGACGCGCCAGCGCGGCTCCGTAGGTGCCGGTGCCCTCCACGCCGACCGCCTCGAGAGTGCCGTGCCCGCCGAGCCACACGGCCAGGGCCCGGTAACCCGCCGGTGACGCGGGGAACTCCCGATCGCCGAGCTGTCGCCCAATCCCGTCGATCACGGCCACGTGATGGGTTTGGCCGTGGGTGTCGACCCCGCCGACCACCACTCGTGTTGTCGGACTTGAGATGCTGGTCATCGCCTTGCCTCCTCCGTTGCACCGGTCAGGTAAGACACGCCGCGGTCGGGTCGGTGGACAAGCCAGTGATGGGCGCCTGGTGCGCAGGCTCCTGACTTGTTTCGATGAGGGTAGGCACGCAGCGTTTCGACATGGTGTGCTCAGGGCGTCGACGGTTCGGCTCGCAGTGCTCCCTGCCGCCTGTCTCAGGTTGGCTCACTCATAGCCTGTCGCGCCGTCGGCGCCCGCCGCGGTGTGGCTCAGCAGAGGCATGAGATGTCTTGAAGTCAGGTTGCCCATCGCGGATCGTCCTCGTCCGCGACCCGGGAAGGCCCACAGTGATCACCATCGGCATCGACCCTCATAAGTCCACGTTGACCGCCGTCGCGCTGAAACCGGACGGATCCGTTCTGGCCACCTGTCGGCTCTCGGTCAACGCGTCGACTTTGCTCTCGTTGGTGCGGTTTGCTTCGAACTGGCACATTCGCCGGTGGGCCGTGGAAGGCGCCACCGGACTTGGCCTTGGGATCGCGCAACGCTTGGTTGAGGCCGGCGAGGACGTCGTCGATGTGCCCGCGATCTTGTCGGCACGGGCTCGTCTGTTGTCTCCTGGCCAGGGCCGCAAGACCGATCTGATCGATGCTCAGGCGGTCGCACTGGTAGCCCAGCACCATCCGCGGCTACGGCGGGTCGAGCCTGAAGACCTCAACTGCGTGATTCGCCTGGTCAGCGACCATCGCGACGACCTGGTGCGGGAACACACCGCGGGTCTCAACCGTCTCCATCGGCTGCTGCGAGACCTGATCCCCGGTGGCGTCAAAACGGGCCTGTCCAGTCGTCAAGCGGCCTCAGCCTTGACGAGTGTGCGACCCACGACCGCTACGGAGACGACTCGCAAGCAGCTCGCCCGGGACCTGATCGTCGGCCTGCGATCACTGGAGACCCGGGTCAAGACCCTCACCGACCAGCTCGCCGCTTTGGTGGCTCAGTCCGGAACCACCTTGACCGAGATCCCCGGTGTCGCCGCCGTCTCGGCCGCCAAGATCATCGGTCACACCGGAGATCCCAGCCGGTTTCCCAGCGCGCACCACTACGCCAGCTTCAACGGCACCGCACCCATCGACGCCTCCAGCGGCAATCAGACTAGGCACCGACTCTCCCGCCGAGGCGACCGCCAACTGAACGCGGCCATCCATGTCATCGCGATCTACCAGATCAGCCATCCTGGTCCAGGCCGCGACTACTACCTGAAGAAGCTCGCCGAATCTAAGACGCCCAAAGAAGCTCGGCGAGCCCTGAAACGGCGACTCTCCGACGCCGTCTTTCGCCGCTTGACCAACGACCAGAGCACACCGATCCTCTCCGCCGCTTGACACAGAGGCCGCGTTGACTCATCCAAAAGGTCCGCGTAGCGGGTTCGTTGCCTCACGAGGAAAGGTCCGCGTTGGGCGCGTCGCTGCGCCGGTCACCTGAGTACTCGGAGTGATCTTGGCGGATGGAGCTGTCGATGGCGACGCGTAAGGCGATCACCAAGGCGTTGGCCGTGAAGTACCGGAACGCCTCGAAGGAGTTGAAGGGCGAGATCCTGGACACGGTGTGCGGGTTGACCGGCTACCACCGTGACTACGCCCGGCGGGTCCTGCGGGCGTCGCTGAAGCCGCGCCCGGTGGCTGTTCGAGCCCAACGCGCACCCGCGTACGACCCGGGAGTCGTAGCGGCGCTGGGCAAGTGCTGGGCGGTGCTGAACGCTCCCGCCGGCAAGCGGCTGGCGCCGATGCTGGCCGAGCTGGTCCCGCTGCTGCGTCGGCACGGCGAGCTGGACCTGGACGACGTGACCGCCGCCCTGCTGGTGGGGATGTCGGCGGCCACGATCGACCGCAAGCTGGCACCGGCCCGGGCGAAGATGCTGCCGCGGGGCCGCAGCCACACCAAGCCGGGGTCGATCCTGAAGTCGAAGATCGCGATGCGGACCTGGGCCGATCACGACGAGGACGCCCCCGGGTTCGTCGAGGTCGACCTGGTCGCGCACGAGGGCGGCAACGCCGCCGGCCGGTTCTGCTTCACCTTGACCGTGACCGACATCGCGACCGGGTGGACCGAGAATCGGACCGTGCCGGACAAGCGGCAGGTCCACGTCGTGGCCGCGATCACCGAGGTGGTCAACGGAATGCCGTTCCCGGTCCGAGGGATCGACTGCGACAACGGCGGGGAGTTCATCAACGACCAGCTGTACCGGTACTGCCGCGAGCACAAGCTGAAGTTCACCCGGTCCCGGTCGGGCAACAAGAACGACGGCGCGCACGTGGAGCAGAAGAACTGGACCACCGTGCGGCAGCTGGTCGGCTACCTGCGCTACGACACCCCCGGTGAGCTGGCCCTGCTGAACAAGATCTGGGCGCTGCAGTCGTTGCTCGGTAACCACTTCTACCCCCAGCAGAAGCTGATCTCCAAGGTCCGCGACGGCGCGAAGATCACCAAGAAGTACGACCGAGCGCTGACGCCCTACGCCCGCGCGCTGGCCCACCCCACGGTCAAGCCGCTGCGCCGGCGCCGCCTGACCGCCCAGCACGCCTCGTTCAACCCCGCCGCCGTCCAGAGACAGATCCAGGCCCTCAACGCCGACCTGCTCACCCTGGCCACCGCCAAGAACCAGCCGACCACCAAGCCGACCGTCACCCCCGCCACCACCCTCCCAGCGGCACTCTGATCGGGCTCCGGTAAGAGCCACCCTCGCGGACCTTTTTCATGAGGCAACGAAGGAACACTCCCGGACCTATTGACGTGAGGCAACAGGGAGGCGCTATGAGGTCACACCACCCGGCCGTTCGCGTGCCGGCGGTGCTTCCCACCGAGTCGACGGATCCGCTTAAAGACAGCAATCACATTGCGTCAGCCATATGACGAGTCAGACCCGGCGAGAAACACCAGGACCCATCCTCACTGCCCTATGACATCAATCCGCGCGCTCAGATCAGTTGCCGTGCCGCCGTTTGCCTGATGCCCGACGTGCGCAACTGGACTGCCGACACACGAAATCCTCAGGCCGTAGTTTGCGGAGCATGTGACGCCGTGAGCAGTAAAGCCACCTTGATCAGCGGTGTCCTAGGCCTGCGAGCGCCGCTCACCGCCGTTACCCGGGCATACGCTGCAGGCGGGATTACACATTGGAACCTTGTAGATCGGGATCAGCCACTCGCGAAGCGGGGCTGCCACCTACCACCATGTGGCTAACACCCTTCCGACCCACTCTTCGGGCCAGGAGAATCTAGCCAGGAGGTGTCCCGCCAATGGCTATTGTGCGAGTGCTCGTGGTCGATGACCAGGCAGCGTTCCTGCGGGCCATGACGTCCATGGTCCAAGAGACCCCCGGTTTCGAGGTCGCCGGCGTGGCATCGTCGGGGGAAGAGTCCCTGATCGTTGCTGCCCAGTTGCTCCCGGACCTCGTACTGACGGATGTGAATCTGCCCGGTATCGACGGATTGGAGGCCACCAAGCGGTTGCTTGGGCGCGATTACCCACCAGTGGTGGTGTTGCTCTCGACGTATGACGAGGACGCGGGCAAACAGTTCGTCGCTGAGTCCGGGGCCACGGCCTACGTGACCAAGTCGGCTTTCGGGCCGGACCTTCTCGAGGATGCGTGGTCCGCTGCTGTTCGGTGATTCGCCACCGGTCGGGCGTCCATGACGGCTCAGTAGGCTGTCACCGGCGAGGGCACGCGGATCTCGATGAGGAACTGCCCGTCGTCGCCGGTGATCCACAACGAGCCGCCCGCCGCCTCGACACGGTCGCGCATGTGGCTGAGCGGCAAACGACCGCGGCCGCTCCCGCTGATAAGCAGCTGCAGGTGGTCTTCTGGCGCAGAGAGCACCACTGCTATTGGGTCAGCCAGAGCGCGGGTCGCCTCCACCACGCAGAAGTACGCCGCAGCCTCCACCCGCGGTTCGAAGCGCCGTCCGATGGCGGAGTTTTCGACCACTAGCCTTGGGGTACTCCTGGCCCGGGCGAGCAGCGAGCCGAGCGCTGTGGGGAGTCCGGAGCGGGCGAGCTGGGCCGGGAAGACGCCCCGAGTGATCTCCCGCAGCCCCTCCAGGGCGGTGTTCAGTGACTCGACCAGCGGTGAGAGCAGTGCGGCGGTGGTGGCGTGTGCGTCGGAGTTGGACAGCTGGTGCAGTCGGTTCGGGAGCGGCGCGACGTGCGTGATCACCTGTCCGGCGATGGCCCGTTCGAGTCGGCTCCGTTCGGCGTCGCCGGCGGTGATCAGCCGTCGGCGGGACTCGGCCAGCTCGTCGGTGCGATGAGCGAGCTGTTCCACCTCACCCGACAGTTCGGCCGTCAGCCGGATGGAGCGGAACGCCATTCCGGCCTGGTCGGCCAGGTCAGCCAGCAGCCGTTGCTCCCGGGAACGCAGCGTGTGACCGGCTGGCATCTCGACTGTGATGCTTCCCAACTTCTCCATACGGTCGACGACCGGGATCGAGACACAGGGAGCCGTCGAGCTTGCCGCACCCACCGGCGGCCAGCTGGCTATCCCGTCAGGCCCGGCCTTGACGTCGAGAATCACGATGACCCGGCTCGCGCTGACCGCCTGCGCGGCCGCGTGCGCCACAGCAGGCAACAGGTCCGAAGGGTCGAGACTGTCCCCGATGCGGCGGCTGAAGTCGGCCAGCGCTTCATAGGGGATGGCGGCGGCGCCGTAGGCGAGCCGGTCAGCGACCCTGACCACGCGCCGCCGTAGCGGCTGGAAGGCCAACGCCACCACGGTGGTCGCGATCAGCGACGGCCATAGGCCACCGGTGGCGCCACCGACTGCGAGGCCCACCATCACGACGACGAACACGTAGCCAACTGCCACCAGCCCGGTGGCCAGGGTGAACACCAGTGCTCTGTTCACGATCAGGTCGATCTCGAGCAGGCGGTGTCGCAGCACTGCGACCGCGACACAGAGTGGTACCGCGAGCAGGCCGAGCCGCAACGGGAGTCCGGCCAGCCAGGTCCCCGCCTCGCCCTGGAGACGCGGAACCACAAGGACCACCACGACGCCTAACGCTAGGAAGACTGCGGACGATGCGATCCACAGGAGCTGGCGGCGTTCGTCATCGGTGGCCCTGCGGAGGCGCAACGCTAGAGACGCGGCGGAGGCGATCAGGCCGGCCGCGACGAGGATGACGCCGAGGTTGAGCAGCGGCCCAGAAATGCTGCGGTAGCCGTACTGCTGCCCGTACACGAACACGCCAGGGCGGACGGTCAATGTTCCCAGGGTGTGCAGGCCGAGGCCGGTCACAGTGATCCACACTGCCCAACGCCATCGAGGTGATGCCAGGTGGCCGTCGGGGGAGATGAGGAAGACCATGATCAACGCGGTGAACGCGGGCCAGCCCAACAGGGGTGACGCCCAGGCAGCCATATGGGCCCACGAGGCGGAACCGGGGCCCTCCCCATCCAGCACCCAGGTGCCGTAGGCGTCGGCTGCCAGCGTCACTGACAACAAACTGGCGGCGCACAGCAGCCAGCCGAGCGGCTGCCTCGGGTAGCGCGAGATGATCAGCGCGCCCATCAGCGCGCAGCCGACACCGGCCAACGGGGCCAGCGGCCATCCGTGGTCCGCCCAGGTCGCCTCGCTCAGCAGGGAGCGGTGAGCGGCGGTGAAGACGGTGTCCAGGATGGCGGCGAGTGTGGTCAGACCAACGACTATCCAGGCGATGCGGGCGTGCACGTCAACCCGCCTGGCTGGGGACGGGGATGAGCGCGCGAGCCAGCGCGAAATCCTCGGTCTGCGGGACCACGGCGGTGACCGTCGTCCCAATGCCCACCAGAGACTCCACGGTGACCGTGCCCCCCACCGCGTCGAGCCGGTCGCGCATGTTGACCAGCCCCGCGCCGGCCCCGGCAGCGCGTCTTTGCGCCGAGTCGAAGCCGGCCCCGTTATCGTTGACGGTGAGCCGCCACCGAGCCCGGTCCCCGCCGAGTCGCACCGTCACCCTTCCGCCGGCGGAGTGCTTCACGGCGTTTTGGACCCCCTCCATGCAGCAGAAGTACAAGGCAGCTTCGACCGGTGCCGGGGGTCGCCCCACACCATCGGAGTCGACGGAGACCGGGATCGGGCTGGCCGATACCGCGGCCCGCAGAGCCGGCACCAGACCTTCGTCGGCCAACAGCCGCGGGTAGATCCCGCGGGACAACGAGGAGAGCGTCTCGATCGCCACCCGCGCCGCATCGGCCTGGTCAGCGAGCACGCTCGCGACGCGTTCCGGTGACCGAGCGGCGATGATCTGCGCGAGCCGCAGGTTGACCGTCAGTGCCACCAGGTGTTGTTGCGCACCGTCGTGGATGTCGCGCTCCAGGCGGCGCCGCTCGGCGTCCTGGGTTTCGATGAGCCGTTCCCGAGACGCCTTGAGCTCCTCGGCTCGCGCCACCAGCTGCCGGTGTCTGTCCTCGAGCTCGGCCCGCAGCCCGACCAGCTGCAGCACCAGACCGGCCTGGGCGGCCAGCCCGGCGAACAGTCCCTCCTCCACCGCGGTGAGCACCGTTCCCGGTCGCTCTTGCAGGCGGAGCACCCCCAACAGTTGATCGCCGTGCCGCACGGCCAAGGCTCGCCGGCCATCGGCCGTGGCGTCCATTCCGCCGGGTTGCACCGACGGCGGTGGGCGGTCATCGGCGGCATCCACGGGCCAGGTAGCCGCCAGCGTCAGGCGGTCGGAGACGGTCAGCCATACCTGCGCCCACTGCGCCCCGGTCCCCTGGGCCAGCAGCATCGACATCCGGGCCGGTAGTTCCTCAGTCGCGTCGTTGCCCATGACAGTCCCCGAAAAACGACTCAACACGTCGTACGGCGTGGCAGAGCGGCGGAGCCCCATCCTGGTCGCGACCCTTTCCAGGGCGGCCTGCACGGGCGCGAACAAGAGCGCCACGGCTGCGGTCGCCACCACGGACAGGAGCAAACTCGGTGAGTCGGTCCGGCCGATGATCGCTCCGCCGCCGAGCACCACCACGACGTAAGCCCCGATCACGAAGCTGGCCAGACCCACCATCACCACCAGCCGGTGCGGCCCGCCACGACTGAGCCGGCCGATCACGCGGCGAGTCTCCATACGGTCAGTGTGCGCCTCTTCCGGTGGTCCCGTCAGCGCCACAGAAACCCCGGTTGGCGGTGGTAGTCAGCCAGCACAGCGACCTCGACCGGCGCGGTCACCGACTCGAGCCAGTCGCCTCCAGATAGACGAGAACCGCCATCACCCGCCGGCTCACCTCGAGCTCGTCGACCAGGCCCAGCTTCTGAAACACCGACCCGATGTGTTTCTCAACGGCCCGGTCACTCATGAACAACGACTTCGCGATCGTCGCATTGTTGCGACCGGTGGCCATCGCCTGCAGCACCTCCCGCTCCCGGTCCGTCAGGCCAAGAAGCGGACCATCGCTACCCCTACGCGCGAGCAGCGCCTCGACCACCCTGGGGTCGAGTACCGACCCGCCGCGGGCCACCTCCTGTAGCGCCCGGACGAGCTCGTCGAGATCGTTGACCCTTTCCTTCAGCAGATAGCCCATGCCGGCTACGCCGTCGGCCAGCAGCTCAAAGACGTAGTCCTCCTCCACGTACTGCGAGAGGACCACCACGCCGACACCTGGGTGCTCGGACCGGATTCGCTTCGCGGCCTCGATGCCCTCGTTCGTACTGGTCGGGGGCATGCGGATGTCGGTCAGCACCACGTCCGGTGAGTTCTCGGCCACCGACCGGATCAACGAGTCCAGGTCGTCTGCCGTGGCGACCACGTCGATGACGTCGACCTCTGCCAGCAACGACGTCAGTCCCTGACGAACAAGGTAGTTGTCGTCGGCGACGACGACACGCAGCGCCATGGTTGTGACTGTAGCGACCCGACGCCCGGCGAACGGGTCTTCCGGTGGATCGTCAGATCAGTCAGCCCTTGCCGGGTCCTGGTGGTGCTGGCACGCACGGACCGTAGGGTCAGCCCCCCGCCTCCGTGCTGCCTGCCCCATCGTGGGGAGCTTCGCCCCTGCCTAGTGTCAACAGTGCGGCCAATCTGCAGCACCCGGCCGGGCGGTCACCCGACCGGACAGGAAGCCTTCGACGGCTCCTTCGCAGCGGCTGTCATCACCGTCTCGGAACCACAGCGGAACCGACGTCCCCGCCCACGGTGATGTCTCGAAGCTCAACCCCAAGGAGTAGTCATGTCCAGAAGGAAGATCGCGGTCAGCGTAGGCATTCTGTTCTTCGTCCAGATGGCCACCGCCATGGTCGGCATGTCGCTGATCCAAGCATTTGTCGACGGCAACACCGCACAGGCACCACTCACAGTCGGCGTTCTGCTCATGATGTGCTCCGGTATCGCCGTCGTTGCCATCGGCCTGCTGATGTACCAGGTGCTGAAGGGCGTCAATCAAAAGGTTGCGTTCTGGTACCCGGTGCTCAGAATCATCGAGTTCACCGTGTCCGCTGCAGGCGGGGTCTACCTCTTGACCCAGTTGCAGGTGGTCCCCCACTACCTGCTGTGGGTCTACATTCCGACCGCGATCGGCGGCCTCATCCTTAACTACCTGCTCTATGTCTCACGGTTGGTTCCTCGACCTATCGCCGCGCTCGGTCTCGTCGGATACGGCCTGTTCTCTCTGGGAGTACCGCTCACCCTCCTCGGCGTTCTCGACATGAACGTAGGGCTCGGGATGGTCATACTTGCTCCCGGCTTCTTGTTCGAGTTCGTCGTCTTCCCGATCTGGTTGATCGCGAAAGGATTCACACCATCGCCGTCCGCAACAACCAACCCATCACCGGCGTTGGCGACAGCCCGTTGACGACCCGGACGTCTCTTGGCGGTGGGCTGGCCATCACAACCAATCAGAAGGCCTGATAGCTCTGCCCATAGGGCTCATCGCCAGGGGGTTCAAGCCAGCGCCTCCCGCAAAGGCCAGTCCATCACCGGTATTGGTGAGCCACAGTGTGACCGACTCGCGAGGGATAGCTATCCTCCCTGTCACGTGATCAAGTGATCCCCGGGACGCTGCGGACTCCTGCATGCAGGGGACCTAGGTGTAGACGCGGTAGGAGTGCTGTCGGCGGTCATCCGCGTGCCCCCACGGTGGTAGCGCTCGGTCGGGTCGGTCGAGCGACCTGGCGACGCCGGATCCGAGCGGCGGGGCTGCGGATGACCCATTCGGCGACGGCGAGGTTGATGACCCAGCCGGCGCCCTGGGCGAGATCACCCTGGAGCTGCCGGTGCCAAGCACGACCCCGCCGAGTCCTTGGGTGAACGCTTGGGTGCCGGCGGCGAGAGCGATGGCGTAGGCGCGGATCATCCAGGCTCTGTGGGCGGGGATGTTGCGGCGGCGGATGGCGGCGAAGCCGAGGACCAGGCAGGCGATCAGCGCGCACCCGAACACGAGCCGGAGGACGTACAGCAGGTCGCCCGTACCCGGCTTCGCCGCGGACAGCAAGGTCATCCACAGTGCCGAGGCCGCGACGAGCAGACCGGCGAGAATCAGGACTCGGCCCGTGCGGCGGTGCCAGGTCCGGTGCCGCCGCCGGACCTGCGGCACGAACTGGAGGGCCCCGAGGAGAACGTAGGTGGCGGCGCCGAGGATGTGCAGCGCAACGGCCAGCGGGAACTCGGCGAATCGTGCCTCGGCCGGGATGAGCGCGGGCCCACCGGCGAGCTGGAGAAGCCGCAGCGTCCGGCGATCAGCGGGATGCAACTGAGCGCCACCAGGGCGGCCGGGACCGCCCAGCCCGGTCGCGGGGTCTGCTCTCTGGTCCGATTCTGCGTCGTCATCGGACGGCAACGACGTGGTCGTGGGCGGGAGTACTGGCGGGGGCGAGAGCGGCGTCGATGCCAGTGCGTGAGTCGGCGACTACATCGTCGGGCTCGTACGGGCCCAGGTCGAGATGGAAGGGCGGGTACTCGTCGTGCAGGCAGGCGAGGTAGGTGAGGACGCGGTAGAGCCAGCGGCTGATGCCGACGAGCAGGTCGAAGAGGGCGCGGGGGTACTGCCCGGTGATCAACAGGAAGAAGCCGGCGAGAACCACGACCAGGTTGAGCATTGAGTAGCCGCCGATGAACTGGATGCTGGCCGTCCAGTCGATGGTGGTCCACCACCACGGCAGGATCGGGGCGGCGATGAGACCGACGATCAGCAGCTGCGGGATGGCCAGCAGCCACTTGACTCCGACCAGACCCCGGGAAGGATGTTCGGGGTAGGCGACGTCGATGGCGGCCGGGTAGTCGGCCCGTGCCAGGGTGAACGGCGGGTAGCGGTCGGTGCCCAAGGCGGCGTAGACGTAGAACCCGACCCGCCAGTTCCAGCGCAGCACGCCGACATTGAAGTCGAACAGTGACCGCGGATAGCGGCCGGTGAACAGGATGGCGAACCCGGCGATCACGGTGGTGAGCAGGAACGCGACCCAGAGGAACGCCAGCGCGACGTAGTGCGGAATGACCAGGAACATCTTCACCAGCCACAGCCAGCGGGAGAGGTCCGGGTCGAGCTTGCCGGTCACACGGACCGGATATCCCGCGTGTGCAGTCATCGATGTCATGTTGTAGCCCTCTGGTGAGAAGCGATATTCGGGTTTGCGGCGGCCGGACCCGGTGCGGCCCGGCCGTGTCTTCGACGATCAGACTCCGGCGTCGTGGTGGGCGACGGTCCGGGTGTTGTCGGTGGTCATTCCCGTGGTGATCGGGGAGGGCTTGAAGCCCTTGATGGCCAACCAGACGCCGAGGGAGACCTCCCACAGCGCGATGGGGACGGTGGCGATGCCTGCGGGCAGGGAGGTCTGGGTCCAGAGCCCGAACAGGACGGCGAGATCGGACGCGAACAGCAGCGGCGCTCCGAGCAGGCCGACCAGCGGGATGATCCGGGGTACCAGACCGGAGCGGTACAGCAGTGAGCCCAGGAGCAGGGCGTTCACGCAGGCCATGAAGCCGGGGCCAAACAGGAATGTCCAGTTGTACATGGCGACAAGCGCGTGACTGGCACCCAGCGCGTCGGCTCCGCCCCCGGCCTGCCGCAGCGTGACCACCGACCGCAAGGCGACGACACCGGTCACGATGATGGCGGCCTCCAGCGTCCGGGAGCCGACAAACCCGAGCGCGACGCCGTGATTCTGTCGCTTGACCACCGGGTACAGCGCGACCGCGGGCCGATGCAGGCGAAGGCCAGGAGCACGTCGAGCAGGCCGGCGAACAGGACCTGCGTGTCCAGACCGGGGCCGAGGATGTAGTCGGGGTCGTTCCGTACCGGGGCGAACAGGATCCGGGCCGGTATCGAGGTGGCGAAGGTGATCAGGTACAGCACGCCCCCGACGAGCGCGGTCTTCCTCAGGGCGCTCATCGGACGCCGGCGTTCTGCGAGGCCGGCCGGGTGTTCGGGGGAACCATGTTGGCGGTGATGGGTGAGGGTTTGAAGCCTTTGACGACAAGGTAGACACCGAGTGAGAACTCCCACAGCGCGATCGGGATGGCCAACACCAACTGCAGTGGCGACACCCGCTCGATCACACCGAACAGCACTGCCGCGGTTCCCGTCAGTAACAGCGGCGCCGCGATCATTCCCACCATCGGCAGCACCCGGGGCACCAATCGGGACCAGTACAGCAGCGGTGCGAGCAGCAGTGCATTGACGGCGGGCATCGTGCTCCCGCTCAACAGGAACAGCCGGTCGTACAGCCCGACCAGCGCCTGACCGGCGACGAGCCCCTCCGGCCCCACCCCTGCCTGCCGCAGGGTCACGACGGTCAACAGGCAGGCCACCCCGACCACGAGCACGGCCCCCTCGATGGTTCGGGTGCCGACCAGGCCCAGCGCCATGCTCTGGTTCTGCCGCTTCAGGATCGGATAGAGCGCGACGGCGGAGCCGAGACCGGCCAGGGCCACGATCATCTCCAGCACTCCGCCGATCAGCACCGGAGTGTCCGGCCCCGGCCCGACGATGAAGCTGGGCTCGTGCACGGCCGTGTAGAGCATCAGGGTCGGGATCGACACGAAGGAGATCAGGTAGCACAGGCCCGCGATGAGGGCGGTCTTCCTCAGGGAGTCCATCGGGACTCGGGTTGTTACCGTGGGTGGGTCGAGAACGGTCATGTCGTTTCTCCTTGTGGATGGACCTGCGCCTCGTGCGGCGTCATGGTGGGTGTATCGGTGTGGTCGGTGCCGACCCGGGTGACGGAGACCAGTGGCAGGCCCAGGTCGCGTACCTTTTGCAGCAGGCCGTGCAGCGCGGACTGGTCGGCCACGGGGCCACAGATGAGGGTGGTGCCGTCGGGTTCGTTGGTGAGGCTCAATCCGTCGAACCAGCCGGCCCAGCGGGCGGCGAGGTGTCCCTGAATGCAGATCTGGTACCCGGTCTCGATATCGCCACTGGATTGATCACTCATGGTTTCCTCCTTCGCTCGAAAGCTAGAAGGCGATGTGGTGAGTGCGCATCACCACATGTGGTGATCAGTGCTGATGAGGGGACGCCCAGGGGGTCAGTGGTCGCGGGGGCGCGACAGCAGGCCGAGCTCCCGGGCCCGGCGCACCGCGGCTCGACGGTTGCTGACGCCGAGCTTGGTGTAGACGTGGTTGGTGTGGGTCCGCACGGTGTTCAGCGAGACGATGAGCCGGCGGGCGATGTCTGGTCCGTCCAAGTCGGTGCCGAGCAGTCGAAGCACGTCCAGCTCGCGCTCGCTCAGCGGCTCGATCATCCCCGGTTGGCTGGAGCGGTTGCTGCTCCCGGTCTCGTTGAAGGCGGCCAGCAGCTGAGCGACGTAGCTTCGTCGGATGTCCTGCTTGGCGGCCGCTCGCAGCAGAGAGGCCATCGCCGGTCCTTCGTCGACGAAGAGGCGGATGTAGCCCTCCGGCTCGGCACGGGTCAGCGCCTGGTGCAGCGATGCCAGTGCCGCCGGGAGGTCGCCGTGCTTCTGGTGAGCAAGGGACTGCAGCACGAGGATCTCGAGGAGGTTACCGGTCCGCTTCCCCTTCTCCGCCGCACGCCGGAGGCGCTCCAGGAGTTGCGTGGCGTCGTCGAGGGAGCCGTCGGCGCGCTCGGCCGCGTACTGGGCCAGAAGCACCCGGGCGAGGGTGATGTGCTCGAACTCGCGCAGGTAGCTGAGGTCGTCGGTCGCGGAGAGTCCTCGCCCACGCGCCCAGCCGAGTGCTTCCCCCAGGCGGCCCTCGGTGAGGAATGCCCTGGCCCGCAAGGCCGAGACCGGACAGATGTTCGGGGAGAAGTCACCGGCGTACAGCCGCTCAGCTTCGTCGAGCAGTTCGACGGCGCCGCCCAGATCCCCCTGTGCCTGCCGCACCCGCGCCAGCACGACCCGCCAGCGGTACTCGTTCTGCACAAACCCGGCAGCCGGGCCCAGGTCCCGGCTCAGCTGCACGTGCCGCAGCGCCGCTTCGAGGTCGTTGCGCTCGTACAGGAGCCGGCTGAGGCCGGTGTGCATGTCGGCCGCTCCCCTCAGTGCGGGGACAACGTGCTCGACCGCGCGCTGTAGTCCCTGCTCGTAGAGGATGTTGGCCTCCCGGAGACGACCTTGGGCAATTCGCAGGTCGGCCAGGGTGATGGCACCGGCGACGACGTCAGCAGTGTGCCCGGCCTGGGCGAGACTGGCCATGCCTTCGGCGTACCACCGGAGCGCGGCATCGAGATCGGCACTCGTCCAGTAGGCCAGGCCAAGGAGGGCCGCGGCCGCTCCACGCCCGACGTGATCATCTTCATCGACGAGCTCGAGCGCCCGGGTGGCATGGATCAGGACGCCGGCCACGTTGCCGCGGAGCTGGGCGAGTCCCGCTCGATAGATGGCGATCTCGCCGGGTAGGCGGCCAAAGGCCACCTCGTCCACCACACTCGAGGCTGGAACCTCCCGGCTTCGGTCTTCGTGTGTCGGGCCCTGTGTCGCCGCATCCAGCCATCGTTCGGCGTCCCGCAGCCGCACTTCCACGCCCTCGAGCTTGCCCACGGTCATGAGGGCCCCGACCAACTCCACGCTCAGCATCGGCCTGACCCGAACGACCTCGTCGGGAAGCGCCTCCAGCCAGCGGAGCAGGGTCGCGTCCTGCCTGGCCTGGCGCAGATCCGGGATCGCCAACTCGACCAGCTCCGCGGCTCGCTCGAAGTGCGCACCAACCAGCGCGTGGTGGATCGCCTCGGCCCGTTCGCCGTGCTGCTCGTACCAGTCGCTTGCTCGCCGGTGCAGAGTCCGAAGAGCGTCGGGCTGTTCGTCCAGCAGGCGCGCGTGCAGTGCGTCGGCAAAGAGGTGGTGGTAGCGGTACCACTGGCGTCGGTCGTCGAGGGGGACGAGGAAAAGGTTTCCTCGGTCGAGGGCCTCGAGCATGGCCTGGCCGCCGGGCTGGGTGGTGACGGCCTCGCACAGCGAGCCGTGCAATCGGCTCAGGATGGAGGTGTGCAACAGGAAGGTGCGAAGGTGGTCAGGCTGACGCTGCAGGACTTCCTCGGCCAGGTAGTCGACGATGTAGCGGTCGTCCCCGGCGAATCCCGCGATGAAGCCAGCGGCGTCGTCTCGGCCCCGCAGAGAGAGAGCCGCCAGCTGATCGCGGTGATCCACCCTTCGGTCCGCCTGTCCAGGGCGGCGACCTCCTCGGCCGTCAGGTCGAGCCCCATCACCTCATTGAGGTATTCCGCTGCCTCGTCGGCCGTGAAGCGCAGATCGGCGGCGCGGATCTCGACGAGCTCGCCCCGTCCTCGCAACCGCGCCACCGGCAACGGCGGGTCGGCACGGCAGGCGAGCACGAGGTGTAGCTGGTGGGGCAGGTGCTCCAGCAGGAAGGCCATCCCGTCCTGGATCTCGCGCGCCTCGATGAGGTGGTAGTCGTCGAGCAGCAACAGCAGCTGGTTCGGCACGGCGTCGAGGTCGTTGAGCAGCGTGGCGAGGACCACGTCGATCGGCGGCGGCTGGGACGACTGCAGGAGCGAGAGCGCATCGGCACCGATGCTGGGCCCAGCGGTCCTGAGCGCCGCGACCACGTACGGCCAGAACACTGCGGGATCGTTGTCGCGCTGGTCGAGCGAAAGCCACGCCACGGCGTACCCATCAGCCCGAGCCGCGGTCAGCCATTCGGCCAGCAGCGTCGTCTTACCGAATCCGGCCGGGGCCGACACGAGCGTCAGAGCCGACTGGGCCCCGAGGATCAGGAGCTCGTCAAGCCGTGGCCGGGCTACCAGGACGCGTCGGAGCCTCGGCACGTGGATCTTGGTCTCCAGCAACGGCCCGGCCATGACCACCTCCCTCAATGGTCAGTGTCCTCCGCCGATGCTCAGCGCACGCCCTTGACGGGCAGGATGGCGAACGCCCCGATGATCGCGCAGACCCCGGCGACTCCGTACAGGGTGCCGTAGCTCCCGCCTCCGATCGCCAGGATGGCCGGTGCGAGCGCCGGTGCAAAGGAGAAGGGAAGTGCTCCGGCCATGTTCAACCACGCCGAGATCCTTGGCCGCGTTGGCCTTGTCCGGGAGGACATCGGCGACGAGGGCGAGGTCGACGGCTACGTAGACGCCGAACCCGAGTCCGCCGACCGCCATGCCGATGAGGAAGCCGTTGAAGTCACCGGCCCGGGCAATCAGGAACATCGCCAGCCCGTACACGATCGACGCCCCGACGACGAAGATCTTTCGTCGGCCCGTCCTGTCCGACAGTTTTCCACCGAGCAGGGATGCGATGACAACCATGACGGATTGGACCACGGTGCTGAGAAAGACCTGGCGTGGCACCTCGGCCTGTGCGCTGCCGAGCTTCTCCAGCAGGTAGTAGACCTGGTAGGTCACCAGAAAGGCGTAGGCCAACACGAACAGGAGGCGGCTGACGAAGGCCCAGGCGAAGTCTGGATTCCTCAGCGGGTTGACGTAGAACGTGCTGGCGAACTCGCGCAGTGACCAGCTCGGCTTGTCATCAGGGTCCAACCTGCGATCCGTCAGTTTGACCGCGAAGAGCACAACGAAGAACCCGCCGATCGCGCACGGGATCAAGAACATGGCGAGTTGGTTGCCGGTGAACAGCTGTATCAAGAAGGTGCCGCACACCGACGCCAGTGGCAGACAGACCCCGAGGGCACCGGAGACCAGTCCGCGTTGCGCGACCGGGACTGATCGGGCAACACCGCCACCATGGCGGCAAGTAACGCGTTGAAGAGCAGCTGGGCGATGCACCACCCGACCAGAACGACCGCAATGGTCGGAGCCAACGCGACCACGAGGATGCCGAGCGAACCGCCCACCAGGCCGATGACCATCCAGGGCCTCCGCATGCCCAGCCTGCCCGATGTGCGGTCGCTCATTCTGCCGAAGAAAGGATTTCCCACCAGGGCGAGCAGGGCACCAACTCCGGTGACCAACGCCAAGCTCGTGGGAGCCTGATCGATGCCCACGAGCGAATTGACCTTCAACGCCAAGGTGACCAGGAGGGGCGCGACCAGCACCAGGCAGGTGCCCACGTACGCCAGCGTGTACAGCGAGACGAAACCCCACCCCACGCGCGGCAGCGCTGACCCAGACTCCCGAACGGGACTACTAATACCTGAGATCGGAAGTCCCGATCGAGTCACGTTCTACTCCAAGCTGCGTAGGCGGGCGACAGACGCTGGATCCCCAAGGTGAAGGTGCCCAACCTGCCGCCCCGCCAATTTCGGGAACGTATACGGATGGCTCAGCGTCTCGCCGAATGACTGGGCTTGGTCGATCACGGGAATGATCGTGGCGTGGTCGGCCGTGCAGTTCTGACTCCTTTGATCAGCAGGTACAGAAGCAGGGAGACCTCGCTCAGAATCTCCAGGGGAACAAAGACTGCGGCTGATATGTGAGCAGTACCGGGTGCCAGGAACTGCCAGAGGGCATCGGCCATGTAGCAGATGGTGCCGAGCATGAGCACCAGTGCCAAGGGTCGCGGGAACAGGCCGGACCGGTAGCCGAGCAGGCCGAGCGCGAACAGCCACAGCCAGGAGAGCTGGGCGATCAGGTAGCCGTAGTGCTGTATGTCCATCAGCAGCAACGCCATGCCCTGGGATCCGGCGGTGCCCAACGCGGCTGTGTACGCAGGTGTGGTGGCCACGAGGAGTGCCCCGAGCTGGTGGACCATGTTGAGGCTGGCGATGCCAGCCGAGAAGACGACGAAGATCACCATCGCCCTGGCGAGGTACGTCCCGGCGTGCACGAAGAGTCTGTGGAGCACCAGGGCGAGGCACAGCCAGACCAGCGCTTGGAGCAGGTCGGCGACGAAGCTCAAACGCACCAGTGACGCATTGGCGACAAGGTTCGCTGTGGTGGTTGCTGCGTCTCCCGGGACGTAGACGCGGACGCGGACGACCTGGGCGAAGGCACCGAAGATGGCGATCACCAGGTACAGCAACCCTGCCATCCTGGCCAGCCGCACCTGAGCGGATCCGGCTGCCACATCGGTGCTGGGCAGGCTGCTCTCGGGATCTGGATGGGACACGGTGAGGGGCCGCCCGCTGGTGTCGCCGTCCGGCGTCAGGGTGCTGGTGATGGGGTCGGCTGGTGGTGTGTCGGGCTGCAGGGCTGAGGTCATGGTGGGTCCTTCGTGTGGAATGGCGGAGTTGACCGTTGGGGACGAGTCGATGCGGGCGTTGGGCGGCGTCACCGAATCCGTGGAGGCTCAGTCACACCAACGGATGGGGCTGCGTCGAAGCCGACGTCGCCGCCGAGGGCTCGCTCAGTCCGTCGCCTCTGGGTTAGCGCAAGCACGCCGACGGTGACGGAGGTGATTATGATCAGGGCGAACACTGAAGCTTCCGGACCGAAGGCGCCGCCGGTCAGCCACAGGGGGGCGCCTGGGTGGGCTGTGCTCGAGGCGATCGAGCCGCCGAGTCCGCCGCCGGAGACCGTTGCCCCGAACAGGTAGCCCTGGGCTAGGTTCCAGCTGAGATGGACACCGATCGGCACCCATAGCCGGCCGGTCACGGCGTACAGGACACAGAACATCAGGCCGGCCGCGACCACGGTGGCATCGGCCAGGGGGCTGGCCCCGGGGTTCGCGAGATGCAGGGCACCGAACACCAGAGCCGCCACGGCGAAGGCCGGCACCGGACCGAATGCCCGCCACAGCAGACGGAAGAGTATCGCCCGCATCCACAGCTCCTCGGTGACGGCTGCCTGCAGCGCTAGGCCCAAGCCTGTCCAGGCCGGGGCCGGACCGACCACGGTGATGTCGTAGAGACCGGTGACGACGAGCAGGCCCATCAGCACCGTCATCATGATCAGTCCGAGGAGAGCTCCACTTGCCAGACCGGGCAGTGCCGGCCGAAGGGCAAGCTCGGGGGGCCTGCGGGCTTCCCCAAGGCGGACGGCGAGGGCGTAGCAGCCGAGGGCGGCTGCGCAGGCGATCAGCCGCGCCACGAAGCCGGCGGCGCCGTCTCCTGAGGGGAGCCGGTCGACCGCCGCCTGCAGCGGCAGCCCGAACGCCGCGGCGGTCAGGAAGAACAGCAGCACCAGCCAGGCCAGGGCTCGAAGCCAGCGCCACCGGCCAGGGTGCAGGACACGGCGGTCTCCCAGCTGGATCGGCATCCCCCGCCAGGTGGTGTCTGGTGCGGCGGTTGGGTCGACCACCGGACCAGAGTCCAACGGGCCGATGGTGTCTGACGTCGGCAACGGCAGGCCGGGCGGACCTCTGCGGGTGGAATGAGGGTTACGCCTACTGGTCATCGCCGATGCCCGTTCAGCTGCTCATGCTGGGGCGGAGCAGTCGGCCGCGGATCCCGCACAGCTGCGGCATCAGCCCGTAGATCACGACGGGCACCGCGATGGTGGCGAGGAGGAAATCAGCGCGAAGCCGACCCCCGGCGGTCAGGCTGGCTCGGCGCAGCGCCAGCGTTGTGGTGGTGACCGTCATGCTCGCTCCTGAGTGGTGGGGTCGTGCTGTGGCTGCTCCTGCGACGGCTGCTGCCGGGTTGCATCCTCGGGGAGGGTGAGGCCGACGAGGTCGGCGCTGACCTGCCAGAGCCGGGCGGCAGTGGCTTGGTCGTAGCTGGCCTTGGAGGACTTCTTGGGCTTGCCGTCGGCGAAAAAGCCTGCGGTGACCTGCTCAAGCTCGGGGGCGGACGCGAGCCGGATCGAGGTGGCAGCCCCCTGGGCGGGGGTTTTCATCAACGGTCGCAGGAACGGGATGAAGATGCGTTGGATGCTGGCAGGGTCGTCGGCTCCGAACGACGTGTTCACTACACCGGGATGCAGCGTGTTGGCGGTCACGACCGCATGGTCAGCAGTCGAGATGGCCGGCAGTCTGCGAGCCAGCTCGTAGGTGAACAACACGTTCGCGAGCTTGGACTGGTTGTAGGCGTGCGAGCCGGAGTACGACAGGTCGCCTTGCAGGTCGTCGAAGTCGATCCGCCCCAGCGCTTGGGCGTTGGAGGAGACGGTGACCACCCGGGCCGGGGCGCTGTCTTTGAGTCGGTTCAGGAGCAGATTGGTCAACAAAAACGGGGCGAGATGGTTGAGGGCGAAGGTGCGCTCGAGCCCGTCGGCGGTGACGCGGCGGGTGTTCCAGTAGCCGCCGACGTTGTTGACCAGCACATCGAGCCTTGGAAGGTCCTCGGTCACCTCCTGCGCCAGTCGCCGGACTTCGGCCTGGGAGGACAGGTCGGCGATGAACACGTCGACCTGCCCGCCGCCGGCGGTACGGATCTCCAGGGCGGAGTCCTCGACGCGGTCACGGTCGCGGCCGGTGATCGCCACCCGGGCGCCCATCGTGGCCAAACCCATGGCGGTGGCCTTACCGATGCCGGAGCTGGCCCCGGTGACCAGCACGGTCTTCCCCGCCATCGATCCGTCAGCGGTCCGGTCCATCACCCTCATTCCCTTCGGTTGTCTGGTGTGGCGTCTCGAACGAGCCTTAGCCGCTCAGGCTGGTGTCCCGAGCGGATCCGGTGTCGCAATCAGGCCGTCGGTGGCTCCGTCGACAGGCTCGTGCTGGCCCTGGTCGAGCCGGAAGGGTGGGTACTCGTCACGCATCAAGGCGACGTAGGTGACGACCCGGTAGATCCAGCGGTTGAGGCCCATGGTGAGGTCGAACAGGGCGGGCGGGTACTTCCGGGTGACGAGCAGGACGATCCCAGCGACCAGGACCAGCATGCCGAGCAGAGAGATGCCGGCGACGCTCCGGTAGGCGGTGGACATGTCGTCGGCGGTGTTCCACCAGAACGGCACGCTGGTAGTGAACAGGCCGATGATGATCAGCTGCGGGATGGCCAGCAGCCACGACTTGATCAACACCAGGCCGTGGGAGAGATGCTCGGGGTAGTCGACATTGAAGTCGGCCGGGTAGTCGGTCCGGGCCAGCGTGAACGGCGGGTAACGGTCGGTGCCGATGGCGGTGGTGGCATAGAAGCCGACCCGCCAGCTCCACCGCAGCACGCCGACGTTGAAGTCGAACAGGGTGCGCGGGTAGCGGGCAGTGAACAGGATGGCGAACCCGGCGATCACCGTGGTGACCAGGAACGCGACCCACAGGAACGCCAGTACGACATAGTGCGGGATGGCCAGGAACCATTTCACCAACCACAGCCCACGGGAGAGATGCGGATCGAGCTCGCCGGTCAGCCGGGCGGGATAGGTGTCGTACAGGGTGTTTGTCATGATCATCGTTCCTGTCTGGTGGAGATTCATGGATCCGGGTTCGCAGCTCTGCGACGGTGGTGCGCCCCTGGCTAGTGCGCGATGCTCACGGGCAAGCGCGAGGTGGTGCTGGCTGCGAGAGGGGATCCCGGTGACGGCTCCCTGGGGTTGGACCGTGTCGCCACAGGCTATGGCGGCCGTCTCAGACGGTGATGACGACCTTGCCCAGCACGTGGCCGGTGTGGAGATGTCGGATCGCGTCGGCAGCCTCCGGCAACGGGAAGGAACGGTCGATCACCGGGAGGAGCTTGCCACTGTCGGCCAGCTCGGTGAGTGTCTGCAGGTCGTCGGCCTTCGTGGCACCCATGACCATCCGCAGGCTCTGCCTGATGAACAGGGACAGGACCAACGCTCGCATCGAGCGGGTCATCGCTGCGCCGATGATCCGGCCGCCACCTTCACCGCCGACCAGGACAAGCCGTCCGTGAGGGGTGAGGCAGCGCCTCAGCGCAGCGAGGGTTCGGTCGCCGCCCGTGTCGAGGACCAGGTCGTACCGCTGATCTGCGTCGGTGACCTCGGCTGCGGTGTAGTCGACCACGTGATCGGCGCCGGCCGATGCGACCAGGTCCAGCTTCGCGGTGCTGCACACGCCGGTCACCTCGGCACCGAGCGCCTTGGCGATCTGCACGGCGAGCAGGCCCACCCCACCCGAGGCCCCGATGATCAGGACCCGCTCCCCCGCCGCGACCTGCCCGGTATCGCGCAATGCTTGCAACGCAGTGCAGCCCGACGTGGGCAGGGCTGCCGACTGCTCGAACGTCAGGCTCGCCGGTTTAGCGGCCAGGGTCTCCACCCGGGCGGTCGCGTAGTCGGCGAACGCCCCGTCACAGACGCCGTAGACGTCGTCGCCGGGCCGGAAGCGGGTCACGTTGTCACCCACCGCCTTGACCGTTCCGGCGACGTCCATGCCGCGCACCCGCGCCTTGGGTCCACGGACACCGAAGCCCATGATCCGCATCAGGTACGGCTGGCCGGTCATCACATGCCAGTCGCCGATGTGGACCCCGGCCGCCCGGACACACACCAGAACGTCGTCCGGGCCGACCGTCGGCACCGCGAGCTCTTCGAGCCGCAGCTGGTCGGCGTCACCGTAGACGTCCTGCACGACGGCCCGCATCACCGTCGCCGCCGTCGCCGGAACAGCTGGCGTGGTCGCTGCGGAATGGTGCTGAGGATGTTCCATGATCGCTGCTCCCGAGTTGATCGGCGCGATCCCTTTACCGCACTTAGTACGAGACAGTATCGTACTATGTACTGAAAGGCTATGGCTGAGGGAAGAGGACATGCCGAAGATCACCAAAGCCGCGAAGGACCGTCCTTCGCTGAGTCGGGAACGGGTCTTGGCCGGCGCCGTCGCGGTCGCGGACGAGGGCGGCGTCGCCGCCCTGACGATCCGTTCCCTCGCTGCCCACCTGGGCGTGAAGCCGATGTCTCTCTACTACTACGTGGCGAACAAGAGCGAGATCTTAGACGCGATCGTCGACGGCGTCTTCAGCGAGATCGACCTGCCCACCGTCGACGGCGACTGGCGCGCCGAGATCCATCTCCGGGCCACCTCCGCCCGCCGCGTCCTGCGCCGACACTCCTGGGCCATCGGGCTGCTGGAGTCTCGGACCTCGCCCGGGCCAGCCACGCTGCGCCACCACGACGCCATGCTCGGCACCCTGCGCGGCGCCGGCTTTTCCATCGCGATGACCGCCCACGCCTACGCGCTGATCGACAGCTACGTCTACGGCTTCGCTCTTCAGGAGGCCGCACTCCCCTTCGACGGCCCCGACACTGTGACCGAGGTGGCGGCGCCGATGATGGAACAGTTCGCCGACGGGCAGTACCCCCATCTCGTCGAGCTGGCAGCCGAACACATTCTCCAGCCCGGCTACGACTTCGGCGACGAGTTTGACTTCGGACTCGACCTGATCCTCGACGGTCTCAGCGCCTCGCTGACCCAGGACGACCGCGCCTCGATGTCGTGACCAGACCCGCACAGTCGAGCCGACGACCAGGTGGACCCAGCTTCGACAGCACCGGCGACGGGCCAGCCGATCGCCGGGCTTGATCATCGCCACTGGTCCCCGCGGGCACGCACGTAGGTGCGCCACACGTACCGCCAGGGGATGACGGCCAGGATGACCAGGACCAGGGAGCAGTTGTACACGTTCGTGGTCGTCACGGCGTCCAGGGAGCCGGTGATCGCCTTCGGCAGGGCGACGAGCGACAGCCACAGCAGCTTCCAGATTGCCTCGAAGAGCAGGATCGGGAGCAGCTTGATCGGGTAGCGCAACCCCAGGAAGGCCAACAGGGACATGGCCGTGAGGAGGCAGAGTGTTGCCCCGTCGTAGAACGGCAGAGAGGCCGCATGCGGAAGGAGTGGCCATTTCACGAGGGCCAGTCCGACGCCCATCAGCAGGAAGCCGACTCGCATCAGGTTCAGCCGGGCTGGGGACAGGCCGGGTTCGGCGGTGGGCGGTGCTGCTGACGGGACGGTGGGTGTGACGGTGGACATGGACGTCTCCTCTTGGGATGTGGGATGTGCAGTGGTCGTGTCGGGTTGGCGGTGGTGGTGGCCGTTCCCGGTTGGCTAGGGCGGGTGCTTGGCTGGTGGGTGATCTAGACGGTGCTGTGCTCGCGCACCGACGCTGGGGTGGCCGTGGTCCAGGGCGCGATGTGGCGGGATGATCTGAACAACCAGATGGCCAGCCAGCCGATGCCGATCGCCAGGACGGCGAGACCGAGATCGAGGACCGCTTCCGGCACGAACGCGCGCAGTGCGACGGGGACGGCGCCGATCGCGTACAGGACCAGCGGGGTCGTCGGTATCTCTCGGCTTTGCAGCATGGCGGCGACGAAGCTGAGCGTGCCGATCAAGAACAGCAACGAGGCGACGGTCAGCGCGACACCGAGCGGGCCGGCGCGGAGGCCTTGGACGGTGGCGCCGGGCAGCTCCTTGAAGACGAGGTTGATGACGAACTCCACCCCGACCAGTGAGGCGAGGGCGAACGCGTTCAGGCCGTACGCGAGGAGGCCGAAGGTGCCGGTACGGCGACCGAAGGCGAGGTAGAGGGCCGTGACCAGCGCCAGCGCGAGGATCTCAGCGACCGGGGCGATCAGCTGGGTGAAGGACGAGCTGGGGATGAGCTCGGCGCGCTTAGCCGCGTTGAGGAGCAGGACCGCCGCGCTTCCGCAGCCGGCGATTGCCGCGATGCGATAGAGCGTGGCGGGAACAGGGTTGGACATGCTTCGTCTCCGATGATTCGGGGTGTGTGCCGTCGACCGGCGGTCGAGGGGATGGGACGGTGGGCTGATCAGGTCAACGTGGGTTCAGGCAGTCGAGGAACGTCCGGTAGATCACCAGGACAGCGTGGTCGGGAACATCGGTGAGCCACGCGGGAAGCTCTGTGAAGGGTTCGGCCACCCGGCAGCCGCGGCCGGTCCGCGGTGGCGACGGGACCGCTGCTTCCTTGCTGGCGGTGAAGTCGGCGTCGGTGGTCATGGCTCCACGATGGCTGTCGTGGGGGACGGGGCGCTTCGGCCGAGCAGCCATTGTTCTGCGCCATCGGAAGGGTCGTCATCGGCAGTCCCACCACCTTTCGGCGGTGCCTGCCTAGACCTTCGTTGGTGTTGCCGCACCCTCGCCCGCTCTAGGCTGACGTCATGTCCCGCCCTACTGGTTGTGGGCCGAACTCGTGAGGGCGGCGGCGCTCCTGGATTCGGGAGTCCTCGTCCCAGGTTCGACCACGCCATCTCGACGCGACCGCGCGATCGACGCCGCCGGATGTGTCGTGGCTGCCGCCCTCGGGGCCCTGTTCATCAGCCCGACGCTGCGCAGCGGCGCCGGGCTGGCGTCCGCGCAGCTTGCGGTCGACGTGACCTGCGGGGTGCTGGCCGTTGTCTCGCTGTGGTGGCGACGCCGCTGGCCGGTCGGCGTCGCGGTCAGCTGCCTGCTGCTGGGGACCCTGTCGATTTCGGCCACTCCTGCCGGGCTGTTCGCGCAGTTCTCGCTCGCCGTGCACGCCCCGGCCCGGCGGGCCTTGCTGGTCGCTGGACTGTGGGTGCCGTCGGTCCTGTTGTTCGCGCTCTACAGCCCGACCACCGACCCGCTGGCCGTCCTTGTCCGGGTCGTGCCGATCGTGCTCGCTGTCACCGCGTGGGGGATGTTCATCCGGGCTCGCCGGCAGCTTCTGCACAGCCTCCGCGACCGCGCGCAACGGGCCGAGGCCGACCAGCGCCAGCACGAGGACCGCGCACGGATGGCCGAGCGAACCCGGATCGCCCGGGAAATGCACGACGTGCTCGGGCATCGGATCTCTTTGCTGGCGTTACACGCTGGGGCCTTGGAGGTCCGACCTGACCTGCCCGCGGCGGAAGTGAGGGCGACTGCCGAGCTGATGCGTCTGACCGCGCGTCAGGCGCTCGAGGAGCTGCGGACGGTGATCGGGGTGCTGCGAGAGGTCTCAGGTGGAGCAGAGGTGACGCCGCCGGTGCCGCAGCCGACCCTGGCAGGCATTCCCCGGTTGGTGGACGACACCCGTCAAACGGGTGCGCAGATCAGCCTGGACATGCGGGTGGAGCGGGCCGACGACGTTCCCGGAGCACTCGCCCGCGACACGTACCGGATCGTGCAGGAGGCACTGACCAACATCGGCAAACACGCCAGCGGCTCGGACGCGCACGTCCTTGTCACCGGCGCCCCCGACCACGGTCTCCACATCACCGTGCGCAACACCCACCCGACGCGGGACCAATCAGAGCCAACGCTGCCAGGGTCGGGCGCCGGTCTTCTCGGCCTCCAAGAACGCGTCGACCTCGCCGGCGGCACCCTCCTTCACGGTCCCGACGGATGGGGCAACTTCGTGGTGCAGGCCGACCTGCCATGGTGACCGTGCGAGTGCTGCTGGTCGACGACGACGCCCTCGTCCGGGCCGGCCTGAGGATCATCCTGTCCTCGGCCGAGGACATCGAGGTGGTCGGAGAGATTGACGACGGAACCCGCGCGGTCGCCGCCGTCCGGCAACACCGTCCTGACGTCGTGTTGATGGACATCCGGATGGCTGAGATGGACGGCATCACCGCCACCGCCGCGCTCCGACAGCTCGACCGACCGCCCCACGTCATCGTCCTCACCACCTTCCAGGCCGACGACATGGTGATGAATGCACTGAGAGCCGGTGCCAGCGGTTTCCTGGTCAAGGACACACCACCCGCTGAGATCATCAACGCCGTCCGCGTCGTCGCCACCGGCGACGCGATCATCTCACCATCGGTCACCCGCACCTTGCTCTCCCACTTCGGCAACACCCAAGCGTCCGAACGACGCAGAACGGCCACCGACCGCCTTGCCGCCCTCACCGACCGCGAACGTGAGGTCGCCACCGCAGTAGCGTCCGGCGCCTCCAACGCAGAAGTGGCCAGCGTTCTGTTCCTGAGCGAGGCAACGGTGAAATCCCACGTGTCCCGGCTGCTCAACAAACTCGACGTCGCCAACCGCGTACAGATCGCGATCTTGGTCCACGACGCCAGCCAGCCTTGACTCGACCAGGGTGCAGATCCCGCTGAACTCCTCCGCAAGGACTAATAAGGCGTATGGACCGCCTGAGGACCACGCTGAGCTCGATGCTCCGCAGGCATTGCGTAGTGGCGGCAGACCCGAGCGCTCCCGCTGAATGGCCCCGGTTCCAGCGCACCTGATCGGCGATCTCGTCGAGCCCGAACGATAGGGCCTGGCCGGGGCGTCCAGCTCGATGGCCAGCGAAAGCGCGGCGGCAGGGGCGCAGATCTCGGCGGCCGCTGCGTTCCTCGACGTCGATCTCGAGCTGCGGCGCCGACGTCGTCGGAGGGTGAGCCCGAGGGTGGAGGTGATGGCATCCGGTCGCTGCCCCTCACCGGCAGCAGCGGTGAGTCGACGACCAGATCGAGCGGACGAGATCCTGATTCCCGTCTACGGTGCGTCAGACAGCCGTCAGCGCAGCGTCAGCGTCGGGTTCGATGCTTCCTTCATGACAGTAAACGACGCCGACAGGCTGGTCCGGGGGCTCATCGGCGGTCAGGCCGCGGCGGCCGTAGAGATCGGGTGCCGGGCTGAGACCTGCCAGGACCCGATGGTGGTGGTAGCGGCCGCACTGATCAGTCCTGGGGTATACCCGAGCTGCTTGCCCGTGGAGCTGAGCTGGCTCAGACGTCTCGCGAGCGTCAAGTCGTCGCGATCGCCACGGCGCATCTGGCCGGCGACCGTGACCTGGTGGACGCGCTCGCCCGTGACCACCTCGTCGACCATCCAGACAGCCTCCTGGTCGCCTGGATCGCCGCCGGAGCACCACAAACCGATGCATCGGTCACGTCCGATGCTGAACCCAGACAGGAACAGTTCACGAACTGTCGGTTCCCGATCCTGGTGGATGGAGCAGGCGGATCGGGACGGTCGAAGGACCGGCTCGAGGGACGACGCGATCAGGCAGGGAGAGTTGGCCGCATGGTCGCCGTGGTCACCCGGCTGAGGGGGTTGTCGTATCGAAGGAAGACGATTCTGCGGCCGTTGGGTGACCACGCCGGCCATCGCTCGCCCGACCCAACCTCGCGAGCTCACCGTGCCCGATTGAGACCAGCCTGGAAGACCATGCCCGGGGGTTGTGGGACCCGCGCTGCTCTCGCGCGGCTCCGCAGGCAGGGCCTCCGGCCATGGGAGGCTGACGCATCAGGTACGGGAGCACATGAACGCGGGCAGAGGAGACTCGGAAGTGCCACAGGCAGCAGCGAAGCGTGCCGCGCAGGGCAATCGCCAGGCCCCGCGACCCAGCGACAGGAAGCCAGATACACACAGAGAGGTCGTTCGTAGTGGGACGCAATAGCAAGGCGCGGCGAGACGCGCGTAAACGCGAGCGGGCCCGGCAAGGGCACGGGTCGACTAGACACAGGCCGGGCTCGCCGTTTGGGGGCGGCGGCGAGTTCACGGTGGACCCGGTGGCCTTCGCCGACCTCCGGGTGGTGACGGAGGTCCGGCGCCTGGGTTTCCGCGGATCGGAAGAGGAGGCCCTCCGACGAGCTGGCGCCCTGCAGCGCGAGCGGATGCCAGGCTGGGCACTCGCGGAGGCCGTCACCGACCTCTTGGATCGACTCTCCGGTGCTGTGCTCAACGGCGGCTGGAGTCCGGCAGAACTGGCCACCGCCGTGGCCCGCATCGTCGGCGAGGGCTATCAAACCGTGTTGGCCTGGCTGGTGGGGCCCGCCTGCCAGGGCGGTGCGTTCGGCTCCGTGGCCTGGAGGACGGAGGCCGCCGCGCTCGGCCAGCCAAGGGCGCTCAGCGTCGAGAGCGTCGAGGACCTTGCGCTCGCGCTCCGCCTGGCGGCCCTGTTCTCGATGCTGCCCGTTTCGGAGTTACTCGAGGGTCGGCGAGTGGCGACGGCCTCCGATCCGGCGGATTCGCGGGCCTCCGGTCAGCTGGCGAAGGTCCGAGCACTGCTGGCCAAGGTGGAGGCCACCACCTTCGCCGACGAGGCCGAGGCGCTGTCGGCCAAGGCGCAGGAGCTGATCAGCAAGCACTCCTTGGAACTGCTGCTGCACCATGAAGGCGACCAAGCGACGGATGCACAACCGTCCACGACCTACCGACGGTTGTGGCTGGACGCCCCCTACATCGACGCCAAGGCCAACCTCGTCGACGAGATCGCCACTGCCAACCGGTGCCGAGCGGTCTACGCCCAACGGCTGGGGTACTGCACCGTCATCGGGTCACCGTTCGACCTCGATGCGGTCGACCTGATGCTCACCTCTCTGCTGGCCCAGGCCCAACGGGCGATGCTGCGGCACGGGTCGCGCAACTCCGGCGGGCGCTCACGTACACGGTCGTTCCGCCAATCCTTTCTGATGTCGTTCGCCATCCACATCGGCCAGCGGCTACGCCAGGTGGCCGACGAGTCCGTGGCGGCGACGGGCGGCTCAGCCCTGCTGCCCGCACTCCGCAACCACGAATCGGACGTCGACGAGCTGACCGGCATCATGTTCCCGACCCTGGTCGAGAAGGCCACCGCGGTGACCAACGCTGAGGGCTGGGCCGGCGGCCAACTCGCTGCGGAGCTCGCCGATCTCGACCTCTTCGAGGCGGTCCGGGCCTGATCAGCGCCACGTCGCCGGGCTTCCGGCAGCCAAGTGGAACTGTGGTCCGCGAAGAGGACGTTTGCCATGGCTTCGAAGACGCAGAAGTCCTACGCGCCGGCGCATCGGCGGGAGGGTGATGCCGCAATAGGGGTGCGTGGAGGCTGCCAGCAGGACTGCCTCGACGAGGATGGCGACCATCGCCGCTGGCCGCTCTCGGCCGCCCCAGGCGTCCTCTCGAGCTGCTGGCGAGAAGTGTCGACCAAGCTGGGCCAAATCTCGAGATTCCACGCATGGCCAAGTCAACGTGTCCGTCGATTGATGCACACACCATGGCCAGCGGATGGTTCCCGAGGAACACGAGTTCGCCACCAGGGCGCAGCAGCCGGTGCACCTCGCTGATCCAGGCGCCGCCATCAAGGACGCATCGCTGATGGCTTTCCTCCCGCGCTGGGCGAGCATTGGTGAAATGTCGGCAGCGCAAGTACCCACCACCACAAGAACCTGGTGCGGGCGATCATGGCCGAGCTCGGCCTGACCGGCTGTCAGCAGCAGCGCTCGTGCTCGTCACTTGTCCGATAGGTCGCCATATGACGGCGCCGACTCAGGGTCCCTAGGATCGCTGCGATGACTCGGCAGGACGGCCTGGACCTCGCGGTGCCTCCCTGGGTCAGGGGCAGGCTCCGGATCTAGTGGTCCGTCTCAGTTTTGGGTTGCTGTTTGGTTGAGGGCGTTTCGGGCGCGTTCGACCTTGGCGAGGATGGACTCGGCGGTGGCTGTCCATACGTAGGGTTCGGGTTCGGGGTCGGCGTTGTTGGTGTCGATGTAGGTCTGGATGCTGGCGATCAGGGCGGGGACGCTGGCGAAGATGCCGCGGCGCAGGTTCTTGTCGGTGAGGTCGCGGAACCAGCGCTCGACCTGGTTCAGCCACGATGAGGAGGTGGGGGTGAAGTGCAGCTGGAAACGCTTGTGCCGCTTCAGCCAGGCCTGCACGTTGGGGTGCTTGTGGGTGGCGTAGTTGTCCAAGATCAGATGGATCTGGAGGTGGCGAGGGACCTCGGTGTCGATGGTCTTGAGGAAGGTCAGGAACTCCTCGTGGCGGTGTCGGGGGAGGCACTGCCCGATGATCGTGCCGGTGAGCACGTCCAACGCCGCGAACAAGGTCGTGGTGCCGTTGCGCTTGTAGTCGTGGGTCATCGTCGCGGCCCGGCCGGGGGTCAGCGGCAACGACGCCTGGGTGCGGTCCAGGGCCTGGATGGAGGACTTCTCGTCCATGCACAACACGATCGCCTTGTCCGGCGGGTCCAGGTACAAGCCGACGACGTCGACGAGCTTCTCGGTGAACTGCGGGTCGTTGCTGATCTTGAACGTGTCGACCCGGTGCGGCTTCAGGCCCAGCTCGGACCAGACCCGTTGCACTGTGGCCGGGCTGACCCCGACCCGGGCGGCCATCGTCCGGACTGACCAGTGCGTGGCACCAGCGGGTGTTGTCTTGGTGGTCAGTTCCACGATCTCAGCGATCGTGTCCTCACTGATCGACGGTTTGCGGCCGCGGCCCTCCTTCACCTTCCCCCAGCCGGTGAGGCCGTCGGTCTGGAACGCCGCCCGCCAGGCCCGCACGGTGATCACGCTGACCGGATGACGTCGCGCGATCTCAGCATTCGCCGTCCCCTCGGCGGCATCGAGCAGCACCTGGGCCCGGACCACCTCCCGATGAGCGGCTGTGGAGGATCGAGCAACCTTCTCCAGCACCTCACGCTGAGCAGGAGTCATCGGCAAGGCGGGAGCGGGAGGGCGGGCCATGCCCTCATTCTACCCAATTAACAGCAATCTATTTGCGAGACACACCACTAGTTGATCGGCACCTGCCCCCTGACTGACGAACCGAATCGGCATTGCGTCGGAGACAGAGGCCTCGACGAAGACCATGGCCTTGGGCGGAGCACTTGGCAGACGGCTGTCAGGCAGAACCCTCACACCATGCGACGAGTCCGATACGTCGTCATATTAAAGTCGACCAATCTGCGACCCGAACGTCCTCCATGCTCAGGACTGTCGGCGTCGTCACGGGCCTCCATCCCGAGGCCGCGGTTGCGTTCATCAACTGGTGGGTGGACTCGCACGAGAGTGCGCAGATCGACCTCGGTGAGCGAGCATCGCCGCCATTGGCGAGGTCCAGGCCGCGGCCTTGCCCAAGTTGAGTCCGGCCCAGCAAGGGGTCTCGGCGGTGCTGGCAGTCGTGATGTCGTGGAAGTGCTGGATGTGCGCCATACCTTCGCGCGATAGGTCGCCCACCGACTCCGGAACCACGCCGGTGGACGCTGGTTGGCTCCGCTCGTCAGGCCTGGCGGCTGAAGCCGAGTGTGCGGTATCCCGGCATCCGTCGCTGTAGCGAGCCGGCCAGGATCGGGACAGCGACGTCATGGTAGTCGTGCACCTCCGCCGTTGTCTTGCCTGGTGCTGCGCGTACCACCCGGCCAGCGCACTGCACCAGCAGACCCTCGAACGAGACCGGCGCGGCCAGGAACAGCGTGTCCAGGGCAGGAGCGTCGAAGCCTTCACCGATGTACGGAGTCGTCCCGATGACCACGCACCCGTCCCCTGCGCGCACCTCGTCGAGACGCTCCACGACAGCCTGCCGGTCCGTCGTGGACATGCCGCCCTGCAGGATCATCGGCTCCGTGCCGCGAGCTTGCAGACGGGTTGCGAGATCGTCCAGATGAGCCACCCGTCGGGTCAGTACCAGACAGTTGCGTCCGCGGCCGAGGGCGTCGACTACATCCGCGACGATCTGCTCGCTACGCCCCTCATCGGCAACCAGGGCGCCATGCGCCGCAGCAACGGGGCTGGGTGACCTGCTGTCCGGGACGACCCACTCGAACTGGGTCTCGTGAACATAGAGCAGTCGGGCAGCCACGATTCTGGGCTCCGACAGGTCGATCAAAGTGGACTCTGTCGGCTGGTCGAGCGTGTGCCGGACGGGGCCGAGCTGCCAGGTCACCAGGTTGCCCAGGCCGTCACGGCGTACAGGTGTCGCGGTCAGCCCCAGCCAGAACTGGGCGCCGATCTTCTTGACCGAGTGGTCGTAGGCGGCCGCAGCCAAGTGGTGACACTCGTCGACGATCACCTGACCGTACGAGGCCGTCAATCCTTCGATATCGTCGTGCCGGGCCAGGGAGGGCAACATCGCGATGTCGATGGTGCCGGTCAGCTTCTTCCGGCCCGCACCATGCTGCCCGGCCTTGAAGCCGAGAAACTCTTCAATCCTGGTCCGCCACTGCTCCGCCAGTGCCTTGCGATCCACCAAGACCAACGTCGACGTCGCTCGCTCAGCGATCGCCGCGCAAGCCATCACCGTCTTGCCTGAGCCTGGTGGTGCGACCAGGACGCCGTCGTCGTGAGCCAACATCGCACTCACCGCCCTCGACTGCGACAGGTCCAGCTCACCGGAGAAGGCCACATCGATCTCCGTGCCCGCGTGGCGGAGATCAGTAACCGACAGCGTCGACCCAGCCTGCTCGACCATCTCGCTGACGGTGTGCCTGAGAGCGCGAGGCAGCACCAGATGATCATCAACGGTGACGTCATACGCACGGACGAACCGCGGCGTGTCCCAGGTCGACTTCCGAAGTCGCTGCAGCTCGTAGAACTTCGGGTTAGCCATCGAAGCCGCATGCTTGAACGTAGCCAACGCGGCCGGCGGCAGCTGGGCCATCTCCATCACCAACGTCGATCCAAGCTCGGCCCGCACCACCGGAGGGAGCCGTGGCTGCACCTGCGTCGCACCCGACCTCCACATCCGGGAGATGTCCGGGCCGACCGCGGCCTGCTTCGCCCGCCGAGCAACCCGTCCCGCGTCGGAAGGACTGCACCGATCCAAAGTCGACAAGAAAGCCCACTGATCGGCGTACGGCTCCAGCGACGCAAGATCAAGGAACACCGTCAACCCATCATCGCGGTACCGTCGCTGCAACGGAGCCGCGATCAGGTTGCCGAAACCACCCTCCGGCATCACATCCTGGTTCGGGAACAGCCGGTCGTACGACTTCAGGTCCATCGAGCCGCGCAGCATTATCGCCTCGCGCACCAGCACCGTACCCAGCGCCCGTGCGACCGATGCCGCCACCGGGGCGGCGAACAACACCCAGACATGCGCACCCCGACCCGACTTGGACAGTTCCACCGCCGCCGGAACCCCTTCGCTCCGGGCAGCCTTCGCGTACGCCAGCGCGTCGAGCATCGCCGACCCGCCATCGAAATCGGCCACCAGGAACCAGCACGAATTGTCGCTCAACAAGGGATAGAGCCCGATGAACACGTCGCCGGCCAGGTGCGCGGCGATCACCTCGGGCGTCAGCGGCAGATAACGAACCAACCGCCGATCCATGCCCTTGCGCCATCTCCCCGCCACCGCCGGCATCCAACCGCTCGTCCCCGCACGACGGTTCTCCCACCGAACGGCGTACACATCGCGACGGGCCCGGAAACGGTCGCCGTACAGGGCAAGCTTGTCGGCCACCGGCGACGCCATCGTCACCATTCCCGGAACCATGGGCACGGCCAACTGCTCCGACGATGGCGTGGTGTCTTGTCCCCGCAAATCGAGAAGCCGCGCCAACCTCACGTTCTCCACCCGCAGCCGACCCAGCTCATCGCGCAGCTCCGACAGCTCCCTCTCCGAGCCGACAGCCACACTTGAATCGTGCCATAACCCTCAACCGGGGAGACATCTCGAGGGCGCGAAGGCCGAGCCGAAGCCCACTCCACCGCCAGAAACCGGTGACCACCAGCAAACCGGTAAGGCCAGGGCGGTCACCAAGGCCAAGATCAGGATAGGACAGCGACGATGCCCCACCACCTCAGAACGTGCGGACTGGTCCACGACAACGAGCGTGCCGAACAGCGGGCGCAACAACGGCAGTGTCGTTGTGACCTGGTCGCGAGGGGCGCCGACGATTCATCCCTCGCCAGATCCTCGGGCACACGAGCGTGCGGATTCACCCTGCCATTGTGTCGGTGCCGTCGGACAGGATGGGTGAGATGAGTCCGAACACGTTGCCGTCCGGATCACGCAGGTAGCCGACGCGGCCGATGCCGTGCATGTCTTCGAGCGGCAGCGCCGCGGCACCGCCCAACTGCAGACCCTTCTGGTACACCTCGTCGATGTCACCGTCGACGCCGACCACGACATTGCATCCGTTCACGGGGGCACCATGCTCGGGTGCCGGCCCTTGCCGCTGGGTGAGGCCGCCATTGATGCCATGGCCGGGCTCGGTCAGGCCGATGGAACCGTCACCGGTGTGGATGGACCAGTACGGTGCATCACCGAACTGGGTGAACGTCCAACCGAGCAGCCGGGTGTAGAAGTCAATGAGCCTTGGCGGATCAGAGGCATGGATCTCGAAGTGCACCACAAGATTCGCCATCATGCCTCCCTGGTCTGCTGAGCCTCACGCTACGCCCCGAAGTGCAAAGACCCCAAGCTCACGGGCGCAGGCACCTGGAAACCCCGGGGGTCGGCGAGGCCGAAACGGTCTTCCAGAGGCGTCTCCCTCGCCCAGCCCCGCTGAGACCAGTGCTGCCACGTAGTCGTCCACGGGCAGCGCCCTGGAATGAGTAGATGTCCGGTGACAGCGCTGATCTCTGCGGCCATGTCCGAGAAGGTGATCGGCGCGGCCCGGTCAGCTGTAGATGCGACCGATGTGCGCCGGGTCCAGAAGCGTGGCGACTGCGACGTCGGCGGTGTCGTCGGCGTCGACGAAGGGCTCGCCGATTTTCCCGCTCAGGGCGCTTCCAAGGCGGCCCGCAGCAGCTGCTGCGCGCTCGGGATCTTGGTTGATCATGATCTCGTATTCGTCCGCGGTGAAGGTGGTTGTGCGCCACCTTCGCGGCGCAGCCCGGCCTCCGCATCAGGTGTCAGGTGGACTTGCGGGGCCTAGGTGCAGGCGTTTTCTTGGTTGCGGTCTTGGCGGTCGTCTTCTTCGCGGTCGTCTTCTTCGCCGTCGTCTTCTTGGCCGTCGTCTTCTTGGCCGTCGTCTTCTTGGCCGTCGTCGTACGCGCATGCGGTTTCTCGTTCATGAGGCGCTCGACTGCACCCTGTATCCGCTGGCCCCGGAGCGACTCCAGCTGGCGTTCCACCGCGGTGAGGTCTCGGCGCGTCTCGGCGCCCTCCTTCTTCTTTCCCAGGGCGCGTACGACGCGGATGCCGAGGTCAACGTCTTCGTCGGTGAGCGTTTTAGTGTCGTCCTTGGTGATCACGGCGGCCCGCTTGAGGAGCTCGCCGGCCTCCGCCAGCAGCTTCTCGTCACCCATGAGGGCACCCAGCAGTGGTGTCTGCACGCGTTCGAACAGCGAGATCCATTCCCGCCCGGCGGCCGTCGTAGCAAGCAGCTCATCCCGGACCTTGCGCAGCGCGCCCACCTCCGTTTCCGCCCTGAAGACGCGACCGCCGATGAGCTCGATCGCGCAGATGCACTGCTGCATCAAGGCGATCATCCCCGACTTGGCGTCCCGTTTGACCAGTGTCGGGTCGGCCGGCTGGAAGGACGACTCGGCGCTACCGGTGAAGGGGCCGGTCTCGAAGGTGTAGCCGTAGGTCTTGCGCAGGTTGGAGTTGGCGATGTGTCGGCTGTACACGTAGTCGCTTTGCGTCCCGGTCGTGGGATACAGGGCGACGCCGGGTTGGTTGGTGTAGCTGCGGCCTCGAACGGCGGCAATGGCGTCGCGGATCCGTGCTCCGACGGTCTGGAATCGCTGCTGGTCACGGGCCGAGATGTACTCCTGGTAGCCGGCGACGGGAATGCCGGCGCAGGTGCCGCTTGCCAGCGTCGTGAACTGTTTGCTCGGATCGACGGTCTGGCTCGGTGCATGGCCCCAAGGCCACAGGATCAGCTCGGAGTAAGAGTGCACGTCGGCGAAGCAGTCGATCCGCCGGGTATCGAGCAGGTGCTTGATGTTGCGGGTCTCCGGCTCGCTGAAAGCGGACGGACCGACATACACATCGCTACACGGCGAACACGAGGTCTGCCCTTGCGTCACACCCCACAACAGGTCGAAGTTACGGTTGAGATCGACCCCGTCGCAGGGCGTTCCGGGGTTGTCGCGGCGGTTCTTGCGCCACATGGCTTCCACGGTCATGGAGTGCACCCGCCCGTCAGGGTTCATGCAGGGGACGAGCCACACGTCGAGGGACTCCAGGATCACCTTGATGTCGGATGCTGGCCAGCGTTTACCGCCGTAGACGATGTCGGTGCCGTTGGCATGGCTGGTGAACAAGTCCACGGCCAACTCGATGATGGCATCGGGGTTCATCAACTCCCGGGCGTGGGTGCCACCCACGAGCAGAACACCCCGACGCTCCCCGTCCCCTCCGCCGGCGCGCAGCCTCAGCGCGAAGACGGGCCGGCCCTGCACGGATGCCTCGGGCAAAGCGAATCGGGTGAAGTATCCCGGGAACCACGCGGCCAGCAGGTTGCTGAGCGAGTCGAGCTGAGCGACGGTGCGATACATCAGGATCCCTCCTCACGGGGGATGCCCTGCACCCGCTCCTCCAGCCATCGCACCGCTTCGTCGTCGCTCATGACGAGGTCTGGACTGAGCGGCTGCGGTCTCACCGTGCGGTGCAGGCGAACCTCGTATCCCTCGTCGAGCAGCCGAGCCAACTCATCGGAGTTGATCAGCAGCCGCACGTCTCCGGACGGGTCGGACACCCGGTCCAAGTCGAGGTCCGCGACCCTGGACAGGGCCCGCTCCCTCTCGCCCTGGTGAATCGTCGCCTCGAACCGAAGCTGGCGGTCCGGTGCACCCTCCGAGGCCTTCTGTGACTTCGTGGCCATCCCTATCGCCTCCACCACCCAAGGTGCTCCCGCCCCCCGGCCCTGTCAACCGAAACGAACCTCATGATCACGCCACCGGTTTGAAGCCCAGAGCTGAGCTGCGCAGTGTCGTCGGCGGCAATCGATCCGTCGTCACCATGGAAGGATCGCCCATCGCACCCGACCGGCGCCGACATGCGACACAGCGCATGAGTCAGCCAGCGAGCCGGTTCCTGGGCTGCCGCTCGCTGTGCCACACACCGGCAGTGCGGTGGACGCTGAGCCGGTGCAGCTGATGCGAGTAAGCCGGCCGGGAAAGTAGGCGCTATCGCGTCGGCCATGGGTCGGATCGGCGCCGACATCGCCTGACCGAGATCTCGAGCAATGCGGCGACGTTTGCGGTCGACGAGGTATCCCCCATCTGCCGGCCCCGGAGAGCGTGACGACGCTCGTGGTGGCTGTGACAGGCTCGCCGGAGTCGAGGTCCACTCGGTGCGGAACTACCCCCGGGGGTGGCGGCATCGGGCTGACTGGAGCTCAGCTAGCGGATGGCCGCCGACAGCTCCAAAGCTGACCAGATCATCGTGTCCGCCGACCCCGCTGGTCTCCGGGCCCGTCCAGTTTGCCGCCCGCTCCACCCCTCCCCACCCCGGCGCGCACTGTTCAGCACCCCGGTGCTCCGGACGTGAGGTCCGAGATCGTCGAGCGCTCCAACCTTCGACACCAATCAGGGCAGCCGGTCTGTGCGCCCTCGGCGCTCACCGACCATGATCGAACTTGGTGCCGGTTTACCGTAGGCGGGCTGCGTCGCTGAGGGCTCCGCTCACCCCTGGGTACTGACGGCCCATCACTCCCTGGCCCCTGACGGGACTGTGCTCCCCCGCCAGATTGCCTAATCTGACGACCGCCAACCGATCAGGACAGGTCACCAAGATCGACGCGCAGACAAGGACCACTGGGCCGGCAGGCACCCCTGATCCATCATTACCCGCGTCCAAGATCACTACCGCCAAAGGGCGCCGGACGCGCCCACGACAACGCCAACGTCTACAACATTCATCGAGGCTTAGTGAAATAGGATCTGACCCCCGTCGGCCGTGGGTCCGCGCTGGTCAGGCCCTGTCGACCCGTTCCCGGAGGGTGGAGAGTCCGTCACCGGTGAGGTCGTCGAGGGCCGAACGGCGGCCGGCGGCAGCCATCAGCAGCGCCTCGCCCGGGCCGGTCACCGCGGGTCCGGCGCCAGCGGCCCAGTCGACATCGGTGGCCAGGAGTTTCAGGCCCTTGGCGTTGCCTTTCGAGGGCAGGGTGGGCGCACCCAGGGAGAACGTCAAGACAGCGACGAGCCGGTGTTCCGGAATGGGGCGCGGTAGCCCGAGTGCACGCCTGATGTCTTGGTGGTGGATGGTGCCATCGGTGAGCGCGATCCCGCCCTTGAAGCCCGACGGAAGACCGCGCGGGCGCAGGTGGCGGGCGACCAGGGCGATGATGCCGTCGGGGTCGAGGTCCTGGTAGCGGGCCAGGGCGACGTCGTTGACCCTGCCGGTGCGCAGACCGCCGCGCAGGAACGTCGCCACCGTCGCGGCGGTGGACAGTTCGTCGTAGCTGACGATGTGGGTGGCGACGTCACGGACTCGCCACCTGGTGCACAGCGACTGGGCGTCCCACTGGGCCGGGGTGAGCTGACGGAGCAGGGCCAGCAGGTCGGCCCGCTCGTCCTCGGCGAGCGGCATCAGATCAGGCGTGCTCATGAGGCCAGCTCGCCGCGGCTGAGGGCCTGGTAGCGGCGGAGGTAGAGGGGCCAGCCGTCCGGCGCGTCGAGCCCGCCGCGCAGCGACTGCCAGCCCTCGCCGTGGCGGTCGATGTGGCGGTGCACCAGGGTGACGCGGGTGCGATCATCGTCTTCGCGGACGAAGGTGATCTCGACCTCGCTGACCCGGCCCAGGTCGGCGGTAACCTGCCAGTCGGGTCCGATGTCCCAGCTGAAGGCGATGGTGTGGGGCGGGTCGAAGGTCAGCACGCGTCCCCAGCGGCAGATGGTGCCATCGACGCCACGGTCGTAGAGGTCACCGCCGGGGTGCTGCTCCAGGACGGTCTCCGCGATGGGCACGGCGAGCATGTTGTGCTCACGGGGTTTGATCTTGTCCAGGTCGGCGAACCTCCAGAACGCCTCCTCCAGCGGTAACTCGACCACCACGTCGTGTCGAACAGTCCCGTCTGACTGCACCGTCATCCGATCTCGCTTCCCTGTTCGTTCGTTGTGGCCGTGAGGTTGGTGAGCGCATCGGACCAGAACTGGTCCAGCTGCCGGCGGTAGCGCTCGAGGCGGGCGGCGTCGATGCTGTAGACCCGTTGCCGACCCTGGGGTTCGTCATGCACGATCCCGGCCTCACGCAGCACCTTGAGGTGCTGGCTCACCGCCGGCCGGCTGATCGGCATGTCATCCGCCAGCTCCGCCACACTGCAGGGACTCTGCGACAGCCGCGCGATGATCGCCCGGCGGCTCGCGTCACCCAGCAACGCCCACACGTCGAACCGGTAAGCCATCACGAACCTGTAAGTTACTACTTACCAGACGGGGACGCCAGGGGTTCGAGCGGTTCTCGCAGGAAGGTCCGCTACTGACGATCGAGGAGCTGGTCGCCGGCCGCGACGGTTGGGGCCACATTCCACCTCAGTTGACAGACGGCTATCGGGCCGTATGACCCCCGGGGACCTAGCGGCTCTAGTTGTCCCTGAGTTGAAGCTCATGTGAGATGACGCTGTCCCCCTTAACCTCCGGTCGTGTCGCCCATGGGTGGGCAGTCTCAGCGAGTGGGTTCCGCGACCGAGATGATGTTGCCCTCGGTGTCGACGAGACGCGCGATTCGGATGCCTTCGCCGGACCGTACCCGAGGTGGGTCGGCAACGCGGGCCCCACGTGACACGGCGGCTTCCGAGGTCGCGTCGAGGTCATCGACCTCAAAGCCCAGACCGGTGTCGCGATCACCGCCAGTGCGGCCCGGGTGGAGCGCGACCGTCGCGCCTGCCACGACCAGCTCGCTCCAGTACGGGGTGTGTAAGGAGACGGTTGCAGCGAAGACGTCAGTATAGAAATGCAGGGCGCGCTCCATGTCGACCACCATCAACATGAAATACGTCCTGCGTACTGTTGTGGGCACGTTCTGACGCTACGCCCAACCACAACGTGAGTCGTTGATCGGTCGGGATCGGCATCTCCTGAACCGCGATGCCATCACCCGCCTGGTCGGCGCTGGCCTCGCCGAGCAACACACGACGAACTGGTGGCAGCCGCTACCCCTGCCTCGACGGGCTCGCGACCACATCATCTCAGTCAGTGAACTGACACCAGTCAGCCGGCTCGAGTTGGCGCCGCGGTCTGCCGGCGGGCGCTTGCGCGAGCTTTGCGCGATGTCGCCGGGGGTGCATTCCAGAGGCGGCGAGGCTTTTGATAGTGGGCGGTGGGCAAAGTAGCGCGTGAGCGTGACCGCTGGGTCAGGACTGCCCTGGTAGGAGTCGGCGTGGCGTGGCAGATGACTGCGGGCCGGTCACCACACCGCGGCGGCGGAGGAGGTTGGCAAGCGTCGAGGAGCGGTTCTGAGGCTGTCGGGCGCAAGCTCAACCCTCCGGCGGCATTCGGCAGGCTCGTGCCGACCCGCCCGTCCGACCATTACCGCGGTCGCGCTTGCTTGGTCCGCCCGAGCGCAGACCGGCACCAGGTCGTTTGGCTGTGGTGCCAGTTGGAATCAGAACGGGGTGGAGCCGGGCAGTTACCGGTTGGTGGTGATTTCCCAGGTGCCTCTGCCGTGAGTGCCGGCGATGATTCTCCCGTTCGGGGTGGCGGTGAGATCCCAGACGGTGACCGGGGGCAGCCCGGAGCCCAAGGTCCGCCACGTTGACGGCTGAGGGCTGGTTGTCGTGCTGAGGGCCGCGGCGGCACGCGAGTTTGGCCGGGGGGAAAGGAAGGTGCCCACTTCGGTGCCGACAACCAGCGCGTGGTCTTGGAGGATGATTTTGTACACGGGGGCGTCGGGCAGGTTGCCGCTGATGTCGGTCCAGGACGTTCCGCCGTTGGTGGTCTCGAAGATGTGTCCGACACCGGCGTCGGGTATCCAGCGTCGGCTGTAGGAGCCGAACGACACATAGGCGTGTGCAGGGTTCTTCGGGTCGACAGCGATCGAGGTGAGGTAGCGGTTCGGCAGCGAGGCCATGTTGAGCTGATGCCAGCTGCCGCCGTAGTTTGTCGCCAGACCGCGACTGAACGGGGCGGCCTGTCCGGGGTTGCAGGGGCCACACCACCCGGCGTAGGTGACGGCACCGCTGCCGGCAAGGGCGGTGGTGGAGTGTCCACCTCCGGTGTCATACACCGGCTTCCAGTCGCAGCCGGCACTGGTGCAGACCGTGTCCCATGCTTTGGTGTCGTCCCAGACGTATCTACCGCCGGCGAGCCAGTGGTCGGCGTTGGTGACGTCCTGCTCGATGGGAGCGATGAAGCGGGGGCTGGGATCGCACAGGGCCGGCGGATCGGTGGCGGTAAGGCACGACGGTGAGATTTCGCGGAGGGTCTGGGTTGCGCCGTCGGTGGTCAGATACATGTCGAGGTAGACGTATTCCTCGACGGCGTTGTCGCCGTCGTTCGGGTCGACGATGGTGTCGCCACCATCGCCGGTGAATGCCTGTTCAATGCGGGGCAGGTCGGTTCGGGTGTAGGACTCGCCGTTGTCTTGCAGGCCGCCCCAGTAGGCCAGGCCGTCACCTGCCTTGCCGGCGGCGACAGAGTAGTTCTGCAGCGTGTGCACGGTGGGGTTCAGGTTGGTCCACTGTCCCTGGTGATGCCACCGCGTGGGACGTCGCCAGATGCCTCCGTCGTTGCCGGCCCAGAACTCGCCGTTGACCAACAGCCCGGCGTGCTGGTCGGGGTGGGTGGTCATCGGACAGTCGTAGGGGTCGCCCGCGGCTTCTTCGCAGCCGATGTCGAAGTTCCAGTAGGGCCCGACGGCGGTCCACGTGGTGCCGCCGTTGGTGGACTCGAACACTTCCTCCAGTTGCAGGTAGATGTGCTGGCGGTTGCGCGGGTCGGCGAGGATGTATTGGTTGTAGTCGGCCTGCACGCCCGGATAGTAGCTACTGGTCGAGTCGCCCAAAGCGGAGTCGGAGTTGGCCAGCTTGTCCACGTCGGCGACAAGCCGCCACGGGCCTTCGGGGCGGCCGCTTCGGGACACGAACGCTCCCTGGCCGCGGAGGTCGCCGCTCGCGGTGTCAGCGACGACGGCGTAAAGCCATCCGCCTGCCGACGACAGGGTGGTTCGTCCGATCGTGGCCGGGTTGATGTCGCCGGTCGGGGTAACCCGGGCGAAGCTTCCTGGACCGCCCGACCCCACATAGAAGCCGTTGTGGTCGGTCGCGGGCGGGTCGGAGTAGCCCTGCCAGCCGACCACGGCGAAGATGCTGCGCCCACCGGTTCCCGGCACAGCGATGACGTCGGTGACTTCGGAGCTGGGGGGGTAGTCAAGGGGCCCTGCCGGTTGCAGCACTGGCCGCCAGGTCGAGGAGGGGCGGTCGAGCGCGGACCGTCGGTAGAGGCCGTGGCTGGTGGCGGCGTAGACGTAGCCGCGGATCCAGACGATCCGGTGAACGCCGCTACCGTTCAGCTCGCTGCCACCGACGAGTCGCCACCGATCCGAGCCCCGTGCCAGGCGATAGATCCCCACCCCGTATTGGTTTTCGCTGGCATTGTTGGCCTCACCCGTGCCGGCCCACACCGACCCATCAACCGGGTCAGTGGCCAACGCGCCGATGGCCAGGCGGGGAAGTCCGCTGCTGACGGGACGCCAGTGGGCGCCGTTGTCGGAGGTGCGCCAGACACCACCGCTGGCGGAGCCGGCGTAGACGAAGCGGCCGGCTGAGGTGAGCGCCGTCATCCGTCCCGTGACGTAGCCCCAACCAACCCCGAAGTTGGCACCGCGTTCGATCGGGTCGTTCACGAAGGGCTTATCAGTGACCTCCCGCCAGCGACCACCGCTGTGTGGAAGCCTGCTCGCCGCGCCGATGGCGGCCACCAATCCGGAGGCGGGGGCTACCTCTGCCGGGGCGGCCGTGATCGACTGATGAAACTCCGCGCGGGCCGCAAGGACCCCGGCCTCATCCTCCTCACCCGGTTCCTCGCTCGCTCGAACCCGACCCGACGCGGTGGAAGTCGCCCGAACCCCCTTCTGCAAGATCGACTTAGGCGTGGGCTTGTGTTGCGGTCCGACCGCTCCGGCCGGTCCGACCAGCCCAGCCAGCGACAGCACAGCGGCTAGAACGATCAACGTTTGCAGGCGATGAGTGCTCTTCACAACAATCTCCGCTCCGGCGAAACCGTCCCATTGGCGACCGGCGGAATGTCAGGTGACGGCTCTGTCAACATCCATCCGACCGCGCCGCCATGTCAAGTCCTTCCCGGAATGACTACTGGACCGGCCCAACCGAGCAGAGGGCCTGCTCAGCACAATCGTGGCGACCAGTTGGTAACGGCGCGATCTGAGGATGTCGAATCCCCCCACGCTGCCGACCGGCTGGACCGTCAGCAGCGCTCCCGACCCACCCACTGAACGACTTGTCGCCGTACAGACCCCACATGGTGCCGAGCCAACCGTCCGCCTTCGGGCCGATGTCCGTGATCCACCGGTCGAGACTCTTCCTCAAGCCGACCGGATCCCTCACTCCTCCTTGAAACACCTGCACGAACATCGTGCGCCTCCCCCACGAGGCTGGCGTCATCAGACGCCTGGATCAGATCAACAATGCTCTCGGCGCACAGTGGGTCGACGAGCTGTCCCGGCATGGCAGCAGCCGGAATGATGGGCGACATCGGTTCGGACCATCCGCGAGGACCATTATCCGGGAGGCACAAGTCATGGACCGCTACGGTGATCACGCCCCGGGCGGTGTCGTCGCCACCCTGCTGGGGAAGGGTGTCCAGGCATACGTCTTGATCGACCAGGACGCGAGCCACGCAGCGCGGACCGCGATCTGCCAAACCGCCGAACAAGCCCGCGCGTTGACTCATCCAAAAGGTCCGCGTAGCGGGTTCGTTGCCTCACGAGGAAAGGTCCGCGTTGGGCGCGTCGCTGCGCCGGTCACCTGAGTACTCGGAGTGATCTTGGCGGATGGAGCTGTCGATGGCGACGCGTAAGGCGATCACCAAGGCGTTGGCCGTGAAGTACCGGAACGCCTCGAAGGAGTTGAAGGGCGAGATCCTGGACACGGTGTGCGGGTTGACCGGCTACCACCGTGACTACGCCCGGCGGGTCCTGCGGGCGTCGCTGAAGCCGCGCCCGGTGGCTGTTCGAGCCCAACGCGCACCCGCGTACGACCCGGGAGTCGTAGCGGCGCTGGGCAAGTGCTGGGCGGTGCTGAACGCTCCCGCCGGTAAGCGGCTGGCGCCGATGCTGGCCGAGCTGGTCCCGCTGCTGCGTCGGCACGGCGAGCTGGACCTGGACGACGTGACCGCCGCCCTGCTGGTGGGGATGTCGGCGGCCACGATCGACCGCAAGCTGGCACCGGCCCGGGCGAAGATGCTGCCGCGGGGCCGCAGCCACACCAAGCCGGGGTCGATCCTGAAGTCGAAGATCGCGATGCGGACCTGGGCCGATCACGACGAGGACGCCCCCGGGTTCGTCGAGGTCGACCTGGTCGCGCACGAGGGCGGCAACGCCGCCGGCCGGTTCTGCTTCACCTTGACCGTGACCGACATCGCGACCGGGTGGACCGAGAATCGGACCGTGCCGGACAAGCGGCAGGTCCACGTCGTGGCCGCGATCACCGAGGTGGTCAACGGAATGCCGTTCCCGGTCCGAGGGATCGACTGCGACAACGGCGGGGAGTTCATCAACGACCAGCTGTACCGGTACTGCCGCGAGCACAAGCTGAAGTTCACCCGGTCCCGGTCGGGCAACAAGAACGACGGCGCGCACGTGGAGCAGAAGAACTGGACCACCGTGCGGCAGCTGGTCGGCTACCTGCGCTACGACACCCCCGGTGAGCTGGCCCTGCTGAACAAGATCTGGGCGCTGCAGTCGTTGCTCGGTAACCACTTCTACCCCCAGCAGAAGCTGATCTCCAAGGTCCGCGACGGCGCGAAGATCACCAAGAAGTACGACCGAGCGCTGACGCCCTACGCCCGCGCGCTGGCCCACCCCACGGTCAAGCCGCTGCGCCGGCGCCGCCTGACCGCCCAGCACGCCTCGTTCAACCCCGCCGCCGTCCAGAGACAGATCCAGGCCCTCAACGCCGACCTGCTCACCCTGGCCACCGCCAAGAACCAGCCGACCACCAAGCCGACCGTCACCCCCGCCACCACCCTCCCAGCGGCACTCTGATCGGGCTCCGGTAAGAGCCACCCTCGCGGACCTTTTTCATGAGGCAACGAAGGAACACTCCCGGACCTATTGACGTGAGGCAACAGGGCCCTGACCAGTTTCGAGACCGCCGACCCTGACGAGCTGTACGCCGGTGGGTGGGAACGCGGTCGTGAGGACTGCTGGCAGATTCTTCTTAAACCACGAGCGAGCTAGAGCCGTCGAGATGCGGGACCAGCGCAGCGACTCAGTCGCCGTCGTCAGTTTTGGCGCTGTAACTCCACAACGCCGCCGGCCTGTCGCCGTTTGGCTGTTCAGCGCATGGACCGCGGCGCGGTCTCACGACCCTTAATTACATGGCCGTCACCTGGTCCAGCGACCGGACGCGCACCTCTCAGTGCTTCTTCTTGGCATTCTTCCTTTTCGGCTTCTCAGCTGGCGCAGTGGGTGGTGGTGGTGCCGCGTCCTCGGCAGGCTTGCGCTTGAACAGCTTGGCGACCGCCTCTCGGAGTTGGCTTGAGAACGCGAGCACACCAAGGATGATGGCGCCAATGGCCACCCCTATGCCTCTAAGTACCTTGCCTTGCGTATCGAACCATTGGCCAACCTTGTCAAGTGCTGTTGCTTTCACCTTGACGCGAGTGACATAAGACACGCTACTTCTGACAGGGTCTCCTACCCGTCCCTGGACTTCAACAGCTGGTAGCAATTCCAAGCGCAAGCTCTGATCTTCGGGAACGAGGGCTTTCACTGTCCATGTCCATTCAACGAGACCGTCCGGGGTAAAAGTCAGAGTTCTCCAGCCGCCTTCATCCGCGTCGGTGGGCGGCTTGACTTCCATCCCATCACCTACAGGTACGAGCCGTGCCGAAAGTATGCACTTAACCTTGACTCGATCAGAACGAGGTTTCGGAGCGTCAATTACGGTCTCAGCCGGCGCGGGTTCTGTCCGCACGTCAACGACAGCGCTGTACGAGCTGCTTTCGCCCACTCCGATCTCCATCTCATCTGGGAAGCTGACCTGACCTTCCCGAAACTTCGTTGCGGTCTTGCACTCACGCAAGAAATCTTCGAGTTCACCGCGACCCGGATCTGGCGTTCCGCTGCTCGAGGCTGACCCGGTAGGTCGGGACGACGGTGACCGCGTCGGTATCCCAGTGGGGATTGAACTCGAGGTGGGGTAGCTAGTGGCGGTTGGTGTACTTGGAATGCTCGGGACCCCAACGTCGGCGTCGTCTCGGCTGACGATGAACCACAGCAGAAAGGCAACGTAACTACCGAGGATGATGCCGATGACTAACCCGCCCCAGAACGTACTCATCAGACGCTGTAGCAACATGCTAGTCAGCACCCCCGTTGCTTCGACTGTCAGAACAGTAGCGGCCTCGGCGTCAGGCCAACCTCGCAGTGTCCGGCTAGCGCTAAGTCGTCAGCCCAGGTAACTCGTAGATGCTGTGGAGCAGGTGCTCGACGACGGAGATTGTCTGGACCGCCTCTTCCTTCGTGCTTGACGGCAGATCATGGTTTCGCCGTGATGCCACGGGTCCGAACCTGGCCGACAACGTCCTTGAGCCCTGTCACGTAACCCTCGTCGTCCAGGATCTTGACGTACTCCGCGAAGCTCTTGCCCGGTTTCGCCTCGGCTACGTCGACAGCACAATGCGTCAGGATCTTCCTGCACGTAATCTCGCCAGCTGTGTAGGCGCCAGCCCCGAACGCATCGCGTGCTTCCTGCCAGGCGCCGTCGACATCGACGGGCACATTCCTGATACTCCGGCTGATTCTGGGCCACGGATGCACGATGCCACGCGAGGTCCTGCCACTTGGCTCACGGCATGCCGGGCATTTCAGGAATCGGAAGGGATGGGAGGGACCGGTACCACCTCTTCGTGCAGACATCCACACCGCCGCAGCCACAGATCGACCACAGTGGCCGCAAACGATGAGCTCAACTGAGTCTGATTCGAGGTCTCCCGGCACGGCTGCAGAGCCTAGCGCCCACCTCGCCGCAAGCTGGCCGAGAACTCACCCATCCCGAACGTGAGTTCACTCAGCCCTTTTGCCATAAGCGAGAGCCCGCAGAGCAGTACCCCGACGAACGTAGTCACGACCCCGACGAAGGGTGCATAGCCGCTGAACATGCCCCAGCTGAACCGCCGACTTGTCTGGGTCCCACGAGATCGCGTGCGGTTTGCCTTGCGTCTCGTGTGCTGCTGGTCGGTTTGACTCGTGAACCGTCTGCCGCCTTCTTGGTTGGCTCTGCCGGGGTTTGTCGAGCCGGCCGGCAGCACGGCCGTGGACTGACTCAACAGAGGACTGACCGGATGCGGAACTTCAAAGTCGGCGTGTCGTCCACGGTTCCCCCTGCTGTCGGACGAAGGGTCGCAGAACATGGTCATCATCGGGGTGGATCCGCACAAGAGCGTGCATGTTGCCAGCGCCGTGGATCCGGCAACGAACCGTCGGATAGACACGATCAAGGCGGAGGCCTCACTCGCTGGATACCGCCGGTTGTTGCGCTGGGCTGACAAGCTCGGCGAGCGTCGCTGGGCGATCGAGAACGCGCGTGGGCTGGGGCGCCACCTTGCCCAGTGGCTCGTCGCTCGTGAGGAAGTCGTCGACGACGTGCCGTCGACCGCGACCGCCCGAGTCCGAGAACTCTCTCGGGGCGGACGACGCAAGAACGACGTCATCGATGCCGCAGCGGCAGCCAGCGTGGCCGCGCTGCACGGCGATGCAAACCAGGTGGAGCCCGAGGACCTGACCACGGTGCTGGCCCTGCTCGACGAGCGACGCACCAACGTGATCGTTCAGCGGACCCGACTGGTGAAGCCGAGCTGCACGCCTTGCTGCGGGACTTGGTGCCTGGTGGGGGTCCGAAGGATCTCGACTGCCACCACCGCATCGAGGCTGCTGACCAGCGTGCGACCGACTGGCCCAGTCGAGACCGCTCGCAAGGACCTGGCCCGGGACTTGGTGGTGGAGATCAAGGCGGCCGATCAGCGCGTCCGAGCGCTCACGGCTCAGATATCTGAAGCCGTGTCTAGTGCTCCTCTGTTCTTCGAACTTTGGCGATTGTCTTGAGTTTCGGCGGCGTTCGGGATGCGGGCTTGGTCGATGTAGTCGTTGAGGTGGTCGTCGATCACGTGCAGGGCTTGGCGTAGCTTGCGCGGCGCGGGTGGCTGGTCGGCGGCATAGCGGTCGTCGGAGCCGGTCGTGGACCTTGGTGTAGAAGATCGCAATCCGTTGGCCGTCGGGGGTGAGCTGGTAGGTGTTGGTTCGTGGTCGGCGGTGGATCAACCCGTTGATGCCGAGCCGGGTGAGGTCGTCGCTCATCTGATGGGTGGTGTAGTCGGCGCCGAGCAGCTGG
>CAVPPP010000007.1:0-71037 GCA_963707005.1 uncultured Actinomycetota bacterium
ACCCAACATTGCCGAAGCCGAGCCCGTCGTCATCTGGGACCGCCAACCAAACATCTCCCAACCGTTCCGCATGGTCAACAACGCACAACCAGCCGACTTCATCCCCGGCACCGACTACTGGCTGACCGGCCCTAGGAGATGTCGTTGAGGTCGAGGACGATGTCTTTGCCGCCTCGTCTTACTTCGATCAGGCGTAGTCGCCATACGCGGTTTCCGTCTTCGGCCCGAGCCGCAGCCCTGCCCCCTATGCCCGACTCCATGGACCGGGACGGGAGACTGTCGGGATGTTCGCCAACATGGTCCGGGTGGGTGCCCCCGCCAAGGTCAGTCACAACTGGGGGTGGGCGCTGCCGTCGGTGGTCCGGTTGCTCGCTGACCCAAAGGCGATTGTGGGGGTGCCGAGGTGCCCGCTTGTGCGGCCGGGTGTGGACGAGTTCGACACTGCGCTCGGCTACTGGACGGCGCTCGATCATCTGCTGCGCTACCAGCTGGGCTGGACCCAGCCGGCGCAAGGACTCGCGAGCTGGCTCGACGCGGGCGCGAAGGAGCTCAGCGCACCGTTGGCTCTGGTCCGCCACCTCTGGCACGCCGACGGCCACCTGGACCGTTATCTGGCCTGGAGGGTCGAGAAGGCCGGCGAGGATCTCCCGCCATCGTGGACACGCCGCTTCACCGCCATCCGCTACGAATGGTGTGAGCAGGGGCAACCGGTCGGCCCCTGGCAACTCCACTTGGAGGAGCCCGGCCGGCACGCGCTCGGCCCTATTGATGACCCGCCACCCATAGACATGCGGATCGCCGACGGGGACTTGTCGCTGATGACCAAGCGGCCTTTGCCGGTGATCGTCTTCGACGACCCGGCCGGGTTGGAGTGCGGATGGTACGGCTACCTGATGAGCCGACCCGGCAGCGTCGGCCCGTTCGAGGTGATCAGTAGCCGCCACGGCCCGGTGGCCAGTATCACCGGTCACCTCACACCGGGTACTGGCACACCGTCTCCGAAACCGAGCACAGGCTGGGCAACCCCGGATGAGGAGGTTCTCCGTAGTTCTGGTTTGGTCCGTACGGCGAGCCCCTCGGTCGGGAGGTGGTCGGCGTCCTCAGGCGGGCCATCTCCAAGACCCCGGCCCGCACCCTGGTGATCGACACCATCCGCTAACGGCGACCAACCCGAAGTCGGGCTCAGATGCATGAGATCGTCGACCACCACGACGCCGACTAATCACCGCAACCTTCGCAAACAGCGACTCCCCCGCGCCTTCGCCGGACGCCCGCGTGAGGAGTTGGGTCATTGAGTCTGTCGGCGCTGCCATCGAACGGTGTTGCCTGCCTCAGTCCAGCAGTCACCGAGATATTCGGGCTGCCAGAGGTTTCCGCCGGCGTCGTAGTGCCCACACGGTCGAACGGTGAACGACTGAGAGGTGTGGAAGACGCCGTACCGGCCGCAGTCGGCGCAGGTGACCCATCCTCTTGCGCACCACGCCCAGGTGCTGGACGGCGCTCCCTCGTCCGGTCGAAGTGCTGACCCAGGAGTCCGGCCACCGGGTACGGCTCACCCCAGTCGAGCACCATGTCGGGAGCGCACCAATTCCCGCCGAGCACCAACACGTCATGTTCCCGGTGCCCGCGCAGCCCGTTTTCAATCATGTCCGTGGGAGCGTTGTAGGCGGCAGCGTCGAAGGCCGGCTTGACCTCGATCAGCAGTGGCCAACTGCCCTCAATCCTGAAGTCCGGTATGTAGCCCGAGCCGTCGAGCGGCTCGTACTGCCAATCCCAACTGATCAGGTCGAAGAACGCAGACCAGCGCGCCTCCAGGCGTGAGCGCATCAATACCCTGGCGTAGCGGGTGAAGATTCCCTGCATCACATGCTCTACTCAGCCACCACCTACACAGGGCACGGCCGGCCCTCGGGTCTGCTCGTCCCAGCGAGCCCGTTGACAAGATGACGATGCCCTACCGCGAATCCCGACTCTGATCCCAACGTCACGTCCATGGTGCGCGGCTTTCCCTCTCGTCGATGTCAGCACCCGAGGGCCGACCCCAGACACACGGGGTTAGCGCGAACACCCTCGCGAACTACTCCCAACCCTCTGTCCAACCACCCCCCACCGCAACCGCGGCGGCGCCCCCCCCTCGAGGCGACAGCCAGCAGTTCCTAGGACAGAAGCCACGCCCCAGGCGCTCCCCAGGGTCAGCCGACCCTTCCTGTCCAACTGGGCGTAGGCGCCGGCCGAAACGGTCCCGTCGTCGACCAGCCACCGGTGGGGGGCGCGTCGGAACCCGCGCTGCTCCCCCGCCCAGGTGACCGCCATCCACAACGCGAACGCCACAACCAGACCCAGCAGCACCGAGACCGCGCCGCAGCGCCTGGCAACGGTACGATCCCGGCCAGCGACGACCAGGCGAACACCGCCAGCGGCACCGCCGTGATCAAGATCGCCCAGCCGGAGGGACGTTGGAACGGATTGGACAGAAGCAAGGCGAGCTCGACCCGGAGGTGAGCTTGACCTCAGGTCTTCGCCGCCAGCTACGTCCACCGGTGGCTGGCGGTGGGCCGTGCGGAGGCTCAAACCCGAGGAGGTGGGGGACTCCCTCAAGGCCTCCCGTCGGCCAGCTGTCCGGGAGCATTCCAGGTGACCGTCGAGGATCGGCGGTCGGCAAGGACCGATCGGGCGTCGCTGAACCGTCGCCGGCGCTGCCACAGCTGAGGGCGGGGTCCGCCGAGACGGTTCTCCATCAGGCGGAGGGTTTCGATGACCGCGTAGCGGATGTGGTCGACGACCAGATCGACGCTGACGTGGGCGCTCGCTGCGGAGGTGCCGGTCGTCAGGTCATGATCGGACAGCTGAACGTGGATCACCGGCATACGCCTGTTCAGGCTGCGGGCCAGCGCACGGGCGGCGTGTTGTGACTCCTCGACCGTGGTCGGCGTGGCGTGTCGGAACGCCTCGGCGGCGTGGGCAGTCAGCGCGGGGCCGTAGGTGATCAACACAATGGGCTGTTCGGGGACAGAAGCCGCGCCGGCCGACACGGACTGGAAGAACTGGGCCCGCTGGGCGATCGACCACACCAGGTGTGGGGTGTCTGCCTGCAGTTCACTGCGGACAAGCTCTCGGGCCTCGGCTTCCTCGTCGCGGAATCCCATGTACCGCAAGTCGATGGACCGCCAGTTGAGTGCAGCAGCGAACAGGGCGGCAAACGTCTCGGCATGTCCCCAGAGCCCAGACATCACCAGCACCCGGCTGGCCAACGGGAAGTGGCAGTCGAACGCCGTCGAGGTCGCCCGCTGGTTGCGCTCGTCGATCGGCAGCTCGATGCGCAGCGGACTGTCCTCCTTCGCGGGCCACTCGACCGGCCGATCCACCCGCCAGCGCAGTCCCAGATGCTGCCACAGCTCTTCGGTGATCACCTCTTTGCGGAGGTGGTCTCGCCGCGCGCCCGCCTTCAACCGCTCCACCGCCATCGTGGCCGGACGCAGCGACCTGGTCGGAATCCGCCGCAGGCTGATCCACGACCGCAGCTGCATCGGGAACGCCGCGCCACGCACGACCGGCCACACACCGATCTCGTAGTCCAGGCGGGAGCGAAGGATCCGGTCCACGACCAAGGCCTCGGACTGATCGGTGAACGAGCTCTGGTTCAACACGCGCGTGAGGTTCGCCAGGTTCTCCCGTAGGACGCGCACCTCACGCTGCAGCTCCACGCCATGCGCCTCGGCCAGGTCGCGGAAACCAGCCACAGCAAGAAGGTGCCCCTCGGCGATCCCGAAGACATCGGCAAGGCCGGGCACGAGCAGCAGCAGCCGGCTGTCCGGCACCGCGCGCTCAGCGCCGAACCAGCGGTAGAACTGGGCGCGGCTCACCGCCGGCGAACCGGGCGACTGCCGCCGCGGGTGCGCGGCGACACGGCGGTACAGCTCACCGACGCTCAAGCCCAGGCGGCCGCACTCCACCAGCGCACGATCACGCAGCCCCGTCAGGTCCATCCCCTACCGCCCGTCTCTGTTGTGGACAGAATCTCTGACAGAGACAACCCGAGTCAATATCGCATTTGTGAGGTACCGGAATGGGGACGCACACTGGATGCGTGCCGACCAAGACGGGCTCTGCCCGCCCCACATAATCGCCTCCTCCGGCCACGGACGGGGCGCTGCTCCGTCGGGGGCCCCATGAACACCGCGTCCGCAACTCCCACCCGCCGCCTGTCGGCGGCCGTCTTGAGCCTCCTGGTGGTCGGCTCGCTGAGCGCGTGTGACGCCCAGCGCACTGTCCGACCCGCCGTAGAGACCGGCCAGCGCACCCTCGGCGTGGCCTGCAACTTCCAGCTGGACCCGGTAGAGCGCACGAAGACTGCCGCCGATCCGGACCCGACCAAGCCGGTCGAGTGGGACGAGCTGATCCGTGACACCGACAACGCGTTCACCTACGTCAACCGTTTCTGGCTGACGCACTGGGACGAGTGCTTCGGCTTCGGCTACCAGAAGCCGCACCGCTTCCCGAACGTCAAGAAAGGCCAGGCACTCGCCTGTGGGACGAAGTTCCTCACCTACGACAACGCCGCGTACTGTTCCGACGGCCACTGGGTGGCCATCGGCACCAAGATCATCAAGTCGGGCAAGACCGCCGGAGACATGGTCGTCTACGTCGCCGTCGCGCACGAGCTGGGACACGGTGTGCAGTCCCAGCTGCGCAACACCAAGTACGCCCACCTGATCGCCGAGCCGCAGACCAAGTCCTATGAGCTCCAGGCTGATTGTCTGGCCGGCGCGGCTCTCGCCGGGTCAGCGGTTGAGAAGGACGGGTTCACCTGGCAGGCCTACGACGCTGGCGAGGTGAACGAGACCTACAAGCTGCTCGGTGACCTGGAGACCATCGGCAACCCCACCCACGGGGACGCCAGCGAGCGCGTGGCGCACTTCCAACGCGGTCGCGAGGAAGGAGTCTCCGGCTGCTTCATCTGGTCCTTGTAGGAGACGGCGAGCGCAGCCGGGTCGGGTCGTGCGACCCGGTTACCAGCATCGGCGAAGAAGGCGACGGCCGTGTCGCAGCTACCCCAGCAAGGCCAGGTCATCGGCGACGGCCAGCACCTCCGCATCTGCCTCATGGCACGCTGAACGGCATTTGAGAGCCGTTTGAGGTTGCCACCACATTGTCAGACACCTCAAACGACTCCTTCTCTCGCCGCCATCCGGGCAGTCGTCCCAGGCCGCACCCCGGTGCCGCGGGGGGATGGCGGTGATCTCCAGCGCTGCCATCAGAGCCGGCCGTCCGATAAGCCGCCATATGACACTCGCCCATGCCGCTCCCAACTTCGCGCGGAGACCTTACGGCCTACAAGGTGGCCACTCACTAGGCGGGGGCGTCGCCCTCGGGTTCACCAGCAGGTGAAGCCGCCGTCCACCAGCAGGTCGACTCCGGTGCAGAAGCCGGCAGCGTCACTGAGTAGGAAAACCGTCGGACCGACGATCTCGTCGACCGTCGCCATCCGGCCCAGCGGGGTCTCGGCCTCGAACGTCCTCACCTGCTCGGCCACCTCGGGCCGGGTGTTCATCGGGGTCGCCGTGTAGCCCGGACTGATGGAGTTGACCCTGATCCGCCGGTCGGCCCACTCCATCGCCAGGCTCTTCGTGAGGTGGACAACGCCCGCCTTGGCCGCGTTGTAGTGCACCTGCAGCAAGCCCCGGTTGACGATCGACCCCGACATCGAAGCGATGTTGACGATCGCACCACCACCGTGGCGCAGCATCGCCCGACCTTCGGCCTGACAGGACAGGAACACCCCGGTCAGGTCGACGTCGACCACGCGCTGCCACTGGGTGAGCGACATCTCCTCGGCCGGCGCCGCGTTCGCGATCCCGGCGCTGTTCACGGCCAGGGACAACGGACCGAGCTCGGCCTCGGTGCGGCGGACCGCCTCGGCCAGGGAGTCCGGTTCGGTCACATCGCCCGGCACGGCGATGGCGCGACCGCCGCCGGCCGCCACCTCGGCCACGACGGCATCGAGACCGGGACCCTGCAGGTCGACACACGCGACGGCCCCACCCAAGCCGGCGATCCCGCGGGCCACCCCACGGCCGATCCCGCTGGCCGCACCGGTGACCAGGGCGGTCCGTCCGTCGAGCCGGAAGTCCGGGACGTTCGCGGTCACGACGCCGACCCGGTCGCCAGCTCGAGCTTGGTGTACAGGTCCTCGAGCATCAGGCGGACGTCGAGACCGGAGTAGACCCTGGATGGGGTGCCCATCGGGACGGGAGATGTAGTTCCCGTCGCGGACCGATCCGGGGTCGGGGCAGCTGGGTGTACGCGCTCGAGGCCGGGTCGGCCTCGAAGCCGGTCTGCAGTGCGGTCAGCAGGACCAGTGGGCTGTCGCCGAGGACGTACACCTCCCCCATGTTCAGACCATGCGGTGCGACCATGTCGAAGATGTCCACCAGGGTCTGGTAGAGGTGGGCGCCGAGCGGGCCGCGGGACTTCACCCGCAGGATCGAGTTCACTCATCGAGGCGATGCATTCGCGGTAGGCGTTGCGCGGCACCTGCCAGAGCGGGATCGGTGAGTCGAAGACCACCTGACCGGCGATCAGGTCGATGTTGAGGTTGTACTCGATCGGCTGGGCGCCTGGTGGTGGGACGGCCCCCAGCACGGTGTGCTCGGGGCCGCCGATCCACACGGCGGTGAGCTTGTCGGCGATGGCCGGTTCGAGCAGGTAGGCACTGGCCAGTTCGGTGAGGCCGGCGCCGAGGACGACGAACAGCGGCAGGTCGGTGTCGGTCCGCATCGCTTCGGCCACGATGGCCGCAGCCCCGGCCGAGTGCTGCGGCTCGGTCGGACTGGCCAGGGGCAGCTCCGAGCCGGCGATCACCGGGACGGTGCCGACGAGATCGAGCAGCTCCAGCACCGTGGTCGCGGCCGCGGCCCCGTGCGCTGCGCTGTGACCGCTCGGGTCGAACGGGTCGTCGACGGCCAGGTGCGAGCCGATCACCGCTCGTACCTCAACCGACGGCGACAGCAGATGGTGCGCCAGCTGGAAGAGACCGTCGGGGTCACCCGCGTAGTCGTTGTCGGAGATCACCCGGAAGCGCGGACCTCCGGGCGGTGCGAACCACCCATCTCTCCCTGGACCGGTCATCCTTCGGCGAGAGCCCTCGCCGCGTCGGCGATCCCTTGGGCGGACATGCCGTACCGGTCGAGCAGGAACCCGGCGGATCCGGTGGGGGCGAACTCGGGGACGCCGAGGATGGTCATCCGGGTGGGATGGTGCTGGACGACGGTCTCAGCGACCGCTCCGCCCAGACCACCGGCGGTGGTCGCCTCCTCGGCGGTCACGATGCCCCGGGTGTCGCGGGCGGCGGCGACCACCGCGTCGACGTCGAGGGGCTTGACGGTGGGCATCGAGATCACCCGGGCCGAGATGCCCTCGGCGGCGAGCTGCTCTGCGGCGGCGACCGCGCGCCAGAGCACCGTGCCGTTGCTGATGATGGTGACGTCGTCGCCATCGCGCAAGGTGTGGGCCTTGCCGGGGACGAACTCGTAGTCGGCGTCGTAGATCTGTGGGACGGCCATCCGGGAGACGCGGATGAAGGCCGGGCCTTCGGTGGCGGCGGCCCAGCGCATCGCGGCGGCGGTCTCGATCGGGTCGGCCGGCACGACGATGATCATGTTGTCGATGGCCCGGAGCCAGGCGATGTCCTCGATCGAGTGGTGGGTCGGGCCGAGCTCGCCGTAGGCCATGCCGGGGCTCATGCCGCACAGCTTGACGTTGCGGTTGGAGTAGGCGACGTCGGCCTTGATCTGCTCGAGCGCTCGACCGGTCAGGAAGCAGGAGGCGGCGGAGACGAAGGCGATCCGGCCGCCGTTGGCCAGGCCGGCGGCGACGCCGACCATGTCCTGCTCGGCGATGCCGACGTTGATCAGCCGGTCGGGGAAGGCCTTCTTGAAGGCGTCGAGCTTGGAGGAGCCGATGGAGTCGTTGACGACGCCGACGATGCGGTGATCGTTCTTGGCGAGGTCGGCGAGGGTCTCGACGTAGGCGTTCCGGCAGTCGAACCGGGGCTGGTCGGCGATGGAGGCCGCCGAGGCTGGAGTGGTCGTGGCAGTGGTCATGACGGGATTCCTTCCTCAGGCGCGGGGGGTGACGGGGGCGAGTTCGTCGAGCGTCTGCTCGAGCTGCGCCGCGGTGGGGACCTTGTGGTGCCAGGCCACGTTGTTGGACATGAAGGAGATCGGGTGTCCCTTGTGGGTGTGGGCGATCACGAAGGTGGGCTTGCCGGGCCGGAACGGCGCGGACGACAGCACGTCGAGCAGCTCCCCGTGGTCGTGGCCGTTGACCTCCACCACCGCGAACCCGAAGGCGGCGGCCTTCTGGTCCAGCGGGTCGAGGTCGTTGGTCTCGCGGGTGGTGGCGCCCTGCTGCAGCCGGTTGCGGTCCACGATCACCGTGAGCGAATCCAGCTCGTACTGGGAGGCGGCCATCATGGCCTCCCAGTTGGAGCCCTCTTGCAGCTCGCCGTCGCCGGTGAGCACGTAGGTACGGCGCCGGGACACGTCGAGCTTGGCGGAGATGGCGTGGCCCACGGCGATGGGCAGGCCGTGACCCAGGGGCCCGGTGTTGGCTTCGATGCCCGGCACCTTGTTGCGGTTGGGGTGCCCGTTCAGCCGGGACAGCGGCTTGAGGAAGGTCGCGAGCTCGGCCACCTCGATGAACCCGAACGCGGCCAGGGTGGTGTAGAGGGCTCCGGCCACATGCCCCTTGGACAGGATGAACCGGTCACGTTCGGGGTCGTCGACGGTCTCGGGGGTGACGTTCAGCACAGCCCCGTACAGGGTGGCCAGGACGTCGATGGCGGAGAAGTCGCCACCGATGTGACCGGCGCCGGCATGATGGACCAGCTTGGCGTCCTGGATCCGGATCTGCCGGGCGGCTTCGGCGACGTGGGCGATCAGCTCGTCCCGGGTTGCGTGCGGGTCGAGCCGGCCCAGGACCGGCATAGTGGCGTGTTCCACCGTGAGTGCGGTCATCAGCTGTCCTCTTCGATCATGGAGCTGAGCAGGACTTTCTGGACCAGCTTCTGCGCGGCGAGGGCGTCGTGTCGGGCCTGGGCCGCGGCCAGCGCTTCCTCATCGAGGGCGTCGAGCGCCCGGTGGAGGGCTTTGAGGAAGGTGATGGCCTGCTTGGCCGCTTGCACCGAGTCCTCCCGGAACGGGAACTGGTCGAGCTGCCAGACGCCCTGCCAGTTGTTCCGGCGGAGGGTGTGGAAGAACTCGAACGTCTCCACCAGGTGCACCGAGCCGACCACCATGTCGTCGTCCCAGCCGCGGAAGTTGTCGTTGACGTCGATCGCGAACAGCTTGCCGTGGTCGATGCACAGCTGGGCGGCGTCGGCCGGGGTCTCCAACCCGTACAGGGAGTGACCGAAGTCGAGCAGGACGCCGAGGTTGTCGCAGCCGGTCTGCTGGATGGCCAGCAGGGTCCGGGCGGCGTTCGGGAAGATGATCTTGTTCCGGGGCTCGCGTGGCTTGTACTCGATCACGAACTTGATGTCGGGGTGGGCGTCGCAGAGCTCGCGGAGGGCGTCGATGGCCAGGTTCCACACGTCGTGGTAGTTCACCTGGAACGGGTAGTCCCAGCCGTCCTGGCCGAACCAGAGCTTGACGTAGTCGCAGCCCAGCTCCTTCGGCCAGCTCGGTCGCCTCGTGAAGCAGGGCAAGGGCCTGCGATCGGACGGCCGGGTCGGGGTTGGTGATCGAGCCCTTGATGTAGTCCTTGTTGTAGATCTCCGGGGTGATCGCGATGGCCCGCAGGTTGTTGCGGGTCAGGGCGTTCTTGACGTCGTCGAGGGTGCCGTCGAAGCCGGCGAACGGCCAGTTCAGGTCGACCACGGACAGATCACCGACGGCGCCGGCTTTGTCGATCTGCTCGAGCAGCCCGACGGGCTCTCCGTAGCCTTCGGTGGCGTAGCGGTCCAGGTAGGTGGCGAAGTGCCAGATACCGGCACCGAAGATCGGCAGGTCACTCATGTGATGGGTCTCCGTTCCAAGTTCAGGTCGAAGCGACATGGCGGAAGTCGCGTCGACCGGTGGGGTTCGTGGCGTCGGGTCGGCGTGACGCAAACGCGCCCGACGCCCCGGAGGACGAGATCAGCCCTTGCTGGCGCCGGCGGTGAGTCCACCGACAATCCATCGTTGCAGGAAGATGTAGGCGATCAGGATCGGCAGGACGGCAATCAGGATGCCCGCTGCCAGGCCGGTGCTGTTGTTGGAGAACTGACCCTGGAAGTTCAGCAGTCCCACCGGGATGGTCTTGTGGGCATCGGAGCTCAGCAGGATCAACGCGAAGAGGAACTCGTTCCAGGTCGCGACCGCGTCCAGGATGAACACGGTCACCAGGGCAGGTGTGGACAAGGGGATGACCAAGGTGAAGAAGATCCGCCAGGGTCCGGCTCCATCGATCTTGGCGGCCTCGATGATCTCGTCGGGCAATTGCCGGAAGAACGACTGCAGGACCAGTACCTCGAACGGGATGCCGAACGCCAGGTACGGACCGACCAGACCGAGCAGGCTGTCGGTGGCTCCGACGCTGCGCATCATCACGAAGACCGGCACGATGGTGATGTAGATCGGGATGGTCAACCCGAGAAACACCGTGTACATGATCGCCGTCCCGAACCGGATCCGCAGCTTCGCCAACGCGTAGGCCAGCATCGCCGAGATCAGGACACCGATCGGCACCTTCAACAGCAGCAGGATCCCGCTGTTGCGGTAGGTGGTGGCAAAGTTGCCGATCGCCCACGCATCAGCGAAGTTCTGCAGGGTGAACGTCTCCGGCCACGACAGCGGACCGTTGGAGATGAAGTCGGCCAACGGCCGGAGCGCGGTGATCACCAAGGTGACGAGCGGGGAGATCCAGAAGATCGCCACCAGCGCGAGCACGATGGTCATGGCGATGCCGCCCTTGGGCCTGCTCCGCTGCTTGAACGGGTCGGCGGGAGTCAACACCGCGTCGGGCAGGGCCGCGGCGGGGGCGACCTCAGCTGCGCTGCTCATGCTGCGTGCTCCTTGGTCTGGGATCGGACGTAGGGGATGCTGACGGCGATGGCCACCACGGTGATGACCACGGCGATCGCTGTGCCGTAGCCGGCCTGGTAGTACTGGAAGACGTTGAAGTACATCCAGGTGCCCATCACCTGGGTGGCCGTGCCCGGTCCCCCGTACGTCATGGCGTAGATCAGGTCGAACACCTTGAACGAGTCGATCAGCGACAACGCGATCACGATGTAGTGCGCTGGTCGCAGACTCGGCATGGTGATGAACAGGAACTGCTGCCATTTGGTGGCGCCGTCGACCGTGGCTGCCTCGTACATGTCGGTGTTGATGCCCTGCAGGGCGGCTAGGTACAACAGCATCGGGAAGCCGACCCGCAGCCAGATGGCCGGGACCATCACCGCGGCCAGCGCGGTGGAGTCCTGCCCGAGCCAGGGCTGGGCGAGGCTGTCCAGCCCGATCGCCCGGAGGGTGGCGTTGATGACGCCGTACTGCGGGTTGTAGAGCCAGCCCCAGATCGAGGCCACCGCTACCAGGGGCAGCACGGCCGGGGTGTAGAAGATCAGCCGGAGCACCGGCTTGCCGCGGACCTTGCCGTTCAGCAGGATCGCCAGGGTGAGCCCGATGGCCACCGGGACGGTGATCGTGACGATCGTCCAGATCACGTTGTTGATCATCGCCTGGATGACGACCGGGTCCTTGGTCATGCTCGCGTAGTTGTCCACCCCGACGAAGTTGTAGGTCGCGCTCAGCCCGTCCCAGTCGGTGAGGCTGAACCACAGGGACTGCATCGCGGGGTAGACCAGGAACGTGACGTAGACGATTAGGGCCGGCAGGGCGAAGGCCCAGGCCATCAGACCGCCGTGGTTCGCCCGCCTTTTCCGGCGCGGGCGCGTCGTCGGCGGCGCGGCCGCCGGGAGTGTTGCTGTGGCCATGGGGTGCTCAGTTCTTCGCCCAGGCCGATACGACGTCCTGCATCTTCTTCGCCGCGTCGGCGGGGCTGGTCTTGCCCTGCAGCACATCGCTTTGGATGGCGAAGTACTGGTCGGCCTGCTTCTTCGGGAAGGCCTGGTCCTGGATGGTGTAGAACGGCTGCTTGCCCGGGCCCTGCGCCCACTCGTAGGACAGCGGCAGCTCGGCCTTGTCCGGCTCGGCACCGGCGACCGTGGAGGCACTGATCTTGAGCGCCTTCTGGGTGTCGGGCTGGACGATGAAGTCGAGCAGGGCCGCCGCCAGATCCGGGTTGGCCGCCTTGGCGTTGACCATGTAGCCCTCGACGAAGCCCGAGTGCCGCAGCGGATCCTGCTCGGTCGGCAGCTGGAACACCCCGAAGTCGGAGGACTTCTTGTTCGCCGACTGGATCGCGGCCGCCTCGGTCCACTGCCCGGTGATCGTGTAGCCGGCCTTGCCCTGCACGTACCACGGCTCGACATCGGCGGGGTCGAGGCCGATCGCGCCGTCCGGGATCCACTTCTTGTCCTGCCACTTCTTGAAGTTGGTGAAGGCGGTGACGACCTCTGGGGAGTCCCAGCTCGACTCTCCCACCAGCAGCTTGTCGTGCAGCTCGGGCCCCGCGGAGGTCTCCAGCAGGTACTCGAACAGCCGCATGATGTGCCAGCCGTACTTGCCGGCGGTGGCCAGCGGGATGACGCCGGAGGCGAGCAGCTTGTCGTTGGCCTCCTCCAGCTCGGCATAGCTGGCCGGGGGCTGGCTGATCCCCGCCTTATCGAACAGCGCCTTGTTGTACCAGGCGCCGACGCCGAGGGCGATGAACGGGACGCCGCCCTTGACCCCGTCGAAGGTCATGCCGTCGACAGCGGCGGTGTTGATCTTGGACGCCCAGCCGAACTTGTCGTAGTAGTTGCTGAGGTCCATGGCCTGCTTGGCCTTGACGAACGGGGCGCCGATCTGGCCGCCCCAGATCCGCCAGACGTCGGGGCCGGCGCCGCCGAGCAGCTCGGTGCGCAGCTTGTCGGGGTAGATCGCAGCACCGGAGCCGGGCAGGGAGTCGACCGTGGTGGTCGAGCCGTTGGCCTCGTCGAACTTCTTCATCTGCGCCTTGAACAGGTCGATCGTCTCGTCGCCTTCGTAGGTGAAGACCCGCAGGGTCTTGGGCGCGTTCGGGTCGCTGCTGGCCGGGGCGGACGAGGGGGCCGCGCCGGTGCAGGCGCTGAGGCCGAACCCGGCGACGGCGGCGGCGGAAAGTCCGAGGAAGCCTCGGCGGGTGAAGGATGTGCGAGTCATTCCAGTCTCCTTTGTCTGACGGACTGCTGTGGTGTGCTGCGGCGACAGCCGCAAGGGTGGTGGGGTCAGGACGTTGGTGAGCTGTGCTCGCGGCCGAACTTGCGGATCTTGGCGAACATGTCCTCGAGCAGGTAGCGGACGTCGACGGTCTCCAACACCCGGACCGGGTGGCCGGAGCCGGGCAGGTAGCTGCCCTCGACGCTGAAGCGTGGGGCCGGGATCGTCCGGAACACGCCCCCGCGCGGATTGAGGATCAACGAGATCGCCGGGGAGTCGCCCAGCGAGCGGGACTCGATCGGCTCGGGGTGGTGGGTGGCGTTCCACTCGACCAGCTGGTCGATCAGGTAGTCGGCCAGCGGGCTGGTGTCGCGGATCTTCTCCTCGAGTTCGGCGTAGCCGACCGACACCATCGTGTAGACGCTGGCCGGGACCTGCCAGATGGTGATGCCGGAGTCGAAGACGACGTTGGCGGCCGGAATGTCGTTGCGGAGGTTGAACTCGATTCCCGGGTAGGACCAGTCGACTCCGTAGCCCATCCCGCCGATCCAGACCACGACCACGTCGCGGTCGACGATCTCGGGGTCGAGCAGGATCGCGCTGGCCATGTCGGTGAGAGGGCCGAGGAACGCCACGAACAGCGGGTCCTCGGCGGAGGCCAGCTTGCTCTCGGCGATGATCAGGTCCGCGCCCGGTGACGGCGCCGGCGTGGCCTCGTCGACGATCGCGGTCGGGGAGCCGTCGGCCACCGCGACCTCACCGCTCCGTCCCATCAGATCCAGCAGATGGTCGATCTCGGCTCGGGACTCAGCCATGCTGCGGCGGGTGCGCTCGGTGCCGAAGTGCGCGGCGATCAGGCCCCGCACATCCAGGGTCGGCGACAGCAGACCATGCACGATCGCGTACTGGTCGTCCGCCTCGTTCTTGGCGTCGGTGTTGATGATCACTCGCCGCTGAGTACCCACGTAGGAAGGTCCTTTCCGGACTGGTTGCATAACCATTCGTACCCGTATATTCTCTCATCCCCGGGGGGACGTCAAGACCCCCCGAAGAAAGCTTCAGAAGGAGTCAGCGATGACCCAGATGCTGGCCGTCGACCAGGGCACCACCAACACCAAGGCGGTTCTGGTGTCGGCGGAGGGCCGGGTGACCGCCATCGGCTCAGCGCCGCTGGGGGTCTCCTCCCCCCGGCCGGGCTGGGTCGAGCAGGACCCTGAGCTGCTGTGGGCCAGCGTGCTCAGCGCCATCCAGCAGTGCCTCGAGCAGGTCCCGGGCGTCCGGGCCGATCTCGCCGGTGTCGCCTTGTCCACGCAGCGGGAGTCGGTGCTGGCCTGGCATCGCGTCACCGGCCAGCCTCTGGGCCCGGTGATCGGCTGGCAGGACGTCCGCACCTCCGACTGGTGCCGCGATCACACCAGCAACGACGACGACCGGCTCGTCCGCGCCCGTACCGGTCTCCGCATCGACGCCATGTTCTCCGCCCCCAAGATCAGCTGGCTGCTCCACGAGGGCGCCGCCGCATCGACGCCACCCGGCGACGTGTGCATCGGCACGGTCGACTCCTGGCTGGTCTACCGGCTCACCGGCGGGCGCCGGCACGTGATCGAGGCCGGCAACGCCTCCCGCACCCTGCTCTACGACATCGTCGACTTGACCTGGTCGACGCCGCTGCTGGCCCTCTTCGAGATACCGGCCAGCGTGTTGCCGCAGGTCCAGCCCTCCAACGGCGACTTCGGCACCACCCTCGACGTCACCGGCATCGACGACGGGGTACCGATCCTGGCGGTTCTGGCCGACTCCCACGCCGCCATGTTCGGGCAGGGCTGCACCGAGGTTGGCTCGGCGAAAGCCACCTACGGCACCGGCACCTCCGTCATGACCCCGACCGCAAAATTCGTGCCGGGTTTCTCCCCGGTGCCCTCCACCCTGGCCTGGCTGACCGCGGAACCCACGTACGCCCGCGAGGGCAACATCTTGTCCTCTGGAGCCACCCTGGCCTGGACGGCCCGACTGCTCCAGCTGTCGGTCCCCGAGCTGACCGAGCTGGCCGCCACAGTGCCCTCAGCCGGCGCGGTGACACTGCTGCCCGCCTTCACCGGCCTCGGCGCCCCCCACTGGGACCGCGAGGTCCGTGGTGTTATCACCCAGCTCGACCCGAACAGCGACCGCGCCGACCTGGCCCGTGCGGCCGTCGATGCCGTCGCCCACCAGGTCTGCGACGTCGTCGACGTCATCGACCACGACTCCCCCACTCCACTGGCCACGATCCGCGCCGACGGCGGCGCCACCGCCTCCACCCTCCTGATGCAGATCCAGGCCGACCTGTTGGGACGTCCGGTGGAGGTGGCCGACGTGCCGGAGATCTCTGCCCTCGGCGTTGCCGGCCTCGCCTGGCGTCAGCTCGGCCAGACCACCCCGGTCCGACCCGCCGGTCGGGTCATCACCCCCCTGATCGACCCAGCGACCCGGGCCGCCCGACGTGACCACTGGCGCCAGGAGGTGCAATGGCTACAGTCCCGTTCCCAGGGGTGACCGATAAAGTCAGACCACAATCCCAGGCAGGAGAGGACACGATGGCGACACAACCGATCGGCATCAACCGATCTGTGTCGTCGGGTCAGATCCGGCTGATGACCAAGATCGCCCATCTGTACCACGAGCAGAACATGCGGCAGAGTGAGATCGCCGTCCTGTTGCACATCTCCCAGGCCAAGGTGTCCCGGCTGCTGAAGCGAGCCGGCGAAGTCGGCATCGTCCGCACCGTCGTCGTCGTCTCCCAAGGCGTCCACACCGACCTCGAACAGGCCCTCGAGGAGCGCTACGGGCTGCTGGAGGCCATCGTCGCCGACGTCGACGGTGACGGCGACGAGGCCGCCGTGCTTGCCGGTCTCGGCTCCGCCGGTGCCAGCTACCTGGAAGCCACCCTGGCCGGTGGCGAACGGATCGGTGTCTCCTCCTGGAGTCAGACACTGCTGTCGGTCGCCGACCGCCTCGCACCGCTGCGAACCTCCGGCGCTGACCAGGTTGTCCAGCTCGTCGGCGGGCTGGGTGTCGCGTCCGCCCAGGCCCAGGCCAACCGGCTGCTGTCCGAGCTCGCCGCCCTGGTCGGCGCTGCCCCGACGTTCGTGCCCGCCCCCGGCCTCGTCGGCGACCACACGATCCGCGAGAGCCTGCTGGCCGACGCGGCCATGCAGAGCGTCGCCGCCGAGTGGCAGAACCTCACCATGGCGATGGTCGGCATCGGCAGCCTGCAACCCTCCCAGCTGCTGCGGGCCAGCGGAAACGCCATCGCCGCCGAGGACCAGGGCACGCTGCTCACCCTCGGTGCGGTCGGTGACGTCTGCAACCGCTACTTCGACATGGACGGTCGCCTTGTCGAGAGCGACCTCGACTCACGCGTGGTCGGCATCGATCCCGATACCTTCCGCGCCATCCCGCGTCGGATCGGGCTGGCCGGCGGTGCCCGCAAGCATGACGCCGTCCGCGCCGCCCTCACCGGAGGGTGGGTCAACGTGCTCGTCACCGACCTCACCACCGCACGCACCCTGCTCACCTAGACCCGCCGCTCGCCCAACCTCGCAGTACATCCGCAACGCCCGCGCCTACCCGAGCCCGTCCTGGCCGCCGCCGCTTCCGTGAAGAGCTACTGATGCTGCCCACCCCTTGAGGAGCCCATCGTGTCCACGCCCCGTTCGACGCCTCCGCCGGCCGCTGCTCAGTGGCGTGAGATCGAGATCGCCCTCCCCGGACCGGAAGTCGCTAACCCCTACACCGACGTCGACCTGTGGGTGACCTTCCGCCACACCGACGGTGAGGTGCTGACCCGGCCGGCGTTCTTCGACGGAGGCACCACGTGGCGGGTCCGGTTCGCCTCGACCCAACCCCACGGCATTTGGACCTGGACCGCGCACGGCGACCCTGCCGTTGATGGGCTGTCCGGCGAGGTCCATGCGGCTCCCCCCATCCCGGGTGGTCACAGTGTGCACCAACACGGGTTCTGGCGGCTCTCTGCCGGCGGCCGCGCACTCGAGCACGCCGACGGCAGCTCCGTGCTGGTGGTCGCCGACACCGCCTGGGCGCTGCCCTGGAGGGCCACCGTCGACGACACCCGCACCTACGCCACGGACCGGCAGGCGAAAGGGTTCAACGCGGTACTGCTGATGAGCGTGCAGCCCGACATGCGGGCCGCCGGCCCCCGCGGCCGGGGCATCGACCATGGCTTCGAGGTCGGCTTCGAGGACCTGCCCGACGGCCGGCTGACCAAGATCAACCTCGGCTACTACCGCTATCTGGACCAGATCCTGGAGGTCCTCGTCGACCACGGCATCACGCCCGTGCTGCAGCCGGTCTTCCACGGCTTCGGCTGGAAAGGTCTCGACGTGGCCGGACCCGTCGTCCCACCCGACGAGTACGCCCGCTACTGCCGCTACCTCCTCGCCCGCTACGGCGCCCGCCCCGCCATCTACCTCGTCGGCGCCGACGGTGCCGGCACCGAACCCCAGATCGAGGCCGGTGGCGTCGAGATCCACGAATGGGACTGCTACGCCCAGCCCACCGGCATCCACTACCGGCCCCACGCCCGCAACAACGCCCACCAAGGCGAGCCCTGGCTGGACTTCCAGTGGTGCCAGACCGGCCACGAGGGCGAACACGTACCGGAGCGCCTGGCCACCATGTGGGAGCAGCTGCCGGTCAAGGCGATCATGAACGGCGAGCCGACCTATGAGAACTCCGGCCGCCTCGGCAAAGCCGACGGCTGGTGGCAGGGCCACGAGGCCTGGACGAACCTGTGCGCCGGCGGCACCATGGGCATCGCCTACGGCGCCGGCAGCCTCTGGCAGTGGCTGGTCCGCCCCGACGAGCCCGGCCACGAGCGCTACTTCCGCGCCGACGGAGCAGGCTGGCGTGAGGCCCTCGACTTCGACGGCAGCCGCTACGTCGGCCTGATCGGCAAGATTCTTGCTGGGCTGCCCATGGCTAACCTGCAGCCCTGCTGGGACGTCTCCGTCCGTGCTCGCGGCCTGCTGGCCCCCGGCGTGCTGTACATCGGCTACGCCGAAAACGGCGGCCCCTGGACGTTCCTCGACGCCGACGGCCGGGTCCCCACGAAGTACTGGCTCATCGACCCCACCACCGGCCAGATCGTCGACCACGGCAACCGCCCCTCCGATCGCGCCGGCACCATAGCCTGCGACGACATTGAGCCCCGCGTCCTCATCTGCGCCGAGGCCACGCCGCCCCCCGGACTGATGGAGCGACGCTGAATTGCGTCTTGCAGCAAGAAGCAAGCGCCGCCGCCGAGAGCAGGCACATCCCGGCGCAGCAGCGCACGGGCGTCCGGGTCCCTAGCCGCGTCACCGCGCCGCACGGCCGGACACGCCCAGGCCGGCAGGGCGCCGGCGGTTTGAAACTCGCGGTGTTCGCTGACGAAGATGTGATCTCCACCCGAGAGGCTGCGAACCTCTCCGCAAGGAACGACTCAGAGCTCCCATAGACATCCCACGGCTGGAAGGTGTCAGCAGCGAGACGGCGCTCGCTCGGCCAGACGGGCGCTTCGTCGTAGAGGTGTTGGTGGCTGCCCTCCAGCATGCCACCGAGCCGGGCGGCGAGGGTGCGGAACTTGGTGATCGGTGCGTGCCGGGTAGTTCTTCCTCGGGCGCGCTGGGCTTGAGCCCGATCGCCCGCCACGTGGCCAGGTGACTGTCCATGGGTCACCAGAATCATCTGCCGCCCGTCGCTGGTCAGGGTTCCGTCAGGTACGCCCGTGCGGCTGCGGTGGGGGTTGCAGGAGATTGGCGGCGTTCAGAGTGCGCAGACGTGATGCTGCCCGCGGGGTCACGATGGTGTCGGCGGCGGCGAACAGGTCAAATCCGACCGACCGACCGGCTGGTGCGGCGTCGCCGTCGCAGGCTCTGGCGTTCGGTTTCACTCAGTCCACCCCAGATTCCGTCGTTGATGCCGGCGTCGATCGCCCATTCCAGGCAGGGGAGCCGGACGGGGCAGCCGCTGCAGACCTGCCGCGCCTGTTCTAGCTGCCGCAGGGAGGGCCCGGTGCTGCCGATAGGGAAGAAGAGTTCGGGGTCCTGGGTGGTGCAGGCGGCTTGGTTCCGCCAGTCGTTGTGTGCTGTCATCATGGCTTCTCCTGGTTGATGTCGTGGATCAGCGTGGTCAGCAGCGGCGACCGATCCTCTTCGCGGGCGTGGCGACCCCGACGAGAATTGCGATAGTCGTGCCGCTCCATTTCCGAGCTGGTTCTTCTGCGAGTGGGTAATGGGACTGGTGCGCCATGGCCCAGGTCTGCGCCGTCCACTCTTCCGCCGCGGCGGCAACATCACTCGAAGACCGTTCACCCACCCGGACGTTCTGACGCTTGAGGCAGGCCGGCCGGCGCCACCGGCAGCCCATCCGAGAGCCTCGCGCGGCAGGGCACAACGACATGGCCAAGCACGCCCTGCGCGGTGTCAGCGTTTTTGTTCGGCAGCGGCGCCCGCTGCCTCATGCGGCGGCGTCGGCAGCCCCGACGATCCCCGCGTTGTTGATCAGCTGGGCGAGCACGATCGGTGTCCTGCGATGCAGGTACTGCAGCCACTTCTCCGGGTTCTTGGTGATGCCGCCGCCGAGCACGAACAACTTCGGCCAGACCAGACCCTCCAAGTGCCTGAGATAGTGGTCGGCGTGCCCGCCCCACTCCTGCCAGGTGTGCCCGTTCCGTTCGCGCGCCGAGGCGGCGGCATAGGTTTCGGCGTCGACACCGTCGAGCTCGAGGTGGCCGAGCTCGGAGTTCGCGACCAGCCGGCCGTCGTTGATCATCGCCACCCCGATACCGGTGCCGAGAGTCACGATGACCACCACGCCGTCGGTTCCCTTGGCGGCTCCGAAGTGGGCTTCGGCCAGCCCGGCCGCGTCGGCGTCGTTGAGGAACACGCTCGGCCCTATCAGCCGGGAGCCGACGAGGTCGGCCAGGTCGATACCGACCCAGTCCGGGTGCAGGTTGGCGGCAGTGTGCACGACACCGTCAAGCACGACGCCTGGAAACGCCACCCCCGTCGGCCCGGTGAAGTCGAAGTGATCGTCGTGCTGGTGAACGGGTCGACCGTCGAGCTGGGCGAGGTCACCCCCCACGCAGCGGCCCTCGTGGAAGCTTGGCTGGGCGGACAGGCAGCTGCTGGCGGACTCGCCGACGTCCTCACCGGCAAAGTCAACCCGTCCGGTCGACTGGCCGAAACCATCCCGCACCGGGTGCAGGACAACTCCTCCTACCTCCACTTCCCCGGCGACGCTCAGATCGTCCGGTACGGAGAGGGATTGTTCATCGGCTACCGCGGCTACGACAAGGCCGACCAAGACGTGGCGTTCCCGTTCGGGTACGGGCTGTCGTACACCACCTTCGCCCTGTCCGAGCTGCACGTTGCCGTGGGCGGATCCGTCGCCGACAACACGCTCGCAGCCACGCTGACTGTCACGGTGACCAACACCGGTGGTGTCGATGGGGCCGAGGTGGTGCAGGTCTACGTGGCTGATGTCGAGTCGAGCCAGGCCCGACCGGTCCGCGAGCTCAAGGGCTTCACCAAGGTGTTCCTGCCGGCGGGCGCCTCTCAGCAGGTCACGATCGAGCTGGACCAACGAGCGTTCGCGTTCTGGTCACCGCTGCACCGGCGCTGGGTCGTCGAAGTCGGCGACTTCGCCATCCAGGTGGGACACCACTCCCGGCAGCTGCCATTGAGCCACCTCCTCACCGTGGAGGCCCCCACCCTGGCCGCGCCACTGACCAGGGACTCAACCCTAGGCGAGTGGCTGGACGATGAGACCGGGCGGATGCTGATCGAGGCAGAGGTCGCGAACGGTCAGTCCGGGGCGATGCTGGAGGACGAGCTGCAGGGCATGGTCGCGACCATGCCGATGAGCACCCTCGCCAACTTCAGCGGCATGAGCCTGGACCACGACGCCCTCGACCGGGTCACCGCCGCCTGGCAACGGCACCTGCAACCCACCGGGATGGTCTCAGCGTAGGCGAGCAGTCAGCCCCCGAGCTGATTGTCACCCGACCAGCACCGGCTCTCAGCGGGCACCAGAGCTCCTGGTGCCCGCCGCGAGGCAATCCACAACAGCCGCTGGATCAGTCGTCGATGGCGGTGCGCGCGTTCATCCGCACCTCGTAGGGCATCGCGTACGTCCATACCGCTGCCCCACCGAGTGCGGCGACTAGGCGTCGAAGACGAGGCTTCATCTGTAGTTCCTTTCGTTGCATTTCCTTGGCGAAAGGCGGCCCTGCCTACACCCATCCAACGGCATCGGGCGACGCCGTTGTTCCCGCAGGCAGCACCTGGAGCTGCCGTCTGGGGTGGTCTGCCAGGTCCTCCCAGTTCAGTCCTGCACCGCAGAGACTGTTCAGCGGCTACCCGCCAGAACCGGCTTAGCGCCCCTCCGACCCTGGATGGGCGCCCTCGCCTGCCGTTCCGGAAGGCCGTCAGCAACCGCCCGGCCAAGCCGGTCGCCCACCCTCGCCCGAAGCCCGGGCGACCTCGAAGAACCCTGAAGGAGACACCACCCATGCGTGGAGTTGTCATGCACGCCCCCGGCGACGTTCGCGTCGAAGACCTCGACGACGCCGACATCATCGACCCCACAGATGCTGTGATCCGGCTGGCCGCCGCCTGCATCTGCGGCTCCGACCTGTGGCCCTACCGCGGCATCGACAAGCTCGACAGTCCCGCGCACATGGGCCACGAGTACGTCGGCGTCGTCGAGAAAATCGGCACCGACGTCCGCAACGTCAAAGTCGGCGACTTCGTCGTCGGCTCCTTCGTGGCCTCCGACAACACCTGCGAGAACTGCCGGGCCGGCTACCAGTCCGGCTGTCTGCACCGTGTGTTCATGACCGGCACCCAGTCCGACCTGGCCCGCATCCCTCACGCCGACGGCACCCTCGTCGTCACCCCCGGCGTACCGGACGACGACCTGCTGCCCTCCCTGCTGGCCGCCTCCGACGTGCTCGGCACCGGCTGGTACGCCGCGGTCGCCGCCGAGGCCGGACCAGGTAAGACCATCGCCGTGGTCGGCGACGGCGCTGTCGGGCTGTGCGCCATCCTCGCCGCCAGTCAGCTCGGCGCCGACCGGGTCATCGCGTTCAGCCGGCACCCCGATCGCCAGGCCCTCGCCCGTGAGTTCGGCGCCACCGACATCGTCGAGGAACGCGGCCCAGACGGTGTCGTGAAGATCAAGGCGATGACCGGCGGATACGGCGCCCACGGCGTCGTCGAAGCCGTCGGCACCCAGGAGTCGATGTGGCAGGCCATCCACTCCGCGCGCGCCGGCGGACACGTCGGCTATGTCGGCGTCGGCCACGAAGTCGAGCTGAATGGTCTAGAGCTGTTCTTCACCGGCGTACACCTCGAAGGCGGTCCCGCACCCGTCCGACGGTTCCTGCCCGACCTCGTCCGACTGATCTGGGACGGCAAGATCAATCCCGGCGCGGTGTTCGATCTCACTCTGCCCCTCGACCAGGCCGCCGAAGGCTACAAGGCCATGGACGAGCGCCGCGCGACCAAGGTCCTCCTCACCGTCTGAGGAACAGCCCGTCCTCCAGCAGAAGCGCACGATCGACAGGCAGTGATGACGAAGACTCGTGACACCGACAGACCGGCGGCGACCGCCGACACCTGCGTGCGGCTCAGTAAGCCGGGGGGACCTGACAGGCCACCCCACGGCCCTGCGTTGCCCCCTACCGTGGTGAAGGTGAGCACCAACAAGGAGTTGCGGGACTTCCTGACCTCCCGCCGGGCGAATGTCACTCCAGAGCAGGTCGGTCTCATCCCCTATGGCGACGACCGGAGGGTGCCCGGTCTGCGGCGGGAGGAGGTTGCTGAGCTGGCCGGAGTCAGCCTCGACTACTACTCCCGGTTGGAACGCGGCACGATTCGAGGTGCCTCCGAGAGCGTGCTCAACGCCGTCGCTCGGGCCCTGAAGCTGACCGACGTCGAACGTGCCCATCTGTTCGACATCGCCCATCCCGCACCGGCACCACGGGAGGTCCGCCCGGTGTCTCCAACCCAGCCAGCAGTTCGCGCGTCGGTTCAACGGGTCCTGGACAGCCTGGCGACCCCGGCCATCGTCTACGACGCCGCCCAGGATCTTGTCGCCGCCAACCTGATGGGCCGCGCCTTGTGCTCACCGCACTTCGAAGCGGCCCAACCCAACATGGCCTGCTTCATCTTCCTCGACCCCCGCGCCCGGGACTACTACCGCGACTGGCCGCTAGCCCGGCAGATCACCGCCGCGATGCTCCGCTTCGAAGCCGGCCGAGACCCCCTCAACGCCCGCCTCACCGCCGTCATCGGCGAGTTGTCCACCCTGAGCCCGCACTTCCGGCAGGACTGGGCCGAGCACGACGTCCACGACCACCGCACCGGTCGCAAGACCTATCATCATCCCCTCGTCGGCATCCTCGATATCACCTGGGACGTCTTCCAGATGCCCGGTCAGCCGGGGCTGTCGATCGTCACCTACACCGCTGAGGACAACTCCGACTCCGCCGAGAAGCTCAGCGTTCTCGCCAGCTGGGCCGCCTCCCGCGACGACGACCAGCCCAACGGAACCCCGACCTCAACCACCTGAGGAGAACGACATGAACCCGCTCGACTTCACCGGCCAGGTCGCTTTGGTGACCGGTGCCAGCTCCGGCTTGGGGTTGGCCGCCGCCCAGGCCTTCGCCGACGCCGGCGCTGCGGTGGCCCTGGTCGACATCAACGCCGACGCCGTACGCACGGCCGCCGACCGACTGACCGCAGCAGGACACCAGGCGGTGGGGCTGGTGTGCGACGTCTCCGACGAAACCCAAGTCGCGGACAGTGTGGCGCAGACGGTTGCCTCCTTCGGTCGGCTCGATGTGGCCTTCAACAACGCCGGCATCCAGGTCCCCTACGTCGGCAGCGCCGACGAAACCGGCAGCGATTTCGACCGGGTCACCGCCATCAACTACCGCGGCGTCTGGGCGGCCATGAAGCACGAGCTCCGCCAGATGCGCGGCCAGGGCAGTGGCGCCATCGTGAACTGTTCCTCCATCGGCGGCCTCATCGGTGGCCCCGGCCGAGCCGCGTACCACGCCTCCAAGCACGCCGTGATCGGGCTCACCAAGTCCGCCGCCAAGGAATTCGGTCCGCACGGCATCCGGGTCAACGCCGTCCTTCCCGGCACCATCGACACCCCAATGGTCAGCGACATGATCGCCGCCGGCGTCCTCGACCACGGCCAGGCCGTCCAGGCCATACCGCTGGACCGGCTCGGCCGCCCAGAGGAGATCGCCGCCGCCGTGCTGTGGCTGTGCAGCCCCGGCGCCAGCTTCGTCACCGGAGTCAGCCTCCTCGTCGACGGCGGACAACTCGCCTGAGCCGCACGCCAACAGCCACGCAAGGAGCCTTGATGTACGAGATCAACAACAACGTCCAGATCACCGCACCCGTCGACCAAGTGTGGAAGGTGCTCACCGACTTCAATCGGTTCCACGAGTGGAACCCGGTGATACGCCGTGTCGAGGGTGACCTCGCCGTCGGCCAGCCCGTGGTGATGACGGTCAACTCCCCCACCGGGGAACGCCAGTGGAACCTCCGGATCTCCCGATTCGCCACCGGCCGCGAGTTCGGCTGGCGATTCAGCGAACGGCACCCGCTCCTCTACCGCGGCGAGCACACCTTCTGGATCGCACCCATCGACGAGCACACCACCCGGTACATCGACCGGGAAACGTTCCAAGGACTCCTCGTCCCCAGCCGGCGACACGCCCTCGGCACCCAAACCAAAGCCGGCATGGTCGCCATGGGCGACGCCCTCAAAGCCCGGGTCGAGCATCTCAGCGCCGCCTGATCAACCTTCTTTGTCTCGGCCAGGCCCAGCGCCCGACCGACCGTGGCGGCACCGAAGCAAATCGGCCAGGGCAGGAACTGGGTGATCACCTCGCCGGTGACCAATCAGATCGCCTTGGTCACGAAGACGACGAGGTGCTGGGTCCGGTACGACCAGCTCAGAGTAAGGCCGTCGATCACCGAGACCCCTCCGGCAGGGACGAATGCCCGGCATCGCCGATGCCACCGGCCGAACCCGTAGCTACCCGCTCAAGGTCGGCTGCACGTTGCACCGCCGGCTAGGCCCACGATCTCCATCCACCTGCGATCAAGGACGACGATGCAGAACCACTCGCTCGGACACTCAGTCGGTGACTGGCGTCGCAACGCCGCCTGCACCAAGGAAGATCCCGAGTTGTTCTTCCCCCCTGGCAACACGGCCCCCGCGCAAAGACAAACCGAGCAAGCCCGCCAGATCTGCAGGTCCTGCCCCAGTGCGCCTGCAGTGCTTGGAGTGGGCCATCGAAGCCGGCTGACCTGGGCATACCTACCGTCGGCCGACAGACCAGATGACGTGGGTCGGCGCCTGGGGTTGGGCGGACCTCCTATGAAAGAGGGCCTGCGATGAGGGCGCGAATCAGTTCGGCCGAGTCTCGGGTGCCAGTTGGACCACCCCTCCTTCGGAGATGCCGAACGCGAGCGAATCGAGCGCGACGAGCAGCGTGCGGAGGTCTGGTTCCCGACGAAACTCTCATCACAGGCCCTCACTCCGACAACGCGACCTCACGTGGCGGCCAGCGCTGCCGCCAGGGCGGACTTGATCTGATCCGGCTCTCAGGGCGGCGTCCGCTGTCGGACGGCTATTGGGACAGGGTGGCCGAGCTATACGGGTGCGCAGACGCACAGCTGGAGTGCCGAGCGGTGGCGGAATGCGCCGCCTTGCCAATCGCCGTAGCGCTCTAGGAGACGCAACCCGCTGAGTTGAAGGAGCAGAGGCAGCTCTTGGGGGAAGATGTTCCTCAGCTCCAGGGGTGTGGTGACGAAGTCGGGCTCTGAGGGTGTGGAGAAGAACCATGTCCCGCGGGTTACCTGGGCAGACGCGTCGTACGTCTCGGCGACGTCAACACTGACCGGACCACGGACAGGGTCGGTGAAGCTGAGTGACACTCGATTGCGCCGGATGCCGTCGGCGCCGGCAAGGGTGGCCACATCTGGCTTGAAAACGTCAAAGACGAAGCGTGCCCCGGGCCTGAGGTGTCGCCGCACTGTCTGGAAGCAGGTGATCAGGTCAGCGGCTGTGTGCAGATGCAACAGAGAGTTCCCGGCGCTGAAGACGAGATCGAAGGATCGACCCAGGTCGAAGGTGCGCATGTCAGCTTGGATCCACTCGATCCTGACGTCACGGCCAGTTGCTTTCCGGCGACCTTCAGCGAGCATGTCGGAGGAGGCGTCCAGTCCGACGCACGGGTGGCCGTCGGCCGCGATAGGGATGAGCTTGTTGCCCGTCCCGCACCCAAGCTCGAGAACCGAACCGGCGTGGCGGTCAGCGTAGGCACGGTAGAAGTCGACCGACGGGCCGCCGCCGGGCCACATGAGGTCGTAGACGCTGGCCTGGGCGTAGAACGCCTCACTCATCGGGTTAGTCAACAGGATCCGGAGACCGTATCGCTCACCGAGTCTGCAGTACTTCATTTCCTGGGCCCGGCGGACCGAGGCAAGCCCCAGGAATGGACCGCTGAGCGGCCGGCCTCTGGACACTCCTGTGCAAGCTGCTTGCTGCCGTCCGGCCAGTGGTCTCGGTAGCCTGCCCGCGTGACAAAGGTGGTCGTCGAGGTGCTGACGATGGTCAAGCCAGAGGACGAGGAGCTGCTAGCTCGACTGCTCGGTCAGCTCTCGTCGAGCGCCACCTTCGACAGCGACCGGATTCGAGCGGTCCTCGATCATGAGGCAACTGAGCTGCTTGTCGCCCGACTGGACGGGCGAATCGTCGGCATGGCCACGTTCGTGAGCGTTCCCCTCCCCACCGGCCTGCGCGGCCACGTCGAAGACGTTGTCGTCGACCAATCCCTGCGCGGCCGGGGCATAGCTCGACAGCTGTTGGAGACGATGACAGGAATGGCTGAAGCCCAGGGCATGCGCACTCTCGATCTCACGTCCCGGCCATCACGGGAGTCTGCGCTGAGGCTCTACGAATCTGTCGGATTCAGGCGCCGTGAGACCAACGTCCTTCGCTTCAGGCCAGCGGCGACGCCCTGACGGTCACCGACGAGTGCTCGTTGGACGGTCCGCATACGGCGCGGCCCGAGGTGCGTAGGACGTCGACCCTCGGGGGCTTGTACGGTCTCAGAGCATGGCGGAAACAGGGGCTCATCAGACCCACCTGCTGCGCCGCCACGGGCGTCTGGTCACCAAGACCTACCGCGAATGGGACCGAGACCAGCACACCCGGGAATGGGAAGCGCTGACCCGCCTCGCCCAAGACGCGCCCGGTCTAGGCCCGGCACCGGTGAGCGCACTCCTCGCGGCCAGGCCGCCGTCGATCACCATGACCATCATCCCCGGCCAGCCCATCATCGGTCCGTGGACGGACCACCAGATCCAGCTCCTGGCGTCGGCGCTTCGTCGGCTTTGGACCGTCCCCAGCGACGGGCTCGGCGCGATCGACATGCATCAGCCGGCCTACTGGCGCCGCCGCGCCGCCAAGGCGGTCCGTCCACCTGCCGGCGGTGAGCGGGCGGCCTAGGACATCGCTGTTGAGTGGATCGATCATCCTGACCTTGATGTGCTCCTCGACGGTGAGCAGCGCCAGATCCTTGGGCAAGGTGACCCGCAACCCGGCAACTTGCTCTACGACGGAGAGTCGATCCGACTGGTCGACTTTGAAGACGCCGGGGCCAGCGACGTGTGCTTCGAGCTGGCCAACTTTGCTGAGCATCTTGGCACCCGCGGCACCGGACTGGCCCGCGTCGCTGACCTCATCGACCACGACGCAAACCGCTACCTCCAGTGTCGGCGGCTGCTGGCCTCGTTCTGGCTGTTCAGGCTGCTCCCCAATGCCGCCGGCACCCGGCGAATGCGCACCGTGGAAGTCTCTGAGCAGGCGGCCCGGGTAGTTGAGCTCTTCCGATGACCTTCGCGGGCGCGCGGACCGCAGAAGGTGGCTGAGCGTTGTGTCTGAGACGCCGGGGTCCAGCCGGCTGCTGCCCGTGCGCCGGTCGTCTTCCGGTGCTGACTCCCTCGGGGTGGCAGCTTGAACCGGCAGCAGACTGGCGGCGCGACGTTCCCACGTCGACGATGGCGGTAGCGTCCGGGAATGGCAGCGACGTTCCTTGTCCTGGTCACCGGCCACGCCGCCGCCGGGAAGACCACCCTCGCCCCTCGGCTCGCCGCCGCACTCGACGCGATCTGGATCAGCAGAGACACCATCCACACCAAGGTCTACTCCGGATGGGAACCTGCTCATCCCGCCCTGACCAGCGACCAGTACGACCCACAGGTCGGTGACAGCACCTTCTACGAAGGCAGAGTCGTCTGGGACCTGTTCCTGTGGATCCTCACCACCGTCACCCCCCACCAGCCGGTCGTGGCGGACACCCCGTTCAATCACGCTTTCAACCGCGACATGTACGCACACGCCGCGGCGGCCTGGGACTTCCCCGTGGTGGAGGTCGCCCTCCACGGCGACCCGGCCACCTTGTTGGACCGTGCTCGTCAACGGGCCGCCCAGCCCGGGGTGCACGAGATCAAGGCACGCTTCAGTGTGCGACCGGAGAAGTACGAGCAGCCGTACCAGCCTGTCCTCGACCCTGCCCGCGTGGTCGCCGTCGACACGACAGACCTCGACGCGGTCGACGTCACCGAAGTGGGAACAGCCGTTCGGCGTCTGATCACCGGGCAACCGGAGACGCACCCGGTCCAGTAGCAACCCGTCCGCGCGTCACGCTCACGCAGGGTCCGACAACTGCCCGGTCGTCGGTCGGCTTGCGGAGTCGATTCTGTCGGCCGGAATGGCTCAGATCGTGAAGGTCTGAGTCAGTCTGCGGTCGCCATCGATGTTCTCGGCGAAGGTGACTGAGATTGCGCGACGCCAGAACTGCGTCGCTTGGTCGTGACCGTCAATCTGCTGGACCTGCCATGCACCCGGATGCGCGGCGAACACCTGGCTTGCGGCCGCGGCACCAACCCCAGTGCGACGAAACTTCGGCAGGATGAGGAACTCGGACATGTGCATGACAGAGCCGATCCGGCTCACCAGGGCCATCCCGGCGAGCTCACTTCCGGCACGAACCAGATACGGAAAACGGTCACGTTCGGACCAGTATGCGTCGAGGTAGCGGTACCCGTAGCGGCCATCAGACCCGATCACTCGACCATCGAGGCGAGAGAACTCGTAGGCGTTCAATTCCAACAGTTGGCCGACGACGTCGCGCTCGGATCGGCTCGCCAGAATTACTGTGACATCCACGCCGACCATCCTCCCGACCGGCACGAGATACGCCCAGACCGGGTTCAGCCCTCCCCCTCCCGACATCATTTGGCGGCCCGGTCACTCAGAGTCAGCGCGCATTACGACGACGACGACGACGGGAGCAAGCTACCCAGCTTGGCTCGGGCTCAAGTAGACCGGTAAAAGGCCCCAGCGGAGGTTGCGGAGCCGTCGCACAGGTTCAGCGGTTGTGTCGTCCCGGGGCGGCCGCTGCAGCACCACGGCTGAGGTCTGGGTGGGTGCCACGTTGAAGGAGGCGGGCAGCTCGGGGTCGGCCCACTGACCGTCCACATTGAACTCCTTCAGCAGCTCAGTCTTGCTCCTCGTAGTGGCGTAGCGTCCGCACATACCCACCAGCCTGCCAGCGACGCCGGCACGGCGCCGCCGATGGGCGTGGTTTCTGTCCAGTCAGTCGACCAGGTCCTGGGGTGTCAGGTCGGGGCGGGCGCGGAGGAGTCGGACCGGGTGGCGGAACACCTCTTCGGTTGCTCGGGAGTCGACGGCGACGTCGGCACTGACCTCGGCCGGCAGCGGCTGCACCACCTGCACCGTCACCGTGTCGCTGGTTCCCCAGGCCACGTTCCGCTGCCAGGTCTCCCCCGTCGCTGTCAGCAGCGGCCGCAGCTGACGGGCCACCACCCGGGACAGGACGGTGGTCACCGCGACTGACCGTGTCCCACCGGGTCGGGCCAAGACGAGCGCGGTCGGTGCAGCCAGATCGCCGATCACCCCGACCACCACCAGGTCGATCGAGGACCTCGCCTTCACCTTCCACCAGGGCCGTTGCCCCGGCACAGTCGGATACCGCGACGTTCGTGGCTTCACCACCAGCCCCTCGATGCCGCCGGCAGTCAAGGTGGTGAACCAGTCAGCGGCGAGCTGCGGATCCCGGGTTTGCTGGCACAGCGAGATCGGCGGCCCGACGCCGGACAGAAGGGCCTCCAGCCGGGTCCGGCGCTCGGCCAGCGGCCGGCCACGCAGATCGTTGCCGCCGACCGCGAGGAGGTCGAAGCAGACCAGCTGGACCGGTCGCCGTTTCGCCACCGCGCTGATTCGGGTTCCGGCCGTCAACCGTGCCTGCAGGCCGGCGAAGTCGAGACGCCCCGATCCGACGTCCCAGGTCACCAGCTCACCGTCGAGCACGGCATCGGCCGGGAGCCTGGCTGCCAGCACCGGAGCCAGGTCCGGCAGGTACCGGGTCAGGTCGACACCGCGGCGGCTCCACACACGGCCACCGCACGCCATCGCCCGCCAGCCGTCCCACTTCGGCTCGAACACTGGGTCTGCGACTCGCACGTCGTCCAACGAGTCCACCGCGCGGGCCAGCGCCACGGGCGGCGGCACCGTAATGCCGACCTCACCCCCGACCATCTCGGCAGCGTAGAGCCGCGACGCGATAGCCAGGCAGGCTCCCGCTAAGTTCAGGCCTTCGTCGTCGCGAGCTTCTTGATATTGCTGTCGAGCCGTAGCTGGTCAGGATTGCCCGAGAACGCCCGCACGGCGGCCATCAGCCCCCGGTCAGTGGTGCTGGTGAGCTTTGGCTCGAGGATGTCAAGTAGTTGCGCCCACTGTTGACGGCCGGTCCAGCTGCCAAGCAGCGAGCTATACACCGGATCCATGAATAGTCGAAGTGCGAGGCCGGCGTCGGCGGGAGAGAACCTGGCAAGCATCTTCTCGTACGAGTCCACGGCACCGGTGCTAATGCCGTGACCGTTCCCGAGGTAGCAGTCGACAACGACGCGGACGTAGCGGTCACGGACAGAGTCAGGAACGTCACCCTTCTCGCCAGCTAGATCGAGCACTCGACGGGCTGGGGTGGGTTCGTTGTAGAAGTTGTCGAATCCGTGATGGGCACTGGTGAGGAGGTCAAGCGCTTCGCTCATGTCGACCGCTCGGACTTCAGTCGTTAGGTATGAGGTGCCGTTCACTAGGTCGATGAGCTCGCGAGCCGCGGTGGCGAGTCCCGTTTCAGCGCTGGCAGTGGCGCGGGCGTGTCGCAAGCCGTAGCTGCTCCGTGTGGGGTTGCTAACGAATGGCCACAGCCGCGGCCACAACAGCCGAACGTTGTCAGCGACGATGGGGGTGCGATCTTGTGCGGTGTAGAGCCCGAACAGACCGTTTGAAAGCGTGTCGGCTCGATCCATCGGCAGTTGGTCGAAAAACGCGGCGGCACTATCTACGGCTGCCTGATCGAGAAGAGCCTTCTTGATGTTCGCGAGCAGGCGGCCCGTGTGGGCTGTGACGGTGTCGGGTCGGGTGTTGATGACCTCGCGGATGCACAGCTGGAGGAAAGTGACGAGTTCCAAACCCGTTAGGTCGTTCTGATTCGGATGCGCCGCGCTCGCATGGTTGCGCATCCATCGGATGTGATCCAAGCGAGCGAAACCCACATCGGTGACCAGACCGATCTCGAGCGACGAGCGCAGCAACCGGGCGTCGTCGATGTTGGGCAGATCCCCCTCAGCTTTGAGGCTCTTGCGCAGGTCTGAGTTGTTGCCAGATGCGATGTCGAAGAAGTATGCGAGATCGAAGCCGGCTACACGTGCCCTCAGAGCGGTGACGAGTTCGTCCCACAAGTAGTTCAGCGCGGCATCAAACAGGCCGACAGTCGCGGCCGCGACCATCTTCGACACGTAGTGCGACTCAGCCCGGATCTCTGGGGCAAGTTCGTCCAGGACGTTGCCGACGTTCCCGACCATGGAAGCACGTTCACTCACCGGTACGAACAGCCGCTCGGTCGGGAGGCCAAACTGTTCAAGCATGCCGTGGACGCTCGACTCGAACCTGGCCAACTCCTCTCCTGGCGTGACAGCCCTCTCGACTGCTCCACCGCGCACAAGCTCTGCATCCGCCACTCCGCCAAGTTACCGGGAACTCCCCAGCCGTCGGACCTCTGCCCGGGGCTAGGTGTCCCACAACCGGATGGGACAACGCGATCCGCAACCGGTTCCGCTTCCCTTTTCAGTCACCCGTTGGTCGACGAGCGCTGTGGGCAACGCACAGTCGTCTGCGGGCCGCCACCCTCCACTGGTTTTCCAGCTGCCGGCTCGGTAGCTTCAGCCCTTGGTATTGCAAGTGGTGAGCATCTGCCGCAGCGCGGTTTTCTCGGAAACGTCGATCCCCAGCTGGTAGCGCGCTTTGATGGTCACGTACCTCGTGGCGTAGCCGCACTGGGTGACCTTGGGTGGCCGCCAGGCGGCGGCGTCGAGGCCACCTTTGGAGCTGTTGACCTTGCTGCTGGTCACCACGAGGTTGGTCAGATCGTTCGCTGCGACCAACCGCTGCTGATCTGTCCAATCCCTCGCCCCGTAGCGCCAGAAAACAGCCAAGGCGACCGTGTGATCGATAGGGATGGACTGTGCCTGGTGCGGGTCGCGGAGGTTGGTGAAGGTCAGGCTTTGGCCGGTGTAAGCGTCGCGCCAGGTTCCGGCGACCATCTCGTGGGTGCAGGCCCGTGAGGTCCGCATAGTGAAGGGCCGGCTGCGATTGACATCACGGGCCAAGACGTCAGCTCTCTGGCGGCAGCCCGAGTGGTCCACGTCGGCCCAGGCACGGCCAAACGCGGCCCGGCGGTACGTGCCGTCGTCGCGGGGGCGCGGAACCACCGTGAGAGCCTCCAGCTGCTCCCCCACGGGGCCGGGAGCGGGTGGGGCGGGTAGTGGCGGGACCACGCCGCAGCCGGCGGCTACAACGGCCAGCACGACTCCCACCAGCCAGACCAGAGACAGTGGGGCGCGGCGTCGATCGGTGGGGCGGGTCATGTGAGGGCGTCGACGACGGCGCCGACCAGGTCGCGGGCGGCGGGTGGGCAGACGGCGTTGCCGGCGAGCTTCACGCGGTCACGGCGGGAGCCGAGCCACTGGTAGTCGAGCGGGAACGCCATGCCGGCGGCGACCTCGTGGGGTTCGAACATGCGGAACTCGCAGTCGTCGACCTGCGCCCGGGCGGCGTCGAGTTCCCCGGGCGTGACCAGCGACTGGTGGCCGCGGCTGGTCAGGGTGCGCATGACCTCGCGGACGGGGGTCGACATCTCCGCGCCGCCCTCGTTGTTCCGCATGATCAACGCGTGCCGGTCGCGGGTGGTGACGGTGCCGAGCGGGTCACTGCTGGGGTGGGCGGTGTCGCTGTTGCCGTAGTACGGGGCGACCAGTGCGTACGCCTCCCGGGTCGTCAGGGCCCGCAGAGCCTGGCCGGTGGATCGGGCCTGGTCGTTCCAGGTGCCGCCGGCCGGGCAGACGAGACCGTGGTGGTTCCCGCTGGCGGTGAAGGTGGCGGCCGGGGCGGCTACGGAGCGGGCGGTGGATCCGCCGCCGCGGAGCTCGGCGATGAACGGCGCGACGAGGGCGGTCTCGTTGCGGGTCGTCATGGTGCGCAGCGCTCGATCGAGCGGGCGGGTCTGCTTACCGTCGCGTCCTTCGACGGGGACGGCGAGGGCCTTGGAGCTGGTGTTGTGCAGGGTGCGGAGGTAGTCCTCTGCTGGCCAGGACCGGTAGTAGGCGTTCGGGTCACCGAACGCGGGATGGTTCGGGTCGGCGGCGTCGTAGGTGTGGCCGGCCGCCTCAAGGTGCAGCGGTCCCCAGTAGCGGGCGATCCCGGCCGCGATCCGGGCGCGGGTCTTGTCGGCCAACGGCTTGTCCCGGTCACCGATCCGCTGCCCATGCAGCGTCCAGTCGATCGCCGCGGCGGCCGGCAGCCAGCCCGGTTCGACGGTGACCCCGCAGCGGGAGCAGGCATAGACGTACTGGGTGCGGTACTTCCCGACGGTGCGGCCGGGTTTCCAGGCCTGGACGGACTCGACGATCACGTCGCAGCGCGGGCACCACGCCTTCGGGCGCATGACGGCGTCGATGTCGGGGGCCTTCTCCCGTTCCGGCCAGGCGACCACGTACAGGCGGTCACGCGACTGGGGGGCGGGCAGCCCGTACGCCTGGGCGTGCATCGCGTTGTGCGACACGACCCGGTGGGCGTAGCCGAGGCTGCGGAGGCCGGTCTGCCAGAGCCGCCACGCGGCCGCGTACTTGGCCTGGGTGGCGATGTCGACGACGTTCTCCACCACGACCGCCCGGTAGCGGTGGTGGTCGACGAAACGCAGAGCGTCGAACATCAGCAGACGCGAGCGGGTGGTCTCGTCGGTCTCGGTCGTGATCAGGTCCTCGGGAATCTGATCGAAGAGGGTGGCATCGCCGCCCAGCTCGGCGGACAGCGCCGCCGACTTGCCGCGGGCCTGGCTCCACGTCGTGCACTCCGGGCTGGCCCAGAGCACATCGGTGCGAGGGAAGAACCGCGGGTTCTCCAGGTGCAGGTCGACGCAGGCGTGCTCGGTGGTGGGGTGGTTGACCTGGTGGACGTCGACGGCCAGCTGCCAGTGGTTTGCTGATACGCGGACCTCAACACCGGGGACCATGATCGCGCCGCTGGTGGATCCGCCGGCACCGGCGAAGATGTCGGTGATCGTGATCATGCGGCGGGCCGGCCGTTGGACCGCTTCCCCTGCTCACGGCCGCTGGAGCGGGCGAGCAGCATCCGGTGGCCGAGGAGTTCGCGGCGCACAATCTGGAAGCCCTGGCGTTGGTAGAAGAGGGCGGCTTGTCGGTTGTCGGCGACCAGCCACAGGTCGTGGGGTGCGGTGTCGGCGATGACCTGGCGCAGCAGGGCAGCACCATGCCCGTGGCCCTGCGGGTTGGCCCACACCGAGCGCAGGGTCAACCGCTGCTTTCTGTCCAGGTCGGCGTAGGCGCCGGCGACGTCGGCGCCGCCATGCTGGGCCAGCCAGCGGTACGAAGCGTGCCGGAACGCGTGCCGTTCCAGGATCTGACCGATGAGCAGCCACGCCCCGAACACCAGGGCGACGGCGAGCAGGTAGGACACGGCGACACCCGGCAACGCCGGCCACACATCGACCGTCATTGGCCACAGGAGAGCGGTGATCGGGACGCCGGCGATCGGGATCACCCAGCCGGCGGGCCGCTGGAGCGGGTTGGACAGAAGCGTGGTGAGCTCGACGCGTTGCTGTGCTCGAGCGAAGACGCGGGCCTGCGCCTTCAGCTCCTCGGTGGCGCTCACTGCAGCAGCGCCCTGTCGGTGTACTCGGGGCCGGTGCTGTCGGCGCAGGACTCGTGCGCGACCCCGCTACCGGTCGCGTCGCGGCAGAACACATAGACCTGGCCCGGCTCCAGACCCTCCTCACACACCAGGCAATCCTCGCCGAGGGCGACGATGGTGTGGGGTCCGGCCATGACGTCGACCGGTGGCGGCTGATCGTGGTGGTAGCCAGCGAGCGTCGCCAGCGGCACGTGGCCACTGAGCTGCTGGCCACCGACAGATCCGCCCGGGCAGCCCTCGACAGGTCTCGACAAGGTGACATCTGTCCCTGTGGTGGTGCTGCGGATGCTCACGATGGTTCATCTCCCGGGGTCGGATCGAGCCGGCTGGTGGGTGGGGTACGGCTGCAGACCTCGTTGCTGACCGCGGCGCTGGCGATCCGGTCGGCCTCGACCACGACGTCGGCGTAGTGATCAACGTGACCGCAGGCTGCAGAGCAGGACCACGTTTGTGTCCAGTACCGCTCGCCGTCGTCGTAGGTGGTCAACCAGCTCCGCTTCCCTCGCCGGGCACCGCAGTGCGGACAGCAGGCCGAGATGCGAACCTCCCGGATGACCGGCGACGTCAGACCGACCCCCCAGGGCGCCTCCCGGGACCTGTCGCGGACGGTGACGGTGATCAACTCGACGGCTTTGGGATCCGACGTGGGCTCACTGGTGATCATGGGGCGTTCCTCCTTCATCGATCCGGTAGCGGGGCGTGAGCACCAGCAGCGCGCCGATGAGCACAGCCATCGAGCCGACGGCCGCTGCGGCTCGACCCACCCACAGCCACGGTCGGAGCTGGCTGAGCAGATCTGCCGCTACCGGTGAGGACCCCAGTTCGGCGAGGACCCAGAGGGTGGCTCCGGCCACGAACGCCCGGGCCCCAGTCGAAGACCTCCAGCAGCAGTCGGCGTGCGGTGGCCCAAGCCGCCAGACCCCGATCATGATCAGGATGGCTGCGATGACCTGGGTCCCGGCCAGGACAGCCGCGATGCCCGTCACCGTGCACCAGCCTCGGCGGCGACCGCAGCCACGGTCGTGACGCGGGTGGGCTCCAGGACGGTGATGGTGTTGGTCAGCACCGCGACGGGGTGCTGAGTGAGGTCGGTGTGTTGGCGGGCGGAGACCCGGATCGACAGGTCGTTGGTCAACGGGTCGGAGGTCCACGCGCAGCCGGAGCAGGCGGCCGTCGTCCGTGAGCTCACCTGGGCGGCGGCGACCATCACCATTCCTCCCCCATCCGATGGTCGTCGACACCGATCTCGTCGAGGCCGCAGGTTGGACAGAACCGTTCGTGCAGCTGCTCGTCGACGCCGGGGTCGAGGATCGGCTGCCAGTCCGTCCAGTCATGACACGGGCGCCGGTAGACCTGCAGCGGGGTCCGGGCGGGGACGTAGAGGGGGTGGCGCGGCTGCCCACCACGGGTCAGGCCCAGACACCACACCGTGCGGTGGCTGAGCAGCTGCAGGACGGCGGCGGCTCGGTCGGGGTCGGCGTGGGTTCCCCAGGCAGCCACGATCAGGTCGGCTCCGGCGGCGGCGGCGGAGATGGCCTGGTCGTTGTCGGGTCCGACCGGGTCGGGGACGCGACGCAGGACGCTGGGCGACGGGGAACGCCACCCGTAAACGTTGGTGACCGTGATCTGACCGAAGCCTGCGGCCCGGGCGAAGCCGATGACCCGGCGCAGCGTCGGGTCGTCGGTGGCGGCGTCGGCGCGGCTCGGGTTCAGCATGATCCAGGCCGCGGTCGGGCCCGGGGCCCACCGGCGGGTCAAGCTCCAGCGGTAGCAGCCATCGGCCGACAGCGACGCTGTCGCCCCGGTGCCGGCGGTCGAGTTGGACAGAACCGGCGTCTGGCCAGTGGCGCTAGCCGCCGACGTTCGTTGTGGCGGGGTGGACGCCGCCGAACCCGGAGGGGTACAGGGCACCTCCGGGAACGGCTGGCGGGTGCTGTGGCCGTCCGCGGTCGTTCGCGGGGCCACCATCGTGCTGGTCATGCCGTCGATCCCTTTCCTTTCCTTGTGTGGTTGACGTCGATCACGCTCAGGGTCGGTTCGGTTCGGGTCGGTTCGGGCTGGGTTCAGGGCAGGGAGAGCACGGTCATCGGGAACGCTGCGCCGGTGATCTCTGGGGCGGTCCCGTCGAGGCCGACAACGAGGCGGTGGCCGCCGCAGGAGCGGACGGTCTGCACGACCTGCAGGTGCGCGGTCAGCAGCACCGAGTGGGGCGGGAGCTCGTCGAGCTCGACCCGGTCGACGACCATCGGGAGGGCGGCGTCCAGCAGGTGCCGGACGTGGGCACGGACGTCGTTGATCTGGTCGGCGGTGTCGTAGTCGTCGACCATGGCATCGACCAGGCGCTCACGGTCCAAGATGACAGTCACCGCTGCCCCCAGGGGATGCGTCGGCCACGGACCCGACGGTTGCGGGCCTGGCGGAGCGCCTGGTTCCGCCACTTGTCGCGGTCCCTGATCAGGGTCGTGATCTGCGCCTGCAGGCGGGTGATCTCGTCGTCGGCCTGGTCGAGCTGACCGTCGGCGTCTGCAACGGTGTCGCCGCCGTTCAGCCAGTGCACCCGGTCAGCGGCCGGCCCCGGCTCGACGTGGACGCTCTCAGGGCACCAGTCGCCCGTGGCGTCGAAGAACCCGACCTCCCACCCGCCCCTATTGGTACTGGTGTCTGGTCCGGTTGGCCGGTACAGCCACAGCTGCCGCACCGGCGTGGGACACATGATGCTCGCCACCGCTCCTCCTCTTCCTGCCTGTCCGATCTGTCCGTCTACCTCTGAAGGCCTCGGATCGGGCCGGATGTGAGCCTCGAACCTTGAAGTTGAGTTGACTCTACATTGCGTGTAGAGTGAGGTCAACATCTACTGAGGGAAGGGGGCGGCGCTCATGCCGACACTGTTCGTCTACGGGACGCTGCGTCCCGGCGGCAGCAACCACGGCCTGCTCGAGGGCGCGGTCAGCCACACCGAGCTCGCCCACGCCGACGGCCTCGCCCTGTACGCCGCCCGCGGCTTCCCCTACGCCGCCCCCGACACCGACCCCCAGGCACAGATCACCGGCACCCTCTGCTCGATCAAGGGCCGGGCCTGGATCGACGCGCTGAGCCGACTGGACATGTTGGAGGGCTACGACCCCGCCCGCGAGGCGGCCAGCCACTACCTGCGACGCCGCTGGCCGGTCACCACCATCGACGGCGACCAGGCCGACGCCTGGATCTACCTGGCCGGCCCTCGGGTCGATCTCCGCCGGTACCGCCGGATCCCCGGCGGCGACTGGCTCCACCAGCTCACCAACCCCTGACCCCCAGAAGCCACTGACCCTCGGAAGGAGGGACCCCTCATGTGCGGACTGTTCGGCATGATCCTGCCCCACCGCTACCCCACCGACCTGCTCCGCCGTGACGCCGCCCTGGCCTTCCTGGGTGTCCTCGCCGAAGAGCGCGGCCGGCACGGCGCCGGCATCGCCGCGAAGCTTCCTACTACTGACCAGCCGGGCGGCGGGTGGGTGGTGAAGCGGCACCCCGGCACCTTCACCGATCTGGTCGGGCCCCGGCGGCTCCGCGGACTCGTCGACGCCACGGCGGCGATCGGCCACACCCGCTGGGCCACCCAGGGGGCGATCACCCTGGCCAACACCTCACCGCTGCAGGCGGGGACGCTGCTCGGCACCCACAACGGCGACCTGGACGTCGACACCATCCGGTACGCACCGTTGTGGCCGGATCCGTCGTGGACCGACTCCCGGGTCGTCTACGCCGCCCTGGCCACCGCCCACACCGGTGGGCGGGTCAACACCCGACGTCTGGTCACGATCCTGGCCGGGATGCGCGGTCGGGCCGCGCTGGTGTGGACCGACACCGCCGACACGACCGTCCGCGACACGGGTCGGGTCTGGCTGGCCCGGGCCGGGCTGTCGCCGCTGGCGATCGCCCATGACGTCGACGGCGGCCTGTGGTGGGCCTCCAACCCCGAGTGGCTGCGCCGGCTGAGCTCGACGTTCGGTCTGCCGCTGCGGCGGATCGAGCTGCTGCCCGAGGGGGTGCTGATGTCGGCCGTGCCGCAGCAGTGGCAGGTCAAGGTGACCGTCCACGCCCGGTTCAAGCCGACCGTCCGCGACCAGGACCTGCGTCTGGTCCGGGCCGCGGTGTGGCGGAACTTCACCCCCGCCGACCGCCGCGACGACGGCGCCGTCATGCGTCACCGCGTCGTCGGTGCCGGGCTCAGCCGCCAGCCCAGCCTGGTGTGAGCAGAGATGACCCTGCTGCGGATCGACTGCGACGCCAGCTGGAGCACCGTGACCTGGGACCCCACCGGCCATCGTGCTTCGGCGGCGACGTGGTCGACGCCATCCCCCTCACACCGAGGGCCCTGCTGTGGACCCCCGAACCGTGCGGTGCGCCCAACGCCCTGGCATCAGCGCTGCTGACCTTCCTGCAGCTCCCCGTCCAGCACCTCCGCGGCCCCGCCTACCTCACCAGCCTGGCCGCTGACCCCGACCGGCCCGGACCCCTCACCCCCACCCAGATCCGGGCCTTCACCAGCACCCTCCAGGCCCTGCACGCCATGCCCGACTTCCTCGCCCTGCACGCCCAGGCCGGCCGCATCGCCGCCACCTGGTTCTGTCCAACCGCGACAAGGAGCTTCCCGTGACCGAGCACCTCAAGACCATGCCCCGCCCCGAAACCGCACCCTGCCCGGACTGGGTGGATGCCGAACCGTTCCGCGCGCACGTCCGTGACCTGATCTGCGAGACCGGTCTGTCCTGGCGCCTGGTCGCCGCCCACGCCGGCGTCGCGCCCCGCGCCGTCCGGTCCCTGCTGCACGGCCGCCGCGGCTACACCCTGCACCGACTGCACGTCAGCATCGCCCGGGCCCTCACCACCACCTCGATCGAGTCGATCGCCGCCGACCAGCACCTCGTCACCGACGCCACCACGACCCGGCAGCTGATCGCCGACCTCCGCACCGCCGGCCACGGCCCCGACCTGACGCGTCACCTGCAGCCCGGCGACCTCGCCCAGCTCGACGACCCCCAGGCCTGGCGCTGCAGCCGCGCCACCGCCGCCCGCGTCACCGCCTGCTACGACCTCCTCACCACCAGCCAGCGCACGGTCACCAGCCCGACCGCCCGCGGCCGCGTCGCCCCCGCCGCACCCACGCCCCCGCATGTAGAGTCCGATCCACACATGGCATTGGACAGAAAGCAGACCTCGGGCGCATGGACTACCGGTTCCTCATCAGCCACCACCGCGGGCAGGAGCGGATGCTGATCCAGGCCCAGGTCTGGGCGCCCGAATGGGTCTCCGGACCGGCCCCCGACGACGACGAGCAGCCGGTCCCCCGCGACTGGTTCACCGCCGACGAGTGGACAGTCACCGACGCACCGAAGAAGCTGACCAAAACCGCACTGCGTGACATCTGCGCCGCCCGCGGCTGGGCCCTCCTGGGCGACATCACCACCAAGGAGGACGGCACCCTCGTGGTGCCGGTCGAGCCGACGGACTGGGAGCAGGTCCTCGAGGCCACCGCCCACCACCGGAACCTGATGCGGCAGGCCTGGGAAGCCGCCGAGACCGCCTGGATGGGCATCGTCGCCGGCGTCCCCCGCCGCAAAGGCGAGGACGGCTACGTCGGCGCCATCCAGATCGCGACGATCGGCGACATCAGCCGCTTCCGCGTCTACCAGATCCAAGACGAAGTCGACCACCCCGAAGAGAAGCGCCGAACACTCGCCGCTGCACGCCGCCGCCGCGAACAGGCCAGGGCCAAGCCGAGCTAAGAGGTCGCCGGAGTGTTCCGGAGATCCGCTCTAGGCGGTGACCGACTGTCGTCGTTTCACGATCACCGCCGTGACCGTCGCGACCACGAGCAACCCGGCCAGGACCAAGATCCTGGACAGATCCAGTCCGCCAAGGTGCGGGATGGTGAGGATCGCGTTGTGGTCGGTCAGCAGCTGATGATCACGGAGCCAGCCACCGGCGCCGGCCAGGACCGACTGGCGTTTGGCGTAGAGGACGCCGATCGCGATGCAGCCCAGCACCGTCATGGCGATGTGGTCGTTGGACAGGCCGTGCTCGCCGGGTCCGGCGCTCACTCTTCGACTCCCCGGACCTCGACGATCGGGTTGGCCGTCACTGCGGGGTTCTCCGACAGCGCGATCAGGCCAAGCTCGGCCAGGCCGTCCAGGTATCGCTCGGCGCGGCCGGGCCAGATCAGCTTGACGTTGCCGAGAGGCGGCTCGAACCGGCCGTACTCGGGGGCGTAGAGGTCACCCATCAGCACCATGGGCACCTCCGGGTGGTCCCAGCGGGGGCATTCCTCGACGGTGATCGGGTCGCCGTCGGTGTTGTACTCCGCCGAACGTTGCAGCACGGCCTCTTCCTCTGGGCTCAGCTGGCCGGCGAACATGGCTTGGGCGACGTGGTTGACGATGACGCCGGTGCAGTGTCGGCCGCGGAGCTTGACCTGCTCGAGCTGCGCCTCGCGGTCGCGGCCGGGCTGGGACTGGTAGCCGTCGATGAACAAGGCGAGGACCTCGTCGGCGGTGAAGGCGTAGGCGTTCGCCCCTTGCAGACGGACCTTGTACCGGTACGGGAACCCGCCCGGCGACACGGGCGGGACCGGCTGGTGGCTGTGGTCGACCTGCTGGTCGGCGTCGGCGATGATTCGCAGGTTCGTCGTCCGGCCGGTAGGAACAGCGAGCGGGAGCACCGTCACCGGGGAGGCCGAAGCGGCATCTGCGCCGGCCACCTCATCGGCGAGCAACGCCCGGATCATGGTGGTCTTGCCGGCACCCTGCGCGACGGTGCCGTGGTTCTCGGCCGCCGACGTGGGGTCCTCGGGCTGCGGGTGCTGGTGGTCGGTCATGGGGCGCTCCTTGGGGCTCGGTTCGACGGTAGAGGCTGGGTCAGGGGTGGGCGGAGGCGACACGGTCGCTAGTTGCGGTAGTAGCTGCCGCGGCCCCACAGGGCCGCGATCTGGGTGCGGTCGCGGTCGGTGCTGAACAGGCTGTCGATGAGGGTCCGGACCGGGCGGGTCCGTTCCTCGAACTCGGTGGCGGACGCGGCCATCAGGTTCCTGGCCCATCCTTCCCGGCGGGCGGTGTGCAGCGGCCGTACCGTGCCCGGCTGCACGTCGTTGTCGCGGACGTAGTTGGTCATGGCCGCGCACAGGTTCACCTGGGCCTGGATGACACCCGGGTGGTGAGAGGCGTCGGGGAACCTGAATTCGATCCGTCCCGATCTGTGCTGGAAGGCGTTGTGGAAGTTGATCATCGCCTCACGGCCGCCCTGATAGGACGTGGCCTGGTAGGTGTCTGTCCAGGCGGGGCCGGGGTCCCGGGCCGGCAGGGGCCGGTTGTAGCCGGCAGAGCGGGCCGAGCCACGGGTGCGGCCCATCCGGTAGATGTCGTCCTCGTTCGCCCGGACCAGGTTCACCAGACGCCACGCCAGCTGCGGGGAGTACTGGTCTGAGGAGATGTTGGTGTGGCTGCCGGCGTGATCGGTGCTGCCGCCGTGACGACGGATGGCCTCGCAGGCGGTGGCGATCTGGCCCCAGTGCTCGGGACTGTCGCCCATCACCGGGGTCACCAGCTCCCCACCACGCACCGAGCCGTCGTGCTCGTAGACCCAGCCGCTATACCCCGACCGGGCGCCGGAGTGGTAGCTGCTCTGGTGCGGGCTGGACAGAACCCCACGGGCATGGAGCTCGCGGCCTACCGCGCCGGGCCCGTCCATCGTGGTGGAGTCGAACTCGATCTCGATGCCGAACCCGGTGTTGGCGGCGTAGCCCTGCAACGCGTTCTCGGTGTAGAACGGCACCTCCCGGTCCGGGCCGCTGTCGCGGATCGCCTGCCGGAAAGCCTCCGGGTTGGACAGAAACGACTCCGCAGCCGCGGGTGACGGCGCCGGCTCGGCCGTGCGGGCTCGCACGCTGATCCGGTCGGCATGCAGCGTCGACGACACGTCGGTCTGCGGCAGCTCGCCGGCGGCGTGCATGTGGTCGCGGACGGCCTCGCGGGTGTGGGCGACGTGAGCGCAGTCGACCGAGTGGCAGGTCCGGCAGGTCAGCTCGTCGTCGCCGACGTCGTCGAGGTCGACCCGCTGCCGGGTGGTTCTGTCCAGCCCGCGTACCGCGTCGAGCCCGGGCCGCAACCGCACCGTCCCTTCCACCTCGGCGTCGTTGGTGAGGTGGCGGATGGGGACCTCGACCGGACGGTTGTGGTTGGCCTCGAGCAGCTCAGCGATCCGGGCCGGATCCGGAACGGCCAACCGGCTGCCGACGTCGACGATCTGCTGCTGGCTGACCAGCGCAGCCGGCCCACGCAGCGGGCACTGATGCAAGACGTCGCCGACGAACTGCCCGCAGTCGTCGCAGCGGACGCGTAGGCGGTCTCCTCGGCTCGAGGGATCCGGGTCCCCCGACGTTCTGTCCAGGACACGATCGCCGGGGTCATCGGGCCCCGGGCGTGCAAGCCCTCCAGGTCGTTGATGTCGGAACGGGACATCCGGTACGCGGCGGTGCTGCCGTCGCGGCGACGGACCTCGACCCGGTCCGACAAGGTCGAGGTGCCGACATGGGTGACACTGTCGGCGCCGTCCAAGGCGTTGGTGACCGGGACCCACTGCTGCACCAACCGGACCGGCGGCAGCACCGGCTGCTGTGCGCTCAGAGCCTGCAGGGCGTGCCGGGTGGCCGGGTCACCAGGAATGGCGCCCAGGTCGCGTAGTTCTTCAGCGTTGGCGCGGGTTTGCCGTCCGCCCGGCGCCTGCTCCCGCAGGGCGTGGAACTCCGCCCGGGCTTCCCGTCGGCTCATGCCCTGCTGGCCGGCGATCTCGCCGAGTCGGGCGTCCAGGGCGGCCTGCGCGGCCGCGACACCATCGGGCAGACGCGACAGCGCCCACAAGGTGTCGTCGGCCAGGCCGTCGTTGACGGTGCGGGCACGGTCCAGACGAGCCTGCAGCCCGGCCCGGCGTTGGGGACGGAAGTTGGGGTTGGTGGTGATGGCGTGCTGCGCCCGGTCGAGCTCCCGGTCCAACGAGGTGGCGCGGTTCCAGCCGGCGGGCGGCTGGCTGGAGCTGAACTCGTGGCGGAGCCGGTGAACGATCGACTGGACCTGCGCGTCGTCGAGCCAGCTGCCCGACCGGGCCAAAGCGATCGCCACCGAACTGGCGGCATTCTGTCGACAGACCATTGTTGTGGGCCTCCTTCATCTCTGAAGGCCCGAAACGACACCGGATGTGAGGTTGGACAGAAAGAAAAGTTTCAGCGAGCTATCGCTGAAAAGCCTCACCGACCTGCAGCTGCGGGTGCCGTGGAGGCGGGTCGCGGTCAGGTCAGGCCATGGCAGCCGCGGCGATGAAGGCGCCAAGGGTGAGCGTCGGCGCCCACGGCTGCCACCCCGACCGGCGGGTCACGTGACGCCACACACCGTGCACCAGCGCCAGGACCGTCCCCGTGAGCAGGGCGGCCAGCAGGAGATCGACGCTGACCGCCGCGGCCGGCGCCGCGACCAGCGGCACGAACCGGACGTCGCCGAAACCGAACCCACCGCGGGTCAGGACCCACAGCCCCAGGTACAGGAGGCCGGCCACTACGGCGCCGACCACCGTGCGGAGCAGATCTGTCCAACCGGCCCCCAGAAGCAGCGTGCCCGCGCCAGCAGCGGCCATCACCAGCCACGTCCAGCGGGTGGGCCGGGCCGGGATCCAGGTCGTGAACCCATCCACCGCGGCCAGGGCGACGCCGATGGTGGACAGAACCAGCCACGGCGGCAGCGCAGCCGGCGGCACGTGGGTGGCGGCGACCCAGGCGGCGGCCGCGGAGAGCACGGCCACCAGGGCGGCCGCCCGGGGCCGCGCGAGAGTGGCGTAGGGCACCTTGACCTCGGAGTCGTCACCGTCCGCTGGTTCCGGCACCCTGGGCAGACCGGTGAGCCAGACCACGGCCGTGACCAGCGCACAGCTCACGGTCAGCGCTGACACGACGACGGGTGAAACCACCTGCCGATGGTGGCATCCATCCGCCGGAGGCCGGCGGGACGGCGCGCCAGCGACCACCAGCGCTCGACGGCCGTGGGCACAGGCGGTGAATCACGCCCGGGGAACGAGCCGTACCGGAAGCGACGGCTCAGTGAGACGCCGGCAGTTGACGGGCGTCAGCGAGTTCCTCAAGCGCGAGCGCCTAGGGTGCGGTTCATGAGTCTGGCGATCTCCCTCGATGCCGGCCGCACTGCCTGCACTGACTCGATCGCGGCGTTCCTGCGGGCGGTCAATGAGCTGAGCGAGTACGACCTTCTCGGTGGATCGCGCTGCCACGGTTGGACACGGCTCGACGTCGTTGTCCATGTCACCGCCGGTTGGCAGGAAATGCTCGGTGGGCTTGTCTCGATTGTCGACTCGAAACCGACTGTCGACGCAGCCAGCTACTGGTCGGCCTTCGCGTTGGAGTATGCCGGCGAGGATCCAATCTTGAGCCTGATGTCCCAGCGTCGGCGGGCTTCGTTGTACACCAGGCCGGCGTCGGCCAAGGCTCAGCTCAACGACGTTGCCGCGGCGGTCCTCCGTGGCGTCTCTGGACTCCGTGACCGAGCTTACGCATGGCAAGGACATGTCTTCGCGGCCGGCGACTTCGCTGCGGTATGGGCGGTGGAGGATGTCGTGCATCATCTCGACCTTCAGCTGGAGGAACCTGCGCCGAGGAGTGCCCTTCGTCTGGCCCGCACGACAATCGAGGCGCTGCTGGGCTCGGCGCTGCCACCATCCTGGGACGACGAGGATGCGACGCTGATCGGCAGCGGGCGATCGCCAGTCCCGTCTGGTTTCGAGGCGCTATCCGAGCGTCTGCCAGTTCTTGCCTGACTCCTGGATCGGGTGTCGCACGAGGACCCTTTGGCGAGACAGACGGTGATTCGTAGTTGAATCGGCCGCCGATTTGTCGCACACGCGCAGAAGCGGCGAGGGATGAGCCCTCGCCGCTGCTGCGGTTGTTAGGTCCGTCTGGCAGACGCCTCTCGGCGAGTGGCCGCTCGTAGCGGCGATGGGTGAGGCCCGGGGGTCCTGCACCAGACGGCATCACCTTCAACGCTCAAGAGCGGGCAATATTCCCGGCCCGCTCATCGACCGGCAACCGGTCAGCGGTGCGGGGTCGGCGGGTGTGGCGCAGTCGTCAGGCCGGGGACCTGGGTGCGTACATGATGATGGCGACCCCGACCAGGCAGATGAGGGCGCCGGTCAGATCCCAGCGGTCGGGTCGGAACCCGTCAGCGACCATGCCCCAGATCAGCGAACCAGCCACGAACACGCCCCCGTAGGCGGCCAGGATCCGGCCGAAGTGCGCATCGGGCTGCAGCGTCGCCACGAACCCGTACAAGCCCAGGGCGATCACCCCGGCACCGATCCACACCCAGCCCTTGTGTTCCCGCACTCCTTGCCAGACCAACCAGGCACCGCCGATCTCCGCGATCGCCGCGAGCACGAACAAGGCGACCGACTTCAGTACCGTCATCCGAGCAGCCTAAGTTCTGAGCTGTTTGACCGGTTCACGTCTGACCGCAGGAACAGTCCTGCCCACCGGCGCAGCCGCCCCGGTGGCGGCGGCGCCGGGCTGACCACCACAGCACCCCGGCGGCGACGATCAACAGCACGGCGACCGCCGGCAGCCACCGTCCCGTAACAGCCCAGCCCACACCGGAGACGGCGCCGGCGGGGGTTGACGTTCTGACGCTGGCCGTCGCCAGAAAGCCCGCTCATTGAGAACGGTGTGCAAGCCAACAGGCTGGGTCCAATGTTGACCCATGGCCTCGTGGGAGTGAAGACACGAACGGTCTCGTGATCTTGCCCGACGGTCGCAGGGTCCGTGGCCGGGGACTTCGTTACGGAGGCCGCGGCGTTCCGTTATGCCCACGGCGAGGCCGCGACCCGACGGGTGGAGATTGCCTGCCGCGGTGGGGTCGGTCGTACGGTCGTACGGGAACTGCGATCGCCCTTCTTGCTCGACTAGCTGGTGTACCAGCGTCTGAAGCGGTCGCTTGGTCTCGAGCTCTCTACCGAGCTGGAGCCGTCGAGACACCGTGGCAGCGTAGGTTCGTCGCCGGCGTGGACCTCGACCGCTGAACGAACCCTTCAGCGGGACAGGTATGGAACCCATACTCGGTGGCCTATTTATGCGCGAGCCTCTGAGAAAGCGCTTGCTGGGATGCGGCGCGCGGGTTACTCTCGGCGCAGCAGCGACGCCTAATCAGGAGATTCACCGCATGCATCGCACACGACCCGTCCTCGTCGCCGCGATCGCCGCACTCGCTCTTGGACCAGCAGTCGTGGCCGCGGCCTCGCCGGCCGAGAACGCGCCGAGCACCGGCAGGAACAGCTCGTGTACGCACGCCAACAGCCGACTCATCGGTACCAGCCGGAGAGCGCCCAGCAACCTGTGTGTGCCGGGGGCCGCCACCTCCGACACCGGCACCCTGCTGGTCTGGAACAAGCCCGAGAACGCTTCACTCGACGTCGTCGACTACGAGGTGTTCCAAGACGGCCACTCGATCGGACGCGCCGCCGCGAACGCGGCAGCCAACACGCCGTCCCAGCAGTACGTAGACGCGTTCTATGCGGCCGATACCGACGGGTTCCACACGAGGGTTCAGTCCCACAGCTTCAAGGTGACCGGGTTGAAGGCACACACCACCTACTCGTTCACCGTCCGCGCCGTGCTGGCCGACGGCTCACTGTCGGCGCCCAGCAACACCGTCATGCAGACCACCGCCAAGAAGGCACACGTCAGCGATGTCACCGCACCCCAGTTCCGGGCGGTCGGCGACGGCACCACGCTGAACACCGCGGCCATCCAGAAGGCGATCGACCACTGCAACGTCCCCAACTGCACGGTCTACATCCCGACGGGCACCTTCAAGACCGGTGCGCTGTTCCTCAAGAGCGGCATCACGCTCGAGCTCGCCGAGGGCGCGCGCCTGCTCGGCTCAGACAACTGGCGTGACTACCCGATCAAGAAGGGCTACTACCTCTACAGCATCCCCCGTCCGGTTCCGACCGAAAGCAGCTACACCGCGTACCTGCGGCCGCCGTCGCTGCTGAACGTCATCCCCTCCGACAACGGACGCCGTGAAGCCGGCCGCCGGCCGGGTGCGGCGGCCAAGGGTGTCCGCATCGTCGGCAAGGGCGTCATCGACGGCAACGGTTGGAAGCGCACGCCTGCCGGCTCGTCCGTCGACGAGGCGGGCAACACCCTCCCCGAGTACATCGCAAGCTCTGCGGCGAACGTCGCCACGGACGGCATCCTGGCCGCGAACCAGACGGTGCACGCCCGGGAAACCATCGATACCATCCCCGGCATCGTGAACCGCCCGGCGGAGGTCAGCGACTCCTCCATCTACGGGCAGTACCGCTCCAGCATCGCGACGTTCGTCGGTGTGGACGGCCTGTACCTGGAGGGCGTGACGATTCAGAACCCGGCCTTCCACGGCCTGATGTTCCTCGACTCCAAGAACATCGGCGTGTACGGCACGAGGAGCACGACCTTCGACGCCAACAACGGGGACGGCCTGGAGTTCGGCGGGTCCGCGAACGCGGTCGTGGCGAACAACTTCTTCGACACCGGCGATGACGTCGTGAACTTTGCTGCAGGCCAGGGCAAGTACGGCGCGGAGGGTCGCCCGTCGCAAGACGTGTGGATCAACGGCAACTACATTCGCCGTGGTCATGGTGGCGTCGCGATCGGCAGTCACACGGCCGCGTGGGTGCAGAACGTTCTCGCCGAGGACAACGTGATGTTCCGCACCGAGACCGGTGCTCTGCGCATGAAGAGCACCACCGACATGAACGGCGGCGCCCGCAACATCGTCTTCCGCACCACCGCTGTCGAGTGCATGAAGACCAACGCGTTCATCGCGTCCTTGGCGTACACGCTGTCGCCGTCGGGTTACGTGGGTGGCGATTCCGCCACCTTCCGCGACATCGACGTCCGCGACGTCAGCGTCAGCGGGAGCGGCGCAGGATGCTCGGCCTCTAGCTCGCCGACCATCCTCGTCGAGGCGGGTCCGGCGAAGAACGCGGACGTGGTCGGGCCGTTCACGTTCACCGATGTGCGCTTCCGCAATGTCGCCAAGACCAACATCCAGGGTCTGACCGACTCGACGTTCAAGCGCGTGTGCTTCGCGAGCGTGCAGGGCAACGTCAATCCGTGGGTCCTGGACACCTACTCGACCGGCAACCAGTTTCTGAACGTGACTCCGGCGCCGGGCGCCGGGGCACCGACCGGTAGCTGCCCGCGCCCCTAGCACCTAAACCGCATCCGGCTGCAGTGAATCAGCAACCACCGTTGAAGTAAGAACGGGTCTCGCGTGGGAGAAGCGCCTGCGATGAGGCCGGCTGTTGGTCTAGTCCGGGATGATGGGTCAGGCCACGGATCCGTATGCCCTCATGCGTGACTCAGGCTGGTGTGAGGTTGCGGCTGGTGGTGGGGAGGGCGGGGCGTTGGGTGCCGGCGAGGTGGTCCATGACGCGGATGACTTGGCAGCTGTAGCCGTATTCGTTGTCGTACCAGACGTAGACGACGGCGTTGGTGCCGTTGGCGATGGTGGCGAGGCCGTCGACGGTGCCGGTGTGGCGGGTGCCGAGGAAGTCGGAGGAGACGACTTCGGGTGAGTCGGTGTAGGCGATCTGGCGGCGCAGGTCGGAGTGCAGTGAGGTGGCCTGAAGGTGCCGGTTCAGCTGGTCTCGGTCGGTGGGGGTGGTCAGGGTGAGGTTCAGGATGGCCAGGGACACGTTGGGGGTGGGGACGCGGATCGAGCTGCCGGTGAGCTTGCCGGCGAGCTCGGGCAGCGCTTTGGCGACGGCCTTGGCGGCGCCGGTCTCGGCGATGACCATGTTCAGCGACGCGGACCGGCCGCGGCGGTGGCCCTGGTGGTAGTTGTCGGTCAGGTTCTGGTCATTGGTAAACGAGTGCACGGTCTCGACGTGGCCGTGGACGAGGCCGAACTCGTCGTTGATCGCTTTCAGCACCGGGGTGATGGCGTTGGTGGTGCAGGACGCGGCGGAAACGATCCGGTCCTGACTGGTGATCGAGTCGTGGTTGACGCCGTAGACGATGTTCTTGAGGTCGCCTTTGCCGGGGGCGGTGAGCAGGACCTTGTCGATGCCGGGGCAGGCGAGGTGCTGGGCGAGGCCGTCGGCGTCACGCCACCGGCCGGTGTTGTCGACCAGGAGGGCGTGCTGGATGCCGTAGCTGGTGTAGTCGATCGCGGCGGGGTCGTGGGCGTTGATGACGTTGATGACGGTGCCGTTGGCGGTGATGGTGTTGGCGGCGGGGTCGACGGTGATTGTCCCGTCGAAGGCGCCGTGCACGGTGTCGCGGCGCAGCAGGCTGGCGCGTTTGACCAGGTCGTCGGGGCCGCCTTGGCGGACGACGATGGCGCGGAGCCGGAGCCCGTTCGGGGCGCCATGGTTCTCGATCATCAATCGGGCCAGGAGCCGACCGATGCGGCCGAACCCGTAGAGGACCACGTCAGTGGTTTCCGGGCGCCCGCCGGTGTCGATGATCGCGCCGAGCTGCTCGCGGAGAAAGTCCTCCAGCGACACGGTGGGTGCGGACTGATGGAGCCGGTGGAGTTCGGCGATGTCGATGGTGGCAGGGCTGAGCGGCAGCCGATCCAGGGCCTCGACGATGGCCAGGGTCTGGGTGATGGGCAGGACCTGGCTGTCGATGTGGCGGGCGAAGCGGTGGAGCTTCAAGATCTTGCGGGTGGACTTGTTGACCAGGCTGCGACCGTAGATGGCGATGACCACGCCGTGGTCACGGAACAGTCGTCCGATCAGCGGGATCAGGGCTTCGGCGGCGGCCTCCCGCCGTGACCAGTCGTTCTCGCCGGCCGGTCGGGGCTCAGTGACGGGCTGGGACACGGTGGCGGTCATGACGCTCCTCGGAGGGCGGGGCTGGGGGTCGGTGTGGGGTGCAGTTGGGCGGCGATGGCTTCGCCGAGCTGGGTGAGGGTCCGCGCGGTGAGCTGGGGGTCGTGGCGGGTGTCGGTGTCGGTGAGGTCGCTGATCTGGTGGATCCGGGTGAAGGCGAGCTCTAGCGGCGATCCGGGGGTTATTTGGTTGAGTCCGACGACAGCGAACGTGGGTCGGGGTGCGGCGTGCTGGGCGACGACGTAGGCCAGCTTGCCGTGCAGGGTCTGGTCGTCGATGCGTCCTTCCCCAGTCACCACAGCGTCGGCGTCGCCCAGTTGGGTGTCGAAGCCGAGGAGGTCGAGGAAGAACTCGGCCCCGGAGCGGACCTGCGCGCCGAGGAGGAGGGCGGCGAACCCGAGACCACCGGCCGCGCCCGCACCGGGGGTGGCGGCCGCCGTCCGTCCGCGGGGTCCGGCCAGGTCGGCGAGGCGGGCGAGACCGCGGTCGAGATACTCGACCAGCGCTGGGGTGGCCCCTTTCTGCGGTCCGAAGATCTGAGCGGCGCCGTGCGGGCCGTGCAGGACGGCGTCGACATCGCCGGCGACGATCCACTGCACCCCGGACGGTAGGCCGGTCAGATCGAGACGGACCACCTGGTCCAGCTGCCCGCCGACCGGTGGGGCGGGGTGGCCGTCGGCGTCGGTGATGGTGGCGCCCAGGGCAGTGAGGAGACCGAGCCCGCCGTCGGTGCTGGCCGACCCGCCGAGGGCGAGCACGACAGTGCTCGGGCGCAGTTCGAGAGCGGCGCGGACGGCGTGGCCGAACCCCAGGCTGGACGCGGCCAGTGGTTCGAGCCGGCCGCCGGGAAGGAGGGCGATGCCGCAGGTGTTGGCGACCTCGACCACGGCGGTGGTGCCGTCGAAGGCGATGGTGGCGTCATGGGGTCGGCCGGTGGGGCCGGCGACGGTGACGGTGTGGGCTCGGTAGCCGGCAGCGACGGCGGCAGCAACGCTGCCGTCGCCGCCGTCGGCCAGAGGGAGCCTGGTGCACCGGATGCTCGGATCGTGCTCGAGGCCGGCGGCGATGCTGTCGGCGACCTGGGCGGCGGTAAGGCTGCCCTTGAACTTGTCCGGTGCGACCAGGACCTTCACGGGAGGTGTCCCTTTCCGTTCGACGGTGGACGGGTCCGGGGCCAGGCCCGGCGGGTGGACGGTCAGTGCTTGGTCGAGGCCGGCTCGTGGTCGAAGCGGTGCCGGTCGTACTCGTCATCGGTGATGACCGGTTCCGGGGCTTCGATCTCGGGCTGGCGGATCGGGGTGTCGCCGAGCTCGGGGACGGCTTCCTTGTTGAGCACGGCCCGGGCCTGGTCGATGTCGAGGGTCTTGGTCCAGCGGCCGATGAACAAGGTGGCGACGGCGTTGCCGCAGAAGTTCACCAGGGCCCGGCACTCCGACATGAACTTGTCGATGCCGAAGATCATCATGATGCTGTTGGCGGGAATGTGACCGGCGGTGGACAAGGTGGCGGTGAGGGCGATGAACCCGCCGCCGGCGACACCGGCCGCACCCTTGGAGGTGAGCAGCATGATCGCCAGCAGGCCGATCTGCTGACCGATCGACAGGTCGGTGTTGGTGGCCTGGGCGAGGAAGACCGAGGCCAGGGACAGGTAGATCGCAGCACCGTCGAGGTTGAAGCTGTAGCCGGTCGGCACGACCAGGCCGACCGTTTCCTTGCGGACCCCGGCGAACTCCATCTTCCGCAGCAGACCGGGCAGGGCCGGCTCCGCGGTGGAGGTGCCCAGGATCAGCAGCAGCTCCTCCTTCAGGTAGCGGATCAGCTTGAAGATGCTCAGACCGACGTAGAGCCGCAGCGCCAGGCCGAGGACCACGACCACGAAGAGGATGGAGGTGACGTAGAACAGCAGGATCAGGCTGCCGAGGCTGGTCAGGGACGCCACCCCATACTTGCCGACGGCGTAGGCCATGGCGCCGAACGCGCCGATCGGGGCGGCTTTCAAGATGATGTTGAGGACCTTGAACACGACCGAGATCAGCCGCTGCACGCCGTCGAGGACGGGGGCGCCGTACTTGCCGACCGCGTTCAAGGCGATGCCGAACAGCACGGCCATGAAGATGATCTGCAGGATGTTCCCCTCGACGAACGGCTCAGCCATGGACTCGGGCACGATGTGGACGAGGAACTGCCACCAGTGCTGGGACTCACCGGTCTCAATCAGGGTCTTGACCGAGTCGCTTGGCTGCAGGGTGGCGGCGTCGACGTTGAGGCCCTTGCCGACCGGGAACAGGTTGATCGCGATCAGACCGAAGGTCATGGCGATCAGGGTGCCGACCTGGAAGTAGATCAGGGCTTTGATGCCGGTGGCGCCGACCTTCTTGATGTCGGCGACCGAGGCGATGCCGTTGACGATGGTGAGGAAGACGATCGGGCCGATCAGCATCTTCATGGCGGCGACGAAGGTGGTGCCGAGCGGCTCCATCGCCACGGCGAAGCCGGGGGCCAGCCAGCCGACCAGGATGCCGGACACGATGCCGACCAGGACCCAGAAGTACAGGTGGCGGTAGAACGGCTTCTTGACGATCGCGGCGACGGGTGCGTCGGGGTGTGCGTGCATGATTTTCCTACCTCATTGTGGAAAGCGCGACCAGATCGACGGCGGTCGCGGGATGCCGGGTGACGAGCAGGACCCGGGACCGGGCCGTGGAAGAGACGAAGCTGCCGGGCTGGTCCGACCCCGGTGGAGGGGTTGGACCAGACCGGGTCAGGCTCAGGCGGGCTGCAGGGCCTTCTTGAGGGCGGCGACGATGGCGTCGGTGACCTCATCGGTGCTGGCGGTGCCGCCGATGTCGCGGGTCTTGATCCCGGCACCGGTGACCTCGGCGATGACGTCCTCGAGCCGGTCGGCCTCGGCGTCCAGGCCGAAGTGACGCAGCATCAACGCACCCGAGGAGATGGTGCCGACCGGGTTGGAGATGCCCTGCCCGGCGATGTCGGGGGCGGAGCCGTGGACCGGCTCGAACATCGACGGGAAGCGACGCTCGAGGTTGATGTTCGCGCTGGCAGCCAGACCGAGGCTGCCGGCCAGTGCGGAGCCGAGGTCGGACAGGATGTCGGCGTTCAGGTTGGAGGCGACGACGACGGACAGGTCCTCGGGCTTCAACACGAACTTGGCGCTCATCGCATCGACCAGGACGGACTCGGTGGTGACGTCGGGGTAGTCGGGGGCGACCCGGGCGAACACCTCGTCCCACAACACCATGCCGTACTGCTGGGCGTTGGACTTGGTGACCGAGGAGACCTTCTTCACCTTCCGGGTGCGGGCCAGGTCGAACGCGAACCGGATGATCCGCTCGCAGCCCTTCTCGGTGAACAGGGCGGTCTGCAGGGCGACCTCGTTGCCGGGCCCGCGGCCGGACAGGTTGCGGCCGCCGAAGCCGGCGTACTCACCTTCGCTGTTCTCCCGGACGACGACCCAGTCGAGGTCGACGTCGTCGGCCTTGCGGAGCGGGGAGACCACGCCGGGCAGGAACTTCACCGGGCGGATGTTGGCCCACTGGTCGAAGTTCTGGGTGATGTTCAGGCGCAGACCCCACAGGCTGACGTGGTCGGGGACGTTCTTCCAGCCCACCGCGCCGAAGTAGATGGCGTCGAACGGCTTGAGCTGCTCCAGGCCGTCCTCGGCCATCATCCGGCCGTGCTCGGCGTAGTACTCCGAACCCCAACCGAACTCGGTCCAGTCGAAGGCGAACGCGCCTGCTGACTGGGCGGCGACGGCGTCCAGAACCTTGATCCCGGCCGCCACCACCTCCTTGCCGACACCGTCGGCGGGAATCGAGGCGATCTTGAAGACCTTGTCGGCAGTCATTGGCGGGGGCCCTTCTGTGGGGGTGGATGAGGTGATGCATGAATCCTCACCCGCCCACCGGTGATAGGTCCAAGACTAGAAACCGATGAACCGGATAGGTCACACCTATGAGTGGTCGGCGTAGCGACGAGCCACCGTCAGAAACGACTCGGCTGCCGGCGTCAGGCCCGTCGGTCGGGACAGCAGGGCGACGTGGAGCATGACCTCGGGGGTGATGGTCAGCGTCCGCAGACCGCTCCGTTCGGCCAGTTGCCGCCAGGACGACGGCATCACCGCGTGCCCGACTCCGCTCAACACCATCGGCAGGATCGACGTCCGGTGGGCGACCTCGGCCACGATCGCGCAGTCCACCCCGCCGGCCAGCACGTCGTCGACCATCCACCGCATCAGCGACCCCTGCTGGGAGGCGACGATCCGGTGCCCGCTCAACGCCTCACCACTGATGGACTCAACCTCCCCGAAGGTGTCCCGGGTCGGGCTGACCAGCAGGATCAGCGGCTGGTCCTCCAACGCCAGCACGTCGACGCCGGCCACCTTCACCGGCTCCCGGGCCCCCGTCAGGCCAAGCTCGCAACGGCCTGAACGGACCGCGTCGACAACCTCGTCCGGGGTGAACACCCCTTCGACGTTCAACGTGACCAGCGGGTACCGGCTGGTGAACTCCGCAATCAACGTGGTCAACGGCTCGATCCCCGGCGACGGCATCGTCGCCATCTCCAACCGGCCGCTCCGCACCCCCCGCAGCGCATCCACCGATGCCCTGGCAGCGTCCAGATCCCGCAGCACCAAACGGGCCGGTCCTAGCAGAGTCCGGCCAGCCTCACTCAGCACCACCGTGCGTCCCACCCGATGGAAGAGAGTGACACCCAGCTCCCGCTCCAAACCGGCGATCGCCTGCGACAACGACGGCTGCGCTATGAACAACTGGTCAGCGGCCCGGCCGAAACCGCCCTCATCGACCACCGCGAGGAAATAGCGCAACTGCCGTGCGTCCACCGGACCCGTCGCCTCCTCAGCATCGCTGCCCCCCATCCAACCAGGAGCCCACTCTCCGCCGTGAACCTCGGTTGCTCCGCAGAGAGAGCCGGCAAGTCGAGCGGGACTGTCTCCGCGAGACAGTCCCCTCCTGTCGTGAAGCAAGCAGGCCGCCGTCGCTGTCGAGGACCGTCCCTGCGGGATGCACGCAGTGACCGATCGGCTACATCCTTTTGTCACAGCGTCGTCATGCGCTACGCGGTGCCGAACCTGTTATGCCATCGTCTGTCGATTACGGTCGCATTGAATATGGTGGCTGTGGGTAGCGGGCGTCGACCATGATGGGGCTCGTGGCAGATGTTCTGGCGCTGCACGGCTCTCCAGGAGCCGGAAAGAGCACACTTGCGCGTGCTCTGGCCCTCACGCTCGGGCAGGCGGACGTCGCGTGGGGCGTCATCGACATGGACGAGCTCAGCCTGATCCATCCCTACCCCGGCAGATCCTTCCCCCGCGACAACCTTCGGGTCATCTGGCCGAACTACGTCGCTGCCGTTCCCGACATCAAACTCATCATTCCCACGGTGTTCGCTGATGAGCGGGAGGTCGAGCTGCTCCGGGCGGTGCTGCCCGGAGCGCGGCTGATCATCTGCGAGCTGACTGCCCCGCAGGAGGTGTTGAAGCAGCGGGTCACCGAGCGCGAGCCCACCGAGGAGATGGCCGTTGCGCTGCGCCAGTGGGTCGACGTCTACCACGCTCGATCCGATCACGAGCGAATACGGGACTTCCAGGTTGCCACCTACCCAGCGACGGTGGACGAGTCGGCTCGAAGGATTCTTCAGCTCGCCAACTGGAGGTGACGCCGAATCCTCGACCGGGCGCGGAGCGGGTCCCTCCTAAGAGCTCTGCAGGCGGCCGTAGCCTGCCATCGCAAGAGCATCGGGAGCGCACGCAGTAACCGACGCCCTGCGAAAGCTGAGCCGGCCAACAGTCATTGGGCTTCGCAGACACAAGCGGTCCAGGTGTCGCTTGATGCTACTTACCTTGTGCTTGCCAGCAGCGTGATTCCGAGGTCGGTGACTTCGGGGCGGCCGATGTCGGAGAGCACGATGGTGGCTCGACGGTGGTCCCGGTCGACACCAACGTAGGTGGCGTATCCGGCGGTTTGGCCGTTGTGCCAGCTGATGGTCTGGCCGTTCTGCCACTGCGAGATCTGCCAGAAGGCACCCACCCGGGTGTTGCTGGCGTTGCCGGGTTCGTTTGGGATGAGGGCGTCCAGGCCGGGGGCGGTGCCGTTGAGGATGGCGGTGACCAGGATCGTGAGGTCGTCTGCGGTGGAGACGACGCCCCCGCCGGGGGCGTAGCCCTTCATGATCCACGGCTGGGCAGGTAGCCCTGCCGCGGACCTCCCGCCGGCGACGAGTGCGGTCTCGGTCTGCACAGCTGTGTGAGCCATCCCCAACGGTTCGAACAGGCGGGTCCGCATCAAGTCGGGATAGGCGAGCCCGGCCGCACGGGCTGCTGCCTGCCCGGCGACGGCAGCACCGAGGGTGGAGTACTTGTAGGTTCCGGGGGCATCCAGTTCGGCAGTGGCCGCCGCGGCGAGGACCGTGTCGACGTCACCAGCCAGGAAGTTGTCCCCGATGGGGGCTCGCCAAGCGGCTCGACGGAAGGATGCCGTGTCGAACTCGGGGTATCCCGCTCGGTGCGTCACGAGGTCGTGGATCGTGGCTGTTCCGGCGGCTGTCCCCTCCAGCTCGGGAAGGTAGGTCGACACAGGGGCGTTCATCGCGAGCTCACCCCGCTCGATCGAGTCCGCGACCATGAGCCCGGTGAGCGCTTTCGTGAACGACCCGACCTCCATCGGCGTCGTCCCCGACAGCGTTCCCACCGTGGCCTGACGGATCGGTTCCGATGCGCTGGAATCGATGGTCACCACGACGAGATCCTGCATCCCGTCCAGATATCCGCTGCTTTGAAGCCCTTCGAGCTCGGCTGTGAGCTCGGCGTCGCCGGCCCGGTCGGTCGCCAACCGCGGCGCCATGATCACCGTCGCAGCTACGACAACAAGGGCGCCGACGGTGAGCGCGACCAAGAGCCGGCGCCCGACCGCGTAGACCACGACCAGGACCACAGCCATGACCAGTGCCGTCCAGCCGGTATCGACATAGGTGCCCTGCACCACCGCCTCCGCCACCATGAGGGCAACTGTCAGCACCAACACCGCGGCCACACCCAGCTTGCCAGAAACATGCCGGGCGAACGTCGTGCTGTCGCGAGCCCACAGCTGCCGCAGGGGCCGGCGGCGCACCGCCACCTGGAAAATCATGATGAGGCCCACGGCAAGAAGGATGAATCCGACGACGTCCAGGCCGAGCCACCAGCCAAGACCCACCCAGACCACGCCGAGGGCAATGCCAGCCGTCCAGCGGCTCGCGCGACCCTTAAACCGTCCTGTCCGCGGTGGGTCTGTGGCATCGGGGGGCGCCAGATTGGCCGATCCCCGCGACTCGGGTGCAGACGATTCTGGAGCTCGAAGAGTGGACATGATGCGGGACCGATCTGCAGCCCGGCCTAAAGGTGGGGCGGTTCGACGTTCGCCGGGGTCGCTGAGGCAGAAGCCCCGCACAAGGGTCCCTCGGTGGCCACATCGTAACGCCCCACAACGGGGGCGCCATAGCCGTCAAGCAGCAGGCCCGAAGAGGCAGGATCTGACCCTTGGCTCGCTGTCCGTAAGCCCTGCAGCGCGCGCTCTAGGGCCGCCGCGTCGAGGTCCTACCTCGATGGATGCGAGCAGGGACTGAGAGAGCGGTCTGATGATGCCGGCGATGCCGCCCGCAAGCCGACCGTCCAGCGAGAACACCTCCACATCACGTCTCGGAGCCGCGAGCATGTCGTGATGACGACAGGACCAGCGTGGATCGGTGCGATCACCATCGACTGCGATGACGCCGCGGCCATGCGCAGCTTCTACAAGGAGGCTCTTGGTGGTGTCGACATCCCGGGCTTCGACCAATCGATTCGTGTCGGTGGCATGCCATTGAACTTTCGTGAGCTTGAGGACTGGGTGCGGCCGACCTGGCCCGGTGGTGACATGCAGATCCACTTCGAGTTCCTGGTCCCGGTGGGACAGCTCGAGCAGCAGGAAGCGTGCCTGCTCTCCTTGGGTGCGGAGAAGTCACCGCATCAAGATCCCGACGATCCCGGCCTGATCGTTTTCCTCGATCCTGCTGGTCACCCGTTCTGCCTGTTCGAGGATCCCTCGCCGACCAGTCACTAGCCGCACGCGGTCCGGCCTACGTGAGTTGCTCGCGGGTGAGTACGGAGGCTTCGTGGGCGGGGAAGCCTTCGTACTGGGCGAACGTTTTGACCGCGCCAGCGACGGTCCAGAACTCGTCCTCGCCGATGTCGGCGATGGAGATCTGGTTGAGGTAGGTGTGGGCGGTGACGCCGCTGGAGTGTTTGGCGTGGCCGGTGGTGGGCAGGGTGGCGGGGGTTCCGAGGACGAAGTTGGAGCTGGCGAAGGTGGTCCATTGGCCGAGCAGGACGGTCCCGGCAAACCTGATCTGCTCGGCGACCTGGTGCGGGTCGGCGGTGGCGATCTGCAGGTGCTCGGGCGCATAGTCGTTGGCGATGCCGATGGCCTGGTCCCAGGTGTCGGCCAGGACGAGGCCCCCGTTCGCGCTGATGGAGCTCCGCGCCCAAGCCTGCCGCGGTTCGGGGAGATCAAGGAGCTGCCGTTCGATCTCCGCCGCTGTGCGGTTCAGGAGGTCGTGGCTGGTGGAGATGAGGACGGCGGAGCTGTCGGGTCCGTGTTCGGCTTCGTTGATCACGTCGGCGGCGAGCATCACGATGTTGGCGGTGTGATCGGCCAGGATCAGGGAGTCGGTCGGTCCGAGACCGGTGACGATGCGGCATCCGCGGGCTTGGATCAGGTGCTGCGCGATGGCGACGGGGACACTGCCGGGCCCGACAACAGTGTGGACGGGCCTGACCGTCTCGGTGCCGATCGCCAGCGCGGCGATACCGGTGGGCCCGTTCAGGCGGTAGACGTCGGTGATGCCGAGTCGGCGAGCCACCACCAGGGTCGCGGGATCAACTCTGCCCGTTCTGCCCAGGTGTTGGGGGGACCACGACCTGGAGGTCCCGGACGCCGGCGGTGATGGCGGGGACACCGATCTGCAGCAGGACCGAGGGGAACGATCCTTTGCCGCAGGGGACGAACAGACCAGCCGACTCCAGGGGCCGGGCGATCTCCCCGACGGTGCCGCCGCCGGCTGTGGGCATCTGCCAGCTGGACCGTTCGACGATCGCGGTGTTGAAGGCGCGGAGTCGTTCGATGGCGAGATCGATCGCCGCCGACAGCTCGGGACTGATTGCGGCCGCCGCCGTGTCGAACTCAGCCTCGCTCGACCCGGAGCTCGGTGGTGCTGACGCCGTCGAACCGCTGCAGCGCGTCCATCAGGGCGCGGTCGCCTCGCCGGTCGACGTCGTCGATCAGGCCCTGGATGCTCGCCGCGAGTTCGGGGCTGCCGAGCAACGACGACGCCTGGTTGCGGGTGAGCAGGCGCGTCCGCCGCTCCGGCCCGGCGGACGCCCAGTCGATGATGCCGATATCCACGTCGAGAGCCTCCTAGTTGAACATGTGTTCAGCAGTGTGTACCGGACTTCACCCGCGACGCAACACGAGAGCCTTAGCCATCTGTTCAATCGCCCGGGCAACAGCATGGGATGCTGGCTGCGTGTGCGCGGCGCCGAAGACCAGTGACAGCCGGCTCGATCTGATCGGGGCGGCTGGTCGTGTGCTGCGGAAACGCGGCCTTCATGGTCTGCGGGTGCGTGAGGTCGCCGCTGCCGCTGGGTTGTCGCCGGGGTCGGTGATGTATCACTACCCGACCACCGATGATCTGTTGCTGGCGGTCCACGAGGACGCTCAGCAGCGGTACCTCGACCTCCGGACGCAGGCTGCCCGTGGATCCGGCAGTACCTGGTCTCGGTTGGTTGCGGCGTTCAAGGTCGGGTTGCCGCCCTACAGCGACGATGCGCTGATCGAGTTGCTGTTTGAGATGCACGGCCTGACTCGTCGCAGCCCCCGCCATGCCGTGCTGCTGAGCCGCCTGTGGGAGGAGGAGCTCGCCCTCAGCGTCGAGATCGTCCAAGGCGGTATCAGCGCGGGCGAGTTCCAGGTCGCCGATCCGAGCTCTGCCGCCCGAGCGCTGCTGGCCCTCGAAGACGGCATCGCCCTCCATCTCGTCAGCCGCAACGAAGCCCTCACGAGCTCCACCGCCCTCACCACCTTCACCACAGCGGCCGCGACGATCCTCGGCAACCCCCAACTCGCAAGACCAGGACGAACGGCCAGCCGCTGAGCCGGCCACGACAGCGTCTCGGCCCCACCGCCCGTCTCGGGTGCAGTCCTAGCCGCAAGCCGACCGCTGACTAGGTTGTCCGTGCATCGGCAGGTAGACAGTCGTGCTGGGCGGACCGACCGGTCAATGTTGAGGCGTGATGACTGGCCCGGGCCACAGGTTGCGCGGTAGCAGTTGGCTAACGGGGAGATCGTCCTGCTCGCCGAGCACGACGAGCGTCTCGTGCCCGGCCGGCGCGAGCTGGCTGATGAACTCACGGCACCAGCCACATGGGGGTACGACATGTGCATCGTCACCGCCTCGGGGACGCCAGACGGCGACCACCTTGGCCGCTTCGTACTCACCGGCCGTGGCCATGGCTCCGAACGCCATCTTCTCTGCGCAGATCTGGGCGGCGCCGGCGGGCGTGAACAGGTTGACCCCCCGGTAGATCCGTCCGCTCCTCGAGGCGACAGCAGCTGACACGTTGCCGAACTTCACACCGTCGTCTCGGCGGAGCGGGTGCAGGGACTCCAAGGCGGCGTCGATGAGTTCGCGGTTGGTCACCATGGCGAAACCGTAGACGGCTGCATCGGTCGAACCCATGTGCCTTAGGTTCCGGAGGTGGACTTCTTTCTGAACAGCGAGTACATCGACCACGATCGGTGGATCGAGCTGGTCAGCCTTGGGGTGGTTGCCGGGGACGGGCGGGAGTTCTACGCGATCTCGAACGAGTTCCATCCTGCCGGGGGCAACGACTTCGTCCGCAGCGTCGTGGCCCCGCAGCTGGAGCCCGTCGGGCATCCGGCCTGGATGTCGCGGACGGCCATGAAGGAAGCCCTGCTCCGCTTCGTCGGTGATGCGAGCCCACGCTTCTGGTCGTACGGGTCGGCGCCGTGGGACTGGCTGGCGATGATCCAGCTGATGCCGCTGGCAGAGCGGGTCCCGGACGGATGGACCTACACCGCGTACGACGTGACCTGTTTGCTCGAGCTGGCGGGATCGGTCGATGACCCGCAGCTGCCCGGTCCGCCATCGAACCAGCATCATGCTCTCGCCGATGCACGGTGGGCGAGGGACGTCTACCGCTGGTTGGCCGGCAGAAGCGATGAAGCCAGACCGAGCGGAGTGGTCGACTACGTGGTCGACGCCGAGTTCATCGAGCGTGATCTGGAGATAGACCTGATAAGCCTGGCGGTCGTCGCCGATGACGGGCGCGAGTTCTATGCGGTCTCCAACGAGTTCGAGCCGAGCCGCGCCAACGACTTCGTCGCAACAACAGTGCTCCCGCAACTGGGGGCGCAGCGTGATCCGGTGTGGATGTCTCGGCAGGAGATCAAGAACGGGCTGCTGGCGTTCGTCGGCGACTCCACTCCGCGGTTCTGGTCCTGGGGCGGGCTGCCCTACGACTGGATGGTCATCGCGCAACTCTTCGGCGTCGATCAGCGCATGCCCGATGGTTGGCAGTACACCGGCTACGACATCACCCTGCTCGTCAACCGTGCAGGCTTCAGCACCGACCCCCTCGACCCGCGGCTCCCGCAGCACACCGGCGCGGCGCACCACGCTCTCGCCGACGCCCACTGGGCACAAGATGTCCTGCGAACCATCCAGCGGATGCCGGACGTCCGCAACGGATAGAGACGATCCGCGGGACGTTGCCCGAGGATCGTCCGTCCATGGAGGAATGCGCCGCCCGACGTCGGCGCACATCCGATTGGGCGCGAGGCTTACACATCTTCAGCGGTAGCGTGACGATCCACCCCCTTGAGGAGGTTGCATGTCACAGTTTCCGGTCCTGCTGCACACGGCTATCGACGCCCGAGACTGCCGACAGCTGGGCGAGTTCTACCGACAGCTTCTCGGTCTTCGTTATCGGGAGGGAGAGGCGCCGCCGACAGACGGCAGTCCTGATGATGCCGACTGGCTGGTCCTTCTCGATGAAGACGGGCACCGAGTCCTGACCATTCAGCAGAAGGCAGACACTGTCCCGCCCACTTGGCCTGCCGAAGACGTGCCGATTCAAATGCATATGGACTTCAAGGTATCGACGGTTGAAGACCTGGAAAGGCATCGCGAGCGAGCCGAACAGCTAGGGCGTGTCTGACAAAGCTTTCGTAGTGGGTTGGGTTGGGATGGTGGCGTGCATGATCGTCATGATCTGACCGATGAGCAGTGGGCCCGGTTGGAGCCGTTTCTTCCGGTTGAGCGCACGGGCCGCCAAGGCCGGCCCTGGACCCCGCACCGTCGGGTGGTGAACGCCATTCTGTGGCGAACCAGGACCGGGGCTCCGTGGCGAGATGTCCCTGCGGCGTACGGGTCGTGGCAGACCGTCTACGGGCGCCACCGGACCTGGGCGCGCGACGGGACCTGGGATCGGGCGCTGCGCGGTCTGCAACGCGGCAGCGACGGCGATGACCCTGAGTGGGTGGTCTCGGTCGACTCCACCAGCGTGCGGGCCCATCACCACGCTGCGGGTGCACGAAAGGCAGCACCGGTGGATGTGAGCGCGGAACGGCTGGCGGTGGCGTTCGTCGACGACCAGCAGGAGGTCGTCGTGGCCGGTGGGGATGTCACAGGGGGCAGGATCGAATTACAAGAATCTGCCGTCTGGGCAGGGAGATCGACGGTTCCGTGAGGCGCTGGGTCGGTCTCGGGGTGGGTTGACCACCAAGATCCATCTCGCTGCAGACCAACGCTGCCGGCCGATCGCTGTCCTCACCAGTGAGGGTCAACGGCATGACTCGATCGCCTTCGAGACCGTACTCGGCCTGGTCGGTATCGATCGGCTCGGACCGGGTAGGCCCAGGACTCGTCCGGACTGGGTGCTGGCCGACAAGGCGTACTCGTCGAAGGCGAATCGGGACTACCTGGCCAAGCGCGGGATCAAGGCGGCGATCCCGGTCAAGGAAGACCAGGCCACCGGTCGTCGCCGAAAGGGCTCCGCTGGTGGTCGGCCGCCGACCTTCGACAAGCAGCGCTACCGGGACCGCAACACCGTGGAACGAACGGTGAACAAGCTCCGTGGCTGCCGAGCCACCGCCACCCGCTACGACAAGCGCAACTACATGTACCTCGGAACCATCGCCGTCACCAGCATCTGGATCTGGCTCCGAAACCCCACCGAATCCACATTGTCAGACACGCCCTAGGCGCTCGGCTGCTGTACGACCGATCGCAGGACGAGGGCGAACCTCTCTACGTGCTCGCCGATCCGGCTGGGCACCCGTTCTGCTTGCTAGTCCAGTAGCTGACAGATGAATGAAGCGTCGACTGTGGAGGCTTGCGGTGAGGCGTGCCCGTATGACGTCCGTCCTCTGACGCGACTCGGATCGGCTGACTCGTAGCACAGCGATCAGGCGTCAGAGCTTCGCGAGCCCCGCCCCATGAAGGTGCCCGCAACACGGGCGTCAACCGTAGACACGACGAGGGCGCAGGCAACTCGCGCACCCCGGATCAGATCCCGCGACCAGGGCAAAGCGTGAAGCAACCGTGGTTCCTCTCCAGCGTTCAGCCTTCGGGTCGCCGGATCTCCAGCAGCTCACCGCGGCCGAGGATGAGAGCGCCGACCGTTCCGTTGTCGTCGCGCCATTCAAGCTGGATCTCGCCGTGGCCGGCGGTGTCGTTGTCGCGGGCGTGGTCGGTGACGGTCACCCAGCCGTGGGTGTTGTCGAGGTTCAGCAGGTCCCCGGTCGACACCATCCCGGCCGGCACCATCGATGGACCCAGGTGCGTGTTGTTGAGGTCCTCGCCGAGGTCCGCGTCGTCATCAGCGGCGGTCTGGTCGTCATCTGTGGCGGCGTCGGTGGCGGGCGCTGGTTCAGTGATGGTGACGAAGTCCAGCTCCTCAGTGACGGTGGTGTCTACGACGGTGGTGGGCTCGAAGCTGGCACGGAGCAGCTGCTCCCACTCAATGCTGGTCTTCTTCCCTTCGGGGAGCTCGTCGGCGAACGACTCCGGGTCGGGCAGCTCCAGGGCAAGGGCCGGCCAGCGGGTCTCAGCCGGTCGGAGGCTCGCGAGTAGGGCGCGGTCGGCGTCGTGGCGGGGCCGGCGGGGGTCGGGGGTGTAGAAGAACTGGACCTCTCTGGGTTGGTCGTCGCCGCCGATGATCGTCCCTCGGCCGCGCACGTTCATGGGGATATTGACCCCCACGTGGGCGGTGCCGAACATCATCTCCGCACCATCGGGTGAGAGCCTTCCGGTGGCAGCCCGAGCAGAAAAATTGTCTCTTTGCTCACCGGCCAAGAAGGCAGTATCTGGGCGCTGAGTAGCAAGATCAACATGGATCCGGCAGTACGCCGCCATCCGCAACAAGCCGCCGATCCACTCCAGTACAGGGCATTCCGCTGGCATCCCGGCGACCTTGATCGACTTCCACCAGGCCTGCACGTTGCCGTACATCTGACGGTACTCGTCGATGATCAACAGCATGGGTTGGAAGTCGGCATCGGAGAAGCCTTCCTCCTCGACGAGGCGGTACCGCTCGTCCATTTCCAGCTTCAGCTTGTAGATCAGCGCAATCTGCTGCAGAACCGTGGTCGCGACGAACTGAACGTTCGGCCAGGACCGCAGCCCCATGAACTCGACCCGTTTCGGGTCCACCACGAACACCGGCATGCCCCGACGGGCACATTCCAACGCGTCGCCGATGATGGTCACCGTCTTCCCAGTTCGGGTTTTTCCGCTCTTCAGGACGTGCGCTTGGGCGCCGCTCATGTCCCAGCAGATCATCTGGCCGTCCTCGTCGACGCCCTGCGGGATCAAACTGTAGGCGTCCTCCCCCGGCCGGGGCGCCGGCGTCGCAGGCCGTGACACATACGTGGGTAGCGGCGGCCGCCTCTTGAAGATCACCAGGTCGTCTTCCAACGCGAACTGCGCCTTCCACATGCCCGTCAACCGCTCCCCCACCCCGACCGTGGCGCGGTGGCGGGCCGCCGGAACGGTCATCGCCTTCGCCGCCGACCGGTAGTGAACGGTGAACTCCGACACCAACGTGTCAGTGGTCTTGACCTTGGCCACGGTGGCGTCGACCCCGAACGACTCCGCCGCGACTTCGGCGACCCGGGCGCGCTGCTTGTCGAGCTCCGTCATCTCCCCGACGGCTTGCGTGGGCTTCTCCGCCAACACCAGCTGCCGCAGCCGCTCACGCTGCCGGCGCACCACGAACGCGCGGCCAGTGGCCTGCTCCACGGCCTGCGCCACCCGCCACCCCAGCTGCGCCCCGTACACCGCGGCGGCCAGATCGGTGTACTGCATGCGCAGCCGCACGATCCGACCGACGCCGATCCCCCGCCACCGGAGCCGCCGCAGCACGACCGGCGCCCGGAGGAGCTGCCCGACCACCGACGCCAACGATGCCGCCTCGATGCGTCGCTGGTTGGCCCGCCAACCCCAGACGCCGGTGCCGACCGCCGCTACCACCCCGCCCGCCACCGCCCCGGCCAGCGCCGTCGTCGACGCCCCGACGATGTGGAGCACACCCACCACGACCAGCACCCCGCCGGCAACCAGAACGACCCACTGATCCCAGCGCAGCGGTGGCGGCGGCTCCTCCACAGACGGCAGCCTCAGCGCCGTCGTCGCCTCGACCCCGCCCGCGGTGCCTGCCACCGACCTGGGCGTCACGCCACGTCCTGCAGGGCGGTGGGGGCGACGCGGCGGGGGCGCCGATAGATCCGGCGACCAGCGATCACCCCGTGCTTGACCGCGCCCGTGTCGGCGTAGCGGGCACACTGCCCCATCACCGGGCAGCCGGCGCAGATGCCCGGATCGCTGCTTGGGTCGTCCCACTCGGCCGGATTGTCCTGGCACGGGACCAGCTGCCCGGCGTCGAGAGCGTCACGGATGGCGTAGCTGAGCAGCTGGTGCGCGAGCGCCTGGACAGAAGTGAAGTACTGGATGGCCATGAGGCGGGTCTCCTCCGAGTTTGATGTCCTCACCTCTGGAGGCCTCAGAAAGCGCCGAATGTGAGGTCCGCCAGCCAACATTCCTCAACAATTCTCCGCACACCGCCTGCGAACAGCTGGAGAGGTCGACCTCGCCGGGGCATACCAAACTCGACACAGCTCCGGACGGGCGGACGGCTATCGAGCAAGTAGTAAGGGCGTCTCTGGATAGAGATGGGGCCCGTCCTCGACGCAAGTCAGTCGAGGACAGGCCCCATCTACGTCCCACCACCCGCCGGCTTCACTGATGAAGATGCCAGGCTTAGCCTCGATCCACCGATGAACCTGGGTGATGGTGGCGGGTTGAGCGTGGCGTGAAGCGAGAATGCCCCTACGGGCTGGGAGATTGGGACTTGCGACGGTCCAGATCCACTCAGCTCGGAAGGGCATCTCTGAGGTGCAACTCTCTCACACAGCGAAGTCGACGTCAGCGGTGTTCGACGATCCGAATCTGGTCGGGTCTGCGGGACTGGTTCCGGTAATGCGGTTGGCGGCCCGGGCAGGGCTGGTAGCGCTGACGGATCGGTTGTTGAGTGTGCCGAGTGACAAGGGCGCCAACGCGGGGGTGAAGGTCGCCTCGCTGGTCGCGGGGATGGTGGCCGGCGCTGACTCGATCGACGATATGGCGGTGCTGCGGCACGGCGGGATGGCGAAGCTGTTCTCCCGGATCTACGCGCCGTCGACGCTCGGATCGTTCCTGCGCGCGTTCCGGTTCGGGCACGTCCGCCAGCTCGACGCGGTCGCCGCTCGGTTCTTGCACGAGCTGACAGACCTCACCCCGGTTGTCACCACGTCGCCGGGGTTCGCGTTCGTCGATGTCGACGACACCGTGATCGGCGTGCACGGCCACGCCAAGCAAGGTGCCGGCTTCGGCTACAACCAGATCCGCGGACTGAACGCGCTGCTCGCCACCGTGACTGTCCCAGAGGCTGCGCCGGTGATCGTGGCGCAACGGCTCCGCAAGGGCTCATGCGCCTCGGCCCGCGGCGCGAAACGGCTGGTCGCCGACGCCGTCACCACCACCCGCCGGATCCTGCCAACGGGCTCGCCGGTGCTGGTGCGGATGGACTCGGCGTTCTGCGGCCGCAACCCGGTCCACGCCGCCCTGGCCGGCGGGGCGCAGGTGTCGGTCACCACCCGCATGGACAACCGGGTCAAGACCACGATCGCCACCATTGCCGAGGATGCGTGGACCAGCATCGAGTACACCGATGCCGTGTTCGACGACACCTCCGGGCAGTGGATCTCCCGGGCCGAAGTGGCCGAGGTTGCGTTCACTGCGTTCGCCGCTCAACCCCAGCGAGACTGGGTGCCCGGGCGGCTGATCGTGCGACGCATCCCCGACTTCCACGCCGACAAGCACCGCGCGGCCGGCCGAGACGGCCTGTTCGACGTGTGGCGGTTCCACGCGTTCTTCACCACCACCGACCCGGCCGTGCTCGACACCGTGACCGCAGATCGGGTCCACCGTCGTCACGCGATCATCGAACAAGTCCACGCCGATCTGAAGAACTCCGCGCTCGCGCACCTGCCGTCCGGGGTGTTCACCGCGAACGCGGCCTGGCTTGTCCTGGCGGTGATCGCGTTCAACCTCACCCGCGCCGCCGCCACCCTGACCACGCCAGCTCTGGCTCGGGCGACCACCGCGACCGTGCGGCGCAAGCTGATCCAGATCCCCTGCCGAGTCGCGAGCAGAGCACGACGGATCATCCTGCATCTACCGCAGGACTGGCCCTGGCAGGCCGCCTGGACCCGGCTCAACGACCGCGTCGCCGACCCACCCGACACCGTGACCAGTTGACCACCCAGCCAGCGACGGCGCAACCAAGGAACCGTGGAACACCACCGGCAGCGAGGCCACACGCTTCAGCACGCCCGCAGCCCAGAAGCGCCACCACTCACACAGCCCCGCTCAACAACGCCGATCGATGGATCGAGGCTTAGTGCCAACTCATCCCGGGAGCTAGACCCAGACCTGTTCGACCTCGTCGAGGGTCAACCGCGGCGCCAGCCCGAATCGGCGAGCGAGTCTGGTGTTCTCCAGATCCGTCACGAACTCGGCTTTCTCTTCGTACGTCTGTCCAGCCATCCAGAACGCCAGGGCGTCCTTGTCCGCTTGGCGCACACTTCGGAGACGGCGACCTTGCCGGTACCACGCGATGCCGCCGGCAATCAGGGCGAGCACCAGTGCTGATATCAAACTCAGAGTCACAATAAGCGCCACCTGTTGAACCTGCCCAGCGAGCACGGCGGCTTGTCCGACGTCGGACGGGCGGGTGAGATTCTCACCCCACCGGACCAACGCGAACGCTGCGGCAACGAACGGGACGGCGACCGCGGCCCCCACCACCACCGCCACCAGCCAGGGGGGAAACACCCCGCGGCGCGTTGGCCCGCCCTTGGACACGAGCAGCTGCTCTTGAGCGGCGTCCTCACGCCATAGCGCAACTTTGCTCGCCGCGAACAGGGCCACCGCGATCATGAGCAGCGCGATCCAGAGGCCGAGCATGTCGGCGAAGACAAGCGAACCCACGAAGAGCGCAATGAAGGCGCATCCGGCTCGCTCCAGCATCAGCGGCAGATCTCCTTGTCGGCGGCCGCACCGGTATGCCTTGACGAACAACCACACGGCGATTCCGACAGCTGCGACGACGAACGCGACTCTGTCCATGAGATGACCCCCAACCCACGGTTACCGCTGAATAGGTCCTTCCCAATTAAGCGTACGTGGCACCTCGGACAGTGAGAATGGAACGGACCGATAGTTTTTTCACCAGTTTTCTCAGTCGAAGTCGACGCCAACATCGAGTTGGACGACTGTCCAGGTGTCCTCACCGGTGGCAGCGAGATAGAGAACAAGGTCCCAGCCCTCTTGATAGGCGACGCGGACGGTGAGGGCTTCGTCAGCCACCTTGAGCAGCTGGTAGCCGCCGTAGTGGCCGCGCGGCACCTTCTCCATGTCTGTAGTGTCCAGCGCAGCAAGAACCTTGCGGTCGAGGAAGGGGCGCAAGGTGGCCAGCCACTCCTTCCGGGTGAGTCCGGTGGTGTCGGGGTAGGCGAGAGCGAAGCCCTGGACTACAGGCTCCCAAGCCCGCCGCGCCTCGTCCGTGCTGCCGTAGGGTCCGCCGGTCTCGGGTGTCGTGGACGCGCTAGGAGTTGCGGGTGGGACCGACACGGTCCGCATCGGTACGGCCGTCTCCTCGCTGCTACGGGGCGGCGCCGCACCGCCGCCGGTGCCGGGCGAGAGACGGACCGCCAGGACGATGATCACGACGATGGCAATAATGAGGGCG
>CAVPPP010000008.1:0-580598 GCA_963707005.1 uncultured Actinomycetota bacterium
GCTTGTCGGGGGCGTGGCCCAGCTGGTCGACGAACCCGGCGGCCTCGGCACCCGGTCCGGAGGCGATCTTGTCGGCCTTGGGCACCAACGACGGCTTGGCCGGGATGTGGGTGCCGTAGGTGTTGGAGAAGTCGACCTGGAAGTCCTCCTGATCGATCCACAACCACTTCACGAAGGCCTTTGCCGCCTCGGGGTCGGTGCCCTTCGCGGACACGGTGGCCCCGAAGGACCCGAACGGCACCGCCTGCCGGCCGCCGGAGCCGATCCCGGGGAAGGGCAGCACCCCGAAGTCGTCACCCAGCTTGGCGGTGATGTCGGGCAGGCTCCACAGGCCGCCCCACTGCATGGCGGTCTCGCCGTTGACGAACGGGTCGGCCGCGAACCAGTCGGCCGATGCGCTCTTCAGCAGCCCGCCCGATCCGTACAGCTGGGCGAAGGCGGCCAGCGCGCCGTACCCGGCCTCGTTGTCGAAGCCGATCCCGGTCTGGTCGTCGTTGATCTGCTCCTGGCCGGCGGCCCAGATGAGCATCTGGTTGAGCACGCCGATGCCGCCGTCGTTGCCGGCGAAGAACCCGCCCATGTCGTCGGTGGCGACCTTGCTGGCGGCGTCGGTCAGCGCAACCAGGGTCGTCGGCGGCTGCACGCCGGCCTTGTCCAGCACCGACTTGCGGTAGTAGAGCATCTGCATGTCGGTGGTCTGGGGGATCGAGTAGATCTTGTCCTGCCAGGTCATGGCCGCCAGCACGGGTGCGGAGAACTGCGTCTTGGCCTCGCCGATCAGCTCGGTCAGGTCGACCACCTGACCGGCCTTGATCATGTCCAGGGTCGGGCCGTTGCCGTACTCGAAGACGTCGGGCACGGTGGCGGTCAGCAGCGCGGAGGAGACGAGCTTGTCGTAGTCCCCCGGATTCCACTTGACGGTGACTGTCGCGTCCTCGTACGCCGCCGCGTAGCGCTTCACCGCATCCTCGACGCCGTCCTCGCCGTACTCGTGATACCACTGGCTCAGCTGGGGCTTCTCGCCGCCACCCGAGGTCGAGGCCTGGGGCTCGGGCCGTCCGGTGTTGCTGCCGCAGGCACCGAGCCCTGCGACCGAGGCTGCGGCCAGCCCGGCGAGGCCGAGGAACCGCCGACGTGGAATGTCCATGTCGGCAGGTTAGTTTGATGGTCCGACATCCGAAGGGGAGGGGTAGGGAATGCGAGCACTGCGGATCCACGCGTACGGAGGGCCCGAGCAGCTGACGGTCGACGAGGTGCCCGACCCGCACGCCGGCCCCGGCGAGATCAGGATCCGGGTCTCGGCAGCCAGCATCAACCCGCTGGACGGCAAGATCCTGCGCGGTGTGATGGCCGGCGGTGCCGCGCTGGCCGAGCCCACCGGACTCGGGTTCGACGCCTCCGGCGTGGTGGACGAGGTCGGCGAGGGCGTGTCCGGGGTGAGCGTGGGCGACGACGTTTTCGGGCTGGGCCGCCAGACCCAGGCCGAACGCGCGGTGCTGACTGCCTGGGCCGCGAAGCCGGCATCCCTGGACTGGGGAGTCGCCGGAGCGGCCGCGACGGCGGCCGAGACCTCGACCCGCGCCCTGGACCTGCTCGGCATCGGCTCGGGTTCGACAGTGCTGATCGACGGCGCCTCCGGCGGCGTCGGGGCGGCGGCCGTGCAGATCGCCGTGGCTCGTGGCGCGACGGTGGTGGCGACCGCCGGGGAGTCCAACCAGGACTACCTCCGCGAGATCCGCGCCATCCCGGTCCTGTACGGCGAGGGACTGGCGGAGCGGGTGGCCGGCACGGGCGTGGGCCCCCTGGACGGCGTCTTCGATGTCGCCGGTCAGACCCCGATCACCGATCTGACCGCCCTGGTGACCGACCCCGCCCAGGTGGTCTCGATCGCCAACTTCGGGGCCGCCGAGTCCGGCGCACGCGTGACCACCGGTGGTGAGGGCGACGAGGCCGCCGCGCTGGCCGAGGCCGCCAGGCTGCTGGAGAACAGCCAGCTGGTCCTCAAGGTGCAGACGTTCCCCCTGGACCGGGCGGCAGAAGGTTACCGGGCGATCCTGTCCGGGCACACCCGCGGCAAGATCGTGCTGCTGCCCTGAGGTCGACGCGATGAGCACGAGTGTGGAGCCGCCGGCATGACCCCGACGGCAGAGATCGGCATCATCGGCGGGTCCGGCTTCTACAGCTTCCTCACCGATCCCGAGCTGGTCGCGATCGAGACCCCGTTCGGGGAGCCGAGCGCCCCGGTGGCGATCGGTCGGCTGGCCGGACGTCGCGTGGCCTTCCTGCCTCGACACGGGACGGCGCACCAGTTCCCACCGCACCGCGTCAACTACCGGGCCAATCTGTGGGCGCTGCGCTCCGTCGGTGTCCGTCAGGTGCTCGCCCCGTCGGCGGTCGGGTCCCTGAGACCCGAGCTGGGCCCGGGCACCGTGGTCGTCCCGGACCAGGTGGTGGACCGGACCTGGGGTCGGATGCACACCGTCTACGACGCCACCGGGTCGGTGGTGCACGTGTCCTTCGGTGACCCGTACTGTCCCCGCGGTCGCCGGGCCGTCGTCGGCGCCCGGGACGACGTGGTCGACGGCGGCACCCTGGTGGTCGTCAACGGACCACGGTTCTCCAGTCGTGCGGAGTCCGCCTGGCACGCCGCCCAGGGGTGGTCGCTGGTCGGCATGACCGGTCAGCCGGAGGCGGCGATCGCCCGCGAGCTGGCGCTCTGCTTCACCTGCGTCACGTTGGTCACCGACCGGGATGCGGGTGTCGAGGGGGATGGTGGGGAGGCGGTCTCGCACGCCGAGGTGCTGGAGATGTTCGCGGCCAACATCGACCGGCTCAAGGACCTGCTGGCCACCGCCGTGGCGGCCCTGCCGGCGTATGAGTCCGACGCCGAGGCGACGTGTGGCTGTCGTCGGGTGCTCGATGGCCTGGACCTGCCGTTCGAGCTTCCGTGATGCGCCTACCCTGATTCTTCGTGCCCTCTGCTCTACCTTCCGGCGACCCCGCGCCCGTCGACGGGTCGCTGCCGGATTCGTCGGCTCGCGCAGTCGGCGAGCGACCGTTGGGCGTCTACCTGCACGTGCCGTTCTGCCGCACCCGCTGCGGCTACTGCGACTTCAACACCTACACGCCTGCTGAGCTGCGCGTCTCGACCGACCTGGCCGAGACCGGGGACGCGTACGTGGCGGCAGCGCTGGCCGAGATCGACCTGGCCGGGCGAGTCCTCGGTGCGGACGCGCCGGCGGTGTCGACGGTCTTCGTCGGCGGGGGGACCCCGACCCTGCTGGCCGCCGCCGACCTGGTCCGGTTGCTGGGCCGGATCGAGAGCACCTTCGGACTGACCGAGAACGCCGAGGTCACCACCGAGGCCAACCCGGAGTCGGTGTCGCCGGCTTCCCTGTCCGCGTTGCGGGAGGGCGGGTTCACCCGGATCTCCTTCGGGATGCAGTCGGCCGTACCGCACGTGCTGGCCACCCTGGACCGGGTGCACTCGCCGGGCCGACCGCTGACCGCGGCGGCCGAGGCACGTGCGGCCGGCTTCGAACAGGTCAGCCTGGACCTGATCTACGGCACGCCGGGGGAGTCCCTGGCCGACTGGAGGGTGAGTCTGGAGACGGCACTGAGTGCCCGCCCGGACCACGTCAGCGCGTACGCCCTGGTGGTCGAGGACGGCACGAAGATGGCGACCCGGGTTCGCCGCGGCGAGCTGCCGTTGCCGGACGACGACGACCTGGCCGACAAGTACCTGCTGGCCGAGGAGCTGTTGTCGGGCGCCGGCTACGACGCGTACGAGGTGTCCAACTGGGCCGCCCGCCCCGACGCCGAGTGCCGGCACAACCTGGGCTACTGGCGGGGCGACGACTGGTGGGGGGTCGGGCCCGGCGCCCACAGCCACATCGGCGGCACGCGCTGGTGGAACGTCAAGCACCCGGCCGCGTACGCCATCCGGCTGTCCGCGGGCGAGTCCCCGGCGCAGGCGAGGGAGGTGCTCACAGCCGCCGATCGGGCGCTGGAGCAGGTGTTGCTCGAGATCCGGCTGGCGGAGGGGATGCCGCTGGATCGGCTGTCCAGCCGTGGTCGGGCTCGGGTGAGCGGGCTGACCGCCCGCTCGTTGGTGACGGTGGCGGACGACCGGTTACGACTCACCCTGAGCGGTCGGTTGCTGGCCGACGCCGTGGTCCGCGAGCTGGTCGACTGACCGTGCGACGCTGAACCCGTGAGCGATCTGCCGGCGCCGTACGCGTGGCGACCCGTGGGAGCAGTGGGCCTCGGACTCTTCGCGTTGCTGCTGTCACTGGCCGGACGCTACGGCTACCACCGTGACGAGCTCTACTTCCTCGCCGCCGGGCGGCGCCTCGACTGGGGGTACGTGGACCAGCCGCCGCTCACCCCGCTGCTGACTCGCGGGATGTCAGTGCTGGTGGGGGATTCGCTGATCGGTGCCCGAACCCTGCCTGCCCTGTTGGCGGTCGCCACCGTTCTCGTCGCGGCCTTGATCAGCCGGGAGGTCGGCGGCGGCCGTGCCGAGCAGCTGCTGACGGTTGGGGCGACCGCGATCTCGGCCATGGTGCTGATCAGCGGTCACTGGCTGTCCACCACCACCGTCGATCTGCTGGTCTGGACCCTGCTCTGCTGGCTGATGATCAGAACCATCCGGACCGGCGGCGGACCGGTCTGGCTCTGGGTCGGACTGGTGGCGGGTATCGGGCTGCAGAACAAGACCTTGGTGCTCGTCCTGCTGGCCGCCCTGGTGGCCGGACTGCTCCTCGCCGGTCCGCGCCGAGTCTTCCGCGATCCCTGGCTCTGGGGCGCCGCGGGGCTCGCCCTGCTGATCTGGGCCCCGAACCTGATCTGGCAGGCCACCCACGGGTGGCCCCAGCTGGAGCTGTCGGCGGCGATCGCGGCGGGGAGCTCAGGCAGCAGCCAACCGTGGTGGTTGTTCCTGCCGTTCCAGGTGGTGCTGGTCAGCCCCGGGTTGCTGCCGGTCTGGCTGGCGGGTCTGGTGGTGCTGCTCCGTTCCGCCGCCCTCCGTCCCTACCGCTTTCTGGCTGTCGCCTACCTCGTCCTGGTCGTCGTCTTCCTGTTCACCGGCGGCAAGCCGTACTACATCACCGGTCTCTACCCGGCTCTGCTGGCGGTCGGCTCACTGCCGACGATGCGGTGGGTGCGTGCGGGACGCGGCCGGTGGCGGCCGGTGCTGCTGGGTCTCGCCTTCGTGGTCTCGCTACCCAATCTGGTGTTGATGCTCCCGCTGCTGCCCGAGCGCCTGCTCACTCCGGTGGTCGCCGTGAACTACGACGCCGGCGAGACCGTCGGCTGGCCACGGTTCGCTGCGAGCGTCGGCGACGCGTACGACACCCTGCCGCCCGCTGACCACCCGATCGTGCTGACGGCGAACTACGGCGAGGCCGGCGCCGTCGAGCGGTACCTCCCTGGCGTCCCGGTCTACAGCGGCCACAACGCCTACTGGGACTGGGGTCCGCCCCCGGCGTCGGCTCGCTCAGCGGTGATCGTGGGACTGCCGCGGGAGCGGATCGAGCCGTGGTGCGCCGACTTGGTCGAGGTGGCCCGGATCGACAACGGCGTCAGGCTGGAGAACGACGAGCAGGGAGCACCGGTCTGGACCTGTCGGTCGCTGTCGCGATCGTGGGCGGAGGTCTGGCCTCAGCGGCGTCGGCTGGGCTGACCGCTGACGATGGCAAAGTCGGTTGCCTCTGTCGTCGTTCGCGACGAGGCTGACGATGTGGACCCGTCGAACGAGCCACCGACCGCCGACGCCTTCGGGCAGCTGCTGCTCGCCCAGTACACCGAGCCGCAGGAGCCGCAGTACGAGCTGGTAGAGCGTGACGACGGATACCTCGGTGTCACCGACGCTCGCACCTACTTCAGTCGGCGTGACCAGCTCGGACCACTGGAGGCGCAGGCCTGCCAGGCAGCCACGGGTCGGGTTCTGGACGTGGGCTGCGGCGCCGGCCGCCACAGCCTCGTGATGCAGGAACGCGGGCTCCAGGTCACCGGCCTGGAGCCTTCCCCCGGAGCCGCCCAGGTAGCTCGGGAGCGCGGTGTGTCCGTCATCGACGGCCGCCTGGATCAGATCACCGACGGGACGTACGACACCATCGTGATGCTGGGCAACAACCTGTCGCTCCTGGCCGGCCCTGACCTGGCTGGCGATCTCCTGGTGCGTCTGGCCAATTGCGCGGCGCCCGGAGCTGTCCTCGTGGGCCAGACGATCGACCCGTACACCAGCACCGACCCGGTCCACCTCGCCTACCATCAACGGAACCGTGACCGGGGCCGTCGCGGTGGCCAGCTGCGGATCCGGATCCGGTTCCAGAATCTGGCGACCGAGTGGTTCGACTACTGGTTCCTCACGTCGGACGAACTCGCTCAGGTCGTCGAGCCGACGCCGTGGACTCTCACCGACATCACTCGTTCTGGAGCTGGATATCTAGCCAGATTGAGTCTCGAGTAACTTCCTCCACGAACCCACCCAATGGCAACTGAGCGGGGATGAGACCTGCTCGGGCCAGGGCTCGGACAGGCCGACAACCGCCGCAGGCATGGTCCTGTGGCGGTTGGCCTGATCATGATCTGGTCCGCAGCTGCGGGTCGCATCGTGGTCAGTCGGGTGGCTGTGGCGGCTCCACCCCGTTCGCAAGGGGTTGGTCGAAGTCCAGGGGATCCTGGGGGTCCCAGTTGTTGATGGTGATCCGGGCGTTCAGGATCGGTCGTTGGTGTCGGTCGATCCACTTCGGTGGGATCCAGACCGGAAGCCCGTCGTGGTTGATCACGCACCGCCAGCCACGTTGGGCGAACTGGTGATGGTGGTAGCTGCAGACCAGGGTCAGGTTGGCGAGATTGGTGTCGCCGCCGTCGTACCAGGCGATCACGTGATGCCGTTCACAGTATTGGGGTGCCACCTGGCAGCCGGGGAAGGAGCAGCCGGCGTCGCGGGCGATCAGGGCGAGGGTTTGGGCGGGGCTGGCGATCCGTCGGGTCCGGTACAGATCCAACACGGCACCCTTGGCGTTCTTGAAGCAGATCGCGATGTCGGCTTGGTCGGCGAGGCGTCGTGCGGTGCGGGCGGAGACCGGGGTGCCGTCGGCGTAGCTGCCGATGCCGTGCTCACGGTGGAAGTCTTCCCAGGACATGGTCAGCAGCAGGGTGGTCGGGGTACCACCGGCGGCGGGCAGATCATCGGTGCGGAGGGCCGCGTCCAGGACAGCGCCCAAAGCGTCGTGTTGGCGTTGCCCTGTGGTTCTCTCGTCGGCCACCACATGCCTACTGCTCGGTTCGTCCGTGTCGGGATCGGACTCCGTGTCGAACCTGGTGGTCTGTGGTGTGGTCAACGGTCCGAGCAGGGCGGCGAGCTTCTGGCCGACCTCGGGGGTCAACCGGAAGTCCCCGGCCCAGGAGCCGTCTTTGCGATGTTTGAGGTGGAAGAACCGGCGCAAACGGTGTTCGGCTTCGTCGGCGGGCAGGATCCCGTCGGGGTCGATCGCCTCGACCAGTGTGGCGGCGACCCGGTCGAGGTCCTGGTAGCCGAGCTGGGTGGCTTGTTGCACCAGCAGCAGTTCGCCGGCTTCGACGGCGGCAGGGTCGCAGTGGTGGACCTTGCGGAGAGCGGTGTCGATCAGGGTGACCTGTTCGGGGGTGACCAACCCTTCGCGTTGCGCAGCCGACAGGTGGGGTCGGATCGGTTCGAGGGGTTCGCCGGTCATGCTGGTGCGGTCGGCGAGCACGGCTCGACCCCGTATGTCAGGCCCGGCGACGGCGAGCGTTCCCGCAGCAGATCCGAACCATGCACCGAGCCCGGTCTGCACGTCAGCCTACGATCAGCCGTGAGCACCGCGAGCGGGGCCGTCGCGGTGGCCAGCTCCGGATCCGGACGGTTCCGAGGACGGAGACGTCTGGGCAAGCAGTCGCCCACCGATCAGCTGATGGGCAAGATCCTTGATGGGGCAGCGGAGCCGTCCCCCATGGTCTGAGGCCCCGCGATGGTCTGAAGCCCCGCGGTCGACTCCTGCACGCTCACGAGATGTGGTCCTGGGTGACGAAGTCGATCAGCTGCTCGACCGGGGTGAGCAATCCTCGCTCGAGGTCCGACCAGCTCGTCACGGTCGCCAGGATCCGCTGCCAGGCCCGGGCGATGTCGGCCTGGTCGCGGTGCGGCCAACCCAGTGCGGCACAGGTGCCGTGCTTGATGTCGGTACCGCGCGGCACGTGGGGCCAGGACTGCAGGCCCAGCTTGGTCGGCTTGACGGCCTGCCAGACGTCGACGAAGGGATGTCCCGCCACCAGCACGTACGCGCCGTGGGGACCCTTCGCCACACCGGCCGCGATCCGGGACTCCTTGCTGCCGGGCACCAGGTGGTCGGCCAGGACACCCAGCCGGCGGCCGCGTTCGGGGCGGAACTCACCGACGATGTCGGAGAGGTCGTCGATGCCGTCCATGAACTCCACGACGACCCCGACATGCCGCAGGTCGTCGCCCCAGATCTTCTCCACCAGCTCCGCGTCGTGCCGGCCCTCCACGTAGATCCGGCTCGGTAGTGCCACCTTGGCCCGGGTCACCGGACCGGCGACGGACCCGGAGGCCGTCCGACCCGGTGTCCGCTGACCTCCGGCCGCCGGCGCCCGCGGAGGCACCTTCACCAGAACAGGCTTGCCCTCCAGCAGCAATCCGTACCCGATCGGGAAGCTGCGGCGCTTGTCGCCGCGACCCTCCAGCACGACCAGGCCGTTCTCCCAGCGTGTCACCGCTCCGCAGAAGCCGGTGGTCGCGTCCTCCAGCACCATCCCGCGCTCCAGAGTGATCTCGGGCACGACCTTCTTCGCTTGCTGCTGCCAGCCCTTGGCGAGGACGTCGGTCGCGTAGCGGTCGACCCCTGACTGGGGGGCGCGGTTCGTCGGTGGCACCGTCGCAGACTAGGCGCGTGGGGGTGGTCGGCCCCGGTACGGCACGCGGTGCGGGCCGGACTCGTCGCTCACACCGACCCCGGATGTCGCGGGCGAGCGGCATCGGGTTGCATGGGCGCATGGCGATCCTGCCGATGTTCCCGCTGGGTACGGTGCTGTTCCCGCACATGCCGTTGCGGCTCCGGGTGTTCGAACAGCGCTACCTCGTCATGCTCAGCACCTTGCTGCAGGCGGAGACGGCGGAGTTCGGGGTGGTGCTGATCGAACGCGGCCAGGAGGTCGGCGGGGGCGAGCAGCGGTTCGACATCGGTACCGTCGCCGAGATCACCACCCTCGGCACCCAGGACGGCTTCATCGGACTGCTGGCCCAGGGGCGGACGCGGATCCACATCGATGCCTGGCTGGACGACGACCCCCACCCGCGGGCCGAGGTGTCCCCGGTGCCGGACCTGACCTGGGACGAGCGGTGGCGCGAGCTGCTGGTCGCGGCCGAGCGGTCCGTGCGCCGCAGTCTTGCGGTCTCCAGCGAGTTCTCCGAGCTGACCTGGCCCGCCGACATCGGCATCGAAGGCGACCCGGTGGCCGCCGCCTGGCAGCTCGCCGGGGTGGCGCCGGTCGGACCGCTGGATCAGGTCGGCCTGCTCGCCTCGACCTCGGCCGAGGAGCTCCTGGTCGGACTGACCGAGCTGTGCGACGGCATCTCGTCGGACCTGAGCGCTCCGTGGCCGGATGAGGCCTGAGCGGGAGGCGCCCGGAGAGTCAGGACTGGACAACGAGCCAGCGGGCTGAAGTCAGGCCGCGGGGACACCTGTGCTGGCCCTGACCACCAGCTCGATGGGCAACAGCACCTGGCGCGGCTCTCGGTGGGCGTCCAGCAGCAGCTCGCCGACCAGCCGACCCTTCTCCAGGATCGGCTGGCGGACCGTGGTCAACCCCGCCTGCTCGGCGGCGGCGATGTCATCGAAGCCCGACACCGAGACGTCGCGCGGCGCCTCCAGACCACGGTCCCGCATGGCCTCCAGCACTCCGAGGGCCACGACGTCGCTGAGCCCGACGATCGCGCTGGGGCGGTCCGGTCCGTCGAGCAGCGCTCCACCCGCGGCGACGCCTGAATCCGGCGTGTTGTGGCCGCCGGAGACGATGGTCAGCTCGTCGACGGCTCCGGCCAGACCCTGCAGTCGGGCGCGACAATCCGTGCAGGTGATCTGGTCGACAGACAGGCCGGTGGTCACCGTGCCTGCGGGGAAACCGGTATCTGCGATCACGCCGACGCGGGTGTGTCCGAGCCCCGCCAGATGGCGTCCGAGCACCGCGCCGGCCTCGACGTCGTCGATGGCCACCCAGCTCGACTCGGGATCCGGATCGATGTCGGTGCCGACGATCCTGATCCCGCGCGCCTTGGCCAGCTGGGTGGCGGGGTGCAGGTTGCCGATGCACAGGATCGTCATCGCGTCGATGTTGGCCTGCCGGACGGCGGTCAGGTCGGGTGCGCCCGCTTCGAGCCGCTGCGTCTCGTAACCGATGGGCATCAGCACCAGGGACGTCTGCGACTGTTCGAGCACCTCGGTCACCGCCGTGAGGAAGCCGATCGCGTACGGGTCGGAGAACGCGTACGACAGCCGCTCGGTCAGCAGCACGCCGACCGCCTCGGCCCGCCCGCTGCGCAGCATGCGCGCGGCCGCATCCGGCCCGGCGTAGCCCAGGTCGGCGGCCACGGCCAGGATCCGCTCCCGCAGCTCCGCGGACAGCTGGTCCGGTCGGTTGTAGGCGTTGGAGACCGTGGACGGTGACACCCCGACCGCCTCGGCGATCGTCTTCACCGTCACTCTGCCCACGAGGGCCCCCTGTCGTCGGCTGCAACGATACAGACCTGGCGTCGGACACGACATCCGACCAACCCGAGAAACCGCTTGCGGGGACCGGGATCGGGTTGCCGGAACAGTTTACGGAAACGCTTGCGCAATCGCTTTCGTTCCCCTAGAGTCTCGTGTCACGAGGTCTTCAGGGCCACGGGTTTCGGTCCAGGTCACAGCCCGATCACAAGGTCTGGCAATTGCTGGCAAGAGGATTGACACCCGGACTGCGGTGCTCGTATCTTCGCGAGAAACCGTTTTCCACCACAATGACGAGGGAGTGACAATGGGCGTGAACCGCAGGCAGTTCCTGCTCGGGGGCTTGGGTCTGGCCGCCGCCGCGACGACGATGGGGCTGACGGGGTGCGCTCCGGGCTCGAGCGACAGTGGTGGTGGGGGTGGCGGTGACGCCGGCACGGCCGATCTGACGTTCGCGTGGTGGGGCAACGACGTTCGGAACAAGAACACCACGAATGCGATCGATGCGTACACCGCGGCGAACCCGGGTGTGAAGATCTCTCCGCAGCCGGGTGAGTGGGCGAGCTACTGGGACAAGCTGGCCACCCAGGTCGCCGGTAACACCGCTCCGGATCTGATCCAGATGGACATGGCCTACATCGCCGAGTACGGCAACCGGGGTGCGCTGCTGGATCTGTCGAAGGTGGACACGTCGAAGTTCATCGAGGGGACCGTGGAGTCGGGCAAGATCAACGACACGCTGTACGGCATCAACGCCGGCATCAACTGCCTGGTGGTGTTGGCGAACCCGAAGGTGTTCGAGAAGGCGGGCGTGGAGGTGCCCGACGACAAGTCCTGGACCTGGGACTCGATGATCGACACGGCCGCGGAGGTGGCGTCGAAGGCGAAGGTGACCTTCGGGTTCCAGTCGTTGGTCAGCGCGAACCTGTTCCAGGCCTGGATCCGGCAGCAGGGCAAGCAGCTGTTCACCCCGGATGCGTTGGGCTTCGACGTCGCCGACGTCACTGCCTGGTTCGACTACCTCGCCAAGGCTCAGAAGGCCGGGGCCATCGGTTCGCCCTCCCAGATCAGCGAGGAGTTCGGCAAGTCGCTGGACCAGAGCGCGATCGTGGTGGGCACGGGTGCGTTGGCGCTGTCCAACTCCAACCAGCTGGAGGCGATCACCGCGGCGGCGGGCACGGATCTCACGATGCTGCGGTACCCGACGATCGCCGGTAACTCGGCTGAGCGGAAGGCGTGGTACAAGGCGTCGATGCTGTGGTCGGCGTCGGCCAAGACCAAGAACCCCGACGCGGTGGTGGCCTTCGTCGACTGGTTGGTGAACTCTCCGGAGGCTGCCGATCTGTTGTTGGCCGAGCGTGGTCAGCCGGCCAACGGGGAGATGCAGGCGGGGATCAAGTCGAAGCTCTCGAAGGAGCAGCAGACGGTGCAGCAGTTCCTGACCGACATCAAGCCGGAGCTGGCCGACACCCCGATCGCGCCGCCGCCCGGTGGTGGCAAGGCCGACGAGGTGATGCAGCGCTTCGCGACCGAGGTGCTGTTCGGTCGCCAGAGCAGCGCAGAGGCGGCGCAGGGCTTCGTCGACGAGATGAACTCGAACCTCCAGGGCTGATGATGAGCCTCATCTCCGAGAGGTTCCGTTCATGAGTGCGATCTCCGAGCTCTCCCATCTGAAGGTCTCCAAGGCCAAGACCCCGGAGGAGAAGGCCCAGCGCCGGAAGGAGGCGTCCCGGGACAACAAGGCGGCCTACCTGTTCTTGATCCCGTGGTTCATCGGGCTGTTCGTGATCACGATCGGCCCGATGCTGGCCAGCCTGTACCTGTCGTTCACCAAGTACTCCCTGATCCAGCCACCGCAGTGGATCGGCATCGACAACTACGTGCGGATGCTCGGTGACGATCGGCTGCACCAGTCGCTGAAGGTCACCTTCATCTACGTGGTCGTCGGTGTGCCGCTGCAGCTGATCTTCGCCCTGGGGATCGCGATGCTGCTGGACAAGGGCATGCGCGGACTGCCGATCTACCGGTCGGTGTTCTACCTCCCCTCGATGCTCGGGTCCTCCGTCGCCATCGCCCTGCTGTGGCGGCAGATGTTCGGCACCGACGGGCTGGTCAACCAGATCCTGCGGGTGTTCGGGTTCGACGCCACGATCGGCTGGATCTCGGATCCGAGCTACGCGCTCTGGACCATCATCCTGCTGCACGTGTGGACCTTCGGGTCGCCGATGGTGATCTTCCTCGCCGGTCTGCGGCAGATCCCGGGCATGTACTACGAGGCTGCGTCGGTGGACGGGGCGACCCGGTGGACGCAGTTCACCAAGATCACCCTGCCGTTGCTGTCGCCGATCATCTTCTTCAACCTGGTGCTGCAGCTGATCAACGGGTTCCAGGCCTTCACCCAGGCCTATGTGGTGTCAGGCGGCACGGGTGGCCCGGCGGACTCCACGCTGTTCTACTCGCTGTATCTGTACCAGAAGGGATTCGGGCAGTTCCAGATGGGTTACGCCGCAGCGATGGCGTGGCTCCTGGTGGTCATCGTGGGCGCGCTGACCGCGGTCAACTTCTTCCTCTCCAAGTATTGGGTGTTCTACGATGACTGAGCTCCAAGAAGGTCTGGTCGCTCCGGCGGCTGTGGCGGATCCGGCGCGTCCGGTGCCGGAGAACAAGGTCAGTGGCGCGTCTCGGGCTCGGTCTGTGCTGAAGCACATCGTGATGATCGCGGTCAGCTTCGTGATGATCTACCCGCTGTTGTGGCTGTTGGTGTCCTCGTTCCGTCCGACCGACGTCATCTTCCGGACCCCTGGTCTGTGGCTGAACGACCTGGTGATCGAGAACTACACCCAGGGCTGGTTCGCCCTGGGCCAGCCGTTCGGTCACTACATCGTCAACTCCGCGATCGTGGTGATCGGGGCGGTGGCCGGCAACGTGTTCGCCTGCTCACTGGCCGCCTACGCGTTCGCCCGGTTGAAGTTCCGGTTCAAGACGCTGTGGTTCTCGATCATGCTGGTCACGGTGATGCTGCCGATCCACGTGGTCCTGGTCCCGCAGTACATCCTGTTCAACAACCTCGGCTGGGTGAACACCTTCATCCCGCTGATCCTGCCCAAGTTCCTGGCGGTCGACGCCTTCTTCATCTTCTTGATGGTCCAGTTCATCCGCGGCATCCCGCGCGAGCTGGACGAGGCGGCCCGGATCGACGGTTGCGGCCACTTCCGGATCTTCTTCCGGGTGCTGATCCCGCTGATGGGACCCGCACTGGCCACCTGCGCGATCTTCACCTTCATCTGGACCTGGTCGGACTTCTTCACCCCGTTGATCTACCTGACGGATCCGAACTCCTACACGGTCCCGGTGGCGTTGAAGGGCTTCCTGGACGCCACCAGCGGCAGCAACTGGGGCGCGATGTTCGCCATGTCGATCGTCACCTTGATCCCGCTCTTCCTGGTGTTCCTGTTCGGCCAGAGGTTCCTGGTCAAGGGCATCGCCACCACCGGCGGCAAGTGATCCGGACGGCCCCGACGAGCCGGCCCTGAGCCAGGCGGCCCCTGACCTGCACCACGCCCGCAGGTCAGGGGCCGTCTGTCGTGCCGGGCTGTGGACGGTGCGCCGGAGCAGGCCCGGTGCTGCCCCGCCGGACGACCTGCGGACTCAGCACGAGGGTCGGCCGCGGCGGACTGTCGGACAACAGGTCCCACATCCTCAGCCAGGCCTGCTCGCCCAGCTCGGACACGGGGACGGCCGCGGTGGTCAGCGGCGGGGTGACGTACCGGGCGAACGGGATGTCGTCGAAGCCGACCACCGACACGGCGCCCGGGATCGCGATCCCTGCCTCGGTGAGTGCGCTGATCAGTCCCATCGCCACCAGGTCGTTGAACGCGAGCACACCGGTGACTCCCGAGACCGCGATGTCCTCGGCCGCGTCGTACCCGTCGGCGAAGTTCACCCCGCAACCTCGGGTCCGAACGCTGAGATCGGGGTGCGCGGCGAGAAAGGACTCCAGGGCCGCCAGCCGTTGCGTGTTGGACGCGCTCTGCGGCGCACCGGCCAGGAACATCAGTGAGCGGTGCCCGTCGGCGTACAGCAGCTCCAGCAGGCCGGTCAGCCCCAACCGGTAGTCAGCGGTGACCACCGGGGTCCCCGCGCCGGTCAACGGCTCACGGTTGACCACCACGACGGGCCGCAGGGACAGCTGCAGCCGGTCCAGGTCCGCGTCGTCCATCCGCGGCGCGACGAGCACCAACCCGTCGCAACGGCGCCGGGTCTGCTGGGCCAGCACGATCTCGTCGGCCACCGACTCGGCCGAGTCGGCCACCATGACGTGGAAGCCGTTCCGCGCCGCGGCATGGCCGAGTCCCCGCAGCACGCCGTGGAACGTGGGGTTGCCCAGATCGGGCACCACCACCGCGACCGTGCTGGTGCGGCCGAGCACGAGGCTTCGGGCCAGCGGGCTGGGAGAGTAGTCGAGCTCCTGCGCAGCCGCCCGGACCCGTGCCGTCATCTCCTCGTCGACCGTGCGGGTGCCGTTCATCACGCGCGACACCGTCGCCGGTGAGACGCCGGCCCGGGCCGCCACGTCGGCGATCGTCGCCGGGCGCATCTGACCAGAGCTGTTCACACCCTCATCGTGCCCGATCAGGCGAGCGGCAGTCGGCGTTGCGGTTCGGCTGCGCGCGCCTGCGCGAAGGCGGCCTGCAGACCGGGGCGCAGAGCGGCGAACGGCAGGGCCCAGGTGCCTCGAGCCTCGGCCTCGTCCAGCCCCACCGCCAGTCCCGCCAGCCGGCTCACCTCGCCCGAGACCGCGGCGACCCGACCCCGCTGCTCGAAGATCGCCTCGCGGTCCAGCGGGCCACCGTGGCCGGCCAGGACCACTGTGGTGTCGGTGGTCAGACCGATCAGACCGTCGAGGGTGGCCGGCCACTCATGGGCGTAGGAGTCCGGTCCGTACGACGGCGGACCGCTGGACTCGACCAGGTCGCCGGCGAACACCACGTCCGAGCCGGGCACGACCACCACGAGATCTCCGTCGGTGTGCCCGCGGCCGAGGTGCACCGCCTCGACCCGTACGCCGCCGCCGAGGTCGACGGCCGTGGCCACGGCCACTTCGCGGTCCGGCCGGGAGAGCTCCGACGGGTCGACTCCGAGCCGGGAGGCCTCGACGCGAGCCTGCGGTGAGCGCAGTCGGTCGCCCACGGACTCGTGCGCGACCGACATCGGAGAGCCGAGCCCGGCGAGACCGAAGGAGTGGTCGTAGTGCCAGTGCGTCAGCACCACCGCTACCAGGGGCACCTGTGTCACCGCCGCCATCTCGGTCCGCAGCCACCGCCCTTGCTCGGGCGTGGCACCGCAGTCCACCAACACCGCCCCCTCGGCGCCGACCACCAGACCCACGGTCATCTCGGCCGGACCGTCCTCGGCGGCGAAGGGGACCAGCGAGACGTACACGTGGTCGGCCACCGCGGTGAACGGGCCGGGTCGCTGGGTCATGTGACTAGACTGGCACTCGGTTTGCCCGAGTGCCAAAGATGCCCAGAGTCGGAGCGGGTGATCGACAGCGGACGAAGGGAGAGAACGTGGACGACCGCAAGCTGCAGGTGCTGCGCGCGATCGTCACCGACTACGTCTCCAGCCGGGAGCCGGTCGGTTCCAAGGCCCTCGTCGAGCGGCACAACCTGGGTGTCTCTCCCGCCACCGTCCGCAACGACATGGCGGCGCTGGAGGAGGAGGGCTACATCACCCAGCCGCACACCAGCGCCGGCCGGATCCCGACCGACAAGGGCTATCGGCTGTTCGTGGATCGGCTCGGGTCGGTGAAGCCGCTGTCACCTGCCGAGCAGCGAGCCATCCACACGTTCCTGACCGGCGCGGTGGATCTCGACGACATCCTGCACCGGACCGTCCGGCTGCTCGCCCAGGTGACCCAGCAGGTCGCCATCGTGCAGTACCCGACGCTGAGCCACGCCGAGGTCCGGCACGTCGAGCTGGTCTCGCTGTCCACGCAGCGGTTGCTGGTCATCCTGATCACCTCCACCGGCCGGATCGAGCAGCGGGTGGTCGAGATCGAGCACACCGACGACGACCTGACCCGGGTGCGGTCGCTGCTGAACGCGGCGGCGGTCGATCAGGTCTCGACCCAGGCCGCCGCTCGCCTCGGTCGGCTGCTGTCCGAGCTGCCGGCAGCACTCTCGCCGATCGGTCAGGGCTGCATCGCGACCCTGCTCGACATGCTCGGCAAAGACGCGTCCAGTCGCGTGGTGGTGGGAGGAATGCCCAACCTCACCCGCTTCGGGGACGAGTTCGAGACGACCGTACGACCGGTGCTGGAGGCGTTGGAGGAGCAGGTCGTGCTGCTGAAGCTGATGGGCGAGGCGACCTCCACCGACATCGTCACCGTCCGCATCGGTCGCGAGAACCCGTACGCGGAGCTGCAGTCGACCTCGCTGGTCGCCAGCGGCTACGGTACGGCGCTGGACAGCTGGGCCACCCTCGGCATCGTCGGTCCGACCCGGATGGACTACCCCTCGACCATCGCCTCGGTCCGGGCCGTCGCCCGGTACGTCGGTCGGTTCCTGGCCGACGGCTGACTGAACACCTCACGATGACATCTCAGAGAACATGGACACGATGAGCACCGATTACTACGAGATCCTCGGGGTCCCCCGCGAAGCGAGCCCCGAGCAGATCAAGAAGGCCTATCGCCAGCTGGCGATGAAGCTGCATCCCGATGTGGCCACCGAGGCCGACGCCGGCGAGCGGTTCAAGAAGGTCGCTGAGGCGTACGAGGTGCTCGGCGACGCCAAGAAGCGCGACCTCTACGACCGCGGTGGCGACCCGCTCGGCGGCGGCATGGGTGGTGGGGGCTTCAACGGCGGCTTCGGTGGCGCCGGCGGCGGCTTCGACTTCACCAACCTGGTGGACGCGATGTTCGGCCAGCAGACCGCCCGGGGTCCGCGGTCCCGCGTACGACGCGGTCAGGACGCTCTGGTCCGGCTCCCGCTCGAGCTCGCCGAGGCGGCGTTCGGCACCACCAAGCCGCTCCGCGTCGACACCGCCATGCTCTGTCCGCGCTGCAGCGGTTCCGGGGCCCAGGAGGGCTCCAAGCCGGTCAAGTGCGCCACCTGCCACGGTCAGGGTGAGGTCACCCACGTCCAGCGGTCGTTCATCGGCGACATCCGGACGACCAGCCCGTGCCCGACCTGCCGCGGCTACGGCACGGTCATCCCGAACCCCTGCGTGGAGTGCTCGGGCGACGGGCGGGTCCGGTCCAACCGCACCATCAACGTCAAGATCCCGGCCGGGGTCAGCTCGGGCAACCGCATCCACCTCGCCGCGCACGGCGAGGTCGGTCCCGGTGGCGGCCCGGCGGGCGATCTCTATGTTGAGCTCGACGTCGCACCGCACGAGGTGTTCCAGCGTGACGGTGACAACCTGGAGATGGTGCTGCGGATCCCGATGACGGCCGCGGCCCTCGGCACCGAGATCCGCGTCGAGACTCTCGAGGCCGACCTGGAGGATGCGGACGAGGACGCCGCCTGGACGACCATCACCGTGCCGCCGGGAACCCAGTCGGGCACCCGGCTCGCGCTGGACGGCCGGGGCGTGCCTCGGCTGCGCTCCAGCGGGCGTGGCCAGCTCGGGGTCACCCTGCTGGTGCAGACCCCGACCAAGCTCGACAAGGAGCAGCGCGAGCTGCTGCGCCAGCTGTCCGAGCTGCGCGAGGAGACGTCGGTCGAGGGGGCCGTGCAGAAGCACAACCAGGGCTTCTTCGGTCGGCTGCGGGACGCCTTCGCCGGCCAGTGAGCTCCGACCCGGTCTTCCACGCCGAGCTGCCCGATCCGCTGCCGCGACCCGGCGAGCACGTCCTGCTCGACGGTCCGGAGGGTCGTCACGCCGCGGTCGTCCGCCGGATCCGACCGGGCGAGACCGTGGTGCTGGCCGATGGGGCCGGCCGTGCCGTCGGCGGCGCAGTCGTGGCGGCGGGGAAGCAGAGCATCACCGTCGAGGTCGCCGAGCAGTGGGTCGAGCCGGCGCCGACCGTGCGCTTCGTGGTCGCCCAGGCCCTGGCCAAGGGAGACCGCGGGGAGCTGGCCGTCGAGCTGCTGACCGAGATCGGGGTCAGCGAGATCCTGCCGTGGCAGGCGTCCCGGTCCATCGTGCGGTGGTCGGGCGAGCGAGGTGCCAAGGGCCTGGCCCGCTGGCGGAGCACGGCGCGCGAGGCCGCCAAGCAGTCGCGCCGACTGTGGACGCCGCAGGTCGGCGATCCGATCGGCACCGTTGACCTGGCGGCTCGGATCTCGACCGCGGAGATCGCCCTGCTGCTGCACGAGGATGCGACCGCCGCCCTGGCCGACGCCGCGCTGCCCGCCACCGGTGAGGTGCTGCTGGTGGTCGGACCGGAGGGTGGTCTCGCCGCCGAGGAGCTGGCCGTGCTGACCGCCGCGGGCGGGCGGCCGACCCTGCTGACTCCGCACGTGCTGCGGACGTCGACGGCCGGGGTGGTGGCCTGCGCCGGGCTGATGCTGCGGACTGTGACGGAAACGCGCACCTCCATGGCGCGACACGCCGGTGACACGCCGTCGGGGACCCCGTGAGTGGCGCATTTCCGTCATCCGCTGCGGGAACCGGCTTCTCCTTCGAGGTCGGCGACACCCTGCCGGGTGGGCCGGGCCGAACGGGCGTGATCGCCACGCCGCACGGGATCATCCAGACCCCGGCCTTCGTGGTGGTGGGGACGAAGGCGACGGTCAAGACGGTGCTGCCGGAGACGGTCGCCGAGCTCGGCGCCCAGGCGGTGCTCGCGAACGCGTACCACCTGTATCTGCAGCCCGGAGCCGACATCGTCGAGGCCGGCGGGGGACTGGGCCGCTTCATGAACTGGCCGGGCCCGACCTACACCGACAGCGGCGGCTTCCAGGTGATGAGCCTCGGGGTGGGCTTCAAGAAGGTGCTGGCCATGGACGTCGCCGGCCTGGCCGACGACGCCGTGGTGGCGGACGGCAAGAGCAGGCTGGCGAGGGTGGACGATGACGGGGTCACCTTCACCTCGCACCTGGACGGCAGCGCCCACCGCTTCACCCCGGAGATCTCCCTGCAGGTGCAGCACCAGCTGGGCGCCGACGTGATCTTCGCCTTCGACGAGCTGACCACGCTGATGAACACCCGTGGCTACCAGGAACGATCGGTGGAGCGCACGCACGCCTGGGCGATCCGCTGTCTGGCCGAGCACCGCCGGCTGACGGAGGCGCACCACGAGCGGCCGTACCAGGCGCTGTTCGGAGTGGTCCAGGGCGCGCAGTACGAAGACCTGCGGCGGCAGGCGGCCCGGGGCCTGGCGGCCCTCGACGTCGACGGGCAGACCTTCGACGGCTTCGGCATCGGCGGTGCGCTGGAGAAGCAGAACCTCGGCACCATCACCGGCTGGGTGAGCTCGGAGCTGCCGAGCGACAAGCCCCGGCACATGCTCGGCATCTCGGAGCCCGACGACCTGTTCACCTGCGTGGAGAACGGCGCGGACACGTTCGACTGCGTGTCGCCGTCGCGGGTGGCCCGCAACGCGGCCGTCTACACCCGCGACGGCCGCTTCAACGTCAACACCGCACCCTCGCGTCGGAGCTTCGCGCCCATCGACGCCGAGTGCGACTGCTACACCTGCGCGCACTACACGCGGGCGTACCTGCACCACCTGTTCAAGGCGAAGGAGATGCTGGCCGCGACCCTGTGCACCATCCACAACGAGCGGTTCGTGATCTCGTTGGTGGATCGGATCAGGGCCAGCATCTCCGACGGCTCGTACGCCGACCTGAAGGCCGAGACGCTCCGGCGCTACTACCCGGCTCGTTGAGGCTTGACCGCGATCACCGGGCACTCGGCGCGGAGGATGACGGCTTGGGCGGTGCTGCCGGTGAGCATCTTGCCCACCGGTGAGCGACGCCGGACACCGATGACGATGGTGTCGGCGCCGACCTCGGCGGCGGTGTCGAGCAGGGCGTCGGCGGCGGGTTTGCCGTCGGTGGGGCGGACGATGGTGTGGTCCACGTTCTTGCCGGCGAGGAGATCGTCGATGGTGTCGACGTCTTCGGCGGTGGCGTACTGCGGGTGGGCGTAGTCACCGTCCTTGCCGGTGTTGACCACGGTGAGCCGGGCCGAGTTCTGGGCCGCGTAGTCGATGGCGTAGTCGAGGGCCGCGATCCCTTCGGGGGTGGGGATGTAGCCGACCAGGATGTGGCTGCGGATACCGGTCACGGTCCTCAGCCCTTGGCCAGGGTCGTGGCGCCGGTCATGATCGCCACCGCCTCGGTCGGCGTGTGGGACTGTGGCGTGATCACGCCCGCGCAGCCGCCGAGCCGGGCGATGTGGATCCGGTCGGACACCTCGAACACGTTCGGCATGTTGTGGCTGATCAGAATGACCGGCAGGCCCTTGGCCTTGATCTGCTGGATCAGGTTCAGCACCTGGCCGGTCTCCTTCACCCCGAGGGCTGCGGTCGGCTCGTCCAGCACCACGAACTTGGTGGCGAACGTGGCGGCCCGGGCGACCGCGACAGCTTGGCGCTGCCCGCCGGACAGGGTCTCCACCGCCTGGGACATGTTCTGCACGGTGGCGATGCCGAGGTTGGCCATCGACGTCGCGGCGTCGGCCTTCATGCCGGCCTTGTCCATCATCCGGAACACCGAGCCGAGGATCCCGGGCCGGCGTCGTTCCCGGCCGAGGAACATGTTGGCGGCGATGTCCAGAGCCGGCGCCACGGCCAGCGTCTGGTAGACGGTCTCGATGCCCGACGAGCGGGCGTCCTGCGGGGTCTTGAAGCTGACTTCGCGGCCGTCGAGGAACACCTGACCGGCGTCGGGGATCAGGGCACCCGTCAACGCCTTGATCAGCGTGGACTTGCCGGCGCCGTTGTCGCCGATGATCGACAACACCTCACCGGGGAACAGGTCGAGGTCGACACCGTCGAGACCGATGACCTTGCCGAACGTCTTGATCAGCTTGCGCGCCGACAGGACGGTCTCGCTGGGGTCGGCCAGCACCGGCGGGTTGCCGATACCGACCACGGACTCGGAGGTGGCGGGGGTGGGGGCGGTAGGGGTGCTCATGTTCAGGACCTGACCTTTCGGATCCACTGGTCGATGGAGACGGCGACGATGACGAGCACGCCGGTGGCCAGAACCCGCCACTGGTCGTCGACCCCGGCCAGGCTGAGCCCGATTCGGAAGAACCCGACGATCAACGCGCCGAGGATCGTGCCGATGATGGCGCCGCGGCCGCCGAACAGGCTGGTGCCGCCGATCACGACGGCGGTGATGGAGTCCAGGTTGGCGTCGACGATCGCGTTGGCCGACGCGGTGCCGGCTCGGCCGATCTGGATCCAGGCGGTGATGCCGTAGAGGAGTCCGGCGACGGTGTAGACCGACAGCAGGACCCGGTCGACGCGGATGCCGACGAGGCGGGCGGCGTCGATGTCGTTGCCGACGGCGTAGACGTGACGACCCCACGCGGTCTGGGACAGGCAGAACGCCACGATCAGGGCGAGGACGGCGACCAGCAGGACCCCGGTGGTGATGCGGAACGGACCGAGGATGATCGGGGTGCCGGTCCAGTTGATGATCGCGGGCAGGTCACGGCGACTGATCTCCTGACCGCCGGAGTACAGCAACGCCATCGCGGTGAAGATCGACAGCGTGCCCAGGGTGACGATGAACGGTGGCAGCTTCAACTGGGTCACCAGCAACCCGTTCACTGCGCCGGCGATGACCCCGACGCCGATACCGAGGAGCAGTGCGAGCCAGCCCGGCAGACCGTTCTGGGTGGCCAGGGTGGCCATCACCAACGACGACAAGATCGCGATCGCACCGACCGACAGGTCGATGCCGGCGGTCAGGATGACCAGGGTCTGCCCGATCGCCAGCGCGGCGATCACGGCGGTCTGCTGCAAGATGATGCCGATCGTGCCCGGCGCGGCGAACCGCGGGTTCAAGATCGTGAAGATGATGAAGGAGACGATCAGCACCAGCAACGGGCTGATCGAGGGATGGGCGTGCAGCACGTGCTGCAGACGCTGGATCGGGGACTGCCGACGCAGCGCGAACTGCTCAGCAGCACTCGCCGGCGCGGTGGTATCGACGCTCATAGGGCTTCCTTGCCTTGATGCGGAGAGAAAGGGGACTTGATGCGGTGAGGGACGGACCCGACGGAGGTAGGCCGGTCGGTCCCGGGAGGGTGATCACCGGGACCGACCGACGCCTGTCGGGTGACGTGCCGGGTCAGCCCCAGCAGAGCTTCTCGCCCTCGGCCACGGAGATGCTGTCCAGGCCTTCGACCTTCTTCTCGGTCACCAGCGAAACGCCGGTGTCGTAGAAGTCGAGACCCGGGGTGACGGCCGGCTTCTCGCCACCGTCGGAGACCTTCTTGATCGCCTCGACCCCGAGCTCGGCCATCTTCAGCGGGTACTGCTGGCTGGTCGCGCCGATGGTGCCGTCCTTGACCAGCTCCAGACCCGGGCTGCAGCCACCGTCGACGGACACGATCAGGGCGTCCTTGACCCCGGCCTCCTGGAGAGCCTGCGCGGCGCCGGCCGCAGCCGGCTCGTTGATGGTGTAGACGACGTTGATGTCCTTGGTCTTGGACAGGCAGTTCTCCATCGCCGTCTTGCCCTGGTCCGAGGCGCCCTGGGTCGGCTCGTTGCAGGCGATCGTGTAGCTGCCGCCCTTGCCGCCGGTGTAGCTGCCCGACTTGGCTTCGTCACCGTTCTTCTTGGGGTCGCCCGCGTCGATGCCCATCCCGGTCAGGAAGCCCTGGTCGCGGTTGTAGTCGACGGAGACGACCTTGTCGTTGAACAGGTCGAGCAGGGCGATGTTGGCCTGCTTGCCGTCCAGCTGCGCAGCGGTCCACTTGCCGATCAGCTCGCCGGCCTTGAAGTTGTCGGTGGCGAAGGTGATGTCGACGGTGTCGGCGGGGTCCGGCGGGGTGTCGAGCGCGATCACGTACAGACCGGCGTTGCGGGCGTTCTCGATCGCGCTGTTCACCCCGGCCCCGCTGGGGGTGATCAGGATGCCCTTGTCGCCCCGGGCCACGGCGGCCTCGATCGCCTTCACCTGACCGTCGGTGTCGCCGTCGGAGGCGCCGGCGGCGGTGGTGATCGCCACCCCCTGCGCCTCGCCGGCCTTCTTCGCGCCCTCCTGCATGGCGATGAAGAACGGGTTGGTGTTGGTCTTGGTGATCAGGGTGACCGCGATGTCGTCACCGGAACCACCGGTGCCGGAGTCGGTGCTGCCGCCACAGGCGGACAGGCCGAGGGCGGCCACGCTCACCAGGGCCAGCGCGGTCATCGCCTTGCCGGTAAAACGGGTGCGTCGTTGCATGGAGATTCTCCCGAAGTCTCGCCCGTCGTCAGTTGACAACGGTGTCAGGAGGCAATCTCGCACGTAACATGAGAGGAAGTCAAGATATTGTTCAGAATCGAGCCATCCGGCAAGATGGCGCAAGGAGAGAGGAGACACCGATGTCACCAGACCCGCAGGGTCCACGACGGCACGCCACCATGCGAGACGTCGCCGCGCTCGCCGGCGTGGGACTGAAGACGGTCTCGCGCGTGGTCAACGACGAGCCGAACGTCTCCTCCGAGACGAAGGAACGGGTCGAGCGGGCCATCGACGCCCTCGGGTTCGAGCCGAACCACGGCGCCGGGTCGCTACGGCGTGTCGGTGGTCGCACGCAGACGATCGGTTTGATCCTGGACGCCGTCGACAACCCGTTCTCGGCCGCGATCAACCGGGCCGTCGAGATCGTCGCCGCCGCCCGCGGAACCGCCGTCTTCGCCGCGAGCTCCGACGACGACACCGACCGCGAGCGTGAGCTGGTCGCCGCGTTCAACCGGAGACGGGTCGACGGCCTGATCATCACCGCGTACGGGCCCGACCAGGGGTACCTGCAGAGCGTTCGCGAACGCGGCACGCCGCTGGTCTTCGTGGACCGGGTGCCCCGCGGCCTGCTGGCCGATGTCGCGCTGACGGACAACGTGGGCTGGGCCACGGTCGCCACCGAGCACCTGATCGATCACGGTCATCACCGGATCGCCTTCCTGGGCGACGATGTGAGCATCCCGACCGCCCGGGACCGGCAGCGCGGCTACGAGCAGGCCATGGCCGCCGCCGGCCTCGAGGTGCTCGACGGCTACAGCGTCGGTGACCTCACCTCGGCCGAGCTCGCGGCGGCCGAGGTCGAGCGGCTGATCGCGCGGTCCGATCCGCCGACGGCGCTGATCACGGCGCAGAACCTGATCACGATCGGCGGGGTGCGGGCCCTGCACCGGCGGGGTCGCCAGTCCGAGATCGCCCTCGTCGGCTTCGACGACCTCGCCCTCGCCGAGCTGCTCACCCCCGGCATCACGGTGATCGCCCAGGACCCGGCCGGCATCGGGCGGGTGGCCGCGGAGCGCCTGTTCGCCCGGATGGACGACGACTCCGGACCGGCCGAGACCATCACCGTGCCGGCCCGCCTGATCAGTCGTGGCTCGGGGGAGCTGCGGCCTCCGGGGGCCGGCCAGGTCGGTCGAGGTAGCCGGGCTCCCGCTTCTTGACCTGCCGGATCACCAGGTAGGTGACTGGCAGCAGGACCACCTCGACAGACACCTTGTAGACGTACCCGGTGATCACGTAGTTGACCAGCGTGCCGCCGGTCAGGATGCCGCCGAACGCGACCAGGCAGAACACCAGGGTGTCGGCCGCCTCGCCGACCAGCGTGGAGCCGATCAACCGGGCCCACAGCTTGCCCTCCTTCGTCCGCTGCTTGATCTTGACCAGCACGTACGCGTTCAGGAACTGGCCCGCCAGGTACCCGAGCAGGCTGGCCAGCACGATCCGGGGCACGAAGCCCAGCACCGCGGCCCAGGCCTCCTGGTTGTTCCAGCCGGGGGCCGGCGGGGTGACGCTGACCAGCCAGAAGGTGAGCGCGGCGAGCCCGGCCAGCACGAAGCCGATCAGGATGGCTCGGCGGGCCTTGCGCAGGCCGTACACCTCGGCGAGCACGTCCCCCAGCACGTAGGTGAGGGGAAAGAGGAAGGCGCCGCCGTCGGTGACGATCATCCCGGGCCACGCGGTCGGGGTGGTGAAGGCGATCGCCTTGGTGGCGCCGACGTTGGAGATCAGCAGCAGGCCGACGAAGGCCGCCACGATCACGTCGTAGTTGCCCTGCAGATCGGCGGCGTACCGGGCGGTCGAGGGCGAGTCGACGCTGGTGGTGGGGGTCACGGGCGACGATCCTAAGGGCGTCCGGCCCGGTGCACGGGCTCGCGTGGCAGGCTGGGCGACATGACCGACACGTACGACGACGACGCCACCTCCGAGCAGCTCGACCAGGACCAGCTCCAACCCGCCGACAACCTCGATGACCGCGGGGTCGACGACTTCCTGGACGAGGGGTACTCGCCGCCCGAGCGCCCGTCGCACCTCACGCGCTACGGCGACGACCGCGAGACCCTGGACGAGCGTCTGTCCGAGGAGGAGCCCGAGGTGTGGGAGAAGCAGGTGTCGGAGGACTTCGTCGACGACGGTGAGGTCGGCGACCAGCGAGCCGGCCGCCTGGTCGACCCCAACGAGGGGATCGGCGACGACGTCGACTCCGAGCTGGTGGGTGAGGACGTCGGGATCGACGGGGCCGGAGCGAGCGCCGAAGAGGCCGCCGTCCACATCATCCCGGACTGAGCGCACCGGTCACCGTGGCGCCCCTCTACCCACCGATCGAGCCGTACGCGAGCGGTCTGCTCCCGGTGGGCGACGGTCAGCAGATCCACTGGGAGGAGTGCGGTAACCCGGACGGCAAGCCCGTCGTGTTCCTGCACGGCGGTCCGGGTGGTGGCTGCACACCGGGGGTGCGGCGGCTGTTCGATCCGGCGCGGTACCGCATCGTGCTCACCGATCAGCGTGGCTGCGGACGCAGTCGGCCGCACGCCAGCGAGACCGGTGACCTGTCGGCCAACACCACCTGGCACCTGGTCGCCGACCTCGAGCGGCTGCGGGAGGCCCGGGGGATCGCCAGGTGGCAGGTGTTCGGCGGGTCCTGGGGCAGCGCCCTGGCGCTCGCGTACGCGCAGCAGCACCCGGAGCGGGTCACCGAGCTGGTGCTGCGGGGGATCTTCACCCTGCGCCGCTCGGAGCTGGACTTCTACTACAACGGTGGCGCCGGGCAGATCTTCCCCGACCGCTACGAGCGGTTCCTCGCCCCGCTCGGTGGTTCCGGCTTCGCCGGTGACGCCATCGCCGCCTATCACGACCTGCTGTTCGATCCCGATCCCGCGGTCCACGGGCCGGCCGCGGTCGCCTGGTCGACCTGGGAGGCGGCCACGATCACCCTGGAGCCGGACGCCGAGCTGATCGCCACCTTCGCCGAGCCGGCCTACGCCCTCGCGTTCGCGCGGATCGAGAACCACTACTTCGTCCACGCCGGCTGGCTCTCCGAGGGTCAGCTGATCGCCGACGCGCACCGGTTGCGGGACATCCCCGGTGTCATCGTCCAGGGCCGGTACGACGTCGCCACCCCCGCGGTGACGGCGTGGGACCTGCACCGCGCGTGGCCGACCGCCGACTTCCGGCTCGTCGGCGACGCGGGTCACGCCTACTCCGAGCCGGGGATCGCGGCCGCCCTGGTGGCGGCGACCGACCGATTCGCCGGCCGGACGTGAACCAGGGCAACCGGGCCGCGTGGCAGCGGGCCGCGGAGAAGTACGTCCGCGAGCACGCCGAGCTGCTGGCCGAGGCTGCGGCCGGCGGATCGCTGACGGCGGGCGAGCTCGCGGTCCTGGAGCCGCTGCTCCGGACGGCGCCGCTGGTGGTGCACCTGCTGAGCGGGCACGGTCTGGACGACGTGGGCCTGCTGCGGGCTGGTGCCCGGCAGGTGGTGGGCGTCGACTTCAGCTCGGTGACCACCGGGGCAGCCGCCCGGCGGGCTGCCGAGCTCGGGCTGTCCTGCGCGTACGTGGTCGCCGAGATCCCGCCCGTACCGCTGGCGGACGGCTGTGCCGAGCTCGTCTACACCGGCAAGGGCGCTCTCATCTGGCTGACCGACCTCGGACGCTGGGCCGCCGAGGTCGCCCGGATCCTGGTGCCGGGCGGGCACCTGTTCGTGCACGAGGCCCATCCGCTGGTGCCGCTGTGGACGTGGGACGTCGACGAGCCGCGGATCCGGTCCGACCGCAGCTACTTCGCCCGGTCCCACGTCAACGACAGCTTTCCCGGCAACGGGGCGGTGGAGCGGCAGTGGACGCTCGGGGAGATCGTCACCGCCCTCGCCGACGCCGGTCTCACGCTGGTTTCGTTGACCGAGCACCCCGAGCCGTTCTGGCAGCCGGGCGACATCGACGCGGCGGCGTGGCGGGGCCGGCTGCCGAACACGTACACCCTGTTGGCCCGTCGGCGCTGAAAGGTCTTGGGCCTGTCGGCGCCGGTCATTAGGATGGGCGGGTACGACGATCCCAGCCCCCCGAGGTGGACTCCCTGACCAGCCAAGACAGACCGGCAACACCAACTCCCCGCAGGAGTGGGCCCGCGCCCGTTCGGGCCGAGCAGCCCTTGGAGCGCCGGATCAGCGTCGCATCCTCCATCGACATGGTGAACGTCCTCGGGCCACGCGACGAGTTCCTCAGGATCCTGGAGCGGGAGCTCGAGGCCGACATCCACGTCCGCGGCAACGACGTGACGTTGACCGGCAGCTACGCGGCGGTGAGTCTGGCCGCTGACGTGATCAACGAGATGGTGACCGTGCTCCGCACGGGACAGGGCCTCACCCCGGACGCCGTGGAGCGGATCTGCTCGATGATGGCCGCGGAGGAGGCCGCCCCGGCGGACGTCCTGACCCACAACATCCTGTCGTCGCGCGGCAAGACCATCCGGCCCAAGACGTTGAACCAGAAGCGGTATGTCGACGCGATCGACAAGCACACGGTGGTCTTCGGCATCGGCCCCGCCGGCACCGGCAAGACCTATCTGGCCGTGGCCAAGGCGGTGCAGGCGCTCCAGGCCAAGGAGGTCAACCGGATCGTCCTGACCCGACCGGCCGTCGAGGCGGGGGAGCGGCTCGGCTTCCTGCCCGGCACCCTGAACGAGAAGATCGACCCGTATCTGCGACCGCTGTACGACGCCCTGCACGACATGCTCGACCCGGAGTCGATCCCCAAGCTGCTCACCGCCGGCACCATCGAGGTCGCGCCGCTGGCCTACATGCGTGGTCGCACCCTGAACGACGCCTTCATCATCCTCGACGAGGCCCAGAACACGTCGATGGAGCAGATGAAGATGTTCCTGACCCGACTGGGTTTCGGCTCCAGGATCGTGGTGACCGGTGACATCACCCAGGTCGATCTGCCCGGCGGCACCCGAAGTGGACTCCGGGTGGTGCAGGGAATCCTGGACGACGTGGCCGACATCGCCTTCTGCCACCTGACCAACCACGACGTGGTCCGGCACAAGCTGGTCGGTCGGATCGTGGCCGCGTACGACAAGTTCGAGGCCACCGACGCTCCCGTGCCACCCAGGAACAGGTGAGCGAGATGACCGTGTCCGATTGTCGCGCTCCGCGCTCCGCGGTCACGGACTCCGCGAGGTCTCGCTCGTTCGTCGAGCTGGGTGCCGACGAAAAGCGTGTCGACACCCGGCTCTCCTGCACTCCCGAGAGGCTCCGTCCGTGACCGTGTCCGATTGTCGCGCTCCGCGCTCCGCGGTCACGGACTCCGCGAGGTCTCGCTCGTTCGTCGAGCTGGGTGCCGACGAAAAGCGTGTCGACACCCGGCTCTCCTGCACTCCCGAGAGGCTCCGTCCGTGACCGTCGAGATCAACAACGAGTCCGGTCTGGAGGTCGACACCGCCGGCCTGCTCCGGCTCGCCGACTTCGCGCTGGAGAAGCTGCGGATCCACCCGCAGGCCGAGCTGTCCATCGTCTGCGTCGACGAGGACACGATGAGTGCGTACCACCAGAAGTACATGGGCGAACCGGGTCCGACCGATGTGCTGTCCTTCCCGATGGACGAGCTGCGGCCGCCCGTCGAGGACGAGGAACCACCGGAGGGGCTGCTGGGCGACATCGTCCTCTGTCCGGCCGTCACCGCTCGGCAGGCCGCTGAGCACGGTCGGACTCCCGAGGCGGAGGCGGAGTACCTGCTGGTCCACGGGCTGCTGCACCTGCTCGGTTACGACCACGGCACACCGCAGGAGCAGGCCGACATGTTCGGCCTGAAGGACGATCTGCTGGCCGCCTGGGCCACCGAACGTGCCCAGCGCAGTGCGCGGGGGACGCGAGTCCGGTGAACCAGGCCGACTGGATCCAGCTGAGCATCGCGCTCCTGCTGGCGATGCTGGCCGGACTGATGGCGGCCGGCGAAGCCGCCCTGTCGTCGCTGACCCGGGCGCGGGCCGAGCGGCTGGTCGAGGAGGGCCGTCCCGGAGCCCTACGCGTCCGACGGATCGCCGAGGACCCGCCGCGCTATCTGAACACCGCGCTGTTCATCCGTACGGTGTGTGAGATCTCGGTGATCGTGCTGGTCGCCCTGGTGGTGTTCGGCATCTTCGACGCCACCTGGGAGCGGGTGCTCATCACCGCCGGTCCCATGATCGTGATCTCCTACGTGCTCTGGGGAGTGGCGCCTCGCACCCTCGGCCAGCAGCACCACGACAAGGTCGCCTGTGCGGTGGCCGGTCCGCTGGTGATGCTGACCACGGTGCTGGGACCGCTGCCGCGGCTGCTGATCTTGATCGGCAACGCCCTGACCCCCGGGAAGGGCTTCGAGGAGGGCCCTTTCGCGACGGAAGCCGAGCTGCGCGAGCTGGTCGATCTGGCCGAGCGCAGTGAGGTGATCGAGTCCGGCGAGCGTCAGATGATCCACTCCGTCTTCGATCTGGGCGACACGATCGTGCGTGAGGTGATGGTGCCTCGGACCGACATGGTCTACGTCGAGCACTACAAGACCCTGCGCCAGGCCGTGTCTCTGGCCCTGCGCTCGGGGTTCAGTCGCATTCCGGTGATCAAGGACGGGCTGGACGACGTGATCGGCGTGCTCTACCTGAAGGACGTGATCAAGCGCGTCTACGACGCCCCGGACTCCCAGACCACCGAGCGGGTGGAGTCGATGACGCGCAAGCCGTCCTGGTGCCCGGACTCCAAACCGGTCGACCAGCTGCTGAAGGAGATGCAGGCGAAGCGGGTTCACCTGGTGGTGGTGGTCGACGAGTTCGGTGGCACCGCGGGGATGGTGACGATCGAGGACATCCTGGAGGAGATCGTCGGCGAGATCACCGATGAGTACGACGAGGAGAACTCCGACGTCGCCGAGCTGGCCGACGGGCGCTACCGGGTCTCGTCGAGACTGTCGATCGACGATCTCGGTGACCTCTTCGGCCTCGACCTGGACGACGAGGACGTGGAGACGGTCGGCGGTCTGATGGCCAAGCTGCTGAACAAGGTGCCCATCGCCGGCTCGGTGGTCGCCTACGACGGGCTGGAGCTGGTCGCCGAGCGGGCGACCGGACGTCGGAACAAGATCGGCTCGGTGCTCGTGTCGAGGATCGACGCGAAGACCGACGACCGGGGCGTCGACGCCGCCACCCAGCTGGCCACGGGGCGGGAGGCGAGGGCATCATGACTGGAGTGACCGACCCCACCGACCCCGAGGACCGCAAGATCATCACCCTGGCCCGGGCGGCGAGGGCCCGTACGCAGGCAGCCGAAGGGGCCGCGGTGCGCGACACCGACGGTCGGACGTACGCGGCCACGAGCGTCTCCCTGCCGTCCCTGCAGCTGTCGGCCGTCCAGGTGGCCGTCGCGATGGCGGTGTCGTCCGGAGCCCCGGGCCTGGAGGCGGTGGCCGTGATCGGTCCCGAGGCGCTGGCCGAGAGCGATCGGTCCGCGATCGGCGATCTGGGCGGGTCGGCCGTCGTGGTCTGGCTGACCGACGGCGCCGGCGCCGTACGCGATCGGGTCGCGTTGTGACCGAGCAGATGAGCTCCAGCCCACCCGCCGGTTTCCGGTCCGGCTTCGCCTGCTTCGTCGGTCGACCCAACGCGGGCAAGTCGACGTTGATCAACGCCCTGGTCGGCAGCAAGATCGCCATCGCCTCCTCCAAGCCCCAGACCACCCGGCACGCGATCCGGGGCATCGTGCACCGCCCCGATGCCCAGCTCGTGCTGATCGACACCCCCGGCCTGCACAAGCCCCGGACGCTGCTCGGTGAGCGCCTGAACGACCTGGTTCGCGCCACCTGGACCGAGGTCGACGTGGTCGGTGTCTGCCTGCCCGCCAACGAGAAGATCGGTCCCGGTGACACCTATCTGGTGGGGGAGATCGCCGCGCTGCCGAAGCGACCCGAGCTGATCGCGATCGCCACCAAGTCCGATCTGGTCAAGCCCGAGCGGATGGCTCAGCACCTGCTGGCGATCCAGGGTCTGGAGCAGACGCTGGGAATCGCCTGGTCCAGCATCGTGCCGGTGTCGGCGGTCGCCGGCGACCAGCTGGGAGTGATCGCCGACGAGATCGTCTCCCGCCTGCCCGAGGGCCCGATGCTCTATCCGGACGGAGAGATCACCGACGAGCCGGAGGAGACCCTGGTCGCCGAGCTGATCCGCGAGGCAGCACTCGAGGGTGTGCGCGACGAGCTGCCCCACTCCATCACGGTCGAGGTGGAGGAGATGGGACTGCGGGAGGGCCGACCGGAGGACAAGCCGCTGCTCGACGTGTACGCCTCGATGATCGTCGAGCGGGACTCGCAGAAGGGCATCATCATCGGCCACCGCGGCAGCCGGCTGCGCGAGATCGGCGCCGCCGCCCGGCAGCAGATCGAGGCGCTGCTGGGCACCCCGGTCTATCTGAACCTCAAGGTCAAGGTGCTCAAGGAGTGGCAGCGCGACACCAAGCACCTGAATCGGCTGGGCTTCTAGCCGCCCCGCTGCTTCCTGCACCCTTTCCGCCGAGCGACACCCTGTGCCGGCAGCTGCACCCGCAGTAGCCGGTGCAGGTCCGGGCAGTGGGTGCAGCTGCGGGGGCCGAGGCATCCCGACCCCGTACGTCAGCCCGTCACGGTCCGCTCGTACATCGCGAACACCCGGGACAGCCGGTAGCCGATCGCCTCGTTGACGTCGATCATGTAGCGGTTGTCGGCGTGGTTCCAGGTGGTGATCTCGGTGATCTGCGGCTCCCGCTCGGCCAGCCAGCGCATCATCTCGATCTTGAGCAGCAGCCCGAGCCGATGACCGCGATGTTCACGGTGCACGGCGGTGTCGCCCTGGCCGGCATGGTCTGGGCGCAGCGGGTGGACCACGACGACGGTGTGACCGCCGATCACCCCGGTCTCGCGATGGCGGGCCGCCAGCCGGTAGATCCGGTCGCCGCGACCCTCTCGGGCAGACTCGATGTCGCGCAACCGGGAGACGTCGAACACCTCGTCCTCGAAGGTGAGATCGCCCATCGGTGCGTCGTTGATGGCGGCCGTCACCTCGACCAGCTGCTCCAGCAGCTCGTCGGCGTACGGCGCTTCCAGCCGCTCGATCACGTAGTCCGCCGCGGCCGCGGTGGCGCTCGCGTGCAAGTCGTCGACCGCCGCGACGTCGACGTCGGCCAGGACCTGCTTGCGGCGGGCGTCGTGGCTGGCGTAGTGGAAGCCGTTCGCCTCCAGGAAGGCCCGGCTACCCAGATCGTCCTCGGCGGTGCCGAGCCAGATGGTGGTCCGACCCGCCTCCTGGGTCCGCCGGACGAGCTCCGCCACCAGGGCCGTGCCGTGGCCGCGGCGTCGATGCTCCGGATGGACGATCGCGTTGCCCCAGACCAGGTGCTGGTTGTCGCGCCGGGGCAGATCCACCTCGAGCACGGCGACCGGCTCCCCGTCGGGGGCGACGTAGAGGTAGCGGGTCTCGGGATCGAGGTCCCAACCGAACTCGAGCCAACGCGACGCCAGCTCGGGGATGTTGGGGTCTCCGTCGGGGTCGTCGACCCGCTGGGCGGCGTTCAGCAGGTCGACCGAAGCGGTCACCGTGGCGAGGTCGTGGGGGTCGACCCGCACCAGGCGCATGGCGTCGGAGTCGGTGCGGTTTCCGGCAGCGAGAGCAGACATGTCTTCCAGGGTGACGCAGGTCACTTGGACGGTGCCACTAGTTTTCCGATGAGTCGAGGCAGCTGAGGGAGATCCGATGGCACGAGTGGTGGTGATCGGGGCAACCGGTCACGTGGGCGGTTATCTGGTGCCGCGTCTGTTCCGAGCCGGCCACGAGGTGGTGGCGATCAGCCGGGGGGAGGCGTCACCGTACCGGGACGATCCGGCCTGGCAGCAGGTCGAGCGACACCGGCTCGACCGCAGCTCACTGGAGGCCGACGACCGCTTCGGCGCCGAGATCGCCGCGTTGCGCGGCGACATCGTGATCGACCTGATCTGCTTCACCCTGGCCAGCGCGCGTCAGCTGGTGGAGGCCGTGGCGGACGACCTCGACCTGCTGGTGCACATCGGCACGGTCTGGACCCACGGGCACTCGGTGGCGGTGCCGACGCCGGAGGACGCGGTGAAGAAGCCGTTCGGCGCGTACGGCATCGCCAAGGCCGAGATCGAGGCCTACCTGCTGCGGCAGGCGCGCCGGCACGGGCTGCCGGTCACGATCGTCCACCCGGGCCACATCGTCGGCCCCGGCTGGGTGCCGCTCAACCCGGCCGGCCACTTCAATCCCGCGGTCTACGCCACCATCGCTCGTGGCGAGCCGTTGACCCTGCCGAACCTGGGTCTGGAGACGGTGCACCACGTGCACGCCGACGATGTCGCGGCCCTCGTGATGGCCACCATCGAGCAGCGGCAGAGCGTGGGGGAGAGCTTCCACGCGGTCTCGGAGCAGGCCCTGTCCCTGCGCGGCTACGCCGAGGAGATGTACCGCTGGTTCGGCCGGGAGCCACGGCTGGACTTCCTGCCGTACGCGGAGTGGGCCGCCGGTCAGGCGCCGGACGAGGCGTCGGCGACCTGGGACCACATCGCGCACAGCCCGTGCTGCTCGATGGCCAAGGCTCGTCGGCTGCTGGACTTCCGCCCGCACCACAGCTCGCTGGAGGCGGTCCAGGAGTCCGTCACCTGGCTGATCGACAACGGCAGACTCGCTCCCTGATCTCCTTCGGCAGACCCGGCGAGACCTTTCGACAACTCTGGGTGGCTGCGTTATGGTGACGGCATGGCTGGCTTCGAGCGTCTCCGCCTGACGGGCGGACTGCTCCTCCTTCGCTGCCGCAGCAGGGCCCACTAGGGCCGGCGCCCTCGCTGCGGAGTTTGTCGTGCGTCCGGTCCGACAACCGCACACCAGCAGCGAGGAACCGATGACCAGCTCCATCCCCACCACCTCTTTCGGCACCCGGGTCCAGTCCGTGCCCACCCAGCAACCCAGCCCGATGCCCTTCCCGCGCTACCGCGCGTACACCGGTGTCGACCTGCCGGACCGCACCTGGCCCAGCAAGCGGATCGAGCGGGCGCCGCGTTGGCTGAGCACAGACCTGCGGGACGGCAACCAGGCGCTGATCGACCCGATGACGCCGGCCCGCAAGCACAAGATGTTCGACCTGCTGGTGGGCATGGGCTACAAGGAGATCGAGATCGGCTTCCCGTCGGCGAGCCAGACCGACTTCGACTTCGTCCGGCAGCTGATCGAGGGCGACAAGATCCCCGACGACGTCACCGTGTCGGTGCTGACCCAGGCCCGCGAGGACCTGATCGAACGCACCGCTCAGTCGCTGGTGGGCGCCAGGAGCGCGACGATCCACATGTACAACGCGACCGCGCCGCTGTTCCGGCGGGTCGTGTTCCGGGTCGACAAGGCCGAGTGCATGGCGATCGCCACCCACGGCACCGAGCTGGTGATGAAGTACGCCGAGCAGCACCTGGGCGACGTCGAGTTCGGCTACCAGTACTCGCCGGAGATCTTCACCGGCACCGAGCCGGACTTCGCCGTGGAGATCTGCAACGCCGTGATGGATGTCTGGCAGCCCGGCGAGGGTCGCGAGATCATCCTGAACCTGCCCGCCACGGTGGAGATGTCCACCCCGAACACGTACGCGGACCTGATCGAGTGGTTCGGTCGCCAGGTGCGCAACCGTGACCACGTGGCCATCTCGCTGCATCCGCACAACGACCGCGGCACCGCCGTCGGCGCCACCGAGCTGGCCGTGATGGCCGGCGCCGACCGGGTCGAGGGCTGCCTGTTCGGTCACGGCGAGCGGACCGGCAACGTCGACCTGGTCACCCTGGGGATGAACCTGTTCTCCCAGGGGATCGACCCGCAGATCGACTTCTCCGACATCGACGAGATCCGTCGCACGGTGGAGTACTGCACCAACCTGCCGGTCCACCCGCGCCATCCGTACGCGGGAGACCTGGTCTACACCGCCTTCTCCGGCTCCCACCAGGACGCCATCAAGAAGGGGCTGGAGGACCTGGACAAGCGGGCCGCCGAGCGGGGAATCCCGGTGTCGGAGATGGAGTGGGAGGCGCCCTACCTGCCGATCGATCCGCACGACGTCGGCCGCACCTACGAGGCCGTCATCCGGGTCAACTCGCAGTCCGGCAAGGGCGGCGTCGCGTACATCATGAAGACCGAGCACAACCTGGACCTGCCGCGTCGGTTGCAGATCGAGTTCTCCCGGGTGGTCCAGGCCTACACCGACGCCGACGGCGGCGAGGTCAGCACCGAGGCGCTCTGGACCGTCTTCGAGCAGGCCTATCTGACCCCGGATGCGCCCTTGGAGCTGGTCGAGGTGTCCAGCGCTGGCGGCGCCGGCCGGACGTACGGCGTGAGCGCGACAGTCGTCGACCGGGGACAGACCCGCAAGATCACCGGCGAGGGCAACGGCCCGGTGTCGGCGTTCGTCGACGCGATCTCCGCCCTCGGCTACCGGGTCCGGGTGCACGACTACGCGGAGCACGCGCTCTCCGCCGGTGGTGATGCGCTGGCGGCGGCGTACGTGGAGTGCGAGGTCGGGGACGGCGAAGACGCCGCCGTGCTGTGGGGGGTGGGCATGGACGCCAACATCGTCACCGCCTCCCTCAAGGCCGTGGCCTCCGCGGTCTGCCGCGCCGGCGCATGACCGCAGGCTGACGGACCTCAGCCGTCGAAGCCGTTGGCCCTGGTCTTCTCCGGTGCGTCGGGATCGAACAACCACTGACGGAAGACCGGGGTCAGGTCGATTCTGGTCCGGGCCTGGGCGCTGACCATGAAGTCCTCCAGACTCCGGGTCCCGCCGCCCTGCGCCCAGCTGCGGACCAGCGCGTCGTAGGCGCTGTCACCCATCACGTTGTTCAGCGCCTGGAGGGCCATCGGCCCACGCGTGTAGACGGTGTCGAACAGCCGTGCCGGCCCCGGGTCGATCATGGTCACCCGCCAGAACTCGGGCTTGTCCTTCGTCCGCTCGTAGGTGTCGTCGAGTCGGGCATCGCCCGTCGTGCCGCCCCGCCTCTCCACCACTTCCCAGTACGCCCAGGACGCGAAGGCCTCGTTGGTGAAGATGTCGTTCCACTGCAGCAGCGTCACGTGGTCGCCGAACCACATGTGCGCCAGCTCGTGGACCAGGAGCTCGTCGCTGTACCTGTCGTCGGTCAGCGCGTCAGCCACGTAGACCGGCCGGGTGGCCGTCTCCAACCCGGCGAACCAGAGCGGCGTGGCCGGCACGAAACCGCCCATCTCGCTGTACGGGTACGGTCCCGCGAACGCCTCCACCTCCTTGATCAGGGCCGGGGTGCGTTCCAGCGCGGCGAACAGCTTCGCCCGCTTCTCGACCGAGAACCGGGTGCTCGCCACGTACACGTAGGGGCGGCCGTCGGCCTCGCCTTCGCGCAGCTCGTAGTGACCGATGGCCAGGAACGACGCGTACGTGGGCAGCGGCTCGCTGGTCGCCCAGCGCCAGGTGTCGAAGTCGGCGTCCTGCGCGGTGTCCTTGCTGGCCAGCCTTCCCACGCTGATCGCTTGGTAGTCCTTCGGCACCCGCACCGACACGTCCAGCAGGGCCGGATCGGAGGGGTGGTCGTTGGCGGGATACCACCAGGCCGACGACTCCGGTTCGCCGGCGACCGTCCACTCGTCCTCGCCGGAGCGCCACGGCGGATCGGTCATCCCCGGGCGTCGGAGGTCGCCGGGTCGGCCCGCGTACTCCACCGTCACGCTGAAGCTCTGGCCGTCAGCGATCGGCGTGACCGGCATGACCCGGAGATCCTGGAAGCCCTCGAGCGAGAACGTGGCCTGGACGTCGTCGACCCAGACCCGGGAGACGGGCAGTGCCAGATCGAGGTAGAAGCTGCCGAGCTCCTCGGTGGCCCGCGCCGCTACCACCGCCCGGCCGGTCAGCGTCTCGTCGCCGGGGTCGAAGTCGACCGCCACGGTGTACTTCGTCGCGTCGTAGCCGCTGCTGCCGTAGTCGGGGTAGTACGGATCCCCAGCTCCGTTGGACCCGTCGGTCGCGGTCGACGGGGTGGTCGGCGGGCCACCAGCCGAACGGGCGGGCGGCCAGTCGCCGCGGTAGGCCAGGACCGCGATGCCGACCGGCACCGCGATGGCCCCGAGGACCAGCACGGCCAGCAGGGCGGCGATGACGTAGGCGTAGCCCGGTGGTCGGTACGTCGGCGGTGGGGACCAGTGCGCAGGAGGCTGAAAACTCACCGGTCAGTCCACATGGCTCGCGTCACCGCTCGACGTGAGCCAGCGACCGGAGCCCACGGTCCAGGTGCCAGACCAGGTACGCCGACGTCAGCCCGCTCGCCTCCTTGGCCACGGCCGCCGGAACCTCGCGGGTCGCCGCCCAGCGACCCTCCAGCAGCGCGCCCAACAGCTCGAACGTCGCGGGTGCCGGCCGAGCCGAGCCGGCCGGACGGCACCGCTCACAGACCGCGCCACCGGTGGCGGGCGAGAAGGCCTGGTGCGGGCCGACCACGCCACAGCGAGCGCAGTGGCTGAAGGACGGGGCGTACCCGGCGATCGCCAGGGCTCGCAGGAAGTACGAGTCCAGGACCATCGTCGGCGGCCGGGGCCCGTCGCCGGTCCCGCTGCCCAGAGCCTTGAGCGCACCGACCAGCAGCTGGTACTGCTGCACGGCGGGCTCGCCGACCTCCGGCACCAGCCGGTCGGCCGTCTCCAGCATCGCCTGGCCTGCGGTGTAGGAGGGGTAGTCGCTGGTCAGCGGCTCCCCGAACGCATGCAGCGACTCGACCTGGGTGACCACGTCCAGGGTGCGACCCTCGGCGAACTGCAGATCGACGTGGGAGAACGGCTCGAGCCGGGCGCCGAACTTCGACGAGGTCCGCCGCACGCCCTTGGCCACGGCCCGGACCTTGCCGTGGCCGCGACTCAGCATCGTGATGATGCGGTCGGCTTCGCCCAGCTTGTGGGTGCGCAGCACGACGGCTTCGTCGCGGTAGGTCGGCACCTCGCTATTGTCGCTGACGTGCCCAAGGACGCCCCTCGACGCGGCCGGACGACCCCGCCGTCACCACCCACCCCGCATGCGAGCGGGGCGCGGCCGCCGAGCATCGAGGCCAAGAAGCTGCCGCGGCACGTCGCCATCGTGATGGACGGCAACGGGCGCTGGGCCAAGGCGCGCAACCTGCCTCGGACCGAAGGCCACCAACGGGGTGAGGACTCGTTGTTCGACGTGATCGAGGGCGCCATCGAGATCGGCGTGCAGTACCTGTCGGCGTACGCGTTCTCGACCGAGAACTGGAGCCGCTCGCCCGACGAGGTGCGCTGGCTGATGGGCTTCAACCGGGACGTGATCCGGCGTCGGCGCGACCAGATGGACGCGATGGGGGTCCGAGTCCGCTGGGCGGGGCGCCGGCCGCGGCTGTGGCGAAGCGTGATCGCCGAGCTGGAGGAGGCGGAGCGACGCACTGTCGACAACGACGTGCTCACTCTGCAGTTCTGCGTGAACTACGGCGGCCGGGCCGAGATCGTCGACGCGACCCGGCGGATCGCCGAGCTGGCCGCCGCGGGACGACTCGATCCCAAGAAGATCACCGAGGCGCGCTTCCGGCAGTACCTCGACGAACCGGACATCCCCGACGTGGACCTGTTCGTCCGCTCGTCGGGGGAGCAGCGCACCTCGAACTTCCTGCTCTGGCAGTCCGCGTACGCCGAGCTGGTCTTCCTGGACCGACTCTGGCCGGACTTCGATCGCCGCGACCTGTGGCACGCGATCCAGCTCTACGCCGACCGCGACCGACGGTACGGCGGAGCCGTGCCGAACCAGGTCGGATCGAGTCCCGGCGAGGGTGAGAGCACGGGATAGTCGGCGTACTTCCGTGGCGTACTCGCCACGACAGGGCACCGCTCGGCGCGACACCGCGCCCCCGCGGTCAGCAGTCGCCGCAGGTGCCGAAGATCTCCAGGTCGTGGCTGACCTCGCGGAAGCCGTGCTCGGCCGCGACGGCGTTGGCCCAGCGCTCCACGGCGGGACCCGAGACCTCGACCGTCCGGCCGCAGCTGCGGCAGACCAGATGATGGTGGTGACCGTCCGAACAGCGGCGGTAGGCGGTCTCGCCCTCGGCGTTCCGCAGCGCGTCCAGCTCGCCGGCCTCGGACAGCGACTGGAGGGTGCGGTAGACCGTGGTCAGACCGATGCTGTCGCCGCGCTTCCGCAGCTCGTCGTGGATCTGCTGAGCCGTACGGAACTCGTGCAGCTCGGCCAGCACCTCCTGGACCGCGGCCCGTTGGCGGGTCCGGCGCTGGGGTGACGTGGCGGTCGGCTGGCTGGTCATGGTTCCTCGTGCCGGGTCGGCCGGCGTCAGTGCTCGTCGTAGTGGTCGCCGTGCGAGGCGTGGCGATGGCCTTCGTGCACGTAGTCGGTGTGGTCACCGTGGCGGATCTCGGTGTGCTCGCAGTCCGGGCCGTGCCGGTGCGGATGGGACTCGGGCACCTCGGTGTGCAGACTCAGAGTGTCGTCGTCGACCAGCTCCGGTAGCACGGGAGCCACTCTACGTCGCCGTGCGACCAGCGCCGAGAACGGCCAGCTGAGGGCGAACACCCCGATGGCCAGCACCACGATCAGGGCGCCGGGCGGGGTGTCCAGGTAGAACGACCCGACAGCACCCCCGACCGTGACGACCACCCCGACCGCCATCGCCGCGACCAGCGCGGCGTAGAAACCGCGGACGAGATTCTGGGCCGCGGCCACCGGGACCACCATCAGCGCGCTGACCAGCAGCAGCCCGACGGTCCGCATGGCCAGGGTGACGGTGACCGCGGCGAGCACCACGATGAGGATGTTGTACACGCTCGTCCGCAGTCCCTGGGTGCGGGCGAACTCCTCATCAGTGCTGACGGCGAACAGCTGCGGGGCCAGTCCGAGGGTCGGCACCAGGACCAGCACGGCGAGCACCACGATCACCCACAGATCGGTGGTCGTCACGGTGGTCAGCGAGCCGAACAGGTACTGCGACAGGGCCGCAGCACCCTGGCCCGCGATACCCGACATCAGCACACCGGCGGCGAGACCCCCGTAGAACAGGATGGCCAGGCCGACGTCGCCGGTGGCCTTGCCCCGCTGGCGCAGGATCTCCACCGAGACGGCACCGGCCACGCAGACCGCCACCGCCCACGGCACCGGGGCCTGGCCGGTCATCAGCGCCAGACCGACCCCGGCGATGGCCACGTGACCGAGACCGTCGCCGAGCAGACTGAGTCGGCGCTGGACGATGTAGATGCCGATGGCAGGCGCGATGATGCCGGTCAGGAGTGCGGCGAGCAGGGCCCGTTGCATGAACGGATAGCTCAGGATCTCGATCATCGGTGTTCCCTCACCCGCGCTCGACGGTCCCGCCGAGCAGGCCACCGGGCCTCTCCGGCCCGGTGTACTCGTGACCGGTGTGGTCGTGGATCGCGTACGCCTGCGCGTGGCCGATCTCCGCCAGCGTCCCCTGGGCGACGACTCGACCCTCCCGCAGGATCACCGCGCGGTCGAGGAGGGGAGTCAGCGGACCGATCTCGTGCAACACCACCACGACGGCGAGGCCGGCGCTGACCCGGGCCGAGATCACGTCCGCCAGCACCTGCTGGTGCTCCAGGTCGACCCCTGCCGTGGGTTCGTCGAGCACGAGCAGCTCCGGCTCGCCGGCCAGCGCGCGCGCGATCAGGACGCGCTGCTGCTGGCCGCCGGAGAGCTCGCGCACGTCGGAGCGGGCCCGACCTCCCATGCCGACCAGGTCGAGGGCGTCCCGGACGGCGGTCTTGTCTCGGCTCGACCGGGGGAGGAAGGGTCGACGCAGCGAGAGCCGGCCGGAGGACACGATCTCGGCCACCGTGGCCCCGCTGGCGGCGGCGGCGGAGCGCTGCGGGACGTAGCCGACCCGGGACCAGCGACGGAAGCGCCCAAGGGGTTCGCCGAAGAGCGTCACAGTGCCGCGCTCCGTCGGCAGCAGGCCCAACACGGAGCGGACCAGCGTCGACTTGCCGGAACCGTTGCCACCGAGCAGCGCCACCGCCTCGCCGGCACGCACACTCATGGTGATGCCGCGCAGCACCGGCAACCCGCCGAGCAGGACCGACAGGTCCTCGACCCGCAGAACCGGAGTCGGGCTCGAGTCAGCTGACGGGGAGGGCGGGGTCATCGGCATCCGTTGGCCTTCTCCAGGGCCGACAGGTTGCTCTGCATGACGGCAATGTAGTTGTCCCCGCGAGACTCCGCGGTGACCGCCTCGATCGGGTCCAGCACGTCGGTGGTCAACCCGAGGTCTCCCGCGATCGACGTCGCGACGGCGGGCGAGACCAGGGTCTCGTAGAAGATCGTGGTGACCCCGTGAGCCTTGGCCTCCTCCTGCACAGCCGCGATCCGCGCCGGTGACGGCTCGGCGTCCGGGGTCAGACCGCTGATGCCGATCTGGGTCAGGCCGTACTGCTCGGCCAGGTAGCCGAAGGCCGCGTGACTGGTGATGAACTCGCGGCGGTCACAGGTCTTCAGGCCCGCGGCGTACGCGCCGTCCAGCTCCTTCAGCTCGGTGACCAGGGCGGCGCCGTTCGCCCGGTAGTCCGCGGCGTGGTCGGGATCGATCCCGGAGAGCTGCACGACCACCGCGTCGGTGATCCTCACCATGTTCAGGGGGTTCAGCCAGACATGTGGGTCCGGTCCGCCGTGATCGTGCCCCTCCTCGGCGTGCTCGTCGGCGGGGGAGTCGTCGGCATGGTCGTGGGTGTGCTCCTCGGCCTCGGTCTGCAGCGGCACCACGCTCGTGGTGTCGAGCAGGTGCTCGTTGCCGCTCTGGGCCACCGCCTCGTCCACCGCCGGCTGGAAACCCTTGATGTAGACGACGGCGTCGGCGTCGCTGACCGAGGCGACCTGGCGGGGGGTGAGCTCGACGTCATGGGGCTCGGCGCCGGGCTGCGTCAGGCTGGACACCGCTCCGTGCCGACCCGCAACACGTTCGGCGACGAACTGCAGGGGATAGAACGATGTCACGACCCTCAGCTGACCGGGCTGGGCCGCGCTCGGCTCCGCGGCTGTGCCACAGGCTGCCGTCAGGAGGAGGGTGCAGCCGAGAGCGACGGCGCCGAGCACGCGCGGGAAGTTCGACATGGGAACCATTTTCAGTTAACTGGCAATGATTTTCAAATCGCCGTACGGCAGCCGGCTACGCCGACCCGCTCGCCGAACCGCATGACGCCGGGGAGTCACGGACGGCTGCCCGGTCCGCCTGCGAGCCGGGCCGGATGTCGCCGGGGAGTCACGGACGGTCAACCCGGCGCGCGCGGTACCGCCCCCACGGGAGACCCTGGCAGGATGGTGGGGTGGCCGATCAGAGCAGGAAGCGCCAGCCGAGCAGGACGAGTGCCAGTCAGAGCGATGGTGGCGCCGCCCGCCCTGCGAGCACTGGCAACCGCAAGCAGGTCGAGGATGCGAGCCGCCCGATTCTGGTCCGGCTGAGCTCGTTGCCGAGGTTGGTGGTCCCGCTGGGCACGCTGGTGCTGGTGGCGATCGGTCTGTTCGCGCCGCTGCCGATTGCTCTGCCCGCCCTGGCGCTGATCTTCTTCTTCTTCGCCTGGATCGCGTACCTGTCCTGGCCGGTCGTGTCCACCGGGGGCAAGGTGCTGCGGGGAGTCATGCTCGGACTCGTCCTCGCCATGGCAGTGAGCCGCTTCTGACCGAAGACCGGCCGACGGTCATGATGGCCGGATGGACTCTGTGGTGTACGTGTACGGCGGGCTCGGCTTCTTCTCGTTCATCCTCCTGCTGCTGGTGTACCTCGACGTGCGCGCGTCGCGGAAGCTGCAGACGGAGTACTTCGAGGCGATCCTGACCCGGCTGACCGAGATCCGTGACCTCGACGCCGGCGGCGCTAGGCGGCGGTGAACTCCGCCACCTCGGGCTGCTCCAGCCGGCCGAGCAGTCGGTCCAGGACGAGGGCCCGGTCGAACTGCATCGCGTAGTTGCGCGCCCGGTGCGCCAGCTCCTGGCGTTCCTGATCGGGCATCTGCAGCGCCTGGTCCAGGGCCGCCGCGATGGCCGCTGGATCGTTGACCGGCACGATCAGGGCGGTGTCGCCGACGGCTTCGCCGATCCCGCCGGTATCGGTGGTGATCACCGGACCGCCGCCGGACAGCATCTTCTCCACCAGCGCGATGCCGAAGGTCTCGACGAACTCCGGACGGGGCTTGCTGGGCAGGGCGAACGCCGCGCAGCCGGCCATCAACGGTGACCGCTCGTCGTCGTCGACGTCGTCCAGGAAGACGATCCGGTCCGCCGCCGACGAGGCTGCGGCCACCTCGCGCAGGAACCCTGCCTCGGGGCCGTTGCCGGCGATCACCAACCGCAGACCAGCACACGCCCGGCTCTCGGCGAAGCCGGCTATCAGGTCGTCGACGCCCTTGGCGTGGGCGAGCCGGGAGAGGAACAGCACGTACTCTTCGGGCTTCAACCCGCGCTGGGCGAGCCGCGCCTCCACCTCGGACGGGTCCGGATCGAGGAACTCGGTGGTGTTGATCGCCGGGTAGGAGATGGCCACCCGTTCGGTGCACTGGGCGGCGAAGTGGGTGCCGTGCCGGGCGTCGATCGCCTCGGCCGATTCGATGATCAACCGCCGGGTGTAGTCCGACACCGCCACCGGGATGTCGGAGCTGAGGTAGGACGACAGGACGTGCGCGGCCGCCCCGAACCGGTTCTCCTCGACACAGGAGCGGACGACGTTGGTCACGTCCGACCCCACCGCCTCGGCGATGGTCACCACGTTCACCGGCAACCCGGTCGCCTCGGCCGCGCGCACCGCATCGGTGATGGCGATGGTGTGCGGGCTCAGGTAGAGCGACATCGCCAGCGTCGGTACGCCGTCGGTGAACAGCTCGATCAGCCGGCCGGTCAACCCGGACAGATAGCGTCCGTCCGGCACCTTGTAGTCGCCGACCGGCTCCGGTCGCTCGACGATGACGCCGTCGCTGTACGGCGCGATGCCGTCCAGCGGCTTGAGCGGGAGCCCCGACTCGATCAGCCGGGCGATCGGCCAGGTGACGATCCGGACCTCGGTGAAGCCACGGGTGAGCGCGGCCTCGGCCAGGTTGCGGGCCTCACCTGAGTGACCACAGATCACCGGATCGGCGCGGACGACGATGACAAGACGTCGCAGGCTCGCGAACTCTGTCGTACGGGTGTTGCTGATCATGCGGTCACCTCCACGGGAAGGGGGGCACTGGACACGTCGGGAATGGACGAATCGGGCTCGGTCGCCGAGGGTGGCCGGTGATCACGGCTCCACAGGCTCGGCCGCGGTCCGAGGGTGATCTCGAGCTGACCGCCACGATGGAGATCGCGCGCGGACAGCCACGACTGCTCCAGCGGCCGCCCGTTGAACCGGACCGACTGGACGTACTGGGGTGGACCGTCGGGCTCCGGCTCGACGAAGCCCGGCGCGTCGATCGCCAGCTCACGACCGCCGAGATCCAGCCGGGCGTGGGCGAACGACGGGGAGTTGATCAGGTAGAGACTCTGGCCGGCGACGGGGAACAGACCGAGGCTGGCCCAGACGTACCAGGAGCTCAGACCGCCCGAGTCGTCGTTGCCGGGCAGCCCACCCCGTCCGAGGCCGAACTGGTTGTTCACGGCGGCGTGCACCACCTCAGCCGTTCGGTCCGGACGACCGAGGTAGTGGTAGGCCCAGGGGACCTCCATGTCCGGCTCGTTGTTCAGACCCTCGAACCGGTTGAGCGCGTAGCCCGCGGCCAGCTCCTCGACCCCGGGCCGCTCACCCACCTGCTTCACCGGGTCGGCGCCGTAGCCGAAGAACTCGTCCAGCAGGGCCAGGAACCGCTCGTCCCCACCGGCCAGCTCGATCCGGGCCCGCATGTCGTGCTGGATGCGGAACGAGTAGTTCCACCGACCGCCCTCGTAGTAGGTCGAGTCGATCAGCAGCCCGGTCTCGGGATCGAAGGCGTTCACCCATCGCGTGGCCAGCGCCTCGAACTGGTTCGCCAGCTGGACGTCGCCGAGATGCCGGGCGACCAGTGCGGTGCAGTGGTAGCCGAAGGACAGATCGAGGGTGTGGGTGACGGGGTGGGTGATGCCGCGGAGCAGGTACTCCTCGCCGTACGAACGGCGCAGATCCGTGTCCATGTGGCACAACGCCCAGTCCCAGTCGATGCCTGGGGTGCCGAGCTGGCAGAGGTCGGCCAGGAACGTCTGGGCCAACGCGCTGCCCTGCCGGGAGAACCGATCCGCCCCCTTGGCCATCCGGTACCCGATCGGGAGGTTGCCCTCCTCCTCGCAGACGTTGAGCAGCGCGTTGGCCAGCTCCACGGCGCGCTCGGGGAACAGGGCGGTGATCAACGGCAGCTGGGTCCGGTAGATGTCCCACATGGTGCACAGGTCGAAGACGAACGGGCCGTCCATCGGCCAGAACGGGCTCTCGTTCGCCGCGAAGCAGGGCTTGATCAACGAGTGGTAGAGGGCGGTGGAGAAGACCGTCCGCCGATCGCTGGACGGGGTGTCCACGGTGACGGCATCGAGGTGCTTGCGCCACACGGTGGCCGTGTCGGCGCGGCGGGCGTCGAACCGGTACGCGCCGGTGTTGCAGTCGTTGCGCAGGTTCTGCTGCGCCTGGTCGACACCGCGCAGGGAGAAGCCGAACCGCAGCTCGACGACCTGGCCGGCCCGGGTCGGTCCACGCCACATCAGCCCGAAGGGTCGCAGTGTGGTCGGCCGGATCCGGTCGAAGTCGAGGCGGGTGCCGCCCGGAACGAGACGGCGGTCGTACCAGAGCAGCTGCCGGAACCCCGGGCTGTCGCACTCCAGGTGCACGGCCAGCGGTGCCCCCTCGACGACCACCTCGGCCTGCGCGATCCCGGGCTCCAGCGTCTCCAGGTGCGCCCGCAGCGGGACGGTGGCGCCGTACGGGATGAGCAGGCCGCCCAGCGACAGGTCGATGACGATCCGCGCGTCCGGGTGCTCGGGAAAGGTGTAGCGGTGGACCGCGCTGCGCGGGCCGACGGTGACCTCGCAGCGGATGCCCGAGGACAGGGTCGCCGCGTAGTAGCCGGGTTCGGCGACCTCGTCGGTCAGCTCCCAGCTGGTGCCGAGGGCGTCCAGCGGCTCCAGCATGGGTGTGACCCGGAAGTAGTTGTAGTACTTGCGGATGGCGCCGGTGCCGGACTGGTGGAAGTGGCTGAAGCCCGAGGCGATCTGGTCCTCGTACATCCGGGGTGGCACGCCCTCGGTGTTCAGCTCGTACAGCCCGTAGCCGGTCGGGTAGGCGCCGGAGTAGGAGCAGGCCGACACCATGCCGAACGGATAGGTCGCACCCGGATGGGTGTTGCCGACCTGCGGCTTGGGCCACCACCAGCTGGCGGCCAGGCCCTGCGGTGGGGGGAGGTCGGTCGCGCCGGTGCCGATGAAGGGGTCCACGTACTCGAACATTCAGCCTCGCTCTCGGCTGGCGGTGACGTTGGTGCCGGTCTGTTTCTTCGGTTCCCGGTTCGTTGCTGTGGGGCACCGTCACGGTGCTCGGGTGAATTGACCGTAGGGTCTCGCGGTTACACCCGTGTTTCGCCGTCGTGAAGGACCGATTGCGGTCTGCGCGGCACCGGTCGACGGAATCCCGAGTGTGCTCCGACGCACCCGCCCGTACGCTGACGCCCGTGATGGTGATCACCCGGTTCCGGGTCGCCGAGCCTGACGGGTTCGCCGACCGGGTCGATGCTGCGCTGGCGGTGTTGAGCGCCCGGACGGGCTTCCTGTCCGCCGACCTGGAGCGCAACCTCGACGAGCCCGATCTGTGGGCGCTGGTCACCCGCTGGGAGAACGTCGGCTCCTACCGCCGGGCCCTGCAGGGCTACGAGTCCAAGGTGGTCGTCGTGCCGCTGCTCTCGGAGGCCCTCGACGAGCCGTCGGCGTACGAGGACCCGGCGCTGCAGTGATCATGCCCAGACCGAGCGGTGATCCCGGTGAGCACCTCGGCGACCTTTTGTCAGGTCCGCTGCATCAGCGCCTGGGCTCTGGCTTGGATGTGCGCGTGGACCTCGGCTAACGCCTGCCGTGGGCTGAACTGGATGAACTCGCTGCCTGCCTCGGCGGCTGGCACATGCCCCGGGCTCATGTAGAAAGCGTCTCCGCCCTCGTACACCTCGCTGTTGTCGGCATAGTCGACGGTGATCCTTCCCGCGAACAGATAGCCCCAGTGCGGACACGGGCAACGGTCATCGGGCAGGCCCTTGAGCAGCTCGACCAGGCTGTGTTCCTCTCGGATGGTGACGAAGTCGACGGTGTAGTCGTCCAGGTCGCCGCTGCAGTCGATCGCCGGGCCCGAATCCTGAACGTGCGCGGACAGTTTCGAGATCTTGGGCATGGTTTCTCCTCCGGTCGCGGCCCTCGGGCCCGGGCGATGACACCAATGACGCTAGGGGTGCGCGGCCGTCCTGTCCTGAGGCGAATTCCTCATCTCTGTGCAGAATCGGACGCCCGGGCCCGCAGTAGACTCAGGTCATGGCAGGCTCGCCCCCGGCGGGCGGCATTCGGGTCGCCGAACTCGTGGCGACGGTGTCCTACGCGGCAGACCTCGGGCTCGGTCAACCTATGTCCCATTGCATGCGCAAGACCGTCATCGCCCTTCGGCTGGCGGATCTGATCGGTGTCACTGACCGCGACCGCGAGGGGACCTACTACCTCGGCTTGATGATGAACGCCTACTGCCACGCGGACGCCACCGAGCAGGCCCGCTGGTTCGGCGACGATATCGGCCTCAAGGCCGATGGCCAAGACATCGTCGACATGAACACCGCTCAGACCATCTCGTTCCTGCTGCGCCGGGTCGGTTCGCACGGCAGCGGGCTGCAGCGCGTGAAGCGCCTCGCCACCTTTCCGTTCACCGGGTATCACGAGATGACCGCCTTCATGGCCACCCACACATCACTGGGTGGCCAGTTCGCGCAGAGTGTCGGCTTGGACGAGGTGACCTGTGAAGCGATCCGTCAGGCATACGAGCAATGGGATGGCAGCGGGAGCCCCCGTCACCTCCGCGGTCACGAGATCTGCGTGCCGGCTCGGCTCGTGCAGCTGGCCGGGCCCGTGGAGATCTTCAACCGTCGCCACGGTCTGGAATCGGCTCGGCGGATCGCCCGCCGGCGCCGCGGCTCGCAGTTCGACCCGATCATCGTGGACGTGTTCGACGCGCACGCCGGGCTGGTGCTGGACGGCTTGGACGATGCGGCGAACTGGGAGTCCATCCTGGCACTGGAACCGCGGCTGTCCCGCCGTGTCGACGGTGCCGAGCTGGACGGGGTGCTGCAGGCGATTGCCGACCTCGTCGACTTGAAGACACCCTACTTGGCCGGGCACTCACGGGGGGTCACCGAGCTGGCGATCGAGGCGGCCCGGATCCTCGGTCTCCCCGCGGCCGAGGTCACCGCGCTCCGGCAGGCGGGACTGCTCCACGACCTCGGACGCCTCGGGGTGTCCAACGCTATCTGGGACAAACCCGGACCGCTCACCGAGACCGAGCTGGAGCGGGTACGCCTGCATCCCTACCTGACTGAGCGGATGCTGGCACACATCCCAGCCCTCAACACCTGTCGGCGTATCGCCGGCCGCCACCACGAGCGGCTGGACGGGTCCGGTTACCCCCGCGGCCTCACCGGCGCCTCATTGAGCACATCCGACCGGCTGCTGGCCGCCGCCGACCACTACCACGCGCTGACCGAACCGCGTCCGCACCGACCAGCGCTGACCGACGCAGTGGCGTCGGTCCAGCTGCGCAGCGAGGTGAGAGCGGGACGCCTGGACGGCGCCGCCGTCAATGCCGTCCTGGCCGCGGCCGGGCACCGGGCACCGACACGACGCGACTGGCCCAGTGGCCTCACCACCCGGGAAGTCGACGTCCTGCGGCTGCTGGCCCGCGGTCACACCGCCAAGGAGATCGCCCGCCAACTCTGCGTCGCACCGAAGACCGCCTCGAACCACATCGAGCACATCTACGCCAAGCTCGGTGTCACCAGCCGCGCCGCCGCCACCCTGTTCGCCACCCAGCAGGGCTTCGTCGGCAGCTACGAACCGAGATAGGCGTTCGGCTCCCGGCGCGGTTCGCGACCGAAGATGAGGCGAAGACCCCATGACCCTCATCGCCTCTCTACCTACCGTTGGCTCGAAACGCACCCGAGCAAAGGATCGACATGGCCATGGTCGCCTCATCGCACTGGGACATTTGCACGTCTGGTCCAGCCGATGCGCAGCACACTGCGTTGCTGCTGCCCGGCGGGTTGTGCACCGCCATGTTCTATGACGAGTTGATGAGCGAACCGAGCCTGGCCTCGGTTCGGCTGGTCGCGGTCACCCTGCCGGGCCACGGCGGGACCCCGGCGCCTGCCGACGTCAGTATCGAGAACTACGCCCGGCTCATGTCGAACCTCGCCACCGAACTCGGCTGCTCGGTCGTGGTCGGTCACAGCAACGGCGCCAACGTTGCGCTCGAGATGGCCGCTTCGGGCCGATTCCGAGGGCCACTCGTCCTGCTGGCGCCATCGTTCTCTCGCCAGGACGAGGCGCTCTTCATCCGTATCCTCGACCGACTCGCCACGGTGCTGGGGCGACTTCCGTACGTCGCCATGCGGGCGATGTTCGGCGCCGCGCTGAGCGGGAGTCCACTGCCGGCACCGCGCCGCCTGACCCTGGTCGCCGAGTTACGCAAGAACGACCCCGCGTTCATGCGCAGAGGGTTTCGTCGCTACCTGCAGTACCTCGACACCCATCGCTCAGTAGCGCCTCGCCTGGTGGCGGCTGGCGTACCGGCCTGGGTCGTGCACGGAGAAAGCGGTGACGGCGGCATCACCGAGCAAGAACGCGAAACCCTGGAGGCCTCCCCGCAGGTCACGGTCATCACCCTGCCCGGCCCGAGCTTCCTCACCCAGTGCGAGCAGCCCGCAGTGGTCGGGCGACTGCTGCTCGATGCCCTGGTCGCGGTCGAACACGGCTGATCGCTTCGACACCTTCCCCTCGACTTTGGAAGTCACCGCTCACCCGGTCGATCCTTGGCTCTGATCTGTACATTTCGCGCGACAGAACGTACAGTTGATCCATGTCGACCATCAGCGTGACCGAGGCGCGTGGACAGCTGCCCGAGGTGGTGGAGCGGAGTCGCACCGAGGCGGTGCTGCTGGAGAAGCGTGGTGCCCTCGTCGCGGTGGTGGTCAGTCCGGAGTTCTACCACCGCGCGCTGGACGCCCTCGAGGACTCCGAGGACGTCGTCGCGTTCGATGCGGCGATGGCCGAGGAGGGCCCGGATCTCCCGTGGGCGCAGGCGAAAGCTGACCTGGGCTGGAGCTAGGGCGGTGACGTACGAGATCCGGCTCCGCCCGGCTGCGGTCCGTGCGCTGCGCGGGATCGCTCACGCCGACCGAGAACGGGTGCAGGCCGCCATCGCGCTGCTCGCCCAGGACCCGCGGCCACCCAACGCGCGGCGGCTCACCGCTCGGCCGGGCTATCGAGTCCGGGTGGGCGACTATCGGATCCTCTACACGGTCGACGACGGGGTCCTGCTGATCGTGGTGGTGACCCTCGGCCACCGGCGTGAGGTGTATCGCACCTGAGTCGGCGGCCCGATTCTCTCGGGCGGATCGCGAGGCAGACGGCTAGTCTGGACAGTCGCGCCCTCCCAGCCGGGGAGGTCGACGACTTCATCGTGGGAGCGTAGTTCCGTGGCACCGACCAGCCGTCTCGACAACGTCATCAGCCTGTGCAAGCGCCGGGGGTTCGTGTTCCCCGCCGGCGAGATCTACGGCGGCACCCGGTCGGCCTGGGACTACGGCCCCCTGGGCGTGGAGCTCAAGGAGAACATCAAGCGGCAGTGGTGGAAGTCGGTCGTCCAGGGTCGGGACGACATCGTCGGGCTCGACTCCTCGGTCATCCTGCCCCGCCAGGTCTGGGTCGCGTCCGGCCACGTCGGCGTGTTCACCGACCCGCTGGTGGAGTGCCTGAGCTGCCACAAGCGGTTCCGCGCCGACCACCTGCAGGAGGGCTACGCCGAGAAGCACAGCGTGGCCGACCCGGACACCGTCGAGCTCACCTCGGTCCCGTGCCCCCACTGCGGCACCCGTGGGCAGTGGACCGAGCCGCGTGACTTCAACATGATGCTCAAGACCTACCTGGGCCCGGTCGAGGACGAGTCCGGTCTGCACTACCTCCGTCCGGAGACCGCGCAGGGCATCTTCGTGAACTTCGCGAACGTCGTGCAGACCTCGCGCAAGAAGCCGCCGTTCGGCATCGGCCAGGTCGGCAAGTCCTTCCGCAACGAGATCACGCCGGGCAACTTCATCTTCCGCACCCGTGAGTTCGAGCAGATGGAGATGGAGTTCTTCGTCGTGCCCGGCACCGACGAGGAGTGGCACCAGTACTGGATCGACGAGCGGACCAGCTGGTACGTCGACCTCGGGGTCAACCGCGACAACCTGCGGCACTTCGAGCACCCGGCGGAGAAGCTGTCGCACTACTCCAAGCGCACCGTGGACATCGAGTACCGGTTCGGGTTCGCCGGCAGCGAGTGGGGCGAGCTGGAGGGCATCGCCAACCGCACCGACTTCGACCTCAAGACCCACAGCACGCACTCCGGCACCGACCTGTCCTTCTTCGATCAGGCGAACAACCAGCGCTTCACCCCGTACGTGATCGAGCCCGCCGCCGGTCTGACCCGGTCGTTGATGACCTTCCTGGTCGAGGCCTACACCGAGGACGAGGCGCCGAACACCAAGGGTGGGGTGGACAAGAGGGTGGTGCTCAAGCTCGATCCGCGACTGGCCCCGGTCAAGGTGGCCGTGCTGCCGCTGTCCCGCAACGAGGCCTTGTCGCCGAAGGCGCGTGATCTGGCCAAGGAGCTGCGGAGGAACTGGAACGTCGACTTCGACGACGCCCAGGCGATCGGTCGGCGCTACCGGCGCCAGGACGAGATCGGCACGCCGTACTGCATCACGGTGGACTTCGACACGCTGGAGGACGACGCCGTCACGATCCGCGAGCGCGACACGATGTCGCAGGAGCGGGTCAGCCTGGACAAGGTGACCGACTACCTGGCGACGCGTCTGGTGGGCTGCTGATTCCCGTGACCCAACCACCCTCAGCTCCAGCCCGCGCTGGGTCTCCGGTGGGGGATCGGCGGCTACCATCCGCCCTCGCAAGCTCGGGCTCCCGCCAGACCCGCCACGCCGCCTCACCCCCACCGGAGACCCAGCGCTCGGTGCCGACGGTTGCGTCTACGCAAGTTCAGCTGCCCGCCGGAATCGTCACCGACCGAGAAGGGCTGCATGGTGGTGCGGCTGGTTCGAAGGTGGCAGCGCTTGGCGGGTTGCGGCTGGGTCGGCTGAAGGTGGATACGCCGGTGATCTTGGCGCCGATGGCGGGGATCACCAATGCGGCGTACCGGCAGCTGTGCCGGGAGCAGGCGGAGGCGGGGGCGGTGCCGGTGGGGGCGCAGGCGGGGTTGTTCGTCTGCGAGATGATCACCAGTCGCGGGATCGTGGAGCGGGATCGCAAGACCAGGGACATGCTGCAGTTCGATCCGGGGGAGCGGGTCCGGTCGGTGCAGCTGTACGGGGTGGACCCGGTGATCATGGGGCGGGCCACCGAGATCTTGATCAACGACTTCGCCGTCGATCACGTGGACCTCAACTTCGGCTGCCCGGTGCCGAAGGTGACCCGCAAGGGTGGGGGTGCGGCGCTGCCGTACAAGCGGCGGTGGCTGGAGCTGATCTTGACGGCGGTGGTCGGGGCGGCGGCGCCGTACGGCGTGCCGGTGACCATGAAGACCCGGATCGGGATCGACCATGATCATCAGACGCACCTGGACGCCGGCCGGATCGCGGAGCAGGCCGGGTGTGCGGCGATCGCGCTGCACGGGCGGACCGCGCAGCAGGCCTACTCGGGTGAGGCGGACTGGGACGCGATCGCGGCCCTGAAGCAGCACGTGTCCATCCCGGTGCTCGGCAACGGAGACATCTGGGAGGCCGACGACGCGCTGGAGATGGTCCGGCGGACCGGCGTGGACGGCGTGGTGATCGGCCGCGGTTGCCTTGGTCGGCCGTGGCTGTTCCGGGACCTGGTGGACGCGTTCGCCGGAGTGCCGACGCAGACCCTGCCCACCCTCGGCGAGGTGGCGACCATGGTGCGGCGCCATGCGGAGCTGCTGGTCAGCTACAGCGACGAGGTGCACGGTCTGGCGGAGATGCGCAAGCACATGGCCTGGTACTTCAAGGGCTTCCCGGTCGGGGGTGACCTCCGGCGCTCGCTCGGCCTGATCTCCAGCTTCACCGATCTCGACACCGCGCTGGCGCAGCTCGACCCGGACGTGCCGTTCCCGACCGCCGAGCTGGGATCCCCACGTGGGCGACAGGGTTCGCCGCGCACCAAGGTGGCGCTGCCCGAGCACTGGCTGGACGATCCGCTGGCGGTCGACCTCGAGCTGGCCGACGCCGAGCTCGGGATCTCGGGTGGCTGACCCGGCGTGACCGAACCGGAGGATGGCGGGGACATCTCTCCCCGGGCGCAGCAGTGGGCCGCGACCATGCACGGCCACGCGGAGGCCGGCCTGGTGCGGGCCCACGCCACCTCGCACGCGCTGACCGGTCCCGGTCCGGTGGTCGCCCGCGAGCTGCGGGAGGAGTGGGAGTCCGTCCGGCTGCGGCCCGGTGCCACTCGCGCCCGAGGCGCCGGAAACCGGGCCAGGGCAGAGGAACCGGACGCCGAGCGGACCTGCTTCGAGCGGGATCGCGACCGGATCGTGCACTCGACCGCGTTCCGCCGGTTGGCCGGCAAGACCCAGGTCGTGGTCTACCCCAGTGATCATCAGCGGACCCGGCTGACCCACGCGCTGGAGGTGGCCCAGGTGGCGACCTCGATCGCCCGGGGCATCGGGGCCAACGTGGCCCTGGTGGACGCGATCGCGCTGGGTCACGACTGCGGCCATGGTCCCGGGGGTCACGCCAGCGAGGACGCGTTCGACGCCTTCATCCCCGAGGGGTACGACCACGGGCCCTGGGGTGCCGACGTGGTGCTCGCCCCGTTGAACCTGTGCTCCGAGACCCTGGACGGTATCCGCAACCACTCGTGGGCCCGACCCGCGCCGGCGACCATCGAGGGGGAGATCGTCAGCTGGGCGGACCGGATCGCCTACTGCGCCCACGACCTGGAGGACGCCATCCATGCGGGCATCCTCACCGAGGCCGACGTCCCGACCGAGGTGGCCGACGTCTGCGGTCGCACCCGCCGTCAGCAGCTGCGGTCCCTCGTCCGCGGAGTGATCCGAGCCGTCGATCGCTACGGCGAGGTCGGTCTGGAGTCCGAGCAGGCCTCGGCACTGGCCGCGCTACGGGCGTTCAACTACGAGCGCATCTACGTCCGACCGGCGTCCCTGGTCCAGTCCCGGGCGGTGGTCGAGGTGCTGCGCGCCCTGGTCGAGTTCTACGTCGCGCACCCGGCATCCATGCCGTCCCCGTCCGCCTTCGCGCTCGAGTCGGGAGACCCGGTCCGCGCGGCGGTGGCGTACGTGGCCGGGATGACCGACCGGTACGCCTTCGACCGCGCCGTGGCCGAGCTCGGTTGGGACCCGGCACGGCTGCCCCCGGCCAGCTGACCCGAGACGGAGATGGGCGCTCTCCCGGAGCTCGATCAGCGGCTCGACAGGGGGTGCTTCTCGATGAAACGGGCCAGGGCCGTGGCGAGGTCGCGGGGATTGTGGAGCTGCAGGAAGTGGGTGGCTCGTGGCAGCACGTACGCCTCGACATCCGCAACGTGGGCCAGCACGAGCTCGTGGGCCTCGCGAGATACCGGTGACACCTCGTCGCTGCGCTCACCGAGGACGCTCAGCACCGGCATGCTGAGCTCGGACAGCATCCGCGGGTCGAAGCCCCACCGTCCGACCGACGGCGCCTCGACGGTGAACAGGGCGTGCGCGTCGGCTGCGGCACGGCTTCGGGCGCCGGCGGGTAGCAGCCGGTCGACCAACGCTGGGTAGTCGGGACCGCAGACCCCGCCGAGGAACGTGTCCATCGCTGTCGCGTTGTCACCGGCGAGAAAAGCGGAGAACGCCGGCTGGATGACCGTGGCGGCCAGACGGGCCGAGCCGGGGACCGGGAGCGATGGCTCCAGCAGCGACAGCGTCGCCACGCAACCCGGTGACTGGCGGGCCAGCTCGAGGGCGATGACGCCGCCCGAGGAGTGGCCGACCACGTGAGCGGAGGTGTGGCCCAGCTGGTGCAACAGTCCACGGCAGTGGCTGGCCTGGTCGCTGATCAGAGTTCCCGGCGCGGCCGGGCTCGATCGACCGTAGCCGACGCGGTGGTACGAGATCACCCGGGCGGCGCTCCGCAGGTCCGAGTCGTACAGCGGTGCGAAGAAGTCCGCCAGACCCGCGGCGTGGATCAGCACGACGGGTTCCCCGTTCCCGACGACGCGATAGGCCAGCTCGACACCGTCGACGACAGCGGTCCCCAGGTCACTCACGGTGGCTGCCGGCTTCACCCGAGAACACCTTCGACTCCGGTTGCGCATCGGGGGCTCGGAGGGGGATCGCGGCCGCCAGGGCCAGAGTGGCCAGCAGCGACAGGTAGAGCAGGCTCGCCCAGAGCCCGCGCGCAGTGTCGAGGGCGAAACCGGCCCCGCCGACCTCGTCGGCGACGACCACCCACAGGGTCACGCCGGCCAGGAAGAGCGAGCCGCACACCAGCCTGGCCCACGTCCGCCTCCCAGCCAGACCGTAGGCACCCGCCATCCCCAGCAGGGGCACACCGATGGCGCCGCCGCCGATGCCGTCGGCGAACATCGAAGCCGGGTGCAGGAGCCCGGGCAGCAGCACGGCGGCGAACAGCAGCGGCGCGGCGGTCAGCGCCGGCCGGGGGAGCCCGGTCGAGCGTCGCCAAGCCGCGTAGCCGAGGAGCGCGCCGACGATCGCCCCCACGAGCAGGATCCAGATCACCGTGTTCACCCAGGTGACCTGCGACGCCGGCCCGACCACGGCGGCCATGAAGCTCCGCAGGCCACCCGCCCAGGCCAGACCGCACACGGCCCCGATGGCGATGTAGGACCTGCCGCCGACGACCGGTAGCCCGCGGTGCGGCACCGCGGAGGCCAGGCAGAGCACCAGCATGAGCGACAGGCCGAGCGCGCACACCCAGGCGCCCCGGGCGGTGGCCAGCGGTGCGGCCAGGGTGGCCATGAAAGCGATGGCCACCAGTCCGCTCACGGCGGCAACTCCGCACAGCACCGTCGGCAGGGACATCCGCCAGTGGGTGAGCGCGTAGCCCGCGCTCAGGGCCGTGGCGACGACCATGAGGGAGCCGCCGCCGTATCCGTGGCGCAGGAGGAGCAGCAGCATCGTGGGGTGCAGCAGCACGGCGGCCAGCAGCACCGGAGCCCAGACCAGGATCCGTCGCGGCGTGCGCCGCCGGGCGTGGGCGTCGGCCGCAAGGGCGAGCAGCGCCCCCACCACGGTCCCGGGAAGGAGGAGGAAGGCGAGGGTCAGCCAGGTGACAGTGGACTCCTCGCCCGCCAGCTGCACCATCCAGCCCCGCAGGGCCGCGCTCCAGGTCAGCCCGATCAGCGCCCCGATCAGCACGACCGACGCGTGCCGGCCTCGGCGAGCCACCGTCTGGAGGGTCGTCGACGGCGGGCGCACGATGTCCGCACTCATGCCGGGTCGTCGAGCGGCTCGGCGAGCAGTGCCGCACCGAACCCCACGATGGTGACCGCATAGAGCGTCACCCCAACGGCCAGCAGGGAGGTGAACTGGAGGGGAACCAGGCACACCATGGCTGCGCCGACGGCCAGTGGCGCGAAGCGGCGCCACGAGGACCACACTCCGGCACGGAGGACGGCGACACCGGCGAGCACGAACCCGAGCGCGGTCAGCAGGCTGCCCACCGCGAACAGCATCACGGCCACCCGTGCCGCCGGCTCGTCGCTTCGGGCATCGGGCAGGAACGCGCTCACCACCTGGGCGGCGACGAAGACCGCGCCGCCGACGATCAGCAGACCCGAGCCGATGCGACCCGAGCGACTCCCACCGGTCGCTCCACTGCGGGCAAAGGCGACCAGGCTGAGGACGAACAGAGCCTGCGCCAGTCCCCAGCCCAGCGAGATGGCGACCGACATCGAGCCTTCGTAGGGCGAGTTCAGTCGGTCCGGCGGGACCGTCGTGATCTGCCGATAGGCGACGGTCACGACACCGGCCTGAAGCTGGACGCCGGCGAACAGGACAGCGGCGATGCCGGGGACGAGCGATCCGAGCGACCGCGGAACCGACCGGGTCGGCGATGTCTTCGAGCGGCGAGAACTGCTGAGATCGATGGTCATCGGGTTCCTTCCCTCGGGGACACGACCACCCTAGGAATCCGGCCGTCCGTCACGCATCGGCGGCAGCACCACGTTCGGGTGCCGTGCTGACACTGATGCCCCGACCCAGAGCGAGGAGGATGATGATCGCGTGCGACTCACCCGATCCGGGTTGGCGGCCCTGGCCTGTCTGGGGCTGACGGTGGCCGCCGAGATCGGGACCGCCCTGCTGTCCTGGGGCTTCGCTCACCCGCTCGACACGTCGCTGTTCGCGCTCTACAACATCACGCTGTCCGCCGTCGGCGCTGTGATCGTCCTCCAGCTGCCGCGGCACCCCGTCGGGTGGATCCTGTGTCTCGGTGGTCTGCAGGGTGCGGTGATGGCCGACCTCGCACTGAGTTGGGCGACCCGGGGCGTGGAGCAGGGGTGGCCCGGCGCCCACCTCGTGCTCTGGGTCGGACTCGTGAGCTGGTGCCTCGGGGCGCTGATGTGGGTACTGGCCCTGCTCTACACCCCCACGGGAAGGCTGCTGGGACCCCGTTGGCGGATCCTCTTGTGGATCGGCGTCGCCGGTACGGGTCTCTATCTCCTCGCCTGGTGGGTCAGCCCGACATCGGTCGATGTGATCACCGGCGAGGCGAACCGTTACGCCGTCGACTGGCTGCCCGGTCCGCAGGCGGTGCTGGCCGGCGGGATCCTGTTGTCGGTCGCCGCTCTCGGCGCCCTGATCTCGCTGGTGGTGCGATTCCACGCGGGCGACGCGGACGTCCGGCAGCAGCTCAAGTGGGTGGCGCTGGCCGGCGTCTGCGTGGTCGTGCTGCTACCGGTCGCCATCGTGTGGTGGGACTCGTCGCTCCTGGTTCGGGTCACCACACCCGTCGTCCTCGTCGGTTGCGCGCTCGCGTTCGGGGCGTCCGTCCTGCGCTTCCGACTCTTCGACGTGGACCGCATCATCGGGCGCTCGCTCGCCTACGCGAGCGTGACCGTCGTCGCCGTCGCGGTCTACGTGAGCATCACCGTGCTGCTCGGGACCCTGGCCGGACGGTCGTGGTCGTCGCCGTGGGTGGTCGCTGTGTCGACGCTGTCGGCAGCGGCCGTCTTCCGTCCGATCCTGCGACGTGTCCGACAGGTCGTGGATCGGCGGTTCGACCGCGACGCGTTGGGGGCCAGGCTGCGGCTGGACGCCTTTCTCGAGGGACTCCGCTCCGGGACCGAACGGCCGGATCGCCTGCAGCAGGTGTTGTCCGAGGCCCTGCGGGATCCCCGGCTGCGGCTGCTGCTCTACCTGCCGGCCTCCGGCAGCCTCGTCGACGTACGAGGACGGTCGGCCGAGATCCTCCCCGACCTGGGGGTGGTCCGGCTGGAGCGCCAGGGCGTACCCGAGGCGGTCGTGCAGTTCACCGACGACGGCGAACCGGACCGTGCTGCGCGGGTCCGTCAGCTCGTCGAACACGCGCGTCTGGCCGTGCAGGTGGCCCGTCTGGGGGTGGAGCTGACCCGTCGCCTCGATGAGCTCGACCAGTCGCGGGCGCGGATCGCCGAGTCGGCCGACGAGGAACGCCGTCGGATCCAGCGGGACCTGCATGACGGCGCTCAGCAACGTCTGGTGACGGTCGGCATCGCCCTGCGTCGACTCGAGAGCAGACTGCGAGTCGCGGGTCGAGCTCCGGATGCCGACCTGATCGACGCTGCGGTCGACGATCTCGCCACCACCATTCAGGAGCTCCGGAACCTGACCAGCGCCCTGCCCCCACCGCAGCTGGACGGCGGCATCGGTCCGGCCCTGCGGGAGCTCGCCTCGCGGTCCCCGATCCCGGTCGTCGTGGACGCCGGACCGGAGCGGGTCGGTCGGACGGTCGAGACCGCCGCCTACTTCGTCGCGTGCGAGGGGCTGACCAACATCATCAAGCACGCCGAGGCATCGGCCGTGTCGATCCGTGCCGTCCGGCACCACGGATCACTGTTCGTGTCGGTGGCCGACGACGGCGTGGGCGGCGCGATCGTTCGACCGGGTTCCGGACTCGCCGGACTGGCCGACCGGGTGGCCGCGGTCGGAGGGAGTCTGCGGATCGATTCCGATCACCACGGCACCGAGCTGACTGCGGAGCTGCCATGCGGTTGATGCTGGTCGAGGACCAGGCGCTGCTCCGGGAGGGGCTGATCGGGGTGTTCCGTGATGCCGGGCACGACGTCGTCTGGTCGGCGGGAAGCTGCGACGGCCTCGACGGGATGGTCCTGGAGCTGCTCCCCGATGTCGTCGTGCTGGACGTCCGGCTCCCCCCGACCTTCACCGACGAGGGTGCGCGGGCGGCCGCCGACCTCAAGTCGGTCCGGCCCGACATCGGGGTCTTGCTGCTGTCCCAGCACATCGAGACCGTGCACAGCGTGGGTCTGGTCGGGCAGGGTGGCTTCGGCTATCTGCTGAAGGACCGGGTGCTGGACGTCCCCGACTTCCTGGCCTCGGTCGCGCGCGTCGCCGACGGCGGGTCTGCCCTCGATCCGTTGGTGGTGGCTGCCCTGCTTCATCGCGCGGAGGCCACCAGCGTCGTCGCCAGGCTCACCGAACGGGAGCACCTGGTGCTGGCGTCGATGGCTCAGGGACTGACCAACGCGGGCATCGCCAAGCGTCTCTGGCTCAGTGAGCGCACCGTGGAGGCTCACATCCGACGTGTCCTCGTCAAGCTCGGCATCGCCGAAACCGAAGATCACAACCGCCGCGTCCTGGCGGTGCTGCTGCACCTCGGTGTGTCCGTCGAGCGACCCACCGAGACGCCTGGCACCGGTGGCTGACGTCGTCCGTCGGGATGCGATCGGGCTCGCGACAAGAAACTACATCTAGGTAGTTACAACAGCGATGTTTCCAGATATGGTGGTTTGTGTAGTCGGTTCGGCCACTCAGCCAGGGTGGTCGTCGCAAGAGGGAATCCGGTGGGAGACCGGAACTGCCCCGCAGCGGTGAACGAGAACGACCGCCGTCAACAGCACTGGGAGCGATCCCGGGAAGCGACGGTCAGTAGGCCCGGTGGACCCGTCGACGACGGTCCGCCCCGCTCGTGAGTCCGAAGACCTGCCACTACCGCCCGTGGGCCGATTCCACGGGTGTGCGTCCGTGGTCCCGTGGGAGGGCCGACGACGAAGCGTGCGTGCCTGCCGGGTCCGACGACGCTTCCTCGGCCTTTCCCCGGTCACGGTCACCCCCGCAGCGTTCACGAACGAGGGCTCCATGACCGCACCGACACCACCCGCCACCTCCGCCGCCATCCGCGTCCGCAAGCGGCGCGGGGGAGTGTAAGGGGCGTCGGCGGTGTCGTGGCCGGGTGCGCTGGCGCTGACCCCCCGTGCATCCGTCGGCGGCACGGCACCGGAACATCACCACGAACAGACCACGACGGGCGGGGCCGGAGAGGGGTGGTGCCGCTGGGCATGACTCTTCCTATACTCCAGACGTGTCCTCCGACGCGACGACGTGGTTCGTGGCGACGAGCCGGGAGAAGAAGCGGCGCGTCACCATCGTCGATGTCGCGCGCAAAGCCGGAGTGAACAAGGGGACGGTCTCCCGGGCTCTGCGCGGGATGGACGGCGTCGGGGACGAGACGCGACGGCGGATCCTCGCCGCGGCCGACGAGCTCGAGTACTCCGCGTCCGACCTCGGCACAGCCCTGGCTACCGGCTCGACCCGCACGGTGGCCATCGTGCTGCCGACCCTGCGGTCCTGGTACTTCAGCGAGGTCGCCTCGGGTGCGAGCGAGGTCCTCAGCGCCGCCGGCTTCCGGATCGAGCTGATCAATCTCGACATCGACTCGGATTTCCTGGAGGTCGGCTCGGAGCAGTTCGCTCGTCTCTTCCGGCAGCTCGGCGCGGGCCGGTCCCGCGACGCCCTGCTGTTCGCCGGGCTCACCAGCGTGCCGGATCCCGATCGGGGACAGACCCTGGTGCCGATGTCCGCGCACGGTGGCCCGCTGCTGACCGTCCCCGGCGTCCACGTCGACCACCGTGCCGGCGGGCAGCTGGTCGCTGCCCACCTGCTCGATCTCGGTCACACGTCGTTCGCGATGATCGACGGCCGGATGGCGGGCAAGCCCGACTCGACCGTCTGGGAGCAGCGATCCAACGGCTTCCTGAGTGAGATCCGGGCGGCGGGCCTCGATCCGGCAGCCGTCCGCGTGCTCCGACCCGGCGACTGCCACACCGCCGATGGAGAGCGGGTCGGACGGGAGCTGCTCGACGGCCAGGGTCGTCTGCCCGGCGCGGTCTTCTGCCACACCGACGAGCTGGCGTTCGGCTTGGTCGCCACCCTCCGTCGGGCCGACGTCCAGTGCCCCCGGGACATCTCGGTGGCCGGTTTCGACGATCACCCGATGTCACGGCTCTGGGATCTGACCACCGTGAGCCAGCACGCCCACCAGCAGGGGAGCCGAGCGGCGGTAGCCCTCCTGGAGGTGCTGGGTGTCACCGACGACGGTGATCGAGCAACCTGCCGATCCGAGCCCGACGGGGAGCAGCTTCAGGTGGAGTTGATCATCCGTGACTCGACCGCGCGGGCCGACACGCCGTTATAACGTTTGTGCTCAACGCTTGCCGTACCAGTGGATCTCGTGGTCTGCTTCGGGTGATTGGCGAGCGAGCACATCGTACGGAGCCAATCGTTGACAACCGGTTGCGACGCGGGCAGGATCGGTCGCGCTAAGGAACCTCTCAGGCCATCGGGAGCCCCAGAGGCGACATTCGAGGAGGAATGCATGACTGAAGTCAAGGACGCACTGGGACGCGCTGTCACGCGCCGGAGCTTTATGGGTACGACCGCACTGGCCGGGCTGGGTGTCGCCGGTGCCGGGACGCTCCTCGCGGGCTGTGGCGCCGGCAGCGGCGGCGGTGCTGGTGGGGGCGGCAAAGACGCCGGTGCCAGTGGTGAAGGCGGCAACCTGGTCTGGGGCAACTGGGCCAACCCGGGCGAAGCGACCCGATTCCGCGAGGTGACGAAGGCCTACGAGGGCGAGTACAAGGCCAAGATCACTTACCAGATCGTCACGGGTGACTACAACTCCAAGCTGCTGACGCAGCTGGCCGGTGGCAGTGCGCCGGATGCCTTCTACGTCGGCACCGAGGGCATGGCGAAGCTGATCGAGTCGAAGAACATCGTCGACCTGACCGAGTTCGCCGCCAAACCGGAGTCGCCGGTCAAGGTCGACGACTTCTACCCCGGTCTGATCCCCTGGTGCAAGCCGACGTCCGGTGAGGGCATCTACGGCCTTCCGGTGGACTGCAACCCGCTGGTCTTCTGGTTCAACGAGACCATGCTCTCCGACGCCGGGATCAAGAGCCCGGTGGAGCAGCACGAGGCCGGGACCTGGAACCGCGACGCGCTGGAAGAGCTGCTGACCAAGATCAAGGCCACCGGCAAGCGCGGCGTCGCGATCGCCGCCGAGTGGGCGTACTGGTTGTCCTGGATGACCACCTTCGGCGGCAAGACCTTCGACGAGAAGAACAAGGCCATCTTCGACGTCGATCCGAAGTCGATGGAGACCCTGAACTGGATCTGGGAAGGCATGAAGAACGAGACGATCACCTACGGCGGCTCGCTCCCCAAGGGTCAGGGCATCGACGCGCTGTTCTTCGCCGGGCAGCTGGCCACCTGCCAGATGGGTCGTTGGATCCTGCCCAACCTGAAGAAGCTGAAGATCGCCTACGACATCGCTCCGTACCCGTCCGAGGACGGCAAGACGATCGCACCGGTCAACATCCCGGTCGCGGCCATGGGTGTGAACTCCAAGGCCAAGGATCCCGAGACCGCGCTGTGGTGGACCACCCGGTTCGTGAGCGTCGATGCTGTGAACGGTCAGAAGGCGCGTCTCTCCGGCGGCGGCAACGCCGTTCCCTCGATCCCGGGTGCCGAGGACGTCGTCACCGAGGGTGACCTGCCGAAGCACGCCCAGTACTTCAACGAGGTGGCCAAGGTGGGTTACGCCATCCCGCCGGCCATCTCCCAGAAGCCGGCGGTCGCGGCCAACATCAACTCCGAGATCGACAAGGTGATCAAGTCCGGGGCGTCCGCGCAGGAGTTCGCCACCAAGATCTGCGCCTTCATCAACCAGGGATAGGTCATGGCCACCACGACTGAGGGCACTGCCACCAAGGGCGCTGCCGGCACGACAGTGAACTACGTGCGGGTCACCCCGGCGATGAAGAAGAAGCAACGCCAGGACCTCGGTTGGGCGCTGTTCTTCCTGTCTCCGCAGCTGGTCGGACTGCTGGCCTTCATGCTGGGTCCGCTGGTGTTCGCCTTCATCCTGGGGTTCTCCAACTGGGATGGGTTCGGCACCCGCACGTTCGTCGGGTTCGACAACTTCATCGCCGTGCTCCAGGACCCGCAGCTGAGGCAGTCCTGGCTGAACACGGCATGGTTCACCGCACTCCAGCTGCCGGGCCTGATGATCAGCGGGTTCGTGTTCGCCTTCCTGCTGCAGAAGGCGGGCAAGGTCAAGTCGGTCTACCGGGTGTTCTTCTTCGCCCCCCAGGTGACGTCGAGCATCGCGGTCGCGGCCATCTGGCTGTGGTTGCTCAACCCGGAGATCAGCCCGCTCAACACCTTCCTGGCCCGGATCGGTCTGCCGACACCGGACTGGTTGCAGGACCCCCGGACGGCCATCCCGGCCATCGCGCTGGTGTCGGTCTGGCAGGCCCTCGGCTACATGATCGTGATGTACATGGCCGGGCTCGAGAGCGTGCCGAAGGCGTTGATGGAGGCTGCCGACATCGACGGGGCGAGCGAGTGGCAGAAGATGCGCAAGATCACCATCCCGCTGCTGTCGCCGACGATCCTGTTCCTGTCGATCACCTCGATCATCGGCTCGTTCCAGGTCTTCGACTACATCTTCTTCTTCTACGACACCACGGCCCCGGCGAACGCCCGGACGATCGTCTACGAGATCGTCAACATCGCCTTCCGTGAGTTCAGGTTCGGGTTCGCCTCGGCGATCGCGATCTACCTGTTCATCGTCCTGTTGATCATCACGGGCCTCCAGCTGCTCGCGCAGAAGAGATGGGTGCACTACACAGAATGAGTACTACTCGAGCCGAGTTCGGCATCATGGCGGTCGAAGAGACCGAAACCAAAGAGTACAAAAAGGATTCGGGTGGCGGAGGTTCGTCCTTCAAGCCCGCCAGGATCCCCATCCACATCATTCTCATCATCTTCTCGATCCTCATGTTCATCCCGTTCATGTGGATGGTGTTCTCCGCCTTCAAGCCGTTGGACGAGATCTTCTTGCGTCCGCCGGTCCTGCTGCCCAACAACTGGACGCTGGACGGGTTCCGCACGGCGTGGGAGGGTGCGCCGTTCGGCACGGCCTACTTCAACAGCTTCTACATCGCGGCCTTGGTCACGATCTTCACGCTGTTGACCTGCTCGATGGCGGCGTACGCCTTCGCGCGAATCAGGTTCCCGGGTAACAACGCGCTGTTCGCGGTGTTCCTGGCCACGATGATGGTGCCGATGCAGCTGACCATCATCCCGCTGTACCTCATCCTCGGATGGCTGCAGTGGATCGACACCCACCTGGCCATCATCGTGCCGGCGTCGTTGTTCAACGCCTTCGGTGTGTTCTTGATGCGCCAGTACGTCCGGGGCATCCCGGTCGAGCTGGAGGAAGCAGCGGCGATCGACGGGGCGGGCCGGCTCCGTACGTTCACCACGATCATCCTGCCGCTGCTGAAGACGCCGATGACTGCCCTGGGGATCTTCGTGTTCCTCGGTCAGTGGAACAACTTCTTCCAGCCGTTGATCTTCCTGAACACCGAGGACCTGTTCACCATCCCGTTGGTGGTGAACTACTTCAAGGGCGCGTACTCCTCGGACTGGACCAGCCTGATGGCGGCCACGACGATGGCGGCTCTCCCGATGCTGATCGTCTTCATCGTCGCTCAGAAGCAGATCGTCGAGGGCATCGCGCTGTCGGGTTCGAAGACGTAGCCGACACGTTCCTCAGCAGTCCGACATTCAGCACCGGTGGCGCACCTGCCACCGGTGCTGAGTGCCATTCTGAGCCCGTCCGTGGCAGCATGAGCTCGTCACCGTAGCCAGGAGGATCGTTGTCCAGCCCCACCCCGGCACGTGCCCACGCCGCCCGCTTCCGACTGCCGGTCGAACCACCGCTCGGTCACCTGGTGATCGCCTCGTTGGCGGCCATCGCCGGTGGCTGCCAGCTCTTCGCCTGGGCCCTGGCCCGGATGCCCACCTTCTTCCTGGTCTTCGGCCTCCTGCTGATGGGCGTGTCTTTCGGGTTCGCCCTGGCTGCTGTCGTGCACCACTACCGGTTGCGGTGGGTCGCCTACGTCGACGCCGACTCGTTCACCGTCGCCAACGGCAGCCGTCGCACCGTCCTGCCGTGGGCTGAGGTCGCCACGGTCGGGTACGGCGACTCCCGGCTGACGATCCGCGGGACGGCCGGCCATCGCGGCTGCACCCTGCGGGTCGACCGGACCCGTGAGGCGCACGAGGCCGCCCAGGACCTGCTGCGGGTCATGGAGGGGCGTCTCGTGGCGGGCCGGTGAAGCGCACCCGTCACTCTGCTCGACCCCTGTCGCCCCAGGTCCCTGTCACCCCAGATCCCTGTCACCCCAGATCCCTGTCACCCCAGATCCCTGTCACCCCAGATCACTGTCACCGCTCCGGCCGGGATCCCCGGCGGCCCCGAAAGGACCTCCAGTGCCCGTCAACGCCTTCGTCCTGCTGCGAACCGAGGGAGTCACAGCCGTCATCGACCTGACCGACGGACGACTGCCGTCGATCCCGTACTGGGGTGCCGACCTCGGTGAGCTGTCCGCGTCCGAGGTCCGGGCGATCGCGCGGTCGAACGAGTTCCCGACGGCCTCCAACATCGTCGATGACCCGGTCCGGCTCGCGGTGCTCCCCGAGCACTGGACGGGCTGGCTGGGCAGGCCCGGTCTGGCCGGCTCACGCTCCGGCCGGGACTGGTCGCCGAAGTTCTCCACCACCGCACTCCGGGTGGACGGCGACGACCGGTCGGCTGACTCGTCCGGGCTCATCGCGACCGACGGACCTACCGAGATCGAGGTCGACGCGGTCGACGACGTCGCCGGTCTGGCCATCACGATCACCCTCGGTCTGACGGCGGGTGGCCTGCTGCGGGCCCGGGTGGTCGTGACCAACACCGGCGCGGACGGCTACGAGCTGCACGGTCTGACCCCGGCCTTCCCGGTGCCGCCGGTGGCCCGCGAGGTGCTGGACATGTGTGGTCGCTGGGGCAAGGAGCGGATCGCCCAGCGCAGCCCGCTGCAGGTGGGGATCCACCTCCGGGAGAACCGCAAGGGCCGCACCGGGGCCGACGCCGCGACCGTGCTGCACCTCGGCACCCCGGGCTTCTCGTTCCAGCAGGGCGAGATCTGGGCCGTCCACATCGGCTGGAGCGGCAACCACGTGCACTACGCCGAGCAGCTGTCGACGGGTGAGCAGGTGATCGGCGGAGGCGAGCTGCTGCTGCCCGGGGAGGTCGTCCTGGACACCGGGGAGACGTACACCTCGCCGTGGCTGTACGGCTCCTACGGTGCCGGACTGGACGAGGTCGCCCGCCGGTTCCACCGCTTCCTCCGGGCGCGTACCATCCATCCGTCCACCACCAGGCCGGTCACGATCAACGTCTGGGAGGCCGTCTACTTCGACCACGACCTCGATCGCCTCGTCGACCTGGCGGAGCGGGCAGCGTCCCTCGGGGTCGAGCGCTATGTGCTCGACGACGGTTGGTTCGGCTCGCGGCGCGACGACAGATCGGGTCTCGGCGACTGGACCGTGTCGCCGGAGGTCTGGCCGAACGGGCTGCACCCCCTCGTCGACAAGGTGACCGAGCTCGGCATGGAGTTCGGGCTCTGGTTCGAGCCCGAGATGATCAACACCGATTCCGACGCAGCCCGCGCACATCCGGAGTGGGTGATGGCGACCGGTGACCGGCTACCGGTCGAGTCGCGGTTCCAGCAGGTGATCAACCTCGGCCTGCCGGACTGCTATGCCTTCATCCGGGACGCGATCTTCGCGATCCTGCGCGAATACGACATCGCCTACATCAAGTGGGACCACAACCGCGATCTCGTCGACGCCGGCACCCAGCCGGCCGGCCGACCCGGTGTGCACGAGCAGACGCTGGCTTTCTACCGGCTGCTGGACGAGATCAAGGCCGCCTTCCCGGGACTGGAGATCGAGTCGTGCTCCTCCGGCGGCGCCCGGGTCGACCTGGGCGTGCTGGAACGGACCGAGCGGGTCTGGGTGTCGGACTGCATCGACCCGCTGGAACGTCAGGAGATGCACCGCTGGACGACCCAGCTGATCCCGCCCGAGCTGATGGGGGCGCACATCGCCTCGGGGGAGTCGCACACCACCGGGCGCAGGCACGATCTCGACTTCCGGGCCGCCACGGCGATCTTCGGTCACCTGGGCATCGAGTGGGACCTGTCCAAGGCCTCGGACACCGAGCTGGCCGACCTCGGCGTCTGGATCGGCTTCTACAAGGAGCACCGCGACCTGCTTCTCGGAGGCGACCTGGTCCGGATCGACTTCCCCGACGACAGCCTGAACGCCCACGGCGTGGTGGCGCCGGACAAGAGCGCCGCGATCTACTCGCTGGTCTCGGTGGCCCGGTCGGCCCTGGTCTCCACGGGCCGGGTGCCACTCCCTGGCCTGGACCCGGACCGGCGCTACCGGGTGGTGCCGATCCAGGAGCTGTTGCCCAGGTCGGGTCGGGTGCCGCGTTGGTGGGGGCTCACGCCGCCGTCCCGGGAGGAGGTGCACGCCCTCCCGCCGGGGACCCGGCCCAGCCTGCGGTCCGCCGGCGAGCTCGGGGTCGAGCTCAGCGGAGCGGCGCTCGCCCGGGCAGGCCTGATGCCGGGATCGATCAACCCCGATCACGCGGTCCTCTACCTCGTGACCGCGGTCGACTGAGGGCGGGCGGGTCCACGCCGGTTGGGTGGTCGGGGAAGATGGTGCCGTGACCCACGGAGCCCCCGCCCTTGCCCAGTCCTGACGAACGCTCGTCCCGCCCGGTCCTGCTCACTGTCGACGACGACCCGTCGGTGTCCCGTGCCGTCGCCCGCGACCTGCGGCGGCGGTACGGCAACGACTACCGGATCCTGCGGGCCGACTCCGGTCCCGCTGCCCTGGAGGCGATCCGCGAGGTCGTCCTGCGGGGCGAGCAGGTGGCCGCCATCCTGGCCGACTACCGGATGCCGCAGATGAGCGGCATCGACTTCCTCGAGCAGGCCATGGACCTGGTTCCGCACGCCCGTCGGGCGCTGCTCACGGCGTACGCGGACACCGACGCGGCCATCGCCGCGATCAACGTCGTGGACGTCGACCACTACCTGCTCAAGCCGTGGGAGCCGCCGGAGGAGAAGCTCTACCCGGTGATCGACGAGCTGCTCGCCGCCTGGCAGCGAGACGGCCACGCCACCGAGCGCAAGATCAAGATCCTCGGCCACCCCTGGTCCGCGCCGTCGTACGAGGTCCGCGACTTCCTGGCCCGCAACCTGGTGTCGTATCGCTGGTACAACGTGGCCGAACCCGACGGGCAGCGGCTGATGGCCGCGGCCGGGGCCACCCCCGACGACGTCCCGGTGGTGATCACCAGCGACGGCGACCCGCTGTTCCGACCCGAGCTGGCCGAGCTCGCCAACGCCGTCGGCCTGTCCACCGCGCCGACCGAGGAGTTCTACGACCTCGTGATCGTGGGCGGCGGGCCGGCGGGTCTCGGTGCAGCGGTCTACGGGGCGTCGGAGGGCCTCAAAACGGTGATCATCGAGCGGGCAGCCGCCGGCGGCCAGGCCGGTCAGAGCTCGCGGATCGAGAACTACCTGGGCTTCCCCGACGGGGTGTCCGGCGACCAGCTCACCGACCGGGCCCGCCGGCAGGCCCTCCGGCTGGGTGCCGAGCTGATCACCGCCCGCGACGCGGTGGGGCTCGAGGTGCAAGGTCCGGCGCGTCGGTTGGTCTTCGACGACGGCTCGAGCGTGCTGACCAAGGCAGTGCTGCTGGCCACCGGAGTCTCCTACCGGGAGCTGGTCGCCGACGGGCTCGCCGAGCTGGTCGGTCGCGGGGTCTACTACGGCTCCGCCTCGACCCAGGCGACGGCCTGCGCCGGCGACCACGTCATCATCGTGGGCGGTGCCAACTCGGCCGGCCAGGCGGCGGTGTTCTTCTCCCGGCACGCGGCTCGGGTGACCCTGGCGGTGCGGGGGGAGTCGCTGGAACGGTCGATGTCGAGCTACCTGATCGAGCAGATCGCGGCCATCGACACCATCGACGTCCGCACCCGGACCCGCGTCGACGGGTGCACGGGCGACGACCACCTGGAGTGCGTCACCCTGGTCGACCTCGACGACGGCTCGTCCCAGCAGGTCAGCGCCGGGCACCTGTTCGTGTTCATCGGCGCGGCACCGCTGACCGGTTGGCTACCCGCCGAGCTGACCACCGACGACGCCGGGTTCGTCCGGACCGGACCCGACCTGGTGGTCGAGGGGCAGCGACCGATCGGCTGGGAACTCGAACGCGATCCCTACTTGCTGGAGTCGAGCATCCCTGGGGTGTTCGTGGCCGGCGACGTACGGTCGCAGTCGGTGAAGCGGGTCGCCTCGGCCGTGGGTGAGGGTGCGCTCGCGGTGACCCTGGTGCACCGTTATCTGGCGGAGTGAGGATCATGGATGCAGGGAGAGGGGACGGTCTCATGACCGACACGGAGAGCGTGACCGGGCTGAGCGCCGACGAGCTGCGCGAGCTGTTCCTGTTCGAGTCCCTCGACCCCGATCAGCTGGCCTGGCTGAGTGCCACCGGGCGGGTCGAAGAGCGGGTCCGCGGCGACTTCGTCTACCGCGAGGGCGAACGGGCCACCTGCTTCTTCGTCCTGCTCGCCGGCACCATCTCCATGCACCGGCGGGTCGAGAACACGGATGTGGAGATCACCCGGACGAGCCAGCGCGGCGCCTACTCCGGGGCGACCCAGGCGTTCATGGCCGGCGAGGACGCGATCTACCAGAACAGCCTGGTGGCGATCACCGACAGCCGGTTCTGGGTGATCGAGGCCGGCGAGATCGGCGGACGGATCCGGGCCTGGTTCCCGATGGCCATGCACCTGCTCGAGGGGCTGACGATCGGGATGCGGTCCAGCCAGGCGGCCGTGGGCCAGCGCGAGCGGCTGCTGTCGCTCGGCCGGCTGTCGGCCGGGCTGACCCACGAGCTCAACAACCCGGCCGCCGCGGCGGTCCGCGCCACGGCCTCCCTGCGCGAGCGGGTCTCTCGGATGCGCGGCAAGCTCGCCCACCTCGCCTCCGGCAAGGTCGATGCGGCGGCGCTGCAGATCCTGGTGGAGGTCCAGGAAGCGGCAGTGGAGCGGATGGCCAAGGTCCAGGAGATGTCGACCATGGAGGTCAGCGATCTGGAGGACACCATCGCGGACTGGCTCGACGACCACAGCGTGACCAACAGCTGGGACCTCGCACCCGCCCTGGTCGCCGCGGGCGTCGATCCCGACTGGCTGGACGACGTCGCGACGAAGGTGCCCGACGAGCTCATCTCCGACGGCCTGCACTGGGTGGCGTACGCGCTGGAGACCGAGCAGCTGATGAACGAGATCGAGGACTCGACCCAGCGCATCTCCACCCTGGTGGGGGCGGCCAAGCAGTACTCCCAGGTGGACCGGGCGGGCCTGCAGGACGTGGTGGTCAAGGAGGGTCTGATCAGCACCCTGATCATGCTGGGCCACAAGCTCAAGACCGGCTCGATCACTGTCGAGAAGGAGCTCGCCCCCGACCTGCCGACCGTCCCCGGGCACCCCGCCGAGCTCAACCAGGTGTGGACCAACCTGATCGACAACGCGCTGCAGGCGATGCCGGACGGCGGCACATTACGCATCCGCACCGCCCGTGAGGACGACTGCGTGCTGGTCGAGATCGGCGACTCCGGCAGCGGCATCCCGCCCGAGCTGCGGGACAAGATCTTCGAGCCCTTCTTCACCACCAAGCCGGTGGGAGAGGGCACTGGTCTGGGGTTGGACATCTGCTATCGGGTGATCACCCAGCGGCACGGCGGTGACCTGCGGGTCGTGTCCGTGCCGGGAGACACCCGGTTCCAGGTCCGGTTGCCGCTGACTCGACCCGGCCACGACTGACGGCCGTCGACGGGGGGAGGGGCATGGGCGACGACGAGCAGGCCGACGCCGATCCGCGGGATGGTCGCGACGAGACCCGGAACGAGCGGATGGACCGCAACTGGAACGACCTGCTGCAGGAGCTGCGCGTCACCCAGACGGGCACCCAGATCTTGAGCGGGTTCCTGCTCACGCTGGTGTTCCAACCCCGCTTCGCGTCGCTGGACTCGCTGCAGAAGGGTCTCTACGTCGGGTTGGTGCTGCTGAGCGCCACGACCATCGTGCTCGGCCTGGCGCCGGTGAACCTCCATCGGGCCCTGTTCCACCAGCTGCTCAAGCCCTCGATCGTCCGGTTCGGCCACGTCGCGCTCCGGCTCCAGATCGCCGGGGTCGCGCTCATCGTGGTGGGTACCGTCTTGTTGATCCTCGACGTCGGTCTGGGCCGACGGGCCGGGCTGCTCGGCGCAGCGGGTGTGCTCCTGCTGGTTCTCGCCGCGGCCGCCGCCCCACACGTCCTCCGTCGTCCCGGCCGCGGCCGGGACGCTCCCGGCGGAGCCGGACGACCATGATCCGGGAGCGCCGATGACGACTCCGGATGGTGCTCGCGGCGGGCATACACTCGGCCCGTGCCGGGACGGATCAACGACGAGGACGTAGCGACGGTCCGGGAGCGAGCCCGGATCGACGAGGTCGTCGGATCCCACGTGGCGCTCCGCAACGCGGGCAGCGGCACCATGAAGGGCTTGTGTCCCTTCCACGACGAGAAGACCCCCAGCTTCCAGGTCAACCCGTCCCGTGGGTTCTACTACTGCTTCGGCTGCGGCGAGGGCGGCGACGTCATCTCCTTCGTGCAGAAGATCGACAACCTGTCGTTCGCCGAGACCGTGGAGCGTCTGGCCGACCGGGTGGGGATCCAGCTGCGCTACACCGACGGCGGAGCCTCCCAGCCCGAACGTGGCCAGCGGCTGCGGCTGATGGAGGCGCACCAGGCGGCGGCCGAGTTCTACGCCGAGCAGCTGTCCGGAACGGAAGCAGCCATCGGTCGGCAGTTCCTCAGCGAGCGGGGCTTCGACCGGGCCACCGCTGAGCACTTCGGGGTCGGGTACGCCCCGCAGGACGGCCGAGCCCTGCGCCGGCACCTGAACGGACGCGGCTTCCGCGATCCCGAGCTGGTGACCGGCGGGCTCATCCGCGAAGCCGGCTGGGACTACTTCCAGGGTCGGCTGCTGTGGCCCATCCGCGACTCCGGGCGGCAGGTGCTGGGCTTCGGGGCGCGCCGCCTACGGGACGACGACCGGATGCCGGCCAAGTACCTCAACACCCCCGAGACCCCGCTCTACAAGAAGTCCCACGTGCTGTACGGCCTCGACCTGGCCCGGCAGCAGATCGGCAAGACGTCCCAGGCGGTGGTGGTGGAGGGCTACACCGACGTGATGGCGGCCCACGTGGCCGGCGTCGACACGGCTGTCGCCTCCTGCGGGACGGCATTCGGTGACGATCACGCCCGGCTGCTGCGCCGGCTGATGGGCAACCACGACGCGTTCCGGGGCGAGGTCATCTTCACCTTCGACGGGGACGCGGCCGGCCAGGCTGCTGCTCTGAAGGTGTTCGGCGGTGACGCCAACTTCATCGCCCAGACCTATGTCGCGGTCGAGCCGTCCGGGCTGGACCCTTGTGATCTGCGGCTGCAGCACGGCGACGCCGCGGTTCGTGAGCTGGTGGCCCGTCGGGTGCCGCTGTACCGGTTCGTGATGGCCAACATCTTGACCCGGCACGACCTCGATCGGGCCGACGGGCGGCTGTCCGCGCTCCGCGAGGCCGCCCCGCTGGTCAGCAGCATCCGCGACAGCGGGTTGATCGGTGGCTACGTCCGCGAGCTCGCCGGCATGCTCGGGATGGACGTCGAGGAGGTGCGTCGGGAGGTGATGCGGTCTGCGGCGCGACACGAGCGCTCCGAGAGTGGTCGCCCGTCCCGGGGATCCGATCAGACAGTGCGGGTCGACCCGTCGGCGACCGCCGCCCAGCAGACGGCCGCCGCCGACCGACGCTGGCTGCCGGAGCCCGACGACCGGCTGCTGGACACCGAGCGCCAGACCATCAAGCTGTTGCTGCAGGCCCCGCGCTTCTTCGGCGACGACTGGCTGGGGCTCGAGGAGGGGGACTTCACCCACCGCGCCTATGCCGCGATCTTCCGCACCATGCAGCAGGTTCGGGCGACCGACGGCGCCGACGGCGACCGCACCGATGGGGTCCGGGCCGAGTGGATCCACCACGTCTCCTCGTCGGTGCCCCACCCGATGCTCTCCCCGCTGGTCGCCTCGCTGGCGGTCGAGCCCTTCTCGGTACGCCGGTCCCCGTCGGAGTCGTACGCCCAGGCCGAGGTCGCCAAGCTGCGCCTCCTCACGGCGATGCGGCAGGTGAACGAGCTGAAGTCCAAGCTGCAGCGGACGAATCCGGTGGAGCACCCGACCTCGTACAACCAGATGTTCTCCGAGCTGGTGGTGCTGGAAGCCCGCAAGGCGAGCCTGCACTCCGCCGCCCAGGCGGCTCACGAGCCCGACTGACCGACGTCGGAACCAGAATCTCGCCAGTTCTGTGGATAACCCCGACCGGCAGCTTGCCGGCCCGCCGGGGCGCCGCAGACAGTGGGGCCATGGACACCACAGCACCCCTGGCCGGCCCGCTGCTGACTGCCGCCGAGGAGGTGGAGCTCGCCCTCGACATCGAGTCCGGACTGCTGGCGGCTGACGCCCTGGCCCGGGGTCAAAGACCCGATGGCGCGACCGTCGAGGAGCTGGGTTGGCTGGTCGAGGCCGGTGAGCGCGCCCGCCGACGCTACGTCGAGGCGAATCTGCGCCTGGTCGCCATGGTGGCCCGCCAGGTCGGTGCCCGGTCCGGGCTGACCGACGCCGACCTGTTCCAGGAAGGCTGTCTGGGACTGATGATCGCTGTCGACCGCTACGACTGCCGCCGCGGCTGCCGGTTCGCCACTTACGCCCTGCAGTGGATCCGGGCGTTCATCGGCGCGGCGAGCGCACGCCAGCTCGGCACGTTGAACCTGCCGACGAGCCGAGCCAGTCAGCTTCGGCACGCCCGGGGGATCGAGGCGGTCCTGGCGCAGGAGCTCGGCCGGCAACCGACCTCGGGCGAGGTGGCCGGGGCGTTGGGTAGGTCGGTGGACTGGACCAGCCGGCTGCTGACCCACGAGCACCCGCAGCGGCTGGAGGACGTGGGCGACATCGCCGCCGACGACCCCGAGCTGGAGCAGGTGCTGGGCGACGTCGATGCGCCGGTGGAGCTGATGTCGTTGCTGGACGGCTTCGAGCGACGGGTGCTGGAGCTGCGACTCGGCTTCGTCGGTGACCCACTGACCTACGCCGACGTGTCGCGCCAGCTGGGGGTGACGCCGAACCGGGTGCGCCGCGCCGAGCGGCGGGCCCTGGAGCGGCTTCGCGCCGCGTGCCCCCAGGGGGAGCGGGAACGGCTGGCCGGCTGAACGGTCACGATCCGAGGGATCGTCGGAATGCCTGGCCCAACGGTTGAGAGCTCCCCCGGTTGGACTCGAACCAACGACATCCTGATTAACAGTCAAGCGCTCTGCCAACTGAGCTACAGGGGATCGCGTGCTGACGCGGCTACGTACTTTAGCAGCCGGATCAGCGTTCGTCGTACTCGCGACGCAGGGCGGCCACCGCCGAGTCGGCGAGCTCGCGGACCCCCGGGGTGCGCCAGGTGACACCCCGGGTGAGGGTGGCGTGCCAGCTGATCTCGCTCGTGCCGTTGGCCAGGTCACGGCGTCCGTTGACGACCACCCCACGCTCGCCGGACCCGCCCACCGGCACGAACCGCTCGAACACGATGCTGGCGTCGACGCGCTCCTTGAACACCTCGGGCACGCGCGCCGGATCGGGCAGCGCCACCGCGCCGCGGGCGCCACCGTACGTCTGCCAGCGCAGCTGCTCGGTCTCCGCGTTCCAACCGCCGCGTTCGATCTCGTGCCAGCCGACGTGGCGCCAGGTGTCGTCCCGCAGCACCGACACCGCCGCCGGACTGAGCAGGACCAAGCCGCCGTCGACCACCGGCGCCCAGGCGAGGATGCGGGCGGGGCGCCCGGGCACCGCGGTCAGGCTCGCCCGCCAGGCCGCATGCGCCTCCGGAGGGACCCCGCGGGATCGGCTCCACCACCGTCGTACCGGTCGGCTCATGTCAAGCCCTGGTCCTGTCGTGTCGGGCGCACGCTCAGTAGTCGCTGCCGGGACCCAGCTTGCTCAGGTCGTCCAGGAACTGACTGGCCCAGTGGTCGATGTCGTGGTCGAACACGTGCCGGCGCATGATCCGCATCCGACGGGCCTTGTTGCGGCTGGAGTCCGCGGCTGCCGCCACCATCGTCGCCTTCAGCCCGTCGATGTCGTGGGGGTTCACCAGGTACGCCTGCCGGAGCTCCTTGGCGGCACCGGTGAACTCGCTCAGCACCAGGGCCCCGGTGTCACCGTCCCGGCACGCCACGTACTCCTTGGCCACCAGGTTCATGCCGTCCCGCAGCGGGGTGACGACCATCACGTCGGCCGCCCGGTACATGGCGGCCATCTCCTCGCGTGGGTAGGAGTTGTGCAGGTAGATGATGGGCGGGCGACCGAGCCGACCGGTGTCACCGTTGATCCGCCCGACCAGGCGGTCGATGTCGTCGCGGAGCAGTCGGTACTGCTCCACCCGCTCCCGGGAGGGCGTGGCGACCTGCAGGAACACCGCGTCCTCCGGATCGACGGTGCCCTCGGCCACCAGCTCGCCGAACGCGCGGATCCGCTCCGGCAGTCCCTTCGTGTAGTCGAGCCGGTCGACCCCGAGGAAGATCGTCTTCGGGTTGCCGAGATCGGCCCGGATCTCGCGGGCTCGCTCGGCGGTGGAGTCGGCCATGGCCAGCTCGTGCATGCCGGAGGAGTCGATGGCGATCGGGTACGCGCGGGCGATGACCGTCCGACCGTCCGGTGTCCGGATCCGGTCCCGGCGGGTCTCGTAGGAGAACCGCTGCCGGACCAACCGGACGAAGTTCTGGGCGCCGCCGGGCAGCTGGAAGCCGACCAGGTCCGCACCGAGCAGGCCCTGCAGGATCTGGCTGCGCCAGGGCAGCTGCTGGAACAGCTCCGTGGGGGAAAGGGGATGTGCAGGAAGAACCCGATCCGCAGGTCGGGCCGGAGCTGCCGCAGCAGCTGGGGCACGAGCTGCAGCTGGTAGTCCTGGATCCACACCTGGCCGCCATCGTCGGCGACCCTGGCCGCTGCCTCGGCGAAGCGCTCGTTGACGGTGACGTAACGGTCCCACCACTCGCGGTGGTAGGCCGGTGGCGCGACCACGTCGTGGTAGAGCGGCCACAGCGTGCCGTTCGAGAAACCCTCGTAGTAGAGCTCGATGTCCTCGGCGCTGAGATGGACCGGCTCGAGCTGCAGGTCGTTGTGGGTGAACGGCTCGATGTCGTCGTCGGGTGATCCGGGCCAGCCGACCCAGGCGCCGCGGTGGGTGCGCATCACCGGCTCGAAGGCGGTGACCAGCCCGCCGGGAGAGGTGCGCCACTCCACGGACCCGTCGGGGTTCTCGACCCGGTCCACGGGTAGCCGGTTCGCCACCACCACGAAGGAAGCCCTCTTCGACGTACGTCGTCGCGCCGCGCTCATCCTCGACTCACCCGAACCGCTCTGTTCTCGTCGTCACGCATCCCTGTGACCTTAGCCCGATTCGTCGGACGATATCTTTCCCGACCGGTGACAATCCGGTTTGGGACGATCGGCACCCATCTGCCAGGCTCGCTCCATGAGCCCTACCGGACCGGTCTCGGACGCGGGGATCGACGCGATGCGAGCGGTGATGGACCGACCCGAGCAGACCATGCTCGCGCTGGACTTCGACGGCACGCTGGCCCCGATCATCGACGATCCCGAGCACGCCCACGCCGACCCGAACGCCGTGGCCGCGCTGTCTCGTCTGGGCTCGATGCTGGGGGCGGTGGTCGTCATCACCGGCCGTCCCGCCCGGACGGCCGTCCGCCTGGGCGGGTTCCGCGAGGCCACCGGTCTGCGGTCGATGACGGTGCTCGGTCAGTACGGGGTGGAGCGCTGGGACGCCGACGGCGACCGGTTCGACCTGCCGCCCACCCCCGACGGGATCGTGCACGTGCAGCAGGAGCTGCCCGGACTGCTGGCGGCGCTCGGGCTCGACGATGTGCGGATCGAGGACAAGGGACGGGCGATCGGCGTGCACACCCGCGAGCTCGGCGACCCGGGCGCCGCGTTCGACCAGCTGGGCGATCCGCTGCGAGAGCTGGCCGGTCGGTACGACCTGAAGCTGGAGCCGGGCAAGAACGTGTGGGAGATCCGGGCTCAGGGCATCGACAAGGGTGATGCCCTGCGGGCCATCGTGGCCGAGACCGGAGTCCGCACCATCATCTTCGCCGGCGACGACCTCGGCGACCTGCCGGCGTTCCGGGCCGTCGAGCGGTTCCGCGGCGAGGGGATCCCCGGACTGCTGATCTGCTCCGCCTCGCACGAGGAGGACGCCCTCGCCGAGCTCGCCGATCTCGTTGTGGACGGGCCGAGCGGGGTGGCCGAGTGGCTCGATCGGCTCGCCGACAGCCTGGCCGCTCGCTGAGCGGTCGACGTCAGTCGTCCAGGACGGCGAGGGCGTCGATCTCGATGAGCATCTCCTCGTCGGGCAGCCCGACGAACACAGTGGTCCGAGCGGGCAGCACCTCACACCGGTCGGCCAGGAAGTCGCCGTAGGCCGCGTTCATGGGCGCGAAGTGGTCGCGGGTGGTCAGGTACACCCGGATCATGATCACGTCCTCGAACGACGCCCCGCCCGCGGCCAGCACCGCCTCGACGTTGGCGAGGGTCCGGGTCGTCTGCGCGGCGACGTCGCCGCCGTGCAGGTAGATCCCGGTCGCGGGGTCGGCCGGACCCTGGCCGGACACCTGCAGGATCGGCCCTCGTCGCACCCCTTGCGAGAACACGGGCGCCGGGGCAGGGGCCGCTGTGGTGCTGACGGCGATCTTCGGGGTGCTGGTCACAGGATCTCCTCGGGTCGGGCCGGTCGGTGTGCGTAGTCTGCCGCTCGGAGGTGTGCATGCCCGAACCCGATCCCGCGACCATCGACGCCGCAGCGCTGGCGGCGTCGGCCGCCGAGCCGCTGACCTGGGCCGACAAGGGAGTACCGCCGGAGCTCTGGGGCCGGTCGGTCGCCGAGCTGAGCGCGCTGCGGGTGCCGCTGAGCCGGTTCCCGACACCGCTGGTGACCTTGTCGTCGCCGGGACTCCGGCACAACGTGGCCACGATGGCGAGCTGGTGCGCCGAGCGTGGGTTGGATCTGGCGCCGCACGGCAAGACCACCATGGCGCCCCGGCTCTGGGCCGACCAGCTGTCCGCCGGGGCGTGGGCGATCACCCTGGCCAACCTGCCGCAGCTGGCGGTCGCCCGGGCGTACGGGGTGTCACGGGTGCTGGTGGCGAACGCGATCATCTCGCCCCTGACGCTGCGCTGGATAGCCGACGAGCTCGCCGCCGATGAGCTGTCGCAGGTGATCACCTGGGCTGACGACCTGCGTACGGTGACCCTGATGGAGGAGGCGCTCGCGGCCCACGCCCCCGCCCTGGGCGCCGGCTACCGGCCGGTCGACGTGCTGGTCGAGCTCGGCGGCCGCGGTGGTCGCACCGGTGCGCGCGACGTGGTGGCGGCCGCGGAGGTCGCCCGGGCGATCGCCGAGGCTCCGCACCTGCGGCTGGCCGGCGTCGGCGGCTACGAGGCGGCCCTGGCCGCGGACAGCGACGCCGAGAGCCTGGCTTCGGTGCGCACCTTCCTGACGTCGATGCGCGAGCTGCACGGTCAGATCGCTGCTGCGGGCTGGTATCCGCCGGGCCTGGTGCCGATCGTCACCGCAGGGGGCAGCGCGTACTTCGACGACGTGGCCGACGTGCTCGGACCGCTGCTGGCCGACGGGGTCCGGGTCGTGCTGCGGTCCGGTGCCTACCTGACCCACGACGACGGCCACTATCGCCACCTCAGTCCGCTGGGTGACAACCCGCGCACCACCGGCCCGGCGCTGGTCAGCGCGATCCATGGCTGGGTGCGGGTGAGCAGCCAGCCCGAACCCGGACTGGCACTGGTCGACGGCGGCAAGCGCGACCTCCCGTACGACCTGGGTCTGCCCGAGGTGCAGCTGCGGCGCCCTCGCGCCGGCGGGCCTCCCGTGCGGTTGACCGGTCTGACGGTCACCGCGCTCAATGATCAACACGGCTTCGTCCGCTGGGATCCCGCCGATGCCGCACCGGTCGTGATCGGCGATGAGCTGCGCCTCGGTCTGTCCCATCCCTGCACGACCTTCGACAAGTGGGGACTGATCCCGATGATCGACGACCCGGACGCGGCCGACCCGGAGGTCGTCGACGTCGTCCGCACGTTCTTCTGAGCCGGTCGACGAGCCCACCGTGCCGACCGACCTGCTGATCGCCGACGCTCTCGTCGTCGACGGCACCGGGGCGCCGGGTCGCGCCGCCGACGTGGCGATCACCGGCGACCGGATCGTCGCGATCACTCCGGCGGGTGGGGGAGGCTCGGCTCGGCGGGTGATCAGGGCCGACGGGCGCGTGCTGTCCCCGGGCTTCATCGACCTGCACGCCCACTCGGACGTCCAGATCCTGCTCGACCATGATCATCTCGCCAAGGTGAGTCAGGGCGTCACCTGCGAGGTGCTGGGTCAGGACGGACTCTCCTACGCGCCGACCGATGCCGCGACGGTGCCCGTGCTGCGACAGCAGCTGACGGGCTGGAACGGTGATCCGGACATCGCGCTCGGCTGGCCGACGGTGGCCGGCTACCTGGACACGCTGGACCGCGGGATCGCCTGCCACGCGGCCTATCTGGTCCCCCAGGGCACCGTGCGGATGCTGGTGGTCGGCCAGGACGATCGACCCGCGACACCCACCGAGCTGATCCGGATGGCGGCGGTGGTGCGGCAGGGTCTGCTCGAGGGCGCGGTCGGTCTGAGCAGCGGTCTGACCTACCCGCCCGGCATGTACGCCGACAGCGACGAGCTGATCGCCCTCTGTCGGGTGCTGGCCGAGGTCGGCGGCTACTACGCGCCGCACCACCGCTCGTACGGCCGCGGGGCGCTGGCGGCGTACCAGGAGATGATCATGATCGCCCGCCGGGCAGGGTGCGCGCTCCACCTGACCCACGCCACCCTCAACTTCGGTGTGAACGCCGGCCGGGCTCCGGAGCTGGTGACCATGATCGACGAGGCGCTGGCCGACGGGCTCGACATCACCCTGGACACCTATCCGTACCTGCCGGGCTCGACGACGTTGGTGGCCCTGCTGCCCCGCTGGGCGACCGCCGGCGGTCCAGAGCTGATCATGGAACGACTCGCCGACCCACTCGATCGGGGGCGGATCGCGTACGCACTGGAGGTCGAGGGCAGCGAGGGTTGTCACGGCTGCCCGGTGGACTGGACGAGCATCGAGATCAGCGGCGTGGGTGACCCGGTGCTGTCCCGGGCGGTGGGGCGGACGATCGCGCAGCTGGCCGCCGAGCGGGGTCGCCCCGCGAGCGACGTCTACGCCGAGCTGCTGCTGGCCGACCGGTTGGCGACCACGATCCTCCAGCACGTCGGCAACGAGGAGAACGTCCGGGCGATCATGCAGCATCGGGTGCACACCGGCGGATCCGACGCGATCCTGGTGGGCGAGAAACCCCACCCCAGGGCCTGGGGGACGTTCCCGCGCTATCTGGGGCACTACGTCCGCGAGCTCGGCGTGCTCGGCCTCGAGGACTGCATCCACCACCTCACGGGGCGGGCCGCGGCCCGCCTGGACCTGGTCGACCGGGGGCTGGTGCGGGTCGGACACCACGCCGATCTGGTCGTGTTCGACCCTGATCTGGTGCGGGACACGGCGACCTTCGCCCACCCCCGCCGACAGGCCGAGGGCATCGACTGGGTGCTGGTGAACGGTGAGCCGGTGATCGAGGAGGGTGCCCGGACACCCGCCCTCCCCGGTCGGGCGTTGCGGCGCACGGCAACCGGGACGCGCGCCCAGGACCGCTACGATCGGGGGTCGCAGCACCGGGGGCGGTAGCTCAGCAGGTCAGAGCAGGGGACTCATAATCCCTGGGTCGCGGGTTCGAGCCCCGCCCGCCCCACAGCTCGCCCGGCGTGGGGGACCGCTGCGCCGTGGTTGGACGGTGGGTGACGCTCCAGCCGCCGCGATCGTCGTCCACGTCACGAGGCCGGCGCCGACGAGTCCGGAGCGGTGGGCGCCGGACCCGTCGGCGCGGATCGGGGTGACGGTCAGGACGTGGTGGTGTCCTTGACGGTGGTGGCGGAGTCGCGGACCTGGCCTTGGACGTCGTAGCGGGCTGTGGTGCCTTCGTCCTTGACGTGGGCGACGGCGTCGCTGGCGGCGCCCTTGACCGACGCCGCGGCCTGCTGGGCGGGCTCGCGAAGCCGGTCGGCGACGTCGCTGGCCGCTTCGCTGACCTTCTCCTTCAACGGGGCGGCTTTCTCCTGCAGCCGGCTGGCGGCCTCTTGCTCCTTCTCCGAGCTGGGGATGGCGGAGGAGATGAGGTAGCCGATGCCGAAGGCGATCAGCCCGGCGGCGAGCGGGTTCCCGCGGGTCTTGCGCTGCACCTGCGCGGGCGCGTCGGAGACGGTGTCCAACGCACCGGAGGCCCGGTCCTGCGCGGAGCCGAGGACACCGGAAGCCCGGCCCTTGACCGTGTCGGCGTGGTCGCCGAGGGTGCCGGAGTCGTACGGGTCGTCGGGGGCGCCCATCAGGTGCTCCCGGACCCCTCGGGCGGCGCTCTTCACCTTGTGGGCTTGGCGGTTGGCGATGTTCTTCGGGTTCGCCGTGTCGGTCAGGGTGTCGACGTTGTCGCTCAGTTCGGCGCGGGTTCGGGCGATCTCGGCCCGCAGCACCTCGGGATCGTTCTGGCTCATCGGTTCTCCTCTTCATGGCCCCTCAGGGCGGGCGGGACTTGGCTCAGGGTTTCGGTGGTGGTCGGCAGGCCGCGGATCCGTTTCAGCTCGGCCTTGCCGGCCAGGAAGGTGATCAGCGCGATGATCGCCCAGACTGCGGCGACGACCAGGGCCGACCACTCGAGGCCGATGTATTGGCCCAGACCCCACCAGGCGCTGACCGAGAGGAACACCAGCAGCAGCAGTCCGGCCACGCCGGCGCCGGCGAGCAGGCCGATGCCTTTGCCGGCCTGGGTGCCGGACTGGCGCAGCTCGGCCTTGGCCAGCGCGACCTCCTGCCGCAGCAGGGTCGAGATGTTCGCGGTGATGTCGGCGAGCACCAAGCCGATGCTGCGGCCGTCGTCGGCCTGCAACGGCGAGCGAGGGGCGGTGTAGCCCTCACGAGCCGCCTCCGCGACCGAATCCGCACGATCAGGACGACCGCGTTCTGGGTAAGCGGCCGAGCTCATCGGCTCAAACCCCCACTCGCGTCAGGGACCGTACCGATGTAGCCGGGTCCGGCCGGCGGACGGTCGGCGGTGTACGGGTCGGCGGTGTACGGGTCGGCGGGGGCGGTGGTCTCGACCGAGCCGCCGTAGACGCCGGTCGACGCCGGAGCAGGCTCCACCATCGGCGCGGTCACGGGCGGGGCGCTGTAGCTGCTGCGCAGCTGTCCGACGCTGCCGGGACCCCCGTTGTCCTTGGTGTCCAGGCTGGTCCGGGTCGCGACCGTGCTCCGCGTGAGCCGTCCGGCGACGATCCCGGCCAGACCACACAGTGCCAAGAAGCTGACGGGGTGCCGGCGGCCGTAGGAGCGGACCGACTCCAGCACGTCGGCCGGCTCACGGTCCTGCAGCCAGTGCGCGACCTCGCCACCCTTGCGGGAGGCCTGTTGCGCCAGATCGGTCAACGGGCCGGACTCCTCGCTGGCCGAGGCCATTCCGCCGAGCTCCTTGGCGAGACCATGGAGGGCATCCGCGATCCGGTTCTGCTGCGTGCCGGCCTGCGAGCCCACCTCCGTACGGACGGTGTCCAGCAACGACGCCGCCTGCTGCTTGGCCTCGTCCACCACGTTCTGCGCCTCGTCCTTGGCGGTATGCGCCACCTGCTTCCCCGAATCGACGGCCGTATCGGCCACCTGCCTGGCCTGGTCACGGGCGGCCCCGGCAGGTCCCACCGTCTCGCTGCGCTGGGGATCGGCACCCGGCACCGTACTGGCTTCGGTCGGGACCCCTGGACCGCTGGAACGACGCGGGCCGTTCGGCGCTGCTTCGAAGTTCTCTGCACTCATCGAATGTCTCCGTTTCTGGCGCGAGCTCGAGCTCGCGGCGATTGGTCTGTTCCGATCAGGGACCGGTGGGGGGCCTGAGCAACCCACCGCCCGAGATCACGTGCGGCGTACGAGCCGCTCGGCTAGTGGCGGGTGCCGCGATCGTCGTCGACCTCGACGCGCTCCTTGCGCACGTCTCCGCTGACGGTTTCCTGATCGGTGGTGGTCTCGGTGCCCAGACGGATGCGCTCCACCGGTACGGTCTCGGTCTCGACCACCGGGCGCTCCTCGTGCAGCACGACCTCGTGCTCCTCCTCCGAGATGGACGGTCCAGAGGTCGCGTCGGCGACGTCGGCGGCACCGATGGGCTCGCGCTCGATCCGGACTTCCTCACGCTGCACCGGCACGGTCTGGGTGACGTTCTCGGTGACGACGTACTTGCGCAGTCGCGCCCGGCCCGCCTCCCGACGCTCGGTGCCGACGCGGAGCTGCTCCTCCGACACCGTCATCGCGTCGTCGGTGGTCGGACCCGAGGTGTCGCGGCCGACCGTGGTGTCGCGTGCCGCGTCGTCGCCGCGGCCGACGCCCGAGGTGTGTCGATCCTGGCGACCGACGGCGGCGCTGCGACGGTCGTTGTCGCTGCGGCCGTAGTAGGCGTACAGCTCGCGCTCCTGATCGGGTGTCAGGTGGCCGTCCTCCCGGAGGTTCGGCGCGTCCTTGACGAAGGACTTGTCGTAGGGCACGACGACGCGGTCACTCGAGACGGTCGCGTCCTCGAGCGGGACGAAGCTCTCGCTCGTGCCGAACAGGCCGGTGCGCACCGTCACCCACTCCGGCGCGCCTGTCTCGTCGTCGACGTACACCTGACGGGCGGCACCGATCTTGGTGCCGTCGGAGCCGTAGACGTCTCGATCGACGATCGTGTCGATGTCGTTCTGGTCCAGCATGGTGGCCTCGATTCTGCGGAGCTTCCGCGTTGGTTCGGCAGTTCTGGTCTTCGTGTTGACGGATCGGGCGGACCCGGCCTCGTCCGGTGCGAGAGGGCGTTTACGGCGTAAACCTGACCTCGACTCTAGCGACGGGAGGGTGGTGGCGATTCACCCTCAGGGGTGGGATGGCGTCCGATGGACGCCCTCGGCCCGCCTCTCGAAGAAGAAGACTCACGAAGGGCTCCACCATGACGCGAGCCCGACGGGGCCGATCGTGGACGGCGCCGACGGCGCCCCTCGGACGAGCAGCCGTGACCACTCGGGCGGTCCGCGTCATGCCACGGGCCCCAACGAGTCCGCCCGAGCCAGCCCGAGTGAACCGTCTGCGCGCCTGACCCGCCGATCGGGACGACAACTCGGCACGTGGGGCAGGCTGACCCGCTCAGCACCCGAGGGACGACGCGCCGTCAGCTCTCCACCCGGCCGCGACGAGGTCGGCCCGCATCTCAGCGGCTGTCTGGTACCGGTCGGCCCTGTCTTTCTCCAGGGCCCGCTCGAGGACGCTGTCGATGGCGGACGGTAGGCCGGGTTCGAGGGTGCTCGGCCGCTGTGGGCGTCGGGTGACCTGCTGGTAGCTGACGCTGATGGCCGACTCACCGGTGAACGGGGGCCGGCCCACGACCAGCTCGTAGAGCAGACAGCCGACGGCGTAGAGGTCGCTGCGTTGGTCCACGGGCAGGCCCCTGGCCTGCTCGGGAGCCATGTAGTGCACCGTGCCGGTCACCGTCGACGATTCCGCCTCCGACTCGACGGTCTCCGAAACCGAGCAGGCGGTGCCGAAGTCTGCGATCTTGACCCGCCCGTCCGAGGTGAACAGCACGTTGCCGGGCTTGATGTCGCGATGCACGATCCCGGCGGAGTGACTGGCGCTCAGGGCGGCCAGGATGTCCGCCGCGATCTCCAGGGATCTCCCCACGGTGGGCCTGCTGCGGCGCTGGGCGTCGCGCAGCGAGCCCCCCTCCATCAGCTCCATCACGATGATCGGCACCCAGATGGCACCTGTGGAGGACGGCACCTGGTCGGTCGCGAGAACGGCGACGACGCCGGGGTGATTCACCTGGGCGGCAGAGCTCGCTTCCCGCCGGAACCGGGCTCGCTGGACCGGATCACCCGCGAGATGCTCGTGGAGACGTTTCACGGCGACCTGTCGACCCGAGCGGGTGTCGACCCCCGCGAAGACCTCGGCTGTCCCGCCGCGCCCCAGCAGCCTGCTCGTCCGGTACCGATCTCCCGAGAGGGCGGGCCTTTCCATCGTGGTCCGTCCGCGGAGGGCGGGACCTGCTACGGAATGGTGGGTCGCCTCGTACAGCGTCATGATCTCCTCGTTCGGTGTGTCCACACAGCGCTTCTGAACCTGGTCACGGGTGACCGTCGGCGCTGCACCCCTGGGGTGGAGGCGAGTGGGACACCATCACAGAAGAAGACTCGTCGGGCCCGCCGGCATGACGCGGGCACCACCGGCGCGTGCGCCGACGCCCCCGAGCCGTCCGCCGGTACCGTGTCAGCCATGGAGCCGCCTCCGCCGGGTGCGTTGAGCGTGGCGGGCTGGTCCGCCACCGTGGGATCGAGCCGTTCCAAGATCATCGACCTGTTGGTGTCCGTCGCCGTCAACGTGGTGGCGGTGAGCGGGGTCGTGCTGCTCTTCGCGGTCGACTCCCTGGCTCTGCGGTGGGTCGGCGGCCTGCTGCTCGGTCTCGCCACGGTGGTCGTCGCCTGGCTGCTGCGCCGGGAGACCGCTCGGCTGAGCCCGTTGCTGACCGTGTACGCCGGTGCGCGGCTGGTGCTGCTGGTCGGCGTCGCCGCGGCCTACCTGGCGCGCCGCCCCGACCAGGTGGTGTGGGTCTGGCTCGCGACGGGGTTGGCTCTGCTGGCGGTGCTGACCGAGCCGACGATCAAGGTGCTGCTGAGCAAGACCGAGCAGGTGGCGGTGAACCTGCCCGGCGTACGACCGGTGCCGGCGCCGCCGTTCCCGCCGGATCGGATCCCGGTCGGCTCGCTGGTCGTGGTCGTCGTGGGTGGCGTGCTCGCGGCGACGGCGGCCCCGGCCTGGCTCTATCTCGTCGTCGTGCTGCTGGGTTCCGCGGCGGTCCTGATCATGATCGGGTACGCCCTGCGGGCCAACATGATCAGCAAGGCCTCGTTGACCGCGCTGCCCAAAGCGCTGGCGAGGTTCAAGCCGGCCTTCGTCGTCTACTACGGCGGCGAGCACGGTGCCCGTTATCAGCTGGGTATGTGGCTGCCCTACCTCGAGCGCCTCGACCAGCCGTTCGTGGTGATCACCCGCGAGGCCGCCACGGTGCCGACGATCACGGCGCTGACCCGCGCGCCGGTCGTGGTGCCGCGGACCAACAGCGCCCTGGGCAACCTGGACACGCTGGTGGTGAAGTCGATGAAGGCGGCCTTCTACGTCCAGGGGAGTCGGGCCAACCTCAGCTTCCAGCGCCACCGACGACTGACGCACGTCTGGCTCAACCACGGCGACTCCGACAAGGCCGCGAACTTCAGCGCCCGGCACGCCACCTACGACAAGGTGCTGGTCTCCGGGCAGCAGGGAGTGGAGCGCTACGCCGCCCACGGAGTCACGATCCCGCCCGATCGCCTGCTGATCGTCGGACGCCCGCAGATCGAGAAGATCGAGGTCCGTGACGAGCCGCTCCCCAGCGGTGCGCCGCGGACCGTGCTGTACGCACCCACCTGGCGCGGCGGACGCCCCGCCACCGACTACTCGTCGTTGCCGATCGGGGAGCGGATCGTCGCTGCGCTGCTCGAGCGCGGAACGACAGTCATCTTCCGGCCACATCCGTTGAGCTACGCCGACCCGGTGGATGTCGGCCTGATCAAGCGGATCCACCAGCTGCTGGACGCCGACCGGCGGGCCAGTGGCAGGGGGCACGTGTGGGGGGAGCAGGCCGAGCGTGGCTGGGACGTCGCCGAGTGCCTCAACGCCTCCGACGGGCTGGTCACCGACGTGTCGTCGGTGGCCTCGGACAACCTGGCGTCCGGCAAGCCCTTCGCGATGGTGGCGATGCGCTCCTCCGGCGGGGCGTTCCTGACGGAGTTCCCGATGGCCCGGGTGGCGTACGTGATCGAGAAGGACCTGTCCACCCTCGATGCGGCGCTGGACGGGCTGCACGGCCCGGATCGGCTGGCCTCGGCGCGCCGGGCCTATCGTCGGCACTGTCTCGGAGATCAGCTCGGGGAGCACGCTGCCGATGAGTTCCTGCGCGTCGCCGGCGAGCTCGTGACCGGCCGGAGGAGCCGGCCGGCGGCGACCCGCACCGTACTCACGCCCGGTGACGAGCTCACCGAGGTGCTCGGATCCCGGCCCGAGCTGGACGACCTGCTCGCGGCTGAAGCGGTCGAGTCCGACGAGCGTGTTGAAGGTCGTCCGGGGAACGTCGCCTGAGCCGACCTCAGTCCAGACCGGCCCGCCACAGGTGCAGGGTCTCGGCCACCAGCGCGGTCTCCGCCCAGGTCATCTCCGGTACTTCGGTCCGACCCTCGGCCAGGGCCAGCGAGACGGCGTCGGCCTCGGCCGCCATCGGATCGACGACCGGCACGGTGATGCGGCGGGGCGCACCAGTCGTGTGGACGACGGCCCCGACCCCGCTCTCGGTCCGGCTGCCCCAGATGCTCGGCAGCTCCAGGGATCCGGCGGAGCCCCGGATCACCACCCGCGGCACCTGGACGGCGACCAGGGAGGTGTGCACGGTCGCCAGCAGACCGCCGAGGTCGACCGCGGCGGTGGTCCACTCGTCGACGCCGGTGCCGCCGATGAGTCCGGTGACCGATCGGAGCGACGGGCGGGTGCCGGCGCCGACCAGTCCGGCCCAGCCGGCGACCCCGACCGCGAGCGAGACCGGATAGCCGCCGACGTCGAGGATCGCTCCGCCGGCCAGCTCAGGGTCGAACAGCCTGCCGGTGCGCGCGGTCGCGGCGCCGCCGTAGGAGGCATCGACGTGCAACGGCCGGCCGATCACGCCCGTGCTGATCAGCCGGCGCACCTCGACGGTGAGCGGTCCGAACCGGTACTTGTACGCCTCGAGGAACGGCAGGCCCGCCCGCTCCGCCGCAGCCAGCACCGCTCGCGTGTCGGACGGAGTCGGGGTGACGGGCTTCTCGCAGAGCACGGCCTTGCCGGCCTCGAGGGCGGCGATCGCCAGCTCGGCGTGGGTGGTGTGCACGGTGCCCACGTACACGGCGTCGACGTCGTCGCGCTGCAGGATCTCGGCGTAGCTGCCGCTCACCACGGCTCCGTGCTGGTCGGCGAAGGCCCGTGCCCGGACGCGGTCCCGACTGCCCACCGCGAACAGCGCCCCGTACCTCGAACGGCGTAGGGCGTGCGCGAAGTAGCCGCTGATCACCCCGGGTCCGAGCACCGCCCAGCGCGTACGACTGGTCGGGCCGCCGGTCACCGGGGTCAAGGCCACCTCCGTAACGGGTGCGCATCGGTGCGTGCGTGCTCCCGACGATCGAGGACACCGACTCTATGCTCCGGCTGTGACAACGCCGCCGGAGCGTGGGGCCGCGTCCGTCGAGCGCGAGTGCTTCCGCGCCGCGGGTGTGGTGGTCGTCGGCGGGGTGGTGGCCGCCGTCCTGCTCTGGGCCGGCACGTTCCCCGGCTGGCCACTGGCGGCCGGGGTGATGGTGTCGGTCCTGGTGTTCGGCGGACTGCTCTTCATGCTCGGCGACGAGCCGGTGCCGGCGGCGCGCCGACTGCGACCGATCGGTCTGGTCGTGGCGCTGGTGGTCTCGATCGGTGGCGCGATCCTGGTCGAGCAGTCAGGCCACGCCGCCGTGCAGGCCCGCTTCGAGCACAGCCACTCCGACTTCGAGGCGGTGGTCGCCGCGGCGGGATCACCCACGCAGCGCGTCGACGGCAGGGAGGCCTTCCCCGGCTCCTGTCCGAGCAGGATCGGCACGTACCCGATCGAGAAGTGCCAGCTCATCGACCGCGGCTACCTGTTCCTCCAGCAGCGCGCCGCGCTGGGCGACGATGCCGGCTTCGCCTATCTGCCCCATGGACTGCCCAGTGAGGACCCCACAGCGAGTGGGGGACTGAGACCGGACCAGTTCTCCCATCTCGACGGCCCGTGGTACGGCTGGTCCTGTGGCTGCTGACGGCCGGACGCCGGCCCTCGCGCGTACGGCCCCGGCGCGTACGGTGACGCCATGACCGACAGCTCGCCGCCGCCCGATGTCACCGCTCCCGATCAGGACAGCGTCGATGAACGCGCCCACCTGCTGCCCGAGGAGCTCGCCGTGGGCAGTGCGGATCCGCAGAAGCAGGCCGAGGCGATCCTGGCGGAGTCGGCCGAGCGCACCGACGACCCGGACGGCACCCAGGCCGAGTCGTCTCAGGTGCCCTGACCCACCCGCCTTGGAAGGCGTCCGCCGCCGTGTCGCCCGCCGGACGCCGACTCCGCGGGTGTGACAACACCCGCGGAGTCGAGAGTCGGGGGCACCGCCCGGTTCGGGCTACCGCAGGCCGGGCCGGGTCGGAGCGATCGGGATCCGCACCTGCTGGCGGGCCCGGGCCTCGGTGGACTCCTCGTCGTCATCGTCCAGATCCTCAACGAAGGGCTGGTAGTCACCCACGCAGCGGGTGCCCTTGGCCGGCACCTTCGTGGTCAGCAGGTACCTGTCCACCGCGTCGGTGACGCAGTCCGACGACCCGTACGCGGTGTGGCCCCAGGAGCTCGAGGAGAGCAGCCGGCTGTTGGGCATCCGCTTCGAGGTCGAGACGGCGCCCGCGTAGTTGGTGGCCGGATCCCAGGTGTTGCCCACGATCAGCACCGGTGAGCTGGTCCGCTTGGTGAACGGTCCGCGGTACGCATCCTCGTCCTTGACCTTCCACTTCGGGCTTGCGCAGCCGGCCTGGTTCCACAGCCAGAGACGTCCGAAGTAGGGCGCCTTCTTGTCCGCCGCCGCGGCCAGCGCCGGGAACTTGGCGATGTTGCGACTGTTCCGCGAATCCGTGCAGACGACGGAGTCGAACGCGTCCATGCCGTTGTCGTACGGGAACCCGAACGCCCGACCGGGGATCCCGCGCTGCTTCTGGCGTTCCTTGGTCGACTTCTCGAGCTTGATCAGCGACGTGACCGTGGTCCTGCGCTGCGCCGCGCTCAGGCCGGCCGAGGTGGTCGGATCGATCAGCGCGTAGAGGTAGGACGCGTAGTCGGCCACGTAGTCCGGGCCGCCGTAGCCGTCGTACAGCATCGACAGCGTGGTGCCGACGAATTCGTCGTAGGTGGCGGCCAGATAGCGATCGCCGGTGTCGGGATCCACCTCGTACAAGGGTCCCTTCCGGAGCCGCTGGGCGATCTTCTCGTAGTTGGCGACCGGGTTGCCGGCCGAGAACGAGCACTTGGTGGGGCCGGCCTTGTCACAACGGAGCAGGGTCTCGCGCAGGGCCTTGCTCGCGCCCGCCGCCGAAGCGAGTCGAGTGCCCATGGGGGTGTTGGCCGTCTTCTTGGTGCCGGCCCAGGCAACGGGATCGAGGACGCCGTCGATGGCCAGCGCCCGGACCCGATCCGGGTACAGGTTGGCGTACACCTCGCCGAGGTAGCTGCCGTAGGAGAAGCCGAAGTAGGTCAGCTTCCTGTCGCCCACCGCACGGCGGAGCAGATCCATGTCCCGGGCCACCTCGGCGGTCGACATCGCGCCGGAGAGCGGCTTACCCGTCGTCGAACAGGCCTTGGCTTGGTTGCCGAAGGCCTTGATGAAGGCCTTCTCCTGCTTGGCGCCGTAGGGGAAGGCAGCGGAGTTGATGGTGTTCAGGAACGGGTCGTTCTTCCGCGCCGACGGGAAGCACTTCACGTTCTGGCTGAACGCGATACCGCGGGGGTCGAACCCGACCACGTCGAAGCGGTCGGTCACCGCCGGGCTGAAGATGTAGGGCGAGTAGTAGGCGATCTCGGTGCCGGAGCCACCGGGACCTCCCGGGTTCACGAACAGCGTGCCGATCTTCTTCTTCTGGTTCTTGGCCGGCACCTTCAGCAGGGCGAGCTCGACCTTCTTGCCCTTGGGTTTGTCGTAGTCCAGCGGCACCTTCACGGTGGCGCACCGGGCGTAGCCGTAGCACTTGTACCAGTCGAGCTTCGGGGTCTTCACCGCCTTGCTGCGGCGCTTCTCCACCTTCGAGGTCGAGCTGGGGCCAGCTGCCTCCGCCGACGGGGCGGTGGAGACGGAAAGCAGTCCGGCTGTCAGAGCCACGGCCGAAGCCATGGCGAGCAGCCGTCGGGGGATGGGTCGCATGCACGCTCCTGGTGGTCGGCGGCCGACTCCTGTGCCGGTCGCGCTGGGAGATATCCAGGGATCCTGAGCGGGGCCAGCGGGCGAAAATACGGACTGGCCTCGGTTTCTTTCTGGCTCGAAGGAGCGCTCTGAAGTCCATATCCGCCACGGCTCTCGCCGACGCCGCCACCGGCCGCTAACGTGAGCGGAATGCGCGGCAACCCGGAGACGATTCCCGCTGAGTTCGTGACCCTGGACGAGCGGTTCGCCGGCACCGGGGGCGACCGCCGGTTGATCCGGGCCTACGCCCGGGGCCGTTGGCTGGAGGGCCCGGCCTACCATCCGGCCGGCCGGTTCGTGCTGTTCAGCGACATCCCGAACGATCGGGTGCTGCGCTACGACGAGGTCACTGACCGGGTCACCGAGTTCGCCACCGGGGTCGGGTTCACCAACGGGCGGACGACCGACGCGCAGTCCCGCTTCATCGCCTGCGAGCACGGCCACCGACGGGTCACCAGGACCGAGCACGACGGCTCGGTCACGGTGCTGGCCGACTCCTACGCCGGTCACCGGCTGAACAGCCCGAACGACGTGGTGGTCGCAGCCGACGGCGCCGTCTGGTTCACCGACCCGAGCTACGGGATCATGACCGACTACGAGGGGCACGCCGGCACCGAGGAGGTCGGCAGTCGCAACGTCTACCGACTCGCTCCCGGCGGTGAGCTGGCGGTGGTGGCCGACGACTTCAGCCAACCCAACGGGCTCGCCTTCAGCGCCGACTTCGCGCGGCTCTACGTGGTCGACAGCGAGGAGCACCACGTCCGCGTCTTCGACGTCGACGGAGCCGGGCTCAGCGGTGGCGAGATCTTCGCCGCGGACCCGGCCGGCTATGACGGCATCCGCTTCGACACCCGCGGTCGACTCTGGGGGGCGGCCCAGGACGGCCTGCACTGCTACGAGCCCGACGGCACCTTGAGCGGCAAGCTGCTGGTGCCCGAGACCGTCGCCAACTTCTGCTTCGGTGGTCGCCAGCACAACCAGCTGTACCTGACCGCGACGACCTCGCTGTACACGCTGCGGGTCAACTTCACCGGAGTCCGCTACTTCTGAGGTGGGGTCGTGGCCCGGCCGGGCCATCGGTGAGAATGACTGTGAACGTTCATCCGCCACCGGCACCACTCGAGGAGAACCACCGTCGTGACCGACGCAGACACCGTCACCGTTCCCGGATTCGATCCCGCCCGACCCCGGCGTGCCGTCGTCGTCCGGGGCGGCTGGGACGGCCACCAGCCGATCGAGGCCACCGACCTGTTCATCCCCTTCCTGGAGCAGAGCGGCTTCCGGGTCGACGTGTTCGACTCACCGGCCCCGTACGCCGACGCCGACCGGATGGCTACGACCGATCTGATCGTGCAGTGCATGACGATGAGCACCATCGAGAAGGAGCAGTTCGAGGGTCTCCGCGCCGCCATCGAGGCCGGCACCGGCTTCGCCGGCTGGCACGGCGGTATCGCCGACTCCTACCGCAACACCTCCGACTACCTGCACCTGGTCGGCGGGCAGTTCGCCTGCCACCCGGGCAAGCACCCGGACGAGCGGATCGGGGAGCAGTCCGACAACTACGTGCCGTACCGGATCGAGATGCTTCCCGCTGCCGCCGCGCACCCGATCACGGCCGGGATCGGCGACTTCGACCTGGTGACCGAGCAGTACTGGGTGCTGAGCGACGACTACGTCGACGTGCTGGCCACCACCACCCAGTCCGTCCGGGAGTGGGATCCCTGGCAGCGTCCGGTCACCTCGCCGGCCGTCTGGACCCGGCAGTGGGGGGCCGGCCGGATCTTCGTCTGCACCCCGGGTCACCGGGTGGAGGTGCTCGAGGTGCCGCAGGTCAACACGGTGATCAAGCGGGGGTTGCTGTGGGCGAGCCGCTGACCGTCGCCCCCCTGCGGGTCGGGCTGGTGGGCTGCGGGAACATCTCCGCGCAGTACCTCGCCGCGCTGCCGCGACTGCCGAATCTGCGCCTGGTCAGTGTCACCGACCCGGTCGCCGCGGCCGCCGAACGCGTGGCGGCGGAGCACGGCGTGCCGGCCCGGGACCTGGACGAGGTGCTCGCCGACGAGTCGATCGACGTGCTGTTGAACCTGACGCCGCCGCAGGTCCACGCGCCGCTCACCATCCAGGCGCTGGCGGCCGGCAAGCACGTCTATCTGGAGAAGCCGTTCGCGGTCACCGCGGACGAGGCATCGGCCATGCTGGCAGCCGCCCAGGCAGCCGGCCGGCGAATCGGTAGCGCACCGGACACCGTGCTGGGCACCGGGATCCAGACCGCTCGGCGGTTGATCGACGACGGGCAGATCGGGCAGCCGATCGCCGCAACCGCGTTCATGATGTCGCCAGGACACGAGTCCTGGCACCCCAACCCAGGCTTCTACTACCTGCGTGGCGGCGGTCCACTGCTCGACATGGGGGTCTACTACCTGACCGCCCTGGTCACGCTGCTCGGCCCCATCGCCGAGGTGTCGGCGATGAGCTCGCGGCTGCGGACCGAGCGGCTGGTGCCCGACAACGGGCCGCGGGCGGGGGAGATCCTGCCGGTGGAGATCGACACCTACGTGGCGGCCACGCTGCGGCACGAGAGCGGGGTGATCAGCACCCTGATCGTCAGCTTCGACACCATCGCCAGCCGGCTGCCCCGGATCGAGGTGTACGGCTCGTCGGCGAGCCTGGACGTGCCCGACCCGAACCAGTTCGCCAACCCGGTCGGCATCTCGCGGGCCCGGACGGAGCCGTTCTCCTACGTCTCGGATCTCGCCGGCTATCCCGACGCCGGTCGCGGCTACGGGCTGTCCGACCTGGCGCGGGCGATCGGCGAGGGAGCACCGCACCGGCAGAGCGCCGAGCTCGGTTTCCACGTGCACGAGGTGATGGAGCGGATCGCCGAGGCCTCACTGGCCGGCGCGACCGTCGGCGTGGTCAGTCGGTGTGAGCGACCGGCGGCGGTGCCGCAGGGAGCGAAGCCGGACATCAGCTGATCCTGCCGGCGGTACGCGTCCTGCCGCTGACCGGATGTGGCTCCCGGGCGTCTTGTGGTGGGCGGCGACCTCCTGGCGCTGACCGGATGTGGCTCCCGGGCGTCAGGTGGTGGGCGGGGATGCCGTGGCTCCGGCCGTTTGTGGCTTCGGGGCGTCATGTGGTGCGCGCCGTCCGACCAGAGCGGCGGCCAACAGCAGCGCCACCCCGAGGATGGCCGTGATCGAGGCGAGCAGGTGCTGTTCCGCCGTCCACGTCAGCTCCAGGTCACCTCCGTTGGGCAGCCGCCGGAAGGGCGAGACGATCACCCAGCCGACGAACCCCCAACCGAGAACGATCAACCAGGTCGGGACGACCGGCGGCCGGCGCGCGACCAGCTCGACCAGACTGAACGCCAGCGGCACGACCCAGACGAAGTGGTGCAGCCAGGAGACCGGCGACGCCAGCAGGCTGGCCACCCCGCAGAGCACGACCGCGAACCGGACCTCGCCGGCGCGGTGCCAGACGGCGGCCGCCCACACCCCCAGGGCCACCACCGCTGCGCTGGCCAGCAGGCCCAGCACGATGCCGGCGGGGGCGAGCGTGAACACACGGACGAAGTCGGCGTACACCGACTGGTTCGTGTAGTAGATGAGGCTGTGCCCGAGGCCCGTGTCGCCATGGGCGAGCCGGGTCCAGAAGTCCAGCGACTCCCGGGGCAGCACGATCGCGGCCAGCAGGGTGAGCACTCCGGCGGTGATCGTCGCGGTCAGGGCCGCGCGCCAGCGACGCACCGCGAGCAGGTAGAGCACGAAGATCATCGGGGTCAGCTTCAGCACCGCGGCCACCCCGGTCAGCACCCCCTCGGGCAGCAGCCGGCGACGCCGGAGCACCCGCGGACCGGGGGCGAGATCCAGGGCCACCAGAGCCACCAGGACGATGCCGAGCTGACCGAACGCGAGGGTCTGGCTGACCGGCACGACCGCGAACACCACGGCCGTCGACCACAGGCTCAGCCGCCACCCGGTCTGTCCCCACCGGTGCAGGAGGGCGACGATCATCAGAGCCCCGGCGACGGTCCAGCTGATCTGGACCAGCGCGGCGGGCAGCACCGCCAGCGGGACCGCCAGGAGGGCGGCGAACGGAGGGTAGAGGAACGGCAGCGGGCCAGGCAGCTGGTAGAAGTTCCCACCGTCGAGGAGCACCCGGCCGGCCAGTCGGTAGACGTCGAGGTCGACCATCACGGGGCGCCATGGGAGGGCCGTGCCGCCGGGGAAGCTGGTGGCCCCGACCCAGAGCGCCATCAGCACCGGCAGCAGGCAGATCGCCACCCCCCGCCCGATCCGGGCCATCGCCTCGTCCATCGACTCAGCCGAGGAGTCGCCGGATGGTCTGCCCGACCCCCGACTCGGAGTTGGGCGGCACCGTCGCGAAGCCCTGCGCCAGCAGTGCCGGGTGGGCGTTGGCGACCACGTACGGCTGCCCGACCCAGGCGAGCATCGACAGGTCGTTGGGCATGTCGCCGAACGCGGCCACGTCGGCGGCGTCGATGCCCATCCGGGCACAGACCCGGGCCAGCATCGCTCCCTTGTCCACCCCGCGGGCGCTGATCTCCACCAGGCCGTAGCCGCGAGCGCTGGAGTGCGTCACCGACAGCCGGTCGCCGAGGACACGCTCGACCCGGGACAGCAGCTCGTCGGACTCCAGCGCGGGGGACTGGACCAGCACCTTGACCAGGTCCTCGTGCACGATCGTCTCCACCGGGCCGCTGAAGACGTCAGGATCGCTGCCGTCGGCGGGTTCCCAGGTGGTGTAGTGCGGTTCGTGCCCGAACCGGGTGCCCGACTCGAAGGCGAACCGGACGTCGTCGACGACGGTACGGATGCGGGCCACCGCGTCCAGAGCGGCGGCGGAGTCGATGGTGATCCGGTCCACCATCTCGTCGGCTGCGGCGTCGTAGAGCGCGGCGCCGTTGCTGGCGATCACCGTCGGGTGCGCCCCGGGCAGACCCCGGATGACCTCGAGCCACCGGATCGGGCGGCCGGTGGCGAAGACCACTGTGACCCCCGCTTCCTGCGCGGCCAGCACCGCTGACGAGTTCTCCGCGCTGACCGAGGAATCCGGTGACAGGAAGGTGCCGTCCAGGTCGGTCGCGATCAGCTTGGGTGTTCGCACGCGCCAGATCCTCGCACTAGAGCCTCGACGTCGGCGTGCTGCCGCCCGGCGAGCCGGACTCGTCGGGGCTGGGCTGACCGCCGCCGGACTCGGTGCCGCTGGGCGAGGGGGAGGCGGAGCCGGAGCTCGAACCCGACGCCGACGGTGAACCGGACTGACTGCCCGAGGGCGACCCCGAGGGGGAGCCCGACTGCGACCCGGACTGGCTGGCCGACGGCGACCCGGACTGTGGCTGCGGTGACCCCGACTGGGACTGCGGTGGTGGGCTGCCCGAGCCACCGGTGGGGGTCGGCGGCGTCTGCGGCGGTTGGTTGCGGAAGATCAGGATCGCGATCAGCACGGCCAGGGCGGCCAGCAGCAGCATGAGCAACCAGGACACCAGGATGGTCTTCCAGCCGGCGCGGTCGTAGCGCCCGGGCCAGGGGAGCGGCCAGAGCCGGACGAGCCCGGGCTTCACCCGCTCCTGCCAGTAGTGCTGGTAGTCGGGCCCGCTCGGGGCGCCCTGCGGCTCCAACGTCGCGAGCTGCACCTCGTCCAGGACTCGGGCCGCCTCGTCGGCCGCCGCGGCCGTCCCGTCGTAGGCGAGCGCGACCCACGGGGCCAGCAGTGCGCCGTCGGGCGGCACGGGATCGCCTTCGTCGGCGACGTACTTGCGGCCCATCCGGCCGAAGTCCTGGCCGTGCCCGCCGCGGGCCAGCACGGTGTCGATGTGCATGTCGTTGACCACCCCGGCGAGGCGGTCGCGGGCGGCCGCGTCGGCGGCGGCACCCTCGGACAACACGATGATCATCGCGCTGCGACCGTCGGCGTCGTGGGCGGTGTAGGCCACGCCGGCCTCGGCGGCGCCGATCCGGGCGTCGAGCCAGAAGTCGCCGACCCGGGGCGGGTCGTCCGGGAGCAGCGGACTGACCGGCACCCAGTCAGGATCGGCTGGTGGCGTGGACATCGCTCCTCGTCGGCTGGTCGGCAGGGTGGGTCGGGCTCACGGGGCCCGGTCCGAAATCGGCGGGTCACCCGGGTCGCCCGCCGAGTCTATGCGGGACCGGTCGCACCGACCGGCGTGCCGACCCTGTGCGCACCCGGTGGCGACCCCGTCGGGGGCTTGGATGGGTCTGCGAGAATGGGCCACCGTCCCGCACCCGGCCACACCAGGAGTCTGAGAGTGAGCAGTCCGTCGCACGGTCCAGGAGCCCCGTCGGCTCCCCCCGCAGCGCCGACCCAGCCCGCACCCCAGAACAACAACCAGCAGGCGTCACGGCTGCTGGGCGAGGCGATCAGTCAGGTCCAGCGGGTCATCGTCGGCCAGGAGCACATGGTCGAGCAGCTGATGGTGGGTCTGCTCGCCAAAGGTCACATCCTGCTCGAGGGTGTCCCCGGCGTCGCCAAGACGCTGGCCGTCCGCTCGTTCGCCACGGTCGTGGGCGGCGACTTCGCCCGCATCCAGTTCACCCCTGACCTGGTGCCGTCCGACATCGTCGGCACCCGGATCTACAAGGCGAGCCAGGAAGGTTTCGACGTCGAGCTCGGCCCGGTGTTCGTGAACTTCGTCCTCGCCGACGAGGTCAACCGGGCGCCCGCCAAGGTCCAGGCCGCGATGCTGGAGCTGATGGCGGAGAAGCAGGTCTCGATCGGTGGCCGGACCTACCCGATGCCGGAGCCGTTCATCGTCATCGCGACCCAGAACCCGATCGAGTCCGAGGGTGTCTACCCCCTGCCGGAAGCGCAGCGGGACCGGTTCCTGCTCAAGGTCGACGTGCCGTACCCGCGGGGCAACGAGGAGTTCGAGATCCTGCGCCGGATGAGCGTCCAGCCGCCGACCTCGCGGCCGGTGCTGGATCCGCAGAAGATCCTGCAGCTGCAGAAGCAGGCCTCGGAGGTGTTCGTCCACAACCTGGTGGCGGAGTACATCGTCCGGCTGGTGCTGGCCACCCGGACCCCGGCGGAGTTCAACCTGCCGGATCTCACCTCGGTCATCCAGCTCGGCTGCAGCCCCCGCGCCACCCTCGGCCTGGTGGCGTCCGCGCGGGCGCTGGCCCTGATCCACGGTCGCGACTACGTGCTGCCCACCGACGTGCAGTCGGTGGCCAAGGACGTGATGTCGCACCGCATCGTGCTCGGCTTCGACGCGATCGCCGACAACATCCAACCCGCCCAGGTGATCGACCGGATCATCGCCATGGTGCCGCCGCCCACCCCGGTGTGGAACGGCGGTCAGTCCCAGCAGCCCGGTGGTCAGCGTGCCCCGCAGCGGCAGGCGGCGCAGCCGGACTTCAGCTGAGTCGCATGTCGAACTCCGCACCCGGCTTTCCGCCCCCGTCCGGCCCGGCCGGCTACCCGCCGCCCGGCGGGGGGGCGGCGTTCCCGCCGCCCGCTGGAGCGCCGATCTTCCCGCCTCCCGCCGGCGCACCGGCGATGGCGGCTCCGGACCCGGCCGCGTACGGCGCGTTGTCGTCCGTCCTCGGTGAGCCGACCCAGCCGACCATCCCCCTGAACAAGCTCGCTCCGGAGGCGGCGCTGCGTCGCCTGGAGCTGACCATCGTGCGTCGGCTGGAGGGGTTCCTGCACGGCGACCACCTCGGCCTGCTGCCCGGTCCGGGCTCGGAGACCAACGAGGCGCGGGTCTACCAGCCCGGTCAGGACGACGTCCGCCGGATCGACTGGTCGGTCACCGCACGGACCAACGTGGCCCACGTCCGCGACACCATCTCCGACCGCGAGCTCGAGGTGTGGGCGCTGCTCGACGTCACCCCGTCGATGAACTGGGGCACCGAGGGTGTCACCAAGCGCGACCTCGGGATCGCGGCCATCGCCACCATCGGGTTCCTCGGTCAGCGGGTCGGCGACCGGTTCGGCGGCTACATCATGCGGCCCGACCGGATCCGCCGACTGCCGGCGGTGTCCGGTCGCTCCGCTCTGTACGGGGTGCTCCGCCGGATGCTCACCGAGCCGTTCGTGCCCGACCACGCGACCGGTTCGATGTCGTTGGCCGCGGCGGTCGAGCAGCTGTCCCGGACGCAGCGCCGGCGTGGCCTGCGGGTCGTCGTGTCGGACTTCCTCACCCCGGGCGACCACGAGCTGGACCCGAACGTGGAGCCGGAGTGGGAGCGGTCCATGCGCCGCCTGGGCGTGCGCAACCAGGTGCTGGCCGTCGAGGTCGTCGACAAGCGCGAGATCGAGTTCCCCGACGTCGGTGACATGTTGATCCGCGACCCCGAGACCGACTTCGAGCGCTACGTCAACACCGCCGACGACGCCGCCCGCGCGCGGATGGACGCCGCCTCCGCCGCTCAGCGGGAACGAATCCGGATCTCCCTTCGTCGTGCTGGTGTGGGGCACATCCAGCTCCGCACCGATCGTGACTGGGTCCAGGACATCGCCCGGTTCGTGCTGGCCTACCGCCGCGTCGCCAGCATGTTGCACGCACCGCCTCAGGGAGTGACGAAGTGATCCCGCAGCTGAGCTTCCTGTCGCCGGACCGGCTGCTCATCCTGATCGCCATCCCGGTGCTGATCGCCGCGTACATCTTCGCGACCCGGCGGAAGAACCGTCGGGGCATGCGATTCACCAACACCTCGATGCTGGATGTCGTGGTGCCCAAGCAGTCCCAGTGGCGACGGCACCTGGCGGTCGCGCTCTCCCTGCTGAGCCTGGTGACGCTGACCGCGGCCTTCGCTCAGCCCAGCACGCAGATCGACGTACCGCGCGAGCGGGCCACCGTGGTGATCGTGATCGACGCCTCGCAGTCGATGCAGGCCGCCGACGTGGCCCCGAACCGATTGGCCGCGGCCAAAGCGGCAGCGATCGAGTTCGTCCAGAAGATCCCGGACAAGTACAACGTCGCGGTGGTCTCGATGGCCGGGAACTCCTCCATCCTGGTGCCGCCGACCCTGGCCCACAACACCGTCGAGAACGCCATCAACAGCATCCAGCTGCAGGACGGCACGGCGATCGGCGAAGGCATCTACACCGCTCTGCGCGCCCTTCAGCAGGCCCCCAAGGATCCGAGCAAACCCGACTCGGTCGCTCCGGGAGCCATCATCATGTTGACCGACGGCTTCAACACCGCCGGCCGCGCCCCGATGCAGGCGGCAGCGGCGGCGCGTGAGGCCAAGGTGCCGGTCTACACGATCGCGTACGGGACCGAGAACGGTTACGTCGATCTGGACGGCAAGCGCGAACCGGTGCCGGTCGACCACGAGCTGATGAAGCAGATCGCCACCACCACGAACGGCCGGTACTTCGCCGCAGCCACCATCGACGAGCTGAAGACGGTCTACGACAACATCAACTCCGAGGTCGGGTACGAGAAGGCCGAGCGCGAGGTGACCTCGCGGTTCGCCGGCTACGGGCTCGCCTTCGCCGTGCTGGCCGCCCTCGGGGCGATCTCCTTGGGGGCGAAATGGCCGTGATGAGTGCACTCCTGCTCCAACCGGTGCCGATGCTGCAGTTCCTCGCGCCGAACCGACTCTGGCTGCTGCTGCTCATCCCCGCGCTGGTCGGCGGCTATCTGCTGCTGTCCCGGCGGCGGGCCAGCAAGCGACGGTCGATGGGCCGGACGATGTTCGACCTCGTCATCCCCAAGGACCGGGTCTGGGTGCGCCACGTCGCGGTCGGCTTGTCGATCCTGAGCCTGCTGACCCTGACCCTGGCGTTCGCCAAGCCCAAGGACCAGGTGCTGGAGGATCGGCAACGAGCCACCATCGTGGTGACCATCGACGTGTCGCTGTCGATGGAGGCCACCGACGTCGAGCCGACCCGGCTGGAGGCGGCCAAGACCGCCGCCTCGGCGTTCGTCACCAGCCTGCCGCCCAAGTTCAACGTCGCGCTGGTCTCGTTCGCGGGCACGGCGACGACGGTGGTGCCGCCGACTCTGGATCGCGGGGCGGTGACGGCCGCGATCGGCGCGCTGCAGCCGCAGCCGTCGACGGCCATCGGTGAGGGCATCTACACCTCTCTGGCCGCGCTCAGCCAGGTGCCGCCGGATCCGAAGGACCCGGACGCGGACGTACCGGCCCGGATCGTGCTGCTGAGCGACGGCAAGACCCAGGTCGGCCGGGCCTCTGACCAGGCCGCCCGGGCCGCCCGGGACCAGAACGTGCCGATCTACACCATCGCGTACGGCACCGAGGACGGCTACATCGAGGTCGGCGGACGCCGCGAGCCCGTCCCGGTCGACCGGGTGGAGCTGCAGCGGGTCGCCAAGATCTCTGGCGGTGAGGCCTACACCGCCGAGAGCGCCGGGCAGCTGAAAGAGGTCTACAAGGACATCGGCAACTCGGTCGGCAAGGAGAAGGTCGACCGGGAGGTGACCTCCCGGTACGCCGGCTTCGGTCTCGCCTTCGCCATCCTGGCCGCGCTCGGGATGATGTCACTGGGTGCGCGCTGGCCCTGACCCGGCCGGATCCGAGGCGTCTGCGGCCCGCTCACTAGGCTGGGCCGGTGGGCATCGCCGAGAACGTCACCGAGGTGCGTCGACGTGTCGACGAGGCGTGCGCGGCGGCTGGACGTGACCCGTCGCAGGTGCGCCTGCTGCCGGTCAGCAAGACCAAGCCGCCGCAGGTGATCCGCGAGGCGTACGACGCCGGCGTGCGGTTGTTCGGGGAGAACAAGGTGCAGGAAGCCGTCGCCAAGGCGGAGGTGTTCGCCGACGTCGCCGATCTCCGCTGGGCGGTGATCGGGCACCTGCAGACGAACAAGGCCAAGCAGGTCGCCGCGGTGGCCGCCGAGTTCCACGCGCTCGACTCCCTCCGGCTGGCCGAGGCGCTGGACCGCCGGCTGCGCGACCTGGATCGCACCCTCGACGTCTTCGTCCAGGTGAACTCGTCCGGGGAGGAGTCCAAGTTCGGTTTGGCCCCGGACGCGGTGCCGGAGTTCGCGCGTGAGCTCGAGCGCTTCGCCACCTTGCGGGTGCGGGGGCTGATGACTCTCGCGGTGTTCTCCGACGACGCAGAGCTGGTCGGCGCCTGCTTCGGGCGGATGCGGGATCTGCGATCCCGGCTGCAGGACATCGACGCCCACCCCGACCGCTGGGCCGAGCTGTCGATGGGCATGTCGGGCGACTACGAGCTGGCCATCGCGTACGGGGCGACGACTGTGCGGGTCGGCCAAGCGATCTTCGGCGACCGGCTGGATCCGAACGACTACTGGCCGGTGTCCGGGCACTGACCCTCGCCCACCGGCAGGCCGAGCGAGCTTCGGTGTGGTGATCAGCGCGGCATTCGGAGATGAATTTGTCGGATCGTGAACGGATTCGGCCCCCGCGCTGGTCACGGAGGTGCGGCGCCGCTACTGTGATCCGGCAGCCAGTCGATCACGGCGGGAGATCGACCCCCACTCCTCGGGAAGTCCCAGCATGCGCGCGTTCTCTCGCTGTTCCGTCATCGCCGTGATCGGCCTCGCCCTCACCGTCGGGTTCATGGTTCCCGGCGCCGCGGCCGACCCGAACGAGCCGGTCGACCCCGTGCCGCAGGTGCGCGTGTCCATCCAGAACTACTGGCAGGCCCGTTCCAACTTCGCCCGTTCCAACTTCGCCAGGTCGAACTTCGCCCGCTCCAACTTCGGGGCGCTCCAGGGGGAGGCCGTCAGCACCTTCGGACTCGGTGACGAGCCCCTGGACGGGGCGGTGCAGAGAGCCATCGATCCCGGGCAGTATCGGTGCGGTCCGACCGCCTTCGACGACTACGTCGACGGGTTGTTGGCCGGTGTGACCCCCGACGAGCTGTCCTTCGTCGTGACCAGCGGTGCGCTGGAGTTCCCGGCGATGGAGGCCATGGTCTTCGGATCCGGAGCCGACGACGCCGTACGGGGTGGACGGACCCACGCGCTCGAGAAGACGCTCCGGTCCGTCGGCCGCTTCTGGACCATCCCCGACAACGAGATCGAGCTCGTCGGCATGCAGGGCGCGATGTTGCGCGATCCCCAGCGGATCAGTCGACTTCTGGTCGCGCTCTACGGCTACTCGAACGCAGACGCGGAGGCGTACGCGACGGCGGTCGCCGAGGTGATCACCCAGGTCCCGGCCTTCGCCGGTGGAGACAACCCGCTGTTCACCCTGGGTGCCTTCAGCTTCAGCGGGGAGGGTGACCCCGACCCGTTGATCGCCGCCCTCGGAGACAAGATCGTCATCGGTGACGGTTTCCTCGGAGCACTGACCACGATGGGCATCGACGACGTCGGTGCCCGGGTCGTCCTGGCCCACGAATACGCCCACCACCTGCAGGCCGATCTCGGTCTCTTCGACTCCCCACTCACCGGGGCGGAGGCGACCCGACGCACCGAGCTGATGGCGGACGCGTACGCCGGTTACCTCGCCGCACACGCCCGCGGTCTGTCGCTGAACGCCACGCGCGTGGTGGAAGCCCAACAGACTTTCTTCGAGCTCGGTGACTGCTCGTTCGCGGACCCCGGCCATCACGGCACGCCTGACCAGGGGGTGCGGGCGTCCGCCTGGGGGACCGATCTCGCCTCGCGGGCACGACCGCAGGGTCACATCCTGTCGGCGGCCGACGTCGCCACGCTGTTCGACGCGCAGCTGCCGAAGATTGTCGCGCCCGATGCCTGAGACTCCGAACCTGCGCCTTGCGCTTCGCCTGGCCGACGATCCGGCCAACTGACGTCAGTGTCTGGGTAGCGCGAAGGGGCCGAGGTAGAGCAGGTCCGTGTCGAACGACAGCGGTGGCCACCAGGACAATCCCGCCACCAGTCCTACAGGTTGTCGATCTCGATCGGCGGAAGCCGGTCGGCGGGCTCGAACCCGAAGACCCGACCGAGGAAGAAGAGCTGGGCCTCCAGGGCGGCCTTGATCGAGTCCGCCCGGCGGAAGCCGTGTCCCTCGCCTGCGAAGATGATCATGGCGACCGGCAGACCCTTGGCCCGGACGGCGGCGGCCATCGTCTCGGCCTGGTTCGGCGGCACGACCGCATCGTCGGAGCCCTGCAGGAGCAGCAAGGGGACCGACAGCCGATCCAGGTGGTGGATGGGGGAGCGCTGGCGGTAGAGCTCGACGGCCTCCGGGTACGGGCCGATCAGACCGTCCAGGTAGCGGGCCTCGAACTTGTGGGTGTCGCGGGCCAACGCCTCGAGGTCGGCGACCCCGTAGAAGCTGATGCCGGCGGTGAAGGTGTCAGTGGTGGTCAGGGCCTGCAGGGTGGTGTAGCCGCCGGCACTTCCGCCGCGCACGATCAGCCGGGACGGATCCGCCAGGCCCTGGGCGGCCAGGGCTGCGGCCCCACCCGCACAGTCCGCCACGTCGACCACGCCCCAGGCGCCGCGCAACGCGTCCCGGTACGGCCGGCCGTAGCCAGTCGATCCGCGGTAGTTGACGTCGAGGATGGCGAAGCCGCGCGAGGTCCAGTACTGCAGCGACACGGCGAAGCCGGTGTCGGAGAACGACGTCGGACCACCGTGGGAGATGGTGATCAGCGGCGGCAGCTCGCCGTCCGGAGCGATGTGGCCCGGGTTCGTGGGCGGGTAGTACCAGCCGTGCACCTCGCCGGGGACGTCGTCGAGGGTGCTGGACCAGCTGACCGCCCGGGGGACCGAGACCCAGTCCGCCGTCAGAGTCTGCTCACTGGCCTGCCGGACGTCGGTCCAGCTCTTGGTGCTGAGGTCGACGATCGCCAGCCGAGCGGGCCGGTCCGCGTCCTCGATCAGGGCCGCGGCTCGATCGCCGGCGGCCGCCAACGGACCGTAGAGGCCGGACGCCAGCACCGGCCGGAGCGTCTGCGACGCCCGATCCAGCAGCGCGATCGAGGTGACCCCCTCGCTGACCCGGGTGACCAGCAGCCGGCTCGAGTCCAGCACCACGTACGGCTGCTCGCCGAACACCCACTGCGGGGTCGCGAACTCCGCCGCCTCGGGCCACAGGGGGGTGGTCGCGCCGTCCCGGACGGCGTAGAGGTTCCACCAGCCGGTGCGGTCGGAGACGAAGACCAGCTCACCGCCGGGGGCCCAGCGGGGGTGGACGGCCGACTCGGTCGGGCCGCCGGCAACCTCGACGGCATCCACCACAGCGCCGTCGACCAGACGTCCACGGCGGATCCGGGTGGCGTCCCACGGCATGGCCGGGTGGTTCCACTCGGTCCAGGCCAGCTCGTCGGTGTCCGACAGCTCGGGGTCGGAGTAGAAGTCGGCACCGGCACACAGCACGGTGCCGACACCCTCACCGCTCAGCTCCAGACCGACGACTGTGGTGACCGGCTCGCCGTCGCCGGAGTGGTCCTCCCGCACGGCGAGCACCAGATCGCGGTCCGGGTGCACCCGCAGGTCGGCGTACCGGTGGTCACTCGCCGGAGTGAGTGGGGTGGTGTGGCCGTCCCGCACGCGATAGAGGCGGTTGTCGGCGAAGTCGGAGAAGACGACGATCCCGTCGCGGACGGCGTACGCCCCGCCGCCGTACTCGTGCACGCGGCTGCGCACGTTGAACTCCCCGGAGGTCACCGGCTCGGTCGCTCCGCCGGCCGAGTGGCGGACGAGATCGACCCGACCGCCCTGGTCGGGCCGCGACTCGAGCCAGTAGAGGGCGTCGCCATCGAGCTGGGGTGAGCTCAGACCGACGGTGCCGGAGGTGACGAGATCGGTGGTGACCGGCGACGGCCAGGTCCCGTACGGCGCGGTAGTCATCCGCATCACTCTAGAAGACCGGCAGGCGCGCGAGGTTCGGTGTCCGTGCTGCACCGGAAACGCACAGCCACGGCACAGGGAGCGGGGGGATCCGACACAGTCGACGGCGGCAGGATCGACGCAGCAGACCAGCCCAGCGAAAGGCGTACGACCCCGTGAACCAGCCAGAGCCCGACCTGACCTCCCGCGGACCCGCGTACCAGGGGCGTCTCCTCCCGCGCCCGGACGAGGAGGTCGTCGACCAGGGCCTCGACTTCGACGTCCGTACGCTGCTCTCCCGGCGCCGGGTGCTGACGGCGTTCGGGCTCGGCGCGGGGATGTTGGCGCTGGCGGCCTGCGGAGTCGACGCGACGTCGACGTCCGACGCGTCCGTGAGCGGCACGGGCGGGACGACCGAGATCCCCGACGAGACCGCCGGGCCGTACCCCGGCGACGGCTCCAACGGACCGGACGTGCTCGAGGAGTCGGGCATCGTCCGCAGCGACATCCGCTCCTCGTTCGGTACCTCGACCACCACCGCCGAGGGGGTTCCGCTCGAGTTCGAGCTGACCATCCTGGACCTGGCCGAGGACAACGCGCCGTTCGTCGGGGTCGCGGTCTACGCCTGGCACTGCGACCGGGAGGGCAGGTACTCGATGTACTCCGAGGGTGCGGAGGACGAGAACTACCTGCGGGGCGTCCAGGTCACCGACGCCGAGGGCAAGGTCCGCTTCACCAGCGTCGTCCCGGCCTGCTACACCGGCCGCTGGCCGCACATCCACTTCGAGGTCTATCCCGACGAGGCGTCGATCACCGACTCCACCAACGCCATCGCCACCTCACAGCTGGCCTTCCCCGAGGACGTGGTCGACAAGGTGTTCGCGACCGAGGGCTACGAGGCCTCGGTGGCCAACCTGGCCCAGCTGTCGCTGGAAACCGACAACGTCTTCGGCGACGACGGCGGAGTGCACCAGCTCGCCGCGGTCACCGGCGACGTGACCAAGGGCTTCGTCGCCACCCTGACCGCACCGGTCGACACGACGACCGAGCCGACCGGCGGCGGTGCCCCGGGTGGTGGCCCGGGCGGCGCCCCCGGAGGAACCCGACCGAGCGGGGAGCCCCCGACCGACGCCCCGCGCTGACCCGCTAGCGGGGAGCCCCCGACCGACACCCCGCGCTGACCCGCTAGCCGAGCCTGCGCTCCCGGCTCCCTCCCAACTCCCACTTCGCACCAGCCCGGTCATCTCCGCACCACGCACACCTGGTGCGGAGATGACCCAGCTGGTGCGAAGTGGGAGTTCGGGGTGGGTGGGGCGGGGACGAAGGGGCGGATGCGGGCCGGTGCGGGCACGCGGTGGGGGTCGGGAAGGGGGCAAGAAACGTGGGACTGGTTCTGCTGTGACTGATGAGGCAGAATGGACCCTGATCCGCCGTGACGGCGTCGTGAGGATGTTGGGGAAGACAGCCCTCACCCTGCGTCACTGGAGGATCGATGAGCACAACTCGTGGAGTGCTGTACATCCACGCCGCACCGTCGGCACTGTGCCCACACATCGAGTGGGCGGTCGGTGGTGCGTTCGGCACGCCCGTACGCCTGGACTGGATCCCCCAACCGGCGGAACGGGCCGCGTACCGGACGGAGTATGCCTGGACGGGCCCCGCGGGCACCGCGGCGCGCCTCACCAGCGCGCTCAAGGGCTGGCAGCGGATCCGGTTCGAGGCCACCGAAGAGGCCAGTGACGGCGTCGAAGCCCACCGGTACTCCTACACCCCGGCGCTCGGGGTGCTGCACACCCAGATCGGGCTGCACGGCGACGTCGTGGTGCCGGAGGAGCGGATCAAGCACGCCATGGTGATGGCCGCCCTGGGGCAACAGGATCTGGTCGAGGCGCTGGACGAGCTGCTGGGCCGCCCCTGGGACGCCGAGCTGGAGCCGTTCCGGTACGCCGGCGAGGGCGCTCCGGTGCGTTGGCTGCACAAGGTGGTCTGACCCAGAAACTCGCTGACGCACTCCTCCGGTAACCCACGCGGGTGGTGCAGAGAGTGCGTGAGTGTTCGGAAGAGTGCGTCAGCGCGTCCGGGCTTCAGTTGCTGCCCGCTGCCCGCTGCCGCTGCCCGCTGCGGGCTGGGTCAGGAGCTGGTGGCGTACCGGTTCGTGAAGGCGATCGCCACGTTGTGGCCACCGAAGCCGAAGGAGTTGTTGATACCGGCCAGGTCACCCGCCGGCAGCTCGCGCACCGTGCTGGCGATGTCGACGCCGAGGCCGGGCTCCGGGTCCTCGAGGTTGATCGTCGGCGGCACCGTGCGGTGGTAGAGGGCCAGCAGGGTGGCCAGCGACTCCAGGGCGCCGGCGCCACCGAGCAGGTGCCCGGTCATCGACTTGGTACCGGTGACGATCGCGTCGGTGTCGTCACCGAGGGCCATCCTGATGGACAGCGCCTCGGTCACGTCGCCCTGCGGGGTCGAGGTCGCGTGCGCGTTGACGTGCGAGATGTCGCCGGCTGACAGACCGGACTCACGGAGCGCGTTGACCATCGCGCGCGCCTGCGACTTGCCGCTGGGATCGGGCTGGACCATGTCGTGGGCGTCGGCGGTGATACCGGCACCCGCGAGCTCGCCGTAGATCCGGGCGCCGCGGGCCTGGGCGTGCTCGAGGGTCTCGATCACCATCACGGCGGCGCCTTCCCCGAGCACGAAGCCGTCGCGGCCCTTGTCCCACGGTCGGGAGGCCCTCTCGGGCTCGTCGTTGCGACGGCTCATCGCCTGCATCTGGGCGAAGCAGGCGATGGGCAGCGGGTGGATGACCCCCTCGGTGCCACCGACCACGACGACGTCGGCGCGGCCCAGACGGATCATGTCGATGCCGAAGGCGATCGCCTCGTTGCTGGAGGCACAGGCCGACACGGGCGCATGTGCTCCCGCCTGGGCGCCGATCCGCAGGCTCACGTTCGCCGCGGTCGCGTTGGCCATCAGCATGGGGATGGCCAGCGGGGACACCCGGCGGGGGCCCTTGGCCAGCTGAACGTCCCACTGACCGATCAGGGTCTGCAGTCCGCCGATGCCGGTGGCGATCACCACGCCGAGCCGCTCCCGGTCGACCGGGTTCTCCTCCTTCAGCCCGAAGCCGGCGTCGCGCCAGGCCTCCATCGCCGCGACGACACCCAGCTGGGCCGAGCGGTCGAGCCGGCGCGCCTCGACCCGCTCCAGCACGGTGGTCGGGTCCACCGCGGCCGAGGCGGCGATCTGGACGGACAGGTCGGCGGCCCAGTCGGCCTCGATCCTGCTGATGCCGGAGCGGCCGGCGAGCAGCCCCTCCCAGGTGCTGGCCACGTCACCACCGAGTGGGGTGGTGGCGCCCAGTCCGGTGACGACGATGGGGGTCGGGCTCATGGGTAGGACCTTCCGGTGGTCGAGTGGTCTGGAGGCCGGGAGTGGGAAAGCCGCGGCCGGCGGGCGGCGGCGGGAAGGGCGGTGAGGGTGGCGAGGGCCACGCGGTGTGACGCCGGCCGCGTCAGCGGTCGCCGTCGGCGTGGCCCTCCACGCTCAGGACGCGGCGCGCTCGATGTAGGCGACCGCGTCCCCGACGGTCTTGAGGTTCTTGGCCTCCTCGTCGGGGATGCTCACGCTGAACTTCTCCTCAGCGGCGTAGATGATCTCGACCATCGACAGCGAGTCGACGTCGAGGTCGTCGGTGAACGACTTGTCCAGCTGGACGTCGTCGGTCGGCACACCGGCGACCTCGTTGACGATGTCGGCCAGGTCGGCGCGGACCTCTTCGGTGGTGGGCATCGGGCTCAGGGCTCCTTGGGGTTGGACGGTGGACGGACCGGAAGTGGTCAGCCCAGGGATCTGCGGTTGGGAACGATCATGGCAGCACGATCACCTGACCGGCATACACCAGGCCCGCGCCGAAGCCGATGACCAGGCAGGTCTGGCCGCTGCGAGCCGCACCGGAGGTCAGCAGAGCGTCGATCGCGAGCGGGATGGAGGCCGCCGAGGTGTTGCCCTGCCACTCGATGTCGCGTCCCACGACGACCGAGGAGGGCAGCTTGAGGGCGCGCAGCATCGCGTCGGTGATCCGCATGTTGGCCTGGTGCGGCACGAACACCTCGATCTCGTCCGGACGGACACCGGCCCGATCGAGCGCTTCGGCTGCGGCCTTGGCCATGGTGAAGGCGGCCCACTTGAACACGGGGTTGCCGTCCATCTTCAGCACCGGCCAGTGCGGGGCCTCGGCCTGCATGGCCCGGTCCCACGGCTCGGTCTGCGTGATCAGCTCGGACTGCTCGCCGTCGGAGCCCCAGACCACCGGACCGATGGCGGGTACGTCGCTCGGTCCGACCACGGCGGCGCCGGCCCCGTCGGCGAAGATGAAGGCGGTGGAGCGATCCTCTCGGCTGGTGATGTCGGACAGCCGCTCCACGCCGATCACGAGCGCGTACGTGGACGCCCCGGTGCGCACCAGCGAGTCCGCCAGCGTGAGTCCGTAGCAGAAACCGGCACAGGCGGCGGAGACGTCGAAGGCGGCCCCGTTGGTCCCCAGCTCGGCGGCGATCGTCGCCGCGACAGCCGGAGTCTGCAGGAGGTGCGTCACCGTCGCCACGATCACCGTGTCGATCTGCGCGGGGTCGAGACCGGCGCGCTCGATCGCGCTCCGCGCCGCCGACACCGACATCAGCTGCACGGTCTCGTCGGGGGAGGCCCACCGACGCTCGCGGATCCCGGAGCGGGTGCGGATCCACTCGTCGGAGGAGTCGATGAAGGTGCAGATCTCGGCGTTGTCGACCACCCGACGCGGCCGGTAGCTGCCGATTCCCAGCACCCTGGCGTACGGGCTCCCGGTCGAGGTTCGCACCGCGGGGCGGCCGGGGCGATCGTCCGGCACGGTCACGGAGTGGCCTCGGTCGCGTGCCGGCGGAGGAAGTCGCGTGCCTCGGGCAGCTGATCGGGGGTGTTCAGGGCGAACAGCTCGACGCCCTTCAGGTTGCGCTTGGCGATCCCCGTCAGGGTGCCGGCCGGCGGGAGCTCCAGCAGCCCGGTGACCCCGAGGTCGGCCATCGCCTGCAGACACAGATCCCAGCGGACCGGCGACGCGACCTGCCCGACGAGGCGCCGCAGCACGTCGGCGCCGTCGGAGACGACCTGTCCGTCGGCGTTGGACAGCAGCCGGGTGCTCGGGTCGTGGGTGCTGAGCGAGTCGGCCAGCGTGGCCAGCCGGTCGGCGGCGGGGGCCATGTGCACCGTGTGGAACGCGCCCGCGACGCTGAGGGGGATCAGTCTGGCCCGGGGCGGCGGGTTCTCCGCCAGACCCGCGAGCTGCTCGGTCGTGCCGGCCGCGACGATCTGGCCGCTGCCGTTGTTGTTGGCCGGGGTGAGTCCCTGGGCCGCGATGGCGGCGAGCACCTCGTCCGGCTTGCCGCCGATCACGGCGGTCATGGAGGTCGGGGTGGCGGCACTCGCCTCCGCCATCGCGCGTCCCCGCTCGCGGACGAACACCATGGCCTGCTCGTCGGAGAGCGTGCCCACGACGGCGGCGGCGGTGATCTCACCCACCGAGTGGCCGGCGACCACGCCGATGCCGTCGGTCGACTCCCGCAGGAGCTGACGCGCGGCCAGCAGCCCGGCCGCCACCAGCAGCGGCTGGGCCACGGCGGTGTCGCGGATGGTGTCGGCGTCGGCCTCGGTGCCGTAGTGGCGCAGATCCAGCTCGGTGACCTCACAGAGGCGGTCCAGGCGGTCGGAGAAGGACTGCTCGGTCAGCCAGGGAGTCAGGAACCCGGGAGTCTGTGCGCCCTGACCGGGCGCGACGATGGCCAGCACGATCTTGACTATTTCGTGACACAGCGGTGTACGTCGCGCAGGGACACGACGAATCTGGGGCCACCTGGTTGTAGGAATCTGACAAAAGCCGGCGTGGCCCGACCTCAGTCGCCGCCTGACTCGTCCGTCCGGCCACGGCGGCCGAGCAGCCGCCCGAGGGTGAGGGCCAGCCGGAGGGCGTACGCATCGCGCGGGTCGGTCGGGCTGTAGCCGCTGATCTCGTGCACCCGGCGCAGCCGGTAGCGGACGGTGTTGGCGTGCACGAACAGCGCGCGCGCGGTGGCCTCCACGGAGAGGCCCTGGTCGAGGAAGACGATCAGGGTCTGCAACAAGCCGCCGCCGGCGTCCTGCAGCGGGTCGTAGAGCTCGCGGGCCAGCGATCGACGGGCGTGCCCGTCACCGTTCAGGGCGCGTTCGGGCAGCAGGTCGTGGGCGCTGACCGGCCGCGGCGCCTCCGGCCAGCCGACCACCGCGCGGTACCCGCTCAGCGCCTCCCGGGTGCTGGCACCTGTGTCCATCAGATGGTCCACCGGAGGCCCGACCACCACCGGTCCGGCCGCGAACGAGCTGACGAACCGGCCGACCACGGCCAGGGTCCAGTCCGGGTCCTTGAGCGCTGAACCGCCGAGCACCACGATCAGCCGGTCACCCTGCACCGCGCCCAGCATGTCCAGATCCGAGATGGCGGCCTGGTGGCGGATCGCCTCGAGCTCGGCGGCCGCGTCGGCGGTGTGAGCGCCGGAGTCCGGGGCTCCACCGACCACCACGACCACCCCCTCGGTGGAGGTCCACCCGAGGGTCGAGGCGCGAGACAGCACCGAGTCGTCGGTCTCACCGCGCAGCACCGCGTCCACCACCGAGGCCTCGAGCCGAGCGTCCCAGGTGCCCCGCAGCTCGGCGGCCTGCGCGTAGATCTCGGCAGCGGCGAACGCCACCTCCCGGCTGTAGGCCACGATCGCCGTGTGCAGCACCGGCCGATCGGCCCGGGGCATCACCTCGTCGATCTGGGTCTCGACCACGTCGATGGTGGTGCGCACCAGCTCGACGGTCTGGTGCAGGCTGATCCGTCGGGCCAGCTCCCGCGGAGCCGATCCGAACACGTCGGAGGTGGCCGGGCCCTGCGGGTCCGGGTCGGCGAACCAGGTGACGAACCCGTCGATGCCGGCCCGGGCGACCAGGGTGATCCAGGAGCGGTGCTCCGCGTCCAGCTCGCGGAACCAGACGTGCCGGGTCTCCATCTCCGTGACGGCTGCTGTGGTCATCGCCGCGGTCTGCGCCGACAGCCGTCTCGCGATCGCCCCACGGTTCTTGATCGAGGACGGGCGGGACCTGTTGAGCCCCTTCGCCGCCGCCATAGGCTGAGCCTAGTGCTCGGCCGGCGACCGGCCGGGGCTCGGCCGCGTACCCGGTGTCGGCGTCGATGAGGAGAGTGCCGTGAGCGTCCTGGAGGCCAAACCAGAGGAGTACGTCTGCCGCTCGTCGCTCCCGACGGGGCCCGAGGAGCTGCTGATCACGGCACGGAAGGTGTGGCTCGGCAAGACCACGCTGGTCGCCCGGGCGCTGCCGGACCGGGCCATCCGGATGATCGGCGCCTGGTGCTTCCTGGACCACTACGGACCGGAGGACGTCAGCGACGGTCCCGGCATGCAGGTGCCCGCGCACCCGCACACCGGCTTGCAGACGGTGAGCTGGCTGGTGGCCGGCGAGGTGGAGCACCGCGACAGCCTCGGCACCCGGGCCATGGTCACTCCCGGCACCTTGAACATCATGACCGCCGGCCACGGGATCGTGCACTCCGAGATGTCCCTGCCCGACAAGCCGCCCACGCTGCACGGTCTGCAGCTCTGGGTCGCACTGCCCGACGACGCGCGGGACCGTGCGCCGCGGTTCGACCGCTACACCGACCTGCCGCTGATCGAACGGCCAGGGGTCCGCGGTCAGGTGCTGATCGGCGAGGTCGACGGCGTCCGCTCTCCGGCGATCAGCTTCTCGCCCCTGGTGGGGGCCGATCTGACCCTGGATCCCGGGGTCACGGTGGAGCTGGCCACCGATGCCGACCACGAGCACGGCGTGTTCGTCGTGTCCGGGCAGGTGAGGTGCGGAGGGGATGTCGCGGCGACGACCGACCAGCTGATCTATCTCGGCACGGGTCGGGGCGTCGTGACGCTGACCGCCGGCGACGACGGCGCCCGGGTGCTGTTGCTGGGGGGCGAGCCGTTCGCCGAGGAGATCGTGATGTGGTGGAACTTCATCGGCCGCAGCCACCAGGAGGTGGTGGCGTACCGGGAACAGTGGGAGGAGCGCGATCGTGACAACGGGACCGGCCGCTTCCCCCCGGTGGTCGCGCCGGGGGAACGCGTGATGGAGGCCCCGGCGATGCCGACCGTGCCGCTGCGACCGCGACCCCGGCGGCCACCGGAGCGACCGGCCCCGACGAGAGAGGGTGGCCGGTGAACCCGGTCGACGCCCTGCGCGAGATCGGCTTCCTGCTGGAGCGCGGTCGCTCCGAGACGCACCGGGTCAAGGCCTATCGGCGGGCGGCCGACATCGTGGCGGAGCTCGATCCGGACGAGCGGTCGCGACACGCCGAGGCCGACGACTGGAAGAAGCTCGGCGGCATCGGTCCGAAGACCGCGTTGGTGATCAGTCAGGCCAGCGCCGGCCGGGTTCCGGACTACCTGCAGCAGCTGCGGGACGAGAAGGTGCCCCTGGCCACCGGCGGTGATCGGCTCCGCTCGGCGATCAAGGGTGATCTGCACCTGCACTCCACCTGGTCCGACGGTGGCAGCCCGCTGGAGGAGATGATGATCACCGCCCGGTCCCTCGGCCACGAGTACTGCGCGATCACCGATCACTCGCCGCGGCTCACGGTGGCCCGTGGGCTGACCGCCGAGCGGCTCCGCCAACAGCTCGCGATCACCAAGGACCTGGACGCGGCGATGGCGGATTTCCGTGTCCTGCAAGGGATCGAGGTCGACATCCTGGACGACGGCGGGCTCGACCAGGACGACGACCTGCTGGCCGAGCTGGACGTCGTGGTGGCCAGTGTGCACTCGAAGCTGCGGTCGGACTCCGAGACCATGACGCACCGCATGGTCGGCGCGATCGCCAATCCGCGGACCAACGTGCTGGGGCACTGCACCGGCCGGTTGATCGAGGGCGAGCGGGGCGTCCGGCCCGAGTCGAGCTTCGACGCCGAGGTCGTCTTCGAGGCGTGTCGTTCGTTCGACGTGGCGGTGGAGATCAACTCCCGGCCGGAGCGGCGCGACCCGCCGACGCGGTTGCTCGAGCTCGCGATCGAGACGGGGTGCCTGTTCTCCATCGACACCGACGCGCACGCTCCGGGGCAGCTGGAGTTCATCGCGTACGGCTGCGAGCGGGCCGAGGCTCTCGGACTCGATCCGGACCGGGTGATCAACACCTGGCCGGTCGAGCGACTGCTGTCCTGGTGCGCGAAGGGCTGAGCCCGCAGTCGACCAGGCCCTGGCCGCTTGCGGTGACAGAGGCCAGGGACGGCTACCCTCGCCCCTGTGGATGGTGCGGACGTAGCTGTGGACGATGCCGGAGTGCCCGTCGGCGACGCCGACGTGGCGGCAAGCCTGGTCAAGGAGGCGGGGACGCTGGCGGCCGGGATGTTGGCGGACGGACTCGACACGCACTACAAGACCTCGGTGTCCGACGTCGTGTCGGCAGCCGATCACGCGGCCGAGGCCCTCGTCGTCGAGCGGCTGACCGCCCTGCGGCCCGATGACGGCCTGGTGGGTGAGGAGGGCGCGGCCCGACCCGGCGAGCGCACCTGGTTCATCGACCCGGTCGACGGCACTTACAACTTCTTGTCCGGGTTGCCGTACTGGTGCTCCGCGGTCGGACTCACCGACGCCGAGGGCCCGCTGATCGGTGCGGTCTACTACCCGGCTCGGGATGAGCTGTGGGTGGGCGGCCGAGACCGGCCCACCACCTTGAACGGGGTGCCGGTGGCCCCGCTCGCCGACGAGGCGCTGGACCAGGTGTCGGTGGCCACCTACTTCCATCCGCGGCACCTCCGCGACGAACCGCGGGTCGCGTCCTGGCGGTCCGCGGTGGGCGCGGCGGCCACCGTACGGATGCTCGGCTCCGCTTCGGTCGACCTCGCCGGGGTCGCGACCGGGCGGATCGGGGTGTTCCTGCAGGCGAACCTGCACCCCTGGGACTGGTTCCCGGGCGCCGCTCTGGTGCTCGGCGCCGGCGGCGCCGCCGAGGTGGTCGAGCTCGACGGCAACCGCTGGCAGGTGGCGGGCAACGCCCGGTCGGTCGCCGAGACGGTCGCCGCCCTGCAGCAGGCCGGATGAGGCTCCGGGGTTCCGCCGGGCTGCGGCCCGTGGCAGGCTTTCCTCCCACATGGACCGGGGGAACCGCGCAACGAGGCGGCTGTCCCACGAGCACGATGCTGGAGGCTGGAGAGTGAGCGCGACGGCAGGACCCTCCGAACCGAGGAGTGTGGCGGGGGAGAAGTTCGGCCTGACCAAGGGTCAGGTCGTCCAGGAGCTCGGCTGGGACGAGGACGTCGACGACCAGCTGCGCATCGCGGTCGAGGACACCATCGACGGCGAGCTGATCGAAGAGGCCATGGACGCCGTGGACGTGGTGCTGCTGTGGTGGCGCGACGACGACGGTGATCTGGTCGACGGTCTGGTGGACGGGGTCGTCGACCTGAGCGCCGGCGGCGTGCTGTGGTTGCTGACGCCGAAGGTCGGGCGCAGCGGCTACGTCGACAACTCCGACATCTCCGAAGCAGCTGTCACGGCCGGGTTGGCCCTGACCACCTCGGCGAACGCCTCCCCCGACTGGGCGGCGCACAAGCTCGTCCGGCCACGCGGCACTCGCCGGTGAGCGAGCCTGCCCGGGACGTCGGCCCCCAGGGCGTCGCGATCGGTGCGCCGGCGCCGGACTTCAGCACCCGCAACCAGTACGGCCAGACGGTCTCGTCGAGCGATCTGCGGGGCGCGCCGACCGTGCTGATCTTCTACCCGTGGGCGTTCAGCTCGATCTGCACCGGCGAGCTCCGTAGCCTGCGCGATCGCTGGCAGCGCTTCGACGAGCTGGGCGCCCGGGTGGTGGCGATCTCCACCGACTCCATGTTCACCCTGCGCGCGTACGCCGACGCCGAGGGGATCGCCTTCGACCTGCTCACCGACCACTGGCCGCACGGGGGGATCGCGCGGGCCTACGCGGTGTTCGACGACGTCGCCGGTTGCGCCCTCCGTGGCTCGTTCCTGCTGGACGCCGACGGTGTGGTGCGCTGGAGCGTGGTCAACGGGATCGGCGAGGCCCGCGACCTGGAGCAGCACCTGACGGCGCTGGCCGGCTGAATGAGGTTGGTCGGGTGGCCCGGAGCCCACTACTCTGACCTGCTGGTCGCGGGAGCATAGCTCAGCTGGTTAGAGCGCTTGCCTTACAAGCAAGATGTCGGGGGTTCGAGTCCCTCTGCTCCCACTCGCTGCGTCTTCTACGATGCTGGACGTGGCAGGTCCCGAGATCACGTTCGTCCGCCTCACCGAGGTCGACCTCGACGCCGTCACCGCGCTGCTCAACGAGCCTCGCAACGCCCGCCACCTGCCCCTGGCCCGTGGTGACGCGTTCACCGCCGAGACGGCCGCCGACTGGGTCGCGGCCAAGGACGGGCAGTGGGATGAGCACGGCTACGGTCCCTGGGGGATCAGGATCGACGGCGACTTCGCCGGCTGGGGCGGCTTCCAGGCCGAGGAGAACGGCGCCGACTTCGCGCTGGTGCTGCGACCGCGCTTCTGGGGACACGGTGAGTCGATCGCCCGCCGGGCCCTCGACCACGGGTTCCGAGAGCTCGGCCTCGACACCGTGCTGATCGCGCTGCCGTACAGCCGCCATCCCGACCGGGTCGTCGCCCGGTACGGCTTCGTGCCCGACGGCGACGTCGCGTACGGGGGTGTGCGCTTCCGGCAGTACCGCCTGACCCGCTCGACCTGGTCAGCAGGATCACACTCCTGACGATGGTCGCATCGTTCGGCCTGCCCTTAGCATGAGCGAACCGCGTCTCAGATAACACGGGCGAACAGCCGCGATCCGGCGAAGTACCCGCATGCTTGGAACGTCGCAACGTGGCGCCGTTCACCTCCGTCTCCGGGCCTCCTGCTCCAGGTGTCCCGGCCTGCGCTGGAGCCGCCACGTGAATGATCTCCGGATCGGCCTGTACGACCCCGCCCGCGAGTCCAGCGCCTGCGGCGTCGGTTTCATCACCCGCAAGGACGGTCGGCAGGACCACGACGTGATCGTCCGCGGCGACCACGCTCTCTGCGCCATCCCGCACCGCGGTGGCATGTCGTCCGAAGGTGTCGGCGACGGCGCCGGCGTGAGTGTCGACCTCTCCGTCCGCTTCTTCAGCGCCCTGACCGGCTGGCCGCTGGAAGCCGGCGCCTTCGGTGTCGCCAACCTGTTCATGCCCACCGATCCCGCGTACGAGGGGCAGGCACGCACGATCGTCCGCGCCGCCCTGGAGCGACAGGGCCTGGAAGTCCTGCTGGAACGGCTGGTGCCGGTCGACCCGACCGCCCTGCGCCCGGCCGCCGTGGCCTATCAGCTGCCGATCGTGCAGTGGGTCTTCGTCGCCCCGGCCGACCGCACCCGGAGCGATGTCGACCGGGCCGCCAACGCCGTCCTGCTCGAGATCGAGCAGAGCGGCTACGAGCGACCCGAGCTCGCCGGGCTGTACCCGCTCTCGGTGAGCGCGCGGACCCAGGTGCTCAAGGGCCGGCTCAACGCGGGCGAGGTCGTCAGCTACTTCACCGACCTGGTCGACCCTCGCCACGAGGTCCGCACGCTCTACTTCCACACCCGGTTCTCGACCAACACCGAGCCGCACCCGACGATGGCCCAGCCGTTCCGGATGATGGCGCACAACGGCGAGCTGAACACCGACCGCAAGAACCGGCTCGCCGACGACGCGGGCGCACGGGCCCGGCTGCGACGGATCGTGCGGCCGCCGGGTCAGTCCGACAGCAGCCGGCTGGACCAGACCCTGCAGAGCCGCGTGTTCGACGACGGGCTGGACATCGTGGAGGCCGTGGTCTCGCTGATGCCGCCGGCCTGGGAGAACGACGCCAGCCTGCCCGCCCCGATCCGCGACATGCTCGAGTACTTCTCGCTGTACGAGGAGAAGAACGACGGCCCAGCCGCGGTGATCTTCAGCGACGGGGACGTGGTCGGTGCCCGCCTCGACCGGCTCGGCCTGCGCCCGCTGCGCACGGTGGAGACCGACGACTACCTGATCGTGGCCTCCGAGGCCGGCCAGGTGCCGCTGCCCGCCGACTCGGTGGTGCACCGGGGCCGGATCGAGGCCGGCGGCATGCTCTACCTGGACCATCGCACCGGCCGGATCATGCGGACCCGGGATGCGCTGGCGGCGCTGGCGGCGAGGCGGGACTACGGCGCGCTGCTGGAGCAGGCCCGGATCGCGCTGGACGCGCTGCCGGCCCCGGCGATCGCCCGGGGCACCAGCACGCTGGGCTACGACGGCGACCTGAGCCTGCACGGCCGCTTCGTGGCGTACTCGCACAACCAGGAGAGCTTCCGGTTCATGATGGACCCGATGCTCGCCGACGGGTCCGAGCGGATCTCTGCGATGGGCTACGGCAACGCCATCAACGCACTGTCCGACCAGGAGGGCGGGCTGGCCAAGTACTTCTCCCAGCGTTTCGCGCAGGTCACCAACCCGCCGCTGGACTCCATCCGCGAGGCCGACGGGATGACCATGCGGGTCGCGCTCGGGGCCAAGCCGGACGGCACCGGCCCTGAGTCACAGCAGCTGGGGTCACCAGCCGCCGTCACCCGGCAGATCGTGCTCGACTCCCCGATCCTGGACCACCTGGAGATGGTCAAGCTGCGGGAGCAGCAGGTGACGCCGCTGCAGCGGTTCGACCTGCTCTATTCGCCCGTGCCGGACGCACCCGACGAGAACGCCGCCGCCATGGTCGCGGCGATGGACCTGCTGTGCGACCAGATCGAGACCTTCGCCCGCGAGCGGGGCGGCATCGCGGTGCTGACGGACCGTTCCATCTCCACCACCTCCGCCCCGCTGCCGCTGCTGCTCGGGCTGGCCGCGGTCAACCAGCGGCTGATCGCGACCGGGCTGCGGAGAAGGGTCTCGCTGATCGCCGAGAGCGGTCAGCTGCCGTCCTCCCACCACATCGCCTGCGCCCTCGGTTTCGGCGCCGCGGCGGTCTACTGTCTGACGGCCCGGCTGCGGGCCGAGGAGAAGTACCCGAGCCCGCCGGCTCCGGCCGGGGAGAAGACCGACACCGACCGCGCCTTCGACCGGTTCCGCAAGGCGGCACTGAAGTCGCTGGCCAAGACCATGGGCCGGGTCGGGCTGTGCACGGTGGAGAGCTACATCGGCGGTGAGTTCTTCGAACCCAACTACCTCGACACCCGCGACCCGGTGCTGGCCCGCTGCTTCCCCCACCTGTCCGCGCCGGTCGGCGGGGTGGGGTTCACCCGGATCGCCCAGGCCTCGACCGACTGGCACACCCGGGCCTGTGCGGTGGGCGCGGAGAGCCAGGTGCCGCTGCTCGGCTTGTTCAAGGAGCGCTCCGACGGTGCCGGCCACTCCTACGGGCTGACGGCGGTCCGCGGCTTCGCCGACATGACCGAGGAGCGTCCGTCGTTCGCGCCGGAGGACGGGGAGGAGTCGTCCGAGCTCCGGCTGCTCACCCTCGGCCAGCTCGACGACGCGTACGGGCTGAGCGACGCGGCCTACCGCAACGCGGGGTACGAGGCGCTCACCGATGAGCAGATCGACGAGTTCGCGATCACCCCGGGGTACCGCGACTTCGTGGCCACCACCCAGGCCGAGCGCTCCCGGCGGCCGTCGGCGCTGCGGGACGTGCTGGCCCTGCCCGCCGACGTGACCATGCTGACCACCGCTGACGAGTTCGCCCGCGAGCTGGGCCGGTTCTCGGTCGAGGGCAACTCGAGCGTCCGGGTCCGCGGTTTGTCCGTCGAGAGCGTGCAGCCGGACGGCTTCCGGCTGCGACTGGTCGATGCTCCGCACATCGACCCCGCGGCGTCCGCGGGCCTGGCCGACTACCTGACCACCGACTACGGCGACGAGGTCGACGTGGTCGAGCTCGGCCCGGACGGACTGGTGGTCGGCGCCCGCGGGGCTGCCTACCGGTTCCTCGCCCTGCTGCAGCACTCGCCGGCCAGTGTGCCGCTGGTCGAGGTGCAGCCGGCCCACGAGATCACCGCCTCGCTCGCCTCCGGGGCGATGAGCCACGGCGCCCTGGTCGCCACCGCGCACGAGGCCGTGGCCCACGGCACCAACATGGTCGGGGCGATGTCCAACTGCGGCGAGGGTGGCGAGCACCACAGCCGGGCCGGGACGATCCGGGGGTCCCGGATCAAGCAGTTCGCCTCCGGCCGGTTCGGCATCTGGGCCGGCTACCTGGCCGACCCGATGCTGCAGGAGCTGGAGATCAAGATCGGTCAGGGCGCCAAGCCGGGCGAGGGCGGTCAGCTGCCGGCGCCGAAGGTGACTGTCGACATCGCCGCCGCCCGCGGCGGCACCCCCGGCATCGAGCTGATCTCGCCGCCGCCGCACCACGACACGTACTCGATCGAGGATCTCGCCCAGCTCATCCACGACTGCAAGGCCGCCCGGGTCCGGGTGATCGTCAAGCTGGTCTCCTCCGAAGGCATCGGCACGATCGCTGTCGGGGTGGCGAAAGCCGGCGCCGACGTGATCAACGTGGCCGGCAACACCGGCGGCACCGGGGCCGCGGCGGTGACCAGCCTCAAGTACGCCGGACGTTCGGCCGAGATCGGCGTAGCCGAGGTGCATCAGGCGCTCAGCGTCAACGGGATCCGGGACAAGGTGGTGCTGCGGTGCTCCGGCGCGCACCAGACCGGTGGCGACGTGGTCGTCTCCGCCCTGCTCGGCGGCGACAGCTTCGAGTTCGGCACCACCGCTTTGATGATGCTCAAGTGCGTGATGGCGAAGAACTGCAACATCAAGTGCCCGGCCGGTCTGACCACCAACCCCGAGGTGTTCGACGGGGACCCGCGGGCCCTCGCGCAGTACCTGTTGAACATCGCCCACGACGTCCGGGAGATCCTGGCCAAGCTGGGTCTGCGCTCGCTGGCCGAGGCGCGCGGCCGGACCGATCTGCTCCAGCTGCTGGATCACCCGGCCAGCGTCGGCGAGCTCGACGTACGGGCGATGCTGACCCGGGTGCCGGTGCGGACCGTCGACGACCCGGTCTACCTGGAGGCCGACTTCGCCCTCGACGACGCCCTCCTGGAGCAGGTCACGGCGAGCCTGCTCGACGCCGGCGAGTCCTCCGTCGAGATCGACGGGATCGGGCTGCGCAACCACCACAAGTCCGTCGGCGGCCAGCTGTCGGTCGACCTCGAACGGCTGCTGAACCACACGCCGTCGGCGGCGGAGCGGCTGGACCGGGCACCGGCCGTGCTGACCGACGATCGCGGCCGGAGGTTCCTGGCCGAGGGATCGGTCCGGGTGACCAGCACGGGGACGGCCGGCCAGTCGTACGGGGCCTTCTGCAACGACGGTCTCGAGCTGGCCCACACCGGCACCGCCAACGACGGGGTCGCCAAGTCCCAGTGCGGTGGCCGGATCATCGTGCGGACCCCGGGGGGCGGCAGCACCGAACCCGGCGGCAACGTGCTGATCGGGAACTTCGCCCTGTTCGGGGCGACCGGCGGGCGGACGTTCGTGCAGGGCGAGGCCGGGGACCGCTTCGCCGTCCGCAACTCAGGCGCCACAGCGGTGGTCGAGGGGGTCGGCGACTTCTGCTGCGAGTACATGACCAACGGGGCCGTCCTCAACCTCGGGACGTTCGGCAAGGGTCTCGGCAACGGCATGAGCGGCGGGTTCGTCTACCAGTACGACCCGGCCGGTGAGCTGGCCGACCGGGCCAGCGACTCCTTGCTGGTGCAGCCCCTGGTCGGGGCGGAGGTGTCCGGTGTCCCGTCGTTCCATGAGGAGGCCGTGCTGCTGATGCTGCAGTGGCATCTCGAGGCCACGGGCTCCGTGCTGGCCGCCCGGTTGCTCGAGGACTGGGCGACGACCCGGACCCGGATCGCCGTGGGCACGCCGACGGCGCTGCTGCTCTACCAGGACAGCGACCAGATCCTGGCCGCGAAGCCCCGCAAGGAGCTGCTGGACGAGCTGGCCGGTTCGGTGGCGACGGACCGCCTCCGGCAGTTCAAGCTGTCGCTGCGGAACGGGCAGCCGGTCGCCGGCGGACGCACGCCGGTCTTCGGCGCTCCGACCTCCCCCGACGCCTACGCGGTGCTGTCGTCGTACACGGTGCTGGCCATCGCCCAGGAGATCGCGCTCGAGCGGGTTCCGGGGACGACCGGTCCGGGTGATCCGCGGATCACCGCGGCGGCCCGGAAGCTGGTGCTCACCGAGGACTTCTTCGTCCGCCAGAAGCTGCTGCGCTACGTCCGGGGCAAGCTCGAGCGGTTCGACGACGCCGAGCTCGCCGCCCAGATCGCGATGAAGCGGCTGGGTGACTACCAGCAGTCGCTGCAGCTGCGGAACGTGCGCGGGATGGACGCCCCCGGGACGTACGGCTGGATCCTGCATCAGCAGCAGAAGAACGCGAGCTGGCTCGACCGGTCGCAGTTCGACGAGCTGTTGGTGACCGCTGCGCTGGACGACCTGGCCCAGCTGGCGCACGCGGCGCTGGCCGAGGAGGTGCCGGCATGACCACTCTTCTGTCCATCCCGACCGACGCTCCGTTCACCCTCGATCAGCGGGCCTGGCTCGGCGGTTTCCTGGCCGGGATGGCCGCCGCTCGTCGGCACGACGACGAGGCGACAACGCTGCCGACCCTCACCGTCGACATCGCGTACGGCACCCAGACCGGCAACAGCGAGGAGCTCGCCCATCCGGCTCGCCGGCGCCGTCCGGGGACGGGGTCTCGGGGCGACAGTCCGCGCCCTGGACGACCTGGACGTGGCGACCCTGCCGACGACCTCGTACCTGTTGGTGATCACGTCCACCTACGGCGAGGGCGAGATGCCCGACAACGCGGAGCTGTTCTGGGAGGCGCTGGCCACCGACAGCGCGCCACGGCTGGAGGACACCCGCTACGCCGTGCTGTCGCTGGGGGACAGCGGCTACGAGGGGTTCTGTCAGGCCGGCCGACTGATCGACACCCGGCTGGAGCAGCTGGGTGCGGTTCGGGTCCTGCCCCGGGTCGACTGTGACGTCGACTTCGAGGACCCGGCCACGGCCTGGCTGGACGACGTGGTGGAGCACCTGGCCGCCGAGGCCCCCGGGGCGGCCGGGGCGGCACTGCCGACGCCGCCGGTGCCCGCACCGACGGCGCCCCTTCCGGCTCGGCAGCGCTGGACCCGGCGCGATCCGTACCGGTCGCGGCTGGTCGCCAACCGGGTGCTCTCCGGCGCCCGCAGCGCGAAGGAGATCCGGCACTACGAGTTCGATCTGGGGGACAGCGGCATCGGCTACGCCGCCGGCGACGCCCTCGGTGTGGTGCCGGTCAACGACCTGGCCCTGGTCGAAGCTCTGCTGGACCGGCTGGGTCTGGATCCCGAGACGGAAGTCGACGGCGGGACCCTGCGGGAGCGGCTGACCACCGGCTGGGAGATCCGCACGCCGTCGCGAGACCTGCTCACGGCACTGGCCGAACGGGATCCCGACGGGGACCTGGCCGCCGTGATGGCGCGCGGCGAGCGGGACACGCTCGACAACTGGCTGTGGGGCAAGGACGTCCTGGACCTGCTGCTCGCCGGTCCCGGGGTGGCGTTCACGGCGGACGAGCTGGCGGCGGTGCTGCGACCCCTGCAGCCTCGGGCGTACTCGATCTCGTCGAGTCCGCTGCACAGTCCCGACCGCGTCCACCTCACGGTCGCCTCGGTCCGGCACGGAGCCGACCGGATCCGGGGCGGCGTCTGCTCCACCTTCCTGGCCGACCGGCTCGGCGACGGCGAGGTGGGCATCTACCTGCAGCCCAACGCCGCCTTCCGGGTGCCCGCCGACGACGGCCGACCGATGATCATGGTCGGTCCGGGGACCGGGGTGGCGCCGTTCCGCGCGTTCCTGCACGAGCGGGCCGCCCGGGGAGCGACCGGCCGGAACTGGCTGTTCTTCGGCGACCAGCACCGGGCCGACGACTTCATCTACGCCGACGAGCTGGGCGAGCTGGCCCAGGGCGGCGTGCTGCATCGCCTCGATCTGGCCTTCTCCCGGGACCAGGCGGAGAAGGTCTACGTCCAGACCCGGATGCTCGAGCAGGCCCGGGAGCTGTACGGGTGGCTCGAGGACGGTGCCCACTTCTACGTCTGCGGCGATGCGACCCGGATGGCCAAGGACGTCGACGCCGCCCTGCGGCTGATCATCGAGCAGCAGCGAGGACGCGGACCCGAGGACGCCGTCGAGTACGTGGCGGACCTGAAGAAGGCGAAGCGCTACGTCAGGGACGTCTACTGACACCTGCGTCGGGACCCCACGGGCACCCGGCTCAGTCCCTGCCGGGGAATCCGCGACGACTTGGCCGCGCTCCGGTGCGGGGACGCCTTTCTGGGCTACGTTTGGGTCACGATTCCACGGCGACCCACCCTGCGGGGGAGGAACACGATGAACAAGAACCTTCTGACGGGGTTGGGTGCGCTGACCGGGCTGGTCAGCATGGCCGGCATGATCCGGCTGATCGAGGGCGCCGGCCTCGCCTCGACGTTCTCCTGGGTCTTCCTGCTGCTCGCGATGGTGCCCTGGGTGGTGTACGCGGCCTGGCGGGCTCGTCACGGCAAGCTCGGTCGGTCCGGAGCCGCCGCCGTGCTGGCGATCGACCTCGTCGGGCTGATCGGTGTCTTCCTGTTCACGATCGGCCCGGTGATCGCGCTGGCCGCCTCGCTGGCCGCCTTCGTGGTCATCTGGGTGCATGACTGGCCGCCGCGGCGCGAGCGCGGCGAGGACGTCTTCGTGCGGATCGAGGACCTGTCCGGGGAGCCGGAGCGCGTCTCCTGATCGGCCGCCGCACCCCGGAGGCGGGCGGTGAGCTCGAGCTCCGCGGTCTCTCCAAGTCGTACGACGGGCGTCCCGTGCTCCGCCACATCGACCTGACGGTGAGACCGGGGGAGGTTCTCGGGGTCTCCGGTCCGTCCGCGTCCGGCAAGACCACCCTGCTGCACCTGATCGCGGGTCTGGAGGACCCCGATGAGGGATCCGTCCGGCTCAGTGGCGTCACCCTCACCGACGACGACGTGCTGGTGGTGAAGGACCGCCGCAACCTGATGCTGGCGGGACAGGATGCGGTGCTCGACCGCGAGAACAACGTGGCCGCCAACATCGCCACCGCCCTACCGAGCGAGAAGAGACGCCGACGGGTGGGCGCGCACCGGGTGGCCATGGTGTTGGATCTGCTCGAGCTGGACACCGCTCTCGCCGACAGCCGCCCGGCCCAGCTGTCCGCCGGCGAACGCCAGCGGGTCGCGCTCGCCCGGGCGATCGTGGGGTTCGGTCTGGGCGGACCCGAGGCCGCCGTGCTGCTGGACGAGCCGTTGTCGGCGGTGGAGATCGACACCCGGATCCGACTGCTGCAGGCGGTGCTCGCTGACGTGGGACGCCAGTCGATCCCGGTCGTCCTGGTCAGCCACGACGCCGACGAGATCGCCGCGGTCGCCGACCGCCGGGTGGCCCTGGTCGAGGGCCGGCTGCTGCCGAGCTGAGTCCCGCAGACGGGCGGAACCGCGCTCTGCGCTGGCCCGGGCCCGGGGTCGGCGAAACCCGCCCGTGGTCGGAAACCGCGCGCGGGGAGTGGGCGGGGGCGGGCGAAAGCCGCCCGTGGTCGGAAAACGCGCACCCGGATGGCCGGGGAGCGGGCGAAAGCCGCCCGTGGTCGGAAAACGCGCACCCGGATGGCCGGGGGGCTGGCGAAAGCCGCCCGTGGTCGGAAAACGCGCGCGGGGAGTGCCAAGGAGCTGGCGAAAGCCGCCCGTGGTCGGAAAACGCGCACCCGGATGCGCCGGGGAGCGGGCGAAAGCCGCCCGTGGTCGGAAAACGCGCACCCGGATGGCCAGGGAGCTGGCGAAAGCCGCCCGTGGTCGGAAAACGCGCACGCGGATGGCTCGGAGCGCTCGGGTGTGCGTCACGATGTGAACGTGCAGGTCGACTTCGACGCGGACGTCGCCCCCTATCGTCGCGAGCTGCTCGGGCACTGTTACCGGATGCTCGGATCACCGCACGATGCCGAGGACATCGTGCAGGAGACGCTGCTCCGGGCCTGGCGTTCCCGGGATCGGTACGACGCCGAACGCGGCTCGCTCCGCACCTGGCTGCACCGGATCGCGACGAACGCGTGCCTCGACGCGTTGACGTCGCGGCGCTCCCGCCCACTCCCGTCGAGCCAGGGGGACCGCTTCGACGACCCCGACGCGCCGTTCGTCGAAGGTCGGGAGATCCCGTGGCTGTTGCCGATCCCGGTCGACCCCGCCACGCAGGCGGTGGAACGGGGCCGGTACCGCGTCGCCCTCGTGGCGACTCTCCAGCTGTTACCGCCCCGGCAGCGGGCCGTGCTGTTGCTGCGCGAGGTGCTGCAGCTGCCGGCTGTCGAGGTGGCGGAGGCGTTGGACACCAGCGTCGCCGCAGTCAACAGCGCGCTGCAGCGGGCCCGGAGTGCCCTCGCGCGCGCCCGTCTCGACCCCGGGACACCGGCGCAAGAGCCCGCGGAACAGCGCCTGGTGGTGGACCGCTACCTGAAGGCGTTCGAGCACGCCGACGTGGCCGGCATCGTGTCGATGCTCGCCGCCGACGTCATCTTGGAGATGCCGCCGATGTGGAACTGGTACGCGGGCCCGCCGGCGTACGCGGGGTTCATGGAGCGGGTCTACCGAACGCGCGGCACCCACTGGAGCTGTGTCCCGCTCTGGGCGAACGGCGAGGCCGGCTTCGCCGCCTACCTGGATGGTCGGGCACACAGCATCCAGGTGCTGACGGTCGCCGACGGGCGGGTCGTCCGGACCAGCGTGTTCGCCGATCTGTCCGTCTTCGAGGTCTTCGGCCTGCCCAGGGAACGGCGGCTCGCCGGGGACCGATGAGTTCGGGCGACGCCGCCGGTATCTCCTGGTGACCGGCACCGACCGGTCACCGGCAGCGAGCCGGTCGTCAGCAGCGGAGGTAGGGCATGGGCAGGATCATCGTCATCCAGTACGTGACGTTGGACGGAGTCGTCGAGGACCCCGACGGGCGGTCGGGTACCGCGTTCGGCGGGTGGGCCTTCCGGTTCGGAGGCGGGAGCATCAGCGGCGACAAGTTCCGGCTGGGATCCATCCTGGACACCGGCGCCCTGCTCTTCGGCCGACGGACCTGGGAGCACTTCTCCCGGTTGTGGCCGTCGCGGACGGACCCGGTGTCGGCAGCGATGAACGCCATGCCGAAGTACGTCCGGACGCAGGGGAACCCCGATCTCGCCGTGTGGTCGAACTCGCACCGGCTCCCGGTCCCGGGCGACCTGGAGGCCGGCGTGAAAGAGCTGGCGAGCCGGCACGACCTGGTCGTCATCGGCAGCATCGGTCTGGTCCGTGACCTGGCTGAGGCCGGGCTGGTCGAGGAGTACCGGCTGCTCACCGTGCCGACGTTCGTGGGCCAGGGCAAGACTCTGTTCACCGACACCATCGAGCTGGACCTGGTGGCGGTGGAAGAAACGGGGCCGATGCTGCTGACGACCTTGCGGCCGACGTCGGTGGCTACTCCTGGCTGAAGGCCAGCGCCGCCGCGCCGAGCAGCCCGGCGGTCTCCAGGATCGCCGGCCTCACCTCGAGGTCGGCGACGTAGTCCAGCACCGCGAAGTCGCGGAGGTGCCGACGCAGGGGCTCGAAGATCACGTCGCCGGCCTTGGACACCCCGCCGCCGAGGACCACCACCGCGACGTCCAGCTCGGTTGCGGTGGTGGCGATCCCGGCCGCGAGGGCGCGCATGCCGTGGTCGATCACCCGCAGGGCGATCTCGTCACCGGCGCGGGCGGCAGCCGTCAGCGCGCGGGCGTCGTCCCCGCCCCGCCAGCCCTGCTGCTTCGCCGCGGCGACCAGGGCCGGGCCCCGGGCGTACATCTCGGTGCAGCCGTGACCACCGCACACGCAGGTCGGACCCCACGCGTTGACGCTGATGTGGCCCAGGTGGACGGAGTTGCCGGTGACGCCGGTGAACAGCTTGTTCTCGATCACGGCGCCGCCGCCGACCCCGGTGGACAGCACCAGGCCGATCATCGAGGCGACATCGCGGGCCGCACCCAGCCAGTGCTCGCCGAGAGCGAAGCAGTGCCCGTCGCCGGCCAGCCCGACGGTCACGGCGTCGGCTCCGTACGTCTCGGCGAGCACCTCCCGCACCCGTGCCGAGATCGGGAACCCCCGCCAGGCACCGATGTTGACCGGGGAGACGGTGCCGGCAGGGCCGTCGATGGGTCCGGCCGAGGAGATGCCGACCCGGATCCGGTCCAGGGGCCCGAGCCGGTGGACCAGTGCCCGGACCGCCGACTCGACGCCGGCGAACACCGCTTCGGGGTCGTCGGACGCGGCGGTGGGCCGCAGCTGGTCGGTCAGGATCGTGCCCTCGGCGTCCACCACCGCCGCGGCGATCTTGGTGCCACCGATGTCGATGGCCAGCACGGACTCACTCATGGCAGGTGAGCCTAGTGGCCCTCCCCGGCTGCATCGGTCGGCCGGACTGGCGCAGATCAGTAGAGTGGTCGATTGTGGCTGGTTCGGACTTTCCTGCAGAACTCTCGGCTCTCGACAAGGCTCTGACCTCGATCGAGGCGGTCGTCGACCCTGCGACCAAGAAGATCGAGATCGCGGCGCTGTCCGAGGAGGTCGCCGCCCCGGACCTGTGGGATGACGTCGACAACGCACAGCGGGTCACGTCCAAGCTGTCCGCCCTGCAGTCCGAGGTGGACAAGCTCGCTGAGCTCCGGTCCCGGCTGGATGACCTGACCATCCTGGTCGAGCTGGCCCAGGACGAGGCCGACGCCCCGTCCCTGGCGGAGGCCGAGACCGAGCTGACCTCGTTGCACAAGGCGGTCGAGTCGCTCGAGGTCCGCACGCTGCTCGCCGGGGAGTACGACCCCCGCAACGCGCTCGTCACGATCCGCTCCGAGGCCGGCGGCGTCGATGCCGCCGACTTCGCCGCCATGCTGCTGCGGATGTACCTGCGCTGGGCCGAGCGGCATCACTACCCGACCGAGGTCTACGACACCTCCTACGCCGAGGAGGCGGGCATCAAGTCGGCCACCTTCCAGGTCCGGGCGCCGTACGCGTACGGGACGCTCTCGGTCGAGCAGGGCACCCACCGGCTGGTCCGGATCTCGCCGTTCGACAACCAGGGCCGCCGCCAGACCTCCTTCGCCGGGGTCGAGGTGCTGCCGGTGACCGAGGAGACCGACCACATCGACGTGCCCGAGGCCGACATCCGGATCGACGTCTTCCGCTCCTCGGGCCCGGGTGGCCAGAGCGTGAACACCACCGACTCGGCCGTCCGCATCACCCACCTGCCGACCGGCATCGTGGTCTCCTGCCAGAACGAGAAGTCGCAGCTGCAGAACAAGGCGGCGGCCCTTCGGGTGCTGCAGTCCCGGCTGCTGGAGAAGGCGCGCCGGGACCGCGAGGCGGAGATGAACCTGCTGAAAGGCGACGGCGGCAACAGCTGGGGCTCCCAGATGCGGTCGTACGTGCTGCACCCGTACCAGATGGTCAAGGACCTGCGCACCGACTTCGAGGTGTCCAGCCCCGACGCGGTGTTCGACGGCGAGCTGGACGGGTTCATCGAGTCGGGCATCCGATGGCGCCGCACCAACGAGAACGCCGCCTCCTGACACCGGACCGGGCACGCCCGCCGTCAACACCCGGGAATCACAGTTCGGTCACCTAGACTCGTCGCTGGCCTGCCACCGGGTACCACGCCCGGCTCCTGTCGTCTACCCCGGCCGAGGCGTGACGTGATTCGTTTCGACAACGTGAGCAAGACCTACGACGGACAGCGACGAGCTGCCCTCTCCGAGGTGTCGGTGGACATCGAGAAGGGCGAGTTCGTCTTCCTCGTCGGGCCGTCCGGCTCCGGGAAGTCCACCTTCCTCCGCCTCATCCTGCGGGAGCAGCGCTCCACCAAGGGCAAGGTGTTCGTCGCCGGTCGGGAGCTGAACAAGCTGCACAGCTGGAAGATCCCCGCCATGCGCCGGGAGATCGGCACGGTGTTCCAGGACTTCCGGTTGCTGCCGAACAAGACGGTCGCCGAGAACGTGGCCTTCGCGCTGCAGGTCATCGGCAAGCCGACCTCGACCATCAAGCGGGTGGTGCCGGAGGTGCTCGATCTGGTCGGTCTGGACGGCAAGGGTGGTCGACTGCCCGAGGAGCTGAGCGGTGGAGAGCAACAGCGCGTGGCCATCGCCCGCGCCTTCGTGAACCGGCCCAAGATCCTGATCGCCGACGAGCCCACCGGGAACCTGGACCCGGCGACCAGTGTCGGCATCATGAAGCTGCTCGACCGGATCAACCGCTCCGAGACCACGGTGCTGATGGCCACGCACGACTCGACCATCGTCGACCAGATGCGCAAGCGCGTCATCGAGCTCGACGACGGCGCCGTGGTGCGGGACCAGAGCCGCGGCGTGTACGGCTACCAGTGACCCGGTCGGAACCTTCCCCGCCCCACCCGGCCCGACCCGTCGCCTGACACCGAGGATCCAGCATGCGTTTCCGTCACATCTTCTCCGAGACGTTCGCCGGCCTCCGGCAGAACCTCACCATGACCCTGGCCGTGGTCATGACCATGTGGGTGTCGTTGTCGCTCTTCGGCGCCGGCCTGCTGGCCAACCAGCAGGTCGACCTGTTCAAGGGCAACTGGTACGACAAGATCGAGATCTCGGTCTTCCTCTGCACTCCCGACGTGAGCGGTGAGCAGTGCGAGCCCGGCCAGGGCGTGACCGACGCTCAGAAGGACACGATCCGGCAGACCCTGGAGGCGAACCCCGAGGTGGCTCCCGGCGGCGTCTACTTCGAGACCAAGCAGGAAGCCTGGGAAGCGTTCCAGAAGGCGTACGCCAACAGCCCCATCCAGGACTCGCTGACCGTCGAGCAGATGCAGGAGTCGTTCCGGGTCAAGCTCAAGAACCCCGAGCAGTACGAGGGGGTGGTCAGCTCGGTGGTCGGGCTGAAAGGTGTCCAGGCCATTCAGGACCTGAAGAAGTACCTCGACCCGCTCTTCTCCTGGCTGCGGCTGCTGCAGTGGGGCACCATCGGCGCCTCGGTGCTGCTGCTGCTGGCGGCCGCGCTGCAGATCGGCAACACCATCCGGCTGGCCGCTTTCGCGCGCCGTCGAGAGATCGGCATCATGCGCCTGGTCGGAGCGAGCAATCTCTATATCACATTGCCGTTCTTATTTGAAGCGGTCATCGCCGCCCTTATCGGCATTCTGTTCGCATCCGTCACACTCGTCACAGGCGTTTACTTCATCATCATGCAGAAAGCTCAAGTCTCCATTCGGACTTTACCGTGGATTGGGTGGCAACAGACGGGTTGGGCCCTGTTAGGGGTTGCCGTCGTGGGGCTCGCGCTGTCTATCATCCCGACGCTGATAACGACTCGGAAGTACCTCAGGGTGTAATAAGGAAAATCTCAACCTCAATTGCACCTTGAGAGTCTCGAACCCATTGGTTCGGGGTCTTCGATGCGATTGGGGATTGAGCTGTGGCACCGGCATTCAGGCACGTACGGCTAGTGGTCGCCGTGGGTATCTGCTCCGCGGTGACGGCCGCCCTGATGGTCCCACCGGCCTTGGCCGACGACCTGAGCGACCAACGCGACCAGGTGAAGGCCCAGCAGGCGGCCAAGAAGCGTGAGCTGAACGAGTCGTCACGGGCGCTGAACTCGGCCGCCGACGCGGTCGATGCGGCCGAGTCACAGCTCGCCGCCGCCCAGGCCGCACTGGCCCAGACCCGGATCGAGCTCGCCGCGGCGCGACGGCTCGACACCGCGATGGCCGTCAAGCTCAAGGCCGCGGAGGTGGCCCTGGCCAAAGCCAAGGCAGCGGTCAAGGCCAACCAGAAGAAGCTGGACGCCGAGAAGAAGCTCGCCGGTCAGATGGTGCGGGACCAGTACCAGCAGCAGACGAACCTGCTGCCGGTGGCCCTGCTGATGACCGACACCGGGACGGCCGACCTGCAGACCCGGATCCAGTGGTCCACCACCATGTTCGACACCACAGCGGCCACCATCGACCGGACCGAGGTGCTGCAGGCCAAGCTCGCCGCGGCCAAGGCGAAGCAGGCGGCGATCGAGAAGGAGATCGCGGCGGACCGGAAGAAGGCGGCCGCGAACCTGGTCGCCAAGCGGCAGCTGGAGTCGCAGGCGACACAGCAGCAGGCAGCTGTCGCCTCGCTGCTGTCGCAGCGGCAGTCGGCGGCGTCGCAGGCGGCGACCGAGGTCGCCCAGGACAAGCAGGAGTACACCCGGCTGTCCCAGGAGCGGGCGAACGTCGAGCAGCGGATCGCCGCCCGGATCGCCAAGGCCAGGGCCGAGGCGGCGCGCAAGGCCGCAGCCGAGCGGGCGGCCAGGATCGCCGCCGCCAAGGCAGCCGCCGCGGAGCGGGCCCAGCGCAAGGCCGAGGCCAAGCGGGAGCGGGCCAAGCAGCGGGCCGCGGAGAAGCAGGCGGACGCCGCCGCTGCCGCGGAGGAGAGCAGCTCGAGCTCGAACGACGACTCCAGCGACGACTCGGGCAGCTCCAGCCACAAGGCGACCAAGAAGTCCAAGAGCAGCGACTCGGGCTCCAGCTCCACCAGCTCGAGCAGCTCGAGCGGCTCGGGCCGGAGCGCCAGCCACGGGTTCTCCTACCCGGTGAGCGCGCCGATCACGTCCCCGTACGGGATGCGGTTCCACCCGATCCTGAAGTACTGGAAGCTGCACGACGGCACCGACTTCGGCGCCAGCTGTGGCACGTCGATCCGGGCCCCGTACAGCGGCAAGGTGGTGGAGAAGTACTACAACGCCGGCTACGGCAACCGGCTGATCGTCGACCACGGGGTGGTGGACGGCACGTTCGTCACCACCGCGTACAACCACGCGATCCGCTACACCGTCGGGGTCGGCGACCACGTCAGCAAGGGTGAGGTGATCGGCTACGTCGGCACCACCGGGTACTCCACCGGCTGCCACCTGCACCTGATGGTCTACCTCGACGGCAAGCTCCGGAACCCGATGACCTGGTTCTGACGGCCTTCTGCACCGCTCTCCACACGTGGCGTTGGTTTTACTCCAGAAGGTCGGGCCCCAGGTGCTGGCAGGATGGAGGGCATGGCGAAGGAGACGGGACGCAAGATCGTCGCGCAGAACCGCAAGGCTCGGCACGACTATCACATCGGGGACACCTACGAGGCGGGGCTCGCACTCAGCGGCACCGAGGTGAAGTCCCTGCGGGAGGGACGGGCCACCCTCGCGGACGCCTTCGCGACCGTCGACGACGGCGAGGTCTGGCTGCGCGCCGCGCACATCCCCGAGTACAGCCACGGCACCTGGACCAACCACACCGCCCGGCGGACCCGCAAGCTGCTGCTGCACCGCCGGGAGATCGACAAGATCGCCCGTGAGCTGGAGACGAAGGGGTCGACCCTGGTCCCGCTCGCCATCTACTTCACCGACGGGTACGCCAAGGTCGAGATCGCGATCGCCACCGGCAAGCGCGAGTACGACAAGCGCCAGTCCATCGCGCAGCGCGAGGCGGACCGGGAGGCCCAGCGGGCCCTGGCGACCCGGACCCGGCGGGGGCGTTGATGCGGCGGACGCCCTCCCTCCTCCGGCTGGTCAGGGGGATCCTGCTGGCCCTGGCCGGACTGCTGCTGGCCGTCGGGTTCTCGCTGGCCACCACCACGACCGCGTCGGCGGCCGGGGACCAGATCGACAAGTTCTCGATCGAGTACGAGATGGGCACCGACGGCGTGCTGCAGGCGAAGGAGACGATCGTCTGGCGGTTCGGCTCCGACTCCGGCCGACACGGCATCGACCGCTACTTCGTCACCCGCGAGCCGTACGACGACCAGCAGGACGCGGTCTACACCGTCGACGTCGAGTCGGTCACCAGTCCGGACTCCGGCGTGGCCACCCAGTACAGCGAGAACACCTACGAGACCGACAGCGGTCGCGGCGAGCAGCTACGGATCAGGATCGGTGATCCCGACGAGACCATCAGCTCACCGACGGCGACGTACGTGATCACGTACTCCGTGAAGGGCGCGATGCGCACCTTCAGCGGCTACGACGAGTTCTACTGGGACGCCACCGGGTCGGACTGGAAGGCGCCGATGACCGACGTCTCGGTCAAGGCCACCGTGCCCGGCGGGGCGCAGGAGCTGAGCTGCTTCGCCGGGCCCGTGCAGAGCAAGCAGGAGTGCACGTCGGACAAGATCGTCGACGGGGTGGGCGAGTTCACCCAGGCCAGCCTGCCCGCCGGCCAGGGCCTGACCATCGGCGTCAAGGTCAAGCCCGGGCTGATCGCGGACAACGCGCCTCACCTCGAGCCCGACGGGAGCAAGCTCAGCGCGGGCGAGAAGGCAGGACTGGTCGCCCTCGCCGGTGTAGGTGCGGCGTCCCTGGTCGGCTCGCCGATCGTCGGCTCGCTCTGGTGGCGCAAGAACGGGCGCGACCAGCGTTACGCCGGCCTGGCCCCCGGCACGGTGCCGCTGCCGGGGCAGCAGGCGCCGGTGGTGCCGAGCGATCCCGACCTGCCCATCCCCGTCGCGTTCACCCCGCCGCGGATCCCGGTCGCCGAGGCGGGACTGCTGATCGACGGGCAGGTGGACACGCGGGAGACCGCCGCGACCATCATCGACCTGGCGGTCAAGGGCGCCCTGACCGTGCAGAGCGAGGGCAAGAAGGACTTCCAGGTGACCCTGGTCGACCCCAACCGGGCCACGGCACCGCACGAGATGGTGCTGCTGACCGAGCTGTTCGGCGGTCAGCCACCCGGAGCGGTGGAGGACCTGTCGAAGCAGGGCAGTCTGACGGCGGCTCATCAGGCGATGCAGAAGTCCGTACGGAACCAGGTGGCCAGCCGAGGCTGGTTCCGGAAGGTGCCCTCGTCGGCCGCCACCAGCGGGTTCGGCTTCGGCATCATCGTGTTCGCGGTCTTCCTCGGCTTCACGGTGGGCGCGGTCTTCCTGCTCGCCCTGGTGCCGCTGCTGCCGATCCTGATCACGTTCGCGATCGTCAGGTTCAAGCTGCGCCGAGGCCAGCGGACCGCCGACGGCCGGGCCGTGTGCGACCAGGTGGAAGGCTTCAAGACGTATCTCGCGACCGCCGAGGCGGACCAGATCCGGTTCGAGGAGGGCGAGGACATCTTCTCCAAGTACCTGCCCTGGGCCATCGCCTTCGAGCTCGCCGACCGGTGGGCGAAGATCTGCGGTGACCTGGTGGCGATGGGTCGCCTACCCAACGCGACGCCCTACTGGTATGTCGGCAACTACAACATGGCCGCCTTCAACACCGGCTTCCTGACCAGCAGCCTGGCCACGGCCGCCGCCCCGGCCCCGTCCTCCGGGGCGAGCGGCACCGGCTTCGGCGGGGGCAGCTCGTTCGGGGGCGGAGGGTTCTCGGGGGGCGGCGGCGGTGGTGGTGGAGGCGGTTCCTGGTGAGCCGTGCCAGTCGTCACTCGCTGTTCCGCTGCGCGCTGAGGTCCTGTCTTCCTTCCTCGCTCGCAGACGATGAAGCGTTGTCTGCTCGCTCGTCTGTCCAGACAGGGACGGGCGCTCCGCTGCACGGCCGCTCGCGACGGGTGCCTCCTCGCTGCGCTCGTCGGTGACTAGTTCACGGCGACCAGGTCGACCACGAAGATCAGCGTCTCGCCCGGCTTGATCACGCCGCCGGCGCCGCGGTCCCCGTAGCCGAGGTGCGGCGGGATGACCAGCTGGCGGCGACCGCCGACCTTCATGCCGGCGACGCCCTGGTCCCAGCCCTGGATGACGCGACCACCACCCAACGGGAAGTCGAGCGGGGCGCCGCGATTGTAGGACGCGTCGAACTCCTCGCCCGTGCTGTGCGCGACGCCGACGTAGTGCACCTGCACCTGGTCGCCCGCCTTCGCTTCGGCGCCGTCGCCCTCGATCAGGTCGATGATGACGAGGTCGGTCGGTGTCCCACCCTCGTAGAAGTCAACTTCTGGTTTCTCAGTCATGGGCGACAAACGTACTAGGTCAGCTGAGCGAGCTGAGGTCATCGGGCACGTCGACGGCGAAGCGGCGCAACACGTCCAGCTCGATCACCTCGAGCACCCGCTCGTTGGTGGCGGCCAGCACGATCGGCGCCACCGCTCCGGCCTCGTGGGCCTGCAGCCAGCGCTCCAGCACCACGCACCAGCGATCACCGGGTTGCAGACCGGGGAACCCGTACGTCTCGATCGGGGTGCTCAGGTCGTTGCCGACGGAGCGTTGATGGGCCAGGAACTCGCGGGTGACGACGACGCAGATCAGGTGGCGGGCCTGCGCCGGGCCGCAGGTGCAGTGACCGTCCCGGTAGAAGCCGGTGATCGGATCCAGTCCGCACGGCTCGAGCTCACCGCCCAGCACGTTGCGTTCGTTCGGCATCGCCCCAGTCTGCGGCCCCCACCGCAGCGGCGCCAATGCCGCCCCCCACGGTCATCGTCATCGCCTCCCCCCGTCCCTGAGCCGCGGTGGCACGTCCCAGGCGTCGTCGGCGGTGCGGAGCACCCGGACGGCGGCGATACCCATCACGACGGCCGTGAGTCCCCAGCCCAGCAGGTCCAGCGGGTGGTTGCCGGTCATCGCGGCCACCAGGTGCAAGGGCTGCGAGATCCCCATCAACACGGCCCAGACCCAGTGCACCGATCCCGATCGCCAGAGAGCGAAGCCGAGCAGCACGGTGCCGACGATGTGGCCGACGACGAAGATCGTGATCGGGACCAGACCCGCCGGATGATCCATCACCGCCACCAGCAACGGCGCCAGCTGGGCGGGTTCGACCCCAGCCGCAGGAGCGACCAACGGCAGCAGGTCGACGGTCGCGGTCACGCTGAGGCCGAGGTAGCCGGCGATCAGCAACGGAGCGGCCGCCGCCGTCAGCCGGGGTGCGCCCGGGCGGGTCAGCCGGGTGACCGCGTACGCCCCAGGGACCAGGGTGAACACGGCGATCAGGCCGAGGACCATCACGGCCTGCTGGCTGCCGACGTCGGCCTGGACCTTGGCGATCATGACGGCGGCGGAGTCGTTCGTGTCGTACGGCAGGACGAAGCGCAGCACGGCGACGGCCGCGGGGCCGATCGGCATCAGGATCGCGGCGGTCCAGCGGGCCAGGGCCCGGGTGTCGGTGAGCCCCTCGGTGTCGGCCGGAGTGCGGAGGGCGGTGGTGGTCATCTCCGTCCCCTCAGCCCTGGACCGGCACGGCACGGCGGGCCGGCGACAGCATCAGGGCCACTGCCACCACGGTGACGGTCACCCCGATCGCCGCCGCGAGGACGAACGGCGCCGGTGGCCCGGCGAAGAACGCGGGCAGCGCGGTGACGGCCGACAGGATCCGCGTTCCGGCGACGATCCGGATCGCTCCGCGGCTCCGGCGCAGCCATGCGATCACCACGAAGACGAGGGTGACCGCACCGAGGATGCCGGCCAGCACGATCACGCCGAACGGGGGTCCGACCTGCGCCGGGTCGACCGGCACCAGCAGGGAGCCGAGGAGGTCGGACAGCGCCAGCAGGCCGGCCAGCACCAGACCCACCTTCACCCGGGTCGTGAGCGGGGCCGGCGGTCCGGCGGGGGTTACGGGGGTCATGGGCATTCTCCTTGTCGTGAGGGCTCCAGCCGAGCCGGTGACTCGGTGCCGAGCGGTTGACTCAAGGCTGCCGCCGCCATCGTCCCGCAGCCTCGGTGCGCGACCACCGTCGACCGGGAAGTCGTCCCGGTCCGACCGGGGGCTGGCCCCTACCCGGCCGGGGTTCCGAGACGTCAGGATGGGCAGATGAGCGAACCCGGCAGCCCTGCTGTCATCCGGGTGGTGCTGGCCGACGACCACCCCGTCGTCCGCCAGGGGCTCGGTGCCTTGATCAACTCGTTGGACGGGTTCGAGGTGGTCGGTCAGGCGGCCGACGGCGAGGCCGCGGTCCGGGAGACCCAGCTGACCCGTCCCGACGTGGTGATCATGGACATCTCGATGCCGGGGCTGAGCGGCATCGAGGCGACCCAGCGGGTCCGGGCGGTGGTGCCGTCGACAGCGGTGCTGGTGCTGACCATGCACGACGACGACGACACGGTGTTCGCCGCCATGCAGGCGGGCGCCAGCGGCTATCTGCTCAAGGGCGCCGAGCAGCAGGAGATCGCCGACGCCCTGCGGGCGGTCGTGGCCGGCCAGGCGATCTTCGGTCCCGGGGTGGCCCAGCGCGTCCTGGGCTATTTCTCCGCGGCGCCGCGCAGCGCGCCCGCGTTCCCCGAGCTGACCGACCGCGAACGGGAGATCCTCGACCTGATCGCCCGTGGGGCCTCCAACGGCCAGATCGCCAGTCGACTCGTGCTGGCTCCGAAGACGGTGAGCAACCACATCTCCTCGATCTTCGCCAAGCTGGCGGTGGCCGGCCGGTCGGAGGCGATCGTCCGGGCCCGCGAGGGCGGACTCGGTCGCTGATGATCGTCGCCGTACGAGCCCTGTCGGTCGTGGTCGCTCTGCTCGGCGTGCTGGGCTCCGCCCTCGGTCGCGAGGCCGGCATCGGTCCGGATGTCAGCCTCGGGGCGCTCGTCTGGGGACTCGGCTGGCTGACGGTCGGCTGGCTCCTCGTCGCCGGACGGTCGACCCGGGTGGTGGCCATGCTCGCCGTCACCACAGGTGTTCTGCTCGTCGCGAGCAGCCTCTCCCGGGCCGGTTGGGTGCCCGTCGACGTGGCCTGGGCCCTCGGGTCGGTCGCCCTGGTCGGCATCCTGCCCGTGCTGTGGATCTGGTACCCGGACCGGCCGCCGCGGCTCGTGACCACCGTCTGCGTGCCGATCCCGATCGGCTTCGCCGCGGCGGCGCTGCTGTGGCCGCAGCAGCGGGAGCTCGTGGTGTCGGTCGCCGCCCTGGTGGTCCCGCTGGCGGTGATCGCGGCCATCTGGTGGCGGCTCGAGCGCGGAGCCGTCGAGGAGCGGGAGACCGTGCTCTGGAACGCGTACGGCGTCGGCGGCGCCGCGCTGTTCACGGTGCTGTTGAGCTTCGTCGGATCCGGCTGGTTCCTCGGGGTGCTCCAGCTGCTCCTGCTGCTCGGCTGCTGCGCCGTCGCGGTGATCGGCGTCATCTCGCCGGCGGCGGTCGACATCCGGCTGCTGATCGTCACCTCCGTGGTCTACGCGGTCACCGTGATGGTCATTCTCGCCGTCTTCTCGGGCGCCGCGGCGGTGATCCAGCTGAGCACCGGTTCCGCGCCGTCGGTGGGCAGCCTGGCCCTGATCGCGGCGGGTGCCGCCGCCCTCTTCCTGCCCATCCGGCGACTGCTCGGCACCGCGCTCGACCGGATGCTCTTCGGCGACCGCCAGGACACGATCACGGCGGCCTCCCGGTTCGGCGAGGAGCTGTCCGCCGCCGGCGATCCGCTGGCCGCTCTCCGGGCCTTGCGCGAGGTCCTCTACCTCCCGTACGTCGCGCTGGAGACCGACGTCCTGACGGCGACCGGCGAGCGGCCGGACGAGGGGATCGTCCGCATTCCGCTGGTGGTCGGGGCGGACCGGCTCGGCGTCTTGGTGATCGGACTGCGGACCGGCGAGCGGCGGCTGTCGCGTCACGATCGCGACGCGCTCCGGATCGTGACCCCGGCTCTTGCGCACGCCATCCAGGCGCGGGCCCTGGCCGAGGAGCTGCAACGCTCCCGCAACCAGGTGGTCACGGCGGTCGAGGACGAGCGTCGGCGGCTGCGGCACGACCTGCACGACGGGCTGGGTCCCGCCCTGACCGGCATCGCGTACGCCGCCGACGCGGCCCGCAACCAGCTGGCCGGCGACGCCGAGGAGACCGACCGGCTGCTGGCGACGATCCGGACCGAGACCGGGCAGGCGATCGGCGAGGTGCGACGGCTGGTCGACGGACTGCGCCCGTCGGCGCTGGACCAGCTGGGGCTCGTCGGCGCGCTGCGGCAGCACAGCACCCATCTGCACACCGCCGGTGGTCGTCGTCTGGACGTGACGCTCAGCGTCCCCGATCCGATGCCGACGATGTCCGCCGCCGGCGAGGTCGCCGCGTACCTGATCATCAGCGAGGCCCTCACCAACGTCGCCCGGCACGCCGGGTGCGACACCGCCGAGGTGACCATCTCGGTGGACGGACCGATGATCGTGATCACGGTCGAGGACCACGGCAGCTCCCGTGCCTGGGCACCCGGCATCGGGCTGGCCTCGATGCGGGAGCGCGCCGAGCAGCTGGGGGGTGGCTTCGTGGCCGGCTCCGACAGCAACGGCGGCCGGATCCGGGTGACCCTGCCGCTCGGCTGAGCCGCAGTGGTGCCCACTAGGGGTCGGACTGGGGGAGAGCCCGATGGAACAAGCGCCCGTCCGCGGGGAGCATGGTCACCATGAGCGCCACCTTCGAGCATCCCAGCCTCCACCTCCCCGTGACCGAGGACCAACGCGACCGAGCCGAGCACTGGCTCCAGGAGGCGTACGCCGACGGCCGCGTCACCTCCGAGGAGTTCGACCGTCGCATCGGGCAGGTGCTCGGTGCCGGCACCCGCAAGGAGCTGAACGAGGCCTTCTACGGTCTGGTGCAGGTGCCGTCCACCTCACGGGCGATGGGTGTGCACCCGGCGTACCAACCGTTGGTGGGGCAGCAGGCCAAGCAGCAAGCCGGTCGCGGTGTCGCCGGCGTCGCGCACTTCTCGGCGCTGCTCACCTCGATCTTCGGCCCGCTGCTGATCTTCGCCCTCAGCCCGCAGGGCAGCTACCCCCGCAAGGAGGCCGCCAAGGCCTTCAACTTCCAGCTCGTCGCGCTGGTCAGCTGGATCGGTCTGATGGTCGTCGGAGGCGTCACCGGTCTGGGCATCTTCGACTTCCTGATCGGCCTGGCCTTCATCGGCTGGGTGGTGCTCACCGTGCTCAGTGGGGCCAAGGCCCTCCAGGGGGACGACTGGACGAACCCGGTCAAGAAGATCGTCAAGGTCGAGGCGCTGTCGGAGAAGTAGGACGGCACGCTCCAGCCCGGACGACACGACGCGGGCAGCCGGGGAAGCAAACCGGATGCCTGAGTCGTGATGACCGGGTAAGGTGGTCACGCACAACTCAACAGGGGGTGATCGGTTTCGACTTGGGTCGGTAGACCCAGGCGAAGCGGGCCGAGAATCCAAGGTCAACTCGTTAATGTTCCTTGGAAACCAATAAGTGCCAAGACTGAACGCACTGACTTCGCTCTCGCTGCCTGATCAGTGATCGAAGGGTCAGCCCGGGCGTGCCTTCGTCCCGGAATCTGGCCTCATCAAGAAGGCTCACCTGTTAGGAGCGGTCCCAGGACCTAACGGGAACATCAACTGAGACTGGGCCTGTCTGCAACGTGCTGGCGCGAGTGCAGGGGCCGAGAAAACGACTTTCACCAGCTGCGCCCGGAGAAGTCCTGGATCGTCGCTCGAGGACGCGGGTTCGATTCCCGCCACCTCCACCCCTGACCCACGAGGGTCGGCCCCACCGGGGCCGGCCCTCGTGGTGTGTCCTGAGGCATGACATCGACCGGAGAGGTGGTCCGATGACCGAGGTGCTGCCGTCCTGGCGGCAGGGAGCCACGCGTGATGCCCTGCTGGCCTTCCTGCAGCGGGCCGCGACCGTGCCGGTGGTGGACCGGGTGGCGTACTTCGACAACGACGGCACGTTGTGGTGCGAGCGGCCCACGTACGTGCAGTTCGACTTCTTCGTCGATGCACTCCGGCAGCAGGTGGCCGAGGACCCGGGAGTGGCCGAGCGGGCCGAGTTCGCCGCTCTGCTGAGTGGTGACCCGGCCGCGATCGAGGCGCTCGGGCTGCCCCGGATCGCGACCGCCCTCGCCGGCCTGTTCGAGGGTCAGACCCCACAGGAGTTCGCCGCTGTGGCCCAGGAGTTCATGGCTCGGGCCCGGCACCGAACCCTGGACCGGCCGCTGCGCACCCTGATCTACCGGCCGATGCTCGAGCTGATGGCGGAGCTGCGCCACCTCGACTTCACCGTCGGCATCGTGACCGGCGGCGGAGCGGAGTTCCTGCGCGCCGTCAGTCAGGACCTGTACGCGGTGCCTCCCGAGCTGGTGGTGGGCTCGCAGATCGGCTACCGGCTGACCACCGACGCCTCCGGGGCACCCGAGCTGCGGCGTACCGCCGCCCTGGACGGCGTGGCCAACGAGGGGGCGGCGAAGGTCTCACACATCCAGTCGGAGCTCGGTCGACGGCCGCTGCTGGCGGCCGGGAACTCCGGCGGCGACCGGGAGATGCTGGAGTGGGCGGCGGCGGCCCCCGGGGGTCTGGCGTTGCTGGTCGACCACGACGACGCGGACCGGGAGTTCGCGTACCGCAGCATGGGCGTCACCGTCGACGAGGCGGAGCCGATCACGGTCGTGGCCGAGCGTCAGGGGTGGACGGTGGCCAGCATGGCGCGGGACTGGTCGGTGGTGTTCGAGGCGCATGACTGACGGCTTGACCGGGGACGACCTGGACCGACTCCGTCGGTGGGAGGACGCCGGCGGGACGTGGCGGGTGACCGCTCGCCGAGCCGAGACCGTGACGGTCGCCCTGTGCCGCTGCGACGGCGGCGAAGAGGTCGACCGTTTCTCCACAGCCGATCCGGCCGTGATCGGTCACCTCGGTGGCCGCGAGACCAGCGAGGACGCTCGGACCGGCTTGGCAGACTGAGGCGGTGACGTACCTGCCGCCGCTCGCTCAGCCGATCCGCACCATCGGTGGGCGGGTGTTCGACTTCTCCCGCGAGATCGTGGTGATGGGCATCGTCAACCGCACCCCGGACTCGTTCTACGACAAGGGCATGACCTACGCACTCGACCGGGCGGTCGAAGCCGGGCGGCGGGCCGCTGCCGACGGTGCCGGCTGGGTGGACGTGGGCGGGGTGCCGTTCTCGCCGGACGTGCCCAAGGTGTCCGCGGAGGAGGAGCTGGACCGGGTGGTGCCGGTGGTGGCGGGACTGGCGGCCGAGGGCGTGGTGGTGTCGGTCGACACCGTACGACCGATCGTGGCCCGAGCCGCGATCGCGGCCGGCGCGGGCGTGATCAACGACACCAGCGGACTACGGGATCCCGAGCTGGCCGACGTGGTGGCCGGCTCGACGGCGACACTGGTGATCACCCACAGCGCGGCCGCCCCCGGCGTGCACCTGCGCCGACCCGCGTACGACGACGTGGTGACCGAGATCCGGGCCTTCCTGGCCGACCGGGTCGAGCTGGCGGTGGCCCGCGGGGTGCCCCCGGAGCGGATCGTCATCGATCCCGGCCATGACCTGAACAAGAACACCCGGCACTCGCTGGAGATCACCCGCCGGTTCGCCGAGCTGGCCGACCTGGGTCTACCGGTGCTGGCCGCGGTGTCCAACAAGGACTTCGTCGGCGAGGCGGTCGGCCTGGAGCGGGGCGAGCGGCTGGAGGCGTCGCTGGCCGCGGCCACGGTCTGCGCGCTGAACGGTGCACGGATCCTGCGGATGCACCAGGTGCGCGAGTCGGTGCGGGCGGCTCAGATGGTGGAGGCCATCCTGGGCCTGCGCGAACCGGCCTACCTGCGACACAACATGAGCTGACGGCAGATCTGCTCGGGTTCGTCGGACTTGCTCGATCTATAGACCGAGCAGATCCGACAATCCCGAGCAGATCCGGCCGGGGTGCGGCAGGTGAGCGCGATCAGTCGATGCCGCGGCTGATCTGGCGGCCGTGCGGGGTGGTGAAGTCGACCGGCGTGCCGCGGACGAAGGTCTTGCGCACCACGCCGGAGAGTGTCTTGCCGTGGTACGGCGTCAGCGGGTTCTTGTGGTGCAGCTTGGCCTGGTCGACCACGTACGCGTCGTCGGCGGCGAAGATCGCCAGGTCGGCGTCGTAGCCCAGGGCCAGGCGCCCCTTCGACCGCAGCCGGACCCGGTCGGCCGGCTTGCTGGCCATCCAGTCGATCACCTGCTCGAGGCTGATGTCACGCCGGCGGGCCTCGGTCCAGACCAGGGAGAGACCGAGCTGGACGGACGCGATGCCGCCCCAGGCCACCCCGAAGTCACCGTTCGACAGGTCCTTGAGCTCCAGCGTGGACGGGGAGTGGTCGGAGGCGATGTAGTCGATGGTGCCGTCCAGCAGGCCCTGCCAGAGCTGCTCGCGGTTGCCGATCTCCCGGATCGGCGGGCAGCACTTGTACGCCGTCCCGCCGTTGGGGATCTCCTCGGCCATCAGGGTCAGGTAGTGCGGGCAGGTCTCCACGGTGATGTCGAGACCGTCGGCCTTGGCCGTGGCCAGCATCGGCAGCGCGTCCGAGGACGACAGGTGCAGGATGTGGGTCCGCGCGCCGGTCCACCGGGTCCGCTCGATCACCTCGGCGATGGCCAGGTTCTCCGCGCCCCGCGGACGGGAAGCCAGGAACGCGGCGTACACGTCGCCCTCGGGGTTCGGGGCCCGGTCGATGGAGCGGGAGTCCTCGGCGTGCACGATCATCAGCGCGTCGTAGGAGGCAAGCACCCGCAGGTACTCCTCGAGCTCGTCGGGTTCCAGGTGCGGGAACTCGTCCACCCCGGAGTGCAGCAGGAAGCACTTGAACCCGAAGGCGCCGGCGTCGTGCAGCTCCCGGAGGTCATCGAGGTTGCCCGGCACCGCACCTCCCCAGAAGCCGAGATCGATGTACGCCTGGCCCTCGGCCACCAGCCGCTTGAGCTCCAGGGCCGGACCGTTCACGGTGGACGGGATCGAGTTGAGCGGCATGTCGATCACCGTGGTGACCCCGCCGGCCGCGGCCGCCTTGGTAGCGGTGGCGAAGCCCTCCCAGTCGGTGCGACCGGGCTCGTTGATGTGCACGTGGGTGTCGACCAGGCCCGGGATCAGCGTCTCGTCGTCGGCGAGGGTGATCACCTCGGTGCCCTGCAGCCCGTGACCGTACGGTTCGATGGCGACGATCTTGCCGTCACGGATGCCGATCTCCCGATCGGTGATGCCGGCTGTGGTGAGGATCCGGCGGCCCCGGATCACCAGGTCATACGGCACCGTGCGCTCGGCGTGCGGACCGGCTGGTGCGGCCTCGGACGCTGACGCGTCCTTGCGCAGCTCGGCGATCTGCGCGCGGACCCGGTCCGGGCGGTTGACCTCGGCGATCCTGCTCGGGTCGGTGCTGGAGGCGGACACAGCGTTCGACGGACTGGTCACAGAGGACTCCTCGATCAGGGACGGGTGGAATCGGTCAGGTAGGTGGCGATCTCGGCGCCCAGTCGGTGCAGCAACGGGCCGGCCTCGGACATGCAGCGGCTGACGTCGGACTCGATGTCGGTCAGGGCCCAGACCCGGTCGAAGCCGGCTCCGTGGCGCTGGGCGTCGTCGAGAGTGGTGCGTCCGCAGACCGCGAGCACGGCGGGGACGCCGAGGGTGCGCGCCCGGGCGGCCACCCCCAGCGGAGTCTTGCCGCCGAGGCTCTGGCCGTCCAGGCTGCCCTCGCCGGTGATCACCGCGTCGGCCCCGGTGAGCAGCGCGTCGAGACCGACCAGGTCCATCACCACGTCGATGCCGGGCCGCCGGGTGGCGCCGAGGAACAGGGCGGCGTAACCCACGCCGCCGGCCGCACCGGCCCCCGGTTGGCCGGCGATCTCGCGGGCGTTCGTCCCCGGCGGCGGCGGCCAGGGCCTCGACCAGGGTGCTCAGGTTGTCGTCCAGCACGACGACGTCGGCGGGAGAGGCGCCCTTCTGCGGTCCGAAGATCGCGGCCGCGCCCTGGTCGCCGAGCAGCGGGTTGGTGACGTCGGCCGCCAGCACCAGCTCGGTGTCGGCCAGTCGGGCATCCAGGCCGTCGAGGTCGACGGTCACCAGACCGGTCAGTCCACCGCCGCCGTCGGGCACCGGTCGTCCCTCGGCGTCCAGCAGCCGTACGCCCAGCGCGGTGAGCACGCCCGCCCCGCCGTCGGTGTTGGCGCTGCCGCCGACGCCGAGGACGATCCGGCGGCAGCCGGCGTCCAGAGCGGCCAGGATCAGCTCGCCGGTGCCGCGACTCGTGGCACCGAGGGCGTCCCGGCCGACGACGCCGTGGTCGTCGGCCGGCAGCACACCCAGTCCGGAGGCTGCTGCCATCTCGATCACCGCCGTGGCGGTCTCGTCGTCGATCGCGATCACGGCCGACACCGGAGCGCCGAGCGGTCCGCTGACCTCGACGGTCAGCGGACGGTAGCCGGCGCCGAGGGCGGCGTCGACAGTGCCCTCACCGCCGTCTGCCATCGGCACCCGGTGCACCTCCGCGGTCAGTCCGCCCTCGGCGAGACCCGCCGCGACCTCGGCCGCGACCTCGGCCGCCTCGAGCGAGCCCTTGAACTTGTCGGGAGCGATGACCAGGCGCATGGGGGCTAGTCCACCACTGGGGTGGCGGGGACCAACACCGGCTCCGGTGAGTCCATCACCGAGATGGCGGTCGGGGCGTCCTCCCCGGAGATCGCCAGCGGCTCGAACTCGTTCACCGCGTCCAGTCCGGCGGCCCCCATCGAGATGTTGGTGATCTTCTCCAAGATCACCTCCACCACCACCGGCACCCGCTCGGTGCGGGCCAGCTCCTGCGCGGTCTGCAGGGCCGCCTGCAGGTCGTCGGGCTGGTGCACCCGGATCGCCTTGCAGCCCAGGCCCTCCACCACCTTCACGTGGTCGACGCCGTAGCCCTCCAGCTCGGGGGAGTTGATGTTGTCGAAGCCCAGCGACACGTGGTACGTCATGTCGAAACCGCGCTGCGCCTGCCGGATCAGCCCCAGGTAGGAGTTGTTCACCAGCACGTGCACGTAGGGGATCCGGTGCTGGGCACCCACGGCCAGCTCCTCGATCAGGAACTGGAAGTCGTAGTCACCCGACAAGGCCACCACGTTGGCGTCCGGGCGGGCGACGGCCACCCCCAGGGCGGCCGGCATGGTCCAGCCCAACGGTCCGGCCTGACCGCAGTTGATCCAGTGCCGGTCTTTGTAGACGTGCAGCAGCTGGGCCCCGGCGATCTGGGACAGCCCGATGGTGGACACGTACACGGTGTCCCGGTCGAAAGCCCGGTTCATCTCCTCGTACACCCGCTGCGGCTTGATCGGCACCTCGGAGAAGTGCGTCTTGCGCTGCAGGGTGGACTTGCGCAGCGCACAGTCCTTGGCCCACACGTCGTAGTCGGGCAGCCGCAGATCGGCCCGGCGGCTCTTCGCCTCCACCAGCAGGGCGTCCAGGGCGGCGCCGGCATCGGAGGCGACACCGTAGTCAGGGGCGAACACCCGGCCGATCTGGGTCGGCTCGATGTCGATGTGCACGAACGTGCGGCCCTTGGTGTAGACGTCCAGCGCGCCGGTGTGCCGGTTGGCCCAGCGGTTGCCGATACCCAGCACGAAGTCCGACTCCAGCATGGTCGCGTTGCCGTAGCGGTGCGAGGTCTGGAGGCCCACCATGCCGGCGTGCAGCGGATGATCATCGGGGATGATGCCCCAACCCATCAGGGTCGGGATCACGGGCACCCTCAGCAGCTCGGCCAGCTCCACCAGACGCTCGGCCGCATCGGCGTTGATGACACCGCCGCCGGCGACGATGACCGGGCGCTCGGCCGCGGCCAGCAGGTCGATGATCTTGCTCGCCTGGGCCGGGGTGAGCGCCGGGCGCTGCACCGGCAGCGGCTCGTAGGTGTCGATGTCGAACTCGATCTCGGTCTGCTGCACGTCGATCGGCAGGTCCAGCAGCACCGGACCCGGACGACCTTCCCGCATCAGCCAGAACGCCTTCTGGAAGGCACCGGGGACCTGGGCGGCCTCCAACACCGTCACGGCCCACTTGGACACCGGTCCGGCGATCGCGGCGATGTCGACTGCCTGAAAATCCTCCTTGTGCAGCTTGGCCACCGGTGCCTGGCCGGTGATGCACAAGATCGGGATGGAGTCGGCGGCGGCGGAGTAGAGACCGGTGATCATGTCGGTGCCGGCCGGGCCGGAGGTGCCGATGCAGATGCCGATGTTGCCGGCCTTGGCCCGGGTGTAGCCCTCGGCCATGTGCGAGGCCGCCTCGACGTGGCGGGCCAGCACGTGCTTGACGCCACCGTGCCGGCGCATCGCTGCGTAGAAGGGGTTGATCGCCGCACCGGGCAGACCGAACGCCTGCGTGGCGCCCTCCTTCTCCAAGATCAACACCGCCGCGTCGGCGGCCTTCATGCGAGTCATGTCAGTTCTCCTTGCCGTTGCTCGTCGTCGAGGTGGAACGCCCGGACAGCTGCTCGACCAGCAGCAGCAGGGCGGAGTGATCGAGATCGCCGTGACCGAGCTGACGCAGCGACTGCATCAGCTGGGCGGTGTGGGCGCCGAGCGGGATGGCCACCCCGGCCTCCCGGGCGGCGGCCAGGATGATGCCCATGTCCTTGTGGTGCAGGTCGACCCGGAAGCCCGGCTTGAACTCGCGAGCGACCATCGAGGTCGCCTTGCGGTCCAGGATCCGGTTGCCGGCCAGGCCGCCGGCCAGTACCTCGATGGCCGCGGCGGTGTCGACGCCGTACGCCTCCAGGAAGATCAGCGCCTCGGCGACCAGCTCGATGGTGCCGGCGACGATCAGCTGGTTGGCCGCCTTGACGGTCTGACCGGAGCCGGACGGGCCGACGTGCACGACGGTCTTGCCGACCGCCTCCAGCACCGGGCGGACGGACTCGACGACGTCGGCGTCGCCGCCGACCATGATCGACAGCGTGGCCTCGATGGCCCCGGCCTCACCGCCGGAGACGGGGGCGTCGACGGCCTTGATCCCCTTCTCGGCGGCCTGCTCGGCAAGCGTCACCGACACGTCTGGCCGGATCGAGGAGCAGTCGACCCAGACGGCTCCGGACTTCGCGTGGGCGAAGATGCCTTCCTCGCCCGTGGCCACGGCTTCGACGTCGGGGGAGTCCGGGACGATCGTGATGATCACGTCCGCGTCGGCGACCGCCTCGGCGATGCTGTCGGCGCCGGTGCCGCCGGCCTCCACGAGGGTGTCCACCTTCGCGCGGCTGCGGTTGTAGCCGGTCACGGCGTAACCGGCCTCGACCAGGTTGGCGGCCATCGGGCCGCCCATGATGCCGAGGCCGATGAAGGCGATGCTGGGCTTGGTGTCAGTCATGATCACGTCTTTCGTGAGAATCAGGGTGTGCGGAGGTCGGTGGTCAGGCGCGCTGAGCGCGGGGGAGCCAGCCGAACGGATCGGCTGAGGAGTCCTTGTACTCCAGGCCGACGTAGCCGTCGTAGCCGCCCGCGCTGGCCGCGTCGAGCCACTCGGCCAGCGGGAGCTCGCCCGTGCCGGGCTGACCCCGACCCGGGTCGTCGGCGATCTGGATGTGGCCGAAGTCGGCGACGTGGTCGGCGATCACCCCCGCGACGTCGTCGCCGTTGACGGCCAGGTGGTAGAAGTCGGCGAGCAGCCGGAGGTTGCTGGCACCGACTCGGTCGATGACGGCCATGACATCCGCGGCGGTCTTCAGCGGGTACGCCGGGGCCCCGGACACCGGTTCCAACAAGACGGTGCCGCCGATCGTCGCGATCTTGTCGGCGGCCAGACCCAGGTTCGCCGCACCCAGCTCGTCGGCCGCCTCGGCGGCGACGCCGTCGGTACGCAGCCCGTACAGGGCGTTGAAGGCCCGGCAGCCCAGACGATCGCCGATTCCGACGACCACGTCGACGTTGTCGGCGAACTCGGACTCGCGACCCACCGAGCTGACCAGACCACGGTCCCCGGCCGGCATGTCGCCGGCGAAGAAGTTGAGACCGGACAGCTGGATGCCCGCGTCGCGGACCGAGCCGACGAAGGCGTCGACCTCCTTGTCGGTGGGCACCGCCACCGCGAAGGGCCACCAGAACTCCGCGGCGGTGAACCCGGCGTGCGCGACGGCAGCGGGCCGTTGCAGGATCGGCAGATCGGTCAGCAAGATGGAGGCGTTCACGGTGTAGGTCGACATCGTCGGGTAGATCCTTGTCTGTTCCGCTTTGTGGAATCAACTATCTGTTATGCGGAAACTCTAGGGAGAGTTCGCGACCACGTCAAGACTGGCGCGCGACCGAATCTCGCACATCGGATGCAAGCTTCTGTATGGTGGAAGCCAATTGCGTAAGAGAGGGGCTGACATGGCCCAGCCGTCCACCGAGCCGCGTTCGGGTACCGTCCAGTCCGTCGAGCGGGTCTTCGAGCTCTTGGAGATCATCGCCGACGCGGGCGGCGAGGCGTCGCTGAGCGATCTCGCGGCCGCCTCGGAGCTGCCGATGCCGACCATTCACCGGCTGCTGCGCACCTGCGTGCTGCTCGGCTACGCGCGCCAGCTCCCGTCCCGTCGGTACGCCCTCGGCGCTCGCCTGATTCCGCTCGGAGAGCGGGCCGGCCGGCAGCTCGGTCGGGTGGCCCAGCCGAAGCTCGTGGAGCTGGTCCGCCAGCTGGGGGAGACCGCCAACATGGCCCTGATGGACGGGGACCAGATCGTCTACGTCGCCCAGCAGCCCTCGCCGCACGCGATGCGGATGTTCACCGAGGTGGGTCGTCGGGCCAACCTGCACGACACCGGAGTGGGCAAGGCGATCCTGGCCACGCTGTCCGACGACGAGGTGCGCCGGATCGTGGCGCGGACCGGGATGGCCACCCCGACGCCGAGGAGCCACGGGAACGTGGAGTCGTTGCTCGAGGATCTCGCGGACATCCGTCGGCGGGGCTACTCGATCGACGACGAGGAGCAGGAGCTCGGCGTCCGTTGCTATGCCGTGTCCATCCCCAAGGCGCCCGCGCCGATGGCGGTCTCGGTGTCCGGCCCGTTGAGCCGGGTCGACGAGGCCTTCGGCGACCGGGCGGTGCCGGTGCTGCGGGCGATCGCGGATCGGGTCAGCACCGAGCTCATCAACTGACGGGTGTCTTGCCGGATCGGCAACCGAACGCGTGGAAACGCCGAGTGCTGCGCGACGATGGTGACGTGACCGATGACCTCGTGATGAGCACGTCCGAAGTCGACGAACAACCCGCCGTCGACGGCTACGTCGGCGACCCGACGGTGCGCGCGGAGTGGGACACCCGCTACTCGGAGGGTGAGCGGCTGTGGAGCGGGCGCCCCAACGGGGCCCTCGTGGTCGAGGTGGCCGACCTGCCGCCGGGACGGGTGCTCGACGTGGGGTGCGGCGAAGGTGCGGACGCTGTCTGGCTCGCCGGTCGAGGCTGGCGGGTGACCGCGCTCGAGGTGTCGGGGGTGGCGCTCGCGCGGGCCGCCGGTCATGCCCGGGACGCTGGTGTCGCCATCGACTGGGTGCACGCCGGACTGGCCGAAGCGGCGCTGCCGCCGGGCTCCTTCGATCTGGTCTCCGCGCAGTACCCGGCCCTGCAGCGGACCCCGGACGCGGCGGCCGAGCGGGCCCTGCTCGCGGCGGTTGCGCCTGGTGGACTCCTGCTGCTCGTGCACCATGCCGGGATGGACACCCAGCCGGTGCACGAGGGCGGCTTCGACCCGGCCGACTACGTCTGGCCCGCCATGATCGCCGCGCTGCTGGACGACGACTGGCAGGTGGAGGTCGACGAGCAGCGACCCCGCATCGTCCCCGAGGGCGGGGCCGGCGCTCACCACGTCGACGACGTGGTGCTCCGCGCACGCCGACTGCGCTGACGGCCGCTGATCAGGCCACGTCGGCGCCCAGAACGCGATCGACGGCCGCGGCCAGTCCCGGAACAGCACTCGGCTCCGAGTGACGGACCAGGATGGCCGGGATCCCGACGGCCGTCGCTCCGGCGATGTCGGCGATCGGGTTGTCCCCGATCATCCACACCCGTTCGGGATCGTCGGTCAGCTCGAGAGCGACCCGGAACATGCCGGGATGAGGTTTCTCGTAGCCGGTGACCGCCGAGGTCAGGACGGCGTCGATGAGATCTGAGAGGCCGAGATCGCGAACGAGATCGCTGAGCTCGGGGATGTGGTTGCTGACGATCACGTTGCGGTACCCGCCGTCGCGGAGCCGCCGCAGGGCTGGGCGGGTGTCGTCGAACACCGACCAGTACTGCACGTCGACGTAGACGTCGCGGACTGCCGCGGCGGCTCGTCCGGCGGTCCGCTCGTCGATCCCGGCGACCAGGTACGCCCGCCGCAGGGTGGCGTCGAGGTCCTTCCACCAGAGCTCGGGTGTGTGCAGCTGAGGGTGTGCCACGTCGTGCCGGTGCCAGGGGAACCCGTCTCTCAGTCCGTCCCGCAGCAGCTCCAGGGTCACGTCGTGATCGTCGGTGACCTGGTCGAGCGCGGTCAGCAGAGCGGCCCGCCAATTGCCCTCTCGAGCCACCAGCGTGCCGTCGAAGTCCCAGAGCACCGTCGGTCGGCCCGGTGGTCGGTTCCGTACGGACGCCGTGTCGGCGTTCACCATCTCGGTCCGGGTTGGCGTCGGGCGAACACCTGACGACTCTGCCTGATCGTCCGACCCGCAGCAACCGGGGGGCTCGACCGCGCCTTCGCGCTCGGGCGGATCTACGTCAAGGCACTGGTGAGCGTCCCTCGCCACCACGGATCGGAGGCCGGCTGACTCACGAACTTGTCCACCAGATCCGCGACGGGTTTGGCCTCGGCTTCGGTCGTCGGCCCTGTCGCGCCACTGGTGGCCCTGGCCGCCCAGGCCGCCTGCATCGCCCTACCGATCTGGCGGTCGGCATCTTCGGCCAGCGCGGTCGAGACCTTGAAGAGCGGGTGGTCCGGAGCGTCCTTGGCGATCTGGGAGTGGGTCGGGCCCGTGATGCCGCGGCCGGCGGCCTCGACGCCCGATGCGGTGGTCTGCTGGTCCGCGAGGTGCTCGATGATCGGGTCGATCGCGGCCAGGTACGGCATCATCGCGACCTTCAGCAAGGGCGAGGAGAGCAACATGACGATCTCCGCTTCGCCCAGCAGCAGCGTCCCGGCGGCGGTGACCACACCGCGCCCGACCGCCTCTCCGGCATTCCCGCCCAGCCCTGCCCCGACCTGAGCTCCGTGGACCGCACCGGAGACGCCCCCTCCGACCAGGCCGGTCAGGCCACCGCTGACCAGTCCGCCGGCTCCCCCGACGACGCCTCCGGCCAGCCCGAGCACATCACCGAGAAGTCCCGAACCCCCAAGGGCCCGGCCGCCGCGGTAGCCCGCCCGAGCACCGGCTTCCGCCCCTGTCCCGGCACCCTCGACGCCTCCCACGACAGCGCCGCCTGCCCCACCGACGACCAGGCCGGCGGCTCCACCGACGCCGGCACCGACGTCTCGTCCGAGCGCTCCGGCCACGTCCGCCGCGCTGATCGTGCCCAATCTGATCAGACCGATCAAGAAGGCTTTCGCGAACTCGCCCGAGTGCAGCTGGGCCTTCAGCAGCTCGAGTCGACTGACCCAGTCGTTGGCGCCAGGAGAGTACGTTCCCGTGACGATGTTGGGTTGCCCGGAAGGTCCGACACCACCGATGAGTGCCGGATTCGTGCCGTGCATCCTCTCGACCATCGCCTTGACGTAGGGCTCCGCCGCCGCAACACCGGACGTGTGCAACGTCCACAGGCAGACGTCGACGAAGTTGGAGTGAGAGAAGTAGTCCTCGACGGCATGCAGCGCGTCGCCCATCTTGGCGAACCCGGCCGGGCCACGCCCCAGCCCGATGGCCTCGGACAGCTTGCTCCTCGCATGGAACTTGCCTCGTTCGACGTACTCCGGAAGCCCGCTCCGCTTGGCCGCTGCCGTGATCTCGCTGCGGTGAGCCTCCTCGTCGTCGTACGCCTTGCGTTGCTCCGGTGAGAGCCGATCCAGGGCGTCCTGGAAGATCTGTCGCTTGGCTGGGTCGGGATCGTGCTCCAGGGCCCGGACAGCCGGGTCTTCGACCGTCCGCTTGTCGGGCGAGATGCCCGGGCTGAGACCGGCGGCATCGGGGTTGTCCAGATGCTCCGACGGGACGTAGGTGCCCAGCTCGCCCGGGGTCACCTCGCGGTTCCATTCGCCCCATCCGAGCACCCGGATGACGGTGAACAGCGAGAGCAGATCGGCCGGGGCCATCGGGTTGCCGGAGCCGTTCAGCTGGGAGAAGTCGCGTAGCCAGTTCCCGAAGTAGATCTGGCCGGCCTCGGTGTCGCTGAACCCGACGGCCGTCAGCGCCCGCTGCTCGATGCCGCCGTGCCCCTCTTCGCCGGCCTGATAGCGCTGGATCACCGGCGCGGGCCGGGAAGCCAGAGCGCGCTGGACCGACCTGTTGCCGACGAGGGCCTGCAGCCGCTGGACGTCGCGCTGGTCGAGAGCCCTCAGCGGCGGGACCACCGGAGCGACGGGATGTCGAACGGGCGGCGCTGCGCGCAGCTCCGGAGGGAGGCGGTCGCGTTCCGCAAACGAACCGGGCATGGCCTCGTACCCCATCTAGAGCTCGGCTGCGTCCGCAGCCCTCGGGGGAACGCTAGCCCCGTCGCCGGGCGACAGACCGGGCCACCACGTGGTCTGGCTCCTCCGATCGACAACTGTGCCCGAAAGGGCACAACCGTACGGGTCGCCCGCTAACGTCCGGTCAGGGACTGCGCGCTCGTCCGAGGCCGCAGCGGCCCTACAGGTTGGTGCAGTAGCGCACCTTCGCCGAGGTGGTGACGTACGCGGCGCGCACCCACCGGGCACCGTCGGTCAGGTACCACTTCTGACCGGAGTCGGTGAAGCACTGGACTCGAAGCTTCTGTCCCTTGCCGTAGCTTCCGGCGCTGGTGTCGGAGGTGGTCGGTCCTGCGCGCTTGGTCAGCTTCGCCGTGGCCTTGGCCGAGAAGGTGCCGTCGCTGGGGTCGCAGGGATCAGGTGCCGGTCCGACGTTGCGCACGTAGCGGGCCGACACCCAGTTGGCGTCTCCCTCGGCCACCACCAGGTACCAGCGAGGGTTCCCGTCCACCACGGTCCCGGACACCTTGCAGGACAGGGTCACCTTCGCGCCGTTCGAGAACGTGTAGTTGGCCGGCGCGTGCGTGCTGGGACGGACGTGCCCGATCAGACCGCCCTGGGCAACCACCACCCCACGGCTGGGTTCGTCCACCGGCGAGGCCGTGGCGACGATCGGCGACAGGACGACGCCGGCGGCGGCGGTCGCGGCCGCGGCCGTGGCGGTCAGGGTGGCGATGACTCGATGCATCTCGGCTCCTCGGTCCGACGGCTGCGCTCGATCGCAGTCGTCATCTCTGAGAGCCGATTCGGATGGATCCTGATACCGGTCATGACGGCGATCAGCGGGTGATCGGCCACCCCGTCATCTTCTTGGGCCGCGCCGGCGCGTAGGTCCGCACCTTCGAGGTCGTCAGTCCCAGCCTGACCAGCGACTCCGCCACGGTGACGGCCGCGGCGACGCCGTCGACCACGGGTACACCGGTGCGCTCGCGGACCTTCGCCTCCAGCTCGGCCATGCCCCCGCAGCCCAGGCAGATCACCTCGGCGTGGTCCTCGCGGACCGCGGCCTCGGCTTCCGCCACGATCGCGTCCACGGCCCGCTCGGGATCCGACTCCAGCTCCAGCACGGCCAGGCCACTCGACCGTACGGAGGCACAGCGCCGATCGAGCCCGGCCACGAGCAGCCGGTCCTCGATCAAGGGCACGGCGCGGTCCAGGGTGGTGACCACGCTGTAGCGGTGCCCGAGGTACATCGCGGTGGACGCGGCCGCCTCGGTGATGTCGACCACCGGAACGTCCAGCAGCTCCTGCAGACCTTCGCGACCGTGCTCGCCGTAGCCCGCCTGGATCACGGCGTCGTACGGCTGGTCGTAGGAGAGCACCCGGTCCATCACGGCTACCGCGGCGAGGTAGCTCTCCAGGTTCCCCTCCACCGACTCGGCCCCGAAGTGCGGGGTGAGGGCGACGATCTCGGTCCCGGGCGAGGCGACTCGGGAAGCTTGCTCACCGATGCCGACGGTCATGGACTCGGTGGTGTTGACGTTGACGACGAGGATGCGCATCCGCATTCCCTTTCATGATCAGTGTGTGCTCGCGATCGACCCCGCGGGAGAGGGTCTCGTCGAGGGTGCCACGGTGGTGCCCGGGGAGGGTTAGGTGTTGACGCCTGAGGATTGGCCGGGCACCGGCCCGGTTTCCGCATCGCGACAGTGCCCTTTCGTTGGGGTCGATCCTGCTCGCTCCGAAGCCCCGCGTCAAGGTTGCACTTCCACAAGGTAGAAGTTAGAATCCACCAAACGGAATAACTTGAGGAGTTCCAGAATGGCCAGCAGCCCCAGTCCCGGTTACTCGATCACCCTCCGCGTCGCCGTCAGCTCCAGCGCCGGCTCGACCACCGATCTGGCGTCCGCCGTCGCCGAGACCGGTGCCGCGGTGACGGCACTCGACATCGTCGAGTCCAGTCACGATGCGATCGTGGTCGACGTCACCTGCAACACGGTCGACGAGGCGCACGCGGAGAAGATCTCCGAGGTGATCAACTCCCGACCGGGGATGACGGTCCGCAAGGTCAGCGACCGCACCTTCCTGCTGCACCTGGGCGGCAAGCTGTCCGTGGAGCCCAAGGTCCCGTTGAAGAACCGGGACGACCTGTCGCGGGCCTACACCCCGGGCGTCGCCCGGGTCTGTCTGGCCATCGCCGCCAACCCCGAGGACGCCAGGCGGCTCACCATCAAGCGCAACACCGTGGCCGTGGTCACCGACGGGACCGCTGTGCTCGGCCTGGGTGACATCGGCCCCGCCGCCGCCCTGCCCGTGATGGAGGGCAAGGCCGCCCTGTTCAAGCAGTTCGCCGGCGTCGATGCCTGGCCGGTCTGCCTGGACACCAAGGACACCGAGGAGATCATCAGCATCGTCAAGGCGCTGGCCCCGGTCTACGGCGGTGTCAACCTGGAGGACATCTCCGCCCCGCGCTGCTTCGAGATCGAGCGCCGGCTGCGCGACGAGCTCGACATCCCGGTCTTCCACGACGACCAGCACGGCACCGCCATCGTCGTGCTTGCCGCGCTGATCAACGCCCTGCGGGTGGTGGACAAGAAGATGGGTGAGGTCAAGATCGTCGTCTCCGGCGTCGGCGCCGCGGGCAGCGCGATCATCCAGCTGCTGCAGGCCCAGGGGGCGGAGCACATCGTCGGCGTGGCCCGCTCCGGCGCGATCCACCGTGGTCAGACCTACACCGACGAGCACCGTACGTGGATCGCCGAGCACACCAACGACGAGGGCTTCTCCGGCACCCTGCACGAGGCGCTGGTCGGGTCCGACGTGTTCATCGGGGTCTCCGGACCGAACCTGTTCGGGGCCGAGCAGGTCGCGACCATGGCCCCGGGGGCGATCGTGCTGGCCCTGGCCAACCCCGACCCGGAGATCCTGCCGAACGAGGCCGCCAAGCACGCGGCCGTGGTCGCCACCGGCCGCAGCGACTTCCCGAACCAGATCAACAACGTGCTCGCCTTCCCCGGGCTCTTCCGTGGTCTGCTCGACGCGGCCGCCTCCGACATCACCACGCCGATGCTGGTGGCCGCCGCCGAGGCGATCGCCAACTGCGTGTCGGAGGACGAGCTGAACCCCAGCTACATCGTGCCGAGCGTCTTCGACGCCCGGGTCGCTCCTGCGGTCGCCGAGGCGGTCGTCCAGCAGGCCCACTCCTGACCGCGCCACGACCCCGAGAGACAGCCATGAGCATCGACATCACTGACCGCCATCCCATCGACCGGGCCGAGGAGATCCTCACCGACGAGGCGCTCGCCTTCCTGGAGAAGCTGCACCAGAACTTCGCCGGCCGCCGCGACGAGCTGCTCGCGGCTCGAAAGGGCAAGCGAGAGGCCGCCGCGGCGGCGAAGTCCCTGGACTTCCTGCCCGAGACCGCGGACGTCCGGACCGGTGACTGGCAGGTCGCCTCGGCCCCGCCGGCCCTCCAGGACCGTCGGGTCGAGATGACCGGGCCGGCCAGTCCGGCCAAGATGGCGATCAACGCGCTCAACTCGGGCGCCAAGGTGTGGCTGGCCGACCTGGAGGACGCCAGCTCACCGACCTGGGCGAACGTGGTCGACGCCATCCTCAACCTGCGCGACGCGGCTCGAGGGACCCTCTCCTTCAGCCAGGCTGACGGCAAGCAGTACGCGCTGCGGACCGACATCCCGCTGGCGGTGGTGGTCGCCCGGCCGCGTGGTTGGCACCTGCCCGAGGCGCACGTGCTCGTCGACGGCGCGGTCGGAGTCGGCGCCCTGGTCGACTTCGGTCTGCACTTCTTCCACCTCGCCCAGCAGCTCATCGACAACGGCCAGGGGCCGTACTACTACCTGCCCAAGATGGAGAGCCATCTCGAGGCGCGGCTGTGGAACGACGTCTTCACCTTCGCCGAGAACGAGCTCGGGGTCCCGTACGGGACCGTCCGGGCCACCGTGCTGATCGAGACCATCCCGGCCGCGTTCGAGATGGAGGAGATCCTCTACGAGCTACGCGATCACGCGTCTGGTCTGAACGCCGGCCGCTGGGACTACCTGTTCAGCATCATCAAGTACTTCCGCGACGCCGGACCCGAGTTCGTGCTGGTCGACCGGGCCGACATCACGATGACGGCGCCGTTCATGCGGGCGTACACCGAGCTGCTGGTCAAGACCTGCCACAAGCGCGGTGCCTTCGCCATGGGCGGCATGGCCGCGTTCATCCCCAGCCGCAAGGACGCCGAGATCAACAAGGTGGCCTTCGCCAAGGTGACCGCCGACAAGACCCGCGAGGCCGGCGACGGCTTCGACGGCTCCTGGGTCGCGCACCCCGATCTGGTGCCGGTCTGCCGGGAGGTCTTCGACGGAGTCCTCGGTGACGAGCCCAACCAGATCGACCGGCAGCGACCCGAGGTCGAGGTCACCCCGGCCGAGCTGTTGGACGTCTCCTCGGCCACCGGCGGCAACTCCGAGGCGGGGCTGCGGGGCAACCTGGAGGTCGCGGTCGCGTACACGGCGGTCTGGCTGTCCGGCAACGGCGCGGTCGGCATCCACAACCTGATGGAGGACGCCGCCACCGCGGAGATCTCCCGGTCCCAGGTCTGGCAGCAGATCAAGAACGGGGTGGTGCTCAGCGACACCGGCGACACCGTGACCAAGGAGCTGGTCGCCCGGATCCTGGACGAGGAGGTCGCCAAGCTGCGCGAGCAGGTGCCGGCCGAGCAGTTCGAGACGTACTACGTCCCGGCGAGCGCGCTGATCTCCGACCTGGTGCTGTCCGACGACTTCACGGACTTCTTGACCCTGCCCGCGTACGAGCTGGTCAAGTGAGCGTGCTGACCGCGTCCGGGGGGCCGCGCCTGGACGAGGGCGTGCTGGCCGATCTGGACGCCCGACTCGCCGAGACCGACGCCTTCCTCGACCGGGCCTACCCGGGTGAGGACGGACGGCGGCAGCCCGTGCACACCGTCTACGTGCCGGCCGACCGCTACACCATCGACCTGCCACGCCGCTGGGGCGCCGAGGCGGCCGCCCTGGTGGCCGCGCACGGTGGCTGGGTGACGCTCTGTCGCACGGTCGGGGTGCCCGAGCACCTGGTCGAGGCGGTCGCCGTACGGGCCGAGGCCAAGCTGGCCGCCGAGCCGATCGAGGACCTCCGGCTGGACTTCGAGGACGGCTACGGTCCGCGGGCCGACGCGATCGAGGACGCCGACGCCGTGGCGGTCGCGGGACGACTGGCCGACGCGCTGGCCGCCGGGGCAGCCCCGGCGTTCGTCGGACTGCGCTTCAAGTGCTTCGAGGCGCCGACCCGACGTCGAGGGCTGCGGACGCTGGATCTCTTCCTGAGCACGCTCCTGGAGCGCACCGGTGAGCTTGCCCGAGGGTCTCGTGATCACCTTTCCGAAGGTCAGCACGGTCAGCCAGGTGGAGGCCATGGTGGCCGCCTGCGAGGCGTACGAGACCGCCGCCGGGCTGCCGGCCGGGCGCCTCGGCTTCGAGATCCAGGTGGAGACACCGCCGCTGATCCTGGGCGCCGACGGTACGGCTCCGGTCGCTGCCGCCATCCACGCCGGAGCCGGGCGGGTCACCTCGCTGCACTACGGCACGTACGACTACAGCGCCTCCCTGCAGGTGTCCGCGGAGTACCAGTCCATGGAGCACCCGGTCGCCGACTATGCCAAGGACGTCATGCAGGCCGCCGTCGCCGGCACCGGTGTGCACCTGTCCGACGGATCGACCAACATCCTCCCGGTCGGCACCGACGAGCAGATCCAGGCGGCCTGGCTGCTGCACCACCGGCTGGTGCGGCGGTCGCTGGAGCGGGCGATCTACCAGGGCTGGGATCTGCATCCGGCCCAGCTGCCGACCCGCTTCATCGCCAACATCGCCTTCTACCGTGAGGGTTTCGAGCGGGCCGCCACCCGACTGCACGCGTACCTGACCAAGTCCGGTGGCGGAATCCTGGATGAGCCGGCCACGGCCCGGGCGCTCGCCCGCTACCTCTACCGCGGCTTCGCCTGCGGGGCGGTCACCGATGCCGAGCTGACCAGCGCGGTCGGTCTCGACGCCGCCCGGCTGGAGCTGCTCGCCCGGCCGAAGTCGGACACCGAGAACGTGGTGGTCGCCCCTCGATCCTGATCTCCTGCCCCCCGACTCCACTGCACCACCCGCACACCGTCATGAGGAAGTGACCCCGTGTCCAGCACCACACCGATCCGACCGAGCGGCAGCCCCACCGAGGCAGCAGCTCTCGAACAGCAGGTTCCCAACCACAGTGGCTACTACGCGCCGCACGGGGGCCACCCGCCGCAGACCGATCTGCTCACCGACCGCGCCATGTTCACCGAGGCGTACGCGGTCCTGCCGCGCGGGGTGATGCGCGACATCGTCACCAGCAACCTGCCGTTCTGGACCGAGACCAGGCTCTGGGTGATCGCCCGTCCGCTGTCGGGCTTCGCCGAGACGTTCTCCCAGTACATCGTGGAGGTCTCCTCCGGCGGCGGCAGCGACCGACCCGAGCTCGATCCGGGCGCCGAGGGCGTGCTGTTCGTGGTCGAGGGTCACATGAACCTGACCATCGAGGGGGAGCAGCACCAGCTGGACCCGGGTGGCTACGCGTTCCTGCCGCCGGGCTGCGACTTCACCGTGCACAACGAGTCCCCGCTGCCGCTGCGCTTCCACTGGATCCGCAAGGCGTACCAGGCCGTGGACGGGCTCGAGGCTCCCACGGCGTTCGTGACCAACGAGCGTGACGTGGTGCCCGGGCGCGATGCCGGGCACCGACGGTCGCTGGGTGACCACCCGCTTCACCGACCCGGCCGACATGCGGCACGACATGCACGTCAACATCGTCACCTTCGAACCCGGTGCGGTGATCCCGTTCGCCGAGACCCACGTGATGGAGCACGGTCTCTACGTGCTGGAGGGCAAGGCCGTCTACCGGCTGAACCAGGACTGGGTGGAGGTGCAGGAGGGTGACTTCATGTGGCTGCGCGCCTTCTGCCCCCAGGCCTGCTACGCAGGCGGTCCGGGACGCTTCCGCTACCTGCTCTACAAGGACGTCAACCGGCACGCGGTGCTGTCCCGCCAGTTCGTCTAGGCCCGTCGCGAGCCGGCGATCACTAGCGCAACCGGGCCGCGGCAGCGGCCACGAACGCGTCCATCCTCGGCTCGATCTGGTCGGCGCCGAAGGACACCACGTTGGTCAGATCCCAGTACGGGTGGTACTCCCGGGTGCCACTGAGCTCCTGCCAGATGGCCAGGAACTCATCGGCCCAGTCCTGCCCGTGCCGGATCGCCAGGTTCGCGCGGCAGTGGCTGATGTCCTCCTCGGGCGGACCGGCGCAGGCCGACACCCAGTCGACCACCCCGGTGATCCGCTCGTCGGTCCAGAGCAGGTTGCCGGGGTGATAGTCCCGGTGCAGGAACACCCGCCGGGTCGTGGGCGCCGGACCGTCCCACAGCTCGTACGCGGTCAGCCACGCGTCGGGGTGTCGACTCCAGGCCGGGGGAGTACGGGCGCTCGGTGCGTACGGGGCCCACTCACTCAGTTCCGCGGACAGCGGTGCGGCATGGATCGAGACGACGAGCTCGGCGATCGAGCGCAACCACGCCGTGCGATCACGGGGGTGCCAGACCGGCTGCCCCGGCAGCGCCGTCATCAACGTCACCGGCATCCCGAGGTCCCGGCCGTCCGGGTCGCTGGCCACCAGCCGCGGTGCGGGCACGCCGATGGCACCATCACCCACGAGCCGGAGAGCCATCGCCTCGTTGCCGGGGATCTCCGGTTCCTCGACCACCCAGTCCAGCACGTAGCGGCGCAGCACCAGCCGGTCCAGGGGGGCCGGTGCCGCCGTGGTCAACAGGTGCACCGCGGAGGACGTTCCCCCGAGCAGAGCGCGCTCGGTGATGACCGGCCACCCCACGGTGTGCTCGACCCAGTCGGTGGCGGTGGCGGGCAGAGCCGCGGTCAGCACCTCGCGGAGCTCGGCGTCGAGCTCGTGCCCGTAGATCGCCTTCTCGTGCTCGTTCACCGCGCACATTCTGCCGTGCCGGGGCGAAACACGGCTGTCATCGAGAAACTGGAACTCTTCCAGTTGACAAGCCTCCTCCCGAGGGCGCAAACTACACATATCGGAAGTTCAATTCCACTTGATGGAACTGGACTCCACGACCGAGAGGGACGACATGAGCTATGTCACCGCCCACGTCCTCGACGCCACGGCCGGCATCCCGGCCCCCGGTGTCTCCATCACCCTGCTCACCGCTGCGGGTGACGTGGTCGCGAGTGCGACCACCGACGATGACGGTCGGGTCGCCGAGCTGGGGCCCGACCTGCTCGACGCCGGCGACCACCGGATCGAGTTCGGCACCGGGGCCTACTTCGCCACCAGAGGCCAGGCCACCTTCTACCCCCGGGTGGTGATCGACTTCACCGTCGTCGCCGGTCAGGCGCACTATCACGTCCCCCTGCTGCTCAGTCCCTTCGCGTACTCGACCTACCGCGGGTCCTGACCCCCGTCCCCACGACCAGACAAGACACGACCAGACAAGGAAGTCATGATCATGAGCGACGTCGTGCTCACCCACAACCAGTACGGCAAGGCGGAGAACCGGGTCGTCCGGATCACCCGCGACAACCCCCGGCACGAGATCGAGGACCTGAACGTCACCTCGCAGCTGCGCGGTGACTTCGCCGCCGCGCACCTCGAGGGCGACAACAGCCACGTGGTGGCCACCGACACCCAGAAGAACACGATCTTCGCCTTCGCCCGCGACGGAGTCGGCTCCCCGGAGGCGTTCCTGCTGCGGCTCGCCGCGCACTTCACCAGCGACTTCGACTGGGTCACGGGTGGGCGCTGGGCGGCCGAGCAGTACACCTGGTCGCGGATCAACGACCATGATCACTCGTTCTACCGGACGAACGCGGAGACCCGCACCGCCGTGGTGGTCCGCGACGGTGACACCGACACGGTGATCGCCGGCTTCCACGGGCTGACCGTGCTCAAGTCCACCGAGTCGGGCTTCGAGGGCTACCCCAAGGACCGCTACACGACGCTCAAGGAGACGAGCGACCGGATCCTGGCCACCGACATCGCGACCAGGTGGCGTTACAACACGGCCGACGTCGACTACAACTCCGCCTACGCCGACATCAAGGCGATCATCCTGGCGACGTTCACCCAGGGCTACTCAGCAGCACTGCAGCAGACCCTCTACCAGATGGCCGAGGCGGTGCTGGCGGCTCATCCCGAGGTCGACGAGATCAAGTTCTCCTGCCCGAACAAGCACCACTTCGTGGTCGACCTCTCGCCCTTCGGGCTGGAGAACCCCAACGAGGTGTTCTACGCCGCCGACCGCCCGTACGGTCTGATCGAGGCGACCGTCCAGCGTGCCGACGCCGGCAACGCGGACGCCGCCTGGGTCGGCATCGCCGGATTCTGCTGAGGAGTCGATCATGAGCGCAGCGGTCACGCAGGTCGCCACCAAGCGGCCGGAGGACGAGTTCCTGGGCATCGGCAAGAGCCTGGGCTTCGGCGCCCAGCACGTCCTCACCATGTACGGCGGGATCATCGCCCCGCCCCTGATCGTCGGGGCGGCGGCCGGTGTCCCGGCGCCGCAGCTGGGCCTGCTGGTCGCCTGCTGCCTGTTCATCGGTGGCCTGGCGACCATCCTCCAGTCGGTGGGCATCCCGTGGTTCGGGTCGCAGCTGCCGCTGGTCCAGGGCACTTCCTTCGCCAGTGTCGCCACCCTGGTGGCGATCGCGACCCAGGGCGGCGGGATGGCGGCCGTGTTCGGTTCGGTGATGGGTTCGGCGCTGATCGGTCTGCTGATCACCCCGTTCTTCGCCCGGATCATCCGGTTCTTCCCCCCGGTGGTGACCGGGGTGGTGATCACCACCATCGGGTTGTCGCTGATGCCGGTGGCGGCCAACTGGGCCATGGGCGGTGTCGCCAAGCTCCCGTCGTACGGTTCGGTGGCGAACATCACGCTGGCCGGCTTCACCCTGCTCGTCGTGCTGGTCCTCAGCCGGGCCAACGTGCCGGCGATCTCCCGGTTGTCCATCCTGCTGGCGATCGTGATCGGCACCGTGGCCGCCACCGTGGTGGGGATGGCCAACTGGAACAACGTGGGCAACGGACCGATCGTCGCCTTCCCCACGCCGTTCGCCTTCGGGGCCCCGGTCTTCACCGTGGCCGGCATCTTGTCGATGACCATCGTCGTGCTGGTGATCTTGACCGAGACCACCGCCGACATCCTGGCCGTCGGCGAGATCGTCGGCACCGACGTCGACCGGAAGCGGATCGGCAACGGTCTGCGGGCCGACATGGGTGCCTCGCTGATCTCCCCGGTCTTCAACGGGTTCACCCAGAGCGCGTTCGCCCAGAACGTCGGTCTGGTGGCCATCACCGGGGTCAAGAGCCGGTTCGTGGTCACCGCCGGCGGCGCGATCCTGGTGGTCCTCGGACTGCTGCCGGTGCTCGGCCGGGTCGTCGCCGCGGTGCCGACCCCGGTCCTCGGCGGTGCCGGCATCGTGCTGTTCGGCACGGTCGCGGCGTCGGGGATCCGGACCCTGGCCAAGGTCGACTACAAGGGCAACATGAACCTGATCATCGTGGCTGCCTCGATCGGCGTCGGGCTGATCCCGATCGCCGCTCCGACGTTCTACGACGAGTTCCCGACGTGGTTCAGCACCATCTTCCACTCCGGCATCAGCTCGGCCGCCATCATGGCCGTGCTGTTGAATCTGTTCTTCAACCACCTCACGTTCGCCCGGCAGAAGCCCGGCTCGTCGGTCTTCGCGGCCGCCGACCGCTTCATCGACCTGGGCGACGTGAAGGCGTACGGGAACCTGAAGGAGGGGGATCGCATCGTCGACGGCCGGATCGTGGACGCCGACGGCAAGCCGGTCCAGGTGCGTGACAGCAGCGGTGAGGTGGTCGACGTCAAGGTCTGCCCGACCGACAGCGGGCACTGACCAGCGTGTCGCTCCCGCGCGCACGCCGCTAGGCTCGCTCCAGGTCGCAACCGGGTGGCGGCGCACCCACAGGTGCCCGAGCCCGCGAAGGACTGCCCGTCACCCCCGGGCCCACGAGAGGAAGGGAACGCACCACCGATGAGCGTGGACAAGAGCAAGGACGTCGATCCCGACGAGACCGCCGAGTGGCTGGAGTCCTTCGAGGGACTGGTCAAGACCCACGGGGAGGACCGGGCGCGCCAGATCCTGGACGTCTTGAGCGAGCGGGCCGGCGCGTCGGTCAGCACGGCCAACTCGCCGTTGGTCACCGACTACGTGAACACCATCCCGGTCGCCGACGAACCACAGTTCGCCGGCAACGAGGAGATCGAGCGGCGCTACCGCAGTCTGATCCGCTGGAACGCCGCGGTGCTGGTGCACCGGGCCCAGCGGTCCGACATCGGCGTCGGCGGGCACATCTCCACCTACGCCGGCGCGGCCACGCTGTACGAGGTCGGTCTGAACCACTTCTTCCGGGGTCCCGACCACCGGGGCGGTGGCGACCAGGTGTTCTTCCAGGGCCACGCCTCGCCGGGCATGTACGCCCGCGGCTACCTGGAGGGTCGACTGAGCGAGGAGGACCTGAACGGGTTCCGGCAGGAGAAGTCGAAGGCGCCGCACGGCCTGTCGTCGTACCCGCACCCGCGGCTGATGCCGGAGTTCTGGCAGTTCCCCACGGTGTCCATGGGGATCGGCCCGATGAACGCGATCTACCAGGCCCAGTTCAACCGGTACCTGCGCAACCGTGGCATCAAGGACACGTCCGACCAGCACGTGTGGGCGTTCCTCGGCGACGGGGAGATGGACGAGCCCGAGTCCCGCGGTCTGCTGCAGCTCGCCGCCAACGACGGCCTCGACAACCTCACGTTCGTCATCAACTGCAATCTGCAGCGACTCGACGGGCCGGTGCGCGGCAACGGCAAGATCGTGCAGGAGCTGGAGGCCTTCTTCCGGGGTGCCGGCTGGGACGTGATCAAGGTCCTCTGGGGTCGGGAGTGGGATCCGCTCTTCGCCAACGACAGCACCGGTGATCTCGTGCGGATCATGAACGAGACCCCCGACGGCGACTTCCAGACCTACAAGGGCGAGTCCGGCGGCTACATCCGGGACAACTTCTTCTCCAAGAGCACCGCGACCAAGCTGATGGTCAAGGACATGTCCGACGACGAGATCTGGAACATGAAGCGCGGCGGTCACGACTACGCCAAGGTGTACGCCGCCTACCACGCGGCCACCGTGCGCAACGGTCGTCCGACCGTGGTGCTGGCGCAGACGGTGAAGGGGTACGGGCTCGGCCACAACTTCGAAGCCCGCAACGCCACGCACCAGATGAAGAAGCTCAAGCTCGAGGACCTGAAGACGTTCCGCGATCTGATGCACATCCCGATCACCGACGCCCAGATCGAGTCGGACGCCTACGACGTGCCCTACTACCACCCGGGTGCGGACTCCGAGGAGATCCAGTACATGCTGGAGCGCCGCCGCAACCTGGGCGGCTGGGTGCCCGAGCGGCGCAACAGCCCGAAGCAGGTGGCCCTGCCCGACACCAAGCTGTACGCGGTGGCGAAGAAGGGCTCCGGCAAGCAGCTGGCGGCCACCACCATGGCGTTCGTCCGGCTGCTCCGCGATCTGATGCGGGACAAGGGCTTCGGCGAGCGGGTGGTGCCGATCATCCCCGATGAGGCGCGGACCTTCGGCATGGACTCGTTCTTCCCGTCGGCCATGATCTACAACCCGAAGGGGCAGAACTACACAGCGGTCGACCGTGAGCTGTTCCTGGCCTACAAGGAATCCACCCACGGCCAGCTGCTGCACACCGGCATCAACGAGGCGGGCTCGATGGCCGCCTTCACCGCCGCGGGGACGAGCTACGCCACCCACGGCGAGCCGATGATCCCGGTCTACGTCTTCTACTCGATGTTCGGCTTCCAGCGCACCGGCGACGCGATGTGGGCCGCCATGGACCAGATGACCCGCGGGTTCATCATCGGCGCCACCGCCGGCCGGACCACGTTGACCGGCGAGGGTCTGCAGCACGCCGACGGCCACTCGCCGCTGCTGGGGTCGACCAACCCGGCGATGAAGATCTACGACCCGGCGTACGGGTACGAGATCGCGCACATCCTCGAGGCCGGTCTCGAGCAGATGTACGGAGCGGACTCCACCGACCGCAACTGGATGTACTACCTGACGGTGTACAACGAGCCGATCTCCCAGCCGGCCGAGCCGGAGGGCGTCGACGTCGAGGGCATCCTCAAGGGCATCCACAAGGTCAGCAGCGGGGGTGACTCCGGGCCCAAGGTGCAGCTCCTCGGTTCCGGGGTGTCTCTGCCCTGGGTCCAGGAGGCGGCGATGATCCTGGGCTCGGAGTGGGGGGTCAGCGCCGACGTCTGGTCGGTCACCTCCTGGGTGGAGCTGCGGCGCGACGGTCTGGCCGCGGAGAAGCACAACTTCCTGCATCCCGACGAGCAGCCGCAGGTGCCCTATGTGACCCGGAAGCTCGCCGACGCCTCTGGGCCGATCGTCGCCTCGACCGACTACATGTCGGCGGTGCCGGACCAGATCCGGCAGTTCCTGCCGAACCGGTTCGCCACCCTGGGTGCCGACGACCACGGGTTCTCCGACACCCGGGCGGCGGCTCGGCGCTACTTCCACATCGACGTCCAGTCGATCGTGGTGCGGGCCCTGCAGGAGCTCGCGGCCGCCGGCGAGGTCTCCTCCAGCGCTCCCAAGGAGGCGGCGGAGAAGTACCAGCTGCTCGACGTGAACGCCGGCACCACCGGCAACGCGGGCGGCGAGTCGTAACGACGCTCACGTCCGGGCGGCTGGCAGCGCTGCGCGATAGCGCTCCGCCAGCTGCCGGACGTGGTCGACCAGCTCCGCCGGCTGGTCGACGTGGAAGTCCAGGCCGAGCATGCCGATCCAGACGGCCACGATCTCCAGGCTGTCGCCGCCGGTGACGAGCACGCTGTGCTCGTCGTCGACGGTCTCGACCACCCCGACGGTCGGGTTGATCCGCCGGAGGACCTCGGCGGCCGGAGCATCGACGAGGATCCGGGCGTGCACCGCCCAGCCGGTCGAGGCGACGTCGCGGAGCACGAAGGAGGCGTAGTCCCCACCGGCCAGGGGATCCGGGGTGAAGCGGGATGCGCCGGGGAGGCGAAGCCGTACCCAGTCGGCGCGGTACGCCTGCCAGGTGCCGGTCGGTCGCCGCCGAGCGACGAGATACCAGCGCTGCTGCCAGCTGACCAGCCGGTACGGGTCCGCCTCCACCCGCTCGTCGTCGCGGTACCAGAAACGCAGGCCCTCCCGACGGCGGATGGCCACCGCGAGCTCGGCCAACAGCTCGGGGTCGACACCGGGATCGGCCACGTTCGTGCCGGTGTTGGCCGGTCCCACGTCGGTGCTCTCCCGCAACGACTGCGCCCGGCTGCGGAGCCGCGCGGGCAGGATGCGCTCCAGCTTGGCGATCGCGGTCCTGGTGGGTTCGGCCAGGGCATCGCTGGCCCCCGCGACGGTCAGACCCACGGCGACGGCCACCGCTTCGCTGTCGGAGAGCAGCAGCGGGGGCAACCGGCCGGAGTCGCCCAGGCGGTAGCCGCCGGCGCGACCGAGGTCGGCGTGCACCGGGTAGTCCAGGGCCCGTAGCCGCTCGACGTCGTTGCGGATGGTCCGCCCGGTCACCGCCAGGCGGGCGGCCAGCTCGGGTCCGGTCCAGCTGGGTCTCGACTGCAGCAGTCCGAGCAGAGCCAGCAGCCGGGCGGAGGTCGTCAACGGGCTCCTCGAATGACTCGAACGAACTCCGCGGTAGATACATCCATCGCGGAGTCGGGATCTCGGTGCCGAATCAGGAAAGAAACGTACCTGATTGGTTCGTAGCGTAGCGGCATGACCACTTCACCGAAGGCATCCGAGACCACCGCGATCACACCGTTCCGGGTCGACATCGCCCAAGCCGACCTCGACGACCTGCTGGACCGCCTCGCGCGGACCCGCTACGCCGACCAGCTGCCCACCGACGGCTGGGACCAGGGCACTCCGGTCTGCTACCTGCAGACCATGGTCGAGACCTGGCGGACCACATTCGACTGGCGGGCCCAGGAGGCGCGGCTGAACGCGTACCCCGGGTTCCGCACCGAGATCGACGGCCAGACCATCCACTTCCTGCACGTCCGGTCGCGGCACGCCGAGGCCACCCCGTTGCTGCTGGTGCACACCTACCCGGGTTCCGTCGCCGACTTCCTGGAGGTGATCGACCTGCTCGTCGACCCCGAGGCGCACGGCGGCTCGGCCGCCGACGCGTTCCACCTCGTCATCCCGAGCCTGCCGGGGATGGGCTTCAGCACCCCGCTGGCCGACGGTGACTGGACGATGGGCCGCTCCGCCAAGACCTTCGACACCTTGATGCGTCGCCTCGGCTACGACGCGTACGGTGCACACGGCTCCGACGGCGGGGCGATGGTCTCCCGCGAGCTGGCCATGCTCGCCCCCGACGGCTTCCTCGGTGCGCACGTGCTGCAGCTGTTCTCGTTCCCCTCGGGCGATCCGGCCGAGTTCGAGCGGATGAGTGCGGCCGACTACGCCGCGCTGGAGTTCGCCGGCTGGTTCCAGTCGGTCAACGGCTACGCCGACCTCAACGCGAAGCGGCCGCTGACGATCGCGGCGGCGCTCAGCGACTCGCCGGTCGGGATGCTGGCCTACCACGAGCTGTTCGAGAACTTCGGCACCGGGACGTCCCTGGTGACCCCCGAGCAGGTGCTCACCCAGGTGAGCCTGCAGTGGCTGACCAACACCGCCGCCGGGGCGACCCGGTTCCACTACACCGAGAAGAGCGTCGAACAGCGGGTCAACCACCACCCGATCGGGGTCGCGGTGTTCGCCGACGACTTCCGCTCGATGCGACCGTTCGCCGAACGCGACAACACCGCCATCGTGTCCTGGACGGAGCACCCGCGCGGCGGTCACTTCGCGGCCATGGAGGTGCCCGAGGAGCTCGTCGCGGCCATCCGGGTGTTCTTCCGGGAGCACGGCTCGCGGTGAGCGGCGCCTAGGGTCGGGTCATGACGGTGTCCATCGACCTGACCGACCGGACCGCACTGGTGACCGGATCGACCGGCGGCATCGGGCTGGCGATCGCCACCGAGCTGGCCCGGGCCGGTGCCCGGGTGGGGGTCAACGGCCGGGGCGAGGAACGGGTGCGGGCAGCGATCGAGCAGATCGCGGCCGAGGTCCCCGGCGCCGTGCCGGTGGCAGCGGTCGGCGACGTGACCACCGCCGAGGGTGCGGAGGGCGTACTGGCGGCCGTCGGGTCGGTGGATGTGCTGGTGAACAACCTCGGTGTGTTCGGTGCCGTACCGGCCCTCGAGATCTCCGACGACGAGTGGCGGCGCTACTTCGAGGTCAACGTGTTGTCCGCGGTCCGGCTGATCCGGCTCACCCTGCCGGCCATGAGGGAGCGCGGCTGGGGGCGGATCCTCTCGATCGCCAGTGACTCCGCCGTCGTCACACCCGCCGAGATGATCCACTACGGCACCTCGAAGACGGCCCTGCTGGCCGTCACCAGGGGTTTCGCCAAGGAGGCCGCAGGCAGCGGGGTGACCGTCAACTCCGTCATCGCCGGACCCACCCACACCGGCGGGGTGGAGGACTTCGTCTACGAGCTCGTCGATCGGTCCCTGCCCTGGGACGAGGCGCAGCGGGAGTTCATGCGCCTGCACCGGCCGCAGTCCCTGTTGCGCCGGCTGATCGAACCGACGGAGATCGCGCACCTGGTCGCCTACCTGGCCTCGCCGCTCGCCTCGGCCACCACGGGCGGCGCCGTTCGCGTCGACGGCGGCTACGTGGACGCGATCCTGCCCTGACCCTGCTCCTGCCCTGACCCCGATCCCGCCGTCGGTGGCGGTGTCTAGATTGGCCCGCATGGACGCAGCGGCGGGCGAGGGTTCGCGGCTGATCCGCGGGCTCCGCTGGCTGAGTCTCGGACGCTCCGATCGCGGTGCCTGGGGACTGTGTCAGGGCAGCGCGCGTGAGCCGTACGAGACAGTGGTGGCCGCCGAGCGATCCAGCACGACCTCCTGCAGCTGCCCGAGTCGGCACCGACCCTGCAAGCACGCCCTCGGCCTGGCCGAGCTCGCCGCGGACGGACAGATCGTGAGCGTGGCGGAGCCCGACTGGGTCGCCCGCATCCTCAGCCGTCGGCCCTTCACCGAGACGGGCGCGGTCGGGTTCGCGGCCGGCGGATCTGGCAGTGGACCGATCGACGCGGAGGCCGCGGTCCGACGGGCCGAAGCGCGGCGCGCCAAGGTCGATGCGGGTCTCGCCGAGCTGCAGCTGTGGCTGGGCGACCAGGTGCGAACCGGTCTGGCGGGTCTGCCCCGTGCCGGTTACGGGCACTTCGACGCGATCGCGGCCCGGATGGTGGACGCCCAGGCTCCGGGGGTGGCGGGCGCCCTCCGCGCGCTCCCGGCCGACCTGGTCACGGCGGACTGGCCCGGCCGTGCCCTGCACGCCCTCGGCGGGTTGCACCTGCTGGCCCGGGCCCACCAGGGGCTGGACGAGCTGCCGGAGGCCCTGGCGGCGACCGTGCGCTCGCGGGTCGGCTACCCGGTGACCAAGGAGCAGGTCCGGGCCGGGCCGGCCGTGCAGGACCGCTGGTGGGCCATCGCCGCAGTCGACACGGTCGAGTACCAGCTGAGCACCCGACGGGTCTGGCTGCGCGGGCTCGACACCGGTCGTTGGGCGATGTGGCTGACCTTCGCCCCACCCGGTCGTGATCTCGACACCAGCATCCGCCCCGGGCGCACGTACGCCTGCGGGGCGCACTTCTATCCCGGCTCCGGTCAGCACCGGGCCCTGATCGAGCCGCCGCTGCCCGACCCCGACGTACCGTCCGAGGACGACGGCGACTCGGACCACGACCCGACCGACGACATCGCGCGCACCCGGCTGTGGGGTGGCGACGACCTGGCCACGATCGGGACCCAGCTCGCCGAGCTGCTGGCCGGCGACCCGTGGGCGACCCGGCTGCCGGTGGTGGTGTCCGGGGTGCCGGTGCCGCCGCTGCATCCCGGTGATCCGTGGCGGCTCCGGGACGCGGCCGGGCGCTCGGTGTCGCTGGTCGAGGTCGAGGGTGACCTGTGGCCGTTGGTGGCGCAGGCCTGCGGCGAGCCGCTGCAGGTGATGGGGGAGTACGCCGGTCGTGGGCTGCGGCCCCTGGCCGTCCTGCCCGACGACCTCGGCCGCCGCTACACCACGGCGGTGACCGGGTGACGGGACGGATGAGGTGACGGGGGTGACCACACCTGGCCAGTGGGCCGAGCTGGTGACCACGGCGCTGCTGGGCACCGACCGCCGGCCGGTCGACGCCGTGGATCCGCCGGGCGAGGTGCTGCGGCTGGCGGCGCGGCATCGCATCCTGGACCAGCTGGCCGCGCCCGCGCTCACCGGACAGCCCGCGCTCACCGGACAGCCTGGGCCGCCGGACCCACTCGCGGAGGCACCACTCCGGGCCGGCCCGGCGCCGGTGGAGGAGCGCCCGCCGGCGCCCGGACCGGCCGATCGGCTGCTCGACCAGCTGCTCCGGACCCCCGACCCGGCCCTGATCTCCTGCTGGCTGGGCGCCTGCGCGGAGCGGGGTCGGGTCGTCTCATCGATCCACTGGACGGTGCTGGCCCGGCTCGCCGCCCGCTCGACCGGCTACGACCGCGTCGCCCTGGGTGCGGCACTCGGCGCGCGCGGTCGCTGGTTCCTGCACCAGAATCCGGACTGGCGACGACTGGCGGCCGACGCCCGGCCGTCGGTCGCGCCCCGGATCGCTGCCGTTCCCGCACCCGCCGCCCGGCTGACCGCGGCGGATGTGTCGGCCGATCCGGAACGGCTCCTGAGCCACCCGCAGCCCTGGGGTCCGGACCTGGTCTCGGCCGCCTACGCGGTGCTCGGCGGGGACGGTCAGGTGCCGCCCGCCCGCACGTTCGCCACCCGGCTCGGGGTGGCGCTGCCGACCGAGCTGTATCCGACCATCGCGCGGGCGGGGGAGTACTACGTGCTCTCTCCCGACGCGTCCCCGGCCCGTCGACGGACCGTCCGGGACCGCTTCGTGGCGCTGGAGTACGCGGCGTACGCTCGCGCCGCGATCCAGCACGCGTTCACCGACGGCACCACCGGCTTCACCAGGGCGGAGATCACCCATGTCTGACGTCATTCTCAGGCCGCACGCCGAGGAGGCGTACGCAGCCGAGCTCGCTGCCCTGGCCGTGGTCGACGACCGGCCCCGCCCGCCACGCTGGCTGCTGTCGCCGTGGGCGGTGGTGACCTACCTGATGGGCGGCACCCTCAGCGACGGCACCGAGATCTCGCCGAAGTACATCGGGTCCCGCCGGTTGATGCAGGTAGCGGTGGCCACGCTCGCCACCGACCGGGCGCTGCTGCTTCTCGGGGTTCCCGGCACCGCGAAGTCCTGGGTGTCGGAGCACCTGGCCGCGGCCGTCTCCGGCCGCTCGACCCTGCTCATCCAGGGCACCTCGGGCACCCCGGAGGAGGCGATCCGGTACGGCTGGAACTACGCCAAGCTGCTTGCCGAGGGCCCCACGCCCGGCGCGCTGGTGCCGTCGCCGGTGATGACGGCGATGGAGACCGGCGGTCTGGCGCGGATCGAGGAGCTCACCCGGATCCCCAGCGACGTGCAGGACGCGTTGATCACCGTGTTGTCGGAGAAGACGCTGCCGGTCCCGGAGCTCGGTCGCGAGGTGCAGGCGATCAAGGGGTTCAACGTGATCGCCACCGCCAACGACCGTGACCGCGGCGTGAACGAGCTGTCATCGGCACTGCGACGCCGGTTCAACACAGTGGTGCTGCCCTTGCCGTCCGACATCGAGGACGAGATCCGCATCGTCACCAGCCGGGTCGCCGAGCTCGCGGGGACCTTGGAGCTGCCTGAGGTGCCGACCGCCGAGGACGAGATCCGGCGGGTGGTGACGGTGTTCCGAGAGCTCCGCTCGGGAGTCACGGCCGACGGCCGGACCGCGGTCAAGTCCCCGTCGGCCACCCTCTCGGCGGCCGAGGCGATCTCGGTCATCACCAGCGGCCTGGCCCTCGCCACGCACTTCGGCAACGGGACCCTGGCGGCCGCCGACGTCGCGGCCGGTCTGGTCGGCGCCGTGGTCAAGGACCCGGTCAGCGACTCGGTGGCCTGGACCGAGTACCTGGAGGTCGTCGCCCGCAACCGACCCGGCTGGGCCGAGTTCTACAGCGCCTGCCGCGAGGTGTCCTGAGGGTGTCCGAAGGACGCACTCCGCGCTCCGCGGCCACCTCTGAGGTCGAGGTGGCGGTGCTCGGCATCCGTCACCACGGGCCGGGATCGGCCCGGTCGCTGCTGGCCGCGCTGGCCGAGTTCGGGCCGGACCAGGTGCTGATCGAGGGGCCGGCCGACGCGGACCCGCTGGTCGGCTGGGCCGCTTCGCCGGCCATGCGGCCGCCGGTGGCGATCCTGGCGTACGCGCCGCTCGAGCCGCGACGAGCGGCGTTCTGGCCGTTCGCGACCTTCTCGCCGGAGTGGCAGGCGCTGACCTGGTCGCTCGCCCATGACGTACCGGTCGGCTTCTGCGACCTGCCGGCGGCGCACACGCTGGCGCCCGACGCCGCCGAGCCGCCCAGTCCTGATCTGCTGAGTCCCGATCCGCAGGCGCAGGCGCCGGAGGACGAATCGGGTCCGCCGCCGCGGCGCGTGGTGCGGCGCGATCCGCTCGGTGCGCTGGCCGCCGCCGCCGGCTACGACGACGCCGAGCGGTGGTGGGACGACGTGGTGGAATCCCGGCTCGACGCGTCCTCTCCGTTCCCGGCGCTGGTGGAGGCGATGGCCGAGCTACGGATCGCGCTACCGGAGACGGACCCGGTGGAGGCGCTCTCGGAAGCGCGCCGCGAAGCGTACATGCGCAAGACCATCAGGGCCGCGGTCAAGCGGGGACAGCGCCGGATCGCGGTGGTCTGCGGCGCCTGGCACGCCCCCGTGCTCACCTGGCCGTTGCCACCGGCGTCGGCTGATCTGGCCACCCTGCGCGGTCTCGCCAAGACCAAGATCACCACCACCTGGGTGCCGTGGACGCACCAGCGGCTGTCCGTCGCCAGCGGGTACGGCGCGGGGATCGCCTCGCCCGGCTGGTACCACCACCTGTGGACCGCTCCGGACCGGCCCGTGGTCCGCTGGCTGACGTCGGTCGCCGGGAGCCTGCGGAGCCGGGACCTGCCCGTGTCGAGCGCGGCGGTGATCGAGGCCGTCCGGCTGGCCGAGACGCTCGCCGGGTTGCGGGACCGACCGCTGGCCGGCCTGACCGAGGTCAACGACGCCACCCTGGCGGTTCTCTGCGACGGCGACGAGACCGCGCTGCGCTTCGTCACCGAGGAGCTCGTGGTGGGTCAGGCGACGGGTCACGTCGATCCCGGCGTGCCGACAGTCCCGCTGGAAGCCGACCTGACCGCGACCTGTCGGCGCCTGCGACTCAAGCGCGAGGCCGGGGTGAAGCTGCACGACCTCGACCTGCGCAAGCCACTCGACCAACAGCGGTCCGTGCTCTTCCACCGGCTTCGGGTGCTCGACCTCGGCTGGGCCCGGCCGGCCGAGAGCGAGGTCGCGGGCCGCGGCACCTTCCGCGAGACCTGGCAGTCGTCCTGGCGGCCCGAGCTGGCGCTCACGGTGATCGAGGCCGCCGTGTGGGGGACCACCGTGCTCACCGCGGCCACCGCGAAGCTGGCCGAGACGATCGAGAGCGGCACGTTGGTCGAGCTCACCGCGGCGGTCGAGCGCGCGCTGCTCGCCGAGCTGCCCGACGGACTCGACCGGCTGCTGACCACTCTCGCCCAGCGTGCCGCCCTGGACACCGACGTCGTGCACCTGATGGAGGCCCTGCCGGCCCTGGCCCGAGCGCACCGGTACGGCGATGTCCGCGGCACCGACACCTCCGCCCTGGCGACCGTCGCCACCACCCTGGTGGTGCGGATCTGCGCCGGGCTGCGCCCTGCGGTCACCGGGCTGGACCCCGACGCCGCCCGGGAGATGCGACAGCTGATGGATCGGGTCCATCACGCGATCGGGCTGCTGAGCGCCGACCGGACTGCCGGCGAGCCGGACCGCACCGAGCAGGAGGTCGACCGCACCGATCTGCGCGACGACTGGTTCGCCACCCTGACCGCGCTGCTCGGCCGGGCGGAGGTGCCGACCGAGGTCGCCGGGCGCGTGGTCCGGGTGCTGTTCGACGCCGGGCGGATCGGCGACGGACCGCAGCGCGTGCACCGCGCACTCTCGTACGGAGCCACCGCACCCGACAAGGCCGCCTGGATCGACGGCTTCTTCGCCGACGGCGCCCTGCTGCTGATCCACGACATCGAGCTGCGAGGACTCGTCGACACCTGGGTCGCCGGGCTCACCGACGACGAGTTCGTCGACGTGCTGCCCCTGGTCCGCCGCACGTTCAGCACGTTCAGCCCGCCCGAGCGCAGGCTGATCGGGGAGCGCTTGGCGTCGGTCCGCAGCGGCGAGCCGAGCAGCCCGGAGCCGTCCTCGTACGACGTCGTCCTGGCCGCCCCCGCGCTGGCCGTGGTCGACCAGATCCTCGGGGCCCGACCATGAGCGAGCCGGCCGCCGATGACCCGGGGCCGGGCGAACGGCTGACCCGCTGGCGACTGCTGCTGGGGGAGCCGGCCGCCGCCGGTCTCGGGGTCGAGCTGGGTGAGAGCGAGTCGGAGATGGACGCCACCCTGGCCGCGCTCTACGAGGAGCAGCCGCGGCGCCGACCGGGGCCGGGCACCGACGACCGGACCGCGGGACTGGGGGCCTCGGCGCCCCAGGTGGCCCGCTGGCTGGGTGACATCCGGACCTACTTCCCGACCAGCGTCGTCCAGGTGATGCAGCGGGACGCCATCGAGCGACTCAACCTGACCGCGTTGCTGCTCGAGCCCGAGCTGTTGAGCACCGTGCAACCCGACGTCCACCTGGTGTCCACGCTGGTCGGGCTGACCTCGGTGATGCCGGAGACCACCCGGGAGACGGCCCGGATCGTGGTCGCCCAGGTCGTGGCCGAGATCGAGCAGCGCATCCGGGAACGGACTCGCTCAGCGGTCGGCGGCGCCGTCAACCGGGCTGCCCGCACGCGGCGGCCGCGGACCGTCGACATCGACTGGTTGGCCACGATCGGCCGCAACCTCGACCACTACCTGCCCGAGTACAAGACCGTGGTGCCGGAGCGCCTGGTCGGGCACGCCCGCAGCAACAAGGCGCTGGCTTGCGACGTGGTGATCGCGATCGACCAGTCCTCCTCGATGGCGGAGTCGGTGGTCTACGCGTCGGTCTTCGGCGCCGTGCTCGGGTCGCTGCGCACGCTGCGGACCTCGCTGGTCGCCTTCGACACCGCCGTGGTGGATCTGACCCAGCTGCTGGAGGACCCGGTGGAGGTCCTCTTCGGCTGTCAGCTGGGCGGCGGCACCGACATCAACCGGGCGGTCGCCTACTGCGCCGAGCTGATCAGCCGGCCCACCGAGACGGTCCTCCTGTTGATCACCGACCTGTACGAGGGCGGCGACGGCGACGAGCTGATCCGCCGGTTGGCGGCGCTGCACCGGGCCGGCGTCCGTGTGGTCGTGCTGCTCGCTCTCTCCGACGCCGGGGCACCCGCGTACGACCACGATCGGGCGGGTGTGCTGGCGGAGCTGGGGATCCCCGCGTTCGCCTGCACGCCGGACGCCTTTCCCGACCTGTTGGGAGTCGTGATCGGTCGGGGTGACCCGGTCCGGTGGCTGGCCGAACGGGCCGCGACCTGACGGCGAGCTCAGCTCGCGGGCCGGCACAGAGCCGGCTCAGGCAGATCAGGGCGGCGGGTCTGGGCGTTCGTGGGAGCAACGCGATCGCGCCACGGTGGCCTTCGTCGGGCGTGGGGTCTGTTTCCCTGGGTGATCGGGATGGTCGCCCAGTCGATCCCGTGGCGCTCTACTGCAGGGCGGCAGCCGCTACGGTGCGGGAGTGAGCCGACCTGCGGTGCCCCGGTGCGTCCTGCTGGCGGGAACCTCGGGGTCGGGCAAGACCACGCTCTGCCGCGTCGGTCATGCCACCATGCAGACCGCGTGGGGTCATCCCGCGGCCGCCATCGACCTCGACACGGTCTACCAGGCGATCGACCCGCTCTGGGAGCTCACCTACAGCGACGACCGGAACGCCATGGTGCTCGACCAGGCTGTTGCCTGGGTCCGCTCGCTGGTCGCGCACGACTGGCGCACCGTCATCGTGACCGGCAACAGCATCTTCGATCCACATGACACGGCGCGGGTCGTCGCCGCACTGGCTGAGGACATCGCCGTGCACCACGTGACCCTGCGGGTCCGTGACGAGGTGATCCTGGCTCGCTGTGCCGGCCAACCGGGCCGGGACCCCGCCCAGCTGGTCGGCGACCTTCGGCCGGAGAGTCGGTTTCAGCACCCGGGAACCGCGTTCCTGGACAGCAGCGATCTCGATGTCCGTGCGACCCTGGACGCCCTGGTGCGGCTGGTCGAGAGTGGCTCCGGACTCCTCCGTCGACCCGACGACGGTCGGCGCTGGCAGCGGCCGCAGCGGTAGGCCACCATGGTCGGCATGTCGACCCAGATCGCCTTCCTCCGCGCGGTGAATCTCGGCAAGCGCAGAGTGCAGAACGCCCGGCTCGTCGAGGTGTTCGAGCAGCTCGGCCACCGCGACGCCTGGACCTACATCAACAGTGGGAACGTGGTCTTCTCCGCCACCGGTTCGCGGGCCAGCCTCGAGGAGACGATCGGCGCAGCGATCGAGCGTGACGTCGGCTTCGAGGTCACCACCTTCGTCCGATCGGCCCGTGAGCTGCGCGCAGTCGTTGCCCGACAGCCCTTCCAGCCGGGAGCGGGCGACACCTACTTCGTGACCTTTCTCGCCGACCGGCCGACGTCGTCGCAGCGGAAAGATCTCGAGTCACTGTCCAACGACTTCGACACCCTGGTGGTGGACGGCCGCGAGGTGCACTGGCTGATGCACGGGAAGTCCACCGACTCGCGGCTCGTCAAGCGACAGTGGGAGCAGATCCTGGGGAAGAACTCGAGCACGAGCCGCAACATGACGATGCTCTCGAAGCTGATCGACAAGATCGAAGCGCCGCGACCGTCGATACAGTGAGGCATGAACAGCCCACGCACTGGACAGGACCCGCCGCTGCCGGCGGTGCGGGTCGAGGACGACACCCAGGTCCGGTTGAGCTCCGCGGAGTTCGTCCTGGTGGAGTTCGACGACCCGGTGTTCGACACGGCCAGGATGCATCCGGTCGACGGCAAGAAGGACCGGGTCCGGTTGCCCCGCTCCGGCACGTACGTGCTCACCGGCGAGGTCGAGTGGGAGCCGAACGGTGAGGGCTACCGCACGGTTCAGATCGTCCTGCTGGATCGGGCCGACAGCTACCCGAGTCTGGGGAAGTCCCTGGTCGAACCGCGGGCGAGCACTGTGCAACCGACCGTGCAGCAGGTGGTGGCCATCGTCCGCCTCGAGGAGGGCGCGGTGATCGGCCTGATCGCCGGGCAGGGCAGCGGGGGGCACCTGGAGCTGGTGCGCGCCACCTTGGCGGCTGCCTTCATCGGCCCCTGAGGCCGTGATCAGACGTCTGCGGCTGCGCGCCTCCACGTCCGGCTCGCCGCATCCGATCCGTCGTTCCGGGGGAACAACAGGTGCGGCACATCCGTCGCGCACCGATCACCGTCGGCTGCGCATCGACAGCACAGGGAGACCGACGTGACTCACGACATCTGGGACCGCATCCGCTACGCCCGTGATGCCGCGCTGGAGGCGGAGCGGACGGAGCGCAGCCGCCTCGCCGATGCCGACAACGCCGATCTCCAGCAGGCCGCGTCGGTCCGTCTGGCCACCCGTCAGGCGGTCCGCGAGGCCCTCGACGACATCCTCGACGAGACGTCCGATCCCGACCGGACGGCCGCCTGATCAACCGGCATGACGTGGTCATCGTGGGCGGCGGTCAGGCCGGCGTCTCGCTGGCCGCCAGGCTGCGCCGCGACGGCTTCTCCGATGTCGCGCTGATCGATCCACGGCTCACCCACCGCTACCGTCCCCTGCTGTCGTACGTCGGTGGCGGCCAAGCCACCCTGGACGAGCTCGAGCGCCCGCAGGCCGAGGTGCTACCGAGCGGAGTCACCTGGTACCGCGACGAGGTGACGGTCCTCGATCCCGTCGCCCGCCGGGTCGAGACGGCGGGCGGTCGGCGCATCGCGGCCGAGGACCTGGTGCTGTGCCCGGGGGTGACCCCGGACTGGGACGACGTGCCCGGCAGCCACCGGGCGGTGCACTCCGCCCACGGTTCCTCCAACTACGTCGACGAGCGGGCCCCGTACACGTGGCAGCTGATCGACGGGTTCGCGGCCGGGAACGCGGTGTTCGTGGTGGCCGCCGGGCCGGTGCCCTGCGCGGGTGCCGCCCTGAAGCCCCTGTTCCTCGCGGCCGATCACTGGCGGCGTACCGGGGTGCTGGGCGCGATGACGGTGACCCTGATCGTCCCGTGGCCGACCATCTTCGGCATCCCGGCGGTGGACGACGAGCTCGTCGTAGCGGCTCGCCGGTTCGGGATCACCGTGCTCACTCGCACCCGGGTCCGCCGGATCGACACCGGGACACGGATCCTCGAGCTCGACCAGGGTGGCATCGCCTCCGAGCTGCCCTACGACCTGATGCACCTGGCCCCTCGTCACCGACCGCCGGCCTGGTTGACGGCCTGCGGTGTCGGTCGCCCGGCCGGCGAGACGCCCGCCGACGACATGGCCGACGACAGCGCCCAGGACGCGCACGTCGCCGGCATGATCGACGTCGATCCCGGCACCCTGGCCCATCGCCGGCAGGCGCAGCTCTGGGGTCTCGGTGACGCGGCAGACGTCGCGACGTCGCGTTCCGGTGGCGCCCTGCGCAAGCAGGTCGCCGTGGTGGCCGACAACATCGCGCGTCGCCGGGCCGGACGACCACTGGTGAGCTACGACGGCTACTCCACCGCCCCGATCACGGTCGGTCGGGACCGGCTCGTGCTGGCCGAGTTCGACCGGGCCGGCCAGATCACGCCGAGCGTCCCGCTGGTCAACCTGACCAGGACCCGGCGAAGCACCTGGGCGTACGACCGCTACCTGCAGCCGCAGCTGTACTGGCACAGCATCCTGAAGGGCCGCGTCTCCCGCTAGTCCCACCCAGCCTGTGATGCACACCGCACGGCTCGTGCCGTGACCGCAATGTTCACATCGAGACGCCGACGGTGGCGGCGTGCAAGACTCCCGGCCATGAGTGCAGCGCCGTCGGTTTCCTACTCGATCACCGTTCGCCTGGAGGTCCCGGCCGGTGGGGCGGCGGTCAGCCATCTCACCGCGGCGGTGGAGGGGGCGGGGGGTGCGGTCACGGCCTTGGACGTGACGGCGTCGGGTCACGATCGGCTGCGGATCGACGTCACCTGTGCGGCGCGGGACACCGACCACGCCGACGAGCTGGTCGAGGCGATGCGGGCGGTGCCGGGAGTGACCATCGGTCGGGTCAGCGACCGCACGTTCCTGATGCACCTCGGCGGCAAGATCGAGATGAACGCGAAGCTGCCGATCCGCAACCGGGACGACCTCTCGATGATCTACACCCCCGGGGTGGCGCGGGTGTGTCTGGCGATCGCGAAGAACAAGGATGACGCCCGCCGCCTGACGATCAAGCGGAACACGGTGGCGGTGGTCAGCGACGGGTCGGCGGTGCTGGGTCTGGGCAACATCGGTCCGGAGGCGGCGATGCCGGTGATGGAGGGCAAGGCCGCCCTGTTCAAGCGGTTCGGTGGCATCGATGCGTGGCCGTTGTGTCTGGACACCCAGGACACCGACGAGATCGTGGCGGTGGTGAAGGCGATCGCGCCCGGCTTCGCCGGGATCAACCTGGAGGACATCTCGGCGCCGCGGTGCTTCGAGATCGAGGCGCGGTTGCGTGAGCAGCTGGACATCCCGGTGTTCCATGATGATCAGCACGGGACGGCGATCGTGGTGCTCGCGGCCCTGTACAACGCGTTGCGGGTGGTGGCGAAGGACATCACGAAGATCCGGGTCGTGCTGTCGGGTGCCGGGGCGGCCGGGACGGCGATCTTGAAGCTGCTGCTGGAGGCCGGGGTGGGGCATGTGGTGGTGGCCGACATCGACGGCATCGTCAGCCGGAACCGGCCCGGTATCTCCGGTCAGCTGCAGTGGCTGGCGGAGAACACCAACCCGGACAACCTCGAGTGCTCGCTGAAGGAGGCGTTGGCCGGGGCGGACGTGTTCATCGGGGTGTCCGCGCCGCGGGTGATCGACGCCGCAGCGGTGGCGACGATGGCGGATCGGGCGATCGTGTTCGCGTTGGCCAACCCGGAGCCCGAGATCGACCCGGCGGAGGCGACGCAGCATGCGGAGGTGGTCGCGACCGGACGCAGCGACTTCCCCAACCAGATCAACAACGTGCTGGCCTTTCCCGGGGTGTTCCGCGGCTTGCTGGATGCCCGCTCGACCGACATCACGCCGTCGATGCTGATCGCCGCGGCCCGGGCGCTGGCGTCGGTGGTCGGTGACGACGAGCTGAACGCCACCTACATCACCCCGAGCGTGTTCCACGCCGACGTGCACCGCAGGGTCGCTCAGGCCGTCCGGGTCGCCGCCGGCGGCCCGGCCGAGCTGCCCACCGACACCGAGGTCGTCGTCGGCTGAGCCGACCCTCGTCTGGTCCCGTGAGGTGCCGTCGGGGCCGCCGCTGCTGGCGCCGGCCCGTGCGGCAACCGTCGTGATGCAGCAGATCGGGCTGCACGGCCGGCCCGGGCCGCGGCAACCCGCGTGGTTCCCGAGTGCCGACGGGCCCCAGCACGCCATAGGCTTCGCACTGCCTATGTTCCTGGTGCTGCTGACGTCACAGATCTACGCCGCGCGAGCCGGTCGTACGCCGCGATCGCTCGGGGTCGCGGCGTACGCCGGCGTGTTCGCTGTCGACGCCCTGGTCGACGAGCTCACGTTCCGGCTGCTGGTCGACCGACGGGAGGGTCGGTGAGCGGCACGGCGCCGGAGCCCGGCGATCTGCTGGTGGCCAGTGCCCTGTTGACCGACGGTGTCTTCGACCGGACCGTGGTCCTGGTGCTGGACAGCGACGAGGACGGTGCCCTGGGAGTGATCTTGAACGAGATCTCGCAGACCACCCTGGAGTCGGTGCTGCCGGACTGGGTGCCGACGGTCACCGAACCCAAGCTGCTGTTCCACGGCGGACCGGTGTCGCCCAACGGGGCGATCTGTCTGGCCAGCCTGCCGGAGAAAGGCGAGGAGCCACCCGGCTGGCGCCCCCTGTTCGACCGGGTGGGGCTGCTGCACCTGGACACCCCGATCGAGATCGTCGCGGGAGCGTACGCCGATCTGCGCATCTTCGCCGGCTACGCCGGCTGGTCGCCCGGACAGCTCGTCGGTGAGGTGGCTCAGCAGATGTGGTACGTGGTCAAGGCCGAGTACGACGACGTGTTCGGCCGCCGCCCGACGGGGCTGTGGCGCCGGGTGCTCCGTCGGCAGAAGAGCGAGCTCGCCTTCCTGGCGACCTGGGTCGAGGACCCGGAGTGGAACTGACCCCAGTTGTTCAGCGGGATGGTGATCGCGCTCCGAGCTGTCAGCGGGCGAAGGTGAGTCCGGTCAGCTCCTCGGACACGGTCCACAGCCGGGTCGCGTCGTCGGTGCTGCGCAGTGGCGGCCACAGCTTCTGTTCGCCCGGCGGCCCGCCGACGCTCCCGGGCCACTGCGGCCCGTAGAAACCGCCGTCTCTCGCCGTCGGCGACGTCGCGGCCATCAAGGCCGGCAGCCCGGCACTCTCCACGGTGCCCACGACGAGGCCGTGCGACGAGAGCCAGCGGATCACCCGGACCTCCGTGGTGTCCTCAGCCCGGCCCACCTCCGGTCGTGCCGCGAGCAGGCTGGTCGGTGCGACACCGGGATGGGAGATGGTGCTCGTGACCCCCCAGCCCTCGGCCCGGCTGCGGCGGCTGAGCTCCAGGCCGAACAGCCCGACGGCGATCTTGGACTGCCGGTAGGCCCGCATGCCGTCGTACGAGTCCTCCCAGTTCAGGTCGTCCCAGTGGAGGGCGCCGCTGCGCGCGGCGATGCTCGCCTGCGACGTCACCCTCGCCCCACCGGCCCGCAGCAGCGGCAGCAGCTGGGCGGTGAGCGCGAAGTGGCCCAGGTGGTTCGTGCCCAGCTGCAGCTCGAAGCCGTCGGCGGTGACCTGCCGTTCCGGTGGGGTCATCACGCCGGCGTTGTTGATCAGGAGGTGGATCGGTGAACCGTCGGCCCGCAGCGTCTCGCCGAGGGCCGCGACCGATGTCAGCGACGACAGGTCGAGAGCCTCCAGCGAGATCCTCGCGGCGGGGTGCTGTCCGCGGATCCGCGCCGCGGCGTCTTCCCCCTTGGCTCGGTTACGGACCGGCATGACGACGTCGGCACCCGCCCCGGCCAGCGCCGTCGCGATGCTGAGTCCCACCCCGTCACTCGCTCCTGTGACCACTGCTCGCCGCCCGGAGAGATCCGGGACGGTGAGGTCGTACCGCTTGCGTGGCATGCGCGCTCCTGCGACTCGTGTTCTGGGCACTCGTCCGGCGCCCCAGATCGAGACTCCCCGACACCGGCTGAGATATCCACGGCCTGTCGATCCCTGGCTGGGCGCGCCGGTGCGGGCGAGGATGGGCCCGTGATCGATCGAGACGGTCTGGCCGACTTCCTCCGCCGACGGCGGGAGGCGCTGCAGCCGGAGGACGTCGGTCTGCCACGCGGACAGCGCCGACGGACCAGCGGCCTCCGACGCGAGGAGGTCGCCGCCCTGAGTCACATGTCGACCGACTACTACTCCCGCCTCGAGCAGGAGCGCGGTCCTCAGCCGTCGGAGCAGATGATCGCCTCCATCGCCCAGGGACTGCACCTGTCCCGTGACGAGCGGGACCATCTGTTCCGCCTCGCCGGACATCAGCCGCCGGCGTCGACCGCCGCCGGTGACCACATCAGCCCAGGGACGATGCGGATCTTCGACCGGCTCACCGACACCCCGGCGGAGATCGTCACCGAGCTGGGGGAGACGCTGCGTCAGACCCCGCTCGGGATGGCACTGGTCGGTGATCTGAGCCGGCACACCGGACCGTCCCGGAGCATCGGCTACCGATGGTTCACCGACCCGTCGGCCCGCGACCTCTACCCGCCCGAGGACCACGAGTTCTACTCGAGGATGTACGTGTCCGGTCTCCGCGGAGTGCTCACCCGGCGTGGGCCCGAGTCCAAGGCCGCCCGACTCGTGCAGCTGCTCGACTCCCATCCGCAGTTCCGTGCGTTGTGGCAGGAGCACGAGGTCGGCATCAGGCCGAAAGAGATCAAGCGCTATCGGCATCCCGTCGTCGGGTTGCTGGAGCTGTCGTGCCAGATACTGCTGGATCCGGAGCAGTCGCACTCGCTGCTCGTCTACACCGCCACACCGGGCAGCGAGAGCCAGGAGAAGCTGCAGCTGCTGTCGGTGGTCGGCGCACCGACGGGCTGACGCGACCGGCCCGGGTCAGCCGCGACAGAAGGCGGCGATGTCCGACAGGCCCGGGTGCCAGCCGTCGGAGGTGTCGACGTCGAGGGTGGGTACGTCGAGATGAAGACGGTCGAACGGCTCCGTACGGGTCAGGTGCTGGGCGTCGGCGTGCGCCGAACGGGTGCTCTGCGACAGCAGACGTTGCTGCTGGCGCTCGCGGGCGATCTCCTCGGACACGGCGCACCGCACGATCCTGAGGGTGGCCAGGTCGTCGAGAGGTGTCAGACCCTGCACCCAGAGACGGTGCTGGAAGGCAGCCTCGGCCACGAGGGTGACGTCGGCGCGGAGCAGCAGGGTCAGCGTCTCGAAGAACAGTCCGTACGTGCGCATGGTGAGCGGGTCGCTCGTGGACGCCACGAACCCGGGGTTGGAGAAGACCATCCCCTCCTTGATCTCGTCCCTGCTCACGGCGGGGCAGCCGATCGCCGCCGCCAGCTGGTGCGCCAGGGTCGTCTTGCCGGAGCCTGCCGGCCCGGTCACCAGGATCAGTGTCGGTCGTCCCACGCTGCGAACCTACCTACGGCCCGGCCGGGCTGCCGGCACCTCACGCATCTGACCGTCCCGACTGACCGTCCCGACGGAGTCTGATCACGTGGTCGAAGCGCTCCCCGTGGCCGTCGTCCGCCGACGGCATCGTGAAGGCAACGGCCTCGGCCCGCTCGACGGTCCATCCCGTCAGGTCGAGCGCGGCGAGCACATCGGTGGTCGTCGGCAGCTCGGTGTGCGCGCCCTGGTGCGAGGCCGGGAAGCGTTCGTGACCGAGCACCAGGAGGGTGCCGCCGGGGGAGACGGCCGCGGCGGCCCGCTGCAGCACGCGCTCGCGATCGAAAGCCACGGGAGACTGGAGGTAGCTGGCCAGCACGAGGTCCCAACGCCCGGTGGGGAAGTCGGCCTCCAGATCGCAGCGACTCCAGGTGATCCGGTCCGTGACGCCCGCATCGCGAGCGGCCTCGGCCCCGACCGCCAGCGCGGTCCCGGAGATGTCGACCGCGGTCACCGTCCAGCCGGACCCCGCGAACCAGACGGCGTCCCCACCGGAGCCGCTGCCCAGGTCCAGCACGGTGCCGGCGGGGAGCGGGCGGGCGGTCAGCTCGTCGACCAGGAGAGCGTTCGGCCGGCCACTCCACGGGCGGCGACCAGGGCCGTAGAACTCCTCCCAGAAGACCGCCGGATCGGTGGATTCCGGCTGGCCGGGGTGGGTGTGCTCGTGAGCCCGGTGCTCCGGGGCGCCGTGCTCGTGGGTGTGGTGCTCGTGGGTGTGGTGCTGGCCTTGGTGGGCCTGGTGCTCGGGCATGGATCTCCTCGGTACGACGTCAGTCGCCATCATCTGCGAAATCGGCGAGATCAGCATGATCTGTTGCTGATCTGGCAAACCTGCCTGCGCCTGCCTGCCTGCCTGCCTGCCTGCCTGCCTGACTGACTGGCTCGCCGGCCGGCCGAGGAACGAAAGCCGTCCGTGGTCGGGAAATGTGCGTCAGGGGTTGGCGGGGGCGGGCGAATGCCGTCCGTGGTCGGGAAATGTGCGCCGGGGGTGGCCGGGGGCGGGCGAATGCCGTCCGTGGTCGGGAAATGTGCGCCGGGGGTGGCCGGGGGCGGGCGAATGCCGTCCGTGGTCGGGAAATGTGCGCCGGGGTGGCCGGGGGCGGGCGAATGCCGTCCGTGGTCGGGAAACGTGCGCCCGGGGTGGCCGGGGGCGGGCGAATGCCGTCCGTGGTCGGGAAACGTGCGCCCGGGGTGGCAAGGGGCGGGCCGAATGCCGTCCGTGGTCGGAAAACGTGCGCGCCCGGGGTGGTGGAGGGCGGGCGGAAGCCTTCTGTGGTCGGGAAACGCGCGGCCGGGCCGATATCAAGCCGTGACCTGGTGTGCCCGCATAGGATGAAAGCGTCGAACACCTCGGGCGGCGTGGCCCGGGGGATCGATCCTGACGAAGGGAATGCGCGTGTCGGAGGCCACGGTGTCGGCTGACCAGACCACTGCCCACGAGTCCGGGCGGTCCCAGGACGGGCGGACCGACAAGGGCCGCGTGCTGGTGGTCGACGACGATGCCGCTCTGGCGGAGATGCTGTCCCTGGTGCTGCGCAACGAGGGCTTCGACCCGATCTGGTGCGCTCACGGAGACAAGGCCCTGGACACCTACCGAGACTCCCGACCGGACCTGGTGCTGCTGGACCTGATGCTGCCCGGCAAGGACGGTGTGGCGATCTGCCGGGAGATCCGGGCGGAGTCGCTGGTGCCGATCGTGATGCTGACGGCGAAGTCGGACACCATCGACGTGGTGGCCGGGTTGGAGGCGGGCGCCGACGACTACGTGGCCAAGCCGTTCAAGGCCAAGGAGCTGATCGCCCGGATCAAGACCCGGCTGCGTCGCTCGCCCGAAGAGGTCGACCAGGAGATGCTCCGGATCGGCGATCTGGTGATCAACGTCGACGGACACACCGTCAAGCGCAACGGTGCGCCGATCCAGCTCACGCCGCTGGAGTTCGATCTGCTTCTGGCGCTGGCCCGGCGACCCTGGCAGGTGTTCAGCCGGGAGGTGCTGCTGGAGCAGGTGTGGGGGTATCGACACGCCGCCGACACCCGCCTGGTCAACGTGCACGTGCAGCGGCTGCGGTCCAAGATCGAGCGCGATCCCGAGCACCCGGAGATCGTGGTGACGGTGCGCGGCATCGGCTACAAGGCGGGCGAGCCGACGTGATGGCCACCGAGCTGCGCCCGGCCGAGACGTGTCCAACCTCCCCTCGCTGAGCGCCGGTCCGCGGCGCTGGTGGCGTCTCCCCGTCGAGTGGTGGTGGCAGTCTCTGCCGCTGCGGGTGATCTTGGCGGTGTTCGGGGCTTCCGTCGTGGTCCTGGTGCTCGGCGGCTTCCTGCTCATGCGGCAGGCCAGCATCGGGGTGATGGAGGCCAAGCGCGACTCGGTGAGCAGCGAGTCACGGCAGGCGCTGGACGCCGCGCAGCAGCAGCTGAACTCCGCCGATCTCACCGGCGACCCCAACCCCGACAAGAAGCTCACCGAGCTGGCCCTGCGCTTCGCCAACAGGTCCGGCGGCAGCGACCAGTACGACGTGATCATCGTCTCCGGAGGTCAGACGATCACCGCCGGCGACGTGTCCCCGGCCAGCATCCCCGACAACCTCCGGGCCCAGGTCGCGACCAGCGACGACCTGCTGATGACCCCGACCGAGGTCGTCTACCGCGACGACACCGCATCTGTCGCCGGCATCGCGGTCGGCTCGGGGCTCACCCTGCCAGGTACGGGTCGGTACGAGATCTACTTCATCTTCCCCCTCACCCAGCAGATGAACATCCTGGCGGTGCTGCAGACCGCGGTGGTCAGCACCGGGGCGATCCTGGTCGTGCTGCTCACCTTCATCGCCGCGCTCGTGGCGCGGCAGGTCGTCGTCCCGATCCGGGCGGCGCGGCGCGCGGCCGAGAGTCTCGCATCGGGCAACCTGGACGACCGGATGAAGGTCCGGGGCACAGACGACCTGGCCCGGCTCGCCACGTCGATGAACTACATGGCCTCCGAGCTGCAGAAGCAGATCAGCCAGCTCGAGGAGCTGTCCCGGGTCCAGCAGCGCTTCGTGTCCGACGTCTCGCACGAGCTGCGGACGCCGCTGACCACGGTCCGGATGGCGGCCGAGGTGCTCTACGAGACCCGGGAGGACTTCGATCCGATCGCGGCTCGCTCGGCCGAGCTGCTGCAGACCGAGCTCGACCGCTTCGAGGCGCTGCTCACCGACCTGCTGGAGATCTCCAGGTTCGACGCCGGAGCGGCCGTGCTCGCCGTGAGCGAGGTGGATCTGCGCGACGTGGTCGATCGCGTGGTCATCGCGTCCGAGCAGCTGGCCAGGACGAGCGGGTCCGAGGTCCGGGTGCACGCGCCGCGGCCGGGCTTCGCCGAAGTCGACGCGCGCCGGATCGAGCGGGTGCTCCGCAACCTGCTGGTCAACGCCCTCGAGCACGGCGAGGGCCGTCCGATCGACATCATCGTCGAGTCCGACGACCACGCGGTCGCGGTGGCGGTTCGCGACCACGGGGTGGGCTTCGAGGCCGGTCAGGCCAAGCAGGTGTTCCACCGGTTCTGGCGGGCCGACCCGGCTCGCGCGCGCACCCTCGGCGGCACCGGTCTGGGGCTGGCGATCTCGATGGAGGACGCCAACCTGCACAAGGGGTGGCTGACCGCCTGGGGGCGGCCGGGCATGGGTGCGCAGTTCCGGTTGACCGTGCCCCGCCTGGCGGGTGGCGTGATCGAGTCCTCGCCGCTGCCGCTGGTGCCCCGCGACCTGGTGCTCCCGGCGTTGCCGATCGAGGCCGGCACAGTGGTCACCCCGCCGCTGGAGCCGGTCGTCCCGCCGACCGAGGTCCCGCCGAGCCCCGCCTCGTCGAGTCCCCGCCTCGTCGAGTCCCGGCTCCTCGAGCCGCACCTCCACGAGCACAGCCGAGTCCTCGCCGTCCGATGCGGCCGGAGCGGCCCGATGAGGCGTACGCCGCTCCTGCTCGCCGTGGTCCTGCTGCTCCTCGGTCTGGTCGCCGGCTGTGTCAGCGTGCCGAGCTCCGGGCCGGTGGAGAAGGTGGAGGGACAACCGCCCGAGTGCCAGAACTGCATCAACGTCGACGTGGCCCCGCCCTCGCCGGGCGACGAGCCCAAGCAGATCGTCCAGGGGTTCCTCCGGGCGACGTCGAACTTCCAGCCGAACTACGCGGTCGCCCGGCAGTTCCTCACCACCGGTGCCGCCGAGAAGTGGGCGCCGGAGTCCGGGGTGTCGATCTACTCGGGATCGCTCCAGGCGGCCGGCCCGACCGTCATCCTCGACGGCCGGCTGGTCGGTTCGCTCGGCCCCGACCGGACGTACACGGCGCAGGACAAGGCCTGGCGGGTGAACTTCGGCATGGTCAAGGAGAACGGCGAGTGGCGGATCAGCACCCCGCCGGCCGGCTTGATGGTCGCCGAGTTCGCCTTCAGCTCGTTCTACCAGTCCTACAACCTCTACTTCGTCGGGAACGGCAGTGCCCTGGTGCCGAACCCGATCTACCTGCCCAACCTGCGCAACCAGGCCAGCACCGCGTCGGTGTTGATGCGAGCCCTGTTGAACGGGCCGTCGAACTGGCTGGCCCCCGCGGTGACCAGCGCCCTCCCGGAAGGCACCGCCCTCAGCGTCGACGCGGTGACCATCAACGACGGTGTCGCCGAGGTCGCCCTCAGCGACAACGTGCTGCGCCTCAACGACGGCCAGCGGACCCTGATGGCGGCTCAGGTGCTGTACACGCTCCAGCCGACCGGCATCCAGGGCGTCACGTTCACCGTCAACCAGCAGCCGTATCCCATCCCGGGCGCCGACCCGGGCACCTACGAGGTCTCGCTCGACTCGCGGTTCGCGGCCTTCGACCCGATCCCGCCCGGCCTCGTGGACTCGGTCTACACCGCACGCGACGGCAAGGTCTCCGTCATGGCGTCCCTGACGGACCCCAGTCAGACGACCCCGGTTCCCGGTCCGTTGGGTGCGGGTCGATGGAAGGTCGACCAGCTCGCCGTGTCGGCGACCGGCTCCGACATCGCGGCGGTCACCGACGGCGGGACCGTGCTGCGCCGGGGCGTGATGGCCGACGGCACGGTGCGTACCGTGCTCTCCGGCGCGACCGACCTCCTGCGGCCGGAGTTCACCCGGTTCGCCGAGCTGTGGGCGGTCGGTCACCAGGACGGCCGCCAGCGACTCTGGGTGGAGCGCGACGGCCGCGTCGCCGAGATCGACACGACCATCCTCACCCGCGGGAAGATCAAGGCGTTCGTGATCAGTCCCGACGGTGTCCGGATGGCGCTGATCCGCCAGGTCGACGGACGGACCGAGCTGGGACTGGCGCGGATCGTGCGGGGTGAGCGGATCCGACTCGACGGGTGGCTCCCGCTGGACGTCACCCGATCAACCACGCCCGATCTCAGTCTGCTCCGCGACCTGGACTGGTCCGACGCCACCTCGCTCGCCGTGCTGGCCGGCGCCTCGGGCGACGCCCCCCTCACCGTCTACCGCGTGAGTCAGGACGCCTCCACGATCACGGCCGTCGGGGAGCCGATCGCCTGGGACGCCATCGCCTTGTCGGTGCTGCTGAAGAGCCAGACCGTGATCGTGCTGGACAGCTCCGGCCAGACCTGGCGGGACGGCAGCACCCAGTGGCTGACCCTGCAGGACGGGGTCGCCGCGGTGGCCGGTCCGGGCTGATCGGTGGCCGCGGTCGAGCGGCTGCGGGATGCCAGACTTGCCCGGTGGGTGATCGGGCAGTGGGCGAGCGAGCGCGGGGATGGTGGTCGGCGACCGCCGACCTGCTGCTCGGTGCCGGCTGCCCCGGCTGCGGCGCACCCTGGTGGGGTGCCTGCCCGACCTGTCGAGCGCAGCTGCAGGCCCGACCGGCCCGGCTGACCAGGCCGGACCCGTGCCCGGCCGGGTTCCCGCTGACGGCGACCGCGGGACCGTACGACGACGTCCACCGCGGGCTGCTCGGTGCCCACAAGGAGGACCAGGCGCTGATGCTGACGGGACTGCTCGGCGATCGACTGGCCTTGTCGGTGGGCGAGCTGCTGGGAGTCCGCCGGGTGACGGTCGACGAACCGGTGATCCTGGTTCCGGTGCCGTCGGCGGCGGCGGCCGTCCGGGAACGAGGCTTCGACGCCACATCGGCCCTGGCCCGCCGGGCCGCGCGACGGCTGTCGGCGGACCGACCCGTGCGGGCCGCGAACCTGCTGGCGCAGCACCGGGGTCTGGCCGACCAGTCCGGTCTGGACGCCGCTCAGCGGGCCGCGAACCTGCGCGGTGGGCTGCGCGTACGCCGCGGTTGGGCGGCGGCGCGGGTACGCCCGGACGGCCCCGCGCTGGTGATCGTCGACGACCTGGTGACGACCGGAGCGAGCCTCACGGAGGCCACCCACCGCCTGGTCGAGGCCGGGTTCGAGGTGCTCGGGGCGGCCACCGTCTCAGCCACTGTGCGCCGACTGTCCAGCTACTGAGAACTGCCCAAGATCGCCGGGGCACCATGGTCAACCACGCAGGCGGGGACTAGCGTCACCGGTGAGGGTCGAGGTCGGATGGCCCTGTCGCTACTACTGCTGGAGGCTGACATGGATGTTGTCGTCAAGAGCCGGCACTGCACGGTGTCGGACACGTTCCGCGACTACGTCGAGGACAAGATCACCCGCCTGGAGAAGCTCGATGATCGAGTGATCCGGGTGGAGGTCGAGGTCTCGGCGGAACGGAACAGGCGACAGCACGATCAAGCCAGCCGGGTGGAGATCACGCTGCGGACCAAGGGTCCGGTCGTGCGCGCCGAGGCGGCGGCGGAGGACAAGAGCGCCGCCTTCGACCTCGCTCTGGACAAGCTGATGGCGCAGCTCCGCAAGGCCGCCGACCGCAAGCGGGTCCATCGCGGATCCCGTCGACCGATGTCGCTGCACGAAGCGGCGGCGGAGCTACCCGAGGTGGCCGAGGAGGTGGTGGTCACCAACGGGATTGACGTGCACAACGTGGCCGGCATGGAGGTGCACGGCGAGGGACCCCTGCTGGTGCGGGAGAAGGTGCATGCGGCGACCCCGATGACGCTGGATCAGGCCCTGCACGAGATGGAGCTGGTCGGCCACGACTTCTTCCTGTTCATGGACGTCGAGCACGGCGAGGCGCCGGCCGTCGTCTACCGCCGCAAGGCCTACGACTACGGCGTGATCCGGTTGGAGAACGCCGCTGTCCCCGTCTGATCGTCCGCAGGGGCGAGGTGTCAGCGTCGGTGGCGGCCCGATCCGCCACCGACGCTGACCACCCCGCTCCAGGTGCTCAGGGGGCGACGGCGAAGCCGTACCGGTCGCCGGCCGCGGTGCCCTTCAGGTAGCTGACCGAGCCGCCGTTGATCGGCAGGCCGACGAGCGCGGCCCCGGTCGACGAGTCCTCACCGGGGATGCCGATGATGGGCTTCTTCGCGCCGGTGGACGGCGACCCGCCCAGCGAGGCGCCCATCCGATCGCCGCTCTCGGCCGTGCCGGGCACGCCCGAGCTGCTCTGCGTCCAGCCCTTGCCGTTGCCGATCGTCTGCACCATCCCCGCGTCGCGGGCCTTGCCGACGTCCTCACCGGGAGCACCCACCAGGTAGGAGACCGAGGATCCGTACTGCACGCTCGACACGGCGGCCCCGAGCTGGTCACCCGCCTCGGCTGAACCCGCCATGCCGGCGGAGTTCTGGTCGAGGGTGCGGACCGTGCCCTCGGTCTTGCGGCTGGTGAGCGAGACCCGGGCGACGGTGACGGATCCGGCGTCCTTCTTGCTACCGACGTCCTCGCCCGGTGTGCCCACCAGCAGAGTGGGTGCGCCACCGCCCCGGGCCGGCACCAGGTGCACCGACGTCCCGAACCGGTCCCCCTTCTCCGCCGTTCCCGGGACCCCCGCGCTGGCCTGCGACAGCACCAGGGCGATGGGGCCGTCGGGGTCGGTGTCCACGTTGTCGACCAGGACGGCACCGGAACCCGCTCTGTCTTGAGTCGAGTAGCCGGGCATGCCCATCGCCACCTTCCCTCCGGCGACAGAGAGCGACGAGCCGAGGACGGCCCCCGGCGTGGGTTCATCGGTGAACGGCTCACCGAGAGAAGTGAACTCGACGTCATGGACGTCGGGATCTTCGTCCGAGTCCACCCAGAAGGACGTGACCCGACCGGTGTCCAGGCCGTCGTTGATGTCAAACCCCGGTGCCCCCACGAAGAGCCGCGCCGGCCGCGGGTCGATCTGGTCGGCTGGGCGCTGTTCGGCGGCCAGGGCGGCGCCGAACCGGGCCCCGGACTGCGACCCGTCCTCCCACTCTGTGCCTGGAGCTTCGATGGTGGCGCGGGGGAGGAACCGCTTCGCCGAGGCACTCCAGGTGAAGAGGTACACGGTGCCGCTCCGTTGCAGATTGGTGCGCAGGCTCTCGTCGGGACTGCCGACCACCAGCTGGCTGCAGAGCGCGTCGTCGCCCTCGTCGGTGTACGAGCTCAGCGACGTGACCGCGGTGCCGAACCCCGGCGCACCGGTGACGCTGCGGGTGATCGGCTTGCCCTCGTTGCTGAGTCGCACCTCCACGGCGCCCCTGCGGCCCGAGCCGCCGGGGATTCCGACGGCGACGTCGGGCGTCCCGTCACGGTCGAAGTCGGAGCTGCCGGTCAGGCACTCGGGCTCGGCCGAGGCCGGTGGAGCGCTACTGAGCAGGCAGCTGACGGCAAGCGCCAGGCTGGCCGTCGTGGCCGTCAGAACGCGGGTTCTTCTTCGCATGATCACTCCTTCGTTGGAGCCGGATGGTGGTGTCTCTACGCCTCCTGGAGACCGGAGGTTGCGTGGTGCGGACGTGGTGAATTACCGAACTTCCGGCTGCACCGTCGGACGGCCGCGCTGTCGGCGGCGGCCGCTACGGTCGGCGGATGACCCTGACCACCCTCGTGCGCCGACCCCGAGAGCGACTGAGCCTGGCCCAGGCCCGCCGGGTGGCGCTGGCCGCGCAGGGGTTCGGCCGGCCGCACCCGAGCCGGCCGACCATGCGCGACGTCCAGGCCACCGTCGATCGGTTGGCCCAGTTCCAGATCGACTCGATCAACATCGTCGCCCGAGCCCACTACCTGCCACTGTTCTCGCGGCTGGGGCCGTACGACCCCGAGCTGCTGCACCGGGCGGCTCAGCGCGCCCCTCGCCGTCTCTTCGAGTACTGGGGGCACGAGGCCAGCCTGATCGACGTGGCGCTGCAGCCGGCGCTGCGCTGGCGGATGGCGGCCGCCGCCGAGGACGCGTGGGGCCGGATTCAGCGGATCCAGGCCGAGCACCCGCAGCTGGTGGCGGACGTCCGGGACGAGCTGGCCGAGCGCGGACCGTTGACCGCCCGCGAGATCGAGCACGAGGAGGAGCGCCGGCACGACCACTGGGGGTGGAACTGGTCCTCGGTCAAGACCTGTCTGGAGTGGCTGTTCTGGACCGGTGAGATCACCGCCGCCGGGCGCAACCGGCAGTTCGAGCGTCGCTACGACCTGACCGAGCGGGTCATCCCGGCTGCGGTGCTGGCGCAACCGACCCCGACCCGCGACGAGGCCGACGTCATCCTGGTCCGCCGAGCCGCCCAGGCCCTCGGGGTCGGCACCGCGCGGTGCCTGGCCGACTACTTCCGGATCTCCACCGCCCGGGCGAGGGCGGCGATCGAGGTGCTGGTCGAGTCGGATGAGCTGCTGCCGGTGGCGGTCACCGGCTGGGCCGAGACGGGTGCCTACCTCTGGCACGCCGCACGGCTACCGCGCCGGATCGAGACCCGGGCGCTGCTGAGTCCCTTCGACTCCCTGGTCTTCGAGCGTCGCCGGCTGGAGCAGCTGTTCGGCTTCCACTACCGGATCGAGATCTACGTGCCGCAGGCCAAGCGGGTGCACGGCTACTACGTGTACCCGTTCCTGCTCGACTCCGCCCTCGTCGCCCGAGTCGACCTGAAGGCCGATCGGACCCGGGGGGTGCTGCGGGTCAACTCGGCCTGGCTGGAGGCGGGGGCCGACCCGGAGACCACCTGTGCGGCCCTGACGGACGAGCTGATCACGATGGCCGGTTGGCTCGGGCTGTCGGACGTCGAGATCGTGCCGCACGGCGATCTGGGGCCGAGACTCGCGCTGGCCGCGGCGGAACGGCCTACCATAGGGGTCGCGTCCGGTGCCCCGTCGTGGTGAGTCGTCACGAGAGCACCGGTCCTCCTAGACCGGGCGTGCCCGGTGCCGTTCGACTGAGGGACCAGTTCACGTGGCTTTGATGGACAGGCTGTCGCGCTTGGGGGAAGGCAGGATCCTCAAGCAGCTCAAGCAGATCGCCAACCAGGTCAACTCGATCGAAGAGGACTTCGTCGCGATGAGCGACGACGAGCTCATCGGTCAGACCGCCGACTTCAAGCAGCGGTACGAGAACGGCGAGAGCCTGGACTCGTTGCTGCCCGAATCGTTCGCCACGGTCCGAGAAGCCGGCCGCCGGGTGCTGGGGAAGCGACATTTCGACGTCCAGCTGATGGGCGGTGCTGCGCTGCACCAGGGCAACATCGCGGAGATGAAGACCGGCGAGGGCAAGACCCTGGTGGCGACGCTGCCGTCGTACCTGAACGCGCTCACCGGCAAGGGCGTCCACGTCATCACGGTGAACGACTACCTGGCGAAGTTCCAGTCCGAGCAGATGGGCCGGATCCACCACTTCCTGGGGCTCGAGGTCGGCGCGATCCTGTCCCAGATGGACCCCGCCGCACGCCGACGCGCCTACAACGCCGACGTCACCTACGGTACGAACAACGAGTTCGGGTTCGACTACCTGCGGGACAACATGGCCCTCACCCTGGACGACTGCGTCCAGCGGGGCCATCACTTCGCGATCGTGGACGAGGTCGACTCGATCCTGGTCGACGAGGCCCGGACCCCGTTGATCATCTCCGGCCCGGCCGAGGACTCCCACGAGTGGTATCCGACCTTCGCCAAGCTCGTCGACCGGCTCGAGCGTGATCGGCACTACGAGGTCGACGAGAAGAAGAAGACTGTCGCGATCCTCGAGGACGGCATCGACGTGGTCGAGGACCGGTTGGGGATCGACAACCTGTACGAGTCGGCCAACACCCCGCTCATCTCCTACCTGAACAACGCCATCAAGGCCAAGGAGCTGTTCAAGCTCGACAAGGACTACGTCAACCTGGATGGCGAGATCCTGATCGTCGACGAGCACACCGGCCGGACGCTCGTCGGCCGGCGGTACAACGAGGGACTGCACCAGGCCATCGAGGCGAAGGAGCGGGTGCAGATCCGCGAGGAGTACCAGACACTCGCCACCATCACCCTGCAGAACTACTTCCGGATGTACGACAAGCTCTCCGGGATGACCGGTACGGCCCTGACGGAGGCGTCGGAGTTCCAGAAGATCTACGGCCTGGGCGTGATTCCGATCCCGACCAACAAGGACATGATCCGGGTCGACCAGCGGGATCTGATCTACCGCACGGAGGAAGCCAAGTTCGCCGCCATCGTCGCCGATGTGGCGGAGCGGCACGAGAACGGGCAACCGGTGCTGATCGGCACGGCCTCGGTGGCCAAGTCGGAGATCCTGTCCGGCATGCTGAAGAAGGCCGGTGTCAAGCACGAGGTGCTGAACGCCAAGCAGCACGACCGGGAGGCCGCGATCGTCGCGTTGGCCGGCCGCAAGGCCGCGGTCACCGTGTCCACCAACATGGCCGGTCGAGGCACCGACATCATCCTCGGCGGCAACCCCGAGTTCCTGGCCGACAAGGTGCTGCGCGACCAGGGCATCGACCCGGTGGACCACTCCGAGGAGTACGAGCAGCAGTATCCCGAGATCCTCACCGCCATCGAGGAGGAGACCGCCAGCGAGCACGTCGAGGTCGTCGAGGCCGGCGGGCTCTACGTGGTCGGGTCCGAGCGGCACGAGTCGCGACGGATCGACAACCAGCTGCGTGGCCGCTCCGGTCGTCAGGGCGACCCGGGGGAGAGCCGGTTCTTCCTCTCGCTCGGTGACGACCTGATGCGGCTGTTCAAGTCCGACATCGTGGAGTGGGTGCTGCAGGCCCTCAAGGTGCCCGACGACCAGCCGATCGAGAACAAGCGCGTCTCGTCCTCGATCGCCAGCGCGCAGGGTCAGGTCGAGGCGCAGAACTTCGAGATCCGCAAGAACATCCTCAAGTACGACGACGTGATGAACCGGCAGCGGCACGCCATCTACGGCGACCGCCGCAAGGTGCTGGAGGGCGCGGACGTCGAGCAGCAGCTGCGCAGCACCGTCGACACCGTCGTCCGGCAGTACGTCCGGGTCGCGACGGAGGGCTTCGCCGAGGACTGGGACCTCGAGCAGCTCTGGACGCAGATGAAGACCCTCTACCCGGTGACCCTGTCGTTGTCGGACTTCGTCGAACGTGACGACGTGGAGCGGAGCGAGCTCGAGGACGCCTTCGTCGCCGACGCGGAGGCCGCGTACGACCGCCGGGAGGCAGAGCTCGGCGCCGACGTCATGCGCGAGCTGGAGCGCCGGGTGCTGCTGACGGTGCTGGATCGCAAGTGGCGCGAGCACCTGTACGAGATGGACTACCTCCGCGAGGGCATCGGTCTGCGGGCCATGGCGCAGCGCGACCCGTTGGTCGAGTACCAGCGCGAGGGCGGCGACATGTTCAACCAGATGATGGAGGCCTTCATGGAAGAGGTGGTCGGCTTCGTCTTCCACCTCGACGTGCAGGTCCAGCAGGAGGGTCCCCAGGTGGGCGTGGTCACCGACGGTGCCGGACGACCGACCAGGATCACCTCGGCCCCGCTGGTGGAGAGCGGCCCCGATCCGGACGGACCCGGCGTCGAGGTGCACACAGTCGGTGGAGACGACGACGAGCTCGAGATCGAGGAGCCCGCCGAGCCCGAGCCCGAGACCCCTTTCACGCGACCGAAGATCTCCGCCAAGGGGCTGGACGGCCGCACCAACGGGAAGCGTGCGGTGTCGTACTCGGCACCCGGCGAGAACGGCGCCGTGGCGACCACGACCGCCAAGACCGTCAGTGAGTACGACGGCGTCGGCCGCAACGCTCCCTGTCCCTGCGGGTCGGGTAAGAAGTTCAAGATGTGTCACGGCCGCCCGGGAGTCAGCTGAGTCAGGACCGGGGAACAGGCAACGAACCCATGGCGGGATTCGTCTGGAAACGCGTGCACACCGTCGCCGCCGCGGGGACGGCACTCGTGCTCGCCGGCGTCGGCACGGCGGTCGCGATCGGTGCGGACGACGACACCGGGATCACGGCTCCACCCGTGACGCCGAGTGCGTCGGCGCCGCCGACGAGAACACCGGTGCCCAAGGCTCCACCGTCGCCGCGGCCCGATCCGGTCGATCCGTTGACCGGTCGGAAGCCGTCGGGCAACCCGGTCGTGGCGGTCAAGGTGGAGAACATCGCCGCCGCTCGACCGCAGATCGGGCTCAACGCGGCCGATGTCGTGGTCGTGGAGGAGGTGGAGGGCTCGTTGACCCGGCTGGTCGCGATCTACCACACCAGCTTCCCGAAGCGGGTCGGCCCGGTACGGAGCGCCCGCAACACGGATGTCGAGCTGCTACCACTGTTCGGCAAGCCCGGTCTGGTCTACTCGGGGGCCAACCGCAAGGTCCAGCGCAACCTCGACCGGTCGCCGATCGTGCCGCTGCAGAGATCCGATCGGGACAGCTCGCGCGTCGCGCCGCACAACGTGTTCGTCAACCTCGACGCGGTCGCCGGCAGGGCGAAGGAGGTCGGCGATGCCAGACCCATCGGCTGGACCTTCGCCGCTGACGATCCGCGGTGGGACAAGGCGGCCGAAGACGGCTCCGTGTCGGCCAGGGTCGGCGGCGACAGGTTCTCCTTCGACGACCGGGGTGGGCGTTACGTGGTCCGCTGGAACGGCAAGACCTACGCCGACGGCAGCTCGGGCAAGGTGGCCGCGACCGACAACGTGGTGGTCATGTCGGTGAAGAACGCTCCCGACGGCAACGCGGACGTCAACGGCGCACGCTCGGTGAAGTCCGCCACCGTCGGCAAGGGCGAGGTCGTCATCCACCGCGACGGTCGCAAGCTGAAGGGCACCTGGCGACGGAGCAGTGACACCAAACCGTTGCGGTTCGTCGACGCCGACGGGCGGGACATCCCGCTCTCGGTCGGCAGGACCTGGGTGCTGCTGAAGGGATAGACCCGGATCGAGCACCGTGGTCTCCTCAGTCCCGCAGCTCCAGCGCGGTACAGCGCCAGCGTTCGCCGATCCGGTGCAGCTGGAACGCCCAGGCGTACGAGCGGCGACCGCGGCGCACGTGGGCGGCGACCTCCAGCACCCTCGGCTGGCCGAACTGCGCCCGCAGCGAGACGATCGTCGCCGGCCGCTGGTAGGTCACCCCAGGGGTGCGCAGGCGCGCGTGTCGCTGCATGCGGACCCGGCGACTCACCTCCGCCAGCACCCACTCATCCAGCCAGTGGCCCAGCGGCTCCAACGGTCGGCGACCGTCGAGTGCCTCGATCAGCAGCTGCGCGAACCACGGCACCCAGGTGCGCGCCTGCTCCTCGAGCTCCCGACCGCGGACCGGGTCAACCCCGGCGGCCACGGTGTCGACGGACACCAGCGACCGCGGGGCCGTCCTACCCGGTGCCTCGACCAGGTCGAGACTCTCGATGAGCTGGAGCGGGGGCTGATCCGGCGGAGGCGGGTCCGGTCGGATCCGCGCGTCCGACCAGGACTGAGCCGGCGGCCGGGTGTCGATGGCCGGTCGCAGCGCCAGGGATGGTGGGGGTGGCATGGCGGTCTCCTTCGGTCGAGAGCTGCCAGGCTGCAGCAGCGGGACCCCGAAGGAAAGAAGTGGTTGTGGACAACTCGCCGGCCTGTGGATGGAGGGATGTGTTGTCGTCACTCGCTGCGCGACTGGTTTCAGACCATCAGATTCGACTGGATGCTGTACTGCGCGGCCCGGTACACGTGCCGACCGAACTCCACGAACTGGCCGGTGTCGTCGTAGGTGATCCGATCGACTGTGAGACAGGCGGCCGGTACCTCCTCGTCCAGGAGATCCGCCTCGTCGGACGTCATCAGCCGGGCCGAGATGCGCTGGTGGGCGATCTTGAGGTTGACGCCCAGAGACTGCAGGGTCGCGTACAGACTGCGGTGCTCGAGCGCCTCCCGGGTCAGCGCGAACCGGGCCGGCAGGTGGTTGGTCAAGATGGCCAGCGGGACGTCGTCGGCGAGGCGCAGCCGTCGAACCCGGGTGAACTGCTGCTCGGTGATGTCGGTGGAGTCGAGGGCCTCCGCGACGTCAGGGTCCAGCGGGCCGACCGAGAAGCCGAGCAGCTGGGTGCTGGGCACCTTGCCGGCCTGCACCAGGTCGGCGTTGAGGCTGGTCAGCCGTTCGTCCCGACTGAACTGGGATCGCACGACCTGGGTGCCGACGCCCCTCTTGCGGACCAGCAGCCCCTTGTTGACCAGCTCCTGGATCGCCTGCCGGGCGGTCGGTCGGGACAGGCCGAGGCGGGTGGTGAGCGACAGCTCGTTCTCCAGCCGGTCCCCGGGGGACAGCACCCCGTCGTTGATGGCCTGCTCGATCGACTGGGCGAGCTGGTAGTACAGCGGCACGGGAGAGTTCCGCTCGAGCGTGATGTCGAGCTCCCGGGCGACGCTTGGCTCGCTCATGCCAGCCATGGTAGGGCCGAATTGGACAATAATACTAATGTATGGACAATTTTCCGTAGGCAAGACTCATGGCGAGAACAGCAGCACCAGACCGGCGCAGGTGTAGCCGACCATCACCACCAACAGGGGCCACTGGCCGGCGAGGGCCCGGTGCGGTTCCAGCAAGCCGACGGCCTTCTCGTGGGCCACGATGATGCCGAGCAGGTGACCACCGACGATCGCACAGAGCTGGACCAGGGCGATGGCCGTCGGGTGGCTGAAGATCGCGGTGCTCACGGTCAGATCCGCCGTGCCGAAGACGTTCCAGCCCCGACCCAGTGGATCGGACAGGTTCACCACCACCCGCTGCCCCTCGACGATCAACAGGGTGGCGTAGTGGGCGATCGCGTAACCGACGACGATCGGCACCAGAGAGCCCGTCATGGCCCGGACCGCCTCGGCCGGACGGAGCCGCCGGCCGGCCCGATCCGGGAAGCGAGCCAGCCAGGCGGAGGCCGCCACGAAGGTGACGAGCACGATCGCGATCATGGTCAGCAGCCCCGCCGTCTCCCACAGCACCGGGGAGGTGTCAGAGCCCTGGACCGTCTGGATCCACCAGCTCAGATTCGCGAAGCTGTCGAATGCGGTACTGCCCAGCAGGACCGCGACGACCGCCGTCGAACCGGCCGGTAGATCGCTCGCGGTCAAGCCGGCCAAGGGATTGACCATCCGCAGACCGCCGTCGTCGGAACGTCGCCACGGCGACAGCTGAGCGACGGTGCTGGCGTACGTCTCGAATGGATCGGCCGACCCGATCCAGCGGCGGCCGCCCAGCACGGCTCCGATGATCATGATCACCAACCAGGCCAGCACCCAGACCCGGATCACGTTCAGGCTGGTCCGGTCGGGCTGGACGAGCTCCAGCCAGGCGAAGCCCAACAGGGACAGGGCGGCGGGCCACACGCCCAGCCGGAGAGGGAGCTCGAGCAGACCATGATCGGGATCGGTGCGGGCGAGCCGGCAGAGGCCGAGATGGAGGGTGCGCAGCGGGTTGACCACCCGCCAGACCGGTCCCATGATCAACGACAACGGGACCAGACCCACCCACAGCCAGACGAAGGCGAAGCCGAACACGGGGTTGGTGAGCTGGTCGGGACCGATCGCCACCGCCAGACCGACCCAGGCGAACAGGGCGAGCACCAGCACCCGCCCGGCGGTACGGACAGTCGGGTTGTCCACCACCGCTTGGATCCGGGGGACCGGGACACCTGGATCGGAAGAGTATCTCGGCCTCCGCCAGGCGAGCAGCAGGACGGCGAAGGAGATCGCCAGTGCTGCCGCGGCGCCGATCAGGACGAAGCCGAACGGCAGCGGAAGGTCGTGCCGAGAGGCGATGCCGTGCAACGGGATCAGCGGGACGATCCCCGGCATCACCGTCACCGGACGTTCAAGATCACGATGATCTTCTCGAGGTGATGCGACTCCACCTCGAAGCTGCCGGCCGAGGAGACCGTGAACCGGCCGGTGGTCGGCACCCCGGCCTTCACCTCGAGCTCGTAACCGCCGTCCTGATCGGTGTGCGCGTGGATCTCGTCGTCGGCGTCGCTCGTCACGTTCAGCTCGACCTCCTGTCCGACCGCGACGTCCACCTTCTCGCCGTTCGGGGTCACCTGTCCGTCGGCGATGGTGATGTCGACGACGACCCGATCGCCGGTGTCGGCCGACGGGGCCGGATCCGACGTCGGGGTGGCAGTGGTCGGGACGGAAGCGGTCGGGACGGGACCGGTGGAGGGAGCCGGGGCCGGTTCGGCGGGGCCTCCGCAGGCCGCCAGTCCCAGGCAGAGGAGCAGGGCGGCGATGGCACCACCCAGCCGTCGGTGGTGCCGGAAGGCGGGACGAGCAGCAGGAGTCACGGTGGTCCTTTGTCGATGGTGCTTCTCCGTCAGTCTTCCAGCCGTGAGGGATGAGTCAGGTCTGGCCGCTGGTGATCTGTCCCACCTCGGTAGGGTTGCGGGCACGGGACTGGCCCGCGATGGAGGGGAATGGCGATGCCGCAGCGACTGACGCCGCTGGAGGTGTCCCTGCTCGTGCTGGACACCGCGCACGCGCCGGCACACGTGGCGACGGTCGACATCTTCGATGCCCAGCCCGACGGCCTGGACTACGAGCGGTTGATCGCGCTGATCCGGGAGCGGATCGCGTACGTCCCGCGCTATCGACAGCGCGTCCGTGACGTTCCCGCTCGGCTCGCGGCACCGGTCTGGGTGGACGACGAGAGCTTCGACCTGACCTTTCACGTCCGACGCTCGGCCCTGCCCCGACCCGGCACGATGGAGCAGCTGCGCGAGTTCGTCGGGCGCGTCGTGGCCCGTCGGATGGATCGGTCGCGGCCGCTGTGGGAGATGTACGTGGTCGAGGGCCTGGAGGGCGACAGGTTCGCTGTCGTGGCCAAGACGCACCTGACCCTGGTGGACGGCGTGGACAACGTCGACATCGGCCAGGTGCTGCTCGACGCCCGAGCCGAGCCGGAGCTCGCGACGCCGGAGTCCTGGCGACCGGTGCCCGAGCCCGGCGCCGCCGAGCTGGTCGCGGGCGCGCTCTGGGAGAGCGCGAACGACCCGCTGCTGGCCTGGCAGAACATCCAGGGTGCGGCCACCAGCGCGCTCGGTGTCGCCGTGGCCGTCGGCGAGGCGGTCGGTGGGGTGGGCTCCACAGTGGTGGAGCTGGTCGAGGACGCCCTGCTGGGCAGCCGGCCTCGGTCGAAGTCCCCGCTCGCCGGTGTCGTCTCCGAGCAGCGCCGGGTGGCCCTGGTGTCGGTCCCGCTGGCCGAGCTCAAGGCCGTGCGGGACGAGCACGACCACACGATCAACGACGTCATCCTCTCGGCGGTGGCCGGCGCGCTGCGATCCTGGTTGCTGACCCGGGGCGAGTCGGTCCCCAGCGGGCGTGAGCTGACGGCGTTGGTGCCGATGAGCGTCACGGAGGACGACGGGGAACCGACCTCGTTGGGTAGCCAGGTCGCACCCCATCTGCAGCCGCTGCCGATCGGGGAGCAGAACGCCCTGATGCGGCTGCACCAGGTGGCGTACTCGACCCAGGCGCACAAGGACACCGGTCGGGCGGTCGACGCGCGCACCCTGTCCGACATCGCCGGGTTCGCGCCCACCACCCTGCACGCACTGGGCGTACGGGTGTCCAACGACGTGCTCCGCCGCCAGCACGACGTGCTGGTGACGAACGTGCCGGGCCCGCAGATGACCCTGTACGCCGCGGGCGAGCGGCTGGTGGCGAGCTATCCGGTGCTGCCGTTGGGGGCGGGCCACCTGCTGGCCATCGGGGTGACGTCCTACGACGGGAACGTCTACTTCGGTCTGACCGCCGATCGGGACGCGGTCGGCGATCTCGACGTCCTCGCGCAGTGCCTGGACGACGCGATGGAGGAGCTGCTGGACACCACGGTTCGCGCCCGGGCCTTGCGCCAGCCGACCAGGAAGGCCTCCGCCGCGGCCAAGAAGGCGGCCGCGTCCAAGGCGGCCTCGAAGGCCGCCGCGCGACAAGAGGCCCGGCGCGGTACCGGTCAGCGGCGGGCGGCGATGCGCAATCTGGCGAACCGGGCGGTCGAGCTCGGCAACGCGACCCGGGTGCCGGGCGCCAAACGGCCCGCGCCGAAGCCGGTGACCTCCACGGCGCGCAAGCTGCCGACCAAGGATGCTGCCGCGAAGTCGGAGCCCGCCCCGCAGAAGACGACGGCAACCAAGAAGACGACCTCAACCAAGAAGACGCCGGCCGCGACGAAAGCGCCGGCCGCCACGGAGACGACGTCCGCCACGACGACGCCGGCGGTCAAGAAGGCGACGGCGGTCAAGAAGGCGACGGCGGTCAAGAAGGCAACGGCCGCGAGGAAAGTGCCGGCCAAGAAGTCGACGCCGACCGCCAGGAAGGCGCCGGCCAAGAAGTCGACGACGCCCGCCAGGAAGGCGCCGGCCAAGAAGTCGACGCCGCCCCCTACCGGCGCTGACGGCGCATGACCGTCTTCGTGCCGCTGACCCTGTCGGCCGCCCAGGAGCTGCGGGCCTCCGGATCAGCCCGCGATCTGGTCGGGTACGCCGCCGGCCCGGCCCTGCGGCGGTGGCTGGGGGAGACTCGGCTGGACGACGAGGAAGCGGACTACGTCGCCCTCAACCACGCCGGCGTCGCCGCTCTCACCCTGGACGACACCACACCGTCCCGGATCGTGGTGGCCGTGGACCAGGAGTCGTCGGGCGACGACGAGCTCGGGGCGGTGACCGTGGCTCATCTGGAATGGGCGGAGGTCCGGTCGCTGTTCGCCGACGAGTCCGCTGCGGCCGCTGCCGTGCTCGCCGCCCGGTCCGCCGTGCGTGGCCTCGATCTGGCCGCGGCCCTCGAGGCCCCGACGGTCGAGGAGCTGCAGGAGTCGTACGACCTGCTCTGGTACGCGCCCGAAGAGCTCGACGCCCTCGCCCCCTCGTCCTGACCCAGCCCGGAGGACGCCGTGAAGTCACGGACGGTGGCGGATCGCAGCGGTGCGGGTGTCCGGATGGCGCCGCGGAGCCACGTACGGCAAGAAACGTGTGCAGAGCCCACACTGTCTGAGCCATCGGGCAGACTCTTCCCATGCCACGGTCCATCTGGAAAGGCGCCATCTCCTTCGGCTTGGTCACCATCCCGGTCAAGCTGTACTCGGCCACGGAGGAGAAGGACATCAGCTTCCGGCAGGTGCACCCCGAGGACGGGGGCCGGATCAAGTACAAGCGGGTGTGCGAGAAGTGCAACAAGGAGATCCCGTTCGCGGAGATCGCCAAGGGCTACGAGCTGCCTGACGGTCGCATGGTCATCCTCACCTCGGACGACTTCGACGATCTTCCGCTGACCACGACCAAGGCCGTCGAGGTCGTGCAGTTCGTGGCCGAGGAGGATGTCGACCCGACCTACTTCGCCAAGACCTACTTCCTGCAGGCGGACGGGCCGGGCATCAAGCCGTACGTGCTGCTGAGGGACGCCCTGACCAAGTCGGCCAAGTCGGCACTCGTCAAGGTCGCACTGCGCTCGCGGGAGGCGTTGGCGCTGATCCGGCCCAAGGACGACGTGCTGTTGATGCACACCATGTTGTGGCCCGACGAGCTCCGCGACGGTGGCTTCGCGGCGCCGCCGGCCGACATCACCGTCTCCGACGCCGAGGTCACCATGGCCCAGTCGTTCATCGACGCGCTGTCGGGTGCCTTCGAGCCGCAGGAGTATCGCGACTCCTATCGCGAGGCCCTGGAGACGCTGGTCCAGAGCAAGGCGGACGGCATCCCGCTCGAGGTCGAGCCGGAGGTGCAGGAGCAGGCGGAGGTCGTGGATCTGGTCGCCGCGCTGCGCGCGTCGGTCGAGGCGGCCAAGAAGAGACGCGAGTCGGCGGCGGAGGCCAAGGCGGTCTAGCGGCGACCCACCGACCCGGTCACGACTTGTGCTCCGGTTCCGCCGGCACGCCCAGGTCCCTGATCAGGTAGACCCAGGGAAAGGCACGGCAGCCGATCTGCCAACCCTCGCGCTCGTTGCGAGCCAACGACCCGGGCCAGACCACCCGCTTGTGCTCCCACTGGGTCTCCGTACGGACCATCCGGTGGCACAGCATGCCGGCCTCCACGGTGTGCCAACCGAGCCGTCCGGCCAGCTCCAGCTCGGGCAGCTCGTCGAAGGCGGTGACGGGGCCGAGCCAGCGCTCGCGCTCGTCGGCGGACCGGCCGTCGGCCCCCATACCTCCGAACCGCTGCTGGGCGGCCTGGCGGCTCATCCCCAGCTCGGCACCGATGGCGGCCCAGCTGCACCCGGCGGCGCGGGCGGCGGCCACGGACTGGCGAAGGAGGTCGCGGACGACGTCCTCGGCTTCGACGACGCGGGACACGACCGTCAACGGGGCGGCGTCGCCGTCACCGGACGCCAGGATGGCTGCGCCCAGACCCTCGGCGAGATCGTCGCGGAACGACGTCACGGCCGACTGTCCCGACTCGGCAGCCAACCCGGGTCGGATTCCTCCTCGCCGGCCGCCGGCTGGTCGGGCGACGGCTCACCCTTGGGGTCGGCCTCCCCGGTGGGTCGCTCGTGCCGATGGCGCAGCAGGGGGGAGAGGACGGCCGTGCCGATGAGGGCCAGCATGATGCCGGCTCCACTCAGCAGGCCCTGGACGAAGCCGTCGAAGGATCGCGACACCGTGATGGCCGCGATCGCGACGACGATCAGGGAGATGCCGGAGGTCATCGAGGTGCTCGGACGGGGACGCCACATCGGCTTGCGAGACATATGTCAACCGTAGGTTGACAAAGGGTTGTTGTCAACCGCAGATTGACAAGGAGGGCGGTCCGCGGTGATCACGGACGCGCAACAGGGCTGTCACATTCAGCCGTCAGACTGTCACCCATGACGCAGCAGAGTGGCGCCCCGCAGGCCGACGTCGCCGTGATCGAGCCGACCGCCGACGAGCTGGTCGAGGCCGACCGTCGCGTGCCGGATGTGGCCCAGTACGCGGGCGGAGTCTCCTCCGACAGCCAGCACGCCGCCCTGCGGGCCTCGGTGCGCCAGCTGGGTCAACTGCTCGGCGAGGCGCTCACCCGACACGAGGGCCCCGAGCTGCTCGCGCAGGTGGAGCGGATCCGCCGGCTGTCGCGCGAGCACCGCGACGACGAGCTGCACACCGAGCTCGAGGGCGTCGACGACGCCACCGCGGTGCGGCTGGCCCGGGCGTTCACGGCGTACTTCCAGCTGGTGAACATCACCGAGCAGCTGCACCGCTGGCGCGAGATCGCCGGGGCCGATGAAGGCCCGCTGGCCGCCACCGCCCGGCGGATGGGTGAGGCCCTGGAGAAGGGCACCATCGACCGCGGGCTGATCACCGACGTGCTCGGCCGACTGGAGTACCGGCCGGTGTTCACCGCCCACCCGACCGAGGCCAGCCGGCGATCGGTGCTGGAGCTGCTGCGCAAGATCGCCGACGTGGTGTCCTCGCTGGAGGATCCCCGGCGTCCGCCGGGTCAGACGGCCCAGCTGGAACGCCGCCTCGCCGAGCTGGTCGATCTGCTCTGGCAGACCGACGAGCTGCGGGTTGTCCGACCGGAGCCGAAGGACGAGGCCCGGACCGCCACCTACTATCTCCAGTCGATCGCCTCCCAGGTCGTCCCGGACCTGCTGGAGGAGCTGGATCGGGCACTGAACTCGATCGGCGTCGAGCTCCCGCCGACGGCCCGACCGCTGCGGTTCGGCAGCTGGGCCGGCGGTGACCGGGACGGCAACCCGAACGTCACCCCGACCGTCACGCTCGACGTGCTGGCTCTGCAGCACGACTTCGGCCTGCGGACGCTGATCGCCGCGGTGGAGGATCTGCTGACCGAGATGAGCGCCTCGACCCGGGTCGTCGCGGTGACCGAGGATCTGCTGACCAGCCTCGCGATCGACGCCGAGGCACTGCCGAACACCCACGCGGCCGCGGCCCGACTGAACGCCGAGGAGCCCTACCGGTTGAAGCTGACCTACGTCCGGGTCCGGCTGCAACGGACCCGGGACCGGCTGGTCGACGGCACGCCGCACGAACCCGGCCGGGACTACCTCGGTCTGGACGAGCTGCTGGCCGACCTGATCCTGATCCGGGACTCGATGGTCGCCGGCGGTGACCGGCTGACCGCTGACGGGGCGATCCTGCGCCTGATCCGCACATCCACCGCGATGGGTCTCGGGCTCGCCACCCTCGACGTCCGGGAGCACAGCGCCAAGCACCACGCCGCCCTGGCCGCGCTGTACGAGCGGCTAGGGGAGCTCGACACCCCGTACGCGGACCTGGACCGACCCGAGCGGATCGCCCTGCTGTCCACCGAGATGGCCTCGCGGCGTCCGCTGCTCGGCTCGAACCGCTTCGATCTGCCGGCCAGCGCAGCTGCCTCGCTGGATCTGCTGGCCGCGATCCGCGAGGCCCTGGACGCGTACGGTCCGGACGTGATCGAGACCTACATCGTGTCGATGACCCACGACGTCGACGACGTGTACGCGGTGGTGGTGCTGGCTCGCGAGGCCGGTCTGGTCGACCTGGGCAGCGAGAGCGTGCCGGCCTCCGCCCGGATCGGCTTCGCCCCGCTGTTCGAGACCGTGGCCGAGCTCGAGGCGGCGGGACCGCTGCTGGAGGCGATGCTGTCGGATCCGGCGTACCGGCGGGTGGTGACCGCCCGCGGTGACGTGCAGGAGATCATGCTGGGCTACTCCGACTCCTCCAAGGACGCCGGCATCGCCGCGTCCCAGTGGCAGGTGCACCGGGCCCAGCGCGGGCTGCGTGACATCGCGCAGCGGTACGGGGTGGTGCTGCGGTTGTTCCATGGCCGCGGCGGATCGGTCGGTCGCGGGGGCGGCCCGACCGGGCAGGCCGTGATGGCCCAACCCAACGGCAGCCTGGACGGCCCGATCAAGATCACCGAGCAGGGCGAGGTCATCTCGGGCAAGTACACGTTGCCCGGGCTGGGCCGGTGGAACCTCGAGGTCGGCCTGGCTGCGACCCTGGAAGCCTCCGTGCTGCACCGCCGCTCGCTGCTGCCGGCCGAGGTGCTCGCCGGCTGGAACACCACGATGGACGTGGTCGCGGGCGAGGGGCAGGTGGCGTATCGGAAGCTGGTTCGGGATCCCGGCCTGGTGCCGTTCTTCGTGGCCGCCACCCCGGTCAACGAGCTCGGCAAGATGAACATCGGGTCCCGGCCGGCCAAGCGACCAGGCGGAGAGGGCGGACTGGACGACCTGCGGGCGATCCCGTGGGTGTTCGGCTGGACGCAGTCGCGGATCATCCTGCCCGGCTGGTTCGGGGTCGGCAGCGGCTTGGCGGCGGCCCGCGAGGCCGGTCGCGGCGAGGTGCTGCAGCAGATGTACGGCTCCTGGCCGTTCTTCCAGACGTTCCTGTCCAACGTGCAGATGACCCTGGCCAAGACCGACCTGGCGATCGCGGCCCGTTACGTCCGCACGCTCGTGCCGGAGGACTCCGCGGGTCTGTTCGCGGTCATCGAGGCCGAGCACGCCCGGACCGTCGCCGAGGTGCTGGCCGTCACCGGTCAGCAGCGACTGCTGGAGTCGTCGCCGGTGCTGCGACGCAGCCTGGAGCTGCGGGACTCCTACCTGGCCCCGCTGCACGCCCTGCAGACCTCGCTGCTGGCCCGGGTCAGGATGCTGCCGGAGGACGGGCCCCAGGACCCCGATCTGCAGCGCGCGCTGCTGCTGACGATCAACGGCATCGCGGCCGGCCTCCGCAACACCGGATAGAACCTGCGGAACACCGGGTCGGCGCGGCGGCCGCCCTATCCGCGCGGAGGGCCAGTCACTAGCCTGAAACGCATGGACGCCATCACCTCCGTGCCCGCCCCGGTGAACGAGCCGGTCAAGACATACGCCCCGGGGAGTCCCGAGCGGGTCGGGATCGAGGGCCGGCTGGCGGAGATGGCGTCGGCCGAGCCGGTCGAGCTGACCGCGGTGATCGGCGGCGAGCACCGGCACGGCGGCGGCGACGCGTTCGACGTGACGATGCCCGCCGATCACGCGCACGTGCTCGGCCGCGCCCACCACAGCACGGCCGCCGACGCCGAGGCGGCGATCGCCGCGGCCACCGGAGCCGCACCCGGTTGGGCGGCGATGGACTTCGACGACCGGGCGGCGATCTTCCTGCGGGCGGCCGACCTGTTGGCCGGCCCGTGGCGCGACACCCTGAACGCGGCGACGATGCTCGGGCAGGGCAAGACGGTGCAGCAGGCCGAGATCGACGCCGCCTGCGAGCTGATCGACTTCCTGCGCTTCAACGTCGCCTTCGCGCGGCAGATCCTGGCCGACCAGCCGATCTCCTCACCAGGGGTCTGGAACCGGACGGACTACCGCCCACTGGACGGGTTCGTCTACGCGATCACGCCGTTCAACTTCACCGCGATCGGCGGCAACCTGGCGACGGCGCCGGCCCTGATGGGCAACACGGTGGTCTGGAAGCCGAGTCCGACCCAGCAGCTGGCGGCCCACTACACGTACGCGATCCTGGAGGCCGCCGGACTCCCGCCGGGGGTGATCAACCTGTTGCCCGGCGACGGGATCGCCGTCTCCGACGTGGCCCTGCGCCACCCCGACTTCGCCGGGCTGCACTTCACCGGGTCGACGCCCACCTTCCAGCACCTGTGGCGGACCATCGGCGAGCACCTCACCGACTACCGGTCCTACCCGCGGATCGTGGGGGAGACCGGTGGCAAGGACTTCATCCTGGCGCATCCGAGCGCCGATCCGGACGTGCTGCGGACCGCGATGATCCGCGGCTCGTTCGAGTACTCAGGACAGAAGTGCTCGGCGTCCTCTCGCGCGTACGTGCCGCGCTCGCTCTGGAACACGATCAAGGCTGACCTGGTCGAACAGACCGAGGCTCTTCCGGTCGGTGACGTCCGCGACTTCGCCAACTTCACCTCGGCCGTGATCGACGGCCGGGCGTTCGCCAAGCACCGCGACGCCCTGGACCGGGCCCGCTCCGGCAGCAGCACCGAGATCGTGGCCGGCGGCACCGTCGACGACAGCGTCGGCTGGTTCGTTCGGCCGTCGGTGATCGTCAGCGACGACCCCCGCAACGAGGTGTTCACCACCGAGTACTTCGGCCCCATCCTCGGCGTGTACGTCTACGAGGACGCCGACTTCGAGACGGTGATGACCGAGATCGACCAGGCCGCCCCGTACGGTCTGACCGGCGCGGTGATCGGGGACGACCGGGCCGCGCTGGCCCGGGCCCAGGAGCGGCTGCGGTTCGCGGCGGGCAACTTCTACCTCAATGACAAGCCGACCGGGGCGGTGGTCGGGCAGCAACCCTTCGGTGGCGCCCGGGCGTCCGGCACCAACGACAAGGCCGGCTCGATGTGGAACCTGATCCGCTGGGCGAGCCCGCGGTCGATCAAGGAGACCCTGGTGCCGCCGACCTCCCACGGCTACCCGCACCAACTCTGATGGTCGCTCCTAGCCTTTCGCCAGCCAGGCGTCGCCGACCTTCTGCTGGGTGCGGAAGCCGGCCAGGATGGCCGGCGCGGCGGACTGTTCCAGCTTCTTGCCCAGGATCGGGATCGCCACCTTCAGCGCACCGGTGAGCTCGGCGACCGTGCCGGCGCCGCCGGCGGCGAGCTCGATGGCCCCCTTCATCGTCACCGGCTGACCGGGGATGCTCATGGTCACCCGTCCGGTCCGGTTCCCGTTGGCGTCGGCGGGGCCCCAGGCCGTCTCGTCCAGCACGGTGATCTCGGGCCCGGTGAACTTGGCGGCGGCGTCGGGAGCCGGGAGCTTGCGTGAGGTCCGCGTGGTGGCGCCGGTCACCTCCGCCTCGAACGAGCGGGCGTGGGTGGCCTTGCACACCTCCTCCAGATAGGAGCGATCGGTCATCATCGCGAAGACCTCTTCGACCCCGGCAGCGAACTCGACACGAGACGTGATGTCCATGGCCGCCATCATGGCACGCGCACCCGACGGCAGGCTTATGGTCGAATGTGGACAGGCACAGCGACGTGCCGGACGAGAATCGAAGGAGCTGCTCGCGGTGACGACATTCGAGATCGAACTCGAACGCGACAAGGCCGACAAGATCAAGGAAGTGGCGTCCCGCGGTGCGGCGAAGGCCGCCGAGATGGGCTACGACGGCGAGGCGATCCGGGGCTTCCTGCGGCACTACTTCCGCCACGTCGACGCCCTGGACGTGGACGAGCGCAGCGTCGACGAGCTCCTCGGTCTGGTGACGAGCCACTACGAGCTGGCCACCAACCGACCGTCCGCCCGCGCCACCATCGCCATCCGCACCCCGGGCCAGTCCGACGCCGGGTGGACCAGCGGGGCCACCGTGGTCCAGATCGTCACCGACGACCGCCCGTTCCTGGTCGACTCGGTCACGATGGAGGTGCTCCGCCAGGGCTGGAGCATCCGCGAGGTGTTCCATCCCCAGTTCCTGGTCGATCGCGACCTGAGCGGCACGCTGCACGACATCCTGCGTCCCGATCGGGCCGACGCCGGGGAACCGCGTCGCGGCACCGACCAGCAACCCGTGCACGCCGTGGCCGAGTCGTGGATGCACCTGGAGATCCTGCCGCCGAGCGGTCAGGGCCATCCCGACCAGCTGATCGCCGCGCTCGAGCAGGGGCTCCGCGAGGTGCTCCGGCTGGTCGAGGAGGCGGTCGAGGACTGGGCGAAGATGCAGCACCGTGCCCAGGAGACGGTGACGATGCTCAGGGACGGCGGCCTGCCCGCCGACCGGAGGGCCGAGGCCGACACGGCCGCCGAGCTGCTCGCGTGGCTGGCGGCGAACCACTTCACGTTCCTCGGCTACCGCGAGTACCGCTACCAGCCCGCCGACCCGGCCACCGACACCCCTTCGCGGTACGTCAGCGTGCCGGCCACCGGGCTCGGCATCCTGCGCGCCGACGTCGACGAGCCCGGCTCGTTCCACGCGCTGCCGGTGCTGGAGCGTCCGCAGCTGATGGTGATCACCAAGGACAACCACAAGTCCCGGGTGCACCGACCGGCCTACCTGGACTACCTCGGCATCCGGCTGCTCGACGGTGACGGCGACGTCGTCGGCGAGCGCCGGTTCCTCGGTCTCTTCGCGTCAACCGCCTACTCCGAGGCAGTCGGCCGGATCCCGCTGCTGCGGCAGAAGGCCCAGGAGGTGCTGCGCCGGTCCCGCTACGACGAGTCCAGCCACGGCGGCAAGGCCATCATGGACGTGCTCGACACCTACCCTCGCGACGAGCTGTTCCAGGCCCCACTCGACGAGCTCGCCCCGACGGTGGAGAAGGTGGCGCACCTCAAGGAGCGCCGCCAGGTCCGGCTGTTCGTCCGGCGCGACGCGTACGGACGGTACCTGTCCTGCCTGGTCTACCTGCCCCGGGACCGCTACACCACCGCCGTCCGCAACAAGATGCAGGACATCCTGCTCTCCCGGATCGGTGGCTCGACGATCGACTTCACGGCTCGGGTGACCGAGTCGGTGCTGGCCCGACTGCACTTCGTGGTCGCCATGGCGGAGGGCCAGACGGTCGGCGAGGTCGACGTCCGGTCGCTGGAGCGCGAGCTGACGCTGGCCACCAGGTCCTGGAACGACGGCTTCGCGGAGCTGCTGTCGGGTGCCGAGAACCCCGAGGGTCTCTCCACCATGATGGGGTCGCTGCCGGAGGGCTACAAGGAGGACTACCAGCCCCACCAGGGGATCCTGGACCTCCAGGCACTGATGAACCTGTCCGGGCCGGACGACATGGCGATGGCCATGTACCGTCCCGACCGGGCCGACGACGACGCCGACCTGCGCTTCAAGATCTTCCGCTGGTCGGAGACGCTGTCGCTGTCCAAGATCCTGCCGCACCTGTCCCTGCTCGGGGTCGACGTCGTCGACGAGCGCCCGTACGAGCTCGCGGTCGCCGACGACAAGCGGGCCTTCGTGTACGACTTCGGCGTGGTCGTGCCCGGGGGCAGCGCGGAGGTCGAGAAGCGCTGGGACACCGCGGCCCGCGGCCAGTTCATGGAGGCCTTCGCCGCCTCCTACGGCGGCCGCAGCGAGCCGGACCGCTTCAACGCCTTGGTGATGGGGGCCGACCTGGGGTGGCGTCAGGTCGGCATCCTGCGGGCCATCGGCCGCTACCTGCGGCAGACCGGGTCCACCTACTCGCAGACCTACGTGGCCCAGGCCCTGAACGCCAACGTGGAGATCGCCCGGCTGCTGGTCGCGCTGTTCGAGACCAAGTTCGACCCCGAGCTGGGTCTCAGCAAGGCCGACCGGGCCGAGGAGGTCGAGGACCTCCGGGACAAGATCAAGCTGGCGCTGGACTCGGTGGCCAGCCTGGACCACGACAAGATCATCCGCTCGTACCTGGCGATCCTCGACGCGGTCATCCGGACCAGCTTCTACCAGCCCGGACGGGACACGATCGCGCTCAAGCTGCTGCCTCGCAAGATCCTCGACCTGCCGCAGCCGCGACCCGCGTACGAGATCTTCGTCTACTCCCCACGCGTCGAGGGTGTCCACCTGAGGTTCGGCTCGGTCGCCCGCGGAGGGCTTCGCTGGTCGGACCGGGCGGAGGACTTCCGGACCGAGATCCTGGGTCTGGTCAAGGCGCAGATGGTCAAGAACACAGTGATCGTGCCGGTCGGTGCGAAGGGTGGCTTCTACTGCAAGCAGCTGCCCGATCCGGCGGTGGACCGGGAAGCCTGGTTGGCCGAGGGCAAGGCGTGCTACCGGCTGTTCATCGCCAGCCTGCTGGAGCTGACCGACAACATCGTCGACGGGTCGGTGGTGCCACCCGAGCACGTGGTGCGCTACGACGGCGACGACCCCTATCTGGTGGTGGCCGCCGACAAGGGCACCGCGACGTTCTCCGACATCGCCAACGGCATCTCCATCGACCACGACTTCTGGCTGGGTGACGCGTTCGCCTCCGGCGGCTCGGCCGGCTATGACCACAAGGGGATGGGCATCACCGCCCGCGGGGCCTGGGAGTCGGTCCGCCGGCACTTCCGCGAGCTGGGCATCGACACCCAGACGCAGGACTTCACCTGCGTGGCGATCGGCGACATGAGCGGCGACGTGTTCGGCAACGGCATGCTGCTCAGTCAGCACATCAAGCTGGTGGCCGCCTTCGACCACCGGCACCTGATCATCGATCCCGATCCCGATCCGGCGGCCGGCTGGCGGGAGCGGAAGCGGTTGTTCGACCTGCCCCGGTCCAGCTGGGCCGACTACGACACCAGCCTGATCTCGGCCGGTGGCGGGGTGTACCCGCGGACGCTGAAGTCGATCACCATCACCCCGGAGATGCGTGCTGCCCTCGGCATCGCGGCCGGGGTGGCCGAGCTGTCGCCGGCGGAGCTGATCAGCGCGTGCCTGCGCGCACCGGTCGGCCTGCTCTGGAACGGGGGCATCGGCACCTACGTCAAGGCGACCGCCGAGAGCCACGCCCAGGTCGGGGACAAGGCCAACGACGGGCTCCGGGTCAACGGCTCCGACCTGCGGGCGCGCTGCGTCGGTGAGGGAGGCAACCTCGGTCTGACCCAGCTCGGTCGGATCGAGTACGCGATGAAGGGCGGCGAGTCCGGGCACGGCGGGCGGATCAACACCGACTTCATCGACAACTCCGCCGGGGTCGACACCTCCGACCACGAGGTCAACATCAAGATCCTGCTGGCCGGCGAGGTGGCCGCCGGTCGGCTGACCGGACCCGATCGCGACGACCTGCTGGCCTCGATGACCGACGAGGTCGCCCGGCTGGTGCTCAGGCACAACTACGACCAGAACCTGGCGCTGGCCAGTGCCGTGTTCCAGGCGTCGTCGATGGCCGGAGTGCACGAGGACTGGATGGAGCGCCTCGAGGACCGCGGGATGCTCGATCGCGAGATCGAGTTCCTGCCGACCGGCGAGGAGATGGCGGCCCGGCGGCGCAACCAGCAGGGCCTGTCGTCGCCGGAGCTGTCGACCCTGATGTCCTACACCAAGATCATGTTGGCCCGCGAGGTGCTCAGCTCGGACCTGCCCGACGACCCCGACCTCGCCGACCGCCTGGTGCGGTACTTCCCGACCCCGCTGCGGGAGCGTTACGCCGACCAGATCCGTGGGCACCGGCTGAGCCGGGAGATCATCACCACGGTGCTGGTCAACGACTTCGTGAACAAGGCCGGGATCACCTCCTACCACCGGCTGTCGTCGGAGACCGGCGCCTCGGTGGCCGACCTGATCAGGGCCAACGTGGCCGCTCGGCTGATCTTCGGCGCGGCCGAGTCCGAGGCCGCGATCGTGGCACTGGACCACCAGGTCCCGGCGGCGGTGCAGACCGATCAGCGGTTGGAGGTCCGTACGCTCGTCGAGCGGGCCAGCCGCTGGCTGGTCAACAACCGACGCCGACCGATCGACATCAGCGCGACCGTCGACTTCTACGCCACGCCGGTCGCCGGGCTGCTCGAGGTGCTGCCCGATCTGCTGTCCGGGCGGGACGCGGAAGCGTACGCCAAGGCGCTCAAGGGCTACACGGACAAGGGGGTGCCGGCCGAGCTCGCCAGCCGGACCGCCGTGCAGCCGTACCTGTTCCCGGCCCTGACCATCGTGCAGACCGCGGGCCAGGGCGGCTACGACGTCGAGGATGTGGCCAGCGTGCACTTCTCCCTCGGGCAGCGGCTGGGTCTGGACCGGCTGCTCCGCCGGATCATCGAGCTGCCGCGCAGCGACCGCTGGGAGATCATGGCCCGTGCCGCGCTGCGTGACGACCTGCACGCGGTGCAGGGCGACCTCGCCGCAGAGGCGATGACGGTCGGCGCCGGCGGTTCGACCAAGCAGCGGATCGCGGCGTGGGAGAAGGCGACGCCCGGGGTGTCGGAATCGATCAAGACGTTGCGCTCGATCTGCGACGGCAAGCCGGATCTGGCCAAGGCCTCGGTCGGGTTGCGGGTCGCCAGGGGACTGCTGCCGCGCCAGAGTTGATCTTGGTCGGCGCGGACGGCTGCCGGGTCGCGTGGTAGGTGTGGGGGTATGACGATCGATCTGCACACCCACTCGGTGATCTCCGACGGCACCGACACACCGGCCGAGCTGGTGGCCAACGCCGCCGCGGCCGGCTTGGCGGTGGTGGCGTTGACCGACCACGACACCTTCGACGGGTTGGCCGAGGCGAGGGCGGCGGGGGAGCGGATCGGGGTCGAGGTGGTCCCCGGGTTGGAGCTGTCCTGCTCCCGGGAGCACCAGAGCGTGCACCTGCTGGCGTACGGCGCCGACCCCGCGGACCCGGCGCTGGCCGAGGAGATGGCGTTGGTCCGGGACGGCCGGAGCGGTCGGCTGCGTCCGGTGCTGGTCAAGCTGGCCGAGCTCGGGGTGCCCGTGTCGGAGGAGGAGGTGCTGGCCTTCGTCGGATCCAGCCCTTCGGTGGGTCGTCCGCACATCGCCGACGCCCTGGTGGCCGCCGGTCACGTCAAGGACCGCACCGAGGCGTTCGACCGGTATCTGGCCGACGGTGGCCCGGCGCACGTGGCTCGGTACGCGATCGACATCGGCCGCGGTGTCGACCTGGTCCACGGCGCAGGCGGGGTGGCGGTGATCGCCCATCCCTGGGGCCGCGGGCGCGAGCAGCTGCTGCCACCGTCGATCCTGACCCAGCTGGTCGCCGAGCACGGTCTGGACGGCATCGAGGTGGATCACCAAGATCACGACGCCGCCGCCCGGGCCGGTCTGCGGCAGCTCGCCGACCGGCTCGGGGTGCTGGCGACCGGGTCGAGCGACTACCACGGCACCGGCAAGGTGAACCACGACCTCGGGGTCAACACCACCGACCCGGAGACGTACGCGAGGTTGCGGGCCCTGATGGACCGGCGCGCCCCGGTGACTGGTCGCACAGGTGGCTGACCGCCGGGTGCTCCGGTGGCTGGCTGCCGGTTCGTTGAGGTGCCTGGGCAGAATGTCGTGGTGAGTGCGCACAAGGCTTGGGTCGTGGCGGTCGCCAACCAGAAGGGCGGCGTGGCCAAGACGACGTCGGTGGGCTCGCTCGGGACGGCGTTCGCCGAGCAGGGGCTGACCGTGCTTTTGGTCGACCTGGACCCGCAGGCCTGCCTGACCTTCTCCCTGGGCATCGACCCGGAGACGGTCGGGGGTTCCGTGCACCAGGTGCTGCTCGGTGAGCTCAAGGCGGCGGATGCGGTGGTGGAGACCGAGGACGGGGTGGACCTGCTGCCCGCCACCATCGAGCTGGCCACCGCCGAGCAGCTGTTGTTGATGAGGACGGGGCGTGAGCAGCTGCTCAAGACCGCCCTCGCCCCGCTGCTGAAGCGCTACGACGTGATCCTGCTGGACTGCCCGCCGTCGCTGGGGGTGCTCACCACCGTGGCGTTGACGGCTGCCCACGGTGTCTTGATCCCGCTGCAGTGCGAGACCCTCAGCCATCGCGGCGTCGGTCAGCTGCTGGACACCATCCACGACGTCAAGCGGATGACGAACCGGCGGCTCAAGGTGATCGGGGTGCTGCCGACGCTGTACGACGCCCGGACCAGCCACGGACGGTTGGTGCTGGAGCGGATCGGTGAGGACTACGGGGTGACGGTGTGGGAGCCGCCGATCCCGAAGTCGGTGCGGTTCGCCGAGGCACCCGCCGCCGGCCGGTCGATCCTGGCCACCGCCCGGACCAGCAAGGGGGCCGAGGCTTACCGCGAGGTAGCGGTTTCCCTGCTTTCCGCACGGCCCTGAGCAGCCTCGTTTACAGTGTTTGCATGATGGGGCGCAGAGTCGGATTCGGGGCTGTCGGGCTGTCGGTGCTGCTGGCGGGGGCCTTCTTGGCCACTCCCAGCCAGGCCGCCGACAGCACGGAGATCTTCGTCGTGCAGGGGCTGCCGAACCGCAGCGTGGACGTCGAGATCGACGGCAAGTCGGTGGCCGACGGCGTCGCGGCGACCAAGGTGGCCGGCCCCTTCGACGTCAAAGCCGGGTCGCACACCGTCAAGGTGACCCAGGACGGCAAGACCGTGGTCGAGAAGACCGTGAAGGTCAAGCCCGATCGCAGCACGGACGTGGTGGTGCACCTCCCCGGCCCGGGCAAGACCGACCCGACCATGACGGCGTACGAGAACGACCTGTCCGCGATGCCCAGTGACAAGGCGAATCTGACCGTCGCGCACACCGCGACGGTGCCGCCGGCCGACGTGACGGTCAACGGCAAGGTGCTCTTCTCCGACATCGCCAACGGCCAGGCGCTCAGCCTGGTCGTGCCGGTGGGCACCTACTCGGCGGCGATCGTGCCGCACGACGAGGACTCACCCGTCTACCTCGGACCGCTGAAGCTGACGGTCAAGGGTGGTGCGCTCAATCGCGTGTACGCGGTGGGCGACCCCGAGAAGAAGACGATGAACGTCGTGCTGCACATCATCGATGTGCCGAAGACCGGCTCCAAGAAGCCGAAGAAGGTCGACACGGGCACCGGCGGCCAGGCCGCCGAGCTCGCTTCGGGCCGGGAGCCCGTGCTGTGGGTCGATCTGACGCGCTGATCCGAGCCGGATCGCGGTCCGCGCTGACCCGCCTGGGACTCCTCGGTGCGGCGGCCGCGATGCTCGCCGGCTGCGCTGCCGGACCCGTGGGTGCCGCCGAGCCGGCCCCGGTGCCCACGACGCGCACGGAAGCGCCCAGCGGCACCGGCCCACCGACTGTGGCGCCGATCCCGGGAGCGGCTGGCGAGGGGACCCGCGCCCCGTCCCAGGTGAAGCGGTTCGTGCCGGTCGAACTCATCCTGCCGGGTCGGGAGAAGGCGAAGGTCGTACCCGTGTCCACCGTCGACGGCGAGCTCCAGGTGCCGAAGCACGTCGACCACCTGGGGTGGTGGGACGGGAGCTCCTGGCTGGGCGATCCGTTCGGCTCCACCGTGATCGCGGGACACGTGGACTCCGCCACCGAGGGTCTCGGCTTCTTCGCCCAGCTGCTGGAGGTCCGCCGCGACGACCGGGTGCAGGTGCTCGGCGCCTCGGGTCAGCGGCAGACCTTCAAGGTGACCTCGGTGCGCACCGTGGCGCAGAACGCCCTGTCCGACGACAGCAAGGCGCTGGCCCAGACCGGCGATCACCGGCTGGTGCTGATCACCTGCACCGGCGGCTACCGGCCCGGCCGCGGCTACGACTCGAATCTCGTGGTCACGGCCGAGCGGGTCGATCAGCGCTGAGCTCCGCACAGCGGACCGCGCGCTGCTGTTCCATGCCTCTGTAGGGTGGCCGCCTCGCCTGCAGCCGGGCGGGACAACAGCAATCAGTTCGGCCCTCGGGCCCTGGCCACGAGGGTGGACGTGACGGTGGACGGGTCGATTTCCGAGGGTGTCGTGCGGCCTCTTCGTGCACTGTGGCGCCATCACCGCAAGTTCCGGCCACGGGTCGTCGCTGCGACGGCAGCCACGACGGTGAACACGGCCGCTGATGTCGCCCCCGAGCTGCTGCTCGGTGTTGCCGTCGACATCGTCGTCCGCGGCAGCGACTCGTTCGCTTCCAGCCTGTTCGGCATCGAGAGCCGCTTCGGCCAGCTGGTGGCGGTGGCGATCCTGAACGTGATCGTCTGGGTGATCGAGTCGGTCTCGGACTACGTGGCCGCCAGGCTCTGGCGGGGGCTGTCCCAGTCGGTGGAGCACGACCTGCGGGTGGAGACGTACGCCAACGTGCAGCAGCTCGACGTGTCTTGGCACGAAGGGTCGGCGCCCGGTCGCGTGCTGAGCGTGATCAGCGAGGACATCAACCAGCTCGAGCGGTTCCTCGACGTCGGCGCCCGGGTCATCCTGCACACGTTCTGGACGGTGATCTTCGTCGGCGCGGTGTTCGCCGCCACGTCCTGGCAGCTGACCCTGCTGGCGTTCCTGCCCGTGCCGATCATCGTGTGGGGTTCCATCCGGTTCCAGCGGGTGCTGGAGCCGCTGTACAAGGGGGTTCGCGAAGCCGCCGGCGAGGTGAGCGCGACGGTGTCGACCAACCTGGGCGGTCTCACCACGATCAAGGCGTTCACGGCCGAGCAGCGTGAGGTCGAACGCGTCAGCCAGGTCAGCGACGCCTACCGCGAGGCCAATCGGCTCGCGATCCGCAAATCCGCAGCGTTCGTCCCGTTGATCAGGATGGCCATTCTCGCCGGCTTCACGTCGACCCTGCTGCTCGGCGGCTGGTTCGTGCTGGAGGGACGGTTGGAGATCGGCCTCTACACCGTGCTCGTCTTCATGACCCAGAGGCTGCTGTGGCCGCTGACCGATCTCGGGGAGACCCTGGACCTCTACCAGCGGGCGATGGCGTCGACGCGTCGGATCTTCGCGCTGATGGGGGAGCGCGGGCAGCAGCAGCCGGGCTCGGCCCACCTCCCGACACCGGTGCGGGGCCGGCTCGAGCTCCGCGACATCCGGTTCGGGTATGCCGACGGACCCGACGTCCTGCGCGGACTGAACCTGGTGGTCCCGGCGGGCGAGACACACGCCATCGTCGGGGCGACCGGAGCCGGCAAGTCGAGTGTGCTGCGGTTGGTGCTGCGCTTCTCCGACCCGCGAGAGGGCTCGGTCCTGCTGGACGGCGTCGACGTCCGGGAGCTGACCTGGGACTCGCTGCGCGGGGTGATCGGCTACGTCAGCCAGGACGTGTTCCTCTTCCACGGCACGATCCGGGACAACATCGCCTACGGACGCCCCGACGCGTCAGAGGCCGAGGTGCGCGACGCTGCGCGCTTGGCCGAAGCCGCGCGCTTCATCGAGGCCACCGCCGACGGCTACGACACGGTGGTCGGTGAGCGCGGTCTCACCCTCTCCGGCGGCCAACGGCAGCGGATCGCGCTGGCGCGCGCGATCTTGCGCGACCCTGCCGTCCTCGTGCTCGACGAAGCCACGTCCGCAGTCGACAACGAGACCGAGGCGGCGATCCAGCGGTCACTGGCCCACGTCACCTCGGATCGGACCGCGCTGATCGTGGCGCACAGACTCTCCACCGTGCGCGAGGCGGATCGGATCTGGGTGCTGGCCGAGGGCGGGGTCGTGGAGGCGGGGACTCATGACGAGCTGGTCGAGGCCCGTGGCCTCTACAGCGGCCTGTGGGCGGTGCAGACGGGGATGGCCCAGGCCGGGGACCGAGCGGCGAACTGACAACGTGAACTGACGACGTCCCGGGCCGCCGTGCCCGGACCTCGGACCCGTGGTCGGAGAACGTACGCAGGGCAGGGGTTTGGGGTGGGCGGAAGCCGACCGTGGTCGGAAAACCCCCGCCGGGCAGCGGCTGGGGTGGGCGGAGGCCGACCGTGGTCGGAAAACGCCCGTGGGTGTCCGCCGGCGGCTGAACGACAGAGACGCACGCCTGCTGGACAGCAGGCGTACGCCTCGTTCGTGCTTCGGCCGACGATCAGGCGGAAGCGGCGGTGTCCTCGGAGCCTCGCGTGCCATCCTCGTCTCGGGATCCCGACTCTGCCTGGTCGCCTGAGGCGGAGCCAGAGCCGGAGCCTCCACGGCGGCGGCGTCGGCGACGCTTCGGAGCGTCACCCTCGGTCACCGGGGCCGCGGACGGCTGGTCGATGTCGACCACGGACGTCGGTTCGGTGGTGACGGTCTCGGTCGGGTTCGAAGCTCCCTCACCCGTCTCGGAGCCGGCCTCGACCGCCACGCCGTTGCGCAAGCGTCGCCGGTTGCGGTCCCGCTTCGGTCGGTCCTTGCGGCGCTGCTCGCGCTCCGCGTCCTCGGTCGCCTCGTCCTTGCCCGACCGGCGGTCGTCGCGGCCGGAGCGGTCGTCACGACCCGAGCGGCTGGACGGCTCCCGGGGAGGCAGCGGCACCAGGCGACCGGTGACCGCGCGGTCGATGCCCTGGTCGTGGAAGAGGTGCTCCGACGTCGAGTACGTCTCCTGCGGTTCGGGGAACGGCAGTCCGAGGGTGTTGTTGATGACCTTCCACCGGGTCATGTCGGCCCAGTCGACGAAGGTGATCGCGACGCCGGAGGCGCCGGCCCGACCGGTGCGGCCGATCCGGTGCACGTAGGTCTTGTCGTCGTCGGTGCACTCGTAGTTGATCACGTGCGTGACTCCGTCGACGTCGATGCCGCGGGCGGCGACGTCGGTGGCCACCAGCACGTCGACGCCACCGGAGCGGAACCGCTTCAGCGCCTTCTCCCGCAGCACCTGGCTGAGGTCACCGTGGATGGCGGAGGCGGAGAAGCCCCGCTCGGCCAGGTCGTCGGCCAGCCGCTGAGCGGCGCGCTTGGTGCGGCAGAAGATCATCACCCGGTTGCGGTTCTCCGCCTGCAGGACGCGGGCGACGATCTCGGGCTTGTCCAGGTCGTGCACCTGGTAGACGAACTGGGCGGTCGCCGGCACGGTCATCGCGTCGCCGGCGGACTCGGCCCGGATGTTCACCGGGTGGCGCAGGTGGCGACGCGCCAGCGCGACGATGGCGGACGGCATGGTCGCGGAGAACAGCATCGTCTGCCGCAGCTCGGGCGTCTTGGCCAGGATGCGCTCCACGTCGGGGAGGAAGCCGAGGTCCAGCATCTCGTCGGCCTCGTCCAGCACGAGCACCTTGATGTGGCTCAGGTCAAGCGAGCCGCGGTTGGCGAGGTCGAGCAGTCGCCCCGGAGTGCCGACGACGACCTCGACCCCGCTGGCCAACGTGTCCAGCTGGGTGTCGTAGCCGACGCCGCCGTAGACGGTCAGCACCCGGGCCTGGCGGATCTTGGCGGCCACGGTGAGGTCCTTGCTCACCTGCAGCGCCAGCTCGCGGGTCGGGGCCACGATCAGGGCCTGGGGGGCGCCGGGCTTGGCCTGCAGCTCGAAGTCACTGTCGCTGCGGACGATGATCCGCTGCAGGGCTGTGATGCCGAAGGCGAGGGTCTTGCCGGTGCCGGTGCGCGCCTGGCCGATCATGTCGGTGCCGGTCAGCGCGATGGGGATGGACATCTGCTGGATCGGGAAGGGGTGGACGATGTTCACCTCGGCGAGGGCGTCCACGATATCGGGCAGCACTCCGATGCTGGCGAAGGTCGCCAGCTCGGCGGGAGTCGTCTCGACCGGGGCTGCAGTGGTGGTCTCGGTAGTCAGGATCTCGTACTTTCGTGTGCGACAGAGTCGGGGCGCACAGCGGTGCGCCACCTGGGAGTCTATCGCGCCGTGCCCACTAGGCTGCCCGCATGACTTCCGGGAGCCCCCGATCATGACCCCAGACGAGGGGCCCATGACCCCAGACGACGGGCCGACGACCGTGGACGACGGCTACCGAGCCGGCGCAATCGATCTGTTGGGCATCTTGGCGTACGGCGCGTTGACGGCCTTCGAGCGGCTCGCCGAGGACGCCCAGATCGCACCGACACTCGCCGACAAGGTCCAGCTGGCGACAGTCGCCGCCCGGCAGATCGATCACTACAACTCGGTGTCGGCGCAGCTGGCCTCGATGGACACCGAGGTGATGGTGGCCATGCGGCCCTTCCACACCCCGTTCGACGCGTTCCACTCCTACACCAAGCCGAAGGACTGGTACGAGGGTCTGGTCAAGGCCTACGTCGGCGACGGGTTCGCCGCCGACTTCTACCGGGAGATCGCAGCGTTCGTCGACGCCGACACGCGCAACCTGGTGCACCAGGTGCTGGCCGCCGAGGACCTGCACGCCTTCATCGTCGCCCAGGTGCGCCAGGGCACTCAGCACGACTCCAAGCTGGCCGGTCGGCTCTCCCTGTGGGGCCGCCGACTGGTCGGTGAGGCCCTGAGCCAGGCTCAGCGGGTGGCGGCCGATCGGGACGCGCTCACCGGTCTGCTGACCGGCACGGTCGATCGTCCGGGCATGGACCTGGCCGCGATCAGCCGGATGTTCTCCCGGCTGGTGGCCAACCACACCAAGCGGATGGCCGAGCTCGGTCTGCAGGCCTGACTCGCGGAGAGGCCCGACCTGCTGGGGCCCTGACTAGCCGGAGCCGAACCCGACGCGGCGGGCGGTCTCCTCGCCGATGTCGACGTAGCCGATGCTGGCCGCGGGGACCAGCACCTTGCGACCGTGCGCGTCGGACAGCACCAGCACGCTGTCCTTGTCGAGGGCGGTGGCGACTGCCTTCTCGACCTCAGCGGCGGTCTGGTTGGACTCCACCACGATCTCGCGGCTGACCTGCTTGACGCCGACCTTGATGTCCACGGAACTCCCTCGTCGAGAAATGTCGCTGTTGCGGCCTCTACGGTGCCACACCGCACCTACGCCAGGCTGGCGATCTCGTCCTCGGTCGCCTCGCGGATGACCAGCCGGGTCCAGGCCCCCAGGTAGATCCGGTCGTCAGGATCGAGCTCGCGCTTCACGCCGACCGGGATGGGGTCTTCGGGCAGCGTGGCACTGGCCTGACCGATGAAGGTGCCGTTCGCCGACTCCAGGTCCTCGACGAACCAGCGGCTGCCGTCGGTGGTCAGCTGCGCCTGCCGGCGGCTCACCCCCGAGTCGTTGCCGCAGTCGATGTCCGGTGCGATGTTGCGGCTGCGGGACGTGCGTCCGACCAGCACGGACGCGTTCCGCAACGGGATGGTGGTCGGCAGGCCGGGGGAGGGCAACGGGTCCGGGCTGTCCTGCGCCTCGTACCAGGCCGGGTCGATCCACAGCTCGGCCACCCAGCTGAACGCCGTCCCGACCGACGACGACCCGGGCGTGCTCGCCGCCGGCGACTCCGGCGCACTCGGGGGGGTCGAGTCCTCGGCAGCGGGCTGCGGGGGCGCCAGCGGCCTCGGCATGCTGCCGGTGGTGAAGTCGTAGCCGCAGCTCTCGCAGAACAAGGCGTCGACCACGTTGGCGGTGCCGCAGTTGGGGCAGGCCTGACCGCCGGGAGCCGCTGACGGGGCCGGCCCGGCGGAGGTCGCACCCGCATCTGGTGACCCCGCGCCTGGTCCTGCCGCCGGCAGGACCGCTGTGGCGTCGATCGGCATCCCGCAGACGTCGCAGTAGTCGTCAGCGGTGGAGTCGTGTCCGGCCGGGCAGACCGACGTCATGCGCGTCCTCCTCAGGGTGCGGGGCGAGTCCGGCATCGGGCTCAGTTGCGGACTCGGGTGGTCTTGGTCGAAGCGGTGTCCAGAGCCATCTCGTCGGCCTTGTCGACGCTGCGCTTCAGCCGCACCGTACCGGTTTCGATGTCGTCGATGTCCACCACCTTGCGCAACCGGGTGGTGGCCTCCACGTTCCCCGTCTGCGCGGCCAACTGTACGGCCCGGCCGAGCTTGGTCGTCGCACCGGCGTCGTCGCCGGCCGCCTTCGCGGCCAGGCCGTCCTGGATGGCCTCGGCCAGCTCGGTCTGACCCGTGTAGTGCGCGACCTCCGGATTGATCCGGGTGGTGAGGCCCTCGTCGTCGGACCACTTCGCCTTGACCAGGCTCTGGGCCACGACCTCGCCGCCGACGGCGAGCTGGACCCGTGCCGCCAGCTGCTCCTGGCCGATGCCCTTGGCGGACAGCCGGACGCTCACGTGGTAGTCGCGGGACTCGTCCGACCAGGCGCCGGTCGGGTAGCCACCGGTGAGCGGGTTCACCTCGACCCGACGGTTGGTCAGGTCGGCGACCGTGGGCGAGACCTGCCGGACGAACTGCACCTGAGCGCCCTGCGGAGCCCACACGCGCAGCTGCGCGTCGGCCACGCCGCGGCTCATCGCGTTGCGCATCAGGTCGGCGAACACGTCGGCCATCTGCTCGGGCTGCGGGATGATGTCGACGGTGCCGAGCAGGGCCTGGGCGATCCGGCGCACCTCGGCGACCTGCCAGTCGACCCCGACCCCGCGACAGTCGCACTGGAACTTGCCGGTCACCGCGGCGATCGAGCTGGTCAGCTGTTCCGGGGACTCGTTGTGGTTCTCGCCGTCGGTGAGCAGGATCGCGTGCCGTTGGGCGAGCATCGGGACCGAGTCGAACAACCGGCCGGCCAGCAGCAGCCAGGTGCCCATCGCCGTGCCACCGTCGGAGCGGAAGCTGCGGACCGCCTGCTGTGCCTCGTACCGGGTCTGCGGGTTCATCTGCACCATGCCGGCACCGCTCCGCGCCGACGGATAGGCCAGATAGGCCAGGTGCGTACCGGCCACGACCGCGAACCAGGTCCCGTCCAGGATCTGGTCGACGGCCGCCGACGCCGCGATCTTGGCCGACTCGATCTTGGTCCGGCCCATCGAACCGGAGGTGTCCACGATGATGATCTCGCCGGCCTGGCCACCGGAGCCGCGACCGGCCTCGCCGGCACCGCTGCAGGTCACGGTGACGATGGCGTTCACGTCGGTGCCGCCGTCGGGCAGGAACTCGTTCTGGTAGACGGTTGCCGTGAACTGGGCCATGGTCGCGCTCCTCCTCGCCGGGGCCCCACCGGCCCCGCTGACGACGTTGGTCGTCACAGTATCTCGACCGCGGTCTGCCCCATGTCGACCGCGGGCCATCGGCAACCCGCCCGCAACGAGCGCACTGCCGCAGAGGGGGGCCCGCGTACGCTGCGCGGGTGGACGAGCCCACCGACGACGACAGGCCTTACATCGAGACCCACGATCTGTCGTTGGTGACGCGGGAAGGCCCCGTCTACTCGGGAGTCGAACTTGCCTTCCGTCGCGCCCGGCTGGCGGCCGTCGTGGGCCGGTCCGGCAGCGGGCGGTCCGCGCTGCTGCTGACGCTGGCCGGCCGGATGCGGGGCTGGACGGGACGTTGCCGGGTGGCCGGCTACGACGCCGCGACCCAGACGGCGTCTCTGCGGGATCGCACGTCGTTGGCCCGGGTCTCCGATCTCGTCGACCTCGAGCCCCGGCTCACGGTGGCGGAGTCCATCACTGAGCGGGCGCTGATCGACGCGATGCCGCTGCAGCGGGCCGGCGATCGGTTCGACGCCTCCTGCGCCGCGCTCGGCGACATCGGGTTCGCCCGCAAGACCCTCGTCGGCGAGCTCTCGTCCCTGGACCAGACCCTGCTGGCCGTCGCCCTGGCCACCCTGCGGCCGGCCGAGCTGGTCTTCCTGGATCAGGCCGAGCGTGGTCTCGACGGCGAGCAGCTGACCCAGCTGATGGCGGGTCTGGTCGGACTGGTCGCGTCGGGCACCAGCGTGGTGGTCTCGGTGCTGGACGCGGCCGACCTCCCGGACGACACCGACCGCTGCACCCTGAGCCGTGACGGGACAGTCACCGCGCCCGACGAGTCCGCCAGCGTCCCGGGCTGAGCAGAGAGAACCCTGATGCCGATTCCTGTCCCTGCGTCCCGGCTGGCCCGGTTCGAGCTGCGGCGGTTCCGCGGCACGATGCCCAAGCTGGCACTGATCTTCGTGCTGATCGTGCCGGCGCTCTACGGCGCCATCTACCTGAGCGCCAACTGGGACCCGTACGGTCGGCTCGGGAACCTCCCGGTCGCGGTCGTGAACGCCGACCGACCCGTCACCTTCGAGAAGCAGACCATCACGGCCGGCGCGGACTTCGTCACCGAGCTGAAGCAGGGTGCGACGTTCCAGTACCACGACGTCGACGAGACAGAGGCCCAGCGTGGTCTCCGGGCCGGCGACTACTACCTGGTGATCAGCGTGCCCGCCGACTTCTCCGCCAACCTGGTCAGCGGAGCGGGGGACGACCCCCGTCGGGCCGAGGTGAAGCTCTATCGCGACGACGCGAACGGCTTCGTCGTCGGCAGCATCACCAACAGCGCGCAGAACTCGATCGCCCGAGCGGTCGACGAGGCCGCCGAGGTGGCGTACTTCAACGCCGTCTTCGCCAACCTGAACAAGATCCGAGACGGGATGGTGAGTGCGCAGCAGGGGGCGGCTGAGCTGGCCAAGGGATTGACCACTGCCCATCGGGGTGCGACCGCGTTGCACACCGGCACGGGCCAGGCCGTCACCGGGGCCGACCAGCTGGCCAGCGGGGCCAAGTCCCTGGCCACCGGTTTGACGACGGCGAAGTCCGGCTCGGCGGATCTGGCCACGGGCTTGAAGACGTTGAAGACGGGGACCGCGAAGCTCAGCGACGGAGCTGATCAGGTCGCGGCGGGCACCCAGAAGCTCGACGACGAGGTGGTCCCGGTGCTGGACGACGTGATCGCGGTGCTGCCCAAGGCGCAGGCCGACGCGAAGGCGTTGAACACCACGCTCAACCGGGTCGGCAAGGCTGTCGGCTCCGGCAGCTCGACGGTCGGCAGCGACATCGAGACGGCGCAGGACGCGCTCGATGCGGCGATCAAGGCCAATCCGGACCTCGCCGACGACGCGTCGATCAAGCGGTTGTCCTCGGCGCTGGACGCCGCCGGGAAGCGGGCGGAGACGGTCGCCGACGACGTCGACTCCGGTCTCGACCGGGTGAACGCGCTGGACCGGCGGCTGCAGGGCGACCAGCTGCCGACCAAGGTCGCGACCGCGCGGGACAACCTGGTCAAGCTGAACACCGGCGCCCGGGAGGTGGCGAAGGGCGCGGCCTCCGTGCAGTCGGGCACGGCCTCGGCCTCCGCCGGAGCCGATGAGCTGGCCACCGGGATCGCCACCGCGAGCACCGGGGCCGACAAGCTGAGCACAGGGGCGAGGTCGCTGGCCTCCGGGGTCGAGCGGCTCGACTCCGGCGCCGCCGAGCTGGAGACCGGCCTGGCGAAGCTGCAGACCGGCGCGACCGAGCTGGAGACCGGTCTGGCAGCCGGGGTGAAGCGGATCCCGGCACTCAGCGGGGATCAGCAGGACGACGCCGTGCAGGTGCTGGCCTCACCCGCAGACGTCAGCATGCAGGTGCTCAACCCGGCCATCTACTACGGCCGCGGTCTTGCTCCGCTGTTCTTCGCCATCGCCTTGTGGGTGTTCGGCATCTCGGTGTTCCTGGTGGTCCGTCCGATCACCGGGCGAGCCCTGGCCGGTCGCGCCTCGCCCGTCCGGTTGGCTCTCACCGGCTGGCTGCCGATCGGTGGCATCGCCGTCCTCGGTGGTCTGTTGATGGCCGGGATCGTCTGGGTGCTGCTCGGTCTCGATCCGGTGCACCCGTTCCTGTTCCTGGCCTTGCTGGTGCTCGCTGCCTGCTGCTTCTCGGCGATCGCCCACCTGCTCCGGACGGCTCTGGGCACGGCGGGGTCGTCCCTGCTGCTGGTGCTGCTGATCCTGCAGCTCTCCTCGACCGGAGGCACCTACCCGACCCCGCTGCTGCCCGAGTTCTTCGCCGCGATCGGCCCGGCCATGCCGATGACGTACCTGATCGACGGCTTCCGGATCGTCATCTCCGGCGGGGAGATGTCCCACCTGGCGCGCGACGTCACGGTGCTCGCGGTCATCCTGCTGGTCACCCACGCGTTGTCGGTGCTGGTGGTCCGGCGCCGACAGGGCTTCACGATGAAGGACCTGCACCCACCCCTGGTGTCTCCGTAGGCCTCCGTGTTTGCGGGTGGTCGTGAGATTCAGCCTCGCGTGAAGGTGAGCGACGGCTGGCCGTCGGCGTCGTTGACCACCAGCGTGTCCCCGTCGACCTGGTACGAGGTCGCGGCCTCCAGCCGACGCAGGTAGGTCGACTCCGCCGCCATCGCGTCCTCGGGCCCGGCCATCTTGGTCGAGATCGGCGCATCGACGGCGAACGAGCCGTCGGTGCTGGACGTGACCGAGGCGCTGTACTGGTTGACTCCGGAGTTTCCCGCCACCCGGCCCTCGGAGAACTCCGCCGTGATGGTCGCCGAGTCCGGAATGGGGTCCGGCTCGGCCCAGGCGGTCAGCTTCCAGCGGGTGCCGTCCAGCGCAGGCTGCTCACCGGCTGAGCCGCCGCAGCCGGTACCCAGAGCGAGGAGGGAGATCAGCACCACGGTCAGACCCAGGACGTGGCCCGTACGGTTCATCACGCCTCGATGGTGGCACTCGTACGGCGGCTCGTGGGGTGCGACGCGCGATCGACGCTCTTGCGTGACGCGTCCTCGCGCGCGACAGTGGGGCCAGGCGGTGAGGCTGATGGGGGTCACGGTGGACCTGGTCATCATCGCGATCTTGTTCGGGATCGCGGTGCTGCTGACCCGCGACCGCCCGCGGGCCTGGCTGATCGTCCGGGTCTCGGGATTCGCCGATCGTCATGGCCGTCCCGAGCACACCCCGGAGTGGGAGCTCGAGCACACCGAGCTGTGGTTGATGGCCCGCCGCAAGCAGCTGACCGAGGACCTCCGTCGGATCGAGGAGCTGCTGCTGCACGACGAGACCATGTCGGCCACCCGCCAGCTCGGCAACCGGCTCGCGCGGCAGCAGCTGATCGTGTCGCTGGCCCGGATCCCCGATCTGCTGCCGGGCCGGGACCGTTACACCGCGCACGAGCCGCTCTCGTACGAGCTGTCCGCCCCGTCGCCCGCTCTCGCGAGCCGGGGGACGAGTGTCGAGGTGCTGGACGTCAGCGGCTGGGGCCGCTGACCGGTCGGGATCGGGTTAAAGGACCCGCACGTCCCGGCGCTCCGGAAGCCGGCCGTGGTCGGAAAACGTGCGCGTACGGGGCTGGGGGCGGGGCGGAAGCCGGCCGTGGTCGGCAAACGTGCGCGTACGGGACCGGGGGCGGGGCGGAAGCCGCCCGTGGTCGGCAAACGTGCGTGTACGGGAGCTGGGGCGGGTCGGAAGCCGACCGTGGTCGGAAAACGTACCCGCCTCGAGCGCCGAGAGCACCCGCCGAGCCCGTCCACGGGGCGGAGGTCGCCGGGACGGCACAATGCTGGGGTGGACACCTTCGCGGAGATCGCCGACGAGCGTCGTGGTCTGGCCGATCTGCTGGCCGGTCTCACCGCGGAGCAGCGCGCGGCGCAGAGTCTGTGCGGCGACTGGAGCGTGCAGGAGGTGGTCGGCCACCTGGTCGTGCCGCTGCAGGTGAGCATGCCCAGGTTCGTGCTCGCGATGCTGGCGAGTCGGGGGAGCTTCGACCGGGCCAACACCCGACTGGCCCGGCAGCAGGCGCAGCGGCCGTACGAGGAGCTGATCGAGACCCTCCGGCGCCGGGCCGACTCGCGGTTCACCCCACCCGGCGCGGGTCCCGAGGCTCCGTTGACCGACCTGCTCGTGCACGGCCTGGACATCTGCTGGCCGCTGGGGCTCACCCACCCGGTCCCCGCCGACCGCCGGCGGACCTCGCTGACCTTCCTGACCACCTCGTCGGCCAAGGCCCTGGTGGCGCCCGGCCTGGTGGACGGCCTGCGCCTGGAGGCCGAGGACATCGACTGGTCGCACGGCACCGGTCCGACGGTCAGCGGCGCCGCCGAGGCCCTGCTGCTGGCCACGACGGGTCGCATCGTCGCCCTCGATCACCTGCGGGGCGACGGCGTCGCGACGCTGCGCGGCAGGATGGCCTAGCGCGCGTGCCTCAGGGTCGGCGTGCCAGCGCGACCGAGATGTTGTCCCTGCCGCCTTGGTCGCACGCCCACCGCACCATCGCCTCGGCCAGGGCCAGCGGATCCGTCCCGGCCGTCGCGCTGAGCTGTGCGACCAGCGCCTGCAGCTCGAGCGCCTCGGAGGCGTAGTTCCACAGCCCGTCCGAGCAGACCAGCACCCAGCCCGACCCGTTCAGCAGCACCGAGCCCGTGGCCGGCCGGAAGTCCTGGGAGTCGCGGCCGAGCCACTTCAGGATCGCGTGTGCCTGCGGGCCCGCCTCCGCCTCCTCCTTCGGCACTCCAGCGGCGATCCGCAGCTGAGCGACCGAGTCATCGGTGGTGAGCTGCACCGGATCGCCGGCCCCCGGGTCGGTGATCCAGTAGGCCCGGCTGTCGCCGACGCTGCCGAAGACGCACAGGTTGTCCTCGAGCACGACCGCCACGAACGTGCAGGAGGACGGGTTCGGGGTGTCGGCGGAGGTGCTGGCGATGACGGCCGCATTGCCCCGTTCGGCCGATGCCACCAGGGCGGCCTCGATCGCCGCGGCCCGGCTCTCCGGTACGCCGAGACCGGCGGGTCGGCTGGACACCAGCACGTCGCGGGCGGCCTTGGCCGCTGCCATGCTGCCCACGTCGGACTCGTCGGCGGTCGACACCCCGTCGCAGACCACCAGCACAGCGCGCTTGCCCGGCTCGGCGGAGGCGGCCACCGCGGTGGCGTCCTCGTTGCGGTGGTGCCGGATGCCGCGGTCGCAACAGGCCGCGACCCACGAGGCGGGGCGCTCGACGTAGTGATCCCGTTCGCTCGGCGCCTTGGTGCCGCAGGTCTCGCAGTAGCCGTCGGGGCCCACCACCCCGCCGCAGCTGGCGCACGGGCGAGGCAGCACCAGGGTCGGCTCGGTGGCCGCCGGCTCCGGCTGGACCACCGAGGCGGTGAGCTCGACCGGCAGCTCGGCGACCACCTCCTCGGCGGCGGCCTCGGTCGGGGTCAGGGGCGACCCGCAGGTCTCACAGAAGCGCGCCGTCGGCTCGACCGGGGAACCGCAGCTGGGACAGCGACCGGCTTCGGCGTTGACCGCCTGGTCCGTGCCTGGTTCAGCACTCACGCCTGCTCGCTCTCACACATCTGGTCGGTCATGCCGGGGTTCGTCATGCCGGGGTTCGTCACGTCGGCGTTCGTCGCGTCGAGGTCCGTCACGTCAGGGTCCATCGGCGGACCTCGTTGGCCTTGTCCACCAGGGCATAGCGTTCCTGATCGTCGTCGGCGGCCGACGCTAGGGTCCGATACGTGGCCTCCAGACCGTCTCGCAGGTCCGGATCGTCCGCCGGGATGCCGCCGATCGTCAACCGTCGGTTCGGTCCGGTGGCCTGCACGGTGGCCAGCGCCCGCTCCATGATCTTCGCGCTCAGCTCGGCCTTGTCCACCGGATCCATCCGGACCCGCGCGATGCTGTCCATCGCCTGCGCCAGCATCGGCAGCCCGTCCGCGGCCGCATACAGCAGCTCGGCCTTCTGGCGCTGTGACTCGGGGTAGTTCCGCGACGTCGACGGGACCAGATCAAGAGCCTGGACCGCCCCGGCCACGTCCTTGCGTCCCGAGCGCACCCGGGCCAGACCGAAGGCGGCCGGCGCCACGTAGTTCGCGTCCGTCGACGCGCAGATCCGGTAGAGCCGCTCCGACAGGTCAGGCTCACCACCGAGCTCGCAGCTCAGGGCGAGCGCCAGCTTGGGGGCCAGCTCGCCCGGCACCTGACCGTAGACCGCGTTGAAGGCGGACTGGGCGGCCTTGACGTCCCTGCGCTGCAGGGCGAGCAGCCCACTCATCCAGACCGCTCGCCACTCCCACGGGTCGAGGGTGAGCATCTGGTTGACCACCTCGTGCACGGTCTTGTCCCAGCCCGCCTGCAGCGCGGCCCGGGCCCGGGCCAGCTGGACCTCCGGGGTGATGGTCGGCGCCTGCTTGAGCTCGGTGAGGCGTTCCTTGGGGTCGTCGGCGGTGATGTTGGACAGCCAGGCGAACTGGCCGTCGGTGGTGTCCACCCGCAGTGCCGGCAGCTGGTCCCAGGCGAGGGCGTCACTGATCACCGCGGGTGCCTCGAACAGCACGGAAGCCGCCGAGGTCAGGGCCGTACCGGCCTGCTTCTCGGCCACCACCTCCCGCAGCACTCCCAGCAGCTGGACCCGCAGCTCGTCGACCGAGGCGAACCGGTCGGCGGGGTCGGGGGCGCACATCTTGGCCACCAGCCGGTAGAGCGAGTCGTGCGCGATGAAGACCGGCACGTCCTCGACCGGCGGCAGCTTCTCCACGTACGTGGTCTGGTAGCCCCGGAACTCCGCCATCAGCACCAGCAGCGTCCGGCCGATCGTGTAGATGTCGGAGGCGACGCTGGTGCCGACCTGGGGCACCTCCGGTGCCTGGTAGCCGACGGTGCCGTAGATGGCGGACTCGTCGTCGTCCAGCCGCCGCACGCCGCCGAGGTCGATCAGCTTGACGGCGTCGCCGATCTGGATCAGGTTGTCGGGCTTGAAGTCGCAGTAGACCAGGCCGAGGTCGTGCAGGTACTGGAAGGCGGGCAGCACCTCGAGGATGTACGCCAGCGACTGGTCCACCGGCAACGGGTTGTAGCTGCCACCCGCCTCCCGCATCCGGTTCTTCAGGATGTCCTTGAGCGAGACCCCGCCGACGTACTCCATCACGATGTAGCCGGCTCCGTCGTGGGTGACGAAGTTGTAGATCTCCACGATCAGCGGGTGCTCGACCTGGGCCAGGAACTGCTTCTCGATGATGGCCACCGCGAGGGCGTCGGCGTCCCCGGTGTTCAGCAGACCCTTCAGCACCACCCAGCGGTCGGAGACGTTCTTGTCCTTGGCCAGGTAGATCCAGCCCAGACCGCCGTGGGCCAGGCAGCCTGCTACCTCGTACTGGTTGGCCACCAGGTCGCCGGGTTGCAGCTTCGGGGTGAAGGAGAACTGGCTGCCGCACTTGGGGCAGAAGCCCTCGGCGCGCCCCGGCTGACCGTCCCGGCCGCGGCCCACCGGTGAGCCGCAGGTCGGGCACACGCGCTTGTTCTCGGGCACCACCGGATTGACCATGATGGCCTTGGCCGCATCGATCGACGGGGCCGGTGGCACCCGGGTCAACCCGGCTCCCAGTCGCGCCGAGCGCAGGCGCTGGGAGCCGGAGCTCACCCGCTTGGTGGCGGTCGTGCCACCACCGCCGGCCCGCTGGGAGCCGATCGCCGCCGACCCGAGACGACTCGAGCCGCGGGTCATCGTGGACACCGGCGCCTGCTCATCGCCGGTCGACGAGCGGGACGATGAGGCGGCCGCCGGAGCTGCCGGGGAGGAGTCGCCCGGAGTGCCGCACACGTCGCAGTAGCCGTCCACGACGGTGCCGGTGCAGCCGGGCTGACGGCAGCCGCCGGCCCGCTGACCGACAGCCGCCGAGACCGCGCTCGCGGAGCTCGAGGCCTCGGGGGCGAGGACGGAGGTGCCGGACGTCGCTCCCGGTGACCCGCAGACGTCGCAGTAGCCGTCGACGATCGAACCGGTGCAGCCGGGCTGCGTGCACTTCATCGGAAACCCCTTCGGCGCGGACGGCTCATGACGCGCCCGAACGGCTCGTCACGGTCTGCAGGTAGGTCTGGTAGAGGCTGACCAGCTGGTTCGCCAGGGCCATCTTGGTCGGTCGCTCGGCCAGCGCGGCGGTGGCCAGCCCGTACGCGTTCGCGACCGCGGCCTGGTCGGCGACTCCCGTCGCCGTGGCTTTCAGATGATAGGCGTCGAGGCGCGCGAGCAGATCGGTGTGCTGCTGCAGCGCCGCCGTGTAGGCGTCGTCCGCCAGCGTCAGGGCCCGGTCGACGAGGGAGAGACGATGCCGGTACGCAGCCAGCGCGTCCAGCGTGTTGGGCACCGGACCCAGCGCGTCCACGTCCGGTACGGCGTACCGGGGGGCGGGGTCGACGGTGGCCACGCAGCTGGTCGCCAGCAGCCGCAGCCGCTCCTCGCGGGCCTCCAGGCTGTCGCGCAGCCGACGGATCTGCTCGACCTCGATCCGGGCCTGGCGGCGCTGCGCGGCCCCGACGATCAGGTCCCGCTCGAACCGGGCCGCGTCGTTCTCCAGCGGTGGCAGCAAGCCACCCACGTCGCCGCCGCGACCGGCCTTCTCGGCGACGTCCCGCAGCCGTCGAGCCAGCTTGGACTGCGTCTCGGCCGACTGCTGCTGCCGGGCTCCGGGCGGCTCCAGCCCGATCTGGTCGCGGATCCGTTCCAGCTGGGCGCGCAGGTCGGCGATCCGGTCGGTGGTCTCCAGCGCCGAGACGTCGAGGCCGAGGCGCACCCGCAGCTGGCTGACCAGCGCGTCGGAGAGCCGGCAGGCCTCGGGCAACGAGACAGCGAGCCCGCTCGTGTCGTACGCGGCGTCGAGTCGCCCCCAGATCAGGCTGGACAGCTTCTCCCGCTCGGTGCGGCCGACCCGGCCGGAGTCCCAGACGCGCTGCAGCTGCTCGTACCGGTCGGCCACGGCCTTCCACAGGGCCAGCGACAAGGCGATGTCGGAGGTCGCGGACGCCCCGGTGGGCGAGGACAGGGCGGCCCGGTCCAGCTCGCCCAGCTCGGCCCGGCGGGCGTCGCGCCACTGGCCGAGCTGGTCGAGGTAGCCGAGCAGGGCGGTCGGATCGGCCGCCACCCCCATCCGTCCCGGGGCGACCGGTGCCTGGGCCGACCCTGCGGTCACGACGACCTGCCGAAGGCGATCACGATCGCGTCCCGTCGGTCATGTGGCCCGGCCGTAGACGGCCTTGGGCGGCGCCGGGGCCGGACCGAGGGCCTCAGCGAGCCAGCGGTCGTAGATCTGCTTCCACTCCCCGTCGCTGCGCATCTTCGCCAGCACGTCGTTGGAGAACCGGATCAGGTCGACGTCTTTGCTGTTGAAGCCCAGCCCGTACGGCTCGGCCGTGAACGCCTTCTGATCCGGGACGACCGCGTACGGGTCCTGGGCGGCGAGGCCGGCCAGCACGGTGTCGTCACCGGTGATCGCGTCGACCTCGCCGTTCTGGAAGAGCGCCAGGCAGCCGGTGTGGTTGTCCGCGCCGACGGCGATCGCCTTGGGCTGCAGCTTCATCAGGTTGGTCATGCTCGAGGTGCCGTTCGGGGCGCAGACCCGTCTGGCCGGCCAGATCGGCCAGCGTGGTGGCCTTGGCGCCACGCCGGACCAGGATCTTCTGACCGGCCCGGTAGTACTCGGTGGAGAAGCCCATCTGGGTCCAGCGGTCGCAGGTGATGGTCATGTTCCGGGCGACCATGTCGACGGTCCCGTTCTGCAGCGAGGGGATCCGCTGAGCCGCGGTGATCACCCGCAGCTCGTACGCGTTCTCGTCGCCGACGATCGCCTTGGCCATCGCCTTGACCATGTCGATGTCGAAGCCCTCGATCTTGCCGGTGAACGGGTTGCGGGACCCGAGCAGGTAGGTGTCGGCGGACACCCCGGCGATGATCCGGCCGCGCTTCTGGATCCGCTTCACCGCCGTGCCGGCGGTGTCGCTCGGGTCGTAGGAGGCCAGCGGGTCGGCGCACCGGGCCGGGGTCGTCGTCGGTGCCGTGGTCGGTGCCGTGGTGGGCGCCGCGGACTCGTCGGCGGGCAGCGGTGTGGGTGCGTAGCCCGCCAGTCCGCAGCCGGCCAGGACCGCGAGCAGCAGGGTGACCAGGACCGACCCCAGCAGGCGGCTCGGGTTGACTGCGTCCGGGCGTCTCATCGGTACTCCTTCAGGCGCTGGGCGAGACCTCGGCGACCGAGCACCGCCATCGCGATGCCGGCGATCAGGCTCAGGATCGCCCCGATGATCATCCACGGGACCGTCGCCGCCAGACCACCGGTGGTCTCGGCACTGGCGCTGTCCACCACCCGGGCGACGTTGGTGTCGAACGTGGTGAACGTCGTGTTGGACTCGGTGGTGGCCAGCGCGACCGCCTTGTCCCACTGCCCGCCGTCGTCCAGCTTCCGGATCTGGGTGTGTACGTCGACGTACGGCTGCCAGACGACCTCGAAGTCCCGGCCGAACCGGGAGATGCGGTCCTCGACCACAGCCGCCGACGCCTTCCAGGCCTCCTCGAAGGAGGCGCCGCTGCCGCGGGCGATCAGGGTCAGGCTCTCGTTGGACTTGGCGTTGTTGCCCTCGATCCGCGCGGTCGCGGCGTCGCGGACGTCGGTGAAGGAGCCGTCCCGGATGTTGCCGATGGTCACCGCGGCCCAGCCGAGGGCGACCAGACCGACGATCAGCGTGACCGCGCCGACGCTGGAGGCGACCACCAGCCCGACGTTGAACCGTCGCTTGAAGCGCCTGGCGAGACGGATCTGGACCCAGATCAGCAGACCGAGCACGGCCAGTCCGACCACGGCGAACAGGATCGCGATCCGGGCGTGCATCTGGCCCTCGGCCCGGTCGGCGTTGGCCGTCACCAGATTGTCCAGGACGGGCATCGCGTCGGCCCGCAGACCGCCGCTGGCGTTGCGGAGGTACTGGGCGCCGACGGGGAAGCCCTGGCGGTTGTTGGCCCTCGCCAGCTCGATGTTCTCGGTGTAGTCGATCAGCTGGACGTTGAGCGCGGACAGGGCGTCCCGGTCGCCCGGCTCCGCGTCGGCGGCCTCGGCGATCAGCTGCGAGGTCTGTGTGATCGCGTCGTCGTACGCCTTGCGCTGGTCCGCCCGCTCGAGACCGCCGACCAGGAACGCGTTGGTGGCGTTGGCGTCGGCGCGCAGCAGGTTGGTCTGGATCTGTTGCACCCGGATCAGCTGGGCGGTCGACGACTCGGCCCGCTGCAGCGCGGACGTCAGCAGCAGGAAGGTCGCCAGGCCTGCGATCCCGAAGACCAGCCCGGCGACGATCACCAGGGTGGTCAGCCGGCGCAGCTCCCGGGGGGTGTCGTGGGGCTTCGGCGTCGCCGTCGCCTGGACCGGCAGCGGCGACGGCGTCGCGGCTGCGGCGTTCTGGGCGGTGGGGGAGGCGACGGGGGCTGGTGCCGTCGCGGCGGACCCGGTGGGTTGCGTCACGGCGTCTCCTCGCTTTCGTCGGGATCGGGCGGGCTCGGCTCGCCGGGCTCGCCGGCCTCGCCGGGCTCGGTTGGCTCGGTGGATGCGAACGGATCCGTCGGTGGGTCGACCGGCTGATCGTCCAGATCCTCCGGCAGCAGCTCTCGGAGCTGCGCGATCGTCGGCTCGGCAACATCGCGGAGACGCCAGGCGTGCCGACCGATGGCGCCCTCCAGCAGGTTGCGGGCGTACCGGCCGTTGCCGAACGACGGACCGCGTGCGGTGACCGCCAACAACGTGGCGAAGCGGGTCCCGGTTGCGTCCGGGACGTCGTAGTCGGCACTCTCGGCGAGTCGTCGGAAGATGGCCAGCAGCTCGTCGTCGGCGTAGTCGGCGAACTCGATGGTGGTCCGGAACCGGCTGGCCAGACCGGGGTTCTGGGCGATGAAGACGACCATCGGGTCGGGGTAGCCCGCCACGATCAGCACCAGGTCGTCCCGCTGGTCCTCCATCTCCTTGACCAGCGTGTCCACGGCCTCGGTGCCGTACTGGTCACCGGCCAGGCTGTACGCCTCGTCGATGAACAGCACGCCGCCGACAGCGCTGGCGACGACCTCGGCGGTCTTGATGGCCGTCTGGCCGAGATAGCCGGCGACCAGCTCGGAGCGATCGACCTCGATCAGCTGGCCCTTGCTGAGCAGACCCAGGGCCCGGTAGATGCCCCCGACCAAGCGGGCCACCGTGGTCTTGCCCGTGCCCGGGTTGCCGACGAACACGAGGTGACGGGTGATGGTGGCCGAGCGCAGACCCGCCTTGGTCCGCAGTCCCTCGACCCGCAGCACCGCGACCTGCCGGTGGATCTCGGCCTTGACGTCCGCGAGCCCGATCAGGGCGTCGAGCTCGGTGAGCAGCTCCTCGAGGGACTTCTCCGGCTCGGGATCCGGCTCCGGCTCCGGGGCGGGGGTCGGGGAGCGGGCGCGGCGGCCGTCGGCGCCGGGTCGGTGACCTCGGTGGCGGGGGATCCAGCCGCGGACTTCTCGGCCGGGTGGCCGGCCGCCGGAGTCCCGGTCGTACCGACGCCACCGATACCGGGGAACTTGCCGGGCGCGTCCGGATCCAGGTGACCGAGGTCGAACCAGTCCTGCGCGCGGGCGTCCGGCACGTCGATGCCGGGACTGGACTCGCGGCTGCGGACGACCTTGTCGAAGGCGTCGCTGAGGGCCTGGAGCGCGTCGTTCCCCCAGGTGCGCAGGTCGGGGTCGGTGGGGCGCTCGTCACTCATGGGAGGTCCAGACTGCTACGGGGGGTGTCCGACGGGGGGCTCATCGTGGGCGGCGCCGTCGGCGTGTTGCCGGGATGGCCGAACTTCTCCTGCAGGAACCGACCGTGCGCGACCAGGGCGGCGGCGTCGACCCGGACGACCGCATCGAAGATCTTGTCCATGGTGGAGGCCAGCAGGTCGAGCTGGTCGATCAGCAGCATCAGCGAGGTCTTGCCCGCCTCGATCGGCCGCGAGTCGGCCCAGTCGCGGGGCAGTCGGAGATAGCCGCTGATCGCCTCGGGCAGGTAGTCGGTGGCGGTGGCCATCACCGAGTACGCCTCCGGGCTGCCGAGACCGAGGTTGCGAAGCCGCGGCATCGTCTGCCGGACCGTCGAGGTGATCCGCTTCACCCGCGACTGCACCGGGGCGGGCACCACCCCGCCGGTGACCATGGCCTCGGCCCGGTCGAGCGCATTCATGATGTCCTGCTCGGTGGGCGCGGCCGGGCTCGGCGTGACCGCCACCGGCTCCGGCTCGAGTCGGCCGGTGATCTTGGCCACCCAGTCCTTGAAGCCCATGGTCAGCTCGGATCGGTTGTGTCGACGGGTCGCGGCTCGGCCGGTCGGGGTCGGCAGCAGCTCAACGCAGGCCGCTGGGGCTGCCGCCCTCGATGTCCAGGGCACCGGAAGCGAGTCGCTGATCGGCGTTCGAGACCCGGTCCAGGTACTCCCGGGACTTGTCCACCTCGGTCTCCAGGGTGGTGATGGTGGTCGACATCGAGTCCAGCGCCTGCAGCTTGAAGGCGTCGATGGAGTCCATCGTGGCGTAGATGTTGGCGAAGGCGGCCTGCAGCTGGGGGAGTCCGATGGTCGCCGACGCCGCTTGCTGCTGGATGGCCGCGGAGTTGTCCTTCATCATCTCCGAGGTGCGCTGGATCAGGTCAGAGGTGGTGGTGTTGAGGGCGGTGATCTGATCCAGCACGAGCTTCTGGTTGCCCAGCGCCTGGGCCACGATCACCGCGGTCCGCAGCGCCGACACCGTGGTCGTCGCGGCCCGGTCCACACCCTTGATCAGCTCGATGTTGTTCTTGATGATGATGTCGATCGCCAGGTAGCTCTGGATGGAGACGGCGAGCTGGGTGAGCAGGTCCTGGTGCTTCTGCCGGACGTAGAACAAGACGTCCTGCTGCAGCGCCTTGGCCCGGTCCGGGTCGGACATCTCCAGTGCGGTGATCTGCTCGGTGAGCCGCGAGTCGAGACGCTCGGCGACGTAGACGTACTGGTTCAGCCGACCCATGGTCGCCCACAGGTTCTGCTTCTCCATGTTGAGCGCCGCGTTGTCCTTGGCCAGCTCGTCCTGACCGTTGCGCAGGCTGTGCAGGATGCCGTTCAGGTGGGACTGGGCGTCCTGGTACTTGCGGAAGTAGTCGACCACCTTGTCGCCGAACGGCAGGAAGCCGAGCAGCTTGCGGGTGCCGGTGGCCTGGCTGGGGTCGAGCTCCTCGACCGTGCGTCGCAGCTCCAGCAGCGTGGTGCCGACCTTGGAGCCCTCGGCGATGCCACCCTCCTTCAGCGCCTTGACCGGGGTGTTGAGCAGCCGGTTGGACGTCTCGGCGGCCTTGCGGACGTCGGCGTCGCCCATGCTCCGGACGTTGGCCGCTTGTGCGGCGAACTCCGGGGACCGGGTCTGCGCCTTGGTCAGGGCGTCCAGGAACCCGTCGACCCGCGCGTCCAGGGCCGGGACCTGCGAGGCGTCCACCTGGGGTGCGATCGACGGCGCCTGGGTCGCGGCGACCCGTTGCGGGGGCGGGGGGGCGGTCAGGGTCAACGTGGCGACCTGATCCGGGGGCGTCAGGGGCGATGGTGCGGCGGCGCCGGCGAACTCGGTCATGGACTCATCCTCTTCTTCTCGTCTGGCCCGGCCAATCTACTCGGATCGGGGTCGGTGATGGCGGCAAGCGGCCCATGGATCCCGATACGACCAACGGCCTCTACCTCGCCCCGTGGGCGTTCCATCTGCGGCCTCGGGGGTCTCGCGGTCAGCGTCTTCCTGCTGCCGTACGTCGACAACCCGTTCGCGCTGTTCTTCCTCGGCATGGTCGTCTGCACGGTGCGGGAGTACGTGGCCAGCTTCGTGGTGGAGAAGCTGTTTCGGCGCGGTGTTCTGGGACTACATCGAGAAGCCGCTGAACCTGCAGGGCCGGATCTGCCTGCAGTACTCCCCGCTGCCGACGATCGACACGCCCTTCGGCCGGCTGATCGGCCGGCTCGTGCCGGATGTGGTGATGATCAACACCTTCCCGCGGATGAGCCACATCGTGGAGTACATGGAGCTGACCGGGGAGCACCGCGAGTTGATCGGGCCGACTGCTCCTCGGCACACCCTCGGAGCGGCACCTGCGGCATCGGGCGGCCCTCGCCCGAGCCGAGGCCACCGAAGGCATCGCCGGCTGACCAGAGCCCCGCGTCGGTCAGGAAACAGCCGTGTGACGGCAGGGCCCCGCTACTGACACTCGGGGAATCCTTAGGACAGACTGCAGCCTGGCGTGCGAATCCGCGCGTCCCGTGATCGGAGGCCCATGAGCGTCGAACCGTTGTCTCCCGCCACAGCCGGCGGGCTGTTTCGGCGCAAGCCGATCGGCGACCGTCACGGTCCACAGCTGAAACGGACCATGGGGACGTTCCAGCTGATGATGTTCGGGGTCGGCGCCACGGTGGGCACGGGCATCTTCTTCGTCCTGTCCCAGGCGGTGCCCAAGGCCGGGCCGTCCGTCATCCTGTCGTTCGTCCTGGCCGGGATCGCGGCCGGCCTGGCGGCGATCTGCTACGCCGAGATGGCCTCGTCGGTCCCCGTCTCGGGCTCCACCTACTCCTACGCGTACGCCACCCTCGGCGAGATCATCGCGATGGGTGTCGCGGCCTGCCTGTTGCTGGAGTACGGCGTCTCGACCGCCGCGGTCGCGGTCGGCTGGAGCGGCTACGTCAACGAGGCGCTGGTCAACATCACCGGGCTGGAGCTGCCGCGAGCGATCCTGGCCGCACCGTTCGGGTTGCCGGGTCAGGAAACCGGGATCATCAACCTGCCGGCGGTGATCCTGGTCGGCTTGTGCATGCTGCTGCTGATCCGCGGGGCCAGCGAGTCGGCCAAGGTGAACGCGGTCATGGTGGTGATCAAGCTGTCCGTGTTGGTGATGTTCTCGATCATCGCCTTCACCGCCTTCGACGCCAACCACTTCGCCGACTTCGCTCCCTTCGGTGCCGCCGGGGTCGGCGCCGCGGCCGGCACCATCTTCTTCTCCTTCATCGGCCTGGACGCGGTCTCCACGGCAGGTGACGAGGTGAAGGACCCGCAGAAGACGATGCCGCGCGCCCTGATCGGTGCGCTGTTCATCGTCATCGGGATCTACCTGCTGGTGTCGATCTCGGCCATCGGCGCCCAGCCCTGGACCGACTTCGAGGGACAGTCGGAAGCCGGATTGTCCAAGATCCTGGAGATCATCACCGGCAACACGATCTGGGCGACCATCCTCGCCCTCGGCGCGGTGATCTCGATCTTCTCGGTCACCCTGGTCACCATGTACGGCCAGACCCGGATCCTGTTCGCGATGGGGCGGGACGGGATGCTGCCGAAGATCTTCTCCAAGGTCAGTGCCCAGTCCCAGACCCCGGTGAACAACACCATCATCGTGGCCATCGTGGTGGCCCTCCTGGCCGCCTTCGTGCCGCTGGACTACCTGATCGACGTGGTGTCGATCGGTACCCTGACCGCGTTCATCGTCGTCTCGTTGGGCGTCATCATCCTGCGCTACCGGCAGCCCGATCTGCCCCGCGGCTTCAAGGTGCCGTTCTTCCCGGTCACCCCGATCCTGTCGATCGTCGCCTGCGGCTACATCCTGGCCAGTCTGCGGTGGTACACCTGGCTGGTCTTCGCCTGCTGGGTCGGCGTCTTCATCGTCTTCTACCTCCTGTACGGGAGGAAGCACTCGGTGCTGGGGCGGATGCTGGCCGGCGAGGACGTCGACGCCGACGACGCGGAGGTGGGTCACTGATGACCGTTCTCGTTGGTTATGTGCCGCACAAGGGCGGCCGCGGATCGCTGGATCTCGGTCTGCAGCTCGCCCACGCCCTCGGGACGTCCCTGCACGTGGTCACCGTCGTGCCGCGACAGTGGTCCACGCCGTCGCTGGCCCGGGTCGACGCCGAGTACGCCGAGTTCGCCCAGCAGCTCGGCACCCAGGCGGAGGCCAAGGCGCGGGAGTACCTGGTCGACGCCAGCGTCGACATCCCCATCGACTACCACGCGGTCAGCGGGCGGTCGGTCACCTCGGCCCTGCTCGAGGACGCCGCCGAGTGCCAGGCGTCGGTGCTGGTGCTCGGCTCCAGCACGGACGGGGCCGTCGGCCGCATCGTGGTCGGTTCGACCACCGACAAGCTGCTGCACTCCTCGCCGATCCCGCTGGCGCTCAGCCCACGTGGCTTCCGGTCCACCGCCGCCGACGGCTTCGGCCGGGTGACAGCTGCCTTCTCCGACGGCGAGGAGTCGGAGAAGGTGGTGGCCCAGGCCGTCTCGTTCGCCCGGAGCATCGGGGCGCCCGCCCGGGTGGCCAGCTTCGGCGTCCGTGGCGGCACCATGTACCCCCCCGAGGTCGGGCTGTCCGCCGAGGACTCGGTGCTGGACTCCTGGCGGGAACAGGCGTCGCACGCCCAGAGCCGGCTGCGGGTCGATGAGATCATCGGCGAGGACACCGAGACCGTGATCGCCACCGGAGCGGGCTGGGGTGAGTCCATGTCCAGCATCGACTGGGAACCGAATGAGCTGCTCGTGCTCGGGTCGTCGACGCTGGGACCGATCGCCCGGGTCTTCCTCGGGTCCCGGGCCACCAAGCTGATCCGGCACTCGCCGGTGCCGGTGGTGGTCGTCCCGCGCGGCTACGAGCTCGCCGGCGGTTCCTGACCGCCGCGGCGGATCCGAACCGACAAGCAGGTCACGCAACCCTCGAGCTTCTCGAACTCGGTGATGGGGACGGTCACCACCTGCAGACCGCGCGCCGCGTAGAGCTCGGCCGTACGTGGGGCGTCGGCGGACATGATCACCGTTCGGCCGGCACCGTCGGACGAGACGCCGAGATCGACCACGGCGGTGCCGTGTTCCTCCGGTACACCGAGGAAGTCGGCGTACGCGCCGCTGTCGTCGACGAGTGGGGGGAAGCCGACCACGGTTCCGTCGGGCAACGCGGTCACCCCGGACTTGAGGTGCAGCACCTTCGTCACCGGCACGGCGACGACCCGCCACCCACGGGGCTCGAGCAGAGCAGACAGCTGGGCGACACCGGCCTCGTCGGTGCGTGCGCTCAACCCCACGTACGCGGTCCGGTCGATCTTGAGCACGTCGCCGCCGTCCAGGTGCCCGAGCTCCTCGATCCGTGTCACCTCGGGTCGCACTGCCGCCGGGAGGGCCGCCAGGGCCGCCTCGGTGGTGGCCACCTCGCCGCGTCGCGACGGGGCGCCGGGTGAGGTGAGCACCGCGAGGTCGTCGAACACCACCACTGTGTCCTCCACGAACACCCCGTCCGGGTGGTCGTCGGCCGGCTCGATCTGGTGCACGGTCCAGCCGTGGGCGACGAACGCGTCGACGTAGCCCTGCCACTGCCGCAGTGCGAGCTCGGCATCCACCGGCGCGCGATCGAGGTGGGTCAGCTCACCGTCGGCGAGCGCCGGTGAGGGGCGTCGGACAAGCAGGTGGCCACTCATCCCTGGGTCTCCTCGGCGTGCGGGTGCTCGGTCTTGGGGAAGCCGCCGATGCCGCGCCAGACCAGGTTGCTGACCAGGTGCTTGGCCTCATCGAGGGCGATCCGCTGGGTCCCGCCGGAGACCCAGTACCGGGCGCTGACCTGGGCGATGCCCACCAGGGAGATGGCCAGCAGCTTGGACTGCTCGTACGGCAGCCCGGTGTCGTCACCGATCACCACGGCGATGGCGTCCGCGATGTCGTTGTTCACCTTCCACAGCCGCTGCTGGACCTGCCCGTCGCCGGTCAGATCGGACTCGAAGACGAACCGGAACTGGCCACTGGCCGAGGACACGAACTCGTAGAAGGCGCCCATCGTGGCCACCACTCGGTCGGCGTTCTCCTCGGTCGAGTCGAGGGCCTCCTCGACGACCTCCACCAGCCGGTCGCAGCTGGCGTCCAGCAGCGCGAGATAGAGATCCAGCTTGGAGCCGAAGTGCTGGTAGAGCACCGGCTTGGACACCCCAGCGGCCTCGGCGATGTCGTCCATCGCGGCGGCGTGGTAGCCGTTCGTGGTGAACACGTCGTTGGCCGCGTCCAGCAGCTGCGCGCGACGTTGGTCGCGGGGCATCCGGGTGGGACTCTTCTTGGCGGCGACGGCCTCGATGCTCACGGGCGCAGCCTAACCGGCCGCTCGCCCACTAGCCGGCATCGTCGCTGACCAGCGGCAGGTCCGGACGGTCCGGATGGAGCAGATCGGCGGCCAGGTCGCCGTGCTCGGCGACGCGTTCCAGCACGTCCTCGGGGGAGAACCGGAGGTCGTCCGGGCCGCTGGTGGCGGCGACCTCCTCCCAGGTCAGCGGGGTGGCCACGCTGGGTCGCTCGCGACCGCGCAGCGAGTAGGGCGCGATGGTGTTGCGGGCCGCGAGGTTCTGGTTGTAGTCGACGTAGATCCGCCCGGCCCGTTCGGCGATCGACATCGACGCCACGAAGAAGTCCGGCAGTCGCCGGTGCAGGGTCGCGTTGAGCTGCCTCACGTACGCCCAGATCCGGCGACTCGGCGTCGGCGCGACCGCGGCGTAGACCTGGATGCCCTTGCTGCCCGACGTCTGGGGCACCGGCACCAGTCCGTCGGAGGCCAGTCGCTCGGCCGCGATCATGGCCGCCCGGGCGACCTCGACGATCGTCGTGCCGGCGCCGGGGTCGAGGTCGACGACCACCCGGTCGGCCAGCGGCTCGCCGCGTTCCAACGCCCCCGCCTCGGCCGTCCGCGGGTCCAGCACCCCGACCCGCCACTGCGGCACGTGCAGCTCCAGGGCCGCGAGGTTGGCCAGCCACACCACGGTGGCCGGTTCGTCGGCGACCACGTACTCCACCGGGCCGTCCCCGGTCAGGATCCGAGCCGTCCGGACCCAGCTCGGGGTGCCGGCCGGGGCGTTCTTCTCGTAGAAGCTCGGTCCGGCCACCCCGTCGGGGAACCGGACCCTGGTCAGGGCCCGGTCGGCGATGTAGGGCAGCAGCACCTCGGCGATCTGGGAGTAGTAGGAGATCACTTCGGCTTTCGTGTAGCCGGTGGCCGGGTACATCACCTTGTCCAGGTTGACGACGGACAGCTCCCGGCCGGCCACCCGGGTGCGGACGGCGTCAGCGGCTGGGACCATGACGCCATTCAACTCCAGCGCCGTTGGAGTCCGGTTGGAGTGCCCTCCAGGAGTCTGATCCGCATGAGCCTCACCTCGCCCCAGCTGCTCTGGATCGTCGCCGCGCTCGCCGTGATCCTGCCCGTCCTGATGATCATCCTCTGGGGTCTTGGCCCACGCGGGATCAGCGGCCGCCTGATCCGGCTGGCCGGCATCGTGCTGTGCCAGCTGCTGGCCGTCGGGGCCATCGGTCTGTACGCGAACAACCAGTACGGCTTCTACAACAACTGGGGCGAGCTGGCGGGCGAGTCGGACGCGTCGGCGGGTGCGGTGGACCTGACCGGCCTGGTGCCCGCCGACGGCTCGCAGGGTCGGGTGATGACGTTCTCCGTCAAGGTCCCGGGCGCCAAGGGGATCGGAGCCGCCCGGCTGCCCGTGCTGGTGTGGCTACCGAAGGGCTATGACCAGCTGACGAACCGGCTGCACAGGTACCCGACCGTGATGGTGCTGCCCGGCCAGCCGAGCACGCCCGAGGCGATGTTCAACGGGTTCTCGTTCGGTCAGCAGGCGACCCAGGCGATCGACAGCGGCAAGGTCAAGCCGTTCATCGCCGTGTTCCCGCCGTTGATGATCGCCCCGCCGCGCGACACCGAGTGCACCGACGTGCCAGGTGGCCCGCAGGCCGAGACCTGGCTGTCGACGAGCGTGCGGGACCAGGTCATCCGCGAGGTGCGATCCGATCCCTCGGGATCGAAGTGGTCGGCGATGGGCTTCAGCACCGGCGGCTTCTGCTCGGCCAAGCTGCTGCTGCGCCACCGCACCGACTTCTCGGCCGCGGTCAGCTTCGGCGGCTACTACGACGCCGAGACCGATCCGACCACCGGTGACCTGTTCAAGGGCAACCGGCGGCTGAGGAACGAGAACTCACCGATCTGGTTGATCAAGCAGCCGCCCCAGCAGCAGTCTGACCTGCTGATCGTGGCCAGCAAGCAGGACACGGACAGCTGGGCACCGGGGGCCAAGTACGCCGACACCTCGAAGATGGTGACCCAGTCCACTGGCATCCCGGGCGTCGCGACCCTGCTGCTGAACGGCGGCGGGCACAACTACACCACGTACGGACCGACGCTGCCGCAGTCCCTGACCTGGTTGGAGCAGGTCGGCGCTCTCTAGGCTCGGCCGGGAGGGCCCGTCGCCGCCGGAGCACACCGGCTGACGACCGTGCCCCCGGGCTCAGACCGGATTGAGCTCGGTGCCGTCGTCGATCTTGACCAGCGGGTCACGGATCTCGGCGCCGTCGATCTGGATCCAGGCGTCCCGGCCCACGCCCCAGAGCCCGACGTAGATCAGCACCCTGGAGAACCCCGCGCTGGAGAAGCTCAGCTGGTACTTGTTGTAGTTGCCGTTCGCGGGGTTCGGTCGACCGGGGCCGATGAGCTTCCGCTCGGTGATGATCGGTCCGTCGCCGTTCAGCTCGGCCGCACCCCGGACCGAGAAGTACCCGTCGGTCAAGGAGTCGGACAGCCGCAACCACACCGCGACGGTGCAGTCCGTCCGGGCGGGGACGGGGTGAAAGCGGTTCAGTGCGTTCCAGCCGCTGCTGGCTCGCACCCAGGCGTTGTTCGCACCCTTGTGGGAGAGTCCCTTGCCGAAGTCCCAGCCACCGTTCCCGGTGAAGAACCATCCCGGCTTGGGCTGCTCGAAGTCGTCGTAGAAGAGGGTCATGCAGCCGATGAGCGATGGACTGCGGCCGCTGATACCACTCGCTGCGTCGCTCGACCGCACCCTTGCAGGGTCCAACCACTAGCGTCTCCGGGTGACCATCTATCTGATCGTGGGCCTCCCGGGATCCGGGAAGACCAGGCGGGCCAAGGAGCTCGAGGTGAGCGAGTCGGCCCTTCGGCTGACGCCCGACGACTGGCAGATGGCGATCTTCGCCGGGGACAGCCCGACCCAGTGGCGATCGCCGGAGCGCGCCGACCAGCGCGACCTGATCGAAGGCAAGCTGGTGGAGATCGGGATGCGGGCCGCTCAGCTGGGCATCGACGTCGTCTTCGACTTCGGGCTCTGGGGCACCGACGAGCGCTCGGCCCTGCGGTGGATCGCGGACTCACGGGGTGTCCGCGCTCAGGTGGTCTACCTGCCCATCGACTACGACGAGCAACGCCGACGCATCACCGACCGGTACGACACCGCGCCCGGCCAGTTCGAGATGAGCGACGCCGAGCTGAGGCAGTGGCAGGTGACGTTCCAGGCACCCGACGAGGACGAGCTGCGCGGCGACGAGATCCCCGCCGTCCCGTCGGGTCACGCGACCTGGTCGCAGTGGGCTTCGGAGCGCTGGCCGTCGTTGCCGCCTCAGTGAACCCCGCCGGCTCAGTGACCCCGCCGGCTCAGTGACCCCGCCGGCTCAGTGACCCCGCCGGCTCAGTGACCCCGCTCGGCTCAGTGGTCGCGTCGACTCAGCGGTTCGGGCGCACGATCGGGAACAGGATGGTGTCGCGGATGCTGAGCCCGGTCAGGTTCATCACCAACCGGTCGATGCCCATGCCCATGCCACCGGTCGGCGGCATGCCGTACTCCAACGCGGTCAGGAAGTCCTCGTCCACCTGCATGGCCTCCGGATCGCCGGCCGCGGCCAGCAGGGACTGGGCGACCAGTCGCTCGCGCTGGTCCATCGGGTCGACCAGCTCGGAGTAGGCAGTGCCCTGCTCCGCGGCGAAGATCACCAGGTCCCACTTCTCGGCCAGCCGCGGGTCCCGCCGATGCTGTCGGGTCAGCGGTGCGTTCTCCTTGGGGAAGTCGGTGTAGAAGACCGGTGTGGTGGTCGTCGACTCGCACAGCTCGCCGTAGACCTCCTCCAGCACGAAGCCCCAGCGGCTGTCGGCGTCGAGATCCAGTCCGATGGCCGCCGCGTGGCGCAGCAGCACCTCGCGAGAGGTGTCCGCGGTGATCTCCTCGCCGAGCTTCTCCGAGACGGCCTGGCAGATCGTCTTGACCGGCCAGTCGCCCGACAGGTCGTACTCGACGATCGTGCCGTCGGGACCCTCGGCCCGCCGGGCCACGGGTTCGCCGTACACGGCGACCGCAGCTTCCTGGATGATCTGCTGGGTGAGGATCCGCATCGAGTCGTAGTCGCCGTAGGTCTCGTACAGCTCCAGCGAGGTGAACTCCGGGTTGTGCTTGAAGTCCGCCCCCTCGTTGCGGAACTGCTTGCCCATCTCGTAGACCTTCTCCATCCCACCGACGATCAGCCGCTTGAGGTGCAGCTCGGTCGCGATCCGCAGGTAGAGATCGAGGTCGTAGGCGTTGATGTGGGTCTCGAAGGGGCGCGCGTTGGCGCCCCCGTGGATGAGCTGCAGGATCGGGGTCTCGACCTCGGCGAAGCCGCGACGGGCCAGCGAGTCCCGCACGCTGCGCACCACCGTCGCCCGGGTGTAGGCGATCTCCCGGGCCTCGGGTCGGATGATCAGGTCGACGTAACGGGCCCGGATCCGGGCCTCCGGGTCGGTCAGCCCCTTGTGCTTGTCGGGCAGCGGCCGCAGGGACTTGCTGGTCAGCTGCAGCGAGGTCGCCCGGACCGACAGCTCGCCCGTGTGCGTGGTCATCACCTCGCCGGTCACGCCGATGTGGTCGCCGAGGTCGATGTCGCGCCGCCACAGGTCGAACAGCTCGTCGCCGACCCCGTCCCGGGAGACCAGGACCTGCAGATCACCGGAACCGTCGCGGAGGGTGGCGAAACCGATCCGACCGAGCTTCCGCTTCAACAGCACCCGCCCGGTGATCGACACGGTCTCTCCGGTGAGGGTGTCGGGGCCCAGCACACCTGCCTCCGCCCGCACCTGGGCGAGGGTGTGACTGCGCGGGTAGCCGACCGGGTACGGCTCGATGCCGCGGGCCTTCAGCCGCTCCACCTTCGCCCGGCGGACCCGGACCTGTTCGGGCAGCTTCTCCGCCGACAGCGCCTCGGCCAGCAGGTCGGGCTCCGGCGGCATCAGGGCGCGCACCTCGTCGGCGTACGCCTCCGTCCCGGTCTCCAGGGCGGCGGGGGCACCGGACTCCTTGCGGTTCAGCAGGGAGCTCAGGCTGGGTCGGGTCAGAAAGCCCTCGGCGCTGCCCGCGGCCGTGCCGACCCGGGGCAGATCGGAGGCGTACTCGAAGCACATGAAACGTGGCTGCCAGCTCGGCAGGTACTTGGCATTGGACCGATAGAGCGACTCGAGCTGCCAGTTGCGGCTGGCCAGCAGCAGGGCCTGCCGCCACGCCTTGGCGATCGGACCGGCCCCGATCTCCGCGCCCCGCTCGAACGCCTCGCGGAAGACGGCGAAGTTCATCGACGCCCGAGCCACCCCGAACTGCGCCGAGCGCTCGGCCAGCGAGGCCACCATCAGCTCGACCAGACCGTTGTCGGCGGTCGGGTCGCGCCGCATCAGATCCAGCGACAAGCCGTTGCGGCCCCAGGGAGAGAAACTCAGGAACCCCCGCAGCTTGCCGTCGGCGTCATGGGCCTGCACCAGCACGCACTGCCCGTCGAGGGGGTCCGCCAGCCGACCCAGAGCCATCGAGAAGCCGCGCTCGTCGCCGCCGTCGCCGCGCCAGGACGCGGCGTCGGAGCTGAGGGTGTCGAAGTCCGCCCGGCCGAGGTCGCTGTGCCGGACCACGCGGGTGGTGTAACCGCGCCGCTGGAGTCGGGTCACCGACTGACGGATGGGTCGCATGCCGGGTCCGTTCAGGGAGAACTCCCGGAGGTTCACGATGGCCTCGTCGCCGATCTCCCAGGCCGTCATCCCCGACGCGCTGTAGGCCGCCGCGCCTTCCTGACCGGCGCCCATCACCGCCACCGACAGCCCGGTGTTCCGGGCCGCCTGCCGCCAGGCCTCGATCGCGTCGGGCCAGTGCTGCGGATCGCCGATCGGGTTGCCGCTGGCCAGACTGACCGAGCCGATGGGTCGGTACGACACACCGGCCCGGGCCGTGGTCGGGTCGCCGGTGTCCCAGATCACCGACTTGTCGCGGCGGGTGGCGAAGTAGCCGAGCGAGTCGAGGTCGCCGTAGTCGCGCAGCAGCGTGCGGACCCGGGCGTCGTCGGCCGCGGTGAGGAAGTGGGTGGCCTTGGGGGGCCGGAACAGCAGATAGGCCGCTCCGAGGATGACGAACGCCCCGAGCACACCGACGACGAACCGGACCCAGAGCGGGGAGTGGATCGCGTCGGGTCCGGGGAAGCGTCCGAGCTCACCGACCATCGAGTCGTAGACGTGGTATCCGGCGCGGCCGAAGTTCCTGGTGTCCCCGAACTGCAGGGTGAGCAGGGTGCCGAGGATCCAGACCAGCGCTCCGCCGCCGACGAAGACCAGGATCGCCAGTCCGAGGTTGCCCGGCACCCGGCGGGCACTGAACTGGTTCTTGACCCGGAACAGCAGCACGGTCACCGCCGTCATGAGGACCAGCCCGATGATCAGCTGGACGGTCTGGGCGGTCGTGGCCCGGCCGCTGATCAGGAACACCAGGCGGCCCAGCTGGGGGAGGAGCAGCCACCAGATGAGCAGCAGCCACCAGGCCGCCCGCAGTCGGCGGCGGAGCCCGACGGCCATCACCAGCAGCAGAGCGGCGTACACGAAGCCCGGCACCAGGGGCAGGGTGAGCAGCGAGACGAAGTCCCACTCGCGGGCGAAGTAGCGCCGCCAGGGCGGCACGAAGGTGATCACCAGCACGAAGGCGCTGGCCAGCAGCATGGCCGAGGCGAAGCGGTCCGGCCAGCGGTCGTCGTGCAGGAACGTCACCCGGGACCGACGATCGACCACCGGTTTCGTCGGCTCGGCCGGGGCCAACCCCGGTACGGCTTCGCCGCGATGGGGGGCGAGGTCGGTCATCGGATGCCTCTCGTACGCGACGGCCAGCAGTGCAGCGAGCCTAGTAGTCACGGCGGGGGCGAGCGGTCACCACCGGTCCGGATGTCGGAATAGGTGTCCACCTCGTCGCGTTGCTGTCCAAGATCGCATTTGGACGCTCCGGCCGGAGCCCCGGGCACCGAGTCCCGAGACCGGGAGAGCGCCGACGACGAACATGGAGGAAGTTGTGGCCTTACCGCCGCTGGTCGAACCCGCCGAGGCGCTGACCTCGGAAGAGGTTCGCCGCTACAGCCGTCACCTGATCATCCCCGACGTGGGCATGATCGGACAGAGGCGGCTCAAGAACGCACGCGTGCTGGTGATCGGAGCCGGGGGACTGGGTAGCCCGGCGCTGCTCTACCTGGCTGCGGCCGGGGTCGGGACCCTGGGCATCGTCGAGTTCGACACCGTCGACGAGTCCAATCTGCAGCGCCAGATCATCCACGGCCAGTCCGACATCGGCCGGTCCAAGGCCGTGTCGGCGAAGGAGTCCGTGGCCGAGGTCAACCCGCTGGTGAACGTGGTCGTGCACGATGTCCGGCTGGACAACGACAACGTGATGGAGATCTTCGCCCAGTACGACCTGATCGTGGACGGGACCGACAACTTCGCGACGCGCTATCTGGTCAACGACGCTGCGGTGCTGTCGCACAAGCCGTACGTCTGGGGCTCGATCTTCCGGTTCGAGGGACAGGTCAGTGTCTTCTGGGCCGACCAGGGACCGCAGTACCGCGACCTCTACCCGGAACCGCCGCCACCCGGGATGGTGCCCTCGTGCGCCGAGGGTGGCGTGCTCGGGGTGCTCTGCGCCTCGATCGGTTCGATCATGGTCACCGAGGCGATCAAGCTGATCACCGGCATCGGGGATCCGCTGATCGGTCGCCTGATGGTCTACGACGCACTGGACATGAGCTACAAGACGCTCAACCTGCGCAGGGACCCTGCGGGGGAGCCGATCACCGAGCTGATCGACTACGACGCCTTCTGCGGCGCGATCACCGACGAGGCCGCCGAGGCCGTGTCGGGACACACGCTGAGTGTCGTCCAGCTGGAGGAGTGGCTGAAGGAGCGCGATGCCGGCGAGCGCGACTTCGTGCTGATCGACGTCCGGGAGCAGGTCGAGCGGGAGATCAACGAGATTCCCGGCTCGGTGCTGATCCCCAAGGGCGACTTCCAGACCGGGGCCGCCCTGGGTGAGCTGCCGCAGGACAAGCAGGTGGTGCTCTACTGCAAGGCGGGCACCCGATCCGCTGAGTGCCTGGCCATCGTGCACGGCGCCGGCCTGGCCGACGCGGTGCACGTCGGCGGCGGGGTCAGCGCCTGGGTCAGCCAGATCGACCCGTCGCAGCCGGCCTACTGATGGTCGTGCTCGCTAGGACGACGACCCGCTAGCCGGTGCGCTGACCGAGATGACCGTGGCGCCGTCTGCCCGCACTTGCGGGCAGTCGGCGCCGTGACATCCAGCGGGACCCGCCCCTCCACCCGCACCGGGCTTCCCCGCTTGTCGTCTGCCGGCACTTGCTCGACAAGGCAGCGCGGACGGGCCGGCGAAGGCTCGTCTGCCCGCACATGCGGGTCAACGACACTCTGAGCGAAAGGCGCTCGCACTGCTGACAAAAGGCAAAGCCCCCGTACGCGTATCCGTGCGGGGGCTTTGTCGTGGTACTTCCGAGATCAGATGGCGTGCACCTGGTCGGCCTGGGGACCCTTCGGCCCCTGGGTGGTCTCGAACTCCACTCGCTGGCCCTCGTCGAGGGTCCGGAAACCCGTCGTCTCGATTGCGCTGTAGTGGACGAACACATCCGGACCGCCGCCGTCCACGGCGATGAATCCGTAGCCCTTTTCGGCATTGAACCACTTGACGGTTCCCTGCGCCATGAAACTCTCCTAGACATCAAGCGCGGAAGCCGCACCTCACGGCTCCGAGTTGCTGCTCGGACGCCCATTCGGTCGAGCGCCCACGCAAGTATCTGGGGGCGTAGCACTGACCACGGCACAGATCTGCAACAGCAGAACCAACCCAATCACACAACGACGGCGGGAAGGAACCCACCGGATTGGTACGTTGTGAAGATCAATCCTGAGAGCGCTCTCAGCTGACGTCGTGCCTAGGCTGGCCGCATGAGTGCACCTGCTGAGTCGGTCTGGGACTACCCGAGGCCGCCCGCGGTCAGGGAGTGTCCGGCGTCCATCGAGGTCGTCCTGGGTGGCGTCGTCGTGTGTCGGACGACCTCGAGCTGGCAGGTGCTCGAGACGTCGCACCCACCGACCTACTACCTGCCGCGGTCAGGCTTCGTGGCCGGGTCGCTGCGTGAGGCCGCGGGTTCCTCGTTCTGCGAGTGGAAGGGTGCCGCCCGCTACCTCGACATCCTGGGCGGTGACCGGGTGGCGGAGCGGGTGGGCTGGTACTACCCGAACCCGACGCCCGGATTCGCGATGCTGGTCGACCATCTCGCGCTCTACGCCGGCCCGATGGACGAGGTTCTCGTCGACGGCGAACGGGTGACCCCGCAACCTGGCGGGTTCTACGGCGGCTGGGTCACCAGCGCCGTGACCGGTCCGTTCAAGGGTGTCCCGGGCAGCAACGGTTGGTGAGCTGGTGGACGAGGCGTACGTCGAGGCGGTGCTCAGCGCGGTCGAGCAGATCCCACCGGGTCGGGTGGCCAGCTACGGCGACCTGGCCGAGCTCGTCGGGAGCGGTGGCCCACGACTGGTCGGTCGGGTGATGTCGACCCAAGGGGCCGGCGTGCCGTGGTGGCGGGTGGTCCGAGCCGACGGTCGCCCCGCCCGCGGACTGGAGGAGTCGGCCCTGCAGCGGCTCCGGGACGAGGGTGCAGTGCTGCGCGGAGATCGGGTGGACATGCGCCGGTCTCGCTGGTCGACCTCACTATCGTGAGGTCCGTGCCCGCCGCCGACCCGATTGTCGTGGTCCAGCGGGCCGGCGACCGTTTCCTGACCGAGATGGCCGGCGTGACCACCCGGCACGCCTTCTCCTTCGGCGCCCACTACGACCCCGACAACGTCGGGTTCGGGAGTCTGCTCGCGCACAATGACGAGCGGTTGGTCAGCGGCCGGGGCTTCGACGACCATCCGCACCGAGACACCGAGATCGTCACGTGGGTGCTGTCCGGATCGCTGCTGCACGAGGACTCGACCGGGCACGCCGGCATCGTGTCCCCGGGGTCGGTGCAGCGCCTGAGTGCTGGGTCCGGGGTGGTGCACGCCGAGCGCAACGACGCCTACCGGTTGGATCCCGACCGGCCACGGGTGCCGCTGCGGTTCGTGCAGAGCTGGCTGCGACCCGATGTCTCCGGCGCCACACCGGCGTACGCCCAGGCCGAAGTGGAGCCGTCGGCCTTCGGTGTGGACTGGGTGCCGGTGGCGTCCGGCTCCGCGGCCGACGCGGCGATCTCCCTCGGGACCGCGTCCAGCACGCTCTGGGTGACCACGCTGGGTGTCGGGGAGGTGCGGCAGCTTCCGGAGGCCCCGTACGCGCACCTGTTCGTGGCAGTGGGTCGGGTCGAGGTCGAGCGGGTCGGCGTGCTGACCGAGGGGGACGAGGTCCGGGTGACTGGGGGCGCGGCGCTGCGGATCGGTGGCCGGCAACCGAGCGAGCTGCTGGTGTGGGGGATGGGATGACCACGGAGCCGGAGTCCGGCGAGGACAGCCTGCCGCTGCTCATCCGGGTGTCCGGCCGGGACCGGCCACGGCTGACCCGGGACCTGCTGGGTCTGGTGGCCGCCGCCGGGGCCGAGCTGGAGGACATGGAGCAGCTGGTGGTCCGCGAGCGGCTGACCCTGGACATGCTGGTCCGGCTCGACGGAGCCTCCGACGCGCTGCTGCGGGACATCCTGTTCTGGGGGTTCCGGCACGACATGCAGGTCGACTTCGAGCGGGTCGAGGCCCACTCGCAGCGCGCCTCCCTGCGTCGGCACGCGGTCACCGTGCTCGGTCAGCCGCTGACTCCCACCGCACTGGCTGCGGTCTCCGACGCCATCGCCGACACGGGCGGCAACATCGATCGGATCGTGCGACTGGCGACCAGGCCGGTGACCGCGTACGACCTCGTGGTGATCGCCGGCGACGCCGACGCGATGCGGACCGCCCTGGTCGGCGTCGCGCAGCAGCACGGCATCGACGTCGCCGTCCAGGTCAACGGCCTCGAGCGGCGGGCCAAGCGGTTGGTGGTGATGGACGTCGACTCGACCCTGATCGCCGACGAGGTGATCGAGCTGCTGGCCGACGAGGCGGGCTGTCGGGCCGAGGTGGAGGCGGTGACCGCCGCCGCGATGGCCGGTGAGCTGGACTTCGAGACGTCGCTCCGCGAACGGGTACGCCGACTGGCCGGGCTCGAGGTAGCCGCGATCGACCGGGCTGCGGCGCGGATCCGGCTGACCCCCGGAGCGCGGACCTTCGTCTCCACCCTGCAGCGGATGGGCTTCTCGGTCGCGGTGGTGTCCGGCGGGTTCACCGTCTTCACCGACCGGCTCAAGGCGGAGCTGGGACTGGACCACGCGCACGCCAACACCCTCGAGATCATCGGCGGACGGCTGACCGGTGAGGTGGTCGGGCCGATCGTGGATCGAGCTCGCAAAGCCGAGCTGTTGGCCGAGATCGCCGCTGCAGAAGGGATCTCGCCATCGCAGACGGTGGCGGTGGGGGACGGTGCGAACGACCTCGACATGCTCGCCGCCTCCGGACTGGGGATCGCTTTCAACGCGAAACCGGCCGTCCGGGCCCGCGCCCACACCACCGTCTCGGTGCCGCAGCTCGACGTGATCTTGTTCATGCTCGGCGTCCGCGGCGCCGAGGTCGATCACGTGGACTGAGCGGTTCGCGGCCCCCTCGGTCCGTCGTTTCCCCGCACCTGCCCCGGGACCGACCGGCATGGGGTCGGCCGGATCGTCGTTTGCCCGCACCTGCTGGGAACCGACTGGCACGGACTCGACCAGTTCGTCGTTTGCCCGCACGTGCCGGGGAACGGACCGGCATCGGGTCGGCTACCGGTCGTCTGCCCGCACCTGCAGCCGGACGTGACGCGCCCGGGCGAGCAGATCGCTGTGCGCATCGGCACGCAGCGGACCGACGCCGACTTGTCCACAGGTCGGAGCCGATGTCGGCGGTCAGCAGCGAGTCTGTGGATGAGCGTGGCGCGATTCGCTGAACATCCTTAGGTGTGGGACATGTCCTCCACCACGACGCCCAAGACCACCCTCGATCCGCGGCGGCCGTTCTGCCGTGCCGACGCCCGCCGCGCCGGCATCCCGCTCGCGCGCCTGTTGGGACCCGAGTTCCAGCGGATCTTCTACGACCGGTACGTGAGCTCGGCCGTGCTCGTGAACAACGAGGTGCGAGCCCGTACGGCCGTCGATCTGAGCCCGGCCGGATCGTTCGTCAGTCATCACAGCGCTGCCGAGATCTGGGGTGGCGTCGTACCGGTCACGGCGCAGACGCACGTGAGCGTGACCGATCGCGCCGACCGCTCCATCCGCCGGGGGATCAGCGCTCATCTCGCGAGCACCGAGCATGCCACCACCACGCTGGGTGGCCTCCAGATCAGTACACCCGAACAGACGTTCGTGGATCTCGCCTGCGGCATCGACCTGGTCGACCTGGTGATCCTCGGGGACAGCCTGCTGCATGCGGGAGCGACCACCCTCCCGAAGCTGTGGTCGTACGTCGAGCGGTGGCACGGTCGCGGTGCCCGGCCGGCGCGGCTGGCCCTGCGGTACGTCCGGGCCGGGGCGGAGTCACCGATGGAGACCCGGCTCCGGCTGCTCGTCGTTCTGGCCGGCTTGCCCGAGCCGGCGGTGAACTACCGGCTCGTGACCGAGAACGGTCGCTGCCGCTACCGATTCGACCTCTGTTGGGAGGCGGCGAAGCTGATCCTCGAGTACGACGGACGCCAACACGCCGAGAACTCGGCGCAGTGGCACCACGACCTCGCGCGCCGGGCCTGGCTCGACAAGCACGGGTGGCTGATCCTGGTGGTGACGGCGCCGGGCATCTTCGTCACGCCGGGCCAGACCCTCGATGACGTGCGTGATGCTCTCCGTGCGCGCGGTGTTCCCGTCCGGAACCGCTACCGGACGGTGTGGCAGGGTCACTTTCCCGGCCGGCCGTGACTGGTCCAGCGCTGACGTCTGCCGGCAGGTGCGGGCAGACGCGATGGCAGCGGCCGGGCGGCCACGCTTTCGGCGGCAGGTGCGGGCAGACGCGATGGCTGGGGGCCGGGCGACCACGCTTTCGGCGGCAGGTGCGGGCAGACGACGATCGGAGCAGAGCCGGGGTCGGCGCCTGGACGCTGGACGGCGCCCGCTTCCCGCACGTGCGGGAAGACGAGCGCCATGGGGGCCGGTAAGCCAGGCCGGCCCCGTGTTGCGGCCGAGGCTCAGGCAGCCAGGGTCTTCTGCACCCAGGCGTACCCCTGCGCGAGGCCGTCGAACACGTCGCCCTCGTAGTGGTCGAACTCGAGCACGGCGTACGGGATCGAGAGGTCGTCGGCCGTCAGCACCGCGGCCAGCGGCACGTCACCCTGACCGGCCGGCTGCTGGTCGTTCGGCAGCTCGCGGGCGCTGATGCCCGGGCGCATGGGGCCGTCCTTGACGTGCACGGCCACCACCCGATCGCCGAGTCGACGGAGGAGCTCGAGGAGATCCTGGCCACCGGCGGTCGCCCAGTAGAGGTCGATCTCCAGCTGCACCGACGGATCGAGCAGGTCGGCGAACACCTCGAGCACGGGGCGGTCGTCGATCTTGGTGGTGAACTCGTGGTCATGGTTGTGGTACCCGACCTTCAGCCCGAACTCGGCCGCCTGCTTCGCGCGGGCGTTCAGTCGGTCGGCGTTGCGCTGCACGTCCCCGAGGGTGGCCCAGCGGTCCGGCGCGACGAACGGGTCGATCACGGTCTTGACGCCCAGCAGGTTGGCGGCGGCGAAGGTCTCCTCCGCCGGCGGCACCGTCAGCAGGCCGTCAGGGGTGGCCACTCCCTCCTCCTCGATCAGGATCGCATGGGCGGTCGGCGCGCTGAGACCGTACTTGTCGAAGGACGCCTTCAGCTCATCGGCGCGGCGGACGAAGTCGAAGGCCTCGACCGTACGCAGGCCGATGTCGGCGATCTTGCCGAGCGAGCCGTCGAGGTCGGCATCGAGGGCGGCGTGGATCGAGTAGAGCTGGACGGAGATCTCAGGAGTGGGCATGCCCGCATGCTAGCAGGAAACCCGACAGTCGTGTCTGTTTCCGTCGCTGCTCCGCAGTTCCGGCCCCGCATCCCCCGAGCGGACCACGGTTCGGATTGAATGTCGCCCATGTCGACGCCGGGGGGCCCTCGCGGGGGTAGCGCCGAACCTGGTCGCTGGGCGCCGTTCCCGGTGCAGGACTGGTCCAGCATGCCGACCGCCGACCCGGACCCGTACGCCTACGTCGACCCGTCCTGGGAACCGCCGCAGGCAACCGGACCGGGCGAGGGACCGCGCCCACCCGACCCGCGACCGCGGTGGCTCCCCGTGCTCGTGGTCGCCCTGGTGACCGTCCTGGCCGCGGGTGGGCTGTTCGCCGCCGAGCGCGTGGGAGCGGCCACCTCCAGCGCGACCGCCCTGGGGTTCGTGCCGGTCGACGGCCGGGCGACCTTCCAGCAGCGATCGACCACGGTGGCCGATGAGACCGCCACCAGCACGTACGTGCAGGAGTCGGCGATCATGACCGGTGCGTCGGTGCTCGGCGGGTTGGACTGGACCCTCGGCGTCAAGGTCGGGGGGGCGGTGGGCCACGACCCCCTCGACCGGATGCGCTTCTGGCGGACGACCGGTTCCGAGATCGGCAACCTGGGGAGCAGCCAGCAGGTCGTGCGGGTCTACCGGATCGACGGCGCGGTCGAGCTGGTCGCCGAGTCCGACCAGGGCGGTGCCGACATCTACTCCCCGGCCCTGGTGGAGCTACCCGCGGAGGTGGCGGCCGGGGACACCTGGTCCGGCGAGGGGACGGTGGGCGCCCGGCGGTACCGCAGCGAGCTCCGCGCGGCGACCGCCGAGCCGGGCTGCCTGCGCGTCGCCGGCACCATCGAGGAGACGACGGCCACCGGCCAGCCGGGCAGCAGCCGGGAGGTGCAGAAGACCTGGTGCGAGCGCCGCGGTGTGCTGATGGAGCAGATCGTCCGTGATGGGGTACAGGTCCGGGTCGACACCATCTCGGCCCCGGCTGCCGATCCCACGCTGCGCACGGTGGGTGAGGAGTGGACCTGGAGCGATCCCGCGCGGTGGCGGCGGCGGGACTTCGACCTGATGTCGGCCGATGCCAGTCTCGGTTCGGGACCGATGCCCGGTGCGGCCAGTCAGGTGCCGCCGGTGCTGACCGCCTCCGGTCTGATCATCCGCTCGACCAGCGGTGACGATCTGGTGGCGACGACACCGAAGACGGTCGAGGCGTGGACGTCCCTGTGGCGGATGCACCCGGGCGGCACGATCCTGTCGGTCGCGGCCTTCGGCGACGTGGTGCTGGCGACCACCAGCCAACGTGAGCTGGTGGCGTACTCCGATGCCGGGGTACGCCGGTGGAGCGTCCGTCTCGGCGACGTGGCCTTCGGGGCTCCGGTCCGGGTCGATGCCGGACGGATCGCCGTGGCCGATGCGGCGGGAACCGTACGGGTGGTCGATCTGCTGTCCGGCGACGTGGCCTGGCAGCAGCGGGTGGGCGGCCAGGTCAGCGCGCCGCTCACCGCTACGCCTGAGGTGGTCGTCGTGCAGGACGCGGGTGGCAGCACGACCGCGTTCGCCGCCGACTCCGGTGACCGGCTGTGGTCGAGGGACGTGTCCGGCACCATGGCGGCGGTCATCGGCGGCATCGTGGTCATAAGGCAGGCGGCGACGTTGGAGGCCCTCGACCTGCGTACCGGTCGGCACCGGTGGCTGCTACCGCAGAACGGGACCCTGGACGCCCTGCAGCCGTTCGGCGACGTGCTGATCGCCTCCACCCAGCTCGGCACCTCGGTGATCGACGAGCAAGGCACGATCCGGCGCGAGCTGCCCCCGTACGAGTGGGTCAGCGTGGTGGGCGACACCATGGTCGGCTGGGGCCGGACCGAGGCCGAGTTCCGTGATCGACAGCTCACCCTGCAGGCCACCATCGACACCCCGGATCTGACCCTGAAGGCAGCTGGCGTGCCGCCGCTGACGTACCGGCAGGGCGTGGTCGTCTTCGGTCGCGGCTGGACGTTCACCACCTGGAGCGACGAACCGTGAGCGGCGGCCGGTGGTCGGCAACCGTGGTGCGGACGGTGGTCGACCAGGCCGTCGTCGAGAAGGTGCGCGAGGGCCGGCTCCGCGATGATGGCTGGCCGTACGGTCTGCGCGCCGTCGTCCTGGTCGGCGTGGTGCTGGTCGTCGTGACCGCGCTGCTGGCCCTGTTCGCGGGACCGATCCGTGGGTGGTCCGAGCTCACCGTGCCCAACTCGCTGACCAGCAGCGTGCCCGCCGACCTGGTCTGGGTGCTGGTCTTCCTGCTGGCGTTCTGTCTGGCCCTGTTCACCACGGCGGCCATCCACGGGCCGTGGTGGATGACGGCGCTGGGTCTGGTCGCGCTGGTGCTGTTGCTGGGGGTCTGGTCGGTGGCCACCACCACGGCTCATGGACTGACCCTGGCGGTGCTGGCCGCGGCCGTCACGATCCTGGTGGTCGCGGTCCTGCTCGTCGTGCGCCGCCGCCGCGGTCTGGGTTGGTGGGAGTTCCCGGTCGTGTTCGGGCTGATCGGGTTCGTGCTGGCACTGTGCCTGCTGGACTTCGCGCGGTCGGAGCGGCTGCTCGGCTTCCGGCTGGCCCCGATCTTCCTGGACCAGACGATCAGTCTGCTCGCGTTTCTCGTCCTGCCCGCCGCCTTCGCCGCCGGTGCCGCGGTGGCCGAGATCGCCGTCGGTCTCACCGTGGTGGCGACCAGGGCGGCGCAGCGACGGAGTGCTGGTCGGTGGCCGTACCTGGTGCTGGCGGCCGTGGTGGTGCTGCGGCTGGCGCAGGAGACTCGTCGGCTGGTCGGGCTCGACCCGGTCAACAGCGGCTGGATCGCCCTGCTGCCCGCCGTCGGGCTGGTGGCGGCCTTCGCCGGACTCGGGTGGCTCATCTCCCGGCTGGCCCCCCTCGACGACGTGCCGGTCGCCGGCCTCCCCGACGAGCTCAGCCGGATCGCGGTGCCGGTCGGGGCGGCCGTGATCGCGATGCTGCTCCCGGTCTACGTCTTCGTGTTCGGCTTCCAGATCGTGGTCAGCGTCAACCCGAGTCTGGCGCCGGGCGGCTTCGACCCCAGCCCGCTGGTCGATCGGCTGGTCGACGGTTTCCGGGTCGTCCTCGGTGTGTTGCTGGTGGTGCTGGCCCTCTGGCAGGCACGCCGTGGACGCGGCGGGCTGGCCCTGGTGGTCGGCGGGGCCGGGTTGCTGCTGGTGGGGTTGGGCATCCGACTGCTCACCGGCTATCGGTGGGCGCTCTGGCTCGACCCCGATGCCATCGTCTCGGTGGTGACCCTCCTCGTCCTCCTCGTCCTCCTCGTCCTGCTCGCCCGCCGCACCCTGTCCCGGGATCGAGCGCTCGGCCTCGCCGCCGTCCTGACCTTGGCCGTGCTGCTGTCGGTACGGTCGGTGATCGTCGACCCGTTCGGCGCGCTGCTGGGCTACGGCGGGGTCGCCTTCGTCCTGTTCGGCGTGATCTGGGACTTCCTGACCGGGTCGCGCTGGGCCAACACCGACGGGCGGCGGATCCGGCAGCCGGTCCGGGTGCTGCTGGCCCTGGGCTACCCGCTGCTGACGATCACGATCGTGGCCGCCGACGCCCTGATCAGGCGACCTCGCACCACGTCCGACGTGAACGCCTTCGCCGAGCTCGGCGAGCTGGTGCTCGGCACGTCGTTGCTGGCGGCCGCGGTGGTGGTCGTGCTCTCGGCAGTCCGGCGTGACCGACCCGTGGCGTAGCCCGCGTACGGAGCGCCCGGATCTGTTTCCGACCGCGGTCGGCTTCGGTACGTCCGGGACCGCTGCTGGTGTGCGTTTTCCGACCACGGTCGGGTTTGGTGCGTGCTGGACCGCTGCTGGCGTGCGTTTTCCGACCACGGTCGGGGTTTGGTGCGTGCCCGGACCGCTGTTGGCGTGCGTTTTCCGACCACGGTCGGCTTCGGTGCGTCCCGGACCGCTGTTGGCGTGCGTTTTCCGACCACGGTCGGCTTCGGTGCGTCCCGGGACCGTCATCGGCTTCGGTGCATCACGGCGTCAGCTGGCGAGCCCTCTCGCGAGCGGCGGAGAACGGACGCCCCGAGTGAGCGTCAGCGAACGAGCTCCCTCGCGAGCGGCCACGAACGGAGCGCCCGGATCTGTCTGGACCGAGGAGAGAGAGCAAACAACGCTTCACCGTTTGCGATCGACGAAGGAAGACAGATCCAACCGGCGCGCAGTGAGTAGCGAGTGAGGACAACACTGTCGGTGGAACGTGGTGGAATCTGCACGCAGAACAGAACCGCACCAGCACAGCTGCAACCGAAGGCTTCATGTACACGCTCGTTCGACCTCAGCGGGAGCGATTGACCGCGCCCGAGCTCGACCCGTTCCAGCGGGCCGTCGTGGACCACCCCGGCGGCCCCCTGCTGGTGCTGGCCGGGCCGGGGACGGGCAAGACCACCACCCTGGTCGAGTCGGTCGTCGAGCGGATCGAGAACCGTGGCGTCACCCCGGACCGAGTGCTGGTGCTGACCTTCTCCCGCAAGGCGGCGGCCGACCTGCGGACCCGGATCGCGGCGCGTCAGGGTCGCTCGGTCGTGACGCCGATGGTGCTCACCTTCCACGCCTTCTGCTACGCCCTGGTTCGGCGCTTCGCCGACTCCGACCCGCTGGCCCCGCCGTTGCGGCTGCTGACCGCACCCGAGCAGGAGTTCAGGATCCGGGAGACGTTGGCCGGCAGTCGGGAGACCCGGCGGGTGACCTGGCCCGACAGCCTGGACCGCGCCTTCGGCACCCGTGCGTTCGCCTCCGAGGTGCGCTCGGTGGTGGCCAAGGCCCGCCAGCTCGGGATGGACCCCGACGACATCGTCGCCGCCGGCACGGACGCTGGTCGCCCGGAGTGGGTCGCGGTGGGGGAGTTCTTCGAGGAGTATCTCGACGTGCTCGATGCCGAGCAGGTCGTCGACTACGCCGAGCTGGTGCACCGCAGCCGGATCCTGCTGGCCGATCCCGAGATAGCGCAGCGGCTCCGGGGCGAGATCGACGAGGTGTTCGTCGACGAGTACCAGGACACCGATCCGGCCCAGGTCCGGTTGCTCCAGGTCGTCGCCGGTCAGGGTCGCAACCTGGTCGTGGTCGGCGATCCCGACCAGTCGGTGTACGCGTTCCGGGGAGCCGAGGTGCGGGGCATCCTCGAGTTCGCCGATCGGTTCCGGACGGCCGACGGCGCTCCGGCGCCGGTCCTGGCGCTCGGCGAGACCCGCCGGTTCGGGCAGGCCCTGCTGGCGGCGAGTCGCCGGATCGCGTCTCGTCTCGCGCTGCCGGGCTCGCTGCCGCCGCAGATCCGGGACACCTTCCGGTCCCCGCAGTCGGCGGCGGGCCTGCCGTACGGTCGAGTCGAGGCCTACACGTACGACTCCGCGGGTGCAGAGGCCGACCAGGTCGCCGAGCTGCTCCGAGCCGCCCACCTGCGCGACGGGGTGGCCTGGGACGCGATGGCGGTGCTGGTCAGGTCGGGTCGGGCGATGATCCCGGCGCTGAGCCGGGCCCTGAGTGCAGCCGGGGTGCCGGTGGAGGTGGCCGGTGACGAGATCCCCCTCGCCATCGACCCGGCCGTGAGTCCGCTGCTGCTCGGGCTGCAGGTCGCGGCCCGGGGCCGCAGCATCGACGCCGATGACGCCCAGGTGCTGCTCACCTCCCCGCTCGGCGGACTGGACGCGATGGCCGTCCGGCGACTCGGTCGCGGACTCCGGCGGGGGGAGCGCGCCGAGCTGGCGGGCACCGCGCTGCCCCGGCCGTCCGGCCAGCTGATCGCCGCGGCGCTGCGGCACCCGGAGCTGATCGCGGACCTGATCGCCGATGAGGATCGCGCCGAGCTGCGGGGTGCCGCGGCCCTGGCGGGCCTGCTGCAACGGTGCGAGCGCTGCATCTCCGACGGCGGTACGGCGGAGGAGGCGCTGTGGGTGCTGTGGTCCGGCACCCGGTGGCCCGACCGGCTACGGGACCAGGCCGCGGTCGGCGGCGAGTCCGGCCGGCGGGCGAACCGCGACCTGGACGCGATCTGTGCCCTGTTCGACATCGCCCACCGGTCCGAGGAGGTCTCGGGCCTGCGTGGGGTGACGGGTTTCCTGGCCGAGGTGGAGGGTCAGCAGATCCCGGCCGACACGCTGGGTGAGGCCGACCTGCGCGGCTCGGCGGTCCGGCTGCTGACGGCCCACCGGGCCAAGGGACTCGAGTGGGACCTCGTCGTGGTGGCCGGCGTCCAGGAGGGCGCGTGGCCCGACATCCGGAGACGTGGCTCCTTGCTGGAGCCGGACCGGCTCGGTCCGCACGGGCTGACCGAGATCGAGCCGACTGCCTCCCGGATCGCGGAGGAGCGACGGCTGTTCTACGTCGCCTGCACCCGAGCCCGCCGGCGGCTGGTGGTGACCGCGGTCGCCGGGACGGAAGGGGAGGGCGATCAGCCGTCCCGGTTCCTGACCGAGCTGGGCGCCAACGTGGTGCCGGTCGCCGGCCGCCCGCGCCGGCCGCTGACCCTGTCCGCGCTGGTCGCCGAGCTGCGTCGGACCTGCGCCGACCCGGAGTCGGCGCCGGGCCTGCGGGAGGAGGCGGCCGGTCGGTTGGCCCGGCTGGCGGACACCGTCGACGAGCACGGTCGAGCGTTGGTGCCGATGGCCGATCCGGTGCGCTGGTGGGGGATGCGGGAGCTGTCGGACGCCGCCGTCGCCGTGACCGCGACGGACGAACCGATCGCCCTGTCCGGCAGCCAGCTCGCCGGGCTGCTCGGCTGCCCCCGGCAGTGGTTCCTGTCCCGCAAGGGCCAGGCCGACCCGGCCCGGAACACGGCCGCCACGTTCGGCTCGGTGATCCACGTGCTGGCCGATCACGGGGCACGGTCCGGCGTGCCGGCGGCCGAGCTGGCGTCGCACCTGGAGCAGGTGTGGGACCAGCTCAGCTTCGACGCCAACTGGCTGTCGTCGGTCGAGCGCGCCGAGGCCGAGGCGGCGCTGGATCGGTTCGCCACCTGGCAGGCGGCGCGACCGGAGATGGAGCTGCTCGGCACCGAGGTCCGGTTCCGGGTGCTGGTCGACCTCGGCTCGGACCGGGTGCTGCTGACCGGCAGCGCCGATCGGGTGGAGCGCGACCCGCAGGGACGGATCCGGATCGTCGACTTCAAGACGTCCCGGGCTGCGCCGCAGTCCGCCGATGTCGCGGTCCAGGACCAGATGGGGGTCTACCAGCTCGCGGTGCTCGCCGGCGCCTTCGACGAGCTGGCCGGTCCGGGCGCACGTCCGGCCGGCGCGGAGCTGGTCTACCTGCGGCTCCCCGACTCCCCGTCGGGTCTCGGTGGGCTGCTTCCCAAGTCGTTCCACCAGGCTTCGCTGGACGACGTGCCGTACCCGACCGACGATCCCGACGACGGTCCGGATCGCAGCGACCTGCCGGCCGATCTGGATCTCCAGCCGACCTGGGTGCACCGGCGACTCGCCGTCGCTGCGCACCTGGTCCGACGGGAGCGGTTCGTCGCCCGGATCGGCCCCGGTTGCCGCTACTGCCCGTTCGCGGCCAGCTGCCCGGCGCAGCCCGCGGGACGGCAGGTCGTCCGGTGAGGGTGATCGACCTGCCCGTCAAGGACCGGTCGGGTGCCGTGTTCAGCGACCCGGAGGAGCTGTCCGAGGCGCTGGCCATCCCGTTCTCCGACCAGCAGCTGGCGGCGATCACTGCTCCGCTGGAGCCCGGCGTGATCATCGCGGGCGCCGGCTCGGGCAAGACCACGGTGATGGCCGCCCGGGTCGTCTGGTTGGTCGGCACGGGCGAGGTCCGCCCGGAGGAGGTGCTCGGTCTGACCTTCACCCGCAAGGCGGCAGCGGAGCTGTCGCTGCGGGTCCGGACGGCGCTGGAGCGGGCCGGCGTGGTGCCCGCCGACGGCGTGGACGCCGGTGGTGAGCAGCTGATCATGACCTACGACGCCTTCGCCGCACGGCTGGTGGCCGAGCACGGGCTGCGCCTCGGCTACGAGACCGACCCGACCATGATCACCGGAGCGACCCGCTACCGGCTCGCCTCACGGGTGGTCCGCGACGCCGCTGGTCCGTTCGAGCACATCTCACGGCTGCGGCCGGCCTCGGTGACCGAGCGGGTGCTGCGGCTGGACGCCGACCTGCAGCAGCACCTGGTCTCGGTGCCGGAGCTGGATCCGCACGCGCACACCCATCTGCTCGAGCTGGCGTCGGCACCCTTGAACCGCAACGGCAACGTGTACGCCGACCTCAAGAAGGCCGCCGCCGCCGCCCACGAGCGACTGGAGCTGGCCAGCCTGGTGGTCGCGTACCAGCGGCTCAAGCAGCGTCTCGGGGTGGTCGAGTTCGCCGACCAGATGGCCATCGCCGCGCGGTTGGCGCAGGAGGTGCCGGCGGTCTGCGAGCTGGTCCGGTCGGCGTACCGGGTGGTGCTGCTGGACGAGTACCAGGACACCTCCGCCGCCCAGGCGCAGATGCTCCGCGGGCTGTTCTCGGGTCGGACTCCGAGCGAGGGGATGGGCCACCCGGTGACCGCGGTCGGGGACCCGTTCCAGGCCATCTACGGCTGGCGCGGGGCCGCGGCCAGCAACATCACGTCGTTCGCCGAGCAGTTCCGGACCGCCCGGGGCAAGCCGGCCGCGCGGTTCGCGCTGACGGTCAACCGGCGCAGCGGGCAGACCATCCTGGACGTGGCCAACGTGCTGAGCCGCCCGCTGCGGGCGGAAGCTGCGTCCGTGGTGACCGGCATCCAGGACCCGCCGGCGGCGGCGCCGGACGGGACGGGGTTCCTCGTGGCACCGACCGGGACGCCTCCCGGAGTGGTGCGGGCCGCGACCTTCACCACCTGGCCCGAGGAGGTCAGCTGGATCGCCGATCAGGTGGTGGCGGCCCACAGCGACGGCAGCGCCCCGCACTGGGCCGACATCGCGGTGCTGACCCGGCGCAACGCCGACATCGGACCGCTCTACGCCGAGCTCACCGCCCGGGACGTGCCGGTGGAGATCGTCGGCCTGGGTGGGCTGCTGTCGCTGCCCGAGGTGATGGACATCACCGCCACCCTGCGGGTGCTGGAGGACGTCACCGCCAACCCCGATCTGGTCCGGCTGCTGACCGGGCCACGCTGGCGGATCGGGGCGCGCGATCTGGCCCTGCTCGGACGGCGGGCGCGGGAGCTGGCTCAGATCGACCGTCGGATCGTCGACGAGGACGACACCGCCGACGTGCTCCGTGATCTGGAGGGGGCGGTCGCCGACGTCGATCCGACCGAGATGATCAGCCTGCTCGATGCGGTCGAGAGCCCCGGCGAGCTGGCGTACTCGTCCGCAGCCCTGGAGCGGTTCGGGCAGCTGGCCGCCGAGCTCGGCACCATGCGCCGCCATTCGGGCGAGCCGGTGCTGGACCTGTGCCGACGGGTGGTGGCCACCCTCGGGCTGGAGGTCGAGCTGATGGCCACCCCCGAGCTGGACCGGACCAACCGACGCGACCAGCTGGGTGCCTTCTTCGACGCGGTGGCGGGCTACGTCGACGTGGACGGTGACGCCTCGCTGGCCGGCCTGCTGGCGTACCTGCAGGCCGAGCTGGACACGGGCTCCGGGCTGGAACAGGCAGTCCCGTCGGACCGGGAGGCGGTGAAGCTGCTCACGGTGCATCGGGCCAAGGGTCTGGAGTGGGAGGTGGTCTTCCTGCCGGCGCTGATGAAGGGCGTCTTCCCCAGCGACCGGGTGACCGACAACTGGCTGACCAACCCGGGTGTGCTGCCGGCCGACCTGCGCGGGGACGCGCACTCGATCCCGCAGCTGGTCGAGACCAGCAACGCGGCCGTCCAGGCCTACAAGGAGGCGCTCAAGGACCAGCAGCTGCGGGCGGAGGACCGGCTGGCCTACGTCGCTGCCACGCGTGCCCGGAGGGTGCTGATCGGCACCGGCCACACGTGGCGGGCCGACCAGGTCAGGCCACGGGTGCGCTCGACCTACCTGGAAGCCATCCTGGCCGAGGCCGAGCGTCAGCACGAGGTGCGAGCCGAGGCGCCGCCGGCGGCCGCGACCAACCCGTTGGTCACGGCGGCGGCGCCGGTGCCGTGGCCCGCTCCGTACGACCCGGAGGCGTGGCGGCATCGCCGGGAGGCGTCGGCGGCGGTCGAGGCGGCGCGGCGCCGACGGGCCGAGACCGGCAGCTACGAGCCACCGCCCGGTCCGGGAGCGGAGCTGCTGCTCGACGGTCTGGAGACGACCGCGCGCTGGGACGCCGATCTGGAGCGGCTGCTGGCCGAGCTCGCGGCCGCCCGCGCCGAGCGCACCGTGGTGCAGCTCCCGGACACGCTGTCGGCGACGTCGCTGCTGCGACTGCAGCGTGATCCGCAGTCGCTGGCGGCCGAGATCGCCAGGCCGATGCCGACCCCGCCGTCGCGGACGGCGCGGTTCGGCACCCGCTTCCACCAGTGGGTGGAACGCTACTTCGGGCCCGCGATGGAGACCGGACAGCTCGGTCAGCAGCAGCTGCTGGATCCCGACGACCTACCCGACTCCGCCGACCTCGAGACCACCGACGAGGCGGGGCTGCGTGAGCTGTGCGCCGCCTTCCTCGCCGGCGCGTACGGGAGCCGGGTGCCGTACGCCGTCGAGGCTCCGGTCACGCTGCTGATCGACGGGACGCTGGTCCGCGGTCGGATCGACGCCGTCTACGACCTGCGCTCGGACGCCCCCGGCCGGGGTCCGTACGACTACCAGGTGGTCGACTGGAAGACCGGTCGAGTGGAGGGGACCGACCCGCTCCAGCTCGCGATCTACCGCCAGGCCTGGGCCGAGGTGTGCCGGGTGCCGCCGGAGCGGGTGGACGCCGTGTTCTACCTGGTGGCCACCGACACAGTGGTGCGACCCGAGGGGCTTCCCGGTCGGGCTGAGATCGCTGCGTTGATCGCCGGATCCGAACCGGACGAGCCGACCGTCGACCTGGTTTAGGGTAGGGCAGTGCTCAACTGGGCCATGGCCAGCGATCTCGACCGGGTCGACCACCACCGCCGCTCGGCGGACTGGGTGTCGAACCTGTGGCGAGCCGACGACGCAAAGCTGCTGAAGCTGGACGAGCAGTCCCGCTTCACCACCAACGTGGGAGGCAGCAAGCTGCGGATGACCAAACCGTTCGTGGAGTACGACAGCCAGCGGCACCGGCTGCTCGGGATGCTGAACGGCACTGCGATCTTCGCGGTCGAGGCGCTCACCGAGGGCGAGGTGCACGATTTCCGCGAGGTCGCGGCCCAGCTGAGCGACAACGAGCGGGACATCGCCGCCACCGCCGCCGCGGTCACCAACTGGCACCGGGCCGAGCGGTTCTGCGGCCGGTGCGGTGGACCGACGGTGGTCATCAGCGGCGGCTATGCCCGGCACTGTGAGGCCTGCGACGAGGACCACTTCCCGCGGACCGATCCGGCCGTGATCGTCGGGGTGCTGGATTCCAACGACCGACTGCTGCTGGGTGGGCAGCCGAGCTGGGGCAACCGGGTCTCGGTGCTCGCCGGCTTCGTCGAGGTCGGGGAGTCGCTGGAGCAGACCATCCACCGGGAGATCGGCGAAGAGGCCGACATCGCCGTCGGTGAGACGCGCTACTTCGGCAGCCAGCCCTGGCCCTTCCCGCGTTCGCTGATGGTCGGCTACTTCGCCCGGGCCGCTTCGACAGCCATCTGCGTGGACGCCGACGAGCTCGAGCATGCCGCCTGGATGTCGCGCGACGACGTGCGCTCGGGGGTGGCCTCCGGCGAGATCGGTCTGCCCGGGTCCAGCTCGATCGCGTCCCGGATGATCTCGGCCTGGCTGGACGAGGAACCCGATCTGATCTGACGGCGCGGACGATCGCGGGCGTAGGCTTCGGCTCTGACCGGTGGATCGTGAGGTGGCCAGATGCCGCAGCGGAGAGTCGGCGCCCGTGACCGCTCCTCGACCGCGCGTCGAGGGTCGCCGGAGTCACCCGACGAGACGCAGGCGTACCACCCACCGGCGCTCCGATCCCCGGTCGACGTCCTCGGGTTGCAGCAGAGGGCCGGAAACCGCGCCGTGAGTGGGATGCTGACGTCGCCGACGATCCAGCGCTGGGCCTGGGTGTCCGCCGCCCAGGTGATGCCGACCGAGCCCGGGCTCGATCCGCGGATGAAGGCGTTCACCGGCGACCGCACGGTGCGCGACTACGGCAGCATGGCGGAGTTCGCCGACCACGCGGCCGGGAAGACCGACCACCTCGGAAATCTGCCCGCCTCCTCGAGCAGCCCCGGGACCTGGGTCCGGTTCGCTCCGGGGGGCACCAACCTGCTCGGTGAGGACCACACCAAGGTCACCATGGAGCACGTCGCCCCTGCGGTCGGTTCGACGAGCTTCACCTACGAGCCCTTCGCCACCGATGACCTGAGCAGTCGGCCGAAGATGAAGGCGGCGTACGAGACAGAGAACGCGGACACCTTCGCGCGGTTCGGCGTGAGCATGCAGCCGGACAAGCGGCAGTTCGGCGGCGAGTCGCTGTTCCCGAAGATCGCGTTCGCCTTCGTCCTGCTGCAGCCGTACGTGGACGGGTCCGGCTCGTTGGCCGATCTGAAGGCCGGCCAGTACGTCGGTCAGCCGCTGCAGCGTTATCTCAAGATCGCCTGGGGCTACGCCGCCGACGTCGTGGACGAGGTCGCGCAGCTGAAGCAGGCGAAGAGCCCGGTGCCGCCCGCGCACGCCCAGCTCGCGGCCACCTACGCGGCGACCAAGGCCGATCTGGACGGCTTCGTCACCGGCCTGCCGGTGGACGGCTACCTCGGGGCCAGCCTGGACACCGCCGCCGGCCGGCGGAAGCTGCCGTCCCTGAGCCGGTTCGGCCGGGCCGTCGTCGCCTCCATGACCGTGCGGATGCAGAACGACACCGGCATCACGGCGGCCGAGCGGACCCGGCTGAACGCGATGCCCCGCGGCACCAGCGAGGAGAAGGCCGCGGCTTTCGGCACCTGGCGGAACCTGTACTTCTCCCACGCCACCCGCGCCGCCGTGGCCCGCGGCGTGCGGTACGTGGGGATGGGTCGCGAGCACCTCGACTACCTGAAGGCCGAGGGTCTGCCGGCCGGCAGCCGCGGCTACGACATGGTGGCCAAGGACCTGATCGACTTCCAGACCCTCACCGACAACCTCAAGCGCACCGCCCGAAACCCCTGAGGTGTCGACCATGGACGAGCCCGGCTGGCCCTCCGCGCGGGTCCGACTGCTCCGGCGGACGGCTGCGCCCGCCGCCCCGAGCCGCGAGGACGTGATCACGGTGTGGCTGGACGGGTCGCGGCTGAGGCTGCGGGACGACTCCGGCCGACCTTTCCCGGACGTGCTGGAGGAGGTGACCTCGCCGCGGGGGTTCGGCCGAGCGACCCGCTCCCTGGAGGACCTGATGGGTGCCTGGACGCCGGCGCCCACCGCGCCGCGTCCGACCGACATCCTCGTCGACCGGGGGAGCGACCAGACCGTCGTGAGCGAGGGGGGTGGCGAGCCGTGGCGGATTCCGGTCGGGTCGACGGACGCACTGGCCGACCTGGTGCTCACCCGCGGGCGCGAGCGGTCGTTGGATCCGGTCGGGCACGAGCAGCTGCTCGGCCGGGACTGCCTGGACTATCGCTTCAGGCTGGAGGGCGACGAGGAGACGATTCCGTTCGCGACCGAGGTCCGCTGGCTGGTGGCCGGGCCGTACCTGCTGAGACGTGAGCTGCGGGACGCCGACAACCCCGGGCGCTGGCTGACCAGTGAGGTGGTCGAGCTCGTCGAGGGGGACACGAGCATGCCGGAGGTCGGCGACGTGCCCGCCTGATCGCCGACGCAGATCGCCGACCCAGATCGAGAGCGTTAACAGACCCGAAACGTCTCAGGTCCTGGCATGAAACGCAGTCCTCGTAGCGTCCGCTGAGAACGATTCAGTCAACTCTCAGCGAGGGAACCATGAGCACAGCCGAGGCCGAGATCGAGGCCAAGCATCCCGTCGATCAGATCCCGCCCCTGGCCCGACTGGCACCCCTCGGTCTGCAGCACGTCCTGGCCATGTACGCCGGCGCGGTCGCCGTGCCGTTGATCGTCGGCGGGGCGCTGGTGCAGGCCGGCAAGCTCGCCCCGAGCGATCTCCCGTACCTGATCAGCGCCGACCTGTTCGTGGCCGGCATCGCCACCTTGATCCAGTCCCTCGGCTTCTGGCGCTTCGGTGTCCGGCTGCCGCTGATGCAGGGCTGCACCTTCGCCGCCGTCACCCCGATGATCGCCATCGGCAACCAGTACGGCATCACCGCCATCTACGGTTCGGTGATCGCGTCGGGCGTGTTCATGATGCTGCTGGCCCCGGTCTTCGCCAAGCTGCTGAGGTTCTTCCCCCCGCTGGTCACCGGCACCGTGATCTTGATCATCGGGCTGTCCCTGATGCCGGTCGCCGCCGGGTGGGCCGGCGGTGGTGTCGGCTCCGACGACTTCGGGGCGCCGATCAACCTGGCCTTCGCGGCCGTGACCTTGATCATCATCCTGTTGATCGAGCGGTTCGCCCCGCCCGCCTTCGCCCGGCTGTCCATCCTGCTGGGTCTGGTGGTCGGCACGCTGGTGGCGGTCCCGTTCGGGCTGACGGACTTCTCGAACGTGGCGGACCAGGCCTGGTTCGGGATCAGCACCCCGTTCCACTTCGGCTTCCCGACCTTCCAGGTCAGCGCCATCCTCTCGATGTGCATCGTCGCTCTGGTGATCATGACCGAGACCACCGGCGACATGCTGGCCGTGGGGGAGATCGTCGACAAGCACGTCAGCCCTCGGCAGCTGGCCGACGGCCTGCGGGCCGACGGCCTCTCGACAGTGCTCGGCGGGGTGTTCAACACGTTCCCGTACACCGCGTTCGCCCAGAACGTCGGCCTGGTGTCGCTGACCGGAGTGAAGTCCCGGTACGTGGCCACGTTCGCCGGCGGGGTGCTGATCGTGCTCGGCCTGCTGCCCAAGCTGGGTGCCGTGGTGGAGGGGATCCCGGTGGCGGTGCTCGGCGGCGCCGGCATCGCCCTGTTCGGCATGGTCGCCGCCAGCGGGGTCCGGACGCTGGGCAAGGTGCACCTGACCAACAGCAACATCCTGGTGATCGCCGTCGCTGTCGGCGTGGGTCTGCTGCCGACGGTGAGCCCGGACCTCTACCAGGCGTTCCCGGTCTGGTTCCAGATCATCTTCGACTCCGGCATCTCGGCCGGCGCGATGACCGCCATCGCACTCAACCTGCTGCTCAACAGCGACGCCGCCAACAAGCGGGTCAAGGGCGAGGGCGACCACTCCTCGTACGACGCGGTCCGCTCGGCCGCCGCCGACACCGAGGTCCGGTAGCCCTCGGTCCCTCAGCTCAACCGCCCGCGCAGTCCGCTGGCCCGGTTCGCCGGGCGGCGGACTGCGCGGCGTACGGCCTCCTCCGATCCGAACACCTGCACCCGTCGACTGGCCCGGGTGACGGCCGTGTAGAGCAGCTCCCGGGTCAGCAACGGCGACTCCGGCGGCGGCAGCACGAACGACACGACGTCGAACTGACTGCCCTGGGCCCGGTGCACGGTCATCGCGTGGGTGGTCTGCACGGCGTCCAGCCGGACCGGGGAGATGAGCACGGGGGCGTTGCCTCGTCCGAAGGCGGCCCGCACGCCGCCGCCGACGGCCACCACCACACCCGTGTCACCGTTGAACAGGTTCAGGTCGTAGTCGTTGACCGTGACCAGCAGGGGGCGACCGAGATACCACTCACCGTCCTCGCCGTAGCCGGGCACCGCCTCGGCCAGCCAGCGTTCCGCCTCCGTGCTCCAGCGCGACACGCCGAACGGTCCGTGCCGGTGGGCGCACAGCAGCCGGTGCCGATCCAGCGCGGTCAGGGCCGCGACCACGTCGCCGGCGGCCGCGGCCGTCCGGAGGGCCGCCCCGGCACCGGCGACCGCCTCGGCGAGCGGCTCGATCCCGGCGGGCCGGGCCGGGGACAGATCGGTCTCCACGAACACGACGTCCTCGGCCCCGCGGCGCAGCACCTCGACCGCGGCGTCCGGATCCGCGGCCCGCACGGCGCGGGCGAGGTCCTCGATGGCCCCGCCGTACCGCCAGGTCCGCTGCAGCCGGACGACCGGGGACGCGGTCTCGGGAGCCGGGACGGCGAGGGCGCCGGTGATGTCGGCCAGGACCGCCCCGGCCTCCACCGACGACAGCTGATCGGGATCGCCGACCAGCACCAGCCGGGCGTCGGGTCGGACGGCCTCCAGCAGCCGCGCCATCAGGGTCAGCGACACCATGGACATCTCGTCGACCACCACGACGTCGTACGGCAGCCGGTTGTCGGCGTGGTGGCGGAACCGGCCTCGGCTGCTGGGCAGCCAACCGAGCAGTCGGTGCAGGGTGACAGCTGACAGGTCGGCGACTCGGGCCACGTCCTCGGGCTCGAGTCCGTCGCGGGCGTCGGCCAGTGCCTCCGACAACCGCGCGGCGGCCTTGCCGGTCGGCGCGGCCAGGGCGATCCGCGGCGGCCGACCGGGCTGGTCGCCGAGCATGGCCAGCACCTTGGCCACGGTGGTGGTCTTGCCGGTGCCCGGTCCGCCCGCCAGCACGGTGACCCACTGCCGGGCGCAGACCTCGGCGGCTCGTCGCTGCAGGTCCTCCTCGTCGGGGCCGAGCCCCTGGCCGGTGAACAACCGGTCCAGCGCGGCGGTCAGCCGGTCGCCGTCGACGACCGGCGGTGGGGCGGAGCGACGATCGACCAGCTGGCGGCGGACGGCCTCCTCCTGGCGCCAGTAGCGTTCCAGGTACAGGTTCCCGGCCACCAGGCGCAGCGGCCGTCCGTCGGGGGCGTCCGGACCGTCGGCGAGGGCCCGGCTGGCCCGGCAGCGCGCGAGCCAGTCGGCCGGCTCGGGCCAGGGGAGCTCGGTCACCTCGAGACCCTCCTCGGCCGCCTCGAAGACGTCGCCGGCCACCGTCGTCAGGTCGACGCAGACCGACCCGAGACGCAGCGCCCGGACGGCCAGGGCCAGAGCCAGCGCGACCGACTCATCGGTCTCACCGGTGATCCTGGCCACCGTGCTCGCCGTGTGCACGTCGGCCAGATCGAGCACCCCGGCCTCGTTGAAGGCGGCCAGCAGACCCGTCGCCCGGGTGGCCAGCGGGACATCGGTCCCGCGCACGGGGTCTGCCGCGACGGTCATCTCGGTCCTCGATCCAGCAGGTCGGAGAGCTCGGTGATCATCTCGGACGGCGGTCGCCAGCTGAACACGCCGTGGGGGACCCCAGCCACCCGCGGAGTCTCGGGCCCGGCCATCCCGCGGAGGAACAGGTAGAGCGCGCCACCGAGGTGCCGCTCCGGGTCGTAGTCGGACAGTCGCCACCGCAGCATCCGGTGCAGCGCCACCTGGTAGAGCAGCGCCTGCAGCGGGTAGTGCGCCGCTTGCATCGCGGCGGTCATCGCCGGCGGTGCGTAGTCGGCCACGGTCAGCTCCCCGGGTTCGCCGCGGCCCAGCCAGTTGGTCTTGTAGTCCACCACGAGGTAGCGCTGCGCACCGGTCGGGCCGACCCGCAGCACGGCGTCGATGCTTCCGGTGAGGTAGCCCTTCAGCGACTCGTCGGCCAGAGGCGGATGGCTCAACTGCTCGGGGTAGCCGACCAGCGGGTCGGCTGGGCCGAGGTGCCGGGACAACAGCGGCGCCAGATCGCCCAGCCGTACGTCGGCGCGCGGCCGGTCGCCGCCGGCCAGGGGCAGCTCGAAGACCAGCTCGCAGAGCCGATCGGACGGGCTCAGCTCGGCCAGGGACCGGTCGTCGGCCAAGGGCCCCAACGGTGTCGCGAGGCTGGGCAGCAGCGCCTCGGCCAGCCGCTCCGGGGTCAGGTCACCGTGTGGCAACCGGGACAGGGCATCGGTGGTGGCGGCGAGGGTGGCGGCGGGCAGGTCGGCGGCCGTGGGATCCAGCACCTCCAGCACGGCGTGCACCGCGGTACCGAAGTCGACCCCGCTGGGCAGATCCCGCATCGGCGACAGCAGCTCGGAGGCCGGGTCGGCAGCGCCGGGTCCAGCCACCGCGAGAGCCGGAGTGAGCGGAGCGACCGGTGCCGTGACGCTCTCGTCGTCCTCCTTCATCGGCTCGGGCTCGCTGCTCACCCCGGCGGCCGGGATCGCTCCGTGCGCGGCGGCGGTCAGCGACGAGTAGGACGTGCGCCGCCAGGCCGTGTCGAGGATCCGGTCGAAGCGGCGGGCCGCCAGCTCGGCGGGGGTCGCCGGGCCGGCCCGGCGGCGGGTCGGCGGCCGGGACTGCACTTCCTCCACACTGAGCACCCGGCCGGGGTCGCCGATGACCGACTGCGCGCTGCGGGGCAGCGGCTCCTGGTGCGGACCCGAGGTCGCCGGGTAGCTCGGATCCGGGTCGCCGACCCTCGCCGGACGTGCCCAGAAGCGGTGCAACGCCGAGGTCGTCGTGGTGCGCGCGTCGGCCCACCAGGTCACCACCTGGCACTGGGCCCGGGTCATCCCGACGTAGTTCAGCCGCAGGTTCTCCCCGGCCTCCTCGGCGAGCGACCGGCGGAAGCGCTCGGGACGCCCCGCGGCCTGCCGTCCGCCGACGTCGAGCACCTCGGTGCCGTCCTCGTGCAGCCGCAGCACGGCGTCCCGCTCGTCGGTCGGGACGAAGCAGTCCCAGGCCTCCGGCAGGTAGACGACGGGGAACTCGAGCCCCTTGCTGCGGTGCAGGGTCAGCACCTGCACGGCGGCGGCGTCGGTGGCCAGGCGCCGCAGTCCCTCGGTGAGGTCCTCGCCGGCGGACGCCTCGATGGCTTCGGCGAGCCACTCACGCAGACCGGCGATCCCGAGCTGGCGACCGATCATCACCGCGTGCAGTCGCTGAGCGATGTGGCGCACGTCGGTGAGCAGACGCTCGCCGTCGGGGCGGGCCAGCACCCGCTCGCTCAGTGCGGTGTCGGTGCCCATCGTCTCCAGCAGCGCCGCGACTCCGCGGAAGGCGAGCACCCGACTCCAGCGACGGAACGCGTACGACAGGTCGGCCAGTGCGGTTTCGTCGGCGGTCGCCAGTCGCGGGAACGTCCAGCCGACCAGACTGGTCAGGGCCGCCTCGCGGACCAGCGCCTGCCGGGGTTGCTCGAGCGCCTGCAGCACCCGGAGCCAGTCCCGGGCCGCGACGGAGGTGAACACCGAGTCCGAGCCGTGCAGGACCGCGGGGATGCCGGCGGCGGCCAGGGCGTCGCGAATCTGCTCGCCGGCGATGTTGCGGCGGACCAGCACCGCGAGGTCCGACGCGGCGACCGGCCGAGATTCCTCGCCGTGCAGCGACAGGCGGGCCTCGGAGCCGAGCAGCCCGGCGACCTCGGCGACCAGGTCCCTGGTGATGCGGCGGCGCAGCCGGTTGACGTACTCCTGTTCGCCGTTCTCCTTCGGCGGCAGCACCCGCACCCGAACCGGAGCCCCGGCCCCGGCTAGTCGACGACCGGCATGCGCGCTGCCGACCGGGCGGACCACGATCGCCGGGTCGCCGAGACTGGCGCCGCCCATGATCAGATCCAACCCGTCCAGCAACGCCCGGTCGCTGCGGAAGCAGGTGCCCAGCGTGGCGATCGTGGTCGACTCGCGGGCGACCTGCAGGTAGCTGTTGACGTCGGCGCCCCGGAAGGCGTAGATGGCCTGCTTCGGATCGCCGATCACGACCAGCGTGCTGTGCTGGTGGAACGCCCGGCGCAGGATGTCCCACTGGACCGGGTCGGTGTCCTGGAACTCGTCGACCAGCACCACCGGGAAGCGCTGCCGCAGCCGCTGTGCCGCTAGGTCGCCGTACTGCGGGTCCGCCAACGCGGCCTGCAACCGGGTGAGCATGTCGTCGTAGGTGAGGTAGCGGGCGCGCTCCTTGCGGCGCTGCACCTCGGCGACCACCTCGCGGGCGAAGCCGACCCGCTCGTCGGCGCGGGCGCCGGAGCCGAGGTCGGGCACCAGCCGGATCGGCCCGGCGCGGACGACGTCCTCGGCGAGCCTCAGCCCGTCCTCGAACTTCAGCAGCGGCTGCGCCTCGGTCGCGTACCGGCGCAGGTAGACGTCGCGGGCCACCTCGGCCGTCAGCTCGGCCAGGTGCTCGACGAACACCGCGTCCGGCTCCGGGTCGCCGAGCACGCCGAGGTCGTCCAGCATCCGCAGGCAGAACTCGTGGGTGGTGGCGATGGTGGCGCCGTCGAAGTCGGCCAGGGCCCGCGACACCCGATCGTGGCGGCGGATCTGCTCGGCCCGGTCGACTCCGAGCAGCAGCTCGGCCACGGCGTCTCGGGCGGGCACCGGGGTGCCGGGAGCCGTCCGGCCCAGGGCCGCGGTCAGCTGCGCCTCCAGCCGGACCAGCCGATCGCGGACCCGTACCCGGAGCTCGTCGGTCGCCATCCGCCCGAAGGTGACGATCATCAGCTGGTGCAGCTCGACGTGGCCTTCGGCGACGTAGCGGGCGGCCAGGGCGGCGATCGTGTACGTCTTGCCCGTGCCGGCGCTCGCCTCCAGCACGGTGGTGCCGGTCGGCAGCGGACCCTGCAGGTCGAACGGGGTCGGCGCCGGCCGGGCGGCCGCCGGGGCGGGCAGCGGAGGGGTCTCGACGTCGGTGGCACCCGGGTGTTCGCCGGTCCAGTCCGGGGTCATCTCAGCTGCTCCACACTCAGCAGCGGCTGGAAGACCCGCCGGGCCAGGGTGCCGAACCGGCTGGGTTCGGCCAGGGTGCCGCGCTCCTCCTCGGGTCGGGACGCGAACGCGGAGAGCTCGGCCAGGGTGACCCCGACCCCGAAGAACCGTTCGTACGCCGAATCCCGCTCCCAGCCCCAGTCCTTCTCCGCCGAGGACTCACCGGGTGTGACCGACAGGTCGCGGAAGCGGAGCCGGGCGTACTCGAGCGAGGTGCGGGGGGCGAACGGCAGCGGCTCGCGCAGGCCGGTGTCGTACAGGTCGAGCTGGTCGTCGAGCACCAGTGCCGCCCAACCGGGATCGAGCGGACCCAGCACCGAGGTGCCCCGCCGACCGACGGTGACCGCCTGCCAGTCCAGTCCCGGATGGGCCGCCGTGAGGGCCAGCAACCGGATGAAGGCGGCGAGCCGGTGCTTGGCACTCAGGCTGGAGTAGCTGACGGACACCAGCGTCTGGCCGTACAGGGGACCGATCGTGCCGGTGAGCAGCCGGTTGCCGATCTCGAGGGCGAGGTCGCGGCTGTCGGGATCGCCGATGAGCCAGGGCCGGGCACGCTCGGCCACCTCGGTGGCCCGGCGTTGCACGTCGTCCAGGGCACGGGCGCCGAGTGCCCGGGGCGGCAGGGTGCCGCGTCGCCACTCGGCTCCCGAGACTCGGTCCGGATCGGCTCCCTGCAGCAGCTGGGTCACCATCCGGTCGCCGACACCCCAGCCCTCGAGCCCGTCCAGGGTGACCGGGAGCTCGTCGGTGATCGGGTCCCGCTCCTCCCAGGTCGGCAAGCCGCCGCGGTCCCGGAGCAGGGCCTTGACCGGGTGCTGGAAGAAGCGGACCAGATCGGTGATGGCCACCGGTTCGGTGCCCCCGGTGGCGGGCAGCGGGTCGTGCGGGTAGACCGAGGTGGCTTCGGTGCGCTCGCCCGAGGCGGCTCGAGCACCGCGCAGGGCAGCCGCGTCGAAGCTGAACGGGGGGCGGTCGCCGACAGTGAAGTTGCCGGCGTCGAAGGGCTGCAGGGGATGGCGCACCAGCACCGCGTCCCGGGCCGGGCTGCCGTCGCCGGTCCGCACCGTCTGGTCGACCGCGTCGAGCAGCTCACCGATCGGCACCGCGGGCGGGCGAAGTCCTCCGGTGCGTGGATCGGCACCGCTGTAGAGCACCAGCAGATGCTCGGTCGCGCTCATGATCGCGTCCAGCAGCAGCTGGCGGTCCTCGCTTCGGCGGTCCCGGTCACCGACCCACGGATCGCCGGCCAGCACGTCGTCGCCGTCGGAACGGGTCCGTCGCGGGAAGGCCAGATCGTCCATGCCCAGCAGGCAGACCACGCGGTGCGGGACGGAGCGCATCGGGTACATGGTGCAGACCGTGAGCGTGCCGGTACGGAAGTTGGCCCGGCCGGCCCGCCCGCCGAGTCCGTCGGCCAGCAGGGCCTGCAGCTCGGCCCGGGTCAGCACCGCCTGCTCCGCGGCCTCGGTGCCACCGAGCGCGGTGAGCACACGAAACGCCTGACCGGTCTGCCAGCTGTCGGCGGTGCTGGTGGCGGTGAGCGCCTCGAGCGTCTCCTTGGCCAGCTCCACCCAGCGGGGCATCGAGTGGTCCGCAGCGAACGCGGTCAGGGCCGTACCGAGCCGGTCGACGAGCTCCGCCAGTCGCCCGACCAGCTCGACGTCGGAGGAGTCGACTTCGTCCAGGGGCAGCGCCGTGCCGATGAAGTGGTTGCCCTCCTCGTCCATGGTGACCCCGAGCAGCAGTCGATCCAGCCCCGCCGCCCAGGTGTTCTGGCCCAGGTGTTCCAACCCGTACGGCTTCCGGTACGCCATGTCCAGCCCCCAGCGGACCCCGCTCGCCGCGACCAGCTGGGCGAGCCGGTCGAGGTCGTCGGCGGTGAAGGAGAAGCGGTGGGCCACCGGCGGCTGGGCGCACAGGTCGAGCACCGCCGACGCCTCCAACCGCGAGCCGGCCAGGTCGAGCACGCTGCCGAGGACACCGAGCAGCGGGTTCACCCGGCGCAGTGCACGGTCGGCCAGCCGGACCCGGATGCGGTGCCCGGGGTGCTCGGTCTCGGTGCCGTCGTCGGCCAGACCGAACGCCGCGGAGATGAGCGGCGCGAACCGCTCGATGTCGGGGCAGAGCACCACGACGTCGCGTGGCTCGAGGGTGGGATCGTCGGCCAGCAGACCGACCAGCAGCTCCCGCAGCACCTCCACCTGACGGTCCTGACCGTGGGCGGCGTGCACCTGCAGGGTCCGGTCATCGGCGTCGAGCAGGGGACGATCGATCGCGGGGCGGGGCCCGGCGTTGGCGGCCAGGTCGTGCTGCAGCTGGGCCAGCAGGGTGGCGGGCGGCCTGGGGTCGGGTTCCCGGTGGTGCCGGTCGTCCGGTTGCGCGCCGGCCAGCACCAGCTGCAGCTCGCGGGAGTCCCGGCCGAGATAGCCCAGCAGGCGGTGGTCGACGGCGTCCAGACTGGTGTCGTCGCGGCGTCGACCGGGCTGGGCGGGAGGCCGAGCGGCGAGGGTCCGCCAGAGGACGGGCGAGGGATGGGTCAACCACAGGTGCACGTCCCGGTGCGCGCCGAGCGCGGTCAGCACCCGGTGCTGGGTGCGGTCGAGACCGGTGAGTCCGAAGACCGACAGCCGCTCCGGCAGCTCCAGCGCCTCGGTGCCCGCCGTCAGGCGGGCCAGGGCCTCCGGCAACCGCTCGGCCGGGGAGGGCAGGCCGAGATCGGCGCGCAGCCGCCGCCACAGCTCCGCCTGCCAGGCCCGGTCGACGGCCAGTGGGGTGCCACCGGAGTCCACGTCCTCGCCGATCCGCCACCGCTCGAGCAGCTCGGGGCGCTCCGAGCCGTACCGGGCGAACAGGTCCGCTGCCCGACGGGCGGTCAGCCAACGCCGGCCACCGCGGGACTGCTCCGCCGAGCGGCCCCGGAGATGGCTCCACAGCAGCGCCGCCCACGGCTCGTCGCGGGCCCCGTCGAGGATGGCCAGGATCGGCCACACGGCCCGCGACGGGTGCCACGGGTCCGTTTCGGGATCGATGTCGGTCACCGGAGCCAGCGCAGTGGCCACCAGGCGCCGGACCGAGGGGAAGTCGACCCCGGCGCAGATCCCGAGCCGGTCCGAGACCTGCTGCGCCAGCCACCGCTCCACCCCGCGGGTCGGCACGGCCACGACCTCGGTCGCGAACGGATCCGGCAGCGGCTCGGCCAGCACCTCGGCCAAGCCCGCCACCAACCGATCGGACCGCTCGGCGCGGTGCAGCTGGAGACTCATGGTGGGCCAGAGCCTAGACACCACCTCGGACAGCTGCGGGGCGCACCAGGTCGAGCCGAGATCTCCCGTCTCGGTCGCCACCGACCCGTACGCCCTGAGCGAACCTGCTTCCCCGGTCGCCGCGCCGGGCCTAGCGTCGGGACATGGGAGACGTGGTGGCATTTCCGCGGCGGCCGAGGCCTGAGCCGGAGCTGCCGCCGCGCGAGCCGTTGTGGCGGGAGCTGGTGGGTCAGGTGCTCCGCACGAGGCGCACCGACCGCGGGGAGACCCAGCGAGACGTCGCGGACCGGGCCGGCATCTCGGTGCAGTACCTGTCGGAGATCGAACGTGGCCGCAAGGAGCCGTCTTCGGAGATGCTGGCCGCGGTCGGCGGTGCTCTGGACCTGCCCCTGATCGACCTGACCCGGGCGGTGGGTCGCCGGTTGATCACGACAGCGGGACGACCGACCGGGCCGGTCGCCCTGGCCGCCTGAGGCCGATGTCGAGCCCGCGCGATCAGGCCGCCAGCTCCTTGCGACTGGTGATCACCGCATCCACGATCCCGTAGCCGACCGCATCCTCGGCGGTGAAGATCTTGTCCCGATCGGTATCGGCCCGCAGTCTCTCCGTGGTCTGACCGGTGTGCCGGGACAGCACCTCCTCCATCTGGGCCCGGATCCGCATGATCTCCCGCGCGTGCAGCACCAGGTCGGGCAGTGTGCCCCGCCCCTCTGCGGACGGCTGGTGCAGCAGCACCCGTCCGTGCGGCAGGATCGCCCGTCGTCCCGGTGAACCGGCGGACAGCAGCACCGCGGCCGCCGAGGCCGCCTGGCCGACGCAGGTCGTAGCGACCGGGGCGTGGATGAACTGCATCGTGTCGTAGATCGCCAGCATCGCGGTCATCGAGCCGCCCGGGGAGTTGACGTACAGGTTGATCTCCCGATCGGCGTCCTCGGACTCGAGATGGAGCAGCTGGGCCACGATCACGTTGGCCACCCCGTCGTCCAGCTCGGTGCCCAGGTAGACGATCCGGTCGGACAGCAACCGGCTGTAGATGTCCAGCGCCCGCTCGCCGGACGGCCGCTTCTCGACCACGTTCGGGATCGTGTAGCCGCTCATCGTGCCGCCCCCGCTCCGGCGCTCGGGCTGTTCAGGACGGTGGCCAGCCCGACGGTGTGCCGGCCGCCCGGCCGGATGTCGTCGAGCGTGGTCACCACGTGGTCGACCAACCCGTACGCCTGCGCCTCCGACGCGGTGAACCAACGGTCGCGCAGCGAGTCCCGCTCGATCCGTTCCAGCGGTTGCCCGGTGTTCTCGGCGATCAGGCCCAGGACGACGTCCCTGGTGTGTTCCAGGTTCTGGGCCTGGATCTCGATGTCGACGGCGGTGCCGCCGATCCCGGCCGAGCCCTGATGGAGCAGGACCCGGGCGTGGGGCAGGGCGTACCGCTTCCCGGGCGTCCCGGCCGACAGCAGGAACTGACCCATGCTGGCCGCCAGCCCCATGGCCAGGGTGCTGACCTCGTTGGGGATCAGTCGCATCGTGTCCATGATCGCCAGACCGGCCGAGACCGACCCGCCGGGGGAGTTGATGTAGAGACTGATGTCGGACCGCGGGTCCTCGGCCGAGAGCAGCAGGAGCTGGGCGCAGATGCGGTTGGCGATCGGGTCGTCGACCTCCTGCCCGAGGACGATGATGCGTTGGTGGAGGAGTCGGCTCAGCAGCTGTTCGTCGAACAGGCCGCCGACGGTGGGTGATTCGCTCATGATCACCACGGTGCCCGCGAAGGCGGGGCGGCAGAAGACGATGCTGCCGGAGGCGGATCTGCTCTCGGCAGACCTACCGTCGCCAGCTCACCGGGACGGGCTTGGTGAGATCTGCGTCACACCCGACCGGAACGTGCGACCCTTCGTGGCGGGCGTTCGACGAGGAACGCTCGAGGTGGGAGAGATCGTGGCACTGGCAATCGGATGGATCCTGACAGGTCTGGTCATCGTGGTCACCGGCCTGCTGGCCGCTCGCAGCCGTCGCGCGCTGCTGGTCGGGCTGGGAGCCACGGCCTTCGCGATGGCTGGACTCGGTGCCGTGGGCAACGCGGTCCTGGTGGCCACCGGCTCCGACTTCACGGCCTCGGCGAACGCGTCCTACAGCGCCGTCGTCCGCGACACGCTCGGTGTCGCCGGATCCCCGCAGGTCTCGGTGTTCCTGGCGCTGCTGATCGCCTACCAGGCGACCGCAGGTCTGGTGATCCTCTTCGGCGGTCGCTGGGTGGAGGTCGGCCTGGGCGCCGGCATCGCGCTGCAGCTCGGACTGCTGGCGTTCGGCTGGTGGTACTTCCTGGTCAGCCCGCCGGTGATCCTCGGCCTCGTCCTGCTCTGGCGGGCCTGGCGTCGAGCGGAGCACCGCACCCTCTACGTCCCGGACATCCTGGAAGCGCGCGAGCACGACCGGCCGAGCCACTGACCGATCCCATCGTCCGGGCACCTGTCCCGGTCCGGAGACCCGACGCCGGCTAGGACCCCTCGACCGCCGGCACGATCCGGATGTCCCGATCGGCACCGTCGCCGAGCGCGACCAGGGCCTCCTGGTACGCCTCGCTGTGGTACGCCGCCACCGCTGCCTCCACACTCGGGAACCGGACCAGGGCGCTGCGGGTCTTGAGTCCACCCTCGAAGACGGCTTCGGGTACGCCTCGGGCGAGGAACTCCCCACCGGCGGCGAGGATGGCCGGGCCGGACAGGGCGACGTAGGCCGCCAGCTTGTCGGTGTCGCGAATGGCGGTGAACGTGTTGATCCAGTACGCGGTCACGGTGTCTCCTCTGCGGAAAGGCCACGAGCGTAACGCGTCCTCGGTCGGCCAGCTGCGCGGCTCAGGCGACCAGCTCCGAGTCGGGTCGGGGGACGGCCGCGAAGTTGCCGGGTCGGAACCAGGTCGGAATCAGCCGACGGATCCGTTCCGGTCCGCCGATCGTCACCGCCTCGGCCCGCAGCGCGTCGATCCAGGTTCGGTCGCCGCGCCAGATCTCCACCAGGCTGCGCAACGAGCCGGTGACCGTGGCCGCCACGTCGTGCCCGGGATCGGCATCGCAGACGTCCACCTCGTCCGGGGTCAGCACGATCCACCACTGTCCCTGTCGGGCCGCGACATCGGTGAAGGCGAACCGCACCACCGTCGTGCCGGGTGGCACCAGGGCCCGATCCACGTTGCGGTGCAGGTCCCACATCAGCAGCTTCGGGTCGAGATCGACATCGCCGAGCACCCCGGTCCAGCGCATCCCCCAGGCCCCGAGCAGCTCGATCGCCGAGCGCAGCTCCTCTCCCGCCCGGGTCGGGACGTACACCACCTCGCGGCCGTCACGTCGGCGCTCGACCACGCCGCTGGCGACCAGCTGGTTGAGGCGCTTCGACAGCAGACTCGGCGACATCCGGGGCAGCCCGCGACGAAGATCGTTGAAGTGCCGGCTGCCGGCCAGCAGCTCCCTGATCACCAACAGGGTCCAGCGCTCGTCGAGCAGCTCCATCGCCTTGGCGACCGGGCAGAACTGGTGGTACGGGGATCCCATGATCATGACCGTACGAGCAGGGCGCCCGGACAAGCCAGGTACAGATCTCGTACTAGTTGGCCCCAGCCGGGCGCCCCTACCGTCGAGTGATCGGCGCAACCGCTGCACCGAGCTCGAGGGGAGAACCATGACTCAGACTCTGATCGACGACGCCACGCTCAAGGCCCGGCACCGGGCGATGTGGGCGCTCGGTGACTACCCGGCCGTGGCCACGGAGGTGATCGCCGACCTCGGGCCGACTCTGGTCGAGGCCGTCGCCGTCACCTCGGGCGAGCGACTGCTCGATGTGGCGGCCGGCTCCGGCAACGTCGCCCTGCCGGCCGCGCGCGCCGGTGCGCGCGTCACCGCCTCCGACCTGACTCCGGAGCTGCTGGAGACCGGACGGCGTCAGTCCGGGGCCGAGGGGTTGGAGATCGTCTGGGAGACCGGCGACGCGGAGGCGCTGCCGTACGCCGACGACGCCTTCGACGTGACCACCTCCTGCGTCGGCGTGATGTTCGCACCGCACCACCAGCCCGCGGCCGATGAGCTCGTCCGGGTCACCCGGTCGGGTGGTCGGATCGGCCTGATCGCCTGGACACCGGCGGGCTTCATCGGGCAGATGTTCGCGACCATGAAGCCGTACGCGCCGCCGCCGCCGCCCGGCGCCTCGCCGGCGCCACTGTGGGGCGACGAGGGGCACGTGCGCCGGCTGCTGGGGGAGCGGGTGACCGACGTCCGGGCCGGCACCGGCGCGCTGCGGGTCACGCACTTCCCCACTGCGGAAGCCTTCCGGGACTACTTCAAGATCAACTACGGTCCGACCATCGCGGTCTACCGGTCACTGGCCGACCAGCCCGAGCGGCGAGCCGCCCTCGATCACGACCTGGCGGAGCTGGGCCGGCGGTTCGGCACCGCCCGGGACGGCGTGCTGATCATGGACTGGGAGTACCTGCTGGTCACCGCCGTGGTGGCGTGAGCTCACCGATCGCCAGGTCCTCGATCCCGAGCAGCCGACCACAGGCGGCGACGTCCTCGGCGAGCCAGTCCGCGCCGGCCGCCGCGAGCTCGTCCTCGACGCCGTAGCCCCACAGGGCTCCGATCGCATCGACGTGAACCGTGTGCGCACCGTCGATGTCGTGGCTCCGGTCGCCGACCATGATCGTCGACGCCGGGTCGGCGGCCAGCTCGGTCAGCACCGCGGCGATGGTCTGGGCCTTGGTCAGGTGGGTCTCGTCGGTGCCGCCGATGACGGTGAAGAACGGGGCGAGCCCGTGCGCAGCGAGGATGGCCTGAGCGGTCGTCGTCCGTTTCGCGCTGGCCGTGGCCAGGGTCACCCCGGCCTCCGCGAGCCGGCTCAGCAGCGGCTCGATACCGGCGTACGGTGCGGCCTGCTGCAGTCCCTCCGCCAGGTAGAAGTCGTGGTACGTCTGTGCCGCCTCGTCCAGGAGCTCGGGGGCCACCCCGGCGAGGGTGAGGAAGTCCCGCAGCGGCGGGCCGAGGTGCACCCGCAGCTCGGCCTCCGCGGGGGCCGAGACGCCACCGGCTTCCAACGCGTGTCGGAAGCCGGCCAGGATCCCGGCGGCCGAGTCCAGCAGCGTCCCGTCGATGTCGAAGACGACGGTCCGGACACCGGCCGGCGCAGAGGTCATCAGGCGGCCAGGCTCGCCAGCCGCTCCTGCACCTGCTTGGCACTGGGGTTGGTCAGGGCCGAGCCGTCGCTGAAGACCAGGGTGGGAACGGTCTGGTTGCCGTTGTTGAACGAGGCGACCAGGTCGGCGGCGGCCGGCTGACGCTCGATGTCCACCTCGTCGTACTCCACCCCGGCGCGGCCGAGCTGCGACTTGAGCCGGAAGCAGTAGCCACACCACGTGGTCGTGTACATCGTCACCTGTGCCATACCGGCTGAAACCACCCGGAGCGGCGCCGGATTCCCGTCCGGTGAATGACGTGACGAGGACCACAGATTTCCGCGTCGCCGCCTGTTTCCCGGCCGTCACCCGGTTGTCACACGTGGGTGCCACTCTCAGGTATGACTCGGCTCGCCGACCTGATGGTGCCCACCTTGGGTGAGTCGCGATTCGACTCCCCGCTGGCCGACTTCATCGCCGACCGCCGGACCAACGAGCACTACGTGTCCGAGGACGACCGCGTCATCCTGCACGACACCGTGCAGCAGCTCAGCGGTCTCGGGCTGGTGCCGGAGCAGGTGCCCAGCTTCGAGCCGGGCGGCCCGCGTCGCCGACTGTTCTTCGCCCCCGGCACGACCAAGGTGGGCATCGTCACCTGCGGTGGTCTGTGCCCTGGCCTCAACGACGTCATCCGAGGGCTGGTGATGGAGTTCGCCGAGCACTACGGGATCGCCGAGGTGACCGGCTTCCGGTCCGGGTATGCGGGCCTGGTCGAGGGCGGACCCGAGCCGATCCGACTGACCCCCGACGTCGTGCACGGCATCAACCGACAGGGCGGGACGATGCTCGGCACCTCGCGCGGCGCCCAGGACCCGGACGCCATGGTGGACCGGTTGGTCGCACTCGGGATCGATCTCCTGTTCGTGATCGGCGGTGACGGCTCGATGCGCGGGGCGGCCAAGATCTCCGACGCCCTGCTCCGCCGCGGCGAGACGATCGGCGTGATCGGCATCCCGAAGACCATCGACAACGACATCCCGTTCATCGGCCAGAGCTTCGGTTTCGTCACCTCCTTCACCGAGGCGGCGAAGTCGATCAACGCGGCGATGGTCGAGGCCCACTCCGCCGTCGGGGGAGTGGGGCTGGTCAAGCTGATGGGTCGGCACGCCGGCTTCATCGCCAGCTACGCGGCGCTCGCCAACCACGTGGCCGACTTCGTGCTGATCCCCGAGGTGCCGTTCCGCCTCGACGGGCCGGGGGGTTTCCTGGCCTGTCTGGAACAACGGGTCAAGGACCGGGGCAGCGCGGTCGTGGTGGTGGCCGAGGGTGCCGGCCAGGAGATCCTGGAGGCGGTGGGCGCCACCGACGCCTCCGGCAACGTCCGGCTGGCCGACATCGGTACGTTCCTGCGCGACGCGACCGTGCGGCACTTCGCTGCGGCCGGGGTGCCGCTGACGCTGAAGTACATCGACCCGAGCTACATGATCCGGTCGGTGCCGGCCTGTCCGCACGATGCCGTCTACTGCGTCCGACTCGCCCAGGCCGCCGCCCACGCCGGGATGGCGGGTCGCACCGCGATGGTGGTGGGACGCCGACACAACCGCTTCATCCACGTGCCGATCGCCCTGCTCAGCTCCGAACGCAACCAGGTCGATCCGCACGGTGATCTCTGGCTCAGCGTGCTGGAGTCGACCGCGCAGCCGATCTCCATGGGGTGAGAGCGAGGCTAGGCTCGTCCGCGTCGCCCATCCGACGACCGTGACGTACGAGGAGCAGCGATGAAGTTCGCCGTCCACCTGGCCGACCTGTCCTATCCGGGCGGACCGGAGGCCTTGTTGCCCACCCTGACCTCGTTGGCGCAGGTCGCCGATCACGGCGGCATCTCCCGGATCACGATGATGGACCACTACTTCCAGATGGAGCCGTTCGGCGGCCCGGCCGAGCCGATGCTCGAGGGCTACACCTCGCTCGGCTACCTGGCCGGCCAGACCTCCACCACCGAGCTGGGGCTGCTCGTGTCCGGGGTCACCTACCGCCACCCGGGCCTGTTGGCCAAGATCATCACCACGCTCGATGTGCTCAGTGGAGGTCGAGCGGTGCTGGGCCTGGGCGCCGCCTGGTACGACCGCGAGCACCGGGGACTCGGGGTGCCCTTCCCGTCCACGGCGGAACGGTTCGAGCGTCTCGAGGAGACGCTGCAGATCGTGCAGCAGATGTGGAGCGACGACGACGGCCCCTACGAGGGTCGGCACTATCAGCTGGCCGAGACGATCTGCGTACCGGCTCCGGTCCGGCGACCGCCGATCATGATCGGCGGGCAGGGCGAGCGCAAGACGCTGCGGCTGGTCGCGCGCTACGGCGACGCGTGCAACCTGTTCCCGGCCGACCTGGCCACCGTCAGGCACAAGCTCGAGGTCCTGGACGGCCACTGTGAGGCGGAGGGACGTGATCCGGCCGAGGTGGCGCGCACCATCATCGCCGGCACCGACGGGGTCGCCGACCCGGACGGGTTCCGGCGCGAGCTCGAGTCGTACGCCGGTCTGGGCTTCAGCATGGTCTGGGTCGGGCCGCCGCCCAAGGCGGCGGACCCGGTCGGCTGGCTCACCGAGCTGACGGAGAGCCGGCTGCCCGAGCTGGCCGATCTCTAGGACTCGAGTTGTGAACAAGGATGGGTGGCGCGTCCGGCGGGCGGTCGCGGAGGACTGGCGGGCCTCCCGCGCGATCCGGTTGCAGGCCCTGACCGAGGCACCACTGGCCTTCGCCTCCACAGTGGATCGGGAGAGCGCGTTCGCGGACGACGTGTGGCGGCAGCGGATCATGACCTCGGCGCAGTTCCTGGCCGAGACCGACTCCGGCGAGGTGGTGGGTACGGCCACCGGCTTCGCCGACCCGGACACCTCAGGCACGGTGCTGCTGGTGGCGATGTTCGTGGCCCGACCGGCCCGCGGGCAGGGGATCGGGGAGCGGCTGGTGCGGGCGGTGGTCGACCAGGCCGGCAGCGACGGCGCCGACCGGGTGCTGCTGCACGTGGTGGAGACCAACCCGGGTGCCGAACGGCTCTACCTCCGGTGCGGGTTCGTCCGCACCGGCGCCACCGTCCCGCTCCCGCACCGCCCCGACCTGCTCGAGCACGAGATGGTGCTGAGCTTGGCGGACTCTCGTGTCAGTGCGGGTAACTAAGGTGGCGGACATGTCCGCAGCAGTGAGTCCGCCGCTCGACCAGCCGCGCATCGGCGGCGACCCGGAGCTGCTGCTGGCCGCCCTCGACCCCGAGCAGCGGGAGGTGGCCACCGCCCTGCACGGCCCGGTGGCAGTGATCGCGGGTGCCGGCACCGGCAAGACCCGGGCGATCACCCACCGGATCGCGTACGGGGTGGCGGTCGGCGCCTACCAGCCCACAGCGGTGCTGGCCGTCACCTTCACCACCCGGGCGGCGGGGGAGATGCGCGGCCGGCTGCAGCAGCTCGGCGCCCGTGGCGTGCAGGCGCGCACCTTCCACTCCGCCGCACTGCGCCAGGCGCAGTACTTCTGGCCGAAGGCGTACGGCGGCGAGTTCCCGTCCGTGCTGGACAACCGGATGTCGCTGGTGGCGGAGTCCGCCAGCCGACTCCGGGTGCGGGTGGACACCGCCCGGTTGCGCGATCTGCTGGGGGAGATCTCCTGGGCCAAGGTCAGCAACACCACCCCGGAGGACTACCCCCGGGTCGCGGCCCCGCTGGGTCGCACCGTGTCGGGCACCGACCCCGAGACCGTGGCGCGCATCTTCACCGGCTACGAGGACCTCAAACGGCAGCGTGGCCGGATCGACTTCGAGGACATCCTGCTCTGCACCGCGGCCCTGCTGGCCGAGCACGACGAGATCCGGGTCCAGGTCCAGCGCACGTACCGGCACCTGGTGGTGGACGAGTACCAGGACGTGTCGCCGCTGCAGCATCGGCTGCTCGAGCTGTGGCGGGGCGATCGCGCCGAGCTGTGCGTGGTCGGCGACCCAGCCCAGACCATCCACTCCTTCGCCGGGGCTCAGGCGGACTTCCTCACCGGGTTCGGGCGGCGACACCCGACGGCGACGGTGGTCCGGTTGGTCCGCGACTACCGCTCGACCCCACAGGTCGTGGCCGCGGCCAACGCCGTGATGAAGGCCGCACACGGGCAGTCCGGCGGTGCCGGCGCGCCGGGCAGAGATCGTACGGCGATCGACGCGGTGACCCTGCAGGCGCAGCGGCCCGCCGGACCGGAGCCCGTGCTGCGGGAGGCACCCGACGAGGCGGCCGAGGCGGCCGCGGTCGCCGACTGGCTGTCGGGGCTCGCCGCCCGGGGCGTGAGCTACCGGGAGATGGCGGTGCTGTTCCGCATCAACGCCCAGTCGCCGGTGGTCGAGCAGGCCCTGGCCGAGCGCGGCATCCCCTACCTGGTTCGCGGTGGCGAGCGGTTCTACGAGCGGGCCGAGGTGCGCCAGGCCCTGCACGCGCTCCGCACCCAGGCTCGCGCGATGACCGAGCTGGCCGGTGGTGAGGGCAACGACGCAGTGGCCGAGGTGCAGGCCGTGCTCGGCGCCCTCGGCTGGACCCCGAAGCCGCCCGAGGGAGCCGGCGCGGTCCGTGAGCGTTGGGAGTCGCTGGCCGCCCTGGTCGCGGTGGCCGAGGACCTGGCGGCCACGGCCGACACCACCGTCGACCTGCCCGGCGTCGTGGCCGAGCTCGAGCGTCGAGCCGAGGCACAGCACGTGCCATCAGCCCAGGGGGTCACCGTGTCGACGCTGCACTCGGCCAAGGGTCTGGAGTGGGACGCGGTGGCGTTGTTCGGCATCCAGGAGGGTTCGCTGCCCTTCGTGCTCGCGACCCGGCCCGAGGAAGTGGCCGAGGAACGCCGACTGCTGTACGTCGGCCTGACCCGGGCCCGCGAGCACCTGCACGTCTCCTGGTCGCGCAGCCGCGGAGGTGGCCAGGCCACCCGCAAACCGTCCCGGTTCCTCGATCCGCTGCTGCCCGCCGCACTGCGTGGGGCAGCCTCGGCCGCAGGGCAGCGCCCGAGGAAGAAGGGCACGGTGCTGTCGGCCCACTGCCGTAGCTGCGGCCACGCCCTCAACGACGCGGCCGAGCGCAAGATCGGTCGGCACAACGACTGTCCGGCGACCTACGACGAGCGCACGCTCGCGTTGCTCAAGGAGTGGCGCAAGCAGCAGGCCACGGACGAGAAGGTGCCGGCGTTCTGCGTCTTCACCGATGCGACGCTGGTCGCGATCGCCGAGTCGCGACCCACCGACCAGCAGTCCTTGATCAAGATCCCGGGGCTCGGCCAGTCCAAGCTGACCAAGTACGGAGAGCAGGTGCTGGCCATCCTGGCCGCGCCGACCGGCTGATCCCGAGCAGCCGATCGTCCCGAGCGGCGCAGAGATCCGATCCGGACCGCGGCGGAAAGTTCGTCGCGAGATGTCCGTAAAAGCGATTGCGGTACCTCTTGGTTGTCACATAGCCTGAACGGGTGCCGCTGGTCCTCAGCGCGCACCGAGCAGATTCCCAGGCCGAGAGGTGGTGATGATCATGGAGATTCTCGAGTGCACCGTAGGTGCGGTCGGCGCGTCGGCCATGCGCGTCGCCGCTGTCGCGCGTCCTGGTACGCAAGATCACCAGACCCATCTGCTGCCCACCGTCCGCACCCACTCCCTGGCCGGAGTGGGCCTCTATGAGGTTCAGGGTTCGCGCAAGGGCTGGGGCGGTCAGATGACCGACGCCAAGGACGCCATCAACGGCACCGACCCCAAGTCCTTTCCGACCCGTCCGGGACCACCACCTGACTGTCCATCGGTGACATAACACCGACGACGACCCTCAGGCCGTGACTCCCAGACATCCGGGAATCACGGCCTTCGTGTTTCCCGGCCATCACGAGCAGACAAGTTGGCCGAATCATGAACGAAACAGCACGAGACCTGATGGGTGCGTCGTCACTCCTGGGGACGGGTCCCTCGGAGCTGGATGTGCGGACTCTTCCGTGTCGGCTGGGCGACCCGGATCTGTGGTTCGCCGAGTCGCCGGGTGACGTCGAGGCGGCGAAGGCGCTGTGCCGGGACTGCCCGTTGCAGCAGGCCTGCCTGACCGGCGCCCTGGAGCGGCACGAGCCGTGGGGCGTCTGGGGCGGTGAGCTGTTCATCGGCGGTGTCGTCGTGGCGCGCAAGCGCCCGCGGGGTCGTCCGCGGAAGCACCCGCTGCCGGAGCCGGTGGCAGCGTGATCGTCCCGGCGGGGCGGGCACATGAGTGAAGGAGCCGGTCCCGGTGAGCCTGATGGTCCAGGCTTGCCGGGCCGGGTCTTCCACGCTGTCCGGTTGTGGCTCGCCCGGGCCCTCTGGTGAACCCGGGTGAACCCGCTCGAACCTCCGAGTTGTCAGACCCTGTGGTCGCCCGAACGACCACAGGATCTGACAACTCGGAGATTCAGCGGGTGTAGCCGGGCAGGAACTCCTCGAGCACCCGGCCGAACGCTGCCTTGACCCCGAGCTGGGAGAGCACGGCGAGCCCGCCGAGCCACACCCGGTGGATCAGCAGGTAGCTCGGCGGCAGGTTGAGCCGCAACCCGACCCCGCCCGAGCCCTGCACATCGCGTACCCGGATGAACTGCGCGCGCATCCACTCCCGGGAGAACTGGAACTCCTCCTCCGCCGCGGGCTCGACGAACGGCGCCAGGTACTCCATCAGGTCATGGGCGTCGACGTCGTCGCCGACGAAGCCCTCGACCTTGAGCTGCGCGTGCACCTGCTCGGCGTCGCCGCGCTCGGCGACCCGCAGGATCCGGCCCATCGCCGAGGGCAGCCCGTCGGGCATCCGGGCGACCAGCCCGAAGTCGACCACGCCCAGTCGGCCGTCGGGCAGCACCTTGAAGTTGCCCGGGTGCGGGTCGGCGTGCAGCAGCCCGACCGTCTGTGGGCCGGCGAACAGGAACCGTACGTAGCTGAGTCCGATCGCGTTCCGCAGCTCGACCGGGTCATCCCGGACGGTGGACAGCGGGCGTCCCTCGATCCACTCGCTGACCATCACCCGCGAGGTCGAGGCGAGCACCGCCGGCACCACGAACTCCGGGTGGCCGGCGAACCCGTCCGCGGCCTGCTGCTGGTGGCCGGCCTCCAGCGTGTAGTCGAGCTCTTCGCCGATCCGTTCGGTCATCTCCTCGACCAACGGCTTGACGTCCATCCCGCCGGCCAGCGGCGCGATCACCTTCGACAGCCGGCCGATCTGCCGCAGGTCGGAGCGCAGCGCCTCGTCGGCGCCCGGATACTGCACCTTCACCGCCACGGACCGGCCGTCGCGCCAGACCCCCCGGTGCACCTGACCGATGGAGGCGGCGGCCGCCGGCCGCGGATCGAGCTCGACCAGGTCCCGCTTCCAGTCGGCCCCCAGCTCGCGGGCCAGGACGGCATGGACCCGCGAGGTCGGCATCGGGGGAGCAGAGTCCTGCAGTCGGGTCAGGTGCTCGCGGTACGGCTTGGCCATGTCCTCCGGCAGCACCGCTTCGAACAGGCTCAGGGTCTGGCCGAACTTCATCGCTCCGCCCTTGAGCTCGCCCAGCACCTTGAACAGCTGCTGGGCAGCCCGCTCCTGGAGCTCGGCATTCACCCGCTCCGCCGAGGAACCGCCGATGCGCTTGCCGAGGCCGAGGGTGGCCCGACCGGCGAAGCCCAGCGGCAGCGACGCGAGCCTGGCCCCCCGACGCAGGCTCGACCGCGCCAGCGGGTCGTCGGTGTCGCTCATCTGGTGGGGAACTCCTGACGTGCTGCTTCATCGCGCGGGGTAGGGGCCGGTCGGTCACCATTCTGCGCGCGGGGACCAACAACACCCGCAGGCCGGATCCACCGACCAGACACGTCGCTGCCAGGACCACGCGTGTGGCCCGAGCTCCAGGGTGGCCGACGCCGTGTCCACCGTGCGGCCGGCCAGATGGGACAGGGCCTGCGTCGTCGCCAGGGCGGCCGCCCAGTCGGCGGCCAACGGGTTCCAGTCGGCTCGGGAGCGGCAGAGCTGGGCCAGCATCCGGGGCCAGGCCGGATCGCTCCGGGTCCGGCCCAGGTCGCTGCAGCGCAGGCAGCTCGTCCGTCCCGGCAGGACGAGTGGGCCCACCACGGCACCGCGAGCCCGCGGCCGCACGAGCAGGTGCGGGTGACCTGCCTGCGTCAGCGCCGTCGTGACCGCTCGATCGACCTCCAGGCAGGCCGCCGTCACGATGGTCAGATCCACCGGTTCGAGCGCCGGTGTGGACCAGTGGTCGGCCACCTGCACCCTGTCCCGGCCGTGGGCCCAGCCCGTCATCCGGGTGGTGCTGTCGTGGTCGGCGACGATCAGACGGCCGACTCCGGCCTGGAGCAGCTGGTCGCCGATCCGCGTGCCGGCCGGTCCCAGCCCGACGAGCCGAACGCTCAGCGCCGCCGGACCCGGCTGTGGCGGGCCCTGCAGCAGCCCGGCCGCAACGAGCGTGGCGACGAGTGCCTCCGCCCGGTCGATCGGGACGCCGAGGCGGCCCGCGACCCCGGCGAGCTCGCCCAGGCGGTACCGGCCGTCCATCAGCTCCAACAGGGCGTGCAGGTACCCGTCCGGATCGGCGAGGACGACGGCGTCGGCGGCATCGAAGCCGAGCTGGAGCTCGTGGTCGTCGCGGCGGAGAAGCGTCAGATGGGGCTGGAGCCGGAGACGGTCGCCGAGACCGGGCTCCGTCGAGTCGAGGGTCTGCACGCCGCCAGTGTGCGACCCGGCGGCCGGCCGTGGGAGGTCATCCACAGGACGACCTCACGGCAGCGCAACTGCGCCGAGGACAGCTGTGGACTCCACAGCTGTCCCCGGCGCGTTCAGATCAGGTCCTGTACACCCGGCGGAGGATGCGTGCAGGGCAGGAGCACCGACGATCTGGGCCCGGGCGTCAGTCGCCCTGGGCTCGTGTGTCAGGCCTTGCCGAGAATGCGGTTCAGGTTGGTGCCGCAGACGGGACACTTGGCCTTGGCCATCCGGGTGCCCTTGTCGTTGACATGGACGTCGCCGCTTGCCTCGCGCTTCTCCTTGCACTTCACGCAGTAGAACTCGCCGCTGTAGGTCTCCGCCATGATGTCTCCTTGCTCGTCGGCCGGGCTGCGATGGTCGCGACGACCGGTTGGTCGTCTTCTCAGCCCTCGGTCGCCGGTTACTTTACGACAGGTGGCGGCGTACGGGACTGGAGCACGCCGCCACAAGGACGAAACCTCCAGGAACATCGGTGCCGCTTGCCTTCCCCTGCGAGCGGTCCGACCATCTGGAGGTTTCGTGAACTCGACGTTAACCGTCCGCTCGGGTCGGCGTCAATCGCAGGAGCTGCCGGGATGACGCGACGTCATCCACCGCCTGTGGACAACTGTGTGGACAGCGTGTGAGCAAGCCCGTACTCGGTGTGGACCACTGCCGTCCACGCCGTGTTGGTGCAGTCGTCACCATGTGGAAACCTCGTACGCGAGGCTGAGGGCGAAGGGGGGACGCGGGTGAGCGAAGAACGATCGGCGTCGGCCGAGCCGCGGCCGTTGGTCGAGGTGCGTCGCAGCAACCGCCGAAAGCGGACGGTGACCGCGTTCCGGGAGCGGGACACCATCGTGGTGCTGCTGCCGGGCCGGATGTCGGTGCGCGAGGAGCGGGAGTGGGTGGACCAGATGGTGCGCCGGGTGCTCGCCCGCGAGGCGCGGGCCGCGGGACCGACGGGCGACGCCGAGCTGGCCGATCGGGCGGCCCAGCTGATCGCCGCCTACCTGGACGAGGTGCCGCCACCGCTGTCGGTCACCTGGGTCGGCAACCAGCAGCACCGCTGGGGGTCGTGCACTCCCAGCACCCGCACGATCCGGTTGTCCGATCGGCTGCGCCCGCTGCCCGCCTGGGTCGTGGACTACGTGCTGCTGCACGAGCTCGCGCACCTCGTCGAGCCGTCGCACTCGGCGCGATTCTGGTCGCTGGTGGCCCGCTATCCGCAGGCCGAGCGGGCCCGTGGGTACCTGGAGGGCTACCAGGCGGCCGGCGGGTCGGCTGCGCCGACCGAGGGTCCGGCCGGGCACCCAGCTGCCGGGGCGGACCGCTCCGGCGATGGAGTCGACTGAACGTCAGGTTCGGTGTGGGCGCCGCAGCACCGCAGGTAGGTAGGCCGCACCCGGTGCGTCGCGCGACCGAGCCGCGACGTCCCGTGGGTTGGAGATGGCGCACCGCTTGAGGGACAGGCAACCGCACCCGATGCAGGAGTCCAGCCCGTCCCGCAGTCGTTCCAGGGCCGCGATCTGCTCGTCGAGCCGCGAGCGCCAGTGCCGGGTGATCCGCTGCCAGTCGGCTCGGTTCGGGGTGCGGCCGTGGGGGAGTCGAGCGAGCTCGACGCGGATCTCCTCCAGGCTGAGGCCGACGTTTCCGGCGGCCCGGATGAACGCCAACCGGCGCAGCACACTTCGTTCGTACCGGCGCTGGCCGCCGCCGCTGCGGGTCGCCTCGACCAGACCCTGGCTCTCGTAGTAGCGCAGCGCCGAGGCGGCGAACCCACTGCGCTCCACCACCTGACTGATCGTCAGCTCGTCGTGGCTGTCCACCGACTTCGTCTCCCACTGTTGACTTCAAGTTGACTTCAACTTGAACAATGGCAGCAGAACATCACAGAAGCAAGGAAGATGAGGAGCTGACATGTCTGTTGCACTGATCACGGGTGGATCCGCGGGACTGGGCCTGGCCCTGCTGGAGGCGTTGGTCGAGCAGGGCTGGACCGTGATCACCGACGGCAGGGACGCCGACCGGTTGGCCGACGTCCGACACCCGGGGGTGATCCGGGTGGCCGGTGACGTCGCCGACCCGTCGCACCGGGCCGCCCTGGTGACCGCGGTCGAGCGGCTGGGCCGGTTGGATCTGCTGGTGCACAACGCCAGCACCCTGGGACCGTTGCCGTTGCGGCCGCTGCGCGAGCTGACCGGAGACGATCTCGCGGCGACCTGGGCGGTCAACGCCGTCGCACCGCACGAGCTGACCCGAGCCCTGCTGCCCCAGCTCCGGGCCGACCACGGGGTGCTGATCTCGCTGTCCTCCGACGCTGCGGTCGAGCACTACCCGACCTGGGGGGCGTACGGAGCCGGCAAGGCCGCCCTCGACCACCTCACGGCAACCTGGGCGGCCGAGGAGGACCTGCTCGCGTACGCCATCGACCCCGGTGATCTGCGCACCGCACTGCACCAAGCGGCCTTCCCGGGCGAGGACATCTCGGATCGGCCGCTACCCGCCACCGTGGTGCCGGCCTTCCTGGAGATCCTCCGGCGACGTCCCGCCTCGGGCCGCTACCGGGCCGCCGACTTCCTGCCGGTGGGGGTGTGACATGACCATCCTGACCGAGTCACCGACCACCGTCTTCGACCCTCCGGCGGGTGGTTTCGCGCCCGCACCGGCCGAGGCTCGCGGCAGCGCCCGGGATGCCGTCCGACTGCTCGTGGGCAGCCCGGACGCCATCACCCACGCGTCGTTCCGCGACCTGCCGGGGCAGCTGGCCGCCGGGGACGTGCTGGTCGTGAACAACTCGGCCACCGTCGCCGGGGAGCTCGACGCCACCGGCCCCCGTGGCCGAGTCGTGCTGCACCTCGCCACTCCGCTCGACGACGGCAGCTGGATCCTCGAGGTCCGTACCGCACCCGATGCGTCCCGGTCGGTGCTGGACGCCGCCGTCGGTGACCGGTTCGTGGCCGGCGGGGTCGAGCTGAGGCTGGTGGAGCCGTACCCACGACCCGGCTCCTCACCGACCGGCCGAGGCAACCGACTCTGGCGGGCTGCCGTGCTCGGCGACCTCCAGGCCCAGCTCGCCGACAGCGGCCGGCCGATCGCGTACGGGTACCTGGACCGGCGCTATCCGCTGGCGGCGTACCAGTCGGTCTTCGCCACCGTGCCCGGCAGCGTCGAGATGCCGTCGGCCGGCCGCCCGTTCACTCGGTCCCTGGTCACCGAGCTCGTCTCCCGGGGGATCGCCGTCGCCCCGATCACGCTGCACACCGGGCTGTCGTCGCAGGAAGCCGGGGAAGCGCCGCAGCCGGAACGGTTCGAGGTGCCGGCGGCCACCGCCCGCCTGGTCAACGCCGTCCGGGCCGGGGGCGGGCGGGTGGTGGCCGTCGGCACCACCGTCACCCGTGCTCTGGAGTCTGCGGTGGACCACGGCCGGGTGGTCGCCCGCCGCGGCTGGACGGACCGGGTCGTCACTCCGGCCGAGCCGCCGCAGGTGGTCACCGGGCTGATCACGGGCTGGCACGACCCGCAGGCGTCGCACCTGCTGCTGGTGGAAGCGGTCGCCGGGGCGACCCTGACCCAGCGGGCGTACGACGCAGCCGTGGCCGGGAGCTATCTGTGGCACGAGTTCGGGGACAGCGCCCTGCTGTTGCCCTGAGATCGCGGGACGGAGTCGCCGGTCGGCAGGATAGAAAGGAGCACTCGGCGGGCGGAGGGTGATGGTCGGCTTCGATCGGGGACAGACGCTGGCCCAGCGGTTCCGCAGACACGCGGGCGAGCAGACCCACCTGTACGGCTACGTGCTCCGCGGGATGGCCGACGACCTGGAGGCGCAGGGGCCGACGGTGCTGGTGGTGCGGGGCTACGAGGACGCGCCGCCCGGAGCGGTGATCCAGCTGCGTCTGCTCGCCGGGATCTTCCGGCTGGTGCTGACCGGCCGGGCGCCGGAGCTGCTGCCCTTCTATCCCTGTCTCGGCGGTCGCGCTTCTCCGGCGACGGCCTGGCCGGTGATGCGTCGGGTGATCGCCGACCATCCCGACGAGCTGCACGAGGCACTGGCCATCGCCCCACAGACCAACGAGGTCGGGCGGTCGGTGGCGCTGCTGGTCGGGTTGTTCGACCTCGCGGCGGCCTCCGGCTGCCGGCGGATGCGGCTGCTCGAGCTGGGCGCCAGTGCCGGGCTCAACCTTCTGGTCGACCGGTTCCGCGTGGTCGGTGACGACTGGGCTCGAGGGCCGGAGGGGTCGCCGGTCCAGCTGCTCGATGCGGTGCACGGGTCCATCGCTCCGGCCGACCTGGAGATCGTGGCGGCCCGCGGCTGCGACCTGGACCCGGTGGATCCCACCACCGACCAGGGACGACTCCGGTTGACCTCGTTCGTCTGGCCCTTCGACGTGCATCGGCACGCGCGACTGGCCGGTGCGCTGCGACTGGCGGCCGCGCACCCGCCGGACGTGGACAAGGCCTCCGCCGCCGACTGGCTGTCCGCGCAGCTGGCCGACCTGTCTCCCCATCCCGGCACCCTCACGGTGATCTGGCACTCGGTCACCCAGCTCTACTGGCCGGCGGCCGAGATCGCTGCCGTTCAGGCGACGCTGTCCACCTACGGGTGGGACCACCGGGTGGCCGAGGTCGGCATGGAGTACCCACGCGAAGGGGACCCCGCGGCACAGCCCGAGGTGCGCACCAGCCTCTGGCCGGGCGACCGACGACCTCCTCGCCAGCGCCTGGTCGGCACCGCCCACGACCACGGGATACCCGTCCGGGTGCCGTAGGCCAGGACCTCAGCCCGGCCACTCCTCGGTCAGTACGGCGTACACGAGCAGGTCGCTCCAGGCGCCCTTGAACCACGCGTTGCGGACGAAATGCGCCTCACGCCGCATCCCGAGGCGCTCACAGAGGGCAGCCGAACGGGTGTTCCGGGCATCCAGTCGGGCCTCCACCCGATGCAGACCGAGATCGCCGAAGGCCAGAGCGAGGACGGCGCCGGCCGCCTCGGTCGCGAGTCCCTGTCCGCTGTGGGCGGGGTCGAAGACCCAACCGACCTCGCCCCCACGGTCACTCTCGCTGCGCAGGAACAGGATCACGTCACCCGCGAGCTCGCCGGTGTCGCGACGCCACGCGCCCAGGGTCAGCGCCTGGTCCTCACCGGTCAGATCCGACCGCGAGAGGACCGGGCCGGTGAGCCGCTCGAGCAGCGTGGCTCGATCCTGCGGCTCGAAGGGCAGGTATCGGCAGACGTCCGGTCGACTGCGGTAGGCCAGCATCGCGTCGACGTCGTCGACCGCGAAAGGCCTCAGGGCGAGCCGCTCGGTGAGCACCGGATAGGTGGGACGCAGCAGCATGACCCGGACCTGGCTAGCGGTCCTGCTCGCCGCCGCCCTCCGGACCGCCGCCGTCAGCCTCGCCCACGTCGGGTCCGGTGTCGCCGGGTCCCGTGTCGCCGGAGCCGGGCTCGTCCGACCCGGTGTCCGCAGCTGTCGTGTCGGCGGAGTCCAGCAGGGCGGCCAGTGCGGTGTCGAAGTCGTCGCTGGTCGACGCCGTGCCCTCGCGACCGACGAAACCCAGGGGGTCATCGAGGTCGGCGGACGTCGGCAGCAGGTCGGGATGGCTCCAGACCGCGTCCCGGCCATCGGCCCCGCGGGCGTCGCGCACCGCGGCCCACAGGTTCGCGGCGTCGCGCATCCGGCGCGGCCGCAGCTCCAGCCCGACCAGCGTGGCGAAGGTCGCCTCGGCCGGTCCGCCGGTCGCCCGGGTGCGGCGTACGGTCTCGGCCAGTGCAGCGGCTGCGGGCATCCAGGGGGCGGTCGCCTGGCTGACGACGTCGTCGACCCAGCCCTCGACCAGGGCGAGCATCGTCTCCAGCCGCTCCAGGGTGGCCAGCTGCTCGGGGGTCTTCTGCGGCTCGAACAGGCCACCCTCGAGCTGGGAGGAGAGCTCGGCCAGGTTCTCCGGATCGACCCGGCCGACCGCCTCCTCCAGCGCCGAGGTGTCGATCGTGATGCCGCGGGCGTACTCCTCGACCAGGGTGAGCATCTGCTCGCGCAGCCAGCCGGCGGCCGCGAACAGGCGCTGCCGCGCGCACTCCCGCAGGGCCAGGTAGAGCGTGACGTCGGTCGAGGACTGGTCGAGACCCTCGCCGAACTTGGCGATGTTGGTCGGCAGCAGGGCCACGTGACCGGGCTCGTTGAGCGGCAACCCGATGTCGGTCACCCCGACCACCTCGGTGGCCAGCTGTCCCAGGCCCTGGCCCAGCTGCAGCCCGAACATGCTCGCCCCGGAGGTGCGCAGCATCGGCCGCAGCATCTGCTCCATCCCGGCCAGACCGGGGATGGCCTCGGTCTGCTCACCGTCACCGAACTTGAGGGCACCCTCCATGGCGTCGGCGATGTGAGTGGCCACCGGCTCCACCAGCCGTTTCCAGACCGGCATCGTGTTCTCGATCCACTCCGCCCGACTCCAGGCCGACACGACGGTGCTGACCCGGGGGAAGTCCGTCGCCGCATCCAGCCAGACCTCCGCGATGGACGCCGCCTCGCTGATCTCGTGCTGCTGCCCGAAGCCCGGGCTGGGATCGGCACCCAGGGAGGCGACGGTCTTGCGCGCGGTGTCCTTGGTCACCTCCCAGTTCACCCCGGAGTCGCTGGCGGTGGTCGGCTGGCCGAACAGCGAGCCACCACCGCCCAACGTGGAGAAGGCGTTCTGCAGCTGTGACATCAGCTGGTTCATGTCGCCGCCCCCGAACTGGTTCATGAAGGCCTCGAACGGGTTGCCCGGCTGGCCGCCCGCGCCGGGTATGCCACCGGAGCCGAAGCCGCCGGAGCCCTGCCCGCCGGAGCCCGAGCCGCCGGATCCGGAACCTCTGCCGCCGCCACCGAGCTGGTAGCCGTCGGAACCCGACCCGGGGTCGGTGTCGTCGCCGGGCTCCGGCTCGCCGGGGGACCGTTCGTCGGCCATGGTGCTCCTGTCGCAGGCTGCGTCGGTGGTGTACATCCCACCGTACGCGGGTCGTGAGTGTCGACCAGACCTGTCAGCCCACCGCGAACAGACGGAGCACATAGAGTCGTGGCCATGTCATCGCGCGTCCGGCTGGCGGAGATCAGCGACCGTCCGCTGAGTGTGGACAGGCTCCTCGACCTGGTCAGCGACCGCGGCACCGGCGGCATCGCGATCTTCGTCGGCGTCGTGCGGGAGACGGACTCCGGAGACCAGGTCTCCTCCCTGGACTACACCCAGCACCCGTCGGCGCGTGCCGCCCTGCTGGCCAGCGCGGAGCGGGTCGCGGAGGCTCACGAGATCCGCGCTGTCGCGGTGGAGCACCGGATCGGCCATCTCGAGGTGGGTGATCTGGCGGTCGTCGTCGCCACCGGCGCCGTGCACCGCGGGCCAGCCCTCGCGGCGTGCCGGGCGCTGATCGACGACCTCAAGCAGACGGTGCCGATCTGGAAGGAGCAGCACCTGACCACCGGTGGAGTGACCTGGGTGGGCCTGCCGTGAGGCTCTGGAAGCGCGCTGCCGTGAGGCTCTGGAATCGCGCTGCCGTGAGGCTCTGGAATCGCGCTGCCGTGAGTGGATCGAGGGCGGCGTGACCCGGCAGACCTGGACCGCGCTGGTGTCGGCGCTGTTGTTCGTGGCTCTCGCGGTGCCGCTGGCGATCCTGCCGGTGCCGTTCGTGGCGTGGAGTCCCGGCGGGACGGCCGACGTGCTGGGTGAGGTCGACGGCCGGCCGCTGATCGCGATCCAGGGCGTACCCACCTTCCCCACCACCGGCCAGCTCGACCTGACCGTCGTGTCCGGCACCAGTGCCGACTCCCGGCTCACCCTGCCGGAGGCGCTGGCTGCGTACTGGCTGCCGGGTCGCGACACCCTGCCCCGCGACGCCGTGTTCCCGCCCGGGCGCAGCGCCGACGAGGTCACCAAGTCCGAGGCGCAGATGATGGAGACGTCCCAGGACGATGCAGTGGTGGCCGCCCTGCGCGCGGCCGGTCAACCGGTCGAGCAGCGACCGGCGGTCTCGTCGGTGACGATCGGCGGGCCGGCGTACGGGAAGCTGCTGCCCGGCGACCTGATCGAGTCGGTGGACGGTGTGGACACCGCCGACGCCGACGCGGTCAGTGCCCAGATCCGCAGCCACCGTCCCGCCGAGCCGGTCGACTTCGTCGTGCTGCGCGATCGGGTGAAGACCAAGGTGCGGGTCGTCGCGGCGGAGTCCGCCACCGATCCCGGGGTCGCCGTGGTCGGCATCACGGTCGGCCAGGGCTACGCGTACGCCCCCGAGATCACGTTCGACCTCGGCCAGAAGATCGGCGGACCCAGCGCCGGCCTGGTCTTCGCCCTCGGCATCTACGACAAGATCACCGCGGGCGAGCTGCTGGCCGGTCGCGATGTGGCCGGCACCGGCACGATCACCCCCAACGGTGACGTGGGGTCGATCGGCGGTGTCCAGCAGAAGCTGGCGTCGGCCGAGCGGGCGGGCGCGACGGTGTTCTTCGTGCCGAGTGGCAACTGCGCCGACCTGGCCGGAGTCCGGACCGACCTGACCGTGGTGAAGGTGTCGACCCTCGGCGAAGCCATCAGCCAGCTCGGCGTGCTCAGCGTGCCGGGTGGTGAAGAGCGGGTGAACCGGTGCGCGGGCTGACCCGTACACGACCCGCCGATCAGGAACCTGTGAGCCCGCCGGAGAGTTACTCACGGGTAGGGCTTCCTGGCCCCACATACGCTGACTGCACCGAACGCGACCACAAGCCTGCTGGTCACAGCAAACAGGAGTGAAACCGAAGTGAGTACGACACGGATCAGCGGACGGCGCAGCGCGATCCTGCCGACCCTGATCATCGCCGCCGTCCTGGTGGTCGCCTTTGCCATCTTCACCAGCTTCTGGACCGATCGGCTGTGGTACCAGTCGATGGACTTCGGCACCGTGTTCTCCACGATGCTGCTGACCCGGATCGGGCTGTTCGTGGGCTTCGGGCTGATCATGGCCCTGCTGGTCGGCGGCAACGCGGTGCTGGCCTACCGGCTGCGCAGCAAGACCCGGCTCGGTCCGCCCACCAGCCCGCTGCTGGAGCGCTACCGGGAGCTGCTGGACGCTCGGCTGGTCTGGGTGGTGCTCGCCGTCGCCGTCCTGGTCGGGCTGTTCGCCGGTGGCGCCGCGGCCGGTCAGGTGGACACCTTCCTGGCCTGGCGGCACTCCACCGCCTTCGGGGTCACCGACCCGAAGTTCGGGCTGGACATCAGCTTCTTCGTCTTCGCCTACCCGTGGTGGCGGTTCGTCTCCTCCTTCTTGTTCACGGCGCTGGTCTTCGCCACCATCATCGCGTCCGTCGTGCACTACATCACCGGTGGACTGCGCTTCAGCGGACCGGCCCGCGGCGGTAGCGGCGCGGCCCAGTCGCACCTGTCGGTGCTGGTGGGCCTGGCCGTGCTGATCAAGGGTGTCAGCTACTGGTTCGACCAGTACGGGTTGGAGATCGCCAACACCTCCCTGGGTGGGGACACCTTCACCGGCATCAACTACACCGCCGACAACGCGACCGCGAACGCGAAGCTGATCCTGTCGGTGATCGCAGGCATCTGCGCGCTGCTGTTCTTCGCCAACGCGATCCTGCGCCGATGGGTGATCCCGGTCATCGGCCTGACCCTGCTGATCCTGTCCTCGATCGTGCTCGGCATCGTCTACCCGGGTGCGGTGCAGTACTTCAGCGTCCGGCCCGACGAGCCGGACAAGGAGCGCGACTACATCAGCCGCAACATCGCGGCCACCCGCGCCGCGTACGGGGTCGACAAGGTCGAGATCGCCGACTACTCCGCCAAGACGACCGCGACCGCCGGCCAGCTGCGCTCCGACGCCGAGGCGATCCCCGGCATCCGTCTGATCGACCCGGCCGTGGTCAGCCCGGCCTACGAGCAGCTCCAGCAGGTCCGCGGCTACTACAAGTTCGCCCCGACCCTGGACGTGGATCGCTACACCATCGACGGCGCCGAGACCGACGCCGTGGTCGCGGTGCGCGAGATGGACGTCAAGGGCATCGAGGGCCAGAACTGGAACAACCTGCGCACCGTCTACACCCACGGGTACGGCCTGGTCGCCGCGTACGGCAACAAGCGACAGGTCGGTGGCGAGCCCCAGTGGATCGTCCGCGACATCCCGCCGGTCGGCGCGATCGACGAGCACGAACCGCGGATCTACTTCGGTGAGATCCAGACCGACTACTCGATCGTCGGCGCGCCGGAGGGCAGCCCGCCGATCGAGCTGGACACCCCGGGTGGTGGCGACAGCGGCAACCCGACCACCTACACCTACGAGGGCAAGGGCGGGGTGCCGATCGGCAGCTTCTGGCACCGGTTGCTCTACGCCGCCAAGTTCGCCGACGTCAACATCCTGCTGTCGGACCGGGTGAACAGCGACTCCAAGATCATCTACGACCGGACGCCGCGGGAGCGGGTGCAGAAGGCTGCGCCGTGGCTGAAGGCGGACGGCGACCCGTATCCCGCGGTGGTGGACGGCCGGATCGTGTGGATCGTGGATGGCTACACCACGTCGAACTCCTACCCGTACAGTCAGCGGGTCGGGCTGAACGCGGTCACCTCGGACTCCCAGACAACCGTGCAGGGCACCAATGTGGTGGCGCAGCCCGACACCAACATCAACTACATCCGGAACTCGGTGAAGGCAGTGGTGGACGCCTACGACGGCACCGTGAAGCTGTACGCCTGGGACGACACGGACCCGGTGCTGCAGACCTGGGAGAAGGCCTTCCCGGGCACCGTGCTGCCCAAGAGCGAGATCTCTGCCGACCTCAAGCAGCACCTGCGCTACCCGCAGGACATGTTCAAGGTGCAGCGCAGCATCCTGGGTCGCTACCACATGACCGACCCGTACAACTGGTACCTGCAGTCGGGCCTGTGGGAGGTGCCGAACGACCCGGTCGGTGGCGCCGGCAGCAACGCCAAGGAGACCCCGTACTACCTGTCGATCAAGTGGCCCAAGTCTCAAGACCCGATCTTCTCGCTGACCAGCGTGTACGTCCCGAAGGGCCGGTCGAACCTCGCCGCGTACATGGCCGTGAACGCCGACGCCTCCAGCCCCGACTACGGGCAGCTGCGGATCCTGCGCATGTCCGACACCACCCAGATCGACGGGCCGGGCCAGACCGCGAACGCGATGGTGACCAACGAGGTCGTCGCCGAGCGGTTGCGCCCCTTCCAGCAGGGCACCGCGCAGGCTCAGTACGGCAACCTGCTCACGTTGCCCGTCGGTGGTGGTCTGCTCTACGTGCAGCCGGTCTACACCCAGCGGCAGGGCAGTTCCGGGGCCTACCCGGCGCTGCGCTTCGTGATGGCTCGCTTCGGTCAGCAGGTCGGCATCGGCGACACCCTGCAGCAGGCGCTGGACCAGGTGTTCGCCGGCGACTCCGGCGCGGAGACCGGGGAGACCAACCCGAGCGCCACGCCGTCGCCGAAGCCGTCGGGCTCGCCGTCGCCGTCGGGCTCCTCCAGCAACCCGGAAGCCCAGCAGGCGCTGGACGCCGCGACGGCGGCCTTCGAGGCCGCTCAGCAGGCACTCGACGACGGCGACTTGGGGAAGTACCAGGAGCAGATCAACAAGGCACAGGCGGCTACCCAGGCCGCCGCCAAGGCGATGGGTAGGTAAACCCGGAGCCGGGTCCCGGCGCTCAGCTCTCGATGACGACCAGGTCGTCGTAACCGAGGGCGCGCAGGGGCTCGGCCAGCTGGTCGGCGGCGCCGACCACCACCAGACTGGCGGTCCCGGCGTCCACCACGCTCGTGTACGCGGCCGTGGCCGAGTCGGGGGTCACCTCGCGCAGCGCGGCGAGGCTGGTGTCGAGATAGTCCGACGGCAGCCCGCCCAGCACCTGGCTGGCGGCCTGGTCGGCCACGCCGTCGGCGGTCGCGAACCGCAGCGGTGACGTGCCCACGTAGTAGGCGACCGCGTCGGCCACCTCGGCCGACTCGAACGGTCGTGTCGTCACGTCGAGCAGCTCGCGCGCCTCGCGCACGGCATCGACCAGCACCTCGGTACGGAACGAGCCCTGGACGGCGTACGTACCGCCCGAGCGGTGCGGGGAGAAGCCGAGACGCACCCCGTAGGTGTAGCCCCGCTCCTCCCGCAGCACCTTGTTGAGCCGGGAGAGGAACGCGCCGCCCATCGCGTAACCGGCGATCGTCAGGTCCGCCCAGCGTGGGTCGGTGCGGTCCACCGCGTACCCGCCGAGCCTCAGATCGGCCTGGACGGCACCCGGCCGGTCGATGAGCAGCGCCGTCCGGCTGCCGGGGCCGGCGGCCGTGTGCGGTGCACGCCGCTGCGCATCGTTGCGCCAGCCACCCAACGTCCGCTCGGCGAGGGCGACGACGTCGATCCCGGTCAGGTCACCGGCCACGATCAGCGACGCGCCGTCGGGTCCGTAGCGGTCGGCGTGGAAGGCGGCCACGTCGGCCGCGGTGACCGCACCGACCGTCTCCGGCTCGCCGCCGTTCATCCGGGCTGCACGGCTGTCGACCGCGAAGACCGCGCGGCGGAACTCGGTGGACGCCCGGGAGGCCGAGTTGGCCCGGCCCTGCTCGATCTCGGCCAACCGGAGCTGGACGTGGCGGGCGACGTCGTCGGCGGCGAGCGCCGGCTCGATCACCGCCTCCGCGAACAGCTCGAAGGCCCGGTCGAGGCGGCGGACGGGGACGTCGAGCACGGCCTGCAACCCGGACAACCCGATGTCCACCCCGAAGCCGGCGCCCTCGGTCTCCAAGAGCTCGGCGAACTCCTCACCGGCGTGGCTGCGAGTCCCCTCGTCCAGGCAGCGGGTGGTGATCGTGGCCACGCCCTCGCGGTCGAGCGGCTCCGCGCTCAGCGGCACCTCCAGCACCAGGTGGGCGGCGACGATCTGCTGACCCGGCCGGTGGTAGCTGTGCAGCTCGATCCCGTTGCTCAGCCGGGCACGTTCGACCGGTGGGAAGCTCCACGGTCCGGGTGGGGCGATGGCCGGGCGGGTCGAGACATATTCGGTCATGGAAGGAGCCTCTCGGGAGTGACGAGCGATGCTGAACGACAGGATGACTGCCTGGGCACCCGGCAGTGTCGTTCGGAAGCGCGAACGAACGAGCGAGACCTGGCGGAGGCCAGGACCGCGGAGCGCGGAGCGCGACCATTCACTCCGAGTTCTCCTTGCGGTAGATCAGCGTCGAGCGCTGGGCGGGGGCGAGGCCCGACTGCAGGGCGGCGGCCACCTCGGCCGTGCCGACGGCGTCGATCTGGTCGAGCCGGATGTTCACCAGCTCGGGATCGTCGTAGAGAGTGGCGAACTCGCCGAACGCGTCAGCTCGAGAGTCGATCCGGGCGAGCTCATGCAGCCAGTGCCGCTCGAACTGGGCCTTGGCCCGCCGCAGCTCGGTCTCGGTGATCCCGTCGGTGACGATGCGCTCGACCTCCTCCAGCACGACGTCATGGACCCTTTCGACGGCCACGCCGTCGCGGGCCCGGGCGTACGCGTAGCCCATCGAGGTGCCGCCGATCAGCCCCATCGTGCTCGCCGAGGCGCCTTCGGCGAGCTCGTCCCGGCGGACCAGGCGGCGGTAGAGCCGCGACGTCTGACCGTGACCGAGCACGGTCATGCCCAGGTCGACGGCGTCGAACGCGGCGGTGCCCACCGCCGGCAGCCGCCAGGTGAGGTACGCCGCGTCGGCGGGCACGTCGGCGGATGTCTCCTGACGCGGCAGCCCGGTGAGCGGGGGGAGTGGCTCGTCGGACGGGGCGGCGGGCTCGGGGCCGGCGGCCAGACCGCCGAAGTAGGTCTCGGCCTTGGCGAAGGCGGTCTCGGGCGCGCAGTCACCCACGATCGAGAGCACCGCGTTGTTCGGCACGTAGTGGGTGGCGAAGAACGCTGCCACGTCCTCCACGGTGGCGGCGTTCAGGTCCTCCATCGAGCCGATCACCGTGTGCCCGTACGGGTGGTCCGCGGGGAAGGTGAGCTCGATCAGCCGGCGCATCGCGTCGCCGTACGGGACGTTGTCGTACCGCTGGCGCTTCTCCTCCTTGACCACCTCGCGCTGGTTGTCCAGGTTCGCCTGCGTCAGGGCATCCAGCAGACTTCCCAGCCGGTCCGCTTCCAGCCACAGCGCGAGGTCAAGACCGCCGGTGGGCAGCGTCTCGAAGTAGTTGGTCCGATCGAACCAGGTGGTGGCGTTGACCGAGGCGCCGGCCGCTTGCAACAACCCGATGTGCTGACCGGACTCGACACCGGCCGAACCCTGGAACATCACGTGCTCGAACAGGTGCGCGAAACCGGTCCGGCCGGGTTGCTCGTGCCGGGAGCCGACGTCGTACCAGAGGTTGACGGCCACGGACGGGGCGGCATGATCCGGGCTGGCGATCACCCGCAGTCCGTTGTCGAGCCGGTGCTGGTGGATCGGATAAGGGGCGACTGGCATGTTCCCCACGGTAGCGTCGAGATCATGGTGATCGCGGACGAACTCGTGTTGCTGGCCATCGACGACACGACGGGCAAGAACCTGGCTTCCGGCTCGACCCTGGACGCCGCCCTGGCCGCGTCCCTGCTGGTGGAGCTGGCGCTGAGCGAGCGGATCTCCATCTCTCCTGCCGAGGCGGGCCGGCGGGAGAAGGGCAAGATCACCGTGATCAACACGGCCCCGACCGACGACCCGGATCTGGACTCGGTGCTGGCCAAGGTCGCGGCCAAGGACGGTCAGAAGGTCAAGAACCTGATCAGCCCGATGACCTTGAAGCCCATCTCGTCCGGGCTGAGGGACCGCCGACTCGCCGCGCTGATGCAGCGCGGCGTGCTGACCGAGGAGCGGAGCGCCGTGTGGGGGATCCGCCACCACCCGACACTGGATCCGGTTCCTCGGCTGGAGATCAGGAACCGGGTGCGGGCGGCGGTGGTCGACGGACTGACCCCGACCGAGCGCACGGTTGCCCTGGTCGCGCTGTTGGAGGCGACCGGCATCTTGGCGAAGGTGTTCCCGACCGAGGACAAGAAGGCGCTGAAGACGCGGGCCAAGCAGCTGAGCGAGGGTGACTGGGCGGCCAAGGCGGTCAAGGACGCGGTCGCCGAGATGACGGCCGTGATGGTCGCCGTCTCCGCCGGCGCGGGCGGCGGTGGGGACGGCGGAGGAGGCTAGGTCGGCACCAGCTCCAGCCCCGCGGCCCGGGCGGGTTCCGCGTACGCCGCCGCCAGGCTCGCGATCGTCTCGTGGGCGTTGAGTCCGCTGGGGTTCGGCACCGCCCACAGTCGGGCCTCGCCGAGCCGCTCCTGCTGCTCTCCGAGCTGGGCCCGACGCCGTCCGAACGCGGTCCGGTAGGCGGTGATGCCGGCGATCGCCACCACCACCGGACGGTGGGCGGCGACGAAAGCCTCCAACCGCGTCCGCCCGGCCCGCAGCTCGTCCGCGGTCAGCTCGTCGGCCCGAGCCGTGGCCCTGTTCACCAGGTTGGTGTTGCCGATGCCCCGCGCGACGAGGTACGCCCGGTCGTCGTCGGTCATGCCCGCGCTACGACTGATCTCGCGATCGACGATCCCCGCCAGGCGCAGCGCCGGGTAGAACCGGTTGCCGGGATGGGCGAAGTGGGTCTGGGTGGCGGCGGTCCACAGGCCGGGGTTGATGCCGACGAACAGGAGACGCAATCCGGGGCCCGCCAGGTCGGGGACGGACGCGTCCTGGAAGGACTGCAGCTCGGTCTTGGTGAAACCCACCGGGCCACCCAACCAGAGGGTGTCAGCCGAGGCTGAGCTCGGGCACGGTCAGCAGTCCGGACGACAGGCCCTCGCGCACCCGCTCGAGGGCCTGCATCCGGAACCGACGGCCGTGCCAGCGCTCCGCGTCGGCCACCCAGCCCTCGACCGTGGCGTCGGCGGCGAGCGCGTTGGCGGTGGTGTTGGAGACCTCGAGACGCAGCGTGGCCGAGTCCTTGCCGCGCAGCTGCGCGGTCAGGTCGCAGGCGTACGGCGGCGCCCACAGTGTCGCCACCGGTACGTCGTCGACCAGCACCCGGACGATCTCGCCGACCGGCGGGATGAGCTGCACCCGGTAGGAGTGCCCCTCGATTCCGCGCGCCGGGCCGGCGCCGCTGTCGTCGGCCGGCCGGCCCTCGCCCAGGTCGAGCCGGATGGGGCCGTCGTGCGTCGGCGTGGTGATCGTGGCCAGGTAGGCCAGCGTGCCTGAGTGATCGGGCCCGATCCGCGGATCGTCCTCCCACCGGTGAGGGAGCGACACATCGCCGAGGTCGGTGCCGTCGGGTCGGACGAGCCGCCAGCCGGCGTCCAGGGCTCGGCGGCGTGGCCGGCTCGCTGACTCCCCGCTCGGTCCCTCGACCACCGACGGGTCGCCGTCGTGACCGACCAGGACGAGCGCCTGGTAGGGCGCCAGCGCGACCTCGATACCGTTCGGTCCCGGGTCGCTGGTCACGTCGACGACGGTGCCGTCCTTCGGATCCCACACCTCGATCCGGCGGCGCCCGTCCCGGGGGACCATACGCTGGGTCCGCCGGTGCGGGCCCGTGTTCACCACCAGGTGCACGTCGAGCTCGCCGATCCGGCGGTGCACCATGCCGACGTCGACCCGACTCGGATGCAGGGTCAGGTCGGGAGCGAGATGCCGACCGACCAGGGTCGCCGCGTCGTCGTCCGGCTCGACCGTGAGCACCCGCCCGCCGGCCGACTCGACCCGGTCCAGCCAGGCTCGGGTCGCGGCAGGCAGGGTGATCCGACCGGGGAGCACGACGAGCAGGTCCGCGTCCGGCTCGATCAGGGCCGCCGTGTCGTCGTCCAGCAGGGCGAGGTCGTACCCGGCGGTGCGCAACGACACGATCACCCGCGGGTCGATCATGGCGGCCAGGGTGCGCCACAGATCGAGCGAGGTCGCGGTGCCCAGTCGGGCGTACGCGTCGGTGGTCGGCAGGTAGAGCAGCACGTCCCGCACCGGGTCACCGAGACGCAGCAGCCCGGACAGCCGCTGCAGGTAGGCCATCAGGTCCGCGGCCGCCGGCCACCAAGCGTTGCGGTCGTCCAGCGCGGCGGAGGCGTAGAAGAACCAGCCGAGTCCGCCCTCGGGACCCTCGGGCCGGGGCGAGCACGGCCAACCGTGGCCGATCAGCTGGTTGATACCCAGCAGGAAGTGCTCGTGGGCCTCGCCCATGAGGTCGAGCGGCGTGGCGCGGAAGGACGGCGCGTGCACCCAGGTCCAGGTCTCCGACGACACGATCGGTACGCCGAGATGGTGAGCGGCCGAGCTCGCCCACTTGGTCGGCGGCATCCGGGTCCAGCCCCATTGCTCGCCCTCGATGCCGTCGACGTGGGCGTAGCTGGCCAGGGTGGCCGGCGGCTCCCCGTAGCTCTGCACCCGCAGCGGCACCCCGTGCCCGTGCGCCCAGTCCGCCATCGGGACCAGGAAGTTGTCCTCGTACAGCTCCGACAGGGTGCGGTGGTAATCGGCCCGGAACCGCACCGAGTCGAGGCTGTCGGTGACCAGCAGCCAGAGCTCGGCCTCGAGTCCGTAGCCGCGGCGGCGGATGAACTCCGCCGGCAGGGTCGGCGTCCAGTCGGCGTGGTAGACCTCCAGGCTGTCGCAGAACACCGAGCCGAGGCGGTGGGCGCCGACGGCGGCGACCAGCCGGTCGCCCAGCGCGGTCAGGTGCCGGCGGACGGCCGCCGCGTCGTAGTGGTCGTGCACCGGACCCTCGGCCCCGGCCGCGGCCCGCTTGACGTTCTGGCCGGTGAGCCCGGCCGTGGCGGTCAGCACCACCCGGGTGCCCGCACCGGCGGGGATCTGGACCGTTCCGTCGGCGCTGACGGGCAGCGAGACGTACGTCTCCGGCTCCTCCTGCAGCGAGCCGGCACCCAGGTAGACCCCGATCAGCTCGTCGCCGGGCCAGGCCTGCCGACCGCCGGCGATCGACAGCGCGGCCGGGCCGATCTCCCGGTGCTCCCAGCGCAGTCGACGGGCAGCGTGCTCCGCGCCGATGTGCGGACCGCCGAACGACCAACCGCTACCGAGCGTGACATCGAAGCGCAGACCCAGTCGCTCGGCGACGTCGGCAGCGAAGGCGAGGTCGGCGAGGAACTCGTCCGAGCCCAGTCGGGTCGGGTGCTCGACCAGCGGGTAGACGTAGGAGACCTCGACCCCGCCGATCCCGGCGGCGGCCATGGTGGACAGGTCGCGTTCGATGTCCGCCCGGGACACCTCCGGCCCGAACCACCACCACCGCATCATCGGCCGCGCCTCAGGCGGCGGGTGCAGGAAGCTGTGACGGAGCTCGGGCAGCGACGGTGCGGTGAGCATGATCCTCGCGAGGTGGGAGACCGGGGAGAGGCGGGCGACCCCACTCTATCCGGCGGAGTGAATCGTTTCACGCCGGACCGGTCAACACCCCCCGCGCGGCACGGACCGCGGCCAGACGGGCACCGAGGTGCGGCGCATCCGGTCCGAGGTCGGCGAACCGCAGCTCGGTCGGCACGATCGCCGTCGCGGCCACGGCCGTCGGCAGCCGGTCGACCAGGGCCGGATGATCACCCCAGGGTCCGCCGACCACCACGGCCTCGGGATCGAGCAGAGCGGCGATGGAGCCGATCGCGGCGGCGAGCGCGGAGAGGATCCCGTCCCGGGTACGGCGGTCCGCCACCGTCCGGCCGTCCAGAGACGAGCGGACCAGGTCCAGGTCGAGGGCGAGGCTGTCGGCCCGCCGCAACCCGAGCTCGACGAAGGCCTCGATCAGTCGCACCGCCCGGCCCCGGGCGCCCACGGTCAGCAGATGGGCGATCTCCCCGGCCAGACCGCGACCACCGTGCGCGATCCGGCCGCCGGTGACGACCGCCCCGCCCAGCCCGGGTCCGAGGAAGACGTAGACGAAGTCGTCGAGACCCCGGGCGCTGCCGACCTCGCGCTCGGCCAGGGCGGCCCAGTCGACGTCGTTGTCGACGGTCGGCTCGAGCCCGAGGACCGGTCGCAGCAGCGGCACCGGATCCAGCGCGTCGACCAGGAAGGGGGAGTCCGGCAGCTGGACCAGTCGTCCGGTCGCCCGGTCCACCGGTCCGGCGACACTGAGCGTCGCCGCCAGCACCGGTCCGGGCGCCGAGGCCAGCACCCGTACGGCGGACTCCCGGAGCACGGGATCGAGGGCGGCCCGGGTGGTCGGTACGGGAACAGCTGTGTGGCAGCGTTCGATCGGGTCACCCCGCAGATCGAGGGTCTCGACCACCACACCCTCCGGACCGGCGGAGGCCGCGACGGCGACCCCGACCTCGGCCCGTAGTCGGTAGAAGGTGCCGGCGGGGCCCCGGCGTCCCAGCTGGTGACCCGACTCCTCCACCACACCGGCTTCGGCGAGGCGGCGGATCGACTCCGAGATGGTCGGTTTGGAGATGCCGGTGCGCGCCGCGAGCTCGGCCCGGGTCAGCTCGGCCGCGGCCAGCAGCTGCTCGACGACGTGCCGATCCGTGAGTTCGCGGACGACGCTGAGCGAGGGGCGGCGGGGTGCGTCCGGGGGGTGCGACACGACGGTCCTCCTGGGGGCGCGAGCATCGAGAACGAAGTTGTAAGGAACCCTTGCACTTTAGCGGGTGGGCGTCGTACAGTTATCGCAGGCCATTAGTTAGGGCTGATTACAACTCACCAGGAGGACGAGGATGACCACCACCGCCGCCACACCCGCCCCGACGAGCACCGTCTCCACCCTGACCGGACTCCCGCACTGGGAGACGATCCCTGACGACCTCCCCGCCGCGACTGCCGAGATCAAGGCCGCCATCCGGGCGCGGATCGAGGCCTCGGGTCGTACGGTGGCCGACGTCATCGCGGAGATCGAGTCGTTCCTGGAGAGCGAGATCGCCGACATCGCGGCGACCCGGGCGCGCGGTGAGGAGGTGTGGCCGGTGATCGACTACGCCGACATCGCCGCCGGCACCGTTTCCGCGGAGCAGCTGGCCCTGCTGAAGCGCCGCGGTTGCGCCGTGGTCCGCGGGCACTTCGACCGGGCCGAGGCCGAGAAGTGGGACCGCGATGCCGTGGACTACGTCGACAGCAACGCCTTCTTCGAGGCGTACACCGGCCCGGCCGACGACTTCTTCGGCAGCCTGGGCTCGGAGATGAGCAAGCCCGAGATCTACCCGATCTACTGGTCCAGCGCCCAGATGGAGGCCCGCCAGCATCCGCGGATGGCGACCGTCCAGGCCTTCTTGAACGCCCAGTGGATCGCCGAGACCGACGGTCACCAGTGGTTCGATCCCGAGGTAGACACCCTCTACCCCGACCGGATCCGCCGCCGCCCGCCGGGCGCGACCTCCGGTGGTCTGGGCACGCACTTGGACCCGGGCACCTTGGATCTGTGGATGACCGAGGGCTACCAGCAGCACTTCCGGCACCTGTTCTCCGGTGACGTCGCCGCGTACGACCCGTGGGACGCGTCCTACCGGACCGAGTCGTCGCAGTACCCGGGGTCGACCATGTGCTCGGCCTTCCGCACCTTCCAGGGCTGGACGGCGCTGTCGGAGATGCGCAACGACCAGGGCGTGCTGCACACGGTGCCGATCCCCAAGGCGATGGCCTACCTGATGCTGCGGCCGCTGCTCGACGACGTCGCCGACGACGAGATGTGCGGGGTGCAGCCGAACCGCACCTTCCCCGTGAACGAGCGCTACCACGCGATCCTGCTCGAGGCCGTCTCCTCGATCCCCGATGTCGCTCCCGGCGACTCGGTCTGGTGGCACTGCGACATGATCCACTCCGTCGCGCCGGTCACCGATCAGCAGGGCTGGGGCAACGTGATGTACATCCCGGCCGCCCCGCTGTGCGCCAAGAACGTGGCGTACCAGACGAAGGTCCGCGAGGCCTTCCTGGCCGGCAACAGCCCGTACGACTTCCCGGAGGAGAACTACGAGGCGTCCTGGACCAACCGGTTCGGGGTCGACGACCTCAACGACATCGGCCGTCGGGGTCTGGGACTGGACGCCTGAGTCGCGCTGCGGAGCACAGTGACGGAAACCCGTCCCTCGAGGCGACACACCGGTGCGACACACCGTGTGCCGATCCACGAGTGGCGGGTTTCCGTCAGTTCGGCGGCGAAACGGCCGACGGCCGGAGTGCGAGTCGTCGCTTACGGTGTACACATGGCTGAGCCGACGCACGACACGTCCCCGAGCGACACCGACCCGAAGGACGAGCGGGACAGCACCGAGGAGCAGTCCGAGGGCCAGCCGTCCGAAGGCCCGTCGGGCTTCGGCGGAGCCGAGACCTCGGGCGGCGGGGCGGACGCGGTCCCGGACACGCCGGACACCAATCCCGGGACCTCAGCGCCCCTCCGAGACGCCCGCAGCTGACGGGATCATCGCCCTGAGGATCGGCACGAGCTGTCGTAGGCTGCGGCCATGGGGACCGAGTTCGAGCACAAGCTGGTGGTGGTCGGCGACGAGTGGCGGCAGGCCGTCACCGCCACCAGCGCCCTCAGCCAGGCCTACCTCAGCGCCAAGCCGGGGATGACCATCCGGGTGAGGGTGGTGGACGACGCCCGCGCTTTTCTGACCATCAAGGGCAAGCAGGTCGGGATCGGCCGGCCCGAGTACGAGTACGAGATCCCCGTCGACGACGCCCGGGCGCTGCTGGCCATGATCAGCGACGGCTTCCCGATCACCAAGACCCGTTACGAGCTGGGCGATCCGTGGGCCGGTTGGATCGTCGACGAGTTCGCCGGCGCCAACGCGGGTCTCGTGGTCGCCGAGCTCGAGGTGCCGGCCGAGGACACGCCGTGGGAGGTGCCGGTCTGGGCGGGCGAGAACGTGACCACCGACTTCCGCTACACCAACTCGGAGCTCTTCAGCCGGCCTTACACGCAGTGGGACCAGGGCTGACAGCTCGCCACGGCTTCGGTCGTCGGATGCACGAACAAGCTGCGTGGCCAGGGCCTTTCCGCCCGGCGGCCCCGAGCTGCCGGCCATCAACTTCGGGCTCGGGATGATGAATTTCTCGATCGCCGCACGGAGCCGCCCGCGGAGTCCTAGTGTGTGTTCAACTCGGGCAGGGGTCGGAGCTGGTGACCGCAAGGTCATCAGGTCGTCCATCTGAACGAGCGTGTCGCGGCGGTGACCATCGGGCGACCGATGGTCCGTCGCACGCGGGGGAGACACGCCGGCCGCCTCGGTGGCCCAACAGAGGGATCCAGTATGACGAGTTCGCCGCTCAAGGCTCGCTTCCGTGCCGCCGTGACCATCGCGGTCGCCCTGATCGCCGCTCTCGCGGTCGTCACGGTGCCCGTACCGAGCCAGGCGGCCGGGCCTGACGCCCGCCCCACCGCCGCCCACCACCGTGACCGCAGATGCCCTGCCGTCGTGGCAGATCAACGGCGTCGTGTGGAGCCAGGCCATCATCGGTGACACCGTCTACGTCACGGGGTCCTTCACGCGGGCTCGGCCACCTGGGGTGGCCGCGGGCGGCGCGGGTGAGGTCGTCGCCAACAACATCTTCGCCTACCGGCTCTCCACCGGGGCCAGGGTCGCGGCCTTCGCGACCTCCCGGGACTCAACGGGCAGGGCCTGGTCATCCGCGCCTCCGCCGACGGCAGCCGCCTCTAGGTCGGTGGTGACTTCACCACCGCCAACGGCACGGCCCGCGGCCACGTCGCGGCGCTCAACCCGGCCGACGGCTCGCTCGTGCTGCCGGCTTCGTACCCCCCAACGTCGGCGCGCAGGTGCGCGGGCTCGGCATCACGCCCACGACCGTGTTCGTCGGCGGCAACTTCCTTTCCGCCAACGGCGTCGCCCGTACCCGTCTGGCGGCCTTCCGGCCACCAACGGACGCCATGTCCTCGCTGGGCCCCCGCCGCCGCAGGCGGCTACGTCTGGGCGATGACGATGTCGCCCGACCTGACCCGCGTCATCCCGGCCGGCTCGTTCACCACGCTGCGCTGGCCAGCCGGCCTACGGCATGGGGTCGCTGATGGCGTCCGACGGCTCGGTGAACCCGTGGCCGGCACAGGACAGGATCCGCGACGCCGGTGCCGACGGCGCCATCACCTCCGTCAAGGCCGACGCGACGCAGATTTACGGCACTAGCCTACAGCTTCACGCAGAACGGAACCGCCGACTGGGAGGGCACCTTCGCGATCGACCCCACGTCGGGCCAGATCAACTGGGCCAACGACTGCCTCGGCGACACCTACGACATCGCGCCGGCCGGCGACGTGCTCTACAACGCGTCGCACCAGCACGACTGCACCGTCGTCGATGGGTGGCCCGACACCAACCCGCGCGTGCGCTGGCAGAAGGCCGCGGCGCAGTACTCGCACGCCACGGGCGAACCACGACGAAGAACGACGTCTACGGCTGGGCCGAGCCGCAGTACGGCTGGTCGGTGTCACCTACGCCAAGCTGCTGCACTGGTACCCGAACTTCGCGTTCGGCTCCTACACCAGCGCCGGGCAGGCCGCGTGGGCCGTCGACGCCTCGCCCGACGGCCAGTGGGTCGTCTACGGCGGCGAGTTCCCGCGGGTGAACAACGTGGCCCAGCAGGGCATCGTGCGCTTCCGCACGCGGGCCGGGGCGCCGAACAAGTCCGGGCCGACCTACACGCACCACCCCGGCGACGCCGACTCCGTCGACGACCGCGGTCTCGTTCGCCGCTGGTGAGGCCAGGGTCTCGTTCGGCTCGGCGTGGGACATGGACGACCAGGAGCTCACCTACGACGTGCTGCGCAACAACACCACGTGGGTCAGCTCGCAGAAGGGCAAGTCGAACTTCTGGACGCTGCCGCGTCTGGGCTTCATCGACAAGAACCTGACCGCCGGCGCCACTACCGGTACCAGGTGCGGATCACCGACCCCGAGCGGCAACATCCTGTGGAGCCCGGTGTCCAACAACGTCACGATCGGTGCCGGGTCGCCGAGCGCCTACGCGGACGCGGTCCGCGCCGACGGTGCCGAGCACCTGTGGCGGCTCGGGGAGTCCTCCGGCACCACGGCCCTGGACTGGGCGGGCTTCGACGACCTCACGTTGAGTGGCGGGTACACCCGTGGCGCCGACGGGGCGATCATCGGCGAGACCGACAAGTCGACGAACTTCGGCGGCAGTGACGGGTTCGGGGCCACCTCCTCGCCAGTCCAGGGTCCCGACGTGTTCAGCATCGAGACGTGGTTCCGCACGACGACGACCAGCGGTGGCAAGCTCGTGGGCTTCGGCAACGCAACACCGGCACGTCGACCAACTACGACCGGCACATCTACATGGAGCCGGACGGCCGGATCACCTTCGGCGTCTACAACAACGGCTCCTACACGACCACCTCGCCCAGCGCCCTCAACGACGGCCAGTGGCACCAGGCCGTGGGGACCATGGGCCCGACCGGTCTGTCGCTCTACGTCGACGGCAAGCGCGTCGGCACCAACGGCGGCACCTCGGTCGGCCAGCCCTACTCGGGGTACTGGCGCGTCGGTGGTGACTCCCCGTGGAGTGGCAACGCCGTACTTCGCCGGCGACATCGACGACGTCGCGATCTACCCGACCGACCATCTCGTTGGCCAAGGTCCAGTCGCACTACACGGCGAGCGGTCGCACGGTCACCGGGCCGACGCGGCCGACCGACGCCTACGGCGCAGGCGGTCTGGGACGCGAACCCGGACCTGTACTGGCGCCTGGGTGACACCAACGGCACGGCCAAGGACTCCGGTCCGAACGAGTCCAACGGCACCTACCAGGGTGGCTACACCCAGGGCCAGACCGGCGCGTTCGACGGGGCCACCAACAAGGCGGTCGCCTTCAACGGCAGCGACGGCTTCGTGGCCTCCAACACGCAGTACAGCAACCCGCACAACTACACCCTCGAGGCGTGGTTCAAGACCACGTCCGACCAGGGCGGGAAGATCATCGGGTTCGGCTGCTCGCAGACCGGGACCTCCGGCTGCTACGACCGCCACATCTACCTCAACAACGACGGCACGCTCGTCTTCGGTGTCTGGACCGGCACCACCAACACGATCACCACGCCGGGCGCCGTCAACGACGGCCAGTGGCACCACGTCGTGGGCAGCCAGAGCAACACCGACGGGATGAAGCTGTACCTCGACGGAGCGCTCGTGGGCACCAACGGCCAGACCGACGCCCAGGACTACGCCGGCTACTGGCGGGTCGGCGGTGACAACCACTGGGGCTGCTGCAGCCCGTTCCTGGACGCCACCATCGACGAGGCCGCGGTCTACAGCTCGGTGCTCAGCCCGGCGACGGTCTCCGACCACTTCGCCAAGGGTGGCGGGAGCGTGCCGAACCAGCCGCCGACCGCGGCGTTCACCCACACCGAGGCAGACCTCAAGGTGTCGGTCAACGGCTCCACCTCCACGGACTCCGACGGCACCATCGCGTCGTACACGTGGAACTGGGGCGACAACACGCCCGACACCACCGGGCCGACGGCCACGGCCAGCCACACCTACGCCTCGGCCGGCAGTACCCGGTGACGCTGACGGTGACCGACAACGACGGCGCCACCGGCACCGACGACCACCCAGGTCACGGTGACCGACACCGCCGCCGAACCAGCCGCCGACCGCGGCGTTCACCCACACCGAGGCCGACCTCAAGGTGTCGGTCAACGGCTCCACCTCCACGGACTCCGACGGCACCATCGCGTCGTACACGTGGAACTGGGGTGACAACACGCCCGACACCACCGGGCCGACGGCCACGGCCAACCACACCTACGGGTCGGCCGGTCAGTACCCGGTCAAGCTGACGGTGACCGACGACGACGGCGCCACCGGCACCACGACCACCCAGGTCACGGTGACCACACCGCCGCCGAACCAGCCGCCCGACCGCGGCGTTCACCCACACCGAGGCCGACCTCAAGGTGTCGGTCAACGGCTCGACGCTCCACGGACTCCGACGGCACCATCGCGTCGTACACGTGGAGCTGGGGCGACAACACGCCCGACACCACCGGGCCGACGGCCACGGCTAGCCACACCTACGGGTCGGCCGGGCAGTACCCGGTCAAGCTGACGGTGACCGACGACGACGGCGACACCGGCACCACGACCACCCAGGTCACGGTGACGGCTCCGGCCTTCCTGGCCCGGGACGACTTCGGTCGCACCGTGGCCAACGGCTGGGGCACCGCGGAGACCGGCGGTGCCTGGACCGTCAGTGGCCCGGCGGACAGGTGGTCGGTGAACGGTGCGCGCGGGCAGGTCAGCCTGAACGCGGGCAACGGCTACACCGCCTCGCTCAACGCGCTGTCGACGGCGTCCTCGGACGTCTCCTTCAACGTCGGGGCCGACAAGGTCGGAACGGGCGGTGGCCAGTACATCAGCCTGATCGGCCGCCGCGTCGCTGCGACGACCGACTACCGCGCCAAGGTGCAGCTGGCGGCCAACGGGACCGTGTCCCTGTGGCTCGCCCGTACGGTGTCCGGCACCGAGACGCTGATCCCCGGTGGCGGAGTCGTGTCAGGGCTGACGGTTTCGGCCGGTGACCGGTTCGAGGTGCGGATGCAGACGGTCGGGAGTTCCCCGACCACCCTGAGCGCCAAGATCTGGAAGTCCGGGACCACCGAGCCGGCTGCCTGGACCCGCACGGGTACCGACAGCACCGCCGGCCTCCAGGTCGCCGGTGGGGTCGGGATGTACTACTACCTGTCCGGCTCGACCACCAACTCGCCGGTCGTCTTCTCCACCGACGGGTTCCGCGTCGCCACCCCGTGACCGAGGTGTGACGGCCGGTGGGTGGCGCGAGAGCGCGACCTACCGGCCGTTGCCGTCGTGCCGTTCCGAGCGATCCCGCGAGATCACGGCCGGCCCAACCACGTTTGCGGCGGCAGTCGCGGCGAGATGACGGTCGGCTCACCGCACCGATACGCCCGAGCGGGAACACCGCCTCCGACGCGCGACCGGTCAACTTCGGCGTCGTCAGCACCAAGGCCATGAGGACATCGCACCCTGTCTGATGATCGAAGACCAAGCTCGACCGGCTGTCTGAGGGTGACCGGAACAAGGCGCTTCGTGACATCCTCGGTTCGGACGCGATCCGGGCCGGCACGATCCTCCTTAAGGACGGGCCGAAGTGACTGTCGCAGATGTCGAACCGATTTCGGCAAGCCCGGTCGGCTGCGGATGGCGAAGACGAAGATGGACAATCTGAACGGCGACCTTGAGAACCTGTCTGGTTCGCTTGAGAGCGCCCTCTGCTGGCTAGCGTGAGGGTCGCGGAGAATGAGCAGCCCGGTGCGGCGTCGTCCGGTGCTCCTCTGCACGAGACCACGGGGGCTTCATGAGCAGCACGATGGTTCAACGTTGGCGTCGGGTGGCGACGGGTCTGGCGACAGCTCTGCTCGCAGCAGCGGCGGTTGCCGGGTCTGCCAGCCCAGCGGCCGCGGACACAGCACCCAACAGCACACCGGCGACGGCCGTCGGCTTCGCCAGCGTTCCGTACGAGGACTACGGCGCGGGATTCGCGGACAACCCTGCCGCCACTGACCCCGCCGCTCAACGCGTGGCCCCCGCCGCCTGCAACGGAGGCGCCGGCATCTACGGGACGTCCTGGTGGAAGTACACAGCATCGAGCCAGTCGACCTTCGTCGTGCACGCTGCATCGGCAGTCGGCGGACCGAGCGTCCAGGAGCCGATCGGCATGGCTGTCGTCGCAGCAGATCTGAATTCGGTGCTCAAGTGCGGTACCGAGGGGACGAGCATCTCGGACGCAGGAGCCTTCAGTCGCAGTGCTGGAGGATCGCTGTACATCGTCACCTACTTCGCTGTCCCGACCGACAACACGCCCGCCCCGCCCATGATCGGGGTCGAAGTACGCCCAGCACCGGTGTCGTGCCGACCAACGACAACTACGCCTCAGCTCGCCCGGTCACAACGTTCCCGTTCTCGGCCACCCAGGACACCACCCTTGCGACTCGCGAGGCCGTCGAGCCTGTCTGCTACAGCAAGTTCGGTGTCGGGCCCAGCGTCTGGTATCTCGGTGACTGTCCCGCGGTGCTCAGCGACTCGACGTCGCCGTCAGCAGCGACTACGGTGCGACGATCGTGGTCGCATCGTCCCGCGGGGACGACCAGTCGACGACACTGGAACTGCGACGGGACCGACAGGCTTCAGTTCCTCGCCGAACGCCGGCCGTCACCTATCGGATCGGCCTCTACGGCGTGGACGAGGTCCGCAACTCCGGCCGAGCGACCATCACCGTCGGCCTGGCGCCCGAGGCTCCTCGGGTCCAGCTGAGCATCGCATCGACCGGACAGGTCAACAAGAAGACAGGCGTCGTGTACCTCTCGGGGCAGGCAGTGTGCTCAGGCACGACTGCGACCGAGGCAGTCACAGGGACGATCAGCCAGGAGTACAGGCGCCAGACCCACAGCCAGACCTTCACCGGCTCCACTGCCGCCTGCACGGGCAAGTCGGCCACGTGGACGGCGGTGGTGCAGCCGTCGGACTTCAGGTTCACCACCGGCCAGGTGAGAGTCACCGCGTCGGTCAACGCTACTGCAACTCAGGTGGGTGTACGGCCGCGACTGCCACCGCGAACGTGAAGCTGAAGGCGTCGTAGTCCCACGATCACGCAGTGAGACGGCCCGATCAAAGAAGAACCGCCTCCGACTGGTGTCCAGTCGGAGGCGGTTTTCCCGTTGGTAGCGGGGACAGGATTTGAACCTGTGACCTCTGGGTTATGAGCCCAGCGAGCTACCGAGCTGCTCCACCCCGCGTCGCTTGCTCTAAGTTACGCGAAGATGACGCAGGCCCCAAATCCTGCGCTGAGATCTGCATCACGTACGTCGTCGACGAGCATCCTCGAACGCGGACCGGAAGCGCCGTCCGGGTGCGCGAGGTCCACAATGCCCCCGTGGAGCAATCTCTGCGGGACCACCGGGTCCTGACGACGCTCGCCAGGTTCTGGCGCGGTCGCGACGTCGGCATCGTGTACGGCGCGATCGTGATCGTGCTCAGCCTGTGGATCGGTCTGCACTCGGATGCGGCGGTGCGGAAGCTGGTCGAGAGCGTCAGCACCAACCTCGACAACATGCGGGAAAGTCCGCTCGCGGTGCTGGCGGCCAGCGCGTTCGTGGTCTCCCCGCTGAGCCAGCTGCTGCTGGTGCCGGTGGTGGTCTTCGTCTTCGGGCTGGTGCAGCGCTGGCTCGGCCGGACCGCCCTGCTGGCGGTCTGGGTGTTCGGTCACGTCGGCGCCACCCTGTTCGTGATGGCCATGGAGATCAACGCCCTCTACCGACACATCGCCCACTTCTCGATCGTGGTGAAGCCGGACGTCGGCGTCAGCTACGGCATGGCGGCCGCGATCGGTCTGCTGTGCGCCCGGGTCCCACCACGCCGCCGGATCCCGTACGCGCTCGCCTGCCTGGCCGTGACCGTGGCGATGTTCGTGATCTGGCCGGGCTTCACCTCACTGGGCCACCTGACCGCGATCGTGATCGGTCTCGGAATGGCGGCGGCGGTGCACGGCGGCGAGGTGGCGGCCCTGGGGACTGGCACCTCGGTGGTGTCGGAGGACGCGCGTAGCCTCAGCGCATGACGGCTGGCACGGCTCTGCAGACCCCCGCGAGCGCCTCCGATGACGAGGTCGTCGCCGACGGGGTGCTGCGTCGCATCGCGCACCAGCTGGCGCCGTACAAGAAGCAGATGATCCTCGTCGGTCTGGTCGTCCTGCTCGCCGCCGCTCTGGCCTCGATCGCCCCGTTCCTGACCCGGGCCGTCTTCGACAACGCCCTGTTCCCGGTGGACGGCGGCCCGGTGAACCTGTCGCTGCTGTGGTGGCTGGTCGCCGGGCTGATCGCGATCCCGATCGTCACCGCCCTGCTCGGCATCGGGCAGAACTACCTGACCAGCCGGATCGGCAACGCGGCCATGGCCGACCTGCGCAGCGATCTGTTCGCCCACCTGCAGCGGATGGAGCTGGCGTTCTTCACCGGCACCAAGACCGGCACCATCCAGTCCCGGCTGGCCAACGACGTCAGCGGGGTTCGGACGGTGCTCACGGACACCGCGACCACGATCCTGCAGAACTCGGTGACGGTGATCGCGGCGTTCGTGGCCATGGTGGTGCTGTCCTGGCAGCTGACGATCCTGACCTTGATCTTGATGCCGGTGTTCCTGATCGTGCAGGTCCGGGTCGGTCGGCGCCGGCAGCGCATCGCCCGCCGCACCCAGGAGTCGCTGTCGGAGATGACGGCCATCACCGAGGAGTCCCTGTCGGTGTCGGGCATCCTGCTGGCCAAGGTGTTCGGCCGGGGCCACGCCGAGACCGAGCGCTACCGCGAGGAGAACCGCAACCAGACGCGGCTGCAGATCGAGGCGGCCATGACGGGCAGGACGTTCTTCGCCCTGGTGCAGACCTTCTTCGCGGTCACCCCCGCCTTGATCTACCTGGTGGCCGGCTACCTGATGACCGGGCGGATCGGTGGGGGTGAGGTGCTGACCGCGGGCACGCTGGTGGCGTTCACCACCCTGCAGGCGCGGTTGCAGATGCCGCTGATGCAGCTGATGCGCGTCACTCTCGACGTGCAGACCTCCTTGGCCCTGTTCCGACGGATCTTCGAGTACTTCGACCTGGTGCCGGCCATCGTCGAGCGGTCCGACGCGAGCCCGCTGGAGCGCACCGCGCACGGGGGCCGGGTGGAGTTCGACGACGTGTACTTCCGCTATCCCGAGCCGCGCGAGCTGAGCGGCGGCCGGGTCGGCCTGCGGTTCGGCGCTGCCCCTCCCGAGGAGCCGGACGCCGACGAGGACGCCACCACCGACGAGCCGGTGATCCCGCCGCGGGAGTGGACGCTGGCCGGCGTGACCTTGAGCATCGAGCCCGGCCAGCTGGCGGCGATCGTGGGACCGTCCGGGTCGGGTAAGACCACCATGACCTATCTGGTGCCGCGCTTCTACGACGTCGATCGGGGGGCCATCCGGATCGACGGGAACGACGTCCGCGATGTCACCTTCGACTCGCTGGCCCAGTCCGTGGGCATGGTCACTCAGGAGCCCTACCTGTTCCACGGCACGCTGTTCGACAACATCGCGTACGCGAAGGCCGGCGCGACCAGGGCCGAGGTCGAGCAGGCGGCGCGCGACGCCAACATCCACGACCGGATCATGAGCTTCGAGCAGGGGTACGACACGGTGGCCGGTGAGCGCGGCTACCGGCTGTCCGGTGGGGAGAAGCAGCGGTTGGCCATCGCTCGGGTGCTGTTGATGAACCCGAGGGTGCTGATCCTGGACGAGGCCACGTCGGCCCTGGACACCGAGACCGAGCGGCTCGTCCAGCAGGCGCTGGAGCGGGCCACCCAGGGACGCACCACCATCGCCATCGCCCACCGGCTCTCCACCATCCGCAACGCCGACGTGATCTTCGGTCTGGAGGACGGCGTGCTGGTCGAGCGGGGGACCCATGATGAGCTGCTGGCTCGTGGTGGCCTCTACGCGCGGCTGTACAACGAGCAGTTCGACGGTGGTCGGGTCGAGGGTCGCTTCGCCGACGGTGTCGTGTACGCCGACGGCGAGGTGTGGTGCGAGAAGCGGGCCGGCCGGCGGGCCGACATCGGGGTGTAGCCCCGGGTTCCGCCGAACGATCGCTCGGGTGTCCGCTCAGGCGGGACCGCGGCGGCGCAGGCCGAGCAGCGTCGACACGGCGCGCCCGACCAGGACCCCGAGGGCGATGCCGATCATGGTCACCACGGTGGTCGTCAGGGTCGCGGTGCCGCCGGTGTCGCCGGTGAGCAGGTTGGCCACCCCCATCAGCCCGAGGGCGCCGGGAACCAGGATCCAGAATGCCGGGGTGAAGCTGACGATCGCCGGCGGACCGCCGCGCTGCCGGGCAACGAGGTCGGCGACCGGGGTCATGGCCAGGGCTCCGACGAAGGAGGACAGCATGCCGCCGATGAACAGCCCGCCGAGCACCTGGGCGCCGTACGCGACGTAGAGCACGATCAGGATCCAGCCCATCGAGCTGGGTCGGGCGCAGCGGTTCACCGTGATGCCGATGCCGAAGGCGGCGACCGCCAGCCACGGACCGATGGTGCCGAACGCGGGCTTGGTCGTGGTGAGCTCGAGGGCCGGGATGCCGACGAGCAGGGCGGGTCCGACGATGCCCAGAGCCAGCAGCAGCAACTGGGTCGCGCCGGCCGCGAGTCGACCGGCCCCGGAGATCATCTGACCGCTGGCCAGCTCGATCACGGCGGTGGTGAGCAGGGCGCCGGGCAGCAGCGTGACCAGCGGGGCGATCAGGGAGGGCACGATGTCGCTGCTCCAGCCCAGCCGGGCGAGCAGGAAGACGGTGAGCGAGACGCCGGCGGCGGCGGTGACCGTGACCAGGGCCTGGTACCGCAGCGGCACCCGCAGACCGAACAGCTGCAGCGCCCCGGTGAACACCCCCAGCGCCCCGGCGAGCAGCATGCCGCGGCCGGAGCTGCCCAGCAGGACGGCCAGTCCCATGGTGGCCAGCACGCTGCCGAGCAGCTGGACGAAGGGCGGGAAGGGTGGCGGCGCCTGCCGGATCGCCCCGATCTCCCGCAAGGCCCTGCGCGGGTCCAGACCCAGCCGGGAGCGGTTGACGACGTCGTCCAGCGCCTCGATCTGGTGCAGCCGCAGCTGGACGGCCCCGGTCGCCACGGCACTGGTCTGCAGGCCGGCCCCGCTCGGCGCCGAGACCACGAGGGCGGTGGGCATGGCGATGACCTGGACACCGGGCATGCCGTGCGCCGCAGCGATGGCGTGCAGGTCGGACTGGACGTCGCTGACGTCGAAGCCGGCCTCGATCAGGGCGTCACCCGCGACGGACATCAGGCGCAGCACGTCCTCCTCGGTGGCCGGGTGGAGGATGACCGTGTCCTCGGTGTCGGGCGTGGCTCCCGAGGTGGTGGTCAGCTCGCGCAGCAGCAGCCCGACCAGGATCAAGACGACGAAGGCGATGATCGCCGAGGTCAGCGGGACGGTGGCACTCAGGCTGGCCGGCGGTGTCGAGGGGATCGTCACCACCGGCGTCGCCGTCGTCGGGGACGGCCGCGGCTTGGGTGAGGCACTCGCCGATGGCGTGGGTCTCGGCGCCGACGAGGTCGCTGTCGGGGTCGGGGTGGCCCTGCCGGGCGAGGTGGCCCCGGTCGGCTCGGGCGAGGGCCGGTCCGTCGGCGTGCTGCTGGGGGTCGCCGACGTGGACGGATCGGGTGTCGGCGAGCTGCCGGAGCCCGACGGTGAGGGGATCGCACTCGCCGGCGGAGTCGGCGTGTCGGCCGCCGCGGTGGCACCGATGAGCACACCCGCCGAACCCAGCAGGGCGATCAGCACCAGGGCGATCAGCGGGTGGGCGATCGTCCCGATCAGTTTTCGGAGCACCACGAGCGGCTTCAGTCCATGTCCGGTACGAGCTCGCGGGCGTCGGCGTAGTCCAGTCCGGTCAGCTCCATCAGGTCGACCAGCATCGAGCGGGCCTGGGCCAGGATCACCACGGCGGAGATGCTGTCGGCCACCGGCAGGTGCGACGAGTCGCGCGCGGCCGCGACCAGCTGCTTGCGGGCTGCGACCGGCAGCTTGCCCTCGTGCAGCTCGCCGGCCATCCGCTCGGCGAGTCCCGCGGTGCTCTCCAGCAGCCGGAGATAGGCCTCCGGCACCGGCTCACCGCGCCAGACCGCGATCACACTCCGTCGGGCCAGCACCCGTAGGTTGCGGCTGGCTCGGTCCAACGGCTCGATCAGCTCGGCGTACGCGAGCGCCGCACCGAGCTGCCGGCGGCGGAACGGACTGTGCCGGACGACCGCGAGCCCTTCGTCGGCGGCATCCTGCAACGTCTTGAGCTGGGTCTCACCGGCCCGGGCTCGCTCCAGGACCTGGTCTGCGGCCGTGGCGTCGGACTCGCGGAGCGCGGTGACCGCCGCCCGCAGGGTCGCGGCCATCTCCTGCAACAGCTGAGCCGCCAGGATGCCGGGCTTGCGCAGCGGAGCACTGGGAGCGATGGTGGCGACCGCCAGGGCGAGCAGGCAGCCCACCACGGCGTCCAGCCAGCGGCCGAAACCCTGCCCAGGATCGGGGAGCAGGGTGGTCACGATGACGGACTGGACGGCGGCCTGGATGGTCATCAGCTGTCCGGCCCCGAGCAGGCTCGCCAACGACATCGCCAGGGCCACGACCACCATGATCTGCCACACCCCGGTTCCGAACAGGTGCACGAAGACGTCGCCGACGAAGACCCCGAGGGCGACGCCGATGGCCACCTCCACGCCGCGGCGGAGCCGGTTCCCGTACGTGACGTTGAGCACCAGGATCGCGGCCACCGGTGCGAAGAAGGGGGTCGGGTGGTGGAGCAGGACCCCGGCCAGCCACCAGGCCAACCCGGCCGTGACGGCGCACTGGGCGATCAGGAAGCCACGGCTTCGCCAACGCGTCAACCGGCGCTGCGCCGAGCGGTAGCCCAGCCGCGTGGTCCGCTCGCTCAGGTCGAAGGCGCGGAGCCGAACGCGGTCCAGCGCCGAGCGATCGTCTGACACCGAGTCATGATCGCAGCAAGGACTCGCCATCTCCGCGCTGGCCTTGGCAGACTGTTCTCTCGTGACTTCACCACTAACAGTCCATCGCGCGGCACCGATCCGCGTCACCGTCTGGGGCGAGAACTTCCACGAGAACAGCGAGCGAGACCGCGACATGATGGCGCGCCTGTATCCCGAGGGGATGCACGGGGCCATCGCCGCCGGTCTACGTGAGCTGTTGGGCGACAACGTGGAGGTGCGCACCGCGACCCAGGACCAGCCCGAGCACGGTCTGTCCGCCGAGGTGCTCGACAACACCGACGTCCTCACCTGGTGGGGACACGCCACCCACGGCTCGGTCGACGACGCCGTGGTCGACCGCGTCTACTCCCGTGTCCTCGGCGGCATGGGTCTGCTGCCGCTGCACTCGGCGCACTTCTCCAAGATCTTCATCAAGCTGATGGGCACCTCGTGCTCCCTGGCCTGGCGCAACTCGGCCGACACCGAGCTGGTCTGGACGGTCGCGCCCGGGCACCCGATCACCGACGGAGTCCCGTCGCCGATCGTCATCGACGAGCAGGAGATGTACGGCGAGTACTTCGACATCCCCCAACCCGACGAGCAGATCTTCCTGTCCACCTTCACCGGCGGTGAGGTGTTCCGTTCCGGCTGCACCTGGCGGCGCGGCAAGGGGCGGGTCTTCTACTTCTCCCCGGGGGACCAGGAGTACCCCGTCTACCACCATCCCGACATCAAGCGGGTGCTCGCCAACGCCGTGCTCTGGGCGGCGCCGCAGCCGAGCATCGACTTCGCGACGCCGGCCGTGGTGAACGAGCCGGCCCCGCGCTTCCGGGCTCAGCTGGTGCAGGACGGGGAGGTGTCGGCATGAGTGCGACGTCTGCGGACCGGGGCGGGACGCTGCGGGCCGGAGTGATCGGCCTCGGCTGGGCCGGCCAGCAGCACATGGACGCCTACGCGCAGCTGGACGGCGTCGAGCTGGTGGCGCTGGCCGGGTTGGAGCCTGACCAGCTGACGCTGCTGGGCGACCAGTACGGCGTGGCGCCGGACCGTCGGTTCGGCGACTGGTCCGAGCTGGTGGCGGCCGACTGCGTCGACGTGGTGTCGGTGGCGACCCCGAACGACCTGCACGCGCCGGTCACGGTGGCTGCTCTCGACGCGGGGCTGCACGTGCTGAGCGAGAAGCCGATGGCGGAGACCGGCGACGCGGCCCAGACCATGGTCGACGCGGCCCGCCGCAACACTCAGGTGCTCGACGTCACGTTCAACCACCGCCGTCGCGGGGACGTCCAGGCACTCAAGCAGGTCGTCGAGGCCGGTGTGCTGGGCGAGATCTACTACGCCAAGGCCGGTTGGCTGCGGAAGGAGGGGATCCCGGGCCTGGGCAGCTGGTTCACCCAGCAGTCCGCGTCCGGTGGCGGCCCGCTGATGGACATCGGCGTGCACATGCTGGACATGGCGCTGTATCTGCTCGGCGAGCCGGACGTGACCACCGCGACGGCGTCCACCTACGCGGAGTTCGGCCCCCGCGGGCGGGGCGCGTCGGCCTACGGGCCGGGGCGCAAGACGGACGGCGCCGCCCACGACTTCGACGTGGAGGACCTGGCCACGGCGTTCCTGCGGCTGTGCGGCGGCGGCACCCTGCTGCTGGAGTCCAGCTGGGCCCAGTGGATCCCGTACGACCAGTGCTACGTGACGCTCTACGGCTCCGAGGGCGGCGCCAGCATCGAGTGGGGCGGGTTCCCGGCGACCTACCGCAAGCTCGGGATCTGGACCGAGAAGGACGGGGTCCCGGCCGAGCTCACCCCGTACGTGCCGGCGGACGGCCAGCACCTGCAAGCGGTGACCGACTTCGTGGCCGCCGTCCGGGCAGGGGCCAACGCCGAGCACGACGGGTCGGAGGCGCTGGCCCGGGCCAGAGTGGTCGATGCCTGCTACGCCTCGGCGTCCAAGCGGGCGGAGATCAGCCTCGGGGGGTGAGGTCAACCTGTGACTGAGAGTTCGCCTCAATATTCACTCCAGTCACAGAATTTTCTTCGTTAACACTGGCGTGTTCGGCTTGACGTCCTGCACTCTGGGGCCCTCGTGACCCCTGACGAATGGATGGCCATGTCTTCCCCGAGGCACCACGTCCCCACCCAGTCGGTCTTCGGACTCCGGGGGTGGGCCCGTCGCCTGGTGGTGGCGGGTCTCACCCTCGGACTGGTCGGGACGGCGTCGCTGACGACCGCGACGACCGCGGCGGCCGACCCGTCGACGTCGCCGCGCTCCGGCAACTTCTACGTCACCGGGGCCGGCTTCGGCCACGGCTGGGGGATGAGCCAGTACGGCGCCTACGGGGCGGCCCGGAAGGGTCTGACCTGGAAGCAGATCCTGGCGTTCTACTACCCGAAGACGGTGCGCAGCGCCCTGCCTCGCACCGGCACCATCCGGGTCTGGGTGACCGCCGACTCCGACGGCACGCTGGGCTTCAAGCCGGCCTCCGGCGCCAAGATCAGCGACGGGTCGAAGAGCTACACCCTGCCGACGGGATCGGCCTACTCGACCTGGCGGATCAGCCGATCGGGCGCCGGCTACAAGCTGTCGTACAAGTCGTCCGGAGGCAGCTGGAAGACCCGCAGCACCGGGCTGGGTTCCGGCACCTGGAAGGTGACCAGCAGCTCGGGCAGCCTGCGCCTGGTGCTGCCCAGCGGCTCGACGCGCGGCTACCGCGGCGCGCTGTCGCTGATCAAGCGCGGCAGCAGCGGGCGGACCGTCAACACCGTCTCGATGGAGAACTACGTCCGCGCCGTGGTGCCGTCGGAGATGCCCACCTCCTGGCACCCGGACGCCGTCCGGGCCCAGGCCGTGGCCGCCCGGACCTACGGCGCCTTCCTGCGGGCCCGATCGGGGAGCTCCGGCTACGACATCTGCGACACCACCAGCTGCCAGGTCTACCGGGGGTCGGACAACGAGACCAGCAAGGGTGACGCGGCGGTCGCCGCCACCGCGCACCTGATCATGAGCTTCAACGGCAAGCCCGCGTTCACCCAGTTCACCTCGTCCAACGGTGGCCAGATCACCACCGGCGACTACAGCTACCAGATCGCGCAGAAGGACCCGTACGACGGCTTGATCAAGTCCCAGACCTGGAGCAAGACCATCTCCGCGTCCCGCCTGGGCAGTGCCTTCGGTGTCGGCAGGGCGAAGCGGGTGCAGATCACCAAGCGCGACGGGTACGGCAGGTGGGGCGGCCGGGTCACCACCATCAAGATCACCGGGAGCAAGAGGTCGGTCACGGTCAGCGGCACCACCTTCAAGGGCAAGTTCGGCATGCGCGGGAACTACTTCACCGTGAACGGCACGTCCTCGGCCGGCAAGCCGCAGCCGGCGACCCCGACGCCGACCCCGCAGCCCGTGGTGACCAAGCCCGGCGCGAAGTACGCGGCGTTCCCGCGGTCGTACCGGTCGACCAGCAAGGTGGACCTGCTGGTGATCACCGGCGACGGCAGCCTGCGCCGCTACCCGATCACCGGCAAGGCGCTCGGGGCCGGGCAGACGATCGACTCCGGTTACGGCTCCTTCACCCACGTGCTCAACGCCGGAGACTGGAACGGGGACGGTTACGCCGACGTCATCGGGCGGTCCTCGCGGCAGCGGCTGATCCTCTACCGCGGCACCAGCACGGGCAGCTTCGGCACCGGGGTCGATCTGGGCGTGGTCTCCAAGCACCAGTACCTCACCGGCGTCGGCGACCTCAACGGGGACCGCTTCCCCGATCTGATGGTGATCGGTGCCGGCGGTGCCGCCTCCCTGCTGTACGGCAACGGCGCCACCGGTGTGAAGTCGACCGCCAAGGTCGCGGGCAGCTGGTCCAACGTCGACTGGTTGCGTGGCGCCGGGGACTTCAACGCCGACGGGCGACTCGACGTGATCACCCGGACCGACGACCGGCTCTACGTGCATCTGCGGACCAAGACCGGGTTCGCGGCCCGGAAGCTGATCGGGTCCGGCTTCGGCGGCTACTCCTCGATCACCGCGGTCGGTGATGTGGATGGCGACAAGCGGAGCGACCTGGTGGCCCGGTCCAAGACCGGGAGGCTGAAGCTGTTCCGCAGCACCGGGACGAAGCTGGTCGGCTCGACCACCTACGCCGGCTCCTTCTCCGGCACCCGGTTCGCGATCTGACCATGATCAGCGGCTTCGCCATCGGGCACCACACCGCCGACGCCGACGGCTGGCTGACCGGCACCACAGTGGTGCTCACCGAGCGCGGCGCCGTGGGTGGGGTGGACGTCCGTGGGGGCGCGCCGGGGACCCGGGAGACCGACCTGCTCGACCCTCGGGCGCTGGTCGAACAGGTGGATGCAGTGGTGCTGTGTGGCGGCAGCGCGTACGGGCTGGCCGCGGCCGACGGCGTGATGACCGCACTGGCGAACGACGGTCGCGGGCTGCCGGTGGGTCGAGAGCCGGGGGAGGTCGTGCCCATCGTGCCGGCGGCGGTGATCTTCGACCTCGGCCGGGGCGGTGTCTTCGCGCACCGGCCGACGGCGGACTTCGGCGCCCGGGCCTACCAGGCCGCGAAGGCGATGATCGGCCGGCAGACGGCCGACCCGGACCAGGGTTGCGTCGGCGCCGGAACGGGCGCTGTGGCCGGGGGACTGAAGGGGGGTTTCGGCTACGCCGAGGCCACTCTGTCCCGCGGCGACGACGATGTGGTCGGTCGGGTCGGCGTGGCGATCGTGGTGAACGCCGCCGGATCACCGGTCGACCCGGAGTCGGGCACCCTCTGGTCGGACCAGCACGGTCGACTCGATCGCCCGGACAGCGTCGGCCGGGTCGCGCTCTCGGCCGAGCGAGGCCGGGCCGGGCGACCGTTCAACACCACGATCGGGGTGGTGCTCACCGATGTCACCCTGACCAAGGCCCAGGCGGGCAAGGTCGCCGCCGTCGCCCACGACGGACTCGCCCGCTCCGTCCGTCCGGCCCACGGGATGACCGACGGTGACACCTTCTTCGCCCTGGCTTCGGGGGATCACCCCGCCCCGGCGGAGCCGATGGCCGCGGTCGGGTTGCTCAACCGGCTGCTGGAGGTGACCGCCGACACGGTGGTGGACGCCTGTTTCGCGGCGCTGACGGCGGCCCGGACCCGCGGTCGGCTGCGGGCGTACCGCGAGCTGGCCGGACTGCGCTGATCACTCCACCCTGCGGAAAACTCAACCCGACCGAGCACCAGAGGGCCCGACACGCCGCTCCCCGGCTCAGTCGGGGTGACTTCTCCGCAGAAGGCGCGACGATCCCCCGGAATGACGACGACTACGCCGGCATCACCCCGGTCGCCTGAGACGGGAATGACGGCGCGCCAGCGGTGTTCCTAGACTTGACTGCTGGGCCCGACGTGATCGCGCGGGTCCACCCGCATCACCGACGAGGGAACCATGAGAGCGCTGCTGCTGGAGAACATCCACCCCGAGGCCGAACGGCTGCTCGGCGAGCGGGGGATCGAGGTCCGCACCGTCAAGGGCGCGCTCGACACCGACGAGCTCGTGGCCGCGCTGGACGGTGTCCAGCTGCTCGGCATCCGCTCGAAGACCACGGTCACCGAGGAGGTGCTGGCACGCGCGGACGACCTGCTGGCGGTCGGGGCGTTCTGCATCGGCACCAACCAGATCGACCTGGCGTCGGCCTCGGCGCGCGGTCTGGCGGTCTTCAACGCCCCGTACTCCAACACCCGCAGCGTGGTCGAGCTCGCCATCGCCGAGATCATCTCGATGGCTCGGCACCTGACCGACAAGAACGCGAAGATGCACGCCGGCGAGTGGGACAAGTCAGCCAAGGGAGCGCACGAGGTCCGCGGTCGCACGCTGGGCATCGTCGGCTACGGCAACATCGGCAGCCAGCTGTCGGTGGTGGCCGAGGCGCTGGGCATGCGGGTGCTGTTCTACGACGTCGCCGACAAGCTGGCCCTGGGCAACGCCCGCCGCTGTCACACGCTGGACGAGCTGCTGGTCGAGGCCGAGACGATCTCGCTGCACGTCGACGGGCGTCCGGGCAACGCGGGTCTGTTCGGCCGGGAGCAGTTCGCCAAGATGCGCCCGCGCAGCCTGTTCCTGAACCTGTGCCGCGGTGTCGTGGTCGACCACGAGGCCCTGCGCGACCACCTGGTCAGCGGGCACATCGCAGGTGCTGCCGTCGACGTGTTCCCCGAGGAGCCGAAGACGGTCGGTGACCCGTTCACCTCCTGCCTGCAGGGGATTCCCAACGTCATCCTCACCCCGCACATCGGCGGGTCGACCCAGGAGGCCCAGGAGGACATCGGCCGGTTCGTGGCCGGCAAGCTCCGGGACTACGTGGCGGCCGGCAACACGTCGATGTCGGTCAACCTGCCGCCGGTGGCCACCGACCGTGGTGACCGGACCCGGATCCTGCACGTGCACCAGAACGTGCCCGGTGTGCTGGCCACGGTCAACGGCGTGCTCGCCGACAGCCGGGTGAACATCGAGGGCCAGACGCTGTCCACCCGGGGCGAGCTCGGCTACGTGATCACCGACGTCGCCGGGCCGCTCGCCGAGGTGGCCGTCGAGAAGCTGCGCGACCTACCCGAGACCGTACGGTTGCGGGTCATCGCCGGCTGAGGCCGGCGGCCGGGATCACTGCCGGCTGAGGCCGGCGGCCGGGATCACTGCCGGCTGAGGAGCTCCTCGGCGGCGATCAGCAGCGGCGGCACCCAGGGTGAGCAGTTGTCGACCCCCAGCAGCTCGTCCACCGTCCACCAGCCGACGGCGGCGAGCTCATGGGGATCGGCCAGCCGCGGCTCGGGGCCGGCCGGCAGCACGCCGGCGTAGGTGACCGTCAGCACCGGCTGGTCGGCCGCCCCCCGATAGAGCTCGCTGGACAGGTAGTGCAGAGGTACGTCGGTCAGATCGAGCCCCGTCTCCTCCAGCGCTTCCCGCCGCGCGGTCGCCTCGAAGATGTCCGGGCCCACGACCGGCTCGACGTGCCCGCCGACCAGGCCGATCATCCCCGGCGCGTACGCCACCTGGGGAGCGCGGACGGTCAGCAACCACCGGTCCGACCGGCGCAGCAGGACACAGACGTTCGCCTCGTAACGGGTGCGGCTGGACACGATCGACGCCAGGGCAGCGTGCTCAGCGACGACGCAGCCGGCGCAGGACGAGCACCAGCACCGCGAGACCTCCGACTGCCCCGCCCACCCAGGGCAGCCAGGTACGGACCACGTCGGGCAGCACCTGCAGGTGCGGGGCCGACTCCGAGGTCGACGGTGGCCGGTAGGCGTACCCGGGTCGCAAGGGGCGCGGTCCGCTCGCCACGTCCTCCCCGGGACCGGCCGCGGCGACCTCCTCGGGCCCTGCCTCGGAGGCTCCGGCACCCGGTCCGTCTGCCGACAGACCGGCCGCCAGCTTGGCGCCGATGCAACCGACGAACTGATCGGCGAGCCGGTCGCTGACCGAGGAGATGGCGCCGGAACCCAGCTGCGCCGGGCGCCCGGTCAGGTCCAGATCGGAGGCCACCTGCACCCGGGTGCTGTCGGCGTCGATCGCGGCGAAGGTGGCGGTGACCGTCGCCGCCCCGGCGGCGGCGCCTCGCCGGTCCCGCGCATTGGCCTTGACCACCAGACGGCGTTCCGCCGGATCGGACCGCACCACCCGGGCGGTGCCTTCGAAGACCAACGGGAACGGTCCGAACTTGATCTTGACGGCACCGTGGTAGACCTCGCCGTCGCGGCCCCACACCGACGCCCCCGGGAAGCAGGGTGCCAGCAGGTCGAGTCGACCGAACACGTCGAAGACCCGGTCGACGGGCGCGGCGACCTCGAAGGTGTGCGTCAGCTGCATGGCGTCATTCTGCACTGGCCCACCCGTGCCTCCGACCGGGGCCACAGTCGAGCGGGGAGCGGTTTAGGACTCCTCGCCGGACGGGGCGAGCTCGGCCAGGACCTGGTCGTGCAACCGGCCGTTGGTGGCGACGGCGTTCGCCCCGCGTGGTCCGGGGATGCCCTCCAGATCGGTGAACCGGCCGCCCGCCTCGGTGACCACGATGGAGCAGGCGGCCATGTCGTGCAGGGCCAGCTCGGGCTCGCACGCGATGTCCACCCCGCCCTCGGCGAGCAGCATGTAGGACCAGAAGTCCCCGTACGCGCGACTCCGCCAGCAGCCCCGCATCAGGTCGACGAACTGCTGACCGCGTCCGGACTCGACCCAGCCGCCGATCGAGGAGTAGCTCAACGAGGCGTCCTCGATGGCGGCGACGTCGGACACCCGGCACGGAGTGGCCGACATCAGCGACTTCCCGGCGTACGCGCCGCCGCCGAGACTGGCCCACCAGCGCCGGCCCAGGAGGGGAGCCGAGACGACGCCGACGGCCACCTCGTCGTTGATCATCAGGGCGATCAGCGTGGCCCAGACCGGCACCCCGCGGACGAAGTTCTTGGTCCCGTCGATCGGGTCGATCACCCAGCGCCGCGGGCCCCAGCCGGTGTCCTCCATCTCCTCGCCGTGCACCGCGTCCCGCGGTCGGGCCCGCCCGAGGCTGCGTCGCAGGGCCTCCTCGACGGCGGTGTCGGCGTCGGAGACGGGCGTCAGATCGGGCTTGGCCACCACGTGCAGATCGAGGGCCCTGAACCGGTTCGTGGTGATCGAGTCGGCGTCGTCGGCGAGCAGGTGCGCCAGCCGCAGGTCGTCGGTCAGGTTGCGGAACGCCGGATCGGTCAGCGAGGACGCAGGGGAGGAAGGTCCGGACATGACTCGTACGCTACTGGCCCGACCCGAGCATCCGGCGGAACGACTCCAGTCGCACCTGCGACAGTTCGCCGCGCCGGACCGCGTCGTCCAGGGCGCACTCCGGCTCGGTGGCGGTGTGGGTGCAGCCGCGGGGGCAGTCGGCCACGATCGCGGCCAGATCGTCGAACGCGGCGACGATCCGCTGCGGGGTCACGTGACTCAGTCCGAAGGACCGCACGCCGGGGGTGTCGATCACCCAACCCGGGTCGCCGGTGATCGCGGGATCGTCGGGCAGCCGCAGGGCGATCGCCGACGACGAGGTGTGGCGACCACGACCGGTCACCTCGTTGACCGAGCCGATGGCCCGCAGGGCACCGGGGATCAACGCGTTGACCAGTGTCGACTTGCCCACCCCGGAGTGGCCCACGAACACGCTGCGGTGCCCGGCCAGGGTGCGTCGCAGCTCGGCCAGGTCGGCACCCGGTCGAGTCACCTCGATGGCGACGTCGAGTGGCCCGTACTGGGCCAGCAGGACGTCGGGGGAGGCCAGGTCGGCCTTGGTCAGACAGAGCAGCGGTGCCAGTCCGGCGTCGAACCCGGCCACCAGGATCCGGTCGATCATGCCGGTCCGGGGCGGTGGATCGGCGAGCGCGGTGACGATCACCAGCTGGTCGGCGTTGGCCACGATCGGCCGCTCGTACGGGTCGTCGTCGTCGGCCGTGCGACGCAGCACCGTCCGTCGTTCCTCGACCGCCACGATCCGGGCCAGCGTGCCCTCGTCGCCGCTGGTGTCGCCGACCACCCGGACCTCGTCGCCGACGATGACCCCGGTACGCCCGAGCTGGCGGGCCTTGGTGGCCACCACCTCCCGCTCGTCGACCACCAACCGGTACCGACCGCGGTCGACGGTGATCACCACGCCGACGGCGGCAGCCGAGTAGTCCGGGTGGTCCTTGGTCCGCGGTCGGGTCCGGCGGCGCGGCCGCTCGAACTCGGCGTGCTCGTCGGTGTACAGGCCGCGGGAGGTCACGAGGCGAACGCGCTCACGAAGCGAACCTGCTCACGATCAGGCCGGGTCGGAGTCGGGGTCGGCCGCGATCTCGGCGGCGGACTCGCTGGCCGAGTCGGCCAGCATGCCCGTCCACAGGGAGACGAACTCGGGCAGCGTCTTGTCGGTGCAGGAGATGTCGTCGACGACCACGTCCTCCACCACCAGCCCGAGCAGCGCCCCGGCCTGAGCCATCCGGTGATCGGCGTAGGTGCCCCAGACACCTCCACCCATCAGCCGGGGGTGGATGACCAGACCGTCGTGCGTGATCTTGACCTTCGTGCCCAGGGCCTCCAGCTCCGCGGCGATGGCGGCGAGGCGATCGGTCTCGTGACCCCGGATGTGGGCGACCCCGTGGATGTGGCTGGTGTCGGCCGCCAGCGCGGCGATCGCCGCCACCACGGGGGTCAGCTCACTCGCGTCACGCAGGTCGATCTCGATGCCTGCGATCTCGTCGGTGCCGCTCACGGTGAGCGATCCGTCGGTCTCCCAGGTGATGTCGGCCCCGAACTGCTGCAGCACGTGAGGGACCTGCGCCCCCGGCTGGTTGCTCTCGGCCGGCCAGTCCGGCACGGTCACCTCGCCGCCGGTGATCGCGGCCGCGGCCAGGAAGGGTGCGGCATTGGACAGGTCGGGCTCCACGGCGACATCCAGCGGGGCGATCGGCCCCGGCTGCACCACCCACCGGTCCGTACTGCTGTCGTCGACCTGCACGCCGCGGGCACGGAGCATCGCGACGGTCATGGCGATGTGCGGGCGGGACGGCAGCGGACCGCCCGCGTGGCGCAGATCGAGGCCGCTGCCCAGTCGCGCGCCGATCAGCAGCAGCCCGGACACGTACTGGCTCGAGGTGCTGGCGTCGACCGTCACCTGACCACCGGCCAGATCGCTGCGGCCGGACACGGTGAGCGGCAGAGCGTCGCCGGAGACCTCCACGCCGAGGGCACGCAGCCCGTCCAGCAGCGGACCCATCGGCCGCGCGTACGCCTGCTGGTCGCCGTCGAAGGCGACCGGACCGTCCGCCAGGGCGGCCAGCGAGGGCAGAAAGCGCATCACGGTGCCGGCCAGTCCGCAGTCCACGGTGCCCCCGCCGACGAAGGCGACCGGCGGGGTGACCCGCCACGTCGGGCCGGCGTCGTCGATGTCCACGCCCAGCACCCGCAGACCGTCACGCATCAGCCGGGTGTCCCGGGCGTCCAGACCGTTGGTGATGGTCGACGGTCCCGAGGCCAGGGCGGCGAGCACCAGGGCCCGGTTGGTCTCCGACTTGGATCCCGGGATCCTGACCGTCGCCCGGACGGGCGCCGGGGCCATCGGAGCGGGCCATGGACCGCTAACGGTCGTGGTCATGGTCTCGGCGGGGTTCGCGGCCTCGGAAGAGCTCGCGGGATGCGGGGTGGTCGACACAGCGGGGGAGTCTACGCGAGCCCGGCCGGTCCGGGTCGATGTGAGCCGACCCGGACGGGTCCCGACAGAGGCGCCCGACCGCTCGGAATCAGTTCTCGCCGAGCTCGATGTGCTCGGTGACGTTCTGGACCGCGCTCTTGGCCGCGGCCACCTGCTTGCCCGCTTCCTTCTTGGCCACCGTCAGCTGCTTGGCGGCTTCCTTCTTGGCCGCCTCCAGCTGCTTGCCGGAGTCCCGGCTCGTGGTCTTGGCGCCCTTGCCGGCGGTCTTCTGCGCCTGCTTGGCGGCCTTGGCCGCCGCCTGCTTCGCGTCGACGGCCTGTTGGGTAGCCGCCTTCTTGGCCGCGGCCAGCTGCTTGTTGATCTTCTTGCGGTTCTTGCCGGTGGTGCCGACCACTGCGCCGACCAGCAGGGCACCCTCGGCCAGGGCGGCGTCGGTCAGCTCCCTGGTCTCCTTGGCGACCTTGCGTCCGGCCTTCTTCGTGTCGGACGCGATCGCGTTGGTGTTCCTGGCCAGGGCCCGACCACCCTTCTGGGCGCGATAGCCGAGACTCGGCCTGCCCTCGGTGTCGCGGGAGGCGATCAGCACGCCGCCGAGCAGGCTGACGTTCTTGAGGAAGTGATCCCGATCGGCGGCACGCTCAGCCGGGTCGCTGCGGCTCCAGAACGGGTACTTGCCGATCGTCGTCGGCACCAGCGACAGCGCGAGCAGGGCGGCGCCGAGGCGGCGACCCTTGCCGGTGGCGAGGGCGATCCCGCCGACGAGCTCGAGCGCGCCGTTGATCCGCACCCAGGTCTTGGCGTCGGTCGGCACCAGGCTGGCGATCTGCTCCGGAGCGAACCGCTGCACCTTGGGGACGACACCGTCGACCAGGGGCTCGGCGGCGGGAACCAGGGACTCGGGATCACGCACGGCTTTCAGTCCACTGACCACGAAGTACGAGGCCAACATGGTGCGAGCGGTGGAGCGCAACAACGTCATGGACCATTCCTACCGTGCCGCGGGTGCCAGACCAACAGGGGGGAGTGTCCGAATCGGCCGGTAGCGTCGGCGCCATGTGTGGGCGATACGCATCGAGCTCCCGACCGGAGACCCTGCAGCAGGAATTCGACATCGACGAGATCCTCGGCGACCTGCCGGGTCCGGACTTCAACGTGGCCCCCACGGTGGCGGTCCCCGCGGTGCTCGAGCGTCGATCGAGAACCGAGGACGCCGTCGTCCGCCGCCTGAGCCCGCTCGTCTGGGGGCTGGTGCCGTCCTGGGCGAAGGACGCCAAGGGTGGGGCCCGGATGATCAACGCCCGGGTTGAGACGGTGGCCGAGAAACCCGCCTTCCGCCGCGCCTTCGCGGCCCGCCGCTGCCTGCTGCCGGCCGACGGCTTCTACGAGTGGTACGCCCCGGAGGCGACCGAGCAGATCCTCGGTCGGTCGCCCGCCGGGAAGGGGAAGAAGCAGCCCTTCTTCATCCACCGGTCCGACGGCAGCCTGCTGGTGATGGCCGGCATCTACGAGATCTGGCGCGACCCGGCCAAGGACCGCGACGACGACTCCGCCTGGCTGCGGACCTGCTCGGTGATCACCACCGAGGCCACCGACGCGGTCGGCCACATCCACGACCGGATGCCGATGGTGATCCCCCGCACGGCGTGGGACGCCTGGCTGGACCCGGCGCTGACCGATCCGCAGGCGGCCCTCGACCTGCTGCAGGTGACCGAGGCGGGGGCTCTGGAGGCGTACGCGGTGTCCACCGCCGTCAACAAGGTGAGCAACAACGACGCCTCGCTGCTGCAGCCGTTGCCCGCCGAGGACGAGCAGACCGAAGCCGGGGGACCGGTCCAGGACGCCCTGCTGTGAGCTCGGAGGGTCCCGAGCGGCCGACGATCGCCTGGGAGGTCAGCACCCCGGAGGGCACCGGTCGCTGGCACCTGGACCTCGCGTCGGCACCACGTGCCGTGCTGGTGCTGGGCCACGGAGCCGGCGGGGGCGTGACCTCGACGGATCTCGCCCTCCTGGCCCGGGTGCTGCCTGCCCACGACGTCACCGTCGCCCGGTTCGAGCAGCCGTGGCGGCTGGCGGGCCGCAAGGTCGCCGTGCCACCGCCCCGGTTGGATGAGGGGTGGCTGCCCGCCGTGGCCGCCCTGGCGCGGCGGACCGAGATGGCCGACCTGCCGCTGCTGGCCGGCGGGCGCAGTGCCGGTGCCCGGGTCGCCTGCCGCACGGCGGACCGCCTCGGGGTGATCGGGGTGCTCTGCCTCGCCTTCCCGCTGCATCTGCCCGGCCGGCCCGATCGGTCCCGGTTGCCGGAGCTGTTGACCCCGACCGTGCCGCGTCTCGTGCTGCAGGGCACCCGTGACACGTTCGGCACCGCCGCCGAGCTGACCGCGGACCTAGCCGCAGCCGACGGTGGGGACCAGGTCGTGGTGGTGCCGCTGCCGGGTGCCGACCACGGCTTCAAGACCCCGGCCCGGGCGGAGTTCCGCCCGGCGGACCTGCGGGCCCTCCTGGTGGCCAGCGCGGTGGGCCTGGTGGACGCGGTGACCCCGGGGCGGGAATAGGTACGCCGCTGGGGCGTTGTCACCAGCATGACTGCAGCCGTGCGTGAGCGCCCCGGGATGCGCCGCCGCGCCGACCGGCCCGCGCCGGTACGCTCGTACGTGATGACCCTCCCGACCAGCAAGAGCCCCGCCACCGCCAGCGAGCTCGCCGACGGGGTCTCCGCTGACCTCGTCGACGACGTGCCCGCGGAGACTTCCGAAGAGCGACACGCCCGTTTCGAGTCGGAGGCCCTGGCCTACATCGACCAGCTCTACGCGGCGGCCCTGCGGATGACCCGCAACCCGGCCGACGCCGAAGACGTCGTGCAGGAGACCTACGCCAAGGCGTACGCGTCCTTCCACCAGTTCACGCCCGGCACCAACCTGAAGGCGTGGCTGTACCGGATCCTGACGAACACCTACATCAACTCCTACCGCAAGAAGCAGCGGCAGCCTCAGATCGCCGACGGCGAGAACATCGAGGACTGGCAGCTGGCGCGGGCCGAGTCGCACACCTCCTCCGGCTTGAAGTCGGCGGAGACGGTGGCCCTGGAGCACCTGCCCGACTCGGACGTGAAGGAGGCGCTGCAGCAGCTGGCGCCGGACTTCCGGCTCGCGGTGTTCCTGGCCGATGTCGAGGGCTTCTCCTACAAGGAGATCGCCGAGATCATGGGCACCCCGATCGGGACCGTGATGTCTCGGCTCAATCGAGGGCGCAACCAGCTGCGGAATCTCCTGGCTTCGTACGCCAAGGATCGTGGCCTGGCGCAGAACGAGGGAGGCCGGCGGTGAGCGAGCCGACGAACGACGAGTGCTGGCACACCCTGAACCGGGTGTACGAGTTCCTGGACCACGAGCTGGACGACGCCAGCGGTGACCAGATCCGCGCGCACCTGGCGGCCTGCGAGCCCTGCCTGGAGCAGTTCGACGTCGAGCAGGCGGTGAAGACGCTGGTGTCACGGTGCTGCGGCGGCGACGTCGCTCCCGACCACCTGCGCGCCAAGGTGATGATGCAGATCACGGTGGCCCGGCACCAGCTGGGCTGAAGGCGGTCAGCGGATCGGCTCAGGGCCGAACCGCCGACCGGCCAACCCGTTCAGGCGTTGGGACGCTTGCCGTGGTTGGCGCCCTTCTTGCGACGTGCACGACGCTTCCGACCCGTCTTTCCCATGATTCTCTCCTTCGATGCCGGGGGCACAGCCTTCTATCTTGCCACGTCGCGCCGCCCTGACCGGACGATCGCGGTCTCGGTCCGAGGCCGACAACGCTCCCGTCGGTGCCGACTAGGGTGCTCTGCATGCCATCGATGTCGGAGATCATCACCGATCACACGACCCTCTCCGAGAACGACCACCGTCGGTTGAAGCAGGTCCTCTCGGAATGGCAGCTGCTCGCCGACCTCGCCTTCTCCGACCTGGTCCTGTGGGTGCCAGACCACGACGAGAACGTGTTCTGGGCGGTGGCTCAGATCCGACCGACCACGGGTCCGACCGCATTGCTCGAGGACGTCGTCGGGGATCTGATCGCCTACTCACCGGAGCACCTGGTCTCCGAGGCGTTCGTCAGCGGTGAGATCACCCAGACCAGCGCCAACAAGCTGAGTGCCGGCATCCCGGTCGACGTGCACGCCATCCCCGTCCGGTTCAGCGACCGGGTGATCGGGGTGGTGGAGCAGCACACCAACCAGCTCGGGGTCCGCAGCCCGAGCATCCTGGAGAACTCCTACCTCGACAGCGCCGCCGATCTGGCCCTGATGGTCGCGACCGGGGAGTTCCCGCTCGCGACCGACCTGTCGGACCAGACGATCAACCCGCGCGTCGGTGACGGCTTCATCCGGCTCGATCCCGACGGCAACGTGGAGTATGCGAGCCCGAACGCGCTCAGCGCTTACCGCCGGATCGGGCTGATCGGCGACCTGGTCGACGAGAACCTGGCCGCCCTGACCCGGGACCTGCTGCCCCACACCGACGGCCCGATCGACCACTCGGTCGACTCGCTGCTGGAGGGCCGGGTCGCCCGCCGAGCCGAGGCGGTGGCCGGTGACGCCCACCTGCTGCTCCGCTCGGTGCCCTTGACCCGCGGCCGGGAGCGGCACGGGGCGATCGTGCTCTGCCGCGACGTGTCCGATCTGCGGAGCAAAGAGCGCGAGCTGATCACCAAGGACGCGACGATCCGGGAGATCCACCACCGGGTGAAGAACAACCTGCAGACCGTGGCGGCACTGCTGCGGATGCAGGCGCGGCGGATCGCGGCGCCGGAAGCCAAGATGGCGCTGAACGACGCGATGTCCCGGGTGGCCGCAATCGCCATCGTCCACGAGACGCTGTCCCAGGCGTTCGACGAGGTCGTCGACTTCGACAAGGTGGCCGACGGTCTGCTGCGGATGGTGGTCGACGTGGCCGCGACCAGGGACGGGGTGCGCGCGGTCCGGATCGGCAGCTTCGGTGAGGTGTCGGCCGACCTGGCCACGAACCTGTCGATGGTGATCACCGAGCTGTGCCAGAACGCGGTCGAGCACGGACTCATCTCGGCGGACGGCCTGGCCACCCGGGGAGAGGTGCAGATCGTGCCCGGGGTCCGCGACGGACGACTCCGGGTCGAGATCAGTGACGACGGGGCGGGCTGCCCGACGACTTCGACTGGCGCGCCTCGCCCAGCCTCGGGCTGTCCATCGTGAACACCCTGGTCTCGGACATGGGCGGTGAGTTCCGGCTGGGCCGGAACCCGCACGGTCAAGGCACTCAGGCCGTGATCGAGGTCCCGTTGAAGAACAAGAAGCGCTGAGGTCTTAGGCGGTTCGGATGGCGCGTCGAGGCGGTCCGGATCCGCGCGCGTGCCGCGCTCAGGCGGTCCGGATCCGCGCGCGTGCCGCGCTCAGGCGGTCCGGATCCGCGCGCGTGCCGCGCGACGCTTGAGGGCGCGGCGTTCGTCCTCGCTCAGTCCGCCCCATACTCCGTGGTCCTGGCCGGCTTCGAGGGCCCATTGCAGGCACGCGTCCCGGACGTCGCAGCGGCGACAGACCTGCTTCGCTTCTTCGATCTGGAGCAGCGCGGGTCCGGTGTTCCCGATAGGGAAGAACAGCTCCGGATCCTCGTCCAGACAGGCAGCCTTGTGGCGCCAATCCATGTCCCACTCACTCCTTCATCGCGGTGCGGGCCCGCTGGGAGGACCCGCATACTGCAGCACATCTCGAGTCGTCTACACTGACCCAACTCGGTTCCTGGCCCAGACTTTCAGGCAAACCGCGTCGACACAAGGGTCGACAGGGTCGGTTGGCTCACATTTCACCTGAGGCGACGCTGCCTGGTCATGCCCGTACGCTGACATGGTGTCTCGCCCCTCCAAATCGTCTTATAATCCGGCGTTGACCCTAGCCGCGGGGCTGTTGGGCGTGATAGGGGCGGTGTCCGCGGGTTACGGCGTGCTGGAGCTGATGGCCACCAACGCCTCGCGAGCGGTGGTGGGCAGCGGCGCCGCCATCATATTGCTCGCCTATGCGGTGCTGCTCGTGGCGGTCGCCCGCGGGGTGCTGCTGGGCAGGCGCTGGAGCCGGGCACCGGCGATCGCCACCCAGCTGATCCAGCTCCCCGTGGCCTGGAGCTTCCGCGGCGGCGAGACGACCTGGTTCGCCGTCCTCCTCGCTGCCGTGTCGCTGACGGTCGTCATCTGCCTGCTGCTGCCCACCTCGACCAGGATCTTCGTCGGGGAGCAGGAAGCGGAGTAGGTCGGCGATCAGCGGGGAGTCTCGCCTCCGATGACGGTGACGAGATCCCCCGCTGAGTCGGGATCAGGACTCGAGCTCCTCCAGCAACCGTGCCGTCTCCTCCTCGCGAGCGGCCTCGGCCTCGTGCTCGTGCTTCACCCGGGTGAGGAACAGCTTGGTCCGCTCGTGCTGCGGCCGCAGCAGCACGTCGTCTGGCGCGCCCGTCTCCACCACCACGCCGGCGTCCATGAACACCACGCGATCGGCCGCTTCGCGGGCGAAGCTCATCTCGTGCGTGACCACGATCATGGTCGTCCCCTCACTGGCGAGCTCCCGCATCACCTTCAGCACCTCACCCACCAGCTCGGGGTCCAGGGCCGAGGTGGGTTCGTCGAACAGCATCAGCTCCGGCTTCATCGCCAGCGCCCGGGCGATGGCGACCCGCTGCTGCTGACCTCCGGACAGCTGCGCGGGGTAGTACGAGGCCCGCTCGGACAGACCGACCTTCTCCAGCAGCGCCATCGCCTCGGCCCGGGCCTGGGCCTTGGCGATCCGCTTGACCTTGATCGGCGCCTCGCTGATGTTCTCGACGGCGGTCATGTGCGGGAACAGGTTGAACCGCTGGAAGACCATGCCGACCCGAGAGCGCTGCCGGGCGATGTCGTTCTCCGACCGGACATGCAGTCTGCCCTTGCGCTCCTCGAACCCGATCAGCTCACCGCCGACCCAGATCCGGCCGCCGGTGAGGGTCTCCATCTGGTTGATCAGACGCAGGAACGTGGTCTTGCCGGAGCCACTGGGCCCGAGCAGGCAGACCACCTCGCCCTTGTCGACGGTGAGATCGACGCCCTTGAGGACCTCGTTCTCGCCGAAGTGCTTGATCACGTTGACGGCTTCGACCAGATGCTGCTCAGTCACTTCGAGGCCCCGATCTGCAGTCCGGTGGCTGCCTTCTCCTTGGTGGACTTCACAGTGGTGCCGAAGCCGCGGCCGAACCGCTTCTCCAGGTACGCCTGACCGATCATCAAGATGCTCGTCGCGATCAGGTAGTACAGGGTCGCCGCGACGAACACCGGGAACAGCTGGAAGGTCCGGGCGCCGATCTGGGACAGCTGGAAGAACATCTCGGTCGACAGCGGCAGGGCGATCAACAAGGACGTGTCCTTGAGCATCGCAATGGTCTCGTTGCCGGTCGGCGGCACGATGACCCGCATGGCCTGCGGCAGCACGACCCGCCGCATGGCCAGACCACGGCTCATCCCCACCGCCCGGGCCGCCTCCAGCTGTCCCTTGTCCACGCTGTTGATACCGGCCCGGGCGATCTCGGCCATGTACGCCGCCTCGGAGGCGGCCAGACCGATGATCGCGCCGACCAGGCCGGAGAACAGGGTGTTCGCGTCCACGCTGTAGAACCGCCAGTCACCCGACAACCCGAACCACTCGATGAACTTCCAGTCGAACGGGATCCCGAAGGACAGGCCGCCCTGGTTCAGCGGGAACAGGATCCCGAGCACGCCCATGATGGTGAGCAGCACCAGCCGGGGGATGGCCCGGAAGAACCAGGTGTAGAGCCACGACACCCCCCGGAGGATGGGGTTGGTGGAGAGCCGCATGATCGCCAGGATCACGCCGCCGATCACCCCGAAGAACATCGCCAGCACGGTGCACAGCAGGGTGCCCTTGATGAAGCCCTCGATGACGATGCTCTGGTTCATCGCCTCGAAGACGAAGGGCCAGTTGAAGGCCGGGTTGAAGAGCACCATGTGCAGGAACATCAGACCCAGCACGGCGAGCACCACGATGGCGACGTAGCGCCCGGGGTGGCGGACGGGCACCGCGTCGATGATGCCCGGCCGGTCCTCCTTCAATGCCGCCGACACACTCACTGCTGGACTTCGAAGGTGTCGACGGCGCCGGCGCTCGTGCCCCAGGTCTTCAGCACCTCCGCGTAGCTGCCGTCGGCCTTCATCGCCGTGAGGGCGTCGGCGACGGCCTGCGCCAGCTCCGGCTGGTCCTTGGCCACGACGACGCCGTACGGGGCGGCGTCGTACACGTCACCGAGGAGCTCGAGCTTGCCACCCGACTTCGTCACCGCGTACGCGGTCACTGGTGAGTCGGCCAGCATGGCGTCGGCCTTGCCGGTGGCCACCGCGGCGGTGGCGGTGTCCTGGCCGGCGTACTGCTGGATCTTGATCGGGTCGGAGCCGCACTTCTTCTGGCGTGCCGGGAGGTCGTCGAGGTCCTGCACGGTCGCCTTCTGGACCGCGACGGTCTTGCCGCACGGGTTCTCGGGGTCGATGCCCTTCGGGTTGCCGGCCGCGGTCGCCCACTGGGTGCCGGCGGAGAAGTAGCTGACCATCTGCACCTGCTGCAGGCGCTCCTCGTTGATGGTGAACGAGGAGACGGAGATGTCGTACTTGGCGCTGGTCACGCCCGGAATGAGGCTCGCGAACGGCGCGTTCTCGAACTCGGCCTCGACGCCGAGCTTCTTGGCGACCGCGGTGAACAGGTCGACCTCGCTGCCGACGATCTTGTCGCCCTCGGTGAACTGGTTCGGGGCGTAGCTGGCGTCCGTACCGATCTTGAGCTTCCCGGCGCTGCGGATCTTCTCGGGCAGCTTCGCGTTGAGATCGGCATCGGCACTGACCGAGGTGGTCGGCGCAGGGGAGGCGTCCCCGCCGCTCAGCGAGCTGGAGCCGCAGGCTGCCGAGAGCAGCAACGTGGCGAGGGATGTGGTGACGAGGGCGAACTTGGTGGTGATGCGCATGAAGAGGTGACCTCCAGGTGTCGGTGACGAGAGAAGTTCCCGCACTGGTGGGGACGCACGAGATTCTCGGGCATCTTGCCACGTCGGACGCACATTTCTGCACCGGAAGATGCACTGGAACCCAACCGAAACTCTGTCTTCATCACTCGCTGCAGTGTTGTCGTCACTCGTTGCTCACTGCGCGCTGAGGACGGTGTTGTCGTCACTCGCTGCACCGCTGCGCGCCAGTTGGCTCTGACTTCCCTCGTCGCGAGCAGACGGAAGAGCGTTGCCTGCTCGCTCCTCGGTCCAGACAGAGCCGGGCGCTTCGCTTCGCGGCCGCTCGCGACGGGAGGGACGGAGTCGGCGCTTCGCTTCGCGGTCGCTCGCGACGGGAGGCTCAGCGCAGGCGGCGGGCTCCGGCTGAGGGGAGACCGACGAAGTGCGACGGTGGACCGTAGCCCGCTGCGGTGAACGCCTCCGAGATGGCCAGGGCCACCTCGTCGGAGCGGCCCTGGTCCACCAGGGCGATGATGCAGCCGCCGAACCCGCCGCCGGTCATCCGGGCGCCGTGCGCCCCGGCCTCGGTGGCGACCTGTACGGCGAGGTCGACGGTGGGCACCGTGATCTCGAAGTCGTCCCGCATCGAGACGTGCGAAGCGTCGAGCAGCGGTGCCAGGCCGAGATAGTCCTGGGCGTGCAGGCGCTCGGCCGCATCCAGCACCCGCTGGTTCTCGGTGACCACGTGCCGGACGCGCTTCCGCATCACCTCGTCGTCCAGCGCGGCCAGCGCCGCATCCAGATCGGTCACGTCCCGCAGGGCCGGCACCCCCAGGATCGCCGCAGCGGCCTCGCAGGTCTCGCGACGCGCGGCGTACTCGCTGTCGACCAGCGCGTGCGGGGTCCTGGTGTCGAGCACCAGCAGCTCCAGGCCGGCGGCCGCCAGGTCGAGCGGTACCTGCTCGACGGCGAAGCTGCGGCAGTCGAAGAAGAGGGCGTTGCCGGCTTCGCACAGCGTGGACGCCGCCTGGTCCATCTGCCCGGTCGGGGCGCCGACGAAGGCGTTCTCGGCCCGACGGGCGAGCTTGGCCCGCTCCATCGGTTCGATGACCAGCCCATCCAGGTCGGCGAGCACGGCCAGCGTGGCGCACTCCAGGGCGGCCGACGACGACAGTCCCGCACCGATCGGGACGTCCGAGGTCAGCACGAGATCGGCCCCGCTGACGCGGTGTCCGGCCTCGTCGAGCGCCCAGACCACCCCGGCCAGGTACGCCTGCCAGCCCGACATCCCGGGCACCAGGTCGGCGCGGCCGAACGTCTGGACCGTGCCGCCGTTCAGGGACAGCACCCGCCAGCTGTCGTCGTCTCGCGAGCCGGCGGCCACGGTGACCCGTTGCGACAGCGCGAACGGCATCACGAAACCGTCGTTGTAGTCGGTGTGCTCGCCGATCAGGTTCACCCGGCCCGGTGCCGCCCACACCCCGTCGGGCGCCCGGCCGACGAGCTCGGTGTAGGCCTGCGTGACGGCATCGAGGTCGGTGGGCGCGGTCGGCTGCGAGTGCATGGGCCGCACTGTAGCGACTGGAGTCGGCGTCGCGGCACGCCACTAGGGTGGCGTCATGCTCGCCGCGTACGCCGTCGACGCCGATGCGCAGAACCCGCTGACCGCGCTCCGGGTGGATCAGATCGAGCCACCGCCGGTGCCGGCCGGCTGGGTCGAGGTCCGGGTCCGCGCGGCCGCGCTGAACCACCACGACGTGTGGTCGCTGCGCGGCGTGGGCCTGCCCGCGGAACGGCTGCCGATGATCCTGGGTTGTGACGCCGCCGGCGTCACCGCGGACGGCCGCGAGGTGGTGGTCCATGCGGTGATCAACGACCCGGCGTACGCGGGACCCGACGAGACCTTCGACCCCCGCCGCTCGCTGCTCTCCGAGCGCTACCCGGGCACCCTGGCGGAGACCGTACGGGTGCCGGCCGGGAACCTGATCGACAAGCCCGCCGGGTTGTCCTTCGCCGAGGCGGCCTGTCTGCCCACGGCGTGGCTGACCGCCTACCGGGCGCTGTTCACCGCGGGCGGGCTGCGACCGGGTGACACGGTTCTCGTCCAGGGGGCCGGTGGTGGCGTCTCCACCGCGGCGGTGATGATCGGGCGAGCCGGGGGATTACGGGTCTGGATCACGTCCCGCGACCCCGAGCGCGCGGCTCGGGCGGTCGAGCTCGGTGCCCATCGTGGCTTCGGAGCCGGTGAGCGGCTGCCCGAGAAGGTCGACGCGGTGCTGGACAGCGTGGGCGCGGCGACCTGGACGCACTCCGTCAACGCACTCCGGCCCGGCGGCAGGCTGGTCACGATCGGCACCACCTCGGGTGCCGACCTGCGCTCGGCCGAGCTGACCAAGATCTTCTTCAAGCCGCTGCACGTGATCGGCAGCACAATGGGCACCCGGGCCGAGCTGGCGGGCGTGCTCCGGCTGGTCGAGGTGGCCGAGCTGCATCCGGTGATCGACCGGGTGCTCCCGCTCCGTGACGCGGCCGAGGGCCTGCGGCTGCTCGCCGACGGGGAGGCCTTCGGCAAGGTGGTCCTGGAGCCCTGAGCCTCGGGTCGACACCAAGGGTGTGGGGCCGGCGGGTTGCGGACGCCGACCGTGGTCGGAAAACGCACGGCCGGCACGCCCGAGCCCGTACGAAGGCCGACCGTGGTCGGAAAACGCACGGCCGGCACGCCCGAGCCCGTACGAAGGCCGACCGTGGTCGGAAAACGCACGGCCGGCACGCCGACCGTCGAAGCACGGTCGGAGCCGAGACGAGCCCGACCGTGGTCGGAAAACGCACGGCCGGCACCGCCGGAGACGTACGAAACCCGACCGTGGTCGGAAAACGCGCGGCCGGCACCGCCGAGACGTACGAAGCCGCCCGTGGTCGGAAAACGCGCGGCCAGCGCGCCGGAGCATACGGACGCCGACCGTGGTCGGAAAACGCGCGGCCGACGCCGCCCGAGGTGTACGAAAAACCGACCGTGGTCGGAAAACGCACGCCGCGGACGGGCGCGTCAGTCCTCTGGGTCGTCCAGCCGGGCCAGCCAGGTGGCCAGCTGCTCGATCGGACTCTCGAAGTCGGGATGGAGATCGACGAACGACCGCAGCTGGTCGGCGAGCCACGCCAGGGTGACCTCGTCGTCACCCCGGCGTGTCTCGAGCTCCTCGATGCCCCGATCGGTGAAGTACATCGTCGGCGCGACGCGTCAGCGGAACGCGGAGTCCAGCAGCTCGCGCTGCTGGGCCTCGTGCACCTTGGCCGACCCCACCGACGGTGCCGAGGAGGCGGGCCGGGTGTGCGGGGTGATCGTCCACTGCTGACTCGGCTCGGCTGCGCGCAGCGCGTCGATCAGGTTCAGGGCCATGAACGGCCACGCTCCCTGGTTCGCCGGCTCGTCCTGCACCCAGAGCAGCTCCGAGCTGAGGTTCGAGAACTTGCGCAGCTCGGCGCCGATCTCCTCGCTCGCCAGCGGGTACAGCCGCTCCACCGGGATGATCGCGGTGTCCCAGCGGTCCAGCTGGGCCCGCTTGGTGGTCAGGTCCCAGCGCACCTTGCCCGAGCAGAGGATGACCCGGCGGACCGCGTCGGGTTCGGTGATGAACGGATCGGCCAGCACCGGACGCCACCGGTCCTCGGTGAAGTCCTCCGGCTGCGAGACGGCCAGCTTGTTCCGCAGCATCGACTTCGGCGTCATGATCACCAGCGGGCGGTGCCGCTCGCCGATGGCGTGCTGCCGGAGCAGGTGGAAGTGACTGGCCGGCGACGACGGCTGGGCGACCGCGATCGAGTCCTCGGCCGCCAGCTGCAGGAACCGCTCGATCCGCGCCGAGCTGTGGTCGGGTCCCTGACCCTCGTAGCCGTGCGGCAGCAGCAGCGTGACCCCGGACTTCTGGGTCCACTTCGCCTGCCCGGAGGAGATGAACTCGTCGATGATCGTCTGCGCACCGTTCGCGAAGTCACCGAACTGCGCCTCCCACAGCACCAGGGCGTCGGGTCGGGCCACGGAGTAGCCGTACTCGAAGCCCATCGCCGCGTACTCGCTCAGCAGGGAGTCGAAGATGTGGAACTTGCCCTGGTCGTCGTCGAGGTGCTTGAGCGGCACGTACGACTCGCCGGTCTTGCGGTCCACGACGGAGGCGAAACGCTGCACGAAGGTGCCGCGCCGGCTGTCCTGGCCGGTCAGACGGACCGTGCGACCCTCCATCAGCAAGGAGCCGAGGGCCAGGATCTCCGCGGTGCCCCAGTCGATGCCGCCCTGGGTGATCGCCGCCGCGCGGCGCTGCAGCTGCGGCATCACCTTCGGGTGCACGCTGAAACCGTCGGGAAAGCTCAGGTGGGCATCCGCGATCTTCTTCAGCGTCTCCATCGAGACGGCGGTGCCGTGCGGCGCCGCTTCCTTGCTCGGGTAGGCCGGCACCAGCTGGTGCGGGTTCTTGACGTCGGCCTGGCCGGCGTCTCGGACCTCGCGGAAGACGCTCTCCAGCCGTTGCTGGTAGCGCGTCATGACCGTCTCGGCGTCCTCGATCGTGATGTCGCCTCGACCGATCAGCGCTTCGGTGTAGAGCTTGCGGGTCGACCGCTTCTTCTCGATCAGGTCGTACATCAACGGCTGGGTGAAGCTCGGGTCGTCACCCTCGTTGTGACCGCGTCGGCGGTAGCAGATGATGTCGACGACGACGTCCTTGTTGAACTCCTGCCGGAACGCGAACGCCAGCCGGGCGACCCGGATGCAGGCCTCCGGGTCGTCGCCGTTCACGTGGAAGATCGGCGCCTGGATCATCCGGGCGACGTCCGTGCAGTACATCGAGGATCGTGACTCGGTGGGCGAGGTGGTGAACCCCACCTGGTTGTTCACGATGATGTGGATGGTGCCGCCGGTCCGGTAGCCGCGCAGCTGCGACAGGTTCAGCGTCTCGGCCACCACGCCCTGGCCGGCGAACGCGGCATCACCGTGCATCAGCAGCGGCATCACCGGGAACTCGCCGCCCCGGTCGAGGATGTCCTGCTTCGCGCGGGCGATGCCCTCCAGCACCGGGTTGACCGCCTCCAGGTGGCTGGGGTTGGCGGCCACGGACGTCTTGATCGTCGCGCCGCTGGCCGCGGTGAACTTGCCCTCGGCCCCCAGGTGGTACTTGACGTCACCGGAGCCCTGCACGGTGCGCGGGTCGATGTTGCCCTCGAACTCGCGGAAGATCTGCGCGTAGCTCTTGCCCACGATGTTGGCCAGCACGTTCAGCCGGCCGCGGTGCGGCATGCCGATGCAGACCTCTTCCAGACCGTGGTTGGCGGCCTGCTCACAGACCTCGTCGAGGAGGGCGATGGTCGCCTCCCCGCCCTCGAGGGAGAAGCGCTTCTGACCGACGAACTTGGTCTGCAGGAACGTCTCGAAGATCTCGGCCTCGTTGAGCTTGTCCAGGATCCGCAGGTGCTCCTCGCGGGGCAGCGACTCGTGCGGTCGCTCCACCCGGTCCTGGATCCACTTGCGCTGGGCCGGCTCCTGGATGTGCATGTACTCGATGCCGATGGTCCGGCAGTACGAGTCGCGCAGGATGCCGAGGATCTTGCGCATCTTCATCAGGCCCTGGCCACCGGCGAAGGCACCGGTGGCGAACTCGCGGTCCAGGTCCCACAGGGTCAGGCTGTGGGTCTGCACGTCGAGGTCGTGGTGACTGCGCTGGCGGTACTCCAGCGGGTCGGTGTCGGCCATCAGGTGACCGCGGACCCGGTAGGCGTTGATCATCTCGAAGATCCGGGCCTGCTTGGAGACCTGGTCCTCGTGGTCGGCACTGACGTCCTGCGCCCAGCGGATCGGCTCGTACGGGATCCGCAGCGCGGAGAAGACGTCGTCGTAGAAACCGTCCTCACCGAGCAGCAGCGCGTGCAGCCGGGCCAGGTACTGACCCGAGCCGGCGCCCTGGATGACACGGTGGTCATAGGTCGAGGTGAGCGTCATCACCTTGGAGACGCTCATCAGCGAGAGCTTGTCGGGATCGGACCCCTGGAACTCCGGTGGGTAGTCCATCGATCCGACGCCGATGATGGCGCCCTGGCCGTTCATCAGCCTTGGCACCGAGTGGTTGGTGCCGATGGTCCCCGGGTTGGTCAGCGTGATGGTGGTGCCGGCGAAGTCCTCGACGGTCAGCGAGTTGGACCGCGCCTTCTTGACGATCTCCTCGTACGCCGCCCAGAACTGCGCGAAGTCGAGGTTCTCGCAGCTCTTGATGCTCGGCACCAGCAGGGCCCGGGTGCCGTCCGGCTTGGGCATGTCGATGGCCAGGCCCAGGTTGATGTGCCGCGGCACGACCATGGTCGGCTTGCCGTCGATCACGTCGTAGCCGTTGTTCATCGCCGGGTGCGTCTTCAGCGCCTGCACCATCGCGAAGCCGATCAGGTGCGTGTACGACACCTTGCCGCCGCGGGCTCGACGCAGGTGGTTGTTGATCACCACGCGCTGGTCGATCAGCAGCTTCACCGGCAGCGAGCGGACGCTGGTCGCGGTCGGCACCGTCAACGACGAGTCCATGTTCTTCGCCGTGCGGGCCGGGGCGCCCCGGAGCACGGTCTTGACCGGCTCCTCCAGGTCGACGGTGGGCCGGTTCGCCGGGTTCGGCGGATCGGCCGGCACGCCGCCACGGTTGCCGGGAGCCGACGGTCGGGCGTTCTTGTTCGAGGTCGGCCGCTCCACGGTGGCGGGCCGCTTGGCCGCCGGTGTCGCCGGGGCAGCACCCGGTTCGGCCGCGATGCTCGGGGCGGATGCCGGCGGCGCGGTCTGCTTGGCGGGAGCCCGCCGTGCCGGCGCCTCCTTGGCCGGACCGGGGGCGGTCCGGGGGGCGGCGGTGGTCGCGGCGGCCTGTCCGGTCGCACGGTTGCCGGTCGCACCGTTGCCAGGCGAACCGTTGGCGGTGCCGCCCAGCTGGTGGGTCTTGAAGTACTGCGCCCAGCTCGGGTCGACCGAGCCGGGATCGGCGACATACTGCTCGTACATCTCCTCCAGCAGCCAGTCGTTCGCGCCGAACTCTTCGGCAAGAGCGTCTGTGGCGGTCTGGGTCGAGCTGGATGGGTCGGGCACGGGGGCCACAATCGCCTTCTTCCGTCGCGGTCTGGTGGGCGAGGGCCGAGCCCGCCCGCGTCGTCTGTCTAGGGTACCGAAATACTCATACCACCGTGCCGCTGGTCCGGCTTACCGAACGGGCGAGTCGGGTGTGTACGGCCTCCTCCGGGTGGCCCGACGTACCTGCCGCGAGCCAGAGGGCGCCGACCAGACCGCTCTCGGCGGTGAGCACCGGGTTGACCAGCCGGAGGTCGAGGCGCGCCCGGAGCGCGACCCGGACCGGTCCCGGCCGGGTGGCAACCGAACCCGAGAGCACCACCGGGAGGACCGGGTCGAGGTCGAGGTCGAGAAGGGTGTCGACCAGGTGGGCCGCGGCGCGGTCGGCGATCGCGGTCGCCACCGGATCGTCGGCGTGGCGCGCCACCAGCTCCGCGAAGGTCGACAGCCAGACCGGCGGGTTGGCGTAGCACAGCTGGACGATCGCCACTGGATCTCGGGTGCCGGCCCGCCGGATGACGGCCTCCGCCAGCGAGCCGAGCGGCTCCGTGCCGGCCTGCAGCCTCGTCAGGGTCGCCCGGACGGCCTCCCGACCCAACCAGAAGCCGGATCCCTCGTCGCCCAGCAGCCAGCCCCAGCCGTCGCGGCGCTCGCCGAGCTCACCGGTGACGATGCGCCCGGCGACCGCACCGGTGCCCGCCACCAGGACGTAGCCCTCCGGTGCGGGCGTGGCCGAGGAGAAGGCGACCGCGAGATCGGAGACCAGCCGGGCTCGGACCGTCATCCCCGGCGGACGTACGGCGTCGCCGAACGCCTGGTCGGCGCGCGCGCCACCGGCCAGGCCGATCACCGCCGCCACCACCCGGTCGGCGGCGTCCGGCCCGGCCTGGACCAGGCACTGCTCGGCCACCGTGCGGATCCGCTGCGCCGAGACCTCCAGACCGACGCTGTTCGGGTTCCCGGCCGGTCCGGCGGCGACGGCCAGCACCTCGCCGGCGACGGTGGACACCGCGACCCGCGTGGCCGTACCGCCGATGTCCGCGCCGAGAAGCAGTGACGGCGCTGCAGATTCGGTCACACTTACCCTCGTCCCTGGCTGGCCCGACGTCGGCCAGATCACCGTAATGTTGCAGTTTTGTGCAATTTTCGGGTCAGATACTGCACAACCGCAAAACATGTGCTTAGGTGTTTCTCAATTGCGAGCCCTGCTCGCACCGTCATCTCCCGGCCCCGGAGAACTCTCCGGTCCGGGCCCACTCCCACGGGAGTACCACATCCCACGTGCGTCTCGGCGCACCGGTGACGAAAGGCACACATCTCGATGACGATCGACAAGAAGCCCCTCCAGCGGCGACAGTTCCTGAAGTTCGCGCTGGCGGCCGCAGCGATCACCCCGCTGGCTGGATCGCTCGCCTCGTGCGCGGCGAGCGGTGGTGACGACGCACCCGCCACCCAGGAGACCGGTGCCGTGTCCGCGGACAACCCCTTCGGCGTACCCGCCAACAGCGCCGTCGACGCGGTCATCTTCAACGGCGGCTACGGCATCGACTACGTCGAGTTCGCGGCCAAGCAGATGCAGACCCTGCACGAGGGCGTGACCGTCAAGGTGTCGCCGTCCACCCAGATCGCCCAGGAGCTGCAGCCGCGGTTCGTCGCGGGCGACCCGCCCGACCTGATCGACAACTCCGGTGCCGGCAACATCGGCATGGCGACCATCATGGCCCAGCTGGAGGACCTGACCTCGGTGATCGATGCCCCGAACGTCGAGGGCACCAAGATCCGCGACACGCTGTTCGGCGGTGTGCTGGAACCGGGCACCTTCGACGGCAAGCTGGCGGCGATCAACTACGCCCTCACCGTGTACGCGCTGTGGTACTCGGCCTCCCTGTTCGAGGAGAACGGCTGGACCCCGCCGAAGACGTGGGACGAGGCGTACGACCTGGGCGTCAAGGCCAAGGAGAAGGACAAGTATTTGTTCGTCTGGGGCAAGGAGGCGGCGACCTACTACCAGACGCTGGCCATCTGCTCGGCCATCAAGCAGGGCGGCGACGAGGTCCGTCTGTCGCTGGAGAACCTCAAGCCCGACAGCTGGTCGCAGCCGGCCGTGCAGGACGTCTTCAACGGCATGAAGAAGATCATCGACGCCAAGATGTTCAAGCCGGGCGGCTCAGGTACCCAGTTCACCGCGGCCCAGTCCCAGTGGAGCAACGACCAGGACGCCCTGCTGTACCCGTCGGGCTCCTGGATCGAGAACGAGATGAAGGACCAGACCGCCGCGAAGTTCAACATGACCGGGGCTCCCGAGCCCACGGTCGATGCCTCGAGTGCGTTGCCCTACACGGCGCTGCACAGCGCGGCGGGTGAGCCGTTCGTCATCCCGAGCCAGGGCAAGAACGTCGCCGGTGGCAAGGAGCTGCTCCGGGTCATGCTGAGCAAGGACGCGGCGACCAACTTCGCCAAGACCAAGCTGGCCCCGACCGTGGTCAAGGACACCGTGCCGGCCGACGGCTTCGGCTCCACGGCGCTGGTGTCGCAGACGAAGATGCTCGGCGACGCCGGGCAGGACATCTTCTCCTGGCAGTTCGTGGACTACTACGGCATGAACAAGGACCAGCTCGTGCTGTGGAACACCTTCCTGGACGGCAAGTCCTCGGTGGCCGACCTGACCAAGGGCCTGCAGGGCATCACCGACAAGGTGGCGAACGACAGTTCGGTGACGAAGATCGAGATCAAGTGACCGCTACGGTCACCCAGCCGCTGCCGGGTGGGGACACCGTCCCCACCCGGCGCCGGCGCGCCGGTCGCTGGACCTTCGACAAGATCAGCTTCATGGTGGTCTTCCTCGGACTGCCGCTGGCCATCTACATCGTCCTCGTCGTGTCGCCGTTCGCGCAGGCGGTCTACTACTCGATGACGGACTGGACCGGTTTCAGTCCCCAGCAGAACTTCATCGGGCTGGCCAACTTCCGACGGATCTTCACCGACGACATCTTCTTGAAGTCCCTGCGCAACAACATCGTGCTGGCCATCGTGCTGCCAGTGGTCACGCTGGCGCTGAGCTTCGCGCTCGCCTCGCTGCTGACCGTTGGCGGCACCATGAAGGGGCAGACCCGAGGGCTGAAGGGCTCCGGCTTCTACCGCACCGTCTCGTTCTTCCCGTACGTCATCCCGGCCATCGTGATCGCCATCATGTGGAACCAGATCTACGACCCGAGCAACGGTCTGCTGAACGGCATCCTGACCGCCTTGGGCTTCGACATGTTCCAGGACTTCCCCTGGCTCGGTGACGAGCGGACCGCGATGCCCGCCACCATCTTCGTGATCGTCTGGAGCATGGTCGGCTTCTACATGGTGCTGTTCGTCGCCGCCATCAAGGACGTTCCCGCCGAGATCTTCGAGGCGGCCCGCATCGACGGTGCCGGTCGGTTCCGGATCGCCACCGCCATCACCCTGCCGCTGATCCGGGACAACGTGCAGACGGCCTGGATCTACCTGGGCATCCTCGCGCTGGACGCCTTCGTCTACATGGCAGGGCTGAACCCCGGTGGCGGACCCAACAACTCCACCCTGGTGATGGCGCAGCAGCTGTTCACCACCGCCTTCACCAAGGGCCAGTTCGGACTGGCCTGCGCCATGGGCGTCGTGCTGGCCGCCGTGACCCTGCTGTTCGCGGCCCTCGTCTTCCTCGTCAGCCGACTGCTCAGCGGAAAGGATGACTCCCGCTGATGAGCACCACGACCCAGGACCCCACGCAGACCACCGAGCCGGTGCCCGAACGCAAGCCCAAGACCTCCTCGGGGGAGACGACCTTCCTCGGTGTCTCCCACGGGATCTTGATCTTGTGGTCGGTGATCGTCATCGGGCCGATGCTGTGGACCTTGATGACCTCCTTCAAGACCACCCGGGAGATCTTCTCGTCACCGTTCTCGTTCCCGTCCTCGCTGAACCTGCAGAACTACGTCAACGCGTGGACCACGGCAGGCATCGGCAAGTACTTCCTCAACACGGTGCTGGTGGTCGGCTCGGCCCTGGTCATCGTGATGATCCTCGGCTCGATGTGTGCGTACGTGCTCGCCCGCTTCGAGTTCCCCGGCAGCAAGGCCATCTACTACCTGATGCTGGCCGGCCTCACCTTCCCGATCTTCCTGGCCATCGTGCCGCTGTTCTTCACCCTGCGGAACCTCGGGCTGCTCAACACACTCCCCGGTCTGTCGCTCACGTACGTCGCCTTCGCCCTGCCGTTCACGGTGTTCTTCCTGTTCGCCTTCTTCAAGACCCTGCCGTACGAGATCTCCGAGGCCGCCTCGCTGGACGGGGCGGGGGAGTGGGCCACCTTCTTCATGGTGATGCTGCCGATGGCCCGGAACGGGTTCGCCTCGGTGGCGATCTTCAACTTCCTCGGTCTGTGGAACCAGTTCCTCATCCCGGTGGCGATCAACACCAACGCGGACAACTACGTGCTCAGCCAGGGGATGGCGGCGTTCGCCTCGCAGGCCGGCTACGCGGTGGACTTCGGCGCCCTCTTCGCCGCCGTGGTGATCACGGTGACCCCGGTGCTGATCGTCTACATCATCTTCCAGCGTCAGCTGCAGGGCTCGGTGTCCCAGGGGACGATGAAGTAGCCCGCCAGGACTGCAGCAGGCAGATCACGGTGAAGGCCAGCAGACACAGGTTGCGCACGGCGGTCACCAGGGTGGCGGTGACCAGGCCGGCGGGGTTGGTGAAGCCGAGGTAGCCGTCGTAGAGCAACGGGTACACCAGCTGGGTCAGTCCCGCCAGCACCAGTCCGCCCAGGCCGATCCTGACGATCCACCGCCGCAGATCAGGGGTGGTGCTGTCGCGCAGCAGCAGCAGCGCAGCGATCGGACCGCCGATCCACAGCAGGTACTGCGGGCTCAGGGTCTTGTTGGTGATGATCACCACGGTGACGGTGGCCAGCACCACCAGCGCGACCGCGACCGGGGTGACCCCACCGGGCATCCGGAACGCGCGGACCCAGAGCACCACGATGGTGACCAGACCGAGCACGGTGGCCACGTTGCTGACGGTCTGCCACAGACCGACGCCGGCGCCGAAGATCTCGTACGCCTGGTACTTCGAGATGTCGACCACCCACTGCTCGGGTCGCACCATCCGCAGCAGCATCAGGGGAGTCGCCCACACCGCCTCGATCTGCAACCCGCGCCCGGACTGCCAGGTGAGGGGGGAGAACAGCCGAGTCAGACCGCCGGTGAGCAGGCTGACCAGGGCGAGACCGAAGCCGACCACCACGAACCCGATCGCCGTCGGCTTGCGGCGCTCCTTGTCGGCCAGCAGGACCGGGATCAACAGAGCGGGCCACAGCTTGATCGCTGCTCCCAGGCCGGTGAGGGCACCGGCGACCCAGGGTCGGGTGCGCGCCGCCAGCAGCGCACCGCCGGCCAGGACCGCGGGGATCATGTCGAAGCGCACGTAGCTCAGCGGGCCGACCAGGAAGACGAACAGCAACCAGAAGTCGACGGCGGCGTCGTGACGTCGCCCGCCGGACCGCCAGACCGCGTACGTGAACAGGCCGTCGAGGGCCAGCATGAACACCATGAAGGCGACCAGGTAGGCCTGCTCGTTGCCGAGGCCCAGGCCGTACGGGAGCGTCAGGATCCAGACCACCGGAGTCGGGTACTCCATCAAGGTCCCGGGCAGCCCCACCTCGAACAGGCCGACGATCTTGCGGTGGTAGTAGTAGACGTCGCCCACGATGAACGACTCGAAGGCGGCGAGGATGCCCAGCATCAGGAGCCGGGACACGAGCCAGGCGATGATCACCGTCTTCCCGCTGCGACGGGCTTCCCACCAACCGGTCAGACCGGTCCGGGCGGGGGGTGGGGTTGTGGAGCGCGGGCTGGACACTCCGGCAGATTAGCGGTCGAGCCGCTGGCTGGGTGGCTCTCACCGCGGGAAGTCGCCGCTGCGGAAAAGTCACCCCGACCGAAGCGCAGACCGGCGTGTCGGACGGATTCGGGCCCGGTCGGGATGAGAAAAACGCAGCCGCGCCCTCTCAGGAGGAGAAACGCTTGCGCCCCCGGCAGGATTCGAACCTGCGCTCCCGCCTCCGGAGGGCGGTGCTCTATCCCCTGAGCTACGGGGGCCCGGCGTCTGAGCCGAGAAGGACTGTATCAGTGGTCGGCGGGGCTCCACGAACGCAGGACGGAGCCCCGCACCAGCGGACACACCACCCTGTAGTCACGTCTGGTCACCAGCGAGCGACGCGCTCCGCCCGCATGCCGCCGGGAAGTCACGTCCGGTCGAGGCTGCGCGGCGCACTGTGTTCGGATGTCGCCCGGGAGCCAGATCCGGTCAGCTCCACGCCTCGACCCCGCCGGCCGCACCCACTGCTCGCCTCAGGTCCAGGTGGTGGCCTCAGCCGCCCGCGCTCGGTCCGCTCTGAGAGGGTGGGCGGGTGACCCACATGCATGTCGCGGGCTCGATCCACGCCGACGTCCTGAGCCGGGCGCCGGGCTGGTTGGGGGTGCCGACCGACGTCAACGACCTGCTGCCGGCGCTGTGGAGCCGCAACGTGGCCAAGGACGCCGACGGCGTGCTCACCATCGCGGGGCTGACGGTGGCCGAGATCGCCGAGCAGGTCGGCACCCCGGTCTACGTGCTCGACGAAGACGACCTGCGCACCCGGGCCCGGGACTTCGCGACCGCCTTCGCCGGTTGGGACGTCTACTACGCCGCCAAGTCCTTCCTGTGCACGGCGGTCGCCCGCTGGGTCGCCGACGAGGGGCTGGGCGTCGACGTGTGCACCGGCGGCGAGCTGGCCGTCGCCCTGCGGGCCGGGGTCGATCCGCGCACGATCGGCCTGCACGGCAACAACAAGAGCGATGCGGAGCTGGAGCTGGGTCTCGAGGCCGGCGTCGGTCGGATCATCGCGGACTCCTTCGACGAGATCGAGCGGATCGGCCGCCTGGTCGCTGCCCGCGGACTCGGCGAGCGGCCGCGGATCATGGTCCGGGTCACCACCGGAGTCGAGGCGCACACCCACGAGTACATCGCCACCGCCCACGAGGACCAGAAGTTCGGCTTCTCGATCGCATCGGGGCAGGCCCTGGACGCCCTGCGTGCCGTGCACGCCGCGCCGTCGTTGGAGCTGGCCGGCATCCACTCCCACATCGGCTCGCAGATCTTCGACGCCGAAGGCTTTGCCGTAGCAGCTCGGCGGACCCTGCGGCTGCACGCCGCGTTCGCCGCGGAGACCGGTGTCGAGCTGCCGGAGATGGACCTGGGCGGCGGCTTCGGCATTGCTTACACCAGCACCGACACCCCCGCGCGACCGGCCGACCTCGCCGCCGCCATGCGGCGGATCGTCGAGACAGAGTGCGCCGCGCACGGGGTGGCGGTCCCGCACCTGTCGATCGAGCCCGGCCGGGCGATCAGCGGTCCCAGCGCGTTCGCGTTGTACACGGTGGGCACCGTCAAGCAGGTCCACCTCGACGGCGACGCGGTCCGGACGTACGTGGCCGTGGACGGCGGGATGAGCGACAACATCCGGACGGCGCTCTACGCCGCGGAGTACTCCGCGACTCTCGCCTCTCGGCGATCCGCTGCCGGACCGGCCATCTCCCGGGTCGTGGGCAAGCACTGCGAGGGTGGCGACATCCTGGTCCGGGACGAGTTCCTACCGGCCGACATCGCCCCCGGCGACCTGCTCGCCGTGCCGGCCAGCGGGGCTTACAGCCGTTCGATGGCGAGCAACTACAACCACGTGCCCCGCCCCCCGGTGATCGCGGTCCGGGACGGCGAGGTGAGCACCCTGCTGCGGCGCGAGACACTCGACGACATCCTGCGCCTGGACGTGGGGTAGCCACGAGTTACCACCGGCACGACGCGATGGGGAAGAATGAACTGCCGCTCGCCCGACCGTCGCAGTGCGACCGAGTGACGACGGACGGTACGGCGACGGGGCGGTACGGCAACGGGCAGGACGACGTGAGGCAGAAGTGACGATGACCACCGAGGCGGTGTCGCGACCGCAGACCGAGACGCGCAGCGAGCCGTCGGGGTCCTCGCTCCGCTCGCGGGAACCCCTGCGGGTCGCCCTGCTCGGTTGCGGCACCGTGGGTTCCGAGGTCGCCCGGCTGATCATCGACTCCGCAGCCGACCTGCACGCGCGGATCGGTCGCCCGCTCGAGCTGGTGGGGATCGCGGTCCGCCGGCCGAACCGCCCCCGCGCCGGCATCGACGCGCAGCTCTTCACCGCCGACGCCGAGGCTCTGGTCAGTCGACCCGATGTGGACCTGGTGATCGAGGTGATCGGCGGCATCGAGCCCGCCCGCTCGCTGATCTTGTCGGCGCTGCGCCACGGAGCCTCGGTGGTGACGGCGAACAAGGCCCTGCTCGCCGAGGACGGCGCCACCCTCTTCACCGCGGCGGAGAAGGCCGGTGTGGACCTCTACTTCGAGGCCGCGGTCGCCGGGGCCATCCCCATCGTGCGGCCGCTGCGGGAGTCGCTGGTCGGCGACGAGATCACCTCGGTGATCGGCATCGTCAACGGCACCACCAACTTCATCCTGGACAAGATGGACTCCGAGGGCGCCGGCTTCGCCGAGACCCTCGCCGACGCCCAGGCGTTGGGCTACGCGGAGGCCGACCCGACGGCCGATGTCGAGGGGTTCGACGCCGCGGCGAAGGCCGCGATCCTGGCCAGCCTGGCGTTCCACAGCCGGGTCACCGCCGCCGACGTCTACCGGGAGGGGATCACCGACGTCACCACCTCCGACATCGCCTCGGCCCGGGAGATCGGCTCGGTGGTCAAGCTGCTGGCGATCTGCGAGCTCGCGGATCAGCCAGATGCGGCGGGACAGCGGAGCGTCTCGGTCCGCGTGCACCCGGCGATGATCCCGCGGAGCCATCCGTTGGCCTCGGTCGGCGGGGCGTACAACGCGGTCTTCGTCGAGTCCCGGTCGGCGGGTCGACTGATGTTCTACGGTCCGGGTGCCGGTGGCTCGCCGACGGCGAGCGCTGTGCTCGGCGACCTGGTCACCGTGGCCCGCAACCGGGTCCGGGGTGCGGCCGGGCCGGGGGAGTCCAGCTACGCGGCCCGCCCGGTGAGCCCGATCGACGACGTGATCACCCGGTACCACATCTCGCTCGAGGTCGCCGACGTCACCGGTGTGCTGGCCGCCATCGCGACCTGCTTCGCCGAGCACGGCGTCTCGATCCAGACCGTGCGCCAGCACGGCCGAGGCTCCGACGCCCAGCTGGTGATCGTCACCCACCGGGCCCGGGACGCCGCGCTGTCGGCCACCGTACGGGCGCTGCGGACCCTGCCGGCGGTCCGTGAGGTGGCCAGCGTGATGCGAGTGGAGGGAGAAACATGAGCACGACCCTGACGGTGAGACGAGGAGTCATCGACCGGTACCGATCCTGGCTGCCGGTCACCGAGGCCACTCCCGTGATCACCCTCGGCGAGGGCAGCACCCCGCTGGTCCCCGCCCAGGTGCTGTCCGAGGAGCTCGGTTGTGAGGTGTGGCTCAAGGTGGAGGGCGCGAACCCCACCGGCTCCTTCAAGGACCGGGGGATGACCGTCGCGGTCAGTGTGTCCGCCGGTGAGGGCGCCGAGGCGGTGGTCTGCGCCTCGACCGGCAACACCTCCGCGTCGGCCGCGGCGTACGCCTCCCGCGCTGGGCTGAAACCGATCGTGCTGCTGCCGGCCGGCCGGATCGCGGCGGGGAAGCTGGCCCAGGCGATCGTGCACGGGGCCCAGGTCGTCCAGGTCGAAGGCAACTTCGACGACTGCCTGCGGCTGGCCCGCTCGTTGGCCGAGAGCTATCCCGTCGCGCTGGTCAACTCGGTCAACCCGGTCCGCATCGAGGGGCAGAAGACCGCCGCTTTCGAGATCGTCGACGACCTCGGTGACGCCCCCGACCTGCACGTGCTGCCGGTCGGGAACGGCGGGAACATCTCCGCGTACTGGCGCGGCTACGTCCAGTACGCCGAGGCGGGCATCGCCACTCGTCGGCCCCGCATGTGGGCGTTCCAGGCCGCCGGCGCCGCCCCCTTGGTGCTCGGCCACCCGGTGCCGAACCCGGAGACGGTGGCGACCGCGATCAGGATCGGCGACCCGGCGTCGACCACGCTCGCGGTGGCCGCGAAGGAGGAGTCCGGGGGTCGCTTCGGTGCGGTCACCGACGACGAGATCCTCTCTGCACAAGGCTTTCTGGCCGCCCGAGAGGGCGTCTTCGTCGAACCAGCCTCGGCCGCCGGTGTCGCCGGGTTGCGAGGCCTGGCCCGGCGCGGTGAGGTCGACCCCGGGCAGCGCATCGTGGTCACGGTCACCGGCCACGGACTCAAGGACATCGACACCGCCCTGGCCGGCAGGACGGTGCAGGCCGAGGTGGTCGCGGCCGAGCTGACCCGGGTCGCCCAGGCCTGTGGCCTCGCGGGATGAGTCTCCCGACGGGTCGTGAGGTCGTCGTCGAGGTTCCCGCGACCAGCGCCAACCTCGGACCCGGCTTCGACTGCTTCGGGTTGGCCCTCGACTGGTGCGAGCGGGTCACCGTGCGTACCGAGGTCAGTGGCTTCCACATCGCGGTGAGCGGTGAGGGAGCGGACCAGGTGCCGCGCGACGAGACGCATCTCATCGTCCGCTCGGCGCTGCTCGGCCTCGCCGATCTGGGCGAGACGGTGACCGGCCTCGGACTCGACTGCCACAACACGATCCCGCACGGCCGCGGGCTGGGGTCGTCCGCGGCCGCGATCGTGGCCGGGTTGCTCGCGGCCCGGGCGCTGGCCGGGCGGGATCCCGACCCGGCCTGGACGCTGCGGCACGCGACAGCCATCGAAGGCCATCCCGACAACGTCGCGGCGGCGACCTACGGCGGCTTCGTGCTCGCGTACGAGGGTCGGGACGGGGTGGCTGTTGTGCAGGGCCGGGTGGCCCCCGAGCTGGCGGTGGCGGCCTTCACCCCGCAGCAGGCGGTGGCGACCAACGCCGCCCGGGCTCTGCTGCCGAACCGGGTCCCGCACGTGGACGCCGCCGCGAACGCCGCGCGAGCGGCCCTGCTGGTGGCAGCGATCGCCGGCCGGACCGATCTGCTCTGGGAGGCGACCCGCGACTGGCTGCACCAGGAGTACCGCAAGCCGGCCATGCCCCGGTCCGCCGAGCTGATGACCCAGCTGCGCGGTGCCGGGCTGGCGGCGGTGATCAGCGGGGCCGGTCCGACGGTGCTGGTGCTGGGTGAGGGTGACAGGTTGGCGGCGGCCGAAGCGCAGGGCTGGGTGCCGGCCGTCAGGGGATTCACCGTGCGTCGTGGTGGCGTCGGCTCCGGCGCCCGGGTGCTGACCCCCGTCGAGGTCGGGCAGCTCCGCGTGACGGGGGTGGAATAGACCACCGGGGGAGGTGGTTCTACTCCCTGAGGTCGACACCACGCACGTTGTGTCCAATCCCTTGGCGTTGGTGCTAGCCTTCGAACAACCGAACGGTGAACCGCGTCGGAATTGCCTCTGACGAGCCGTGTACCGTTCCGGCCAAAAGCGCCGACAGGTCCGGCGCGACGGACCAAGCCTCATCCCCGTCGACACTCGAGCCCACCCGATCATGCGGTGGTGGTGAGTGGACCTACGAAGACAACGATCCGTACGCGAGCGAACAGACCGCGGCGGCTCAATGGTGAATCTGGACCGGGCACGCAGTGCTCGCTCCGAAAGGACATTCGTGACAGACATCGCCGAAGCGCAGAACGCCCCGACCGAAGAGTCGGGTGACCGTCGTCGGCGCAAGGGCACCGGCCTGGACGCCATGGTGCTGCCAGAGCTGAAGCAGCTCGCCGGGTCGCTGGGCGTCAAGACAGGCGGCCTGCGCAAGGGTCAGCTGATCGACGCCATCAAGTCCGCCCAGTCGGGTGGCGGAAACGGGGCGGGTGGCGGACAGAGCGCCGGCGACGGTTCCGGCGGGGGCAACGGGTCGCGGCGCGAGCAACGGGCACCGCGAGAGAGCCAGCCGACGCTCGAGACCACGGCCGAGGCTCCCCAGCGAAGCGAGGCCGGCAACCGCACCGAGTCCGAGCAGCGGCAGCAGGAGCGGCCTCAGGAACGCGAGCGGGTCGAGCGTGAGCCCCGGGCGGAGCGTGAGCCGCGGGCCGAGCGGGAGGCCCAGACCGAGCGGGAACCGCGCAACGACCAGCCGGTGGCGCGGGAGCAGCCCGAGCAGGACGGTCAGCAGCGCGAGCAGCAGCCTCGGCAGGAGCGGGCGGACGAGTCGAGCACCGGCAGCGACCAGCGGGAGAGCCGCCGGGACAACGACCGGACCGCGCGTGACAACGACACCCGTGGCGGTGACCGCAACAACAACGGCGGCGGCAACGGCAACAACAACGGTGGCAACGGCAACAACAACGGCGGCCGGGACCAGCAGAGCCGGCAGAACCGGGACAACCGTTCCAACGACAACCGTTCGAACGAGAACAGCCGCGGCAACGACAACCGGGGCAACGACAACCGGGGCAACGACAACCGGGGCAACGACAACCGGAACGACCTGGATGAGGACGGCGGCAGCCGGCGCGGTCGGCGGCGCCGTAGCCGCGACCGGCAGAACCGCCGGGGCGGTCGGACCTCCGGTGGCGGCGGCATGGACCGTTACGAGTCCGAGCCCGTGGTCTCCGATGACGACGTCCTGACGCCGGTCAACGGCATCCTCGATGTGCTGGACAACTACGCCTTCGTCCGCACCTCCGGCTACCTACCGGGCTCCGACGACGCGTACGTGTCGCTGTCCATGGTGAAGAAGCTGGGGCTCCGCAAGGGTGACGTGGTGACCGGAGCCATCCGCAGCTCGCAGGACAACAGCGACCGCAAGGAGAAGTTCAACCCGCTGGTCCGGGTCGACTCGATCAACGGCGCGGAACCCGACGAGGCCCGCAACCGCCCGGAGTTCGCCAAGCTGACCCCGCTCTACCCGCAGGAGCGGCTGAAGCTGGAGACGTCACAGAACCAGCTGATGGGCCGGATCATCGACCTGCTCGCCCCGGTCGGCAAGGGCCAGCGCGGTCTGATCGTCTCTCCGCCCAAGGCGGGTAAGACGATGGCCATGCAGACGATCGCCAACGCGATCGCGGCCAACAACCCCGAGGTGCACCTGATGGTGGTGCTGGTGGACGAGCGTCCCGAAGAGGTCACCGACTTCCAGCGCACCGTGCACGGCGAGGTCATCGCCTCGACGTTCGACCGTCCGGCCAGCGACCACACCACTGTCGCCGAGCTGGCGATCGAGCGCGCCAAGCGGCTGGTCGAGCTCGGACACGACGTCGTCGTCCTGCTCGACGGCATCACCCGACTGAGCCGGGCGTACAACATCGCGGCACCGGCCAGCGGTCGGATCCTGTCCGGTGGCGTCGACTCGGCGGCGCTCTACCCGCCCAAGAAGTTCTTCGGTGCGGCCCGCAACATCGAGCACGGCGGCTCTCTCACCATCTTGGCCACCGCCTTGATCGAGACGGGTTCGAAGATGGACGAGGTGATCTTCGAGGAGTTCAAGGGCACCGGCAACATGGAGCTGCGGCTGCGGCGCGAGTTCGCCGACAAGCGGATCTTCCCGGCCATCGACGTGGACGCCTCCAGCACCCGTCGCGAGGAGCTGCTGATGAGCCGCGAGGAGCTCAACATCATCTGGAAGCTGCGCCGCGTGCTGTCCGGCGGGGAGAACCTGCAGGGCCTGGAGATGCTGCTGGACCGGCTGCGCAAGACCGGCAGCAACGCCGAGTTCCTGGGAGCCATCACCAAGTCGATCCCGGGCCGGGGCGAGTAGCGCCGGGCGCCTGCCCGCGGGACTAAATCCGACCCGATTCTGGTTGGGGAGTTTGGTGCCGCGGGTAGTGCTGCGGCACACTGATCCGTTGGTGCCGGTTCACGCCCGTCGATCCCGACATGGCGACCCGGTGCCGGAACAAGGAGAACACCATGAAGCCCGACATCCACCCGACGTACGTGGAGACCCAGGTGACCTGCACCTGTGGCAACACCTTCACGACGCGCAGCACGAACTCCGACGGTGTCATCCGCGCCGACGTGTGCTCGGCCTGCCACCCCTTCTACACCGGCAAGCAGAAGATCCTCGACACCGGTGGCCGCGTCGCTCGCTTCGAGAAGCGGTACGCCCAGAAGGCCGCTGCGAAGAAGTGACCATCACCTGCGCTCCCGGATCATCCGATCCGGGAGCGTACGTGTGTCTGGACCGGGCTCGGATGCAGCACACCGTTCGACCAGGTAGAGGAGCACTGGATGTTCGAGTCGGCGCAGTCCCTGCGCGCTGAGTTCGCCGAGCTCGAGACCGCACTCTCCGATCCGGCCGTGCACAGCGATCTCGCCCGGGCCCGCAAGGTCGGCCGGCGCTACGCCGAGCTGACCCCGATCGTCAAGGCCCTGACCGAGTACGACCGCCTGAGCGACGACCTGTCCGCCGCCCGCGAGCTCGCCGGAGAGGACGCGTCCTTCGCCGAGGAGGCCGAGGACCTGCAGGCGCAGCTGAGCCCGGTGATCGAGCGGCTGACCCGGTTGCTGGCCCCCCGGGACCCCAACGACTCCTCCGACGCGCTGCTGGAGATCAAGTCCGGCGAGGGCGGGGAGGAGTCAGCCCTGTTCGCCGGCGACCTGCTCAACATGTACACCCGGTACGCGGCGATCCGCGGCTGGAAGGTCGAGGTGCTCGACGCGCAGGAGACCGATCTCGGCGGCTACAAGTCCGTCACCATCGGCGTCAAGGCGGCCTCGGTGGGCGAGCCGGACCAGATGCCGTACGGGGTGCTGAAGTTCGAGGGTGGCGTGCACCGCGTCCAGCGGGTCCCGGTGACGGAGTCACAGGGCCGGGTGCACACCTCCGCCGCCGGCGTGCTGGTGATGCACGAGGTGGAGGAGTCCGAGGTCGCCATCGACGACGGCGATCTGCGCATCGACGTCTACCGGTCCTCGGGTCCGGGCGGGCAGGGCGTGAACACCACCGACTCGGCGGTCCGCATCACCCACCTGCCCAGCGGCATCGTGGTGTCCTGCCAGAACGAACGCTCCCAGCTGCAGAACCGCGAGCAGGCGATGCGGATGCTGCGGTCCCGGTTGACCGCCGCGGCCGAGGAGACCGCCGCCCAGGAGGCCTCCGCGGCGCGCCGGTCGCAGGTGCGTACGGTCGACCGCTCGGAGCGGATCCGTACCTACAACTACCCGGAGAACCGGATCGCCGACCACCGGATCGGCTTCAAGGCGTACAACCTCGATGCCGTGCTGAACGGAGACCTGCAGGCCGTGGTCGAGGCTCTGCAGGAGGCCGACACGGCTGAGCGGCTGGCGGCCGGGTCGTGACGGTCGGCCCTCTGCTGAGGGAGGCGACCGACCGTCTGTCCGCCGCCGGGGTGCCCAGTCCGGCCCACGACGCCCGCGAGCTCCTGGCCCACGTCCTGGATCGCCGGCCGCCGCTGCTCGGCCGCACCGATCCGGTCAGTCCGGACGAGGCCGATCGGTACGCGGCCCTGCTCGCCCGTCGTAGCGCCCGGGTGCCGTTGCAGCACCTCACCGGTGAAGCGCCCTTCCGCTACCTGACCCTCGCGATCGGACCCGGGGCCTTCGTGCCGCGCCCGGAGACCGAGGTGATGACCGGCTGGGCGATCGAGAGGCTGCTCGAGCGCCCGGTGGACGCCCCGCCGGCGGTCGTGGTGGACCTGTGCACCGGTTCCGGGGCGATCGCCAAGGCCATCGCGACGGAGGTGCCGAGGACGCGCGTGTCCGCGGTCGAGCTGTCGCCCGAGGCGCACGCCTGGGCCGAGCGGAACCTGGCCGACACCGACGTCGAGCTGCTGCTGGCGGACATGGCCGACGCCCCGCCCGAGCTCGACGGGACCGTCGACCTGGTGATCTGCAACCCCCCGTACGTGCCGCTGGACGCCTACGACTCGGTGGTGGCCGAGGCGCGCGACCACGACCCCACGGTGGCGCTCTTCTCCGGCGCCGACGGTCTGGACGCCATCCGGGTGCTGACGGCGACCGCCGCCAGGCTGCTGCGGCCGGGCGGCCTGCTCACGTTCGAGCACGCCGAGCTGCAACGCGAGGCGGCACCCGCCGTGGTGGTCGCTTCCGGTGCCTTCCGGACCGTGCGTGACCACCAGGATCTGACGGGCCGGCCACGGTTCGTCACGGCCGTTCGGACCGCCTCTCCTCTGGCAGGATGGGTCGAGTGAGTGTCTTGCCTGATCCGGAGAGCCAGCCGGTCGCCGAGTCCTCGGACGAGGGAGCCGACGTCGGTGGTCCGGCCGAAGAAGTCGACACCGTCGGTCCCGACCCGGGCGGTTCCGAACCGGAAGCCGACCTCGTCGATCCCGAACCGGAAGCCGACGTCGATCCCGAACCGGAAGCCGACCTCGGCTATCGCCGGTGGGACTGCACCGGCGACGATCCCGAGCTGCTGGCTGGGGCCGAGGACGACGCCCGGGCCGCGATCGAGGCGGGGGAGTGCATCGTGCTGCCCACCGACACGGTGTACGGGATCGGCGCCGATGCGTTCAACGGCGAAGCCGTGCAGGGACTGCTGGACGCCAAGGTCCGCGGTCGGGACATGCCCCCGCCGGTGCTGATCGGCGAGCCGTCGCTGATCCGGGCCCTGGCCACGGACATCCCCGATGGCGCTCGCGAGCTGGTGAGCAAGCACTGGCCGGGACCGCTGACCGTCATCCTGAAGCGCCAGCCCAGTCTCCGGATGGATCTCGGCGACGCCGAGGGCACCGTCGCGCTGCGGGTGCCCGACCATGCGCTCGCCCGGGACATCCTGCGCGCCACCGGTCCGATGGCGGTGAGCAGTGCCAACATCAGCGGGTTGCCTGCCGCGCTGACCTGCGACGAGGCGATCGACCAGCTGGGGGCCAGCGTGTCCGTCTACCTGGACGGCGGCCGCCTCGGCGAGAACGGTCAGCCGCCGTCCACCATCGTCGACTTCACCCAGGCCGACCACGGGCAGGTGCTGCGCCGGGGCGCGCTGAGCATGGACGTGCTGCGCGAGACGCTGCCCGATGTCGAGGACCTGGTCGAGGACGAGGACGTGGTGGACGACGGGACCGACGAGGCGGCGGACGTGGTCGACGCCGAGGTCGTCGACGAGCCGGGCACAGAGGTCGACGAGGAGTCCGCCGCCGACATCCGGTCGCAGATCGAGAGCGCTGACACCGAGTCGGACGCGAGCGCCGAGACGGAGACAGAGCCGGAGACCGAGGGGCCGGAGACCGAGGGGCCGGAGACCGAGGGGCGGAGACCGAGGGCGGAGACCGAGGCCGGAGACCGAGCAGCCGCCACCGAGCGCCGCCACCGAGCCGGAACCGGACGCCGAGCGCTGGCACGAGCCGACCACCGACGAGCTGCGGATCACCCACCCCGACCACGCGTTCGACCAGCCCGACCTGTTCGAGTCCGATCAGCCGAGCGGCGACACCCCAGACTCCACGGACCCGAGGGTCTAGCCCGTGCGGGAGTACCTGCTGGTGCTGCTGGTCGCCGCCGCGGTGACCTTCTTGGCCAGCGGAGTCTGCCGCCGGATCGCCCTGCGGACCGGGGCGCTGGCCCAGGTCCGTGATCGCGACGTGCACACCGTGGCGATGCCGTACTTCGGCGGGGTCGCGATGTTCTTCGGGGTGGCGGCCGCGATCGTGCTCGCCTGGCAGCTGCCCTTCCTGGGTCGCCAGGTGCTGGTGCAGCAGGACTCGTTGGCGGTGCTGATCGCGGCGGCGGTCATCTGCGCGGTCGGGGTCCTCGACGACCTCTACGACCTGTCCGCCCTGACCAAGTTCGCCGGCCAGGTGCTGGCCGCAGGCATCGTGGTGGCCCTCGGGGTCCGGATGCTGTGGATCCCGTTGCCGGGACAGCTGGTCTCGCTGGACTTCGGGGCCTCGGTGGCGATCACCGTGTTCTTCATCGTGCTCTGCTCGAACGCGGTCAACTTCGTCGACGGGTTGGACGGCTTGGCCACCGGGGTGGTCGGCATCGGGGCCTGTGCGTTCTTCGCGTACTCCTACGTGCTGGTCGTCAGCCAGGACCTGACCCGGGCGACCACCTCGAGCCTGATCACCGTCGCCATCGCCGGTGCGTGCCTGGGCTTCCTGCCGCACAACTTCTTCCCCGCCCGGATGTTCATGGGGGACTCCGGCGCGATGCTGCTGGGTCTGCTGCTCGCCGCCTCCACGATCAGTCTGACCGGTCAGCTGGACCCCTCCCAGCTGGCCGACGGCCGCGGTGGGCTGATGCCGTTGGTGCTTCCCCTGGTGCTGCCGCTCGCGATCCTCGCGCTGCCGTTCCTGGATCTCACGATGGCGTTCGTCCGCCGCACCTACGCCGGCCGGTGGTGGTTCCTGCCGGACAAGCAGCACCTGCACCACCGCCTGCTCGAGCGCGGACACAGCCAACGGCGTGCCGTGCTGCTGATGTACGTCTGGTCGGCCCTCGTGTCCTTCGGCGTGATCGTGCTCGGCGTCGTCCAGACCGATCGGCAGTGGCAGGTGGTGGCCGTGGTGCTGCTGATCGCGGTGGTGCTGCTGCTCGCCACCCTGGGCCGACCGGTCCGGGGCCAGCGGCGCTCCGGCACCACTGTCGGCTGACGCTGCGGCAGCACGCTCGAACGGCTCCGCGTGATGCTGTCCGGACCGGACCAGCTGGGTTTCTGGTTCGGTGGCGCGTTCATGGTAGTTTTCACGAACACTTTCGCCCTACGCCCTGCGGTACGCCTCGCGTTCGCTGTGCCCCTGAAGACGAGGACGACGCATCGATGACGACCCCCCGAGAGCTGGCCACGACGGCCACCGCGGAGCGGTCCACCGATGCGCCGGGGACTCGCGGAGAGGCCGGCGTGAGCGGTCCGAGCATCCACGTGATCCGGGCTCGCAAGCTGTTGTTCGGTGGCCTGGTCGGCGGCCTCGCCGCCACGGTGTTCTCGCTGGCGCTGTTCACGGTGCTGGACGGAACGCGCGGACTGGCCTCGGCGGCACTGGCCGCCGCGATGGTGCTGTTCTTCTACGGGGTGGGCCAGCTGGTGATGGTCGCCTTCGCCGACGCCGGGGCCCGCACCCTGCTGGCGGTGTCGATGGCCAGCTACACCGCGCGGGTGGTCGTGCTGGGGCTCGTGCTGCTCGTCTACAACAAGCACTCCGAGGCGTTTCCGGCCCTCTGGCCGATGGCGATCTTCCTCACCACCGTCCTCGTGGTGACGGGCTGGATCGTGGTCGAGATCTGGGTGTTCAACCGGTTGCGGATCGGCGTCTACGACACCGAGTACACCTCGCCGACAGTTGACGAGGACCAGCAGTGAGCGGCTCGGCGGGCCAGGGAGTCCGGCGACCGAGGCCGTCGCAGCGGGCTGCTAGCGTGTCCAACGCCATGAAGCAGAGTCGCCAGGCGGAGCAGCAAGGAGGTCAGGTGCACAGCCACGCAGCCGGGATGAACACCGGCCTCCGGGTGCTGTCCTACCTGATCGCCGGCGTCGCGCTGTACGGCGTTCTCGGCTGGCTGGCCGACCACCTGCTGGGCACCGCGTTCTGGCTGCCGCTGGGCATCGTGCTCGGTGCGGTCTTCGCGGTCTACACCATCATCCGGCGGTTCGGGCGGGTCGAGGACCCGGCACCGCTGAGCCTGCCGAAGACGACGACTGGAGAGGGAGCGCGTTGAGCCTGCTGACCATGGGGCTGCTGCCGCTGGAGACCGGCGGCGAGGGTTACCACGCCCCGAGCCCTGACGACTTCAACCTGCCGCCGCTGTTCCCGGACGTGCCGTGGCTGGCCTGGCTGGACAAGTTCATGCTGCAGGCGTTCCTGGCCACGATCTTGATCATCATCTTCTGGCTGGTGATGGCCCGGAAGAAGCAGATGGTGCCCGGCAAGAGCCAGTTCGTCGGCGAGACCGCGTACTTCTTCGTCCGCAACTCGATCGCCCGCGACAACCTGGGCCACGACTTCCGCAGGTTCCTGCCGTGGTTGATCGCCCTGTTCTCCTTCATCCTGGTCAACAACCTGTGGGGCATCTTCCCGTTCACCCTGATGCCGACGACCGCCCACGCCGGCTGGGCCTACGGTCTGGCGATCATGGTCTGGGTCGTCTACAACACCGTCGGCATCGCCAAGCACGGCTTCGGCGGCTATCTGAAGGTGTCGACGCTGCCGTCTGGTGTGCCGGTGTTCATGTGGCCGTTGATCATCCCGCTCGAGTTCTTCTCCAACATCATCGTCCGGCCGATCACCCTGGCCCTGCGACTCTTCGCCAACATGTTCGCCGGGCACCTGCTGGTGCTGGTCTTCGTGCTCGGCGGTGAGTATCTGCTGGTGGAGAGTGAGGGGATCGTCAACAACATCGCCGGTGGCGTCTCGCTGATCTTCAGCATGGCGATCTTCGCCCTGGAGCTGTTCGTGCAGTGCCTGCAGGCCTTCATCTTCACCGTGCTGACAGCGGTCTACCTGTCCTCCTCGCTGGCCGAGGAACACTGACCCACCACCCGACCACCAGTTCGTCCACCCAAGATTCGGCTGAACCTCAGCGGAACCCGAAAGGAAGATTGTTCATGACTCCACTGGAGCTCACCGGTTCGCTCGGCATCGTCGGCTACGGCCTGGCCGCCATCGGCCCGGGTATCGGCGTGGGCCTGATCTTCGCCTCCGTCATCCAGGGCACGGCACGTCAGCCCGAGGCGCGCGGCGCCATGATGGGCACCGCCTGGATCGGCTTCGCCGTGACCGAGGCCCTGGCGATCATCGGCATCGCCCTGGCCTTCGTCTTCGGTGGCCTGGGCTGATCTGACTGCCATGACCTCGCTTCTCATTCCGTACGCCACCAACCCGCTTCTCCCCGATCCGGTGGAGATCGTGATGGCGATCGTGTTCGTGATCATCCTCACCGTGGTCATCTGGAAGTTCGTGGTGCCGCAGTTCGAGGCCACCTACGCCGAGCGGACCGCTGCGATCCAGGGCGGCATGGAGAAGGCCGAGAAGGCGCAGGCGGAGGCCGAGGCCGCGCTGAAGACGTACCAGGCGCAGCTGGCCGAGGCTCGCTCCGAGGCGGCCAAGATCCGTGAGGAAGCCAAGACCCAGGGAACCCAGATCATCGCCGAGCTGCGGGAGCAGGCCCAGGCCGAGGCGTCCCGGATCCGGACGGCCGCGGAGGCTCAGCTCGAGGCCGAGCGCACCCAGGTGCTGACTCAGCTGCGCAGCGAGATCGGTGGCCTGGCCACCACGCTCGCGGGACGGATCGTCGGGGAGTCGCTGACCGACGACGAGCGGGCACGCCGCACGGTCGACCGGTTCCTGGCCGACCTGGAGTCCGAATCCACCAGCACGCCGGCGGGGACCTGATGGTCGCCGAGCTGGAGGACCGGCTGGGCGTGCTCGACGGCCTTCTGGACGAGATCGAGCCCAGCGACGAGCTGGCCCACGATCTGTTCTCGGTCGTGGACGCGCTCGACGGTTCGGCGACTCTGCGCCGGGTGCTCACCGACCCGGGGACGCCGGAGGACGCCCGCGCGGCGTTCGCCCGCGGCGTGCTCGGCGGCAAGGTCTCCGACCCCGCCGTCGCTCTGGTCGAGGCGGCAGTCCGACGCCGCTGGTCCGGCGGACGGACCTTCACGGCCGCCCTCGAGCGGCAGGCCGTGCGGGCCCAGCTGGTGCTCGCCGACCGGGCTGGTCACCTGGACGAGACCGAGGACGAGCTGTTCCGGTTCGCCCGGCTGGTCGAGTCCGACTCCTCGCTGCGCAACGCCTTGTCCGAGCGATCGATCGACCGCTCGTTCCGAGCGAACCTCGTCGGCGAGCTGCTGGAGGGTCGGGCCAGCCTGGCCACGATCGTGCTGGCCAAACGGGCCGTGGCCGCGCGCGAGCGGTCGTACGGTCACACGCTCGAGGGGTACATCAACCTCGCCGCAGCGCAGAAGAACCGGGTGATCGCCACCGTGCGGGTCGCCCGGCCGCTGACCGAGGAGCAGCTGCAGCGACTCAAGGCCGGTCTGTCTCGACAGGTCGGACGCGAGATCGCCGTGCAGGTGATCGTCCAGCCGGACCTGCTGGGCGGAGTCAGGGTCGAGCTCGGCACCGAGGTCATCGAGGGGACGGTGTCCGGCCGCCTGGCCGAGGCCCGCAAGCTCTTCTCCTGACCGACACGCACGACACCACGCAGGACCAGCACCACCCAGTCAGACATCACGCACCACTGAGTTATCGACGATCGGATGAGGAAACGATGGCAGAGCTGACGATTCGACCGGAGGAGATCCGGGAGGCCCTGGACCGGTTCGTCCAGAACTACCAGCCGGAGACCTCGACCCGCGAGGAGGTCGGCCACGTCGTCACCTCCGGCGACGGCATCGCCCGGGTCGAGGGACTGCCCTCGGCCATGGCCAACGAGCTGCTCGAGTTCGAGAACGGCGTGCTGGGCATCGCCTTGAACCTGGACGTGCGCGAGATCGGCGTCGTGGTGCTGGGCGACTCCGAGGGCATCGAGGAGGGTCAGGCGGTGCGCGGCACCGGCGACATCCTCTCCGTGCCCGTCGGTGACGGCTACCTCGGCCGCACCGTGAACGCCATGGGTGAGCCGATCGACGGTCTCGGTGAGATCACCGACATCGACGAGCACCGTCCGTTGGAGCTGCAGGCCGCCGGCGTGATGGATCGTCAGGAGGTGCGGCAGCCGCTGCAGACCGGCATCAAGGCCATCGACGCCATGATCCCGATCGGCCGCGGTCAGCGCCAGCTGATCATCGGCGACCGCAAGACGGGTAAGACCGCCATCGCGATCGACGCGATCATGAACCAGAAGGCGGCCTGGGAGACCGGCGACCCGGAGCAGCAAGTGCGCTGCATCTACGTCGCGATCGGCCAGAAGGGCTCGACCATCGCCTCGATCCGCAGCCAGCTGGAGGAGGCGGGTGCGCTGGCGTACACCACGATCGTGCACTCACCGGCCTCCGACGCCGCGGGCTACAAGTACATCGCGCCGTACGCGGGTTCGGCCATCGGCCAGCACTGGATGTACCAGGGCAAGCACGTCCTGATCGTCTTCGACGACCTGACCAAGCAGGCCGAGGCCTACCGCGCGATGTCCCTGATGCTGCGCCGCCCGCCGGGTCGCGAGGCCTACCCGGGTGACGTCTTCTACCTGCACAGCCGCCTGCTCGAGCGCTGCGCGAAGCTCTCGAACGAGCTGGGTGCCGGGTCGATGACCGGTCTGCCGATCATCGAGACCAAGGCCAACGACGTGTCGGCCTACATCCCGACCAACGTCATCTCCATCACCGACGGACAGATCTTCCTGCAGTCCGACCTGTTCAACGCCAACCAGCGGCCGGCCATCGACGTCGGTGTGTCGGTGTCCCGGGTGGGCGGTGCGGCGCAGATCAAGGCGATGAAGAGCGTCTCCGGATCGCTGAAGCTGGAGCTGGCGCAGTTCCGCGACATGCAGGCCTTCGCCATGTTCGCCTCCGACCTCGACGCCACCACCCGCCGGCAGCTGGACCGCGGCAGCCGGCTGACCGAGCTGCTGCGCCAGCCGCAGTACTCGCCGTACCCGGTGGAGGAGCAGGTCGTCTCGGTCTGGGCGGGTCTGCAGGGCCTGATCGACGAGGTGCCGGTCAACGACGTGCTCCGGTTCGAGCGCGAGATGCTGGACTACATCCGTCACCACAGCGACTCCCTGGCCAACATCAAGGAGTCGAAGGTCTTCGACGACGACACCGCCGAAGCGCTGCGCGGCCAGATCTCGGAGTTCAAGAAGGAGTTCCAGACCTCCGAGGGGCACCTGCTCGTGGGTCGTGAGGATCACGAGCCCCTGGAGGAAGAGGACGTGAACCAGGAGCAGATCGTCAAGCAGAAGCGCTGACCGGGTGCCGATGAGCCGAGGGTCAGTGATGCTGCGAGCCGAGAGGAAGAAGAGATGCCAGCGAGCCTGAGGGAGCTGCGTCAGCGCCGCACCGCGGTCACCACCACCAAGAAGGTGACCCGGGCGATGGAGCTGATCGCGTCCTCCCGGATCGTCAAGGCCCAGCAGCGGGCCCAGCAGGCGGCGCCGTACGCCCGGGAGCTCACCCGGGCCGTGTCGGCGGTGGCCACCGACGCGCCGGAGATCGACCACCCGTTGACCACCCAGGTCGACGATCCGCAGGCGGCAGCGGTGCTGGTGATCACCTCCGACCGAGGTCTGGCGGGCGCCTACTCGTCGAACGTGCTCAAGCAGGGCTCCCAGCTGCGGGAGCTGCTCGAGCGCAACGGTCTGCGCGTCCAGCGGTTCCTCACCGGTCGCAAGGCGATCGGCTTCGCGAAGTTCCGGAACTACGAGATCCATCGGCAGTGGGAGGGCTTCTCGGACTCGCCGACCTACGCCGAGGCCCGCGAGATCGCCGACGCCCTGATCGAGTCGTTCCTGATGCCGACCGACGAGGGCGGCGTGGACGAGATCCACATCGTCTACACCCGCTTCGTCTCGATGCTGACCCAGACGCCGACAGTCATCCGGTTGCTGCCGCTCGAGGTGGTGCAGAGCGAGGAGAAGACCGACCAGGCCGAGCTCCATCCGCTCTACGACTTCGAGCCCGACGCCGAGACCGTGCTCGACGAGCTGCTGCCGTTGTACGTGGCGAGCCGGGTGTACTCCTGCCTGCTGCAGTCGGCTGCCTCGGAGCTGGCCAGCCGGCAACGGGCGATGAAGTCCGCGACCGACAACGCCCAGCAGCTGATCGAGCGGCTGACCCGGGAGGCCAACCAGGCTCGGCAGGCCGAGATCACCCAGGAGATCAGCGAGATCGTGGGCGGCGCCGCTGCCCTGTCCGAAGCCTCCGCCGGCTCCGACTAGCTCCACCGACCATCACCAGCACCAATCGCGACACGAGGTAACGAGGGACTATGACCGCAGTAGCAGAAGAGCACACCACCGATGCTCCGTCGGGCGGGATCGGCCGCGTCTCCCGGGTGATCGGCCCGGTCGTCGACGTCGAGTTCCCGGCCGACCAGATGCCCGACATCTACAACGCGCTGCTGGTGGACACCACCGTCAACGGGGAGACCCGGACGATGACGATGGAGGTGGCGCTGCAGATCGGCGACAACCTGGTCCGGGCGATCGCGTTGAAGCCGACCGACGGCATGCAGCGGGGTGCGGAGGTGCGCGACACCGGCACGGCGATCTCGGTGCCGGTGGGTGACGTCACCAAGGGCCACGTCTGGAACGTGACCGGTGACGTGCTGGATGTCGACCCGAGCACGGTGGAGATCACCGAGCGCTGGCCGATCCACCGCGATCCGCCCAAGTTCGACCAGCTCGAGCCGAAGACGGAGATGCTGGAGACCGGCATCAAGGTGCTCGACCTGCTGACTCCGTACGTGACCGGCGGCAAGATCGGTCTGTTCGGTGGTGCTGGTGTCGGCAAGACGGTGTTGATCCAGGAGATGATCTACCGGATCGCCCACAACTTCGGTGGCACCTCGGTGTTCGCCGGCGTGGGGGAGCGGACCCGTGAGGGCAACGACCTGATCAACGAGATGGAAGAGGCCGGCGTCTTCAAGGACACCGCGCTGGTGTTCGGTCAGATGGATGAGCCGCCGGGCACCCGGCTGCGGGTGGCGTTGTCGGCGCTGACCATGGCGGAGTACTTCCGCGATGTGCAGAACCAGGACGTGCTGTTGTTCATCGACAACATCTTCCGGTTCACCCAGGCCGGCTCGGAGGTCTCGACGCTGCTGGGGCGGATGCCGTCGGCGGTGGGCTACCAGCCCAACCTGGCCGATGAGATGGGCCAGCTGCAGGAGCGGATCACCTCGACCCGCGGTCACTCGATCACCTCGATGCAGGCGATCTACGTGCCCGCCGACGACTACACCGACCCGGCGCCGGCGACCACGTTCGCGCACCTGGACGCCACCACCGAGCTGTCCCGGGAGATCGCCTCGCGAGGTCTGTACCCGGCGGTGGACCCGCTGTCGTCGACGTCGCGGATCCTGGATGCGCAGTACATCGGGCAGACGCACTACGACGTGGCGATCGAGGTGAAGCAGATCCTGCAGCGGAACAAGGAGCTGCAGGACATCATCGCCATCCTGGGTGTCGACGAGCTGTCCGAGGAGGACAAGATCATCGTGAACCGGGCCCGGCGGATCCAGCAGTTCCTGTCCCAGAACACCTACATGGCCGAGAAGTTCACGAACATCCCGGGCTCGTCGGTGCCGCTCGCGGAGACGATCGAGTCGTTCCAGATGATCGTGGCGGGCAAGGTGGACCACATCGCGGAGCAGGCGTTCTTCAACGTCGGCAGCATGGAAGACGTCGAGAAGCGCTGGTCCGAGCTGCAGAAGGACAACTGACCATGACTCCGAGCTTGCCGAAGGGCGGGTGTCTTCGTGGCTGATCCGTTGCAGGTCGAGGTGGTCTCGGCCACCCGCGTGGTGTGGTCGGGCAAGGGGATCAACATCATCGCCAAGACCGTCGAGGGCGACATCGGCATCCTGCCCGGGCACGAGCCGGTGCTGGCCATCCTGGTCCCCGGTGCGGTGGAGGTCTTCGCCGAGGACAACAGCCGAGAGGTCATCGCGGTCGACGGCGGATTCATCTCGGTGGCCCATGGCCGGGTCTCGATCCTCAGCGAGTACGCGATGCTGGCGGAGGAGATCAGTCTGCGCGACGCCGAGAAGGAGCTGGCCGCCGCGCAGGCTCGTCTCGACGCCGGCGAGGACGACGAGGAGACCCGACAGCACTTCGCGCTCGCCAGCTCACAGGTGCGAGCCGCAGAGAAGCTGCAGTAGCGGCATCTGCAACTCCACGGCAACTGACCGGCGCTAGGGTCGTACGCGATGCATGAGTGGCTGGCGGTCGTGGTGGTGCTGCTGTTCGTGGCCCTGCTGTCGGCCGCGGCACTCGTCGCCCTGCCCCTGCGCCGGCGCTGGCTGGCCCGCGACGGTGGGCTGTTCGAGTGCAGCGTCCGGCTCACGTCGGCGACGCCGGGTGCAGGCTGGGTGCTCGGGATGGCGCGCTACAACGCCGAGGTGCTGGAGTGGTTCCGGTTCTTCTCCTACTCCTCGCGACCCCGGACCTCGTTCCTGCGCGACGACGTCCGGGTGGTGAACGATCGTGATCCGGATCCGGTCGAGGCGGTCGCGCTCTACGCCGGCCAGCGCGTGGTCGAGCTGGTCGAGCAGCGTCCGGGTGACGCGGACGGACGGCCCTGGGAGCTGGCGATGGCGGCCGAGTCGCTGACCGGCTTCCTCAGCTGGCTGGAGGCGGCGCCGCCACGCCCGCCGGGAATCTGAGATCCCGCAGCTGCGTGCGCAGGGTCACCGAGGCCGGTCGGCGATGATCGAGTCCAGCTGCGCGTGCAAGGACTGCATCAGCTGGTCGGCCGGCACCGTCGAGTACGAGCCGGAGCCGGTCTCCCAGCGGGACTGCCAGCTGATCGTGTTCAGGTACGGCATCAGCTGGAGGGCCATCAGACCGTCGGGACCGGCGAGGGTGTAGCCGAGCTGACCGTCACCCGCGGAGCCCATCTCGGTGCGGCCGACGGTGGCCTGCCAGGCCTGGATGCTGCTCGCCTGGGTGCGACGGATCGTCATCTGCTCGTCGAGGCACGTGTCGAGGGCACCACTGATCCGCTCCAGCTCGGCCTCGGCCTGCGCGGCGTCGTCGAAGCGCAGGGTGAACAGCGAGATGGTGCTGTTACGGCTCAACCAGTAGGTGCCGACGCCGTCGAGGGCGGCATCCGGGAACCGGTTCGCCGCCGTCGCCTGGACCAGGGGGGCGCAGCTGTCGGGGGTGACGGTCAGCGGTGTCTCCGTCACCGTCTGGCGAGTCATCACCGACGCGTCGTTCGTGCCGTCGGCGCGCACCATGCCGGCGTACGTGTTCTGCAGCTCGACCAGGCTGAGCGGCTCGATCGGTCGCGGCCAGAACCGCCACAGCGCACCCCCGGCCACGATGAGGACGCCGAGGGCGAGGGCGACCAGCGGTACCCACCGGGGCAGCTCGCGGCGCTGCCGCGGACCGAGCACGAGCTCCTCCGGTAGGGGCGGCGGCTCTTCCTCCCGCACCGGTGTGGTCACGGTGCCCACGCTAACCGCGATACTGACCCTGTGCAGCAGATGGGGCGTGATCAGTTACGCGGAGTGAACCTCGGTGGGTGGTTCGTGGTCGAGCCCTGGATGACACCGGCACTCTTCGCCGGCACCAGCGCGGTCGACGAGCACACCCTGATGGAGACTCCCGACGGGCCGGAGCTGATCCGTCACCATCGCGAGACCTTCATCACCGAAGAGGACTTCGCCTGGATCGCCGAGCACGGCCTGAGCCTGGTCCGGCTGCCGGTCGGCCACTGGACGCTGCAGGCCGAGCCCCCGTACGAGGCCGCCGTCGGGCTGTTGGATGCGGCGATGGACTGGGCGGACACGTACGGGCTGAAGGTGCTGCTGGACATGCACGGGGTGATCGGCTCGCAGAACGGTCGCGACCACAGTGGCCGGGTCGGGCCCCGGGAGTTCTACCGGATCTCGAAACACCGTGAGGACAGTCTGGAGGCGCTGGCCCAGCTCGCCACCCGCTACGCCGCCCATCCGGCGCTGTGGGGCATCGAGCTCGTCAACGAACCGACCGACCCGCGGATCTGGCGGCTGTGGGAGTTCCACCACCGGGCGTACCGGATGCTGACCGAGCTGCTCGTGCCCGGCACCCGGGTGGTCTTCTCCGACGGGTACGTGCCCCGGTTGCTCTCCGGCACGCTGCGCGGGCACCCGGACTTCCCGGTGGTCCTGGACTGCCACTTCTACCAGGCGTTCTACCCCTGGGACACGCGGAAGTCCTACGAGCAGCACCTGGCCAAGGCGCGGAAGCGGGCCAAGCTGATCGCCTGGTTGCAGCGCAAGCAGCCGGTGCTCGTCGGGGAGTGGAGCGCGGCGATGGACCCGGCCGCCCTGATCGGACGGTCCGAGTCACCGGCCGAGCTCGCCCGCGGCTACGTGGACGCCCAGCTCGAGGGGTACGCGGACACCATCGGCTGGTGCTACTGGTCGTACAAGACGAACACCCGCGACGACTGGAACTTCCGCCACCAGGTCGAATCCGGCGTGATCAGACTTTGATGCGGTCGCTCACCAGACCGTCTTTTGTGCCGTCAGCACGAAAAGTGGATGATTTCGGCACAAAAGTCCAGCGAGCGGAGTCAGTTCACACGAAGTCGGCGTAGGCGGGGAGGTCCAGGACGCCGTTGCCGGACAGGCCGAGCACGATGGTCTCGTCGGTGGTGGCCGCGCGAGCCCGGGCGATGGCGCCGGCGACCGCGTGCGTCGACTCCGGGGCGGGGATCAGGCCCTCGGCCCGGGCGAACTCCACCCCGGCCTTGAAGGCGTCGGCCTGGTCCACCGCGATCGCGGACATCAACCCCAGGTTCACCGCGTGCGAGACCATCGGGGCCATGCCGTGGTAGCGCAGGCCACCGGCGTGGATCGGCGGTGGCACGAAGTCGTTGCCCAGGGTGTGCATCTTCAGCAGCGGGGTCAGCCCGGCCACGTCGCCGAAGTCGTAGCGGTACTCGCCCTGGGTCAGCGACGGGCAGGCCGACGGCTCACAGGCCACGACCTGCGTTCCCGCACCGTCGCGCAGGTTGCGACCCAGGAACGGGAAGCTCAGCCCGGCCAGGTTGGAACCACCACCCGCACAGCCGAAGATGACGTCGGCGCTCTCCCCGAGCTCGTCCAGCTGGGCCAGCGCCTCCACGCCGATCACCGTCTGGTGCAGCAGCACGTGGTTGAGCACGCTGCCCAGGGCGTAGTGGGCGTCGGGGTCGCCGACGGCGGCCTCCACCGCCTCCGAGATGGCCATGCCCAGCGAGCCGGGGGTGTCCGGGTCCGCGGCGAGCATGGCGCGCCCGGCCTCGGTCAGATCGGACGGGGAGGGATGGCAGATTCCGCCGTAGACCTCCATCTGCATCCGCCGGTAGGGCTTGCTGTCGTACGACGCGCGCACCTGCCAGACCTCGCACTGCAGTCCGAGCAGGGCGCAGGCCATGGACAGCGACGCACCCCACTGCCCGGCGCCGGTCTCGGTGGTCAGCTTGGTGATGCCCTCGGCAGCGTTGTAGTACGCCTGCGCGACCGCTGTGTTCGGCTTGTGTGATCCGGCCGGGCTGACGCCCTCGTACTTGTAGAAGATCTTGGCCGGCGTGGCCAGGGCCTTCTCCAGCCGGTGCGCGCGGATCAGCGGCGACGGCCGCCAGAGGCGGTAGATCTCCCGTACCGGCTCGGGGATCTCGATCCACCGCTCGGTCGCGACCTCCTGCATGATCAGTGCCAGGGGGAACAGCGGCGCCAGATCCTGCGGGCCGAGTGGCTCGCGGGTCCCCGGGTGCAGGGCCGGCGGGCACGGTTCGGGCAGGTCGGCCGCCAGGTTGTACCAGTGGGTCGGGACCTGCGACGCGACCACCACCGGATCGGCCTGGGACGTGCTCACGCGCGCTACTCCTTGCTCGCGAAGGCCGCATCGAAGGCGGCCTCGGGAATGGTGATGGCGTTCAGCCCGCGGATGACACCGAGGGCCTCGGGAGCACCGAGCAGACGATCCATGCCGGCGTCCTCCCACTCGATGGAGATCGGCCCGGCGTAGCCGATGAAGTTGAGCATCCGGAAGATGTCCTCCCACTTCGTGTCGCCGTGCCCGGTGGAGATGAAGTCCCACCCGCGACGGGGATCCGCCCAGGGCAGGTGCGAGGACAGGATGCCGTTGCGGCCGTTGCCCATCCGCAGCTTCGTGTCCTTGCAGTCCACGTGGTAGATCCGGTCCCGGAACTCCCACAGGAAGCCGACGTAGTCCAGCCCCTGCCACACCATGTGCGACGGGTCGAAGTTGAGCCCGAAACCGGCGCGGTGACCGATCGCCTCCAGCGCGGCCTGGGTGCTCCAGTAGTCGTACGCGATCTCGCTCGGGTGCACCTCGTGGGCATAACGGACGCCGACGGCGTCGAAGACGTCGATGATCGGGTTCCAGCGCTCAGCGAAGTCGGCGTAGCCGGCCCTGATCACGTCGTCAGCGACCGGCGGGAACATGGCCAGGTAGTGCCAGATCGAGGAGCCGGTGAAGCCGATCACCGTGTCGACACCGAAGGCGGCCGCCGCCCGTGCGGTGGTCTTCATCTCCTCGGCCGCTCGTTGCCGCACGCCTTCGGGATCGCCGTCGCCCCAGACCCGCGGTTTGACCATGTTCCGGTGGCGGTCGTCGATGATCGCGTCGCAGACCGCCTGGCTGTCCAGGTGGGTGGAGATGGCCCAGCAGCCCAGGCCGTACGACTCCAGGACGTCCTTCCTGTCGCGCACGTACGCGTCGTCCTCGGCGGCCCGGGCGACGTCGAAGTGGTCGCCCCAGCAGGCGATCTCGAGGCCGTCGTAGCCCCACTCCGAGGCCAGCCGGCAGACCTCCTCGAACGGCAGGTCGGCCCACTGCCCGGAGAACAGGGTCACCGGTCGGGTCTGTTTCGGCTGCGCGGCGCCGGTGGCTTCCCGGGGCGCGGTGGGGGGCTGAACGGCGTCGGTCATACCTCTCCTGGTGCTGGTTCGTCGGGACGGTCGCGGTTGCCACCGGGGACCCAGAGCACGTCCCCGGCCACGGACGGATCGGCGGCGTTGGCGGCCCGCGACAGGATGAAGAGCAGGTCGGACAGCCGGTTGAGATAGGTGATGGCCAGCGGGTTCAACCCGCCGGGAGCATCGGTGCCGTAGCGCTCCACGGCCGTCCAGGCCGTGCGCTCGGCCCGCCGGACGATGGTGCGCGCCACGTGGAGGTGGGCCGATGCCGGGGTCCCGCCGGGCAGCACGAAGGACCGGAGCGCGGGCAGCGGATCACCGAAGGCGTCGCAATCGGCCTCGAGTCGGTCGACGTACTCGGCGGTGATCCGCAGCGGCTCGTGCGGGTACGACTCCTGCAACGGGTTGCCGAGGTCGGCGCCGAGGTCGAACAGCTCGTTCTGCACCCGACCGAGCAGGCTGACCATCGGTTCGGGGAGCGCGGTCGTGGCCAGCAGCACCCCCAGCTGGGAGTTCGCTTCGTCGACGTCGCCGTACGCGGCCACCCGGGGATCGGTCTTGTCGGTGAGCGACATGTCGACCAGCCGGGTCTGCCCGCCGTCCCCGGTTCTGGTGTAGATGCGGGTGAGATGGACCACGTCCACACCCTAGTGGCACACCGGTCGCCCCGAACGGGACCACTGCTGACGAAGTGGCTGTTCCCCGTCGCGGCGCCCCTCGTTACGGTCCGGCTCATGGACGGAGAGAGATGGTCGCGGGTCGGGTTCGTCGGGCTGGGGGTGATGGGCCGGCCGATGGCCCTCCGTCTGGCCCGGGCCGGGGTCGACCTGGTCGTGTGGAACCGGACGGCGTCCCGCTGTCGTCCCGTGGTGGAGGCCGGAGCCCGGGAGGCCGCCACGGTTGCCGAGCTGTCCGCGTCGACGGGCACGATCGTCGTGATGCTCGCCGACGAGGTAGCGATCGACGACGTGCTGGATCGCCATGGCCCGTCCTTCGCCGCGCTGGTGCGGGATCACCTGCTGGTCGTGATGGGCACGCATGCGCCCGCCTACTCGTGCGCGCTGGAAGCGGCTGTCCTCGCCGCCGGAGGGACCTTCGTGGAAGCACCGGTTTCGGGCTCCCGCCGGCCGGCGGAGACCGGCGACCTGGTCGCCATGCTCGCCGGAGCCGACGCCGCAGCCCTGGAGCGGACCACGACGCTGATTGCGCCGCTGGTCCGGCACACGGTCCGGTGCGGAGCGGTGCCGTCCGCGCTGACCACCAAGCTGGCCGTCAACTCCTACATGATCACCATGCTGACCGGGCTGGCCGAGGCCGTCCACCTGGGCGACCGGCACGGGGTCGATCGCCGTGTCCTGGCCGAGGTGCTGCTCGGTGGCACGCTCGCCTCCCCGCTCCTGGCCACCAAGCTCGACACGCTGGTGACCGGCGACGACCAGCCACAGGCCCTGATCACCGACGTGGCCAAGAACACCGGATTGATCACGTCGGCGGCTGCTGCGACGAACACCGCCGCACCCCTGGCCGCGGTCTGCGACCGTCTGTTCGGCGAGGCGGTGGACCTCGGCTACGGTGGCGCCGACCTGATCGCGGTCATCGCCGCGCTGGAGGCGCGCTCCGGCGACCTGTGAGGTCGTCCGATCTCGGCGTGGCCTCCCGACCGGGCGCGTCTGGTCGGGCAGGGTGTCGGTGTGGGCGTACGGCAAGGGCTGCTGGTGACGATGGTGCTGGCGCTGACCCTCGGCGCCTGTGGCACCATCCCGGAGAACGACCCCCTGCGTCCCGCGGACGCGAACGGCGAGTCCGCCGCGTCGACGTCGACCCGGCCGTCGGCGGCCGCCCCGTCCGAAGCCGCCTCGACGACGGGCGCCGAGTCCTGCGAGTACGAACCGACGGGCGATGCCGCCAGGTCCGCCCGGCCACCGAGCCCGACCGGGGTCGCGACCAGTGGTGCCGTCGGCTACGACCTCGAGATGACCGAGGGGACGGTGCGCATCGTGCTGGACCCGGTCCGCGCGCCCTGCACCGTGCACTCCTTCGTCTCCCTCGCCGACCAGGGATTCTTCGACGAGACCAAGTGTCATCGGCTCGTCGACTCCGGCATCTTCTTGTTCCAGTGCGGAGACCCCACCGGGACGGGGAAGGGTGGTCCCGGCTACACCGTCACCGCCGAGCTGGACGGCACCGAGTCGTACACCAAGGGTGTGATCGCCATGGCGAACGACGGCTCGCAGTTCTTCCTCGTCTACCGGGACTCGACGTCGCTGGACACGACACCCGACTACACGATCTTCGGCGAGATCGATCCCTCCGGCATCGGCATCCTCGAGCGGATGGCCGCGGAGGGTCAGGACGGCACCGACAAGGACGGGGGCGGACGACCGAACAACCCGTCCGAGATCATCAGGGTGACCCCTGTCGCCGGCTGACGTCGGCTGCTGACGTCGCCGCGGCGGGCGTGCCAGCCCGGGGCCCTGACTGGGTGGTCAGCCCTTGGGCGGGCGCCGTCGGTTCTTGGGCCGGGTGGTGGCGAACTTCGCCACGATGATCAGCAGACCGATGGCCATCAGTGCGGCGATGATGGTGCCGGCGAAGCCGTTGCCCCCACTGGGTCTCACAGGTTGCAGGGGAACGAGGGCGAGGACCTGGGCCAGCCCGACGCCGATGGTGGTGAGCAGGTCCGTCACGGTCATCCCTTCCCCGACGCCGATGGGCGCGGATGCAGCCGATCAAGAGCAAGGCTAGGCGAGGCCCAGGAAGCGCTGGAGCGCCGCCAGGAAGATCTCCGGTTGCTCGCTGTGCACCCAGTGCCCGGCGTTCTTGACGGTGAGAGAGGTCGTCCGGGGGAACAGGGCGCGCATCGTGGGGGCGTACGCGGGCGTGATGTAGTCGGAGTTCGCGCCGGCGACCCACAGCACCGGTCCGGGGTAGGGCGGCGTGTGCAGGTCGGGCCAGTCGCCGAGCTCGGCCAGCTCGGCACCCAGCAGCGACAGGTTCATCTGCCACCGCCAGCCGGTGTCGCTGCTGGGATCGCGGCGCAGGTTCTGCAGCAGGAACGAGCGCACCACCTCGTCGGGCACGTACGGCTCCAGCTGCGTGTCCGCCTCGGCCCGGGTCTGCAGCCGGGCGAGGTCGATCGACCGCATACCCGTCACGTAGTCGGCGAAGCCGGTGAGCCGCTCGTAGCGGACGGGGGAGATGTCGGCCACCACCAGGCGTTCCACCACCTGTGGCTGAAGCAGGGCCATGGCCATCGCGACCTTGCCGCCCATCGAGTGCCCGACCACGTTCAGAGGCTCGTCATCGTCAGCCATCAGGACGTCGATGATCGCCACCGCCACTCGGGAGTACGTCACCGATCCCGTCCAACCGGACTGGCCGTGGTTGGGCAGATCCACCATGATCACCCGAGCCTGCTCGGCGAGGACCTTGGCGATCGACGTCCAGTTCTTGCCCTGACCGAACAGGCCGTGCAGCAGCACGATCCGCGGGCCCGAGTCCCCCTGCACGGTGTAGTGCAGGTCGTCGCGATCGACCACGATGCGCGGCTTCATCGGCGCTGCCTCACCGTCGCCCCCATCATCGACGACGCTGCCAGCAGCCGGTGTGCCAGTGCCGCCGCTCGGCGACGGGGGAGTCCACGGCCCAGGAGGTCGGCTCCGCGGGCCAGACCACCACGTGCGGCGTGGCCGGGGGGATGGCCCGCGAGCAGCCCGGGCAGCGGTACTCCTTGGTGGCCGCCGCCCCGGCGACACTGCGGACCACCCACCGGCCGTCGCCGCGGTCCTCGGCGCGAGCGTGCCCGGAGCTCAGTGGCCGGGCCGGACGCAGGTGCTTGCTGGGACGTCGAGCCACCCTCGAAGTCTGACAGAACCGGGAAGCTGCGCGGTCCGGCGACCGGTAGGTTGACCGGGTGCGTTTGCTGATCGCCCGGTGCCAGGTCGACTACGCAGGTCGGTTGACCGCCCACCTGCCGATGGCGACGCGGCTGATCCTGGTCAAGGCCGACGGCTCGGTGTCCATCCACGCCGACGATCGTGCGTACAAGCCGCTGAACTGGATGAGCCCGCCGTGCACGGTCACGGTTCGTCCGGTCGACTCGGCCGCGTTGCCGACCGACCCGGCCGAACCGGGGGTGGCCGGTGAACCCCTGACCGAGGTGTGGGAGGTCAAGGGCCGGGACGGCGACACGCTGCTCATCTCGCTGGCCGAGGTGCTGCACGACTCGAGTCACGACCTCGGCATCGATCCCGGGTTGCAGAAGGACGGGGTCGAGGCGCATCTCCAGGTCCTGCTGGCCGCCCGTCCCGAGACCCTGGGTGCCGGCTGGACGCTGGTCCGACGTGAGTACCCGACCGCGATCGGGCCGGTGGATCTGCTCTGCCGCGACGCTACCGGCGGGTACGTGGCGGTGGAGATCAAGCGACGGGGCGAGATCGACGGCGTGGAGCAGCTGACCCGCTACCTGGAGCTGCTGAACCGGGACCCCCTGCTCGGCGAGGTCAAGGGGATGTTCGCCGCTCAGCAGATCAAGCCCCAGGCCAAGGTGCTGGCCGGTGACCGGGGGATCGCGTGCCTGACGGTCGACTACGACGTGCTGCGGGGCACCGACGACCCGACCGAGCGCCTGTTCTGAGCCCGCTGTGCCGGACGTCGGCCCGACGTCGTGCGGGACCGGCCGAAGGCGGCCTCAGGTTCCTCGGAGGTGCACGCCGGCCAGGATGCCTCGGTGGTCGGTGCCGGTGACGCGAACCCTGCGGAAGTCGGTCACGGTCAGATCGGCGCTGACCAGGATGTGGTCGATGGCGATCAGCGGGGGCACCCGACCCTGGGCGGGGAAGGTCGGCTGCCAGCCCGCCCCGGCGAGATCGTCGGCGTCGCGGAAGCCGCGCGCGCCGTACTGACGCAGGCTCGGATGGCTGTCGACGGCGTTGAAGTCCCCGGCCACCACGGTCCGGACGGTCGGCACGTGATCGACGACCTGCTGCTGGGCGGGCCACCAGGTGTCACCGCCGAGCCTCGGTCGCTGCGGGTGCACGGCGGCCACGGTGATCGGACCCATTCCCGGAACGGCCACCGTGGCCCGCCAGTTCTGTCCGCCGCCGGCCGGGTCCAGGCGCTCGCCCGCGGTCATCGGGTACCGGCTGTAGATCCGGGTGCCGGACGGACCACGCTCGGGCAGCTGGTCACCGCTGGCGTACGGGAAGGTCGCGCCGAAGCCGTTGCTCGCGAGTGCGTCGGCCAACGGCCGGGTGATCTCGACCAACACCACCACGTCGGCGTCCGCTGTCGCCAGCTGCAAGGAGGACACGTCCGCTTCGCCGTAGAGCAGGTTCTGGGAGAGCACCCTGAGCTGAGCCGCCGAGGCGCCCGGATCGCGGTCGGCGACGAAGTCGGGCAGCAGCCAGGAGCCGTGCACGACGACCAGCGCCACCGTCAGGGCGAGCAGCACGATCCGGACCCAACCAGGACGCAGCAGCACCGACACCAGGAGGAAAGTGAACGCCAGGCCGTACGCCAGCAGGCCGAAGTCGGTGAACGAGGTGATCATCGCCCAGGTGTCGCGAGCGACACCCGGAAAGACGTCGATCGAACGGGCCAGCGAGCTGCCCACTCCCACAGCCAGGGCAGCCACGCCGAGCACGGCGCTCAGCCCGGACGCCACCACCCGAGCGCGCACGGCTCAGCGGTGAATCGACGGGGAGTCAGCGGGAGGCGGCGGCGTAGCCGGTGGTGGGCTCGCCGAGCGACCCAGCCGACTCCTCGGTCACAACCGGCTGGTTGACCCGCGTCTCGTCGACGTCGCTGAGCTCCAGCTGCGGGACATCGGGCAGGCTCTGCGCCGTCTCGGCCGCGAGGGCGCTGAGCGAGGTGAGCTGGCTGAGCATCGCCTGCTTGCGACGGTCCAGCAGCTCCTGCTCCCGCCGCATCTGCCGCCGGCGCCACGCGAACTCCTGCCGGGCCCGCTCGTCGATGGTGTCGGCCTGCGCCTGGGCACGGCCGATGATGGCGTCGGCCTCCTCGAGCGCCGCTCGCTTGACCCGCTCCGCCTCGGTGAGGGCGTCGGTCCGCAGCCGGGCAGCGACATCGGTCTGCTCGGCGAGGTGCGTGGCGGCCTGGGTCTGCAGCTGGCTGGAGTCGCTCAGCAGCCCCTCGATCCGGGCCTGTGCCTCGTCCTGGACGTTTCGCAGGTCGGTGAGCGCCTGATCGCGCTCGACCGCTGTGTGCTCGCGCAGGATCGCCGCGTCCCGCTCGGCCGCCGCCACCAGCTGACGGGCCTCGACTCGTGCGGTCTCCAGCCGGGCGGCGCTGAGCCGCTCGTTCTCGACCAGCAGCGCTTCCGCCTCCACCCGGGCCCCGGCGAGCAGCTGCTCGGACTCGAAGCGGGCGTGCTCGTAGATGGCGTGCGCGTCGGCGTCGGCCTGTCGACGGAGGGCGTCGATGTCACTGAGCTGACGGTCGCGGTTGGCGGCCAGCTCGTTCTCCGCCCGCTCCCGCTGCTGCCGGGTCTCGGTGTCGGTCAGCTCGAGCAGCCGGTCGGCGTCCCGCTGGGCCTGGGCGGTCAGGTCACCGGCCTGTTCCTCGGCCACCCGGAGGATCTCCTGTGCCCGGCCACCCAGGTTGTTGAAGTCGGGGTGTGCCCGGTCCTGGGCGCCGGTGAGATCGTGGCGCAGCTGGCCGTTCTCGTTGATCAGCCGCTGGACCTGACCGTCGAGGTCACCCAGTCGGGACTGGATGGAACGGACGAATCCGTCCACGGCGTCGCGGTCGTAGCCGCGGCGGTTGATCGGGAAGTCGCTGGAGGGGAGGGGAGAGCCTGAGTACGCCACGGCCAGTTTTCCTTGTCTGTCGTGCTGGGTTGTGCTGCGCTGATCTGTCGTGCGGGGCTGATCAGTCCTGCAGGGCTGACCTGTCGTGGGACTGGATCTGTCGTGGGACTGGATCTGTCGTGCCTGGATCTGTCGTGACGCTAGCGGGTGCTGCTGCTGTCGTGCACGGCGGTCATCTGCTCGGCGGAGATGACCACCGTCGCGTCTGGATCGGCGTGCGGGTCCGGGTCCGAACCGGACGAGCTCTCGGCTTCGTCCGTGTCCGTCGTCTCGCCCGTGTCCGTCGTCTCGTGCGTCTCGGTCGCCTCGTCCGTCTCCGTGGCGGGATCCGACTCACCCGACGAGGAAGGCTCGGCCGAGCCGTCCGATGCGACGGCGTCGTCCTGGTCCGAGTCCGCAGGGTCGACCGGATGGGGGTCGTCATCGGTGTCCTCGGTCGAGCCCTGCTCCGCCTGGGGCGGTGACTCGGGCAGCGCCGGGGCCAGTCCCGGCGGCAGCATGACCGTACGGTCGCCGAGCTCGCCGTCGAAGTCGTCCAGGTCGTAGGGCTCCGGGAACGAGGTGGCCGTCTCCTGAGCGAGCGCGGACAGGCTCGCCAGCTGCGCCAGGACCGCCTGCTTCCGCTGGCTGAGCAGGTCGGTCTCGCGGCGCAGCTGCTCCTTGCGCCAGGAGAACTCCTGCTGCGTCCGCTCGCTGATCGCGGCGGCCTGCTTCTTGGCCGACTCCACTCGGTCCTCGGCCTCCTTGATCGAGGTCAGCTTCAGCCGCTCGGCGTCCTGCAGGGCCTCCTCGCGGATCCGGGTGGCCTCGATGATGTCGGCTTCCAGTCGGGCCGCCGACTCCTCGTGGTAGCGGGTGGCCTCCGTCAACATCCCGGACGTCTGCTCCGACGCCTCCTCCTGGGCCCGCCGGAGCTCGGCCAGGGCCGCCTCGCGCTCGACCGCGATCTGCTGTCGGGTGTCGGCGATCTCCCGCTCCACGGTCCGGCGCAGCTCCTCGGTGTCCAGATAGGTCTGCTGACGCACGGCCTGGACGTCGTGCTCGGCCTCGCGACGCATCGACTCGGCCTGGCGACGGCCGGCCTCCAGCAGCGCCACCGACTCGGCCTTGGCCCGGTCGAGGTGCGTGGCCCCGTCGGCCTCGAGGCGGGCTCGGACCTTGTCGATCTCGGCCAGCCCGCCGGACTTCAGCTCGTGACCCTCCCGGGTGGCCTGGTCCCGAGTGGCGTCGGCCTCGCGCCGCGCCTCGTCCCGGAGCCGCTCGGCGTCGTGCGTCGCGCGGTCCAGGACCTCCCGGGCCTGCTCCTCGGCGAGCCGCAGGATCTCGGAGGCGCGACCGCCCAGGTTGGTGTAGTCGACGTCGTTGTTGTGTCGACTCTCCTCCAGCTGGCGGCGGAGGTCGCCGACCTGGCTCTCGGAGCCGGCGGCCTGCTGCCGCACCTGGACCATCGTCGCCTCGAGCGATCGGACGTAGTCGTCCACCGCAGCCCGGTCGTAGCCGCGCAGGGCCGTCGGGAAGTTGCCCGCGGCACTGGCGGCATCATCGAAGAGTCCGAGTCCGGTGTTGTCCGACGTCATGAGTGTCCTGCCTCCATACGCTCGACGGCTGAAGCCGCTTGAACCAGCTCGATCAGTACTCCACCGGTGTCCTTGGGGTGCACGAAGTTGATCCGGGAGCCCCCGGTGCCAGTTCTGGCTGCATCATAAAGCAGCCGCAAACCCTTTACCCGAAGGACACTCGCGGCGTGGTCGATGTCTTCCACCCGAAAGGCCAGCTGCTGCAGACCGGGTCCCGAGCGCTCCAGGAAGCGGGCCAGCGTGCTCTGCTCGGTCAACGGAGCCAGCAGCTGGAGCCGAGCGCCGGCCACCCCGTCGCGAGGTGCCAGCATCGCCTCGGCCACCCCCTGCTCCGCGTTCTCCTCCCGATGCAGCAGCACCAGGCCGAGCACCGAGGTGTGGAACGCGATGGCCGCGTCGAGGTCCGGCACGGCGATGCCCACGTGGTCGATGGCGAGCAGGCCGGGCACCTCCGGTACCTCGGCTGGCTGCATGCAGCCAGCCTGCCACGCGGAGCCGGTGCCAGACTGTCCGCAGCACCGAAACGAGGCGAAGGAGTCTGAGATGGTGGCGGGATCGGTGATCGTCGGGGGCGCTCGAACCCCTTTCGGCAAGCTGCTGGGAGGGCTCGGTGCCGTGCCGGCGACCGAGCTCGGGGGGTACGCCATCGCGGCCGCCCTCGTCCGGGCCGGGGTCCGGGGCGACCAGGTGGACGCGGTCGTCCTCGGCCAGGTGCTGCAGGCCGGCTGCGGTCAGCTGCCCGCCCGCCAGGCCGCCGTGCACGGCGGCATCCCGATGTCGGTGCCGTCGGTCACCATCAACAAGGTGTGCCTGTCCGGTCTCGCCGCCGTGGCGCAGGCCGACCAGCTGATCCGCGCGGGAGAGGCCGACATCGTGGTCGCCGGCGGGATGGAGTCGATGACCAGGGCGCCGCACCTGCTGCCCGGTTCGCGGTCCGGCTTCACCTACGGCGACGTCACGCTGCGCGACCACCTGGCGCACGACGGCCTCCGGGACGTCTTCACCGATCAGGCGATGGGATCGCTGACCGAGTCGTGCAACACCGGTACGCAGAGCGTCACGCGAGCCGAGTCCGACGCCTTCGCGGCCCGCTCGCACCAGCGCGCGGTGGCGTCCGCCGAGCTGCTGGCCGCCGAGATCACCCCGGTCGAGGTGCCCCAGCGGCGCGGCGACCCGGTGGTGGTGGCTGTCGACGAGGGGGTGCGCTCCGGGGTCACGGCCGACGGTCTGGCGGGTCTGCGGCCCGCCTTCGGCCGCGGCGGGATCATCACCGCTGCCTCGTCCAGCCCGATCTCCGACGGTGCCGCGGCCCTGGTCGTGGCCTCGGCGGACACCGCGGCGCGGCTGGGTCTGCCGGTGCTGGCCCGGATCGGTGCGTACGGGCAGGTGGCCGGACCCGACTCCTCCCTGCAGCTGCAACCGGCGCGGGCCATCGAGGCGGCGGCGAAGAAGCAGGGCGTCGACGTCGGCGACCTCGACCTGATCGAGATCAACGAGGCTTTCGCCGCGGTCGGCATCGCCAGCGCAAGAGCCCTGGGCTTGAGCCCGGAGCAGGTGGAGGAGCGGGTCAACGTGCACGGTGGGGCGATCGCGCTCGGCCACCCGATCGGCGCGTCCGGAGCTCGGCTGGTCCTGCACCTCGCGTACGAGCTGCAACGGCGGGGGGCCGGCACCGCCGTCGCCGCGCTGTGCGGTGGCGGCGGTCAGGGCGACGCCCTGATCCTGACCGGGGCTTGATGGTCGCGCTGCAGGCCTCGGTCAGCTCGGACCTCTCCACGCTGGTGGAGCAGGCGCGTGCCGGTCGGGCGCGGGCGATCGGTCGTCTGGTGAGCATGGTGGAGTCCGATCGCGAGCTGCCGGCCCTGATGGCGCTGCTGGCGCCGGATACCGGCCGGGCCCGGGTGATCGGTCTGACCGGGCCGCCGGGGGTGGGGAAGTCCACCACTGTCGCGGCTCTGGTGACCGCCCTGCGCGGCCGGGACGAGCGCGTCGCGGTGCTGGCCGTCGACCCGAGCTCGCCGTTCTCCGGCGGCGCGCTGCTCGGCGACCGCGTCCGGATGCAGCAGCACGCGCTCGACCCGGGTGTCTTCATCCGGTCGATGGCCACCCGCGGGCACCTGGGCGGTCTGGCGGTGGCGGCGCCGCAGACGATCCGGGTGCTCGACGCCGCGGGCTTCGACACCGTGCTGGTGGAGACCGTCGGTGTGGGTCAGTCCGAGGTGGATGTCGCCGGTCAGGTCGATGCGACCCTGGTTCTGCTGGCGCCCGGGATGGGCGACGGCATCCAGGCCGCCAAGGCCGGGGTGCTGGAGATCGGTGACCTGTTCGTGGTCAACAAGGCGGACCGGGACGGCGCCCACACGGTGGTGCGCGAGCTGCGGAACATGATCGCGCTGGCCCAGCGGGCCTCCGGGGACTGGAAGCCACCAGTGCTGACCACCAGCGCCGTGGACGGCACCGGCATCGCCGAGCTGGTGCAGGAGCTCGATCGGTTCGGCGGGCACGCCCTGGCCTCGGGACTGCTCGACAGGCGCCGTCGGGACCGCGCCGGCCGGGAGATCGAGTCGCTGGTCCTGTCCAGGCTGCGGGCCGCCCTGCCGACCCGAGGTCACCGTGGCGTCGCCGAGCTGGCGGCCGAGGTGGCCGCCGGCCGACTCGACGCCTACGCGGCCGCCGATCGGGTGCTGGGTCACCCCTGAGAGCCCGTCTCTGAGTCTCAACTACAGCCTGAGGTTGGTTGGGCGTGGCGGCGTCGCTCGTCCATGAGAGCAGGCTGAGCGTGAGATAGAACGTACTCAGACCGCGCACGACTCTGCCGTTGTCGTGCCACCGGGACCAGTCGTGGAGGAAAGCACAGATGAAGTGGATCAAGCGCATGCTGCTGGTCCTGGTCGTCGGGTTCGTGCTGTTCTACCTGGTGAATCAGCCTCAGGGGGCAGCCGATGCCGTCCGCGGTGCCGCCGCCGCCGTGGGAACCGCCATCAACTCCCTGATCACGTTCTTCAACGCGCTCGCCGGTTGAGCCCGTGCCCGGACCGCTGACCTGGCTCGACCCCGCCGTCGAGCGGTACCTGCTGGTCGAGGACGGCGAGATGATGCGTGACCAGGTCACCCGCCACTGGGCGGCCAGTGTCTGGCCGGGCATCCGGTTCGGGGTCGGGCTGTGGATCCTCGCCGGAGCCTTCGTCTTCGCGTCCTGGTTCTTCTGGGTCGTCCTGGTCGTGTCGCTCGCGCTGGTCGTGAACGCCGCCTGGGCGCTCGCCGGCCAGTTCCGGGATCGCTTCGTGGTCACCAACCAGAAGGTCTACCGGGTGCACGGAAACCTCAACCAGCTCCGCGCGAGCATGCCGTTGACCCGGATCCTGGACATCACCGTGGACCGGCCGGTGCTGGGCCGCGTCCTCGGCTACGGTCACTTCGTGTTCGAGTCCGCGGCGCAGGACCAGGGTCTGCGCGAGATCAAGTGGGTCTCCGAGATCGATGAGCGTGAGCGGCTGATCCAGCGCGTCATCCACGAGGCCGGGCTGGGCACCGGACCCACCACGATCGCCGGGGCGGAGGACGACGGGACGTGACGACCGAGCGCCGACCGCTCCCGTTCGACCCGATCCAGGAGGCGTCCCGGCTGTGGGGCCAGCGTTGGGACGAGACCCCGCGGATGCGTGCCGTCACGTCGCTGATGCGGGTCCACCAGCTCGTGCTGACCGAGCTCGATGAGCTGCTTCGACCCCTCGGGCTGACCTTCGCCCGGTACGAGGTGCTGGTGCTGCTCTCGTTCTCCCGACGCGGGGCGCTGCCGCTGGGCAAGATCGGTGAGCGACTGCAGGTGCACGCGACCTCGGTGACCCCGCTGGTCAAGCGCCTGGAGGGCGCCGGGCTGATCCAGCGGACCCCGCATCCCGAGGACGGTCGGGCCGTGCTCGCCTCGATCACCCCGCGTGGGCAGCAGGTGCTGCAGCAGGCGACGGACGCGATCGTCGGCGCCCGCTTCGCCCTCTCGGCGATGTCGGACGACCAGTGCGACGAGCTGACCACCCTGCTGACGCCGCCGCGGTCCGCCGCGGGCGACTTCTGAGCCACCTCTGGTGCGGGTGCTGGCCGTCGCCGACGCCGACTCCTACCTGAAGTGGAGTGCCGCGACGCTGGACCGGCTGCCGCCCGCCTGGGAGCGCCGTCAGGTGCTGCTCGTCTCCCCGATCGCCCCGTCCCCGGATCAGATGGTCGCCGCCACCCAGGCTCCGATCACCCGTCTCTCCCTCCGCGCCCTGCGGAGGCTGCTGCGGCGTGACCCCCCGGACGTGCTGCTGCTGGCCTGCACGGGCCCGACGGTCGCCGTGCTGGCGGAGCTGTCGGTGGTTCGGGGACCGCACCGCCCGGTCCTGGTCACCGGTCTTCCGGGGATCAGCATCCCCGCGTCGGCCCGGGCCGTGGCACACCGCCGCGACTGCGACTTGCTGGTGGTCCACAGCCGTCGCGAGCGTCGGGAGTTCGCCGCGCTCGCCGCCGCGGCGGCTCCCGATCTGACCGTCGCCTTGACCGGTCTGCCGTTCCTGGTGCGCGCCTCCTGGCGACCACCCGACCGTGCGTCGGGTTCCGACGTGGTGTTCGCCGCCCAGGCGAAGGTGCCGCCGCGGCGTAGCGACCGCGAGGCGATCCTGCTGGCCCTCGCCGAGATCACCCCGCCGGGCTCCGCCGTGGTCAAGGTCCGGGCGCTCGCGGGCGAGCAGCAGACTCACGCCGAAGAGCAGCCGTACGCCGACCTGTGGGCCGCGCTGATCGAGGCCGGTCGGGTTCGCCCGGGCGACGTGCGGTTCGCGGCGGGAGCGATGCGGACGGCCCTCGGTCGGGCCCGCAGTCTGGTCACCGTGTCCTCGACCGCGGCACTGGAGGCGATCGACAGCGGCGTGCCGGTGGTCGTCTTGAGCGACTTCGGGGTCGACGAGTCCTTGATCAACACGGTGTTCCGCGACTCCGGCTGCCTGGGCCGCCTGGCCGACGTGCGGGCCGATCGAGCCTTCACCCCCGATCCGGCCTGGATGGTCGAGAACTACTTCCACCCCGTGGGCGAGGACGACCTGGTCGAGCGGATGACCGACCTGGTCGCGGCCCGAGCCGCGGGCCGGCTTCCCCGGCGGCGCGGGCGACGGGCGCCGTGGCGGCGCTGGCGGGCTACCGCGCGGCTGCTGGTGCCCACCGGGGTGCTGCCGGGTCTGCGGCGGATCCGGGATCGGAGGACCCGGGGTCCACTCAGCCGGTGAGCCGTCGGGAGCGGGCCGCGAGGACCAGGTCGCAGACCTCACGGACGGCGCCCCGGCCACCGGCCCGGGTCAGCACCAGCCGGGCGGCGCGCAGCACCTCGGGGTGGGCGTCGGCGACGGCCACGGGCCAGCCCACCGCGGCCATCACCGGCAGGTCGTTGACGTCGTTGCCCACGAACGCGACCTGACCTGCCGGTAGCCCTCGTCGATCGAGCCACCCGGCCAGGGCGAGCACCTTGTCGTCGACCCCCTGCAGGACGTCGACCCCGAGCTTGGCGGCGCGCGCGCCGACCACCGGGTTCCGCTCCTTGGAGACGATGACGAACGGGACGCCGGCCTCGCGCAGCAGCGAGACCCCCAGTCCGTCACCCCGCGACACCCGAACGGCCTCGACCGCGTGCTGATCCACCAGCACCCGGTCGTCGGTGTGCACCCCGTCGAAGTCGGTGGCCACGGCCGCCACGTCGAGGAGCGTCGATCGCGGGTCCAGGATCGGCGCGAGGGCACCGGCCACCGCCAGGTCGGCTTCCGTGTCGATCTCCAGGGCGGTCAGCTCGGGCACCGCGACGACGGCGGTCCGGCCGAAGAAGCGGTGACCGACCGCGGCGAACCGATCCGCCCGGAACGCATAGAAGCCCCCCGTCTCGCGGAACTCCGGGTCCCGGTCCTGGCGCCGCTGACGGTGGCCGGGATCGTGGTTGACCCCCACCACCCGATCGGTCTCCGGGCGCCACAGGAACGCGTGGTTCTCCACCGCCGAGAACACCGAGTCCGCCGCGTCGGCGAGCACCAGACCGACGGCCGCATCGAGGTCGGAGGCCGCGACGAAGGGACTGGTGCACTGCAGGAAGACCAGCACGTCCACCGGTCGGTCGTCGTGGTCGAGGACCTGCAGCGCGTGCAGCAGGGCCGACTCCGAGCTGGCCAGGTCGCCGGCCAGCTCGGCCGGGCGGTCGATCACACCGCTCCCGACGGTCCGTGCCTCCGCCGCGATCCGGGGATCGTCGGTCGACACGTACACCTGGGTGATCGAGTCGGCGGCACAGGCGGCGCGGACCGCTCGGGCGACCAGCGAGATCCCGCCCACCCGCCGCAGGTTCTTGCCGGGGACGCCTTGGGAACCGCCGCGGGCCGGGATGACCGCGACCACCCGAGGGGTCTGGGCAGCAGAGGGAGCCACGCGCCGGACCGTACGGGCGCGGCATGTCGCCGGGGTGAACGCGGGATGACCGCTGGACAGTTGGGGAAAACTAGTAGGACATCCTAGTATCTGGGTGGAGGTTCCCGATGACGCAGAATCCAGGTTCTCCCGCGCCCGGCGGCCGTGACCGCTGGCAGGCCGCGTACGACGCGGCCGAGGCTGCGGGGCGGATCCGTGACGACGACTTCACCACCCTGTCGGGAGTCGAGGTCGATCCGGTCTACGGCCCCCCGGAGGCTGTCGACGGCATCGATCCGCGGCTGGAGCGGATCGGCTGGCCGGGCGAGTTCCCGTACACCCGGGGGCTCTATCCGACCGGTTACCGGGGTCGGGAGTGGACGATCCGCCAGTTCGCCGGGTTCGGCAGCGCGGCCCAGACCAACGAGCGCTACCGGATGATCCTGGCCGCCGGGGGCGGCGGGCTGAGCGTGGCCTTCGACATGCCGACGCTGATGGGCCGCGACTCCGACGACGCCCTCAGTCTCGGTGAGGTCGGGCACTGCGGGGTCGCGATCGACTCGGCTGCCGACATGGAGGCGCTGTTCGCGGACATCGATCTGGGTGCGGTGACCACGTCGATGACCATCTCCGGTCCGGCGGTGCCGATCTTCTGCATGTACCTGGTGGCGGCCGAGCGGCAGGGCGTGGCCATCAAGGATCTGAACGGCACCCTGCAGACCGACATCTACAAGGAGTACATCGCCCAGAAGGAGTGGCTGTTCGCTCCCGAGCCGCACCTGCGCCTGATCGGCGACCTGATGGAGTTCTGCCTCGCCGAGGTGCCGGCGTACAAGCCGCTCAGCGTCTCCGGCTACCACATCCGGGAGGCCGGCTCCACGGCCGCGCAGGAGCTCGCCTTCACCCTCGCCGACGGCTTCGGCTACGTCGAGCTGGGTCTCTCCCGCGGATTGGCGGTGGACGACTTCGCCCCCGGCCTCAGCTTCTTCTTCGACGCCCACATCGACTTCTTCGAGGAGATCGCGAAGTTCCGGGCCGCCCGACGGATCTGGGCGCGGTGGCTGCGGGACCGGTTCGGGGCGACGACGGCCAAGGCCCAGTGGCTACGCTTCCACACCCAGACCGCCGGGGTGTCGCTGACCGCGCAGCAGCCGTACAACAACGTGGTCCGGACCGCGGTGGAGGCGATGGCCGCCGTGCTCGGCGGCACCAACTCCCTGCACACCAACGCCCTGGACGAGACGCTGGCTCTGCCGACGGAGTCGTCGGCGGAGATCGCGCTGCGGACCCAGCAGGTGCTGGCGGTCGAGACCGGGGTGACCAACGTCGCCGATCCGCTCGGGGGATCGTGGTACGTCGAGGCGCTGACTGATGAGCTCGAGGCGGCGGCCGAGCGGATCTTCGCCCAGATCATCGACCTCGGCGGTGGGAAAGAGGCCAACCACCCGATCGGCCCGGTGACGTCCGGTCTGCTCCGGGGGATCGAGGACGGCTGGTTCACCTCGTTGATCGCGGACTCCGCGTTCACCTACCAGACGGCTCTGGAGAAGGGCGACAAGCAGGTCGTGGGGGTGAACACGCACACCGCCACGGTGTCCGGCGAGCTGGAGATCCTGCGGGTGAGCCACGAGGTCGAGCTCGAGCAGCGCGAGGTGCTGGCGGCACGTCGGGCCGCCCGGGACGATGCCCTGGTCCGCCGGACGCTGGCCCAGCTCCGCACCGCCGCCCGGTCATCCTCAGGGAACCTGGTGCCGCCGATGTTGGCCGCCGCCCGGGCCGAGGCCACGCTGGGCGAGATCTGCGACGTGCTGCGCGACGAGTGGGGAACCTACACCGAGACGGCGAGGTTCTGAGGACGGGCTCCGCGCTTCGCTCGTCGAGCTAGCTGGCCCGGGGTTCGGCCAACGGCCAGCCGTGCGCCGAGAGCCGCTCCCGCACCCGGTTGACGTCCGGCTCCCGGGGGAGCTCGTCGGTCACCCGGGTGATCATGGTGCCGATGTCGATGTTGTCCACCGGCAGCTCACCCGAGGCGATCAGCTCCTGAGCCACGGCGTGGACCTCGTCGTTGCTGAGCCGACGGGCCAGCACCGCGATCAGCGGGATGTAGTCCGCCTCGGGCACCCCCTCGGGGTACCCGGCGCGCAACCAGCTCACGATGGAGCCGAGAAATCCGGGTAAAGGCATTCGTCAGAGTCTAGTGCTCGGGCTCAGCTGAAGAGCTGCTTGCCGAAGATGATCACGACGATGCCGAACAGCACGGCCAGGATGCACACACCGAAGCAGACGAAGGCGCCCGCCTTGCCGGCCGAGCCGGCCACTGTCCCGTCGGTGCTGGCGTTCGTGGCGCCGACGGGGGCCGGCACCCGGCCCCGCTCGAGCGAGCGCATGCCGATGGAGAACAGCGCAGGGATCCCTACCCCGAGCAGCATCCCGACGGCGAGCACCTGCCAGAGCGCGCTGAAGGCCTTGGTGAGAATCTCCATGGATCAGTTCCTCTCGATCCGGCTACCGGCCGGGACGGGCTCGGGCGACGTGTGCTCGTGGACGGCCAGGCCGCCCTCCCACTCGGCGTTGACGTTGTCGGGGTTGATCGCGGTCCGGCGGGAGCGGGCATACATCCCGGCGGCAGCGGCGACCAGGATGGCGAAGACCACCGCGACACCGAGCGCACCGCCGATGGCGTTGGCCAGGAACCAGCAGGCTGCGCCCACCAGGCCGGCGGCGGGCAGGGTCAGCACCCAGGCGATGACCATCCGGCCGGCGACGCCCCAACGGACCTCGGCACCCTTCTTGCCCACCCCGGAGCCCAGGATCGAACCTGTGGCCACCTGAGTGGTGGACAGAGCCATGCCCAGGTGGCTGGAGGAGAGGATGATCACCGCGGAGGCCGTCTCGGCCGCCATGCCCTGCGGGGAGTGGATCTCGGTCAGACCCTTGCCGAGCGTCCGGATCACCCGCCAGCCGCCGATCCAGGTGCCGGCGGCGATCGCGATGGCACAGCTCACCTTCACCCAGAAGGGGATCGAGTCCGTGCTGGTCCAGCTGCCGTACGCGATCAGGGACAAGGTGATGACGCCCATGGTCTTCTGCGCGTCGTTGGTGCCGTGGGCCAGGGAGACCAGCGAGGCCGAGCCGATCTGACCCCACCGGTACCCGGAGTCGCGTCGGCTCTCGGGGATCTTGGTCACCAGCTTGTAGATGACCCAGGTGCCGACACCGGCCACCAGACCCGCGACCAGGGGGGCGAACAGGGAGGGCAGCAGGATCGAGCTGATCACGCCGTCCCACTTGACCCCGCCGATACCCATGGCGGCGATGGCCGAGCCGATCAGTCCGCCGAACAGCGCGTGCGAGGACGAGGACGGCAGACCCAGCAGCCAGGTGGTGAGGTTCCACAGGATGCCGCCGACCAGGCCGGCGAACACGATCGTGAGGATGGGGACGCCCATCAACCCTGGGATCGGTCCGCCGCTGCTGTCCTGGATGGAGAGGATCTTGTTGCTGACGGTCAGGGCCACCTCGATGGAGAGGAAGGCGCCGACCAGGTTCAGCACCGCCGACAGGATCACGGCGGCCTTCGGCTTCAGGGCACCGGTCGCGATGGACGTGGCCATCGCGTTGGCGGTGTCGTGGAAGCCGTTGGTGAAGTCGAACGCCAGGGCGGTCACGACGACGACGATCAGGATGAACAACGCTTCGGTCACGGCCTAAGCGTGCGGCTCAGAAACCCCGGAAAGCCAACCAGAGCTGGCCTCCCGGAGATTGATTCACCCACTGTTCATGTTGGTCACCCGGAGCCGTCACCTACGGTGTAAACCCGGCCACAGCCGACCTCAGGCGAGGGCCGCCGAGACCACCTCGCGGGCCGCTTCCTGGACCTGAGCAAGGTGCTCTGGACCGCGGAAGGACTCGGCGTAGATCTTGTAGACGTCCTCGGTGCCCGACGGGCGGGCGGCGAACCAGGCGGACTCCGTGGTCACCTTCAGCCCGCCGATCGCGGCGCCGTTGCCCGGGGCCGTGGTCAGCTTGGCGGTGATGGGCTCGCCGGCCAGGTCGGTGGCGGTCACCGCCGACGGGTCGAGCTTGGCCAGCTTGGCCTTCTGCTCCCGGTCGGCCGGGGCGTCCACCCGGGCGTACGCGGGTGCGCCGTGCTTGGCGGTGAGCTCGGCGTACAGCTCGCTCGGCGACTTGCCGGTGACGGCCTTGATCTCGCTGGCCAGCAGGGCCAGCAGGATGCCGTCCTTGTCGGTGGTCCAGGTCTTGCCGGCCAGGGTGAGGAAGGAGGCTCCGGCGGACTCCTCGCCGCCGAAACCGATGTCACCGTTACGCAGACCCGGCACGAACCACTTGAAGCCGACCGGCACCTCGATCAGGACCCGCCCGAGGTCCTCGGCGACGCGGTTGATCATCGAGGAGGAGACGAGGGTCTTGCCGATGCCGGCGTTCGGGTTCCAGCCGTCGCGGTGGGCGTACAGGTACTGGATGGCGACGGCGAGGTAGGCGTTCGGGTTCATCAGCCCGGCGTCGGGGGTGACGATGCCGTGTCGGTCGGAGTCCGCGTCGTTGCCGGTGGAGATGTCGTAGGCGTCCTTGTTCTTGATCAGGCTGGCCATCGCGTTCGGCGAGGAGCAGTCCATCCGGATCTTGCCGTCGGTGTCCAGGGTCATGAAGGCCCACCGGGGATCAACAGTGGGGTTGATGACTGTCAGGTCGATGCCGAGGTGCTCGGCGATGTAGGCCCAGTACTGCACGCTCGCGCCACCGAGCGGATCGGCGCCGATGTGCACGCCCGCGTCCCGGATGGCGTGCAGGTCGAGTGCGTTGACCAGGTCCTCGCAGTAGGCGCCGAGGTAGTCGAACCGGTTGATCTCGGTGCCGGCGCGCGCGTACGGCGTCCGGGTCACCCCGGACATGTCGGCGAGCAGCTCGTTCGCCCGGGCCGCGATCCAGGACGTGGCGTCCGAGTCGGCCGGACCGCCGTGCGGCGGGTTGTACTTGAAGCCGCCGTCGCGAGGCGGGTTGTGGGACGGGGTGACCACGATGCCGTCGGCCTCGGGGTCGCTGCTGCCTCTGGCGGCGTTGTGGACCACGATCGCGCGGGACACCGCCGGGGTCGGGGTGTAGTCGTCCTCGGCCTCGGTCAGCACGGTGACCCCGTTGGGCACCAGCACCTCGATGGCGGTCTTCCAGGCCGGCAGCGACAGCGCGTGCGTGTCCTTGCCGATGTAGAGGGGGCCGGTGATGCCCTGGCCGGCGCGGTACTCCACGATGGCCTGGGTCGTGGCAGCGATGTGGTTCTCGTTGAACGCGGTGTCCAGGCTGGAGCCCCGGTGACCGGAGGTGCCGAACACGACCTGCTGGTCGGGGTTGGTCGGATCCGGTACGAGGTCGTAGTACGCGCCCACCACGGCGTCGACGTCGATCAGGTCTTCGGGGAGGGCCGTCTGGCCGGCGCGGGGATGAGCCATGGGGGCCATTCTGCCCATGTGGCGTTCGCCGGTGACACCGGCCTTCGCACCTTTGACAGGATGGAGGGCATGAGCACGTCCAGTTTCAGCCGTCACGGCGCCGTCGATCTGTCCCAGCTCGCCCAGAAGGCCAAGCAGCCACCGCCATCCGCGGGCGCCGGCCGCCCCGGAGGGGGGTCGGGCGGCAGCTCGTACGTGGTCGAGCTGACCGAGGAGACCTTCGAGGCCACCGCCATCCGGGCCTCGATGCTGCACCCGGTGATCGTGGAGTTCTACTCACCGCGGGTGGCGACCGGGCAGCAGCTCTCCGACGACCTCGCCGCGGTCGCCGCCGAGAACGACGGGAAGTTCCTGCTCGGGCGGCTGAACGTCGACGCGGCGCCCGGCATCGTGCAGGCCCTGCAGCTGCAGGCTGTGCCGACCGTGATCGCACTGATCGGGGGCCAGCTGGCCCCGCTGTTCCAGGGGGTGGTGCCCCGGGACCAGGTGGTGGCCGCCGTCGAGTCGGTCCTCAAGGCCGCCGTCAGCAACGGCATCGTCGGCCGGGCCGAACCGGTCGGTGGGCCGCCGGCCGGGGCCGACGACGACGCTGAGGAGATCGGGCCGGACCCACGGTTCGCCGAGGCCGATGCCGCTCTCGAGCGCGGCGACTTCGCCGCGGCCGAGGCCGAGTTCGACAAGCTGCTGCAGGCGAATCCGGCCGATGCCGAGGCCAAGGCCGGCAAGGCTCAGGCCGGCTTGCTGGCTCGGGCATCCGCACTCGACCCGCAGGCGGTGCTGACCGCGGCGGCCGCCGCCGACGCCACCGTGGCCGATCAGCTGGCCGCCGCCGACCTGGAGCTCGCCACCGGCCGGGTCGAGGAGGCCTTCGACCGGCTGATCGGTCAGATCAAGGCGCGCACCGGGCCCGAGCGGGACGAGGTCCGGATCCGGCTGCTCGCGCTCTTCGACACCGTGGGGAATGCCGATCCGCGGGTGCTGAAGGCGCGACGCGCGCTGATGACCGCCCTGTTCTGAGCCGTACGGGCGTGGCCTGACGCCGGCGGAGCGCTCAGAAGGAGCGGACACGCCTTTCCCAGGGCTCGTCAGGTGTGTCCACTCCTTCTCGACCTCAGACCGGCTGCCCGAACCACCCCGCGGGCTCGTCGAGCGTCCAGCGATCACGAGTCCGATCGCGGTGTAGTCCGTCCGCGCGCGCCGAACCCAGGCGCAGAGCGAGACGACCGCGGTAGCGGGTCAGATCCGCCTTGTCGACGCGGACAACGACGAGGCCGGCCCGCTCGAGACGTTCTTCCCGCTCGTTGTCCTCGCGGTGCTGGGCGACATCACGGTGACCGGCGCTGCGCTCGGTCCGCCAGGTCGCTCCGTCGTACTCGAGCACGAGGCCCGCTTCGACGTCGAGCAGATCGGGGATGCCGAGGAGAGTGCCCCGGTGGTCGAAGACAGCACGGTTCGGTTGCAGGTCCGTCCACGCGAGCTCCGACACCGCGAACATCCTCAGCCGGGACTCCCACGGGCTCCGTACGCCGATCCGGGCGAGCTCGATCGCGCGCCGGGCTTGTCGGACTCCACGACGTCGGGGGAGGGCAGCGGCGACCCGCTGCAGGCGTTGACGGGCGAGCTGACGGGAGGCCAGCACCGCATCGAGGGCGACCACCGCTTCGGTGAGCCCGGGGGCCAGCAGCGCGAGGTCGAGCGCGGCTCGGAACAGCGTGGTGACCGGGACGTCCTCGATCCGCTCCTGATGGACTGGCCGACGGCTCTGTCGGTAGTGGATGCCTCTGGTGGATCGTCTCCGCTGCCCCGGTGGGAGCAGGACCGGCACCGGCAGCGGAGCCATCGTGTGGTCGTCGAGTCCGTCCAGCAGGTCGACTCCGTGCACGTACGCCGCTGCCCAGCCCGCGATGAGGGCACCGTCCGGCTGACCGGCGATCGCGTCGACAATGCGCTGAGCCGTCGACCCCGGGGAGCCCGCGCGCCGGTACCAGCCGTAGGCAGTACGGGTGAAACGACGCCCGTTCAGGGTGGTGCGCGGCATCCCTCGACGCGTCCGGTCCGCCACCGACGCCGGGAAGCGGCAGCTGCTGAGCTCGTCGGCGAATCGCGTCATGCGCGGCATCGTGGCAGTCCGCGCTCGCCGGTGGGGTGCTATCCACAGGTCCATCGAGAAGGAGCCGACCCACGTCGTACGCGCCTCAGCGGGTGTGTCTGCTCCTGCTCGAGCGTCGACAGGCCCGGCCTGCGTGCATGCGCACGGATGGCAGTGCCCGCCCGGCGCGCGTGCCTAGGTGACCGGTCGGTTGCGGTAGCGGCCGACCAGCTCGCGGGCGGCGACCTGCATCCGCACCGGCGGCAGACCGCGGGCGACCTGGCGGAGGTCGTCGACCACCATCTCGCCGATCTGCTGGAACGCTTGCGGGATGCCGCCGGCCCGGTGACCGGAGAACACCAGCCCCTCCAGCCGTCGATAGGGGTCGTCGGCCGGCACCGGCTCGAGCGGCCAGACGTCCACGCCGGCCAGGATCCGGCCGGACGCCAGCTCCGCCCAGAGGGCGTCGTAGTCGACCACCGCGGCTCGGCTGACCATGATGAGGCGCGCGCCGTCCGGCAGCCGGGCGAGCTCCGCGGACCCGAGCAGGTGCTCGCTGTCGGCGGTCACGGTGGCGAGCACGAAGACGACCTGGCTCCGCTCCAGCACGTCGGCCAGCGTGGCCGGCTCCAGACCCCACTCCAGCAGCGCGCGGTCGGGCAGCCACGGATCGAACACCCGGAGATCCACCGCGAACGGTTCCAGCAGCGGGCGCAGGGCCCGGCCGAGATTGCCGTACCCGATCAGGCCGACTCGCGCCCCGCGCAACAGGATGGCGTCGGCGTTCCCGTCCAGCACGTAGCGCTCGGTGCCGGCCCGGAACGCGCGATCCTCCCGGCTGATGCCGCGGGCCACGTCCAGGGCGAGGCCCAGCGCGTACTCGGCCACGGCCTGGGCGTACGCAGGACCGCAGCCCAGCACGTGGATCCCGCGGGCGAAGGCGGCGGCGTAGTCCACGTTCGGGAAGAAGTTGCCCTCCACGTTGCAGATCGCCCGCAGAGCGGTGGCCCGGGCCAACCGCTGGGCCGGCAGATCGGGTTGGCCGATGATCGCGAAGGCATCGGGCAGCACCTCGTCGAACGAGCCGGGATCATGATCATCGGACAGGTCCACGACGCGGAACGAGCTCTCGAGCTCCTCCCGAGCGGCCGGCGTGAAGATCCGCTCGGGGCGCTGTGGTGCCGGCTGCAAGATCACCAGCGGGCGGTCGTCCGACGTCACCGGTGTGCTTCCCGGCCGACCCGGCGACCATCCTGCAGATAAGCCGTCTCGCCGTCCGCCTGTCCCACCGCAACGCTCAACCGGCGGTGGGACAGCGGCGTCACCACCTCAGCCGCCTGGGCGAGCGTGAGCAGAGCCACCGAGATGATCTCGTTCTCCTGCAGGGAGAACGAGGCCAGGTCGTCGTCGGTCACCAGCCCACCGTCGAAGATCAGCTCCAGCGCGTCCTCCCAGCCGAGGTAAGGCGGAAGCCAGTCCGCCACCAGCAGCCGGCCGACCGGCAGGTCGATCCCCAGCTCCTCGCGGACCTCCCGGATCGCGCCGTCACGGGGCGGCTCACCCGGCTCCACGATCCCGCCCGGCAGCTCCCAGTCGCTCTTGAAGGCCGTGTCACACAACAGGATCCGGCCCGACGGGTCACGCATCAGCACGTGGGCGATGAGCCGCTTCCGCGGCAGCACCGTGTTCATCACCCCGGAGAACCCGTCCGGTCCGCCCACGACGTCGGTGGCCAGCCGCGCGAAGAGCATCAGGTCGTCGTACGTCCCGTCATCCTGCGGCACGACCGACCGGCGGGTCCCTTCCAGTCGGAACCCCGACCGCAGCACCGCGCGGCGAGCCCGACGATCACCGGCGGGTACGACGATCTCGATCCGCCGCAGACCGGACCCAAGCGCCTCCTCGGCCAGCGCAGCGACGGCGCCCTGGAGCTGGTCGGGCTCCAGCCCGGGTTGCCAGCTGAGATCGGCGATCCCGTGGTCGCCGATCGTCAGCCGGACCGAGTCGCTCACGACTCCGGCGGGGGAGTCGCCTTCTTCGCGGCCGCCTTCTTGGCCGCGGTCTTCTTCGCCGGAGCCTTCTTGCCGGTCGCCTTCTTGACCGCCGCAGCTGCCTTCTCCACGGTCTCCTCGACGGCAGCAGCCGCCTTCTCCACCGTCTCCTCGACCGCCGCAGCCGCCTTCTTCGCGGGTGTCTTCTTCGCGGGTGTCTTCTTCGCCGGAGCCTTCTTGGCTGCCGCCTTCTTCGCAGGTGCCTTGGACGCCGGCGGTGTCGCCGACTCCGGGGCGTCCGCCGGCACCCCGACGACCTGGGCCACCCGTTTGGTCGGCCGTGGCGAGGCCTGCTTGGCCGCCGCTGTCGTCCCGGCCGCCTCCTTCTCGGGCTCGTCGGACTCCTCGGTCGGAGCGGCCTGATGCAGCAGCCACACCGCCCCGAGCGGCGGGATGGTCACACTGGCCGAGGCCTCGAAACCGTTGGAGGGCACGGGATGCGCGATCACCTCACCGAGGTTGCCGATGCCGCCGGTGCCGTCGTAGACGTCGGCGTCGGTGTTCATGATCTCCTGCCAGGACCCCTCGGCCGGCAGCCCCACCCGGTAGTCCGGACGCGGCTCGGTGGAGAAGTTCGTGATGCACGCGATCATCTGCCCCTCCCCGTCGAAACGGACCCAGGAGAACACGTTGCCGCCGCCGTCGTCCGCGTTGATCCAGCGGAAGCCCGCGGGATCGTTGTCCAGCTTGTACAGCGCCGGGTGCGAGGTGTACGTCGCGTTCAGGTCCTTGACCAGCCGCTGGACCCCGCGGTGGCCCCAGTGCGCGCTCTGGTCCCAGTCGATGCTGCGGGACTCGGAGAACTCCCGCCGCTGGCCGAACTCGGTGCCCATGAACAGCAGCTTCTTGCCCGGATGGGCCCACATGAAGGCGTAGAACGCCCGCAGGGTGCCGAACTTGCGCCACTCGTCCTGCGGCACCCGCTCGAACATCGAGCCCTTGCCGTGCACGACCTCGTCGTGGCTGATCGGCAGCACGAAGTTCTCCGAGTAGGCGTACGCCATCGCGAACGTCATCTCGTGGTGGTGGTACTGCCGGTAGATCGGCTCGCGCCCCAGGTAGCGCAGCGAGTCGTTCATCCAGCCCATGTTCCACTTGAAGCCGAAGCCGAGACCGCCGTTGTCGATCGAGCGGGTCACGCCGGGCCACGAGGTCGACTCCTCGGCGATCATCATGATGCCGGGCTTGCGGCGGTAGTTGTGCTCGTTGACCCGCTGGAGCAGCTCGACGGCCTCGAGGTTCTCGTTGCCGCCGTGGATGTTCGGCACCCACTGACCCGCCTCGCGGGAGTAGTCGAGATAGAGCATCGAGGCCACCGCGTCGATCCGCAGACCGTCGATGTGGAACTCCTCCAGCCAGTAGAAGGCGTTGGAGATCAGGAACGCCTTCACCTCGTTGCGACCGAAGTTGAAGATGTAGGAGCCCCAGTCGGGATGCCAACCCAGCCGCGGGTCCTCGTGCTCGAACAGCGCGGTGCCGTCGAAGCGCTGCAGGGCCCACGGGTCGGTGGCGAAGTGGCCGGGCACCCAGTCCACGATCACCCCGACGCCTGCCTTGTGCAGCTCGTCGACGAGGTAGCGGAACTCGTCGGGGGAGCCGAACCGGGAGATCGGGGCGAAGTAGCCGGTGACGTGATAGCCCCAGGACCCGTCGTACGGGTGCTCGGCGACCGGCATCAGCTCGACGTGGGTGAAACCCTGCCAGGTCACGTACTCGACGAGCTGGCGGGCCAGCTCGACGTAGGTCAGACCCTTGCGCCAGGACCCGAGATGCAGCTCGTAGACGCTGACGGGCTCTTCGAACTGCTTCTTCTGGCCCCGGTACCACAGCCACTCGTCGTCGGTCCAGGTGTACTGCGACTCGTAGACGATGGAGGCGTTGTGGGGCGCAGCCTCGCAGAACTGGGCGAACGGGTCGGCCTTGAGCCGCCACACCCCGTCGGCGCCGAGCACCTCGAACTTGTACAGGGTGCCGGTGCCCGTCCCTTCGACGAACAGCGACCAGACACCGGACCCGGGCACCAGGTGCATGGGCGAGGAGTCGCCGTTCCAGTAGTTGAAGTCCCCGACCAGGCGGACGGCCTGGGCGTTGGGCGCCCAGACCGCGAAGCGTGTGCCGGCGATCTGACCCCGTTCGCTGTCGGTGACGGTGATCTCGTGGGCGCCGAGTCGCCGCCAGGCCTCGGTGTCGTGACCTTCGTGGAAACCGGTCAGGTCCCATCCGGTCAGCTCACCGCCGGGGTCGAATGCCATCGGGTTCTCCTTCGTTGCTCTGGTACTCGGCCAAGGTGCGGATCGCGCCCAGGGGGATCGCGGTCCAGTCGGGACGGTTGCGTACCTCGTAGACGAGCTCGTAGACCGCCTTGTCGGCCTCGTACGCCTGCAGGATCGCGAGCTGTGATTCGCTCAGGGGTCCGTCAGCGTACGCGGTCAGGAAGGAATCGCGGGCACTGGCGAGCCAGCGCGCCGCGCCCGGTCCCGGGACGGTGGCCGCGGCGTAGTCGAACGACCGCAGCATCCCCGCGACGTCCCGCCACGGCGAGTCCGGGGCGAGCCGCTCGGCCATGGTCTTGGCCGGCTCGCCCTCGAAGTCGATGATCTTCCAGCCCTGCGGCGTCTTCAGGGTCTGACCCAGGTGGAAGTCCCCGTGCACCCGCTGGGTGGCGAGCGTGCCGTCGCCCACCTTGGCGAAGGCGGACTGCAGCCCCGCGGCCAGGTCGTTCAGCTCGGGTGCGACCTGGGCGGCGACGGTGAGGCGGCCGTTCATGATCGACTCGGTCGCGGCCCCGTCGACCTCGGCGGTGGCGAAGGCCCCGCGGAGCGCCGTGTGGATCTCAGCGAGACCGCGGCCGAGGTCGGCGGCGTCGGCGGCGAAGTCGCCGTCCGCCCGAAGCGAGTCCAGGGCCAGCCCCCAGCCGTCCTCGGCCTGGGCGAGCTTCTCCACCGCCATCGCGAGATCGGCCTCGACCGGGGTGCCGTCCTGCCGCCAGCGGGCTCGGGTCCAGCCGTAGAGTCGCGCCACGTCGTCGACCCCGCCACGGGCCAGCGCGTCGTGCACCTCGATGTCCAGATTGGGGCCGAGCTCGATCCGGCGGAAGAACTTGATCATGGCCACCTCGCCGAACATCACTGAGGTGTTGGACTGCTGCCCGGTGAACGGGACCGGCGTCGCGTCGGCGTCCAGCCCCTCGACCGCCGTTCGACGGAACGACACCTCGGCCTCGCGATCGCGGGCCTCGGCCCCGGCCAGCAGCAGTCGCCAGATCAGCGAACAGGCTTCGGGATCCTGCGCGGCGTCGTACGCGATCACCGGACCCAGGTCGTCGATGCTGCGGCGGCCGATCTCGGCGTGCTGCAGGCCCGGCACCGGGGCGTGGTGGTAGGCGACGATCAGCTGGTAGAGCTCGTACGGCCACGGGGTGTCGTCGCCGTCCGGTTCGGGATCCTCCGTCGGCGGGTAGTCCACCCGGACGATCTCCATCCGGACGGCGGGCCACTGGGACACGTCGGTGAGCCACGGCAGCGGGGTCAGTGAGCCGATCTCGGCTCGGCGACCCTTGCCAGCGAACCAACGCGCTGCGGAGAGGTGCCTCAGCAGCTGGTCGGTGATCTCCGGGTCCATCAGCCGGTGGTCCGCTGCCGGTGCGGCGAGTCGCCCTGCGGCACCACCGTGAGGATGTGGGCGGGGTCGTCGAAGGTGAGCCGGACGAAGGCTCGCTGGCCCCAACGCCAGGACTGCCCGGTGATCTCGTCGTGGACCAGGAAGACGTCGCCGGCCGACATTCCCAGCGCCTCCATGTCGAGCACGATCTCCGACTCCGCGATCGAGGTCGGGTCGAGGTTGCAGATGGTGATCACCACGTCCTCGCCGGACTTCTTGCTGTAGACGATCACGCTGCTGTGGGGCGCATGGTGGAAGGTGAGATCGCGCAGCTGCTGCAGGGCTGGGTGCTCGCGCCGGATCTGGTTGAGCCGGCCCAGCAGCAGGTTGAGGTTCTCCCCGCTCTCCTCCGCGCCGGCCCAGTCCCGGGGACGGTACTCGAACTTCTCCGAGTGCAGGTACTCCTCCCGGCCGCGGGCCAGCACCTCGTTCTCGAACAGCTCGAAGCCCGCGTACACCCCCCAGGTCGGGGACAGCGTCGCGGCCAGCACGGCCCGGATCGTGAAGGCGGTCTTGCCGCCCCACTGCAGGAAGCTGGGCAGGATGTCGGGGGTGTTGACGAAGAAGTTCGGGCGGAAGAACGCGTCGGTCTCGGTGGCGAGCTCGGTCAGGTACTCCTCGATCTCCCACTTCTCGTTCCGCCAGGTGAAGTAGGTGTAGCCCTGGTGGAAGCCGACCTTGCCGAGGGCGTGCATCATCGCCGGCTTGGTGAAGGCCTCGGCCAGGAAGAGCACATCCGGATCGGTCCTGCGCACCTCCGCGAACAGCCAGGCCCAGAACTCGACCGGCTTGGTGTGCGGGTTGTCGACGCGGAAGATGCGGACGCCGTGGGACATCCACAGGCGCACCACCTCCAGCCACGCGGCCCGGATCCCGTCCCGGTCGGTGTCGAAGTTGAAGTTGTAGATGTCCTGGTACTTCTTCGGCGGGTTCTCCGCGTACGCGATCGAGCCGTCGGCGCGGTGGGCGAACCACTCGGGGTGCTCCTTGACCCAGGGGTGGTCCGGAGAGGCGTTGAGGGCCAGGTCCAGGGCCACCTCGAGCCCCAGCTCCTCGGCTCGGGCCACGAACCGGTCGAAGGCGTCGAAGTCACCGAGGTCGGGGTGGATGGCGTCGTGCCCGCCCTCGACGTTGCCGATCGCCCAGGGAGATCCGGGATCGCCCGGACCGGCCTGCAGCGTGTTGTTCGCTCCCTTGCGGAAGCTGGTACCGATCGGGTGGATCGGCGGCAGGTAGACGACGTCGAACCCCATCGCCGCCGCGGCCTCCAGCCGGCCGTGCGAGGTGTCGAAGGTGCCGGAGACCCAGTCGCCCTGGTCGTTCTTGTGCGCCCCCTCGGAGCGGGGGAAGAACTCGTACCAGGACGAGAACAGGGCCCGTCGGCGGTCGACGAAGACCGGGTAGTCGGGCGTGGGGGAGACCAGGTCCCGCGGGCCGAACCGGATCATGGCCTCGCGCACCGCCGGGGCGAGCGCGACGTGCAGCCGATCCTCCACCTGCTGCGGGGCGGCCAGTCCGTCGGCCGCGGCGCTCAGAGTCGCCGCCGTGTCGTGGTCGCCGGACTGCCGGGCCCGCAGGGCGGCGGCGTGGAACAGGGCGGTCCCCTCCGTGATCATCAGGCTGACGTCGATGCCGGCCGGGATCTTGATCTCGGCGTTGTGCACCCAGGTCTCCCACGGGTCGCTCCAGCCCTCGACCCGGAACGTCCACGCCCCTTCGCTGCCCAGCGAGACGTACGCGTGCCACCAGTCGAAGCCGAGCGGGGTGGTCGGCTCCATCCGGACCTCGGTCTCGACGCCCGCCGGATTGGTCACGATCACCGAGGCGTTCACCGCATCGTGGCCCTCGCGGAACACCGTCGCGCGGATCTCGAACTCCTCGCCGACCGCAGCCTTGGCGGCGTACGCGCCGCCCTCGATGACGGGTGACACCTTGGTCACCGGGATGCGACCGATCGGACTGCCGAGCCTGGCGGTGGGCACCCCGGCTGGGGGCTCGTCGATGGTCACTGCGGGCGTCGTGGAAGTGGTCTCGGTCACATCAACGTCGGTCACGTGGCAAACCTATCGGCAGGGACCGGGGGACGGCAGAGGTGGGGGAGACTGGTCCGTCGAGACGTGCTCGACCCGAGCCGGCAGAGGAGTCACCCGTGCAGCGCACCCTGACCCGGTCCGGCGACGCCTCCCCGGAGGTGGTCTGGGGACGCTACACCGACCTCGACGCGTGGCCGCGCTGGGCGCCGTTCATCACGGCGGTGGACAGCTCGGAGCGCGGCCTTCGGGCCGGTTTGACCGGCACCGTGATCGCGGTGGGCGGACTCCGGGTCCGGTTCGAGGTGCTGGCGGTGGACGCCGACGCCCGGACATGGCGGTGGCGGGCCCGGCTGGGTCCGGTCGTCCTGGTGCTCGACCACGAGGTCGCGGCCGGGTCCGGGGGCGGTTGCCTCAGCGTCCTCGCGGTCTCCGGGGCGGCGCCGGCCGTGCTGGCCTACCTCTTCCCGGCCCAGCTGGCCCTGCGCTCGTTGGTCCGCGCCTGAGGTCCGGGCGGAGGTCAGTCGACCTGCAGGACCACCACGGAGCGCCCGGGGATCCAGAGCCGGCTGCCGGCCGGCACCTTGTCCTCGGACAGCTCGGCGGGCCGCCCGGTGTGGGCCACCACCCGGTACGTGGTCGCCCAGTCTCCGTCGGGGAGCGTGACCTGCACCGGGTCCGGACCGCCGTGCAGCCAGATCAGGAAGGCGTCGTCGAGCTCCCGGTCGGCGTGGTCGTCGGCCAGGTAGACCCCGAGGGTGCGACGGTGCGGATCGTGCCAGTCGGCGGCCGTCATCTCGGTCTCCTCGCCGCCGAACCAGGCGAGGTTCTTGCGTCCGGTGGGCTCGCCGGTGCTGTCGAGCACCGGCTCGCCGTGGCGGAACCGGGTCCGGCGCAGCACCGAGTGCTCGGCGCGCAGCCTGAGCAGCCGCCGGGTCAGCTCGTGCAGGTCCTGCCAGTCGGCCTCGGGGTCCCAGTGCATCCACGACAGCGGCGAGTCCTGGCAGTAGGCGTTGTTGTTGCCGTGCTGGGTCCGGCCGCGCTCGTCGCCGGCGGTGATCATCGGCACGCCGGCGGCCAGGATCATGGTCGCCAGCATGTTGCCGGCCTGTCGGCGTCGCAGCGCCATGATCACCGGGTCGTCGGTCTCGCCTTCGACGCCGCTGTTCCAGGACCGGTTGTCCTCGGTCCCGTCGCGGTTGGACTCGCCGTTCGCCCCGTTGTGCTTGACGTTGTAGGTCACCACGTCGCGCAGCGTGAACCCGTCGTGGGCGGTGACGAAGTTGACGCTGGCCGTGGCGTGGCGGCCGTGGCGGTCGAACACGTCGGGCGAGCCGGTGAGCCGCTGACCCATCTCGGCGACACCGGAGGTGTTGCCCCGCCAGAAGTCCCGGACGTAGTTGCGGAACTTGTCGTTCCACTCGCTCCAGTGCCGGCCGAAGGAGCCCACCTGGTAGCCGTACGGCCCCAGGTCCCAGGGCTCGGCGATGATCTTGGCCCGGCTCAGCACCGGGTCGGTGCGCATCAGCTGCTGGAACGGGTGGTGCAGGTCGACCTGGTGGTGCTCGTCGCGGATCAAGGTGGTGACCAGGTCGAAGCGGAAGCCGTCGACCCCCATCTCGGTCACCCAGTAGCGCAGCGAGTCGGCGACCAGCTGCAGCACCCCCGGCTGCGCGGTGTCCACCGAGTTGCCGCAGCCGGTGACGTCGTAGTCGGTGCGCAGGTCGTCGGTGAGGCGGTAGTAGCCGGAGTGGTCCAGGCCGCGGAACGACAACGTCGGTCCCTCGTGGCCGCCCTCGCCGGTGTGGTTGTAGACCACGTCCAGGATCACCTCGAGGCCGGCCTGGTGGAAGGCCGAGACCATGTCCTTGAACTCGGTGACCTGCTGGCCGAGGGTGCCGACCGAGCCGTACGCGGAGTGCGGCGCGAAGAAGCCCAGGGTGTTGTAGCCCCAGTAGTTGGACAGTCCGCGGCGGATCAGGAACGGCTCGGAGACGAAGTGCTGCACGGGCAGCAGCTGGACCGAGGTGACACCGAGCTCCTTGAGGTGCTCGATCACCGTCGGGTACGCCAGCCCGGCGTAGCTGCCGCGCAGGTGCTCGGGCACGGCCGGGTGCAGCCGGGTGAACCCCTTGACGTGCAGCTCGTACAGGACCGTCTCGGCCATCGGGATCGACGCGGCGAGTGGCACCGGCGGCGCGGTCTCGGCGACGACCACGCCGAGGGGCACGGCGTTGAAGGAGTCGCGCGGGTCGGGCTCGTAGTCGGACGACTCGGTGTGGTCGAGGATGGGACCGCGGTAGTCGACACCGCCGGTGATGGCGCGGGCGTACGGGTCGAGCAGCAGCTTGGCCGGGTTGAACCGGGCACCCGAGTGCGGCGCCCAGTCGCCGTGCACCCGGTAGCCGTAGCGCTGCCCGGCCACGACGCCCCGGACGTGTCCGGCCCAGACCCCGTCGTGGCCGCGGCTCAGGTCGATGTTGCGCTGGCCCTTGTCCTCGCCGATCAGCACGAGCTCGACGCGCGTCGCGCGGGGCGACCAGAGCCCGAAGTGGGCGCCGTCGCCACGCAGGCGGGCGCCCAGACGGGACGAGTCCGCCGGGGGTGGCAGGATCGCCGGAGTGGGGCTCATGTCGCTCGCTGATTCTTCGTGCCGGTCGCGGGTGCAGCAGAACTGGTCAGCACCACGAGGTCTGGAGGTGATCGGGCGACGCTGCCCTCCCGGCGGGCCGGGGGCCTACATTGTGCCCTGCGCCACCCGTACGGGCAGACCGATCCTAAGTTACTGGCGGGTAATATGTGCCTCTCCCGAGGAGATCGCCCGGGGAGACGAGCTCGAACGCGAGACACAGAGAGGTGAGGCATGAAGATCCTGGTGCTGGTGAAGCACGTCCCGGATGCGACCGGTGAGCGAGGCTTCGCCGCGGACCACACCGTGGACCGCGACGCGAGCGACGGCCTGCTGTCGGAGCTCGACGAGTACGCCGTCGAGCAGGCCCTGCGGGTGGCCGACGACGGCGACGGAGTCGAGGTCGTGGTGCTCACCGTCGGCCCGGACGATGCCGCCGACGCCATCAAGCGGGCGCTGCAGATGGGCGCGTCGGCCGGGATCCACGTGCTCGACGACGCGATCGCCGGCTCGGACGCGCTGGCCACCAGCGAGATCCTGGCCGCCGCGGTGCGCAAGGCCGAACCCGACCTGGTGCTGTGCGGGATGGCGTCCACCGACGGCGCCATGGGCGTGGTGCCGGTGATGGTGGCCGAGCGGCTCGGCTGGCCGGCCGCCACCCTCGGCGCGAGCCTGGAGGTGGCCGACGGCGTGGTCACCATCCGGCGTGACACCGACACCGCGAGCCTGACCGTCGAGGCGACCCTGCCTGCGGTGGTCAGTGTGACCGACCAGTCCGGCGAGGCGCGCTATCCGTCGATGAAGGGCATCCTGTCGGCCAAGAAGAAGCCGGTGGACACCTGGGAGCTGTCCGACCTCGGGATCGAAGCCGGCTCCGTGGGCCTCGATGCCGCCTGGACCACCGTCGCCGACACCACCCCGCGCCCGCCCAAGGAGGCCGGCAAGGTGGTGCCGGATGCCGACGGTGCCGGATCGGCGGCCCTGGTCGAGTTCCTGGCCGCCGGCAAGTTCATCTGATCCACCGCACGCGAGAGGAAGTCGAACATGTCTGATGTCGTCGTCGTCGCCGAGCTGGCCGACGGAGTGGTGGCCAAGCCCACCCTCGAGCTGCTGACCCTGGCGCGTCGGGTCGGATCACCGGTCGTCGTCGTGTTCGGTGACGGGTCCGCGGCCGCCGCGACCCTGGGCGAGTACGGGGCCACCGCCGTGCTCTCGGTGGTCGACCCGGCCATCGAGGAGTACCTGGTCGCCCCCAAAGCCGAGGCCCTGGCCCAGGTCGTCGCCGAGCGCTCGCCGGCGGCCGTGCTGATCACCTCCTCGGCCGAGGGCAAGGAGATCGCCGGTCGACTCGCCGTCAAGCTCGGCGCGGGCCTCATCACCGACGCCACCGACGTCGCCGCCGACGGCTCGACCACCCAGTCGGTGTTCGCCGGCAACTGGACCGTGCATGCGTCGGTCGGGCACGGCATCCCGGTCGTCACCGTCAAGCCGAACGCCGTGGCCCCGGAGACGGCGCCGACCGAGGCGACGGTGTCGGAGGTTGCGGTGACCATCTCCGAGTCCGCCAAGGGTGCCCGGATCGTGAAGTCCGAGCCGAAGTCGGCCAGCGGACGACCCGAGCTGACCGAGGCCGCCATCGTGGTCTCCGGTGGTCGCGGGACCGGCGGCGACTTCGGCGCGGTCGAGGCACTGGCCGACGCGCTCGGGGCGGCTGTCGGGGCCTCCCGGGCGGCGGTCGACTCCGGTTGGTACCCGCACGCGTACCAGGTCGGCCAGACCGGCAAGACCGTGTCCCCGCAGCTCTACCTGGCGGCGGGCATCTCCGGGGCCATCCAGCACCGGGCCGGGATGCAGACCTCCAAGGCCATCGTGGCGGTCAACAAGGACCCGGAGGCGCCGATCTTCGCGCTCGCCGACCTCGGTGTGATCGGGGACCTGCAGACGGTGCTGCCGGCCGCGACCGAGCAGATCAAGGCGCGTAAGGGCTGATCCGAAGGGGAGACGGGAACTCCGCTGGGCGGGTCGCCTCACTGCTGCCTCGTGTGATCCAGATCACCTGCGTGGTGGTCGGGATCGGTGAACCGCTGGTCGGGTGTGGACATGTACGGGGTGTCGAAAGGAGCCGCTCATGCCCACTGCCCGCGGCGTGACATCCCCGGTGCCGGGGATCGCCAGAACCGTGCCGTCCGGTGAACCCGCCGCAGCCGACGACCGACCGATCGCGTACGCGTCCGTCGCCGACGAGCTCCGTCGGGGGAGCCGGGCGGCGATGTCGACGGTGTTCAGCGAGCACGTGGACACGATCTACAACTACTGCCGACGCCGGACCGGATCGTGGTCGGTCGCCGAGGACCTGACGTCAGCGGTGTTCCTCGAGGTGTGGCGGTGTCGGCGTCGCGCCGTGGAGCTCGACGGTTCGGTGCTGCCCTGGCTGTACGGGGTCGCCACCAACGTCTGCCGCAACCACGCCCGTTCCGTCCGGCGACGAACCCGGGCGATGGCGCGTCTGAAGCTCGTCGAGGGTTCCGGTGATCATCTCGCCGACAGCACCGGTGACCACGTCGCCGGTCAGCTCGACAGCGACCGTCGGGTGCGCGCCATGATCGACCGGCTCGACGACCTCCCGCAGGCCGACCGTGACGTCTTCCTCCTGGTGTGCTGGGAGGGCCTCAGCTACCCGCAGACGGCCCAGGCCCTCGGCATCCCGGTGGGCACCGTGAAGTCCCGCCTGTCCCGGGTGCGTCGCGCGCTGCGCCTCGCCGACCCCGACGACCGCGGGCCCGGTGTCGTCCCCGGGTCGCCGTCTGACCCCCCTGTCTCGCCCGACCCTTCCCGCCGTGGAGGCGACCATGTCTGACCCCACCGACCCGATCGACCGTCCGCCCGCCGCCCGTCCGGCCCCCGAGCACCTGCGGGAACGGATCGCGGCCGAGCTGCGCGACACCGAGGGCCGGGGCTTCCGGCCCCGCCACGCCCTCGCTCCGCTGGCAGCCGCGATCCTGATCGTGGCGGTGGTGATCGGGGCCACCAGGTTCACCGGTCGCACCGACGCCGTCCCCGCCCAGTCGCCCAGCGCCATCCCGTCCAGCTCGGCGACCACGAGCCCGGCCCGCACACCGTCCACCTCGCCCACGCCGGTATCACCGCGCTTCGTCACCCGGGAGCTCACCGAGACCGAGATCAGCGCCGACCTGGCCACCTGCGGGGTGGACGGCCGCCGCGTGGTCGACGCGCTGACCATGCCGACGATCGTGGGCGGTGGGCGGTTCGGCAGCGCCCGCTACCTGATCGCCCAGGGCAAGGACGGGACTGCTCTCTGCGTGGACGGCAAGCAGCAGGAGTGGGACGGTGACGTGCCCGAGGTGCTGCCGAAGGGCTACGACGCCGCCTCCCGTGGAGGGTCGGGCAGCTCGGCCAGCTGCTCCGACGACCCCAGCGATCCTCAGCACCAGGTCGACGCACTCTGGACCTGGTCGGTCAGCGACCGGGTTCGGCAGATCCGGCTGACCGCCACGAGCGGCGCGTCGGACCGTGCCTCGACGATCGTGGTCGACACGCGGCAGGGTGGCGGTGGCACGTTCGGCGCGATCGTGGCTCTGCGGGGACCGGGAGCCTGGAAGGACGTGGCCGTGGAGCTCCACTTCCTGGGTGCCGACGGTCGGACGCTCCGGGTCGAGTCCCGGGCCACAGGTCAGAAGGCCGCGGCGACGACAGATTCCTTCGAGGTGCAGGGCTGTCAGACCCTGATGGCCGAGCAGGGCCAGGAGAAGGGCGACGCGCCGAAGCGCCCCGCCTCGGACGCCGCCGGGGTGGCCACCTGCCGGACCATGATCACGTCGTGGGCCGAGACCGCGGACCCGACCGACTTCGACCCCGAGGCGGCCAGGGTCGCCGCGACGGTCTCGACCCGCAAGCAGTGGGGCACGGTGCTCGCCGACGGCGACCGGTACGTGGGTTGCAGCCTGTTTCCCACAGCGGAGATCACGGGCGTCCGGACGGCGGGTGCGGGGACGAAGAAGAAGGACTTCGGCTGGGCCCTGAACCCCATCGACAGCGGTGGCGAGACGCTGTGGGCCGCCGGCCGGCTGCCCGGGGTCCGCTCCGTGACGTACGAGCTGCCGGGTGGCCGGACCGAGAAGGCCGTCGTCGGCCGGGACGGGCACTGGCTGGTGATGGCCCGGACCGCGACCGCCTTCGGTTCGGGTGACGACGTCAGCGGCCGGCCACCGGTGAAGGTGACGGCGGTGACCGCCGGCGGAACGGTTCACTGGTCGATCGGCTGGAGCGTGACGTCGATGTGCAACCAGGTCAGCCACGGCTGCTGACGGGCGGCACGTCAGCGGCGGGCACAATGGCGCCGTGACCCGGACCTACCTCGACCACGCGTCCACCACCCCGGTGGTGGACGCGGCGGTCGAGGCCATGATCGGTCAGTGGGGCACGACCGGGAACCCGTCCTCGTTGCACGCGTCGGGACGCGGAGCGCGGCGCGTGGTGGAGGAGTCCCGCGAACAGCTGGCTGCGCTGCTGGGGGCCCGGCCGGCGGATGTGATCTTCACCTCCGGCGGCACCGAGGCCGACAACCTGGCGATCAAGGGCTCGTACTGGGCGCGTCGCGGCGGCGGCCGCTCGCGGGTGGTGATCAGCGCGATCGAGCACCACGCCGTGCTGGACCCGGCCCGCTGGCTGGCGTCGACTGCCGGCGCAGGGCTGGTCGAGGTCGGGGTCGACAGGGCCGGTCGGCTCGATCTGGAGGCGCTGTCCCGGGCGGTCGACGACCGCACGGCAGTGGTGTCAGTGATGTGGGCCAACAACGAGATCGGCACCGTCCAGCCAGTGACCGAGATGGCCGAGATCGCCCACCGGGCAGGGATCTGGGCGCACAGCGACGCGGTGCAGGCGGTCGGGCATCTGCCCGTCGACTTCGCCGCCAGCGGACTGGACCTGCTGACGGTGACCGCGCACAAGCTGGGTGGACCGGTCGGGGTCGGCGCCCTGCTGGCCCGGCGAGAGGTCGCTCTGGAAGCCGTGCTGCACGGGGGTGGTCAGGAGCGCGACGTCCGCTCCGGCACGCTCGATGTGGCCGGGGTGGCCGGCTTCGCCGCCGCGCTGGAGCTGGCCGTGACGAACCAGGTCGCCGAGCGCGAGCGGTTGGAGTCCCTGCGGGCGGGTCTCCTGGCGGCCGTCCTGGCCGCCGCCCCGGACGCGGTGGTGCACGGACCGAGCGACCCCGCGCAGCGGCTGCCCGGCGTGCTGAACGTCGAGCTGCCCGGGTGCTCGTCCGACGCGCTGCTGCTGCTGCTGGACGCGGCCGGCATCGACTGCTCCACCGGCTCGGCCTGCACGGCGGGCGTGGCCGAGCCGAGTCACGTGCTGCTGGCCCTGGGCCGGACCGAGCGGCAGGCGGGTTCGGCGCTGCGTTTCTCGCTCGGGCACACCTCCACCCGCGCCGACGTGGACGCCCTCGCGGCCGCCCTGCCCGAGGTGCTCCGGCGGGCTCGGGCGTTCGGCGGCGTGGCCGGCTGAGCTGGCATCTGGTGGGTTGGCCCATGGCGGACTTGAATGGCAATTTCCATCCACGGATGCTGACTCGGCTTCCTGTGCCGGGTTGAGTTCGCAATTTCCATCCACGGATGCTGATTCGGGTTCCTGGGCCGGATTTAGAGCGCAATTTCCATCTACGGATGTGATGTCGGCTTCCGGGCTAGGCCAATTCGCAGTTTCCATCCACGGGCGTGATCCGGGATCGCTTGGCGGTGGCAGGGCGGTATTTTCCACCCAGGGACGTGTTGCGGCAGCGTCGGATCCAGGGCTGTGCGGCGTACGCCAGGTTTGGACGCGTCCGTACGCACGAACCCCGGTTTGACGAGACGGGAACCGGACGGCTCGACAGCATTCTGTGGGCATCGGACAACACCGCGGGCATGGGCCAGACACCTGTCGGAAACGGACAACACGTCAGCTTGGGGACAGTGGTCCACGCACGCCCTCGCAGCCCGAGGCTCAGAGCATGTCCTTCGATACCAGCAGACCCTTCACCCGTCCCGCCGCACTGGCGGCTTCGCTCAGTGATCATCAACTCCAAGGCCCGCAGTACCAACGGATCTTTCAAGGGATCTACATCCGGTCGGGGGTCCGGCTGACCTGCCGCGTTCGGGCCGCCGCCGCGATGCTGGTCGCGCCGGCGGGTTCGTACGTGAGCCATCACACCGCCGCCGTGCTGTGGGGCGGCTGGGCGCCGGACACCGCCGAGACCCACGTCAGCTCACCGGGTCCGCTCGCGCGCACCCAGCGCCGGGGAATCGCGGCACATCGAGCCGATCCCACGCTGCATCCCGTGATCAGGTCAGGTTTGGCGGTCGCGCCACCCACCCGAGTCTTCCTGGATCTGGCGGCCGAAGGGCTCGGCCTGGTCGACCTCGTCGCCGTGGGGGACTCGCTGGTGGCGGCAGGGCGAACGACCCACCAGGAGCTCATCGACGCCGCTGCCCTGGGGAGCGGTCCCGGATGCCGACGAGCCCGGCGAGCAGCACGGTGGGTTCGGGCCGGCGTCGATTCGGTGATGGAGACCAGGGTGCGCATGATGCTGGTGCTGGCCCGGTTGCCCGAACCCCAGATCAACGTGATCCTGCGCGCCGAGGACGGATCGTGGGCCGCACGGATCGAGCTCGCTTACCGAGGGATCCTGCTGGCGATCGAGTACGAGGGACGGCAGCACGCGGAGAGCACGCAGCAGTGGAACAAGGACATCCGGCGTCGGACGAGGCTGGAAGCGCTCGGGTGGCGCTTCATCCTGGTCACGGCCGAGAGCGTGTTCGATCACCCCGAGGAGACCCTCGACGTCATCCGGAACGCCCTGCGGGATCGGGGGATGACCACGACGCGGCGCAAGCCATCGGTGGAATGGCGCCAAGAGTTCCTTGGCGGCCGAATGGCTGCCTGAGCGTCTGGCGTGAGCGTCACGACCAGGTGAGATGCGGGTTGCGAGACAACCCGGTCAAGCCGCCGTACGCCAGACAGCCGCCCCCGCGAAGGAGAAATCCGATTCAGATCACGGCTTTGCGCCGGAGTCGGCGTCCGTGGTTGGAAGTTGGCGGCCAGGTGACCCGATGGCACGCAGTTCTGCGTCCGTCGATGGAAAGTGCCGGCCAGTCCGCGATTGCACCACCGAAAGCGCGCCCGCGGATGGTAATTGCCGGTTCCCATCACCAACCCGAGTGGAGAAGAACCGGCCGTGGATGGAAATTGCCGGTCCCATCACCAACCCGAGTGGAGAAGAACCGGCCGTGGATGGAAATTGCCGGGCCGGCGCCCACTCGAGGATCCACGCTGACGCACGGACGCGCGGACCCACGCCCGGACCGTGACAGACTGGGCGGCTGACGAAGAAGGAGTGCTCGATGAGGGTGTTGGCGGCGATGTCCGGGGGAGTCGACTCCGCCGTTGCTGCGGCGCGCGCGGTCGAGGCCGGTCACGAGGTCACCGGGGTGCACCTGGCCCTGTCGAAGAACCCGCAGTCCTACCGCACCGGCGCCCGGGGTTGCTGCTCCAAGGAGGACGCCCACGATGCGCGGCGCGCCGCCGACGTCCTGGGCATCCCGTTCTACGTCTGGGACCTGAGCGACGAGTTCGCCGCCGACGTGGTGGAGGACTTCGTGGCGGAGTACGCGGCGGGGCGCACCCCCAACCCGTGCCTGCGCTGCAACGAGAAGATCAAGTTCGCTGCCGTCCTGCAGCGGGGTCTGGCGCTGGGGTTCGACGCGGTCTGCACCGGTCACTACGCACTGTTGAGCGAGGGTTCGTCCGGCGTCGAGATGCACCGGGCTGTTGACCACGACAAAGACCAGTCGTACGTGCTCGGCGTGCTGACCCAGGACCAGCTGGCCCACTCGCTGTTCCCGCTGGGCGGTTCGCTGAAGAGCGAGGTCCGGACAGAGGCCGAGCGTCGCGGGCTCGCGGTCGCCGACAAGCCGGACAGCCACGACATCTGTTTCATCGCCGACGGGGACACAGCCGGCTTCCTGGACCGCCACCTCGGCACGAGGCCCGGCACCATCACCGACCAGACCGGCACCATCGTCGGACAACACGACGGCACGCACCACTACACCGTCGGCCAGCGCAAGGGTCTCCGGATCGGCACCCCGGCGGCGGACGGCCAGCCGCGCTATGTGCTGGACATCTCCCCGGTGACCAACACCATCACCGTCGGACCGCGCAAGGCGCTGTTGGTCCGCGAGATCGCCGGCATCCGGCCGACCTGGACCGATCGGCCGGTCACCGGCTCGTGGCGGGGTCAGGTCCAGGTCCGCGCGCACGGGGAGCCGGTCACCGCCGAGATCGCGTACGACGGCGATCGGGTCGTCGCCCGCTTGGACGAGCCGATCGCCGGGGTCGCCGCCGGCCAGGCCCTGGTCAGCTACCGCGGGTCGCAGGTGGTCGGCAGCGCCACCATCGCCGACACCGCCTCATGATCACGAGCGAGGTCCCCATGATCACGACCGACGGCGTCGTCTCCACCGGCATCGGTTCCTGGCCCGGCACCGAGCTGACGGACGCACTCAAGATCACCTTCGCGGAGTGCCCGGATCTTCCTCACCTGCCAGAACTTCCCGATCGTGGTCCGCACGCCGGCCTGGTCGGTCGCGGCACCGCGCTGCTGACCGGACTGGGCATCGACCTCCAACCCGCGGGGTGGCGCCTGACCGACGTGTCGTCTCGTGATCACCGTCGCGCGATCGGCACCCTGCGGTCCGATCTCGACCAGCTGGAGGAGATCGCCCAGGGCTACGAGGGCCCGCTCAAGATCGCCGTCGCCGGGCCGTGGACTCTGGCCGCGTCCTTGGAGCACCCGCGCGGGGACCGGGTGCTGCCCGACACCGGTGCCCGACGGGACGTGGTCCAGTCGCTGGAGCAGGGGATCGTGGACCTGGCCGCCGAGGTGGCTCGGCGCCTGCCGGACACCAGCCTTGTCGTCCAGCTCGACGAGCCGTCGCTGCCGGCCGTGCTCGGCGGCGACATCGCCACCGCCAGCGGTCTCGGCCGGCACCGCGCCGTGGACATCCCCGAGGTCAGTGACGCCTACAGCCGGCTGGTCGAACGACTCGGTGACACGCCGGTGGTCGTGCACTGCTGCGCGCCCGGTGCACCGATCGGGCTGCTGACCACGGCCGGCGTCCGTGGTCTGGCCCTGGACCTGAGCCTGCTGGGCACGGCCGACTGGGACGCCCTCGGTGCCGCCCTGGAGCAGGGCCACTGGTTGTTCGCCGGGGCACTCCCCACCGGCAACCCCTCGGCACCGCTGCCCACCGCGGACCAGGTGGCCTCGGCCGTGCTGGCGCCGATCCGGCGCCTCGAGCTGCCGCCGGAGTTCTCCACCCACACGGTGGTCACTCCGGCCTGTGGGTTGGCCGGATTCTCCCGTACGGCAGCGATCTCGGCCCTCCGCACGGTGCGAACCGCCGCCGGCATCGTCGGTGAGGGTCTCTACGACTGAGCTGACTCGCCGCGTGCGGTCATGGCCGCGATCTCCTCGGCGAACTCGATCTCGGAGTCGTCCTGTGGGGCGTAGCCGATCACCTCACGAGCGTTGGTGATCGACCAGAACGTCCGGGCGTTGTCGCTGACCCCGTAGAAGATCTGGAACGGCACGCCGTCGGGATCCGCGATCGAGTCGGCCTCGATCGAACGGACGTAGAGCTGCTGCAGGTCGCGTTCACTGATCCAGCCGGTGATGTCGCGCAGGTAGTCGACCAGCTGTCGGTCGGTGAACGTCTCGGCCCGGATCGGGCGCGGGGCGACGATGCGGATCTGCACCACCTCCAGCGGTCGGCTCACCTCTCCGGTGGCGAACAGGAACCCCAGCGTCTCGTACGCGGTCTTGGCCCAGCCGTAGAAGGTGTCCGGGCGGGGGTAGTCCTCCGGGGTCACCCGGTCCCGACGGCCCTGCTTCCAGGCCCGCTCGTACCACTTGGCGGCCTGGTTGGTGCTGGTGCAGACGACCCGTCGGACGCCCGTGGCCGCCGCCACCTCGTAGACCCGGGCCGTCATGTCCAGGTTGACCCTTTCGGCCGCGTACGAGGGTGTCCCCGACGGGGGCCGCATGCCGCAGTGCACCACGGTGTCCACGTCGCGGCACAGCTCGCTGAACCGGTCGGCGGGGTCGTCGAGCAGATCCAGCAGCTCCACGTCGGTGACCTCGTGGCCCTCGCGGGCGTGGGTCCGGGTCACATCCACCAGCGTGAGGTCGTAGCGGTCGCGGAACGCCGGCAGCAGCTGCCCCGCGATGTACCCCGCGGCACCGGTCACCAGCACGCGTCGTCGGTCGTCGGCCATCGCCCCAGTCTGCCTGCCACCCCGGGAGCCGCGCTCGGTAGGTTGGGCCGCATGCTGGTTGCCTTCTCCGTCGCCCCGTCCGGCGGCGACCCGTCCGTGGGTGACGCCGTCGCCGAAGCCGTCCGCATCGTCCGCGCGTCGGGTCTGCCGAACGAGACCACGTCGATGTTCACCACGATCGAGGGCGACTGGGACGAGGTGATGGACGTGGTGAAGCGGGCCACCGCAGCCGTCTCGGCCGTCGCCCCGCGGACGTCGCTGGTGCTGAAGGCCGACATCCGGCCGGGTCACACCGACATGCTGCACGCCAAGGTCCGCCGGATCGAGGACGCCCTCGCGGGAGACCCGGAGTGAGTGACCACCCGCGCCTGGACCTGGCCGTCGATCAGGCTCGGCTCGCCCGCGAGGCCGGCAACCACCCGTTCGGGGCCGTGCTGGCCGATGCCGCGGGCACTGTGGTGCTCAGAGCCCAGAACACCGTGGTGACCGACTCGGACGTCACCGGGCACGCGGAGTCCAACCTGGTCCGGCTGGCCAGCCAGACGCTCGGCCGGGACCTGCGCGGGTACACCCTCTACACCAGCACCGAGCCCTGCGCGATGTGTGCCGGCGCGATCTACTGGGCCGGGATCAGCAAGGTGGTGTTCGCGCTGGCCGAGTCCGAGCTCGCCGCCATGACGGGCGACGACCCGGAGAACCCGACGCTGACCCTGCCGTGCCGCCAGGTGTTCGCGGCCGGCCAGCGACCGACCGAGGTGCTCGGCCCGTTCGACCTGCCCGAGGCCCGTGCCGTGCACGAAGGCTTCTGGCGACGCTGAGCGCCGGAATCACCCGTTCGAGCGGAGCTTCCGGGCCTGGACGCGCTGCGCCTCCTGCGCCACGCGCAGGAAGCGCGTGCGATCCAGAGCCGCCCCCTCCCGCCGGACCGCGTCGGGGGTGAGTCGGAGGATCCGATCCAGGCGGATCTCACTGGGCCTGCCCCGGCTGTCCCACGGTCCGGAGCCGATGTCCATCCAGAACCGACCACGCCGCGCCTCGTCCGCGGCGTCTCGGTCGTGGTCCTTGCTGGTGAGCATCAACCCGATCAACACGCCGCCGTCGCGCGAAACGATCAGCACCGGACGGTCCTTGCCCCGCCCGTCGTTCTCGTCGTACGGCACCCACGCCCAGACGATCTCGCCCGGATCCGGTCGGCCGTCGCGACGTGGTGCGTAGTCGAAGCGGATCTGCCCCGGAACCGCAGCCGGCGGGCGGCGGGCGGGCAGCAGACGACGAAGACGGGACCACAGCGGCACCACGTCATTGTCGCGGACGCCTGTCGGTGGGTCCCACTAGTGTTCCGGACGTGACGGACGCTCCCGAGACGAACGGCCCAGCGACGAACGCCCCCGAAACGGCGGCGCAGCAGGCCGAACCCGACGCCGAGGCCCGGCAGCGGCACGCCGAGCTGACCGAGCGCCTGGACGAGGCCCGCTGGCGCTATCACGTGCTGGACGCCCCGACGATCTCCGACGGCGAGTTCGACGCCGCCATGCGGGAGCTGAACGCGATCGAGGACGCCTTCCCGGCCTTGCGCACACCGGACTCACCGACCCAGAAGGTGGGCGGTCCGCCGGCCACCACGTTCGCCGCGGTCGAGCACCCGATGCGGCTGCTCAGCCTGGACAACGTGTTCAACCGCGAGGAGCTGGACCGCTGGGCCCAGCGAGCCGTCCGCGAGCTGGGGGAGGAGCAGATCGTCCGGTCGGGCTACCTGTGCGAGCTGAAGGTGGACGGGCTGGCGATCGACCTGCTGTACGAGGACGGCCGGCTGACGCGGGCGGCGACCCGCGGTGACGGGCGGTTCGGGGAGGACGTGACGGCCAACGTGGCCACGATCGCCACCATCCCGCGCCGGCTCACGGCGACCGAGGAGCACCCGCTGCCCAGCACCCTGGAGGTGCGCGGCGAGGTGTTCTTCGCGGTCGAGGAGTTCGCGAAGCTGAACGAGTCGCTGGTCGCCGACGACAAGGCACCGTTCGCCAACCCGCGCAACGCGGCGGCCGGCTCGCTGCGGCAGAAGGATCCCAAGATCACGGCGTCCCGCCACCTCGGTTTCGTCAGCCACGGCCTCGGCGTGGTCGAGGGGGTGCGACTCGACCGGTTGTCCACGGCGTACGACGCGCTCGCGGCGTGGGGTCTGCCGGTCAGCCCGCAGCGCACGGTGTGTCCCGACCTGGATGCGGTGTGGGCCTTCATCGAGCACTTCGGGGAGCATCGGCACTCCGTCGTGCACGAGATCGACGGCGTGGTGATCAAGCTCGACGAGCGGTCCGTGCAGGATCAGCTCGGGTCCACGTCGCGAGCTCCGCGCTGGGCGATCGCCTTCAAGTACCCGCCGGAAGAGGTCACCACCAAGCTCCTGGACATCCGGGTCAATGTCGGGCGAACCGGCCGTGTCACCCCGTACGGGGTGATGGAGCCGGTGCTCGTCTCGGGGTCGACGGTCGGCATGGCCACCCTGCACAACGCCAGCGAGGTGAAGCGCAAGGGCGTGCTGATCGGCGACACCGTGGTGCTGCGCAAGGCCGGCGACGTGATCCCCGAGATCGTCGGTCCGGTGGTCGAGCTGCGCGTGGCCGCCGAGGTGCGGGAGTTCGAGATGCCGACCCGGTGCCCCGAGTGCGACACCGAGCTGAAACCAGAGAAGGAGGGCGACGCCGATCTGCGCTGCCCCAACAGCCGGTCCTGTCCCGCCCAGCTCCGGGAACGGCTGTTCCACCTGGCCAGCCGGCAAGGGCTCGACATCGAGGTGCTCGGCTACCAGGCGGCGCAGTCGCTGCTCGATGCCGGGCTGATGGTCGACGAGGGTGACCTGTTCGACCTGACCGAGGAGAAGCTGGTCGGCACCGAGCTGTTCTCCACCAAGGCCGGGGTGCTGAGCGCCAACGGAGCCAAGCTGCTGGCGAACCTGGACGAGGCCAAGACCCGTCCGCTGGACAAGTTCCTGGTCGCCCTGTCCATCCGCCACATCGGCAAGGGCGTGGCCCCGGACGTGGCCCGCGCCTTCGGTTCCATCGATGCTCTGGCCGCCGCCACCCCGGAGCAGCTCGCCGAGGTGGAAGGCATCGGACCCACCCTGGTCACCGCGATCACCGACTGGTTCGCCGTCGACTGGCACCGCGAGATCGTGCGCAAGTGGCAGGCCGCCGGAGCCGTGATGCGAGATGAGCAGCCCGAGCAGCTGGACCAGTCGCTGGCCGGACTGGCGATCGTGGTCACCGGATCGCTGGACGGGTTCACCCGGGACTCCGCCGCCGAGGCCATCACGTCCCGCGGTGGCAAGGTCGCCGGCTCGGTCTCGAAGAAGACCGCCTTCGTGGTCGTGGGGGAGTCCCCCGGATCGAAGTACGACAAGGCGGTGACGCTCAAGGTGCCCGTCCTGCGGGGTGCCGAAGCGTTCCAGGTCCTGTTGGCGGAGGGCCCGGACGCGGCGACCGCGATCGCGACGGTCGGGGAAGCCTGACGACGACTATCCTGGCGCGGTGCCGAAGGTCTTCTCCAACCTCAACCTGAACGCGGGTACGCCGCCGCGCGTCCAGCCCAACCTGGGCGAGTGGGGCCCGGGGATGGTGCCGACGACGCGATCGAAGCGTCGGATGCGGATCTGGGTCAGCCTGGCGCTGTTCGGCGCCCTGCTCGCCTGCTTCCTGCTCGGCTGGTACGTGTACTACCTGATGACCGGCAACATCGGCTTCGGCATCGGCAACCAGGGTTAGTGTCACGCGTCCCACATCTGTTGACAGCTCGCGACGCCCAGGCACGCACCTCGCTGCGCTCTCCTCGGTCGTGATACGACTCGGTACCCCTTCTTCGTCGGCCTGGCGTGCCGGCGCGGAGCGCCGCCCTGCGACGACATGCACGCACCTGAACGCCGCCATCTGTCAACGACCTGGGACGCGCAACACTGAGCTCACCACCACGGCAGCACCCCCACCCCGTACGCGACGAGCAGGAACCGGGTGATCCGGCCGACCAGCACCACCGGAGCGAAGTAGCGCAGCTTCATCGTCGTCGCGCCGGCGAGCAGTGCGACCGCGTACAGGGGCGGGAACCCGACCACGGCCGCCAGCAGGGTGATGGGCAGTCCCCAGCGCTTCGTCCCGACCAGCCGCAGCAGGAACTGGATGCCGTCGTGCCAGGCCTGCCGCACCCGTCCGCGCGGTTCGGTCCGGACCTGGGCGCGGCGCTCGCGGAAGAAGCGGAACTGCCGACCGCGTCGGACCCCGATGAACAGCAGGCACTTCCCGATGGTCTGCCCGACACCGACACCGACGGCCACCGGCACGACCCCGGCCACGGCGGACACCTGGGAGATCAGCACGTACACCTCGGCGTTGATGATCGGCACGATCGCCGACACGACGCCGAAGACGACGGAGGTGAGCCAGGCGAGCAGCACACCCCAGTCCATCGGGGCAGGCTACCTACCCGTTCGGGTGGGCTACTTGATCAGTGCGGCGAGATGGTGCAGTCGAGCGATCTCGGAGTCGAGGAAGGCCGGACCACCGAGACGGCCGATGGCGATCACCCGATCGCGGGTCAGCGGCACCACGACGACTGTGGAGTCGGCCCAGCCGGGCAGCCAGCCGGAGTCCAGCTCGAGTCGGTGGGTGGTGTCGAACGGCGCGAGGGGCCCGGCGTTCGAGGTGTCGAAGTCGGGAGCCAGCGTCGTCGACGCCAGGCTGACCACCTGATCGCCGGCGACGCCCAGCAGCACCGACCAGTGCGACCGGAACACGACCGGGCTCAGCGACACCAGGGTCTCGGCGGCGTTCGCCGGATCGGCGGTCATCCGCTCCAGCGCCTCGAGATCGGACTGGAGTCCGCCGCCCTCGGGGTAGCGCGAGATCCACTCGACCCGTACCCCCTCCAACCGATGACAGGCGGTGATGATGGTCTCGGGCAGTCGACCGGGCGGGAGGTCGACGATGAAGTCGTCGACGACCACGCCGTCACCCTTCTCGACGATCTCGACCGCGTTGATGTCACCGCCGACGCTGCCCATGGCGCTCGCGACCGCGCCCAGCGAGCCGGGGCGATCGGGCAGGGCAACACGCATCAGGTACACGGCCCCCATCTTCGCCTACCCCGCGTTACCCCTGTGTTTCAGCCCGGATCGTGGCGCGTGACAGGGTGGCCCCCGTGCCCCGCTTCCTGCCCTTCGCTGCCCTCCGGTACGCCGACGTCGAGCACCTCCCGACCCTCGTCGCCCCGCCGTACGACGTGCTCTCCGACGCCGACCTCGAGCACTATCGCGCGCTCGACCCGCACAACATCACCCACGTCGATGTCCCGCAGGGCGGCGAGGCCCGCTACGACGAGGCGGCCGCCACACTCGCCGACTGGCGCGACCAGAGTGTGCTGGTGGTCGACGAGCGGCCGAGCTTCACCCTCTACCGGCTGAGCTTCACCGACGAGACGGGCACGGCCCGCGAGATCGTCGGTGTGCTGGGTGGCCTCGAGGTGGTCGACCAGGGCGCCGGTGGGGTGCTCCCGCACGAGCGCACCACCCCCAAGGCGTCGACCGATCGTCTCGATCTGACCCGCGCGACCTCGGCGAACCTGTCACCGGTGTGGGGACTGTCGCTGGCGTCCGGCCTCGCCGGTCTGCTGACCGAGCCGGGCGAGCCGCTCGGTGAGGTGGTCGAGGACGGTGTCACCCATCGGGTCGAGCGGGTCACCGACCCGGAGCGGATCGCGGCGATCAGCGCAGCGGTGGCCGCCGACGACGTGCTGATCGCCGACGGACACCACCGGTACGGCATCAGCCGCACCTACCGGGACGAGATCCGGACGGCGACGGGGCGGACCGACTCCCCGGCCGAGGAGACCCTGGCCTTCGTCAGCGAGCTGGTCGCCGACCAGCTCAGCGTCGCCGCGATCCACCGGCTGTACGACCGGATGTACGCCGAGTTCAGCCACACGTTCAGCCTCTCCGACATGGAACGGCCGACCGCGCAGACGCTGGCGGACATGCAGGACGAGGGATTCCTGGTGCTCTACACCCGGGACCGTGCGTACCGGATGGTGCCGATTCCCGGCGCCTTCGAGGGCGTCCGGTCCTTGGACGGGGCCTGGCTGGAGCACACCCTCGGCGAGGTGCCGGTGAGCTACCAGCACGGACTGGCCGAGGCGATGGACGCCGTCGACGACGGTCGTGCCGAGGCCGCGGTGCTGATCCGGCCGGTCAGCGTGGCCGAGATCGAGCGAACCGCTCGGGAGGGACTGCTGATGCCACCCAAGTCGACGTTCTTCACGCCCAAGCTGAAGACCGGCTTCGTGATCCGCCCGCTCTGACCGGACCTCCGGCCGGAGCCGGCGGATGGCCGACTCGTGTGGGGTGGCCGTACGTGACTCGGGGGCGGCGCATGGACGTCGCGTCCGCGCATGGGGCGGTCGGGTGTGACTCTCGAGCCAGGAACGGCGGCCCGGTAGGCGTGCTGGGCGGTCGGGTGTGACTCTCGAGCCAGGAACGGCGGCCCGGTAGGCGTGGCCGCCGGCCGGACCTGACCCCGGAGTCACGGACGGTCATTCCGCGAACAGGGTTCAGCCGTACGCCGGGCGTGTCGTCTTCCCGCTCGCGGCCTAGGATGGCTGACCGGCTCGTCCCCGAGCCGACGAGAAACGACACTGAAGAGAGAACTGACACGTGGCATTGAGTCCTGACGACGTGGCCGCCCTGGCCCGGCTGGCGCGGATCGAGATGACCGACGAGGAGCTGGTCCACCTGGCGCCTCAGCTGGACGTGATCCTGGAGTCGGTCGCCAGCGTGTCCGACGTCGCCGCCGAGGACATCCCACCGACATCGCACGCGCTGCCGCTGACCAACGTGTTCCGGGCGGACGTCGTCCGTCCGTCGCTGCCGGTGGCCGACGTGCTGGCCGGCGCGCCGGCCGCCGAGCAGGACCGGTTCCGGGTCCCGCGCATCCTCGGGGAGGCCTGATGAGCGACGTCACCCACAGCACCGCCGCCGACCTCGCGGCGGCCATCGCCGCGGGTGAGACGACCTCGGTCGCCGTCACGGCCGCGCACCTGGACCGGATCGCCGCCGTCGATGGTGAGATCAACGCGTTCCTGCACGTCGACGGCGAACGGGCGCTGGCCCAGGCGGCGGTCATCGACCACCGCATCGCCGGTGGCGAGAAGCTCGGCCCGCTGGCCGGCGTACCGCTCGCGCTCAAGGACATCCTCACCTACCGAGGTGCGCCGACGACCTGCGGCTCGAAGATCCTCGAAGGCTGGATCCCGCCGTACGACGCGACCGTCACCCAGCGGCTGCTGGACGCCGACCTGGTGATCCTCGGCAAGACCAACCTGGACGAGTTCGCCATGGGCTCCTCGACCGAGAACTCCGCGTACGGACCGACCCGCAACCCGTGGGACACCACCCGGATCCCGGGCGGCTCCGGGGGCGGCAGTGCCGCCGCGCTGGCCGCCTTCGAGGCGCCGCTGGCCATCGGCACCGATACCGGCGGCTCGATCCGGCAGCCCGCCTCGGTCACCGGCACTGTCGGGGTGAAGCCGACGTACGGCGGCACCTCCCGCTACGGCGTGGTGGCGATGGCGTCCTCGCTGGACCAGCCCGGTCCCTGTGCCCGTACGGTGCTGGACGCCGCCCTGCTGCATGAGGTGATCGCGGGCCACGACCCGATGGACTCGACCTCCATCGACGCCCCGGTGCCACCGGTCGTCGAGGCGGCACGCTCCGGTGACGTGTCCGGCCTCAAGATCGGCGTGGTCAAGGAGCTGAGTGGCGACGGCTACGCGCCCGGGGTCGAGCAGCGCTTCCGCGAGGCCGTCGAGCTGCTGGCCTCGCTCGGTGCCGAGATCGTCGAGGTGTCCTGCCCCCACTTCGTCTACGCGCTGGGCGCGTACTACCTGATCATGCCCGCTGAGGTGTCCTCCAACCTGGCCAAGTTCGACGCCATGCGGTTCGGGCTGCGCGTGGGTGACGACGGCAGCCACAGCGCCGAGCAGGTGATGGCGCTGACCCGCGAGGCCGGCTTCGGTGCGGAGGTCAAGCGCCGCATCATCATCGGCACCTACGCGCTGTCCAGCGGCTACTACGACGCCTACTACGGCTCGGCCCAGAAGGTGCGGACGCTGATCAGCCGCGACTTCGCGGCGGCCTTCGATGCCGTCGACGTGCTGGTCTCGCCGTCCACCCCGGTCACCGCGTTCCCGATCGGGGAGAAGGTCGACGACCCGCTGGCCATGTACATGAACGACCTGTGCACCATCCCGTCCAACCTGGCCGGGAACGCCTCGGCGTCCTTCCCGGTGGGGCTGGCTCCCGAAGACGGCCTGCCGGTGGGTCTGCAGGTGATGGCCCCGCCGCTGGCCGACGACCGGCTCTACCGCGTCGGAGCCGCGCTGGAGCGGGTCCTGAACGAGCGCTGGGGCGGCCCGCTCCTGGACCGGATCCCGAACCTGGAGGTCGGCGCATGAGCGAGACAGTGGTCGACTACACCGACGCCCTGGACCGGTACGACCCCGTGCTGGGACTGGAGGTGCATGTCGAGCTGAACACCGCCTCGAAGATGTTCTGCGGCTGCTCGACCGTGTTCGGGGCCGAGCCGAACACCCAGACCTGTCCGGTCTGCCTGGGTCTGCCGGGGTCACTGCCGGTGGTGAACGCCAAGGCCATCGAGTCGGCCATCCGGATCGGTCTGGCCCTCAACTGCTCGATCGCCGAGTGGTGCCGGTTCGCACGGAAGAACTACTTCTACCCGGACATGCCGAAGAACTACCAGATCTCCCAGTACGACGAGCCGATCGCGTACGACGGCTGGTGCGAGGTCGAGGTCGAGGGCACCACGTACCGGGTGGAGATCGAGCGGGCCCACATGGAGGAGGACACCGGCAAGTCGCTGCACGTCGGTGGGGCCACCGGCCGCATCCACGGGGCCGACCACTCGCTGCTGGACTACAACCGCTCGGGGGTGCCGCTGATCGAGATCGTCACCAAGCCGATCGAGGGTGCGGGTGACAAGGCGCCGCAGGTCGCGCGGGCGTATGTGGCCATGCTGCGCGAGCTGCTGCGCGCGCTCGGGGTCTCCGACGTGCGGATGGAGCAGGGGTCGCTGCGCTGTGACGCCAACGTGTCGCTGCGGCCCACGCCGGACGCCGAGTTCGGCACCCGGACCGAGACCAAGAACGTCAACTCGCTGCGCAGCGTGGAACGGGCGATCCGGTACGAGATCACCCGCCAGGCGGCCGTGCTCGACGACGGCGGCACGATCACCCTGGAGACCCGGCACTGGCACGAGGACACCGGGGTGACCACGTCCGGGCGCCTCAAGGAGTCCGCTGAGGACTACCGCTACTTCCCCGAGCCGGACCTGGTGCCGGTCGCACCCAGCCGCGCCTGGGTGGAGGAGCTGCGAGCCACCCTGCCCGAGCCGCCGGCGGCCCGCTTGAAGCGGGTCAGCGCTGACTGGGGCTTCACCGATCTCGAGATGCGCGATGTGGTCAACGCGGGCGCTGTCGACCTGATCGAGCAGACGGTCGCGGCGGGAGCCACGGCCCAGAGCGCCCGCAAGTGGTGGTTGACCGAGATCTCCCGGCACACCAACGATGCGGGCCAGGACCTGGCCGACGCGCCGATCACCCCGCAGCAGGTGGCCGAGGTGCAGGCCCTGATCGAAGACCGGACGATCAACGACAAGCTGGCCCGGCAGGTGATCGAGGGAGTCCTCGCCGGTGAGGGCTCACCGGCGGACGTCGTCACGTCGCGCAACCTCGCGGTGGTCTCCGACGACGGCGCCCTCGGTGCCGCGGTGGACGCCGCCATCGCCGCCAACCCCGGCGTCGCGGACAAGATCCGCGCCGGCAAGGTGCAGGCCGCCGGTGCGCTGATCGGTGCGGTGATGAAGGAGCTGCGGGGTCAGGCCGACGCGGGCAAGGTCCGCGAGCTGATCTTGGCCAAGCTGTCCTGAGAGCGGCTCAGCCGAGCGGGCGGTTCGGGTAGGGAGTCGTCGGCGGGGTCACGGCGACCTCGTCGGCGCTCAGCCGCACCTCCGACAACCACATGGTCCGGCCCGGGATGTCGGAGCCGATCGCGTCCGGCGGCCAGGCGTGGTAGACCATCCACAGCTGGTCGCCGACCGAGAAGATCGCGCAGTGGCCCGGCCCCGCGGCCACCTCGTTGCTGACCAGCACCGGGTCGGGTTGCTTGGTGAACGGCCCGGTCGGACTGGTGGCCCGGGCCACACCCACCGCGTAGTCGGCGGAGTCGTAGGCGTTGGCGGAGTAGAACAGCCAGTAGGTCCCGTCCGTCTCCACCACGAACGGCGCCTCCACCAAGGACCCTTCCCAGGGCTGGTCCTGCTTGATCAGCTTCGTCGGCTCGCCGACCAGCTCGGTGCCCGACGGGTCGAGCGCCTGCACCGAGATCCAGGTGTCGACACCGATCCGGTTGCCGTCGTTCTTCCAGTACAGGTAGCGCTTTCCGTCGGGTGCGGTGAACGGGTGGGCGTCGATCGATCCGCCGTCGTCGGTCTCGCAGACCAGCGGTCCGTCGGAGGAGTCGACGAACGGGCCGCCGGGGGAGTCCGCGACGGCCAGCCCGATGCACTGGATGTCGCCCTGGTCGCTGGGTGCGGGGGTGGTGTAGTACATCAGCCAGCGGCCGTCCTCGGCGTGCGAGACCTCGGGTGCCCAGACGTCGCCACCGGCCGTCCATGCCGGCAACACCGGCAGCGCATCGGGGGCCTGCTCCCAGGTCACCAGGTCGGTGCTGTGCAGGGTCTGGATGTTGGCGCCGTTGCCGTTGGTGGCGAAGGCCCACCAGTCGCTGGAACCGTCGGCGATGATCATCGGGTCCGGGACGTTGGCATCCACGACCGGGTTGGTGAAGCCCACGGGTCCACTCGGGGTCGGTTCCGGGGTGCCGGTCGGCGAGCTGCACGCGGCACCGGTGAGACCGGCCAAGATCATCGCCGCGATCAGCTCGCGGCGAGTGGTGCTGATCATGTGGCGCTCTCCCTTTGCTCCCGGTGACCCGTGATATTCGACCCGCCGACCAGGCTTCGCTGGTAGCGTCCGCGACATGCGTGCAACCGTCAAGGACGTTGCCCGCCTGGCCCAGGTCTCGCCCAAGACCGTATCGAATGTCGTCAACGGGACCACTCCGGTGAGCGACGCGATGCGGGTCAGGGTCGAGGCGGCCATGCTCGAGCTGGACTACGTGCCGAACCTCTCCGCTCGCGCGCTGCGCAACGGACGCAGTGGCCTGATCGCCCTGGCCCTGCCGGACCTGAGCACACCGTACTCGGCCGAGATGGCCCACCACTTCGTGGTCGCGGCCGGAGGCCGGGGCCTCGGGGTCCAGGTGGAGGAGACCGCGGTCAGCGGCGAACGTGAGGAGCAGCTGATCTCCAAGGCGCGCGCCCACCTGATCGACGGGCTGATCCTGAACCCGGTGCTGCTGCCCAACGTGACCGTGCAGGCCGGCGTCCGGTTGCCGCCCGCGGTGTTCATCGGCGAGGTCGACCAGCACGTGGGTGATCACGTCTGGGTCGACAACGTCTCGGCCACCAAGGAGCTCACGCTGCACCTGATCGGGCTCGGTCACCGACGCGTGGCGATCATGGGGTCGATGCGGTCGGAGACCTCACGGCTGCGGTTGAAGGGCTACCGGGCCGCCCTGCGCGCGGCCGGGATGAGCCGCGATCCCCAGCTCGAGATCGCCAACCCCGACTGGTTCCCGGCCGGGGGAGCCCACGCGATGACCAGCTACCTGATCGATCACCCCCTGCCCGACGCGATCGTCTGCATGACCGACTCGATCGCCATCGGCGTGATCAGCGCCCTGTGGGCGCTGGGGCACCGAGTGCCCGAGGACGTGTCGGTGGTCGGTTACGACAACATCGCCGACGGCGCCTTCGCGGTGCCGCCGCTGACCACCATCGACTTCGACAAGCCGGCCTACGCCACCACGGTGCTGGATCTGCTGGAGGCCCGGATCGCCGACCCCGAGCGACCGATCGAGCGGGTGACGATGCCTCACCGCCTGGTCGTCCGTCAGAGCAGCGCGTCTCGTCGCCGCTGACGGTGGTGCCGGCGTCGGCGTCGGCGGTCAATCGCTCCCGGGGGCCGACATATCCCATTTGTTACACGGGAAGTGATTGCATCGTTGTAGGGGCTCGGCTATCGTCCGGGTTGCAACGATGCAAATACAACGATGTAGAGAGGGTCGTCGATGCCCCGATCTCGCCTGGTCCTGGATGCCGCCTTCGCGCTGGCACCGGTGCCTCGTCGATTGTTCGGGTCGTTCGTCGAGCACATGGGTCGTTGCGTGTACACCGGGATCTACGAGCCCGGCCACCCGACCGCGGATGCCGCGGGCTTCCGCGCCGACGTCCGCGAGCTGACGCGGCAGATCGGCCCGAGCGTCATCCGCTACCCCGGCGGCAACTTCGTCTCCGGCTATCGCTGGGAGGACGGCATCGGTCCAGCGGCCGATCGGCCGTCCCGCCTGGATCTGGCCTGGCGCTCCACCGAGCCGAACGAGGTCGGGCTGCACGAGTTCGATGCCTGGGCACGCGAGGTCGACACCGAGGTGATGATGGCGGTCAACCTCGGCACCCGCGGTCTCCAGGAGGCCTGCGACCTGTTGGAGTACACCAACCACCCGGGCGGCTCGTACTGGTCGGACCGCCGGATCGCCAACGGGGCCGAGAAGCCTTTCGGCTACCGGCTCTGGTGCCTGGGCAACGAGATGGACGGACCCTGGCAGATCGGCCACAAGACCGCGTACGAGTACGGGCGGCTGGCCGCCGAGACCGGCCGGGCGATGCGCCTGATCGACCCGACCATCGAGCTGGTCGCATGCGGCTCGTCGAACGCGCAGATGCCGACCTTCGGCGCCTGGGAGGACGAGGTCCTGACCCAGTGCTACGACGAGGTGGACTACGTCTCGTTGCATGTGTACTACGCCGAGTCCGACGGTGACACCGCGAGCTATCTCGCGTCGGCGGTGGACATGGACCACTTCATCGAGTCGGTGATCGCCACCGCTGACGCGGTCAAGGCGCGCGGCCGGCACTCCACGTCGATCAACCTGTCCTTCGACGAGTGGAACGTCACCCACCCGCGCGAGCGCGGTGGCGACGACCTGGCCGAGCAGACGCCCTGGACCTTCCACCCGCGACTGGGGGAGAGCGAGTACGGGGTCGCCGACGCCGTGGTGGTCGGCACCCTGTTGAACTCGCTCCTCCGCCACGGGGACCGGGTCACCGTGGGCTGCCAGGCCCAGCTGGTCAACGTGCTCGGGCTGATCCGCAGCGAAGAGGGCGGCGACGCCTGGAAGCAGAGCATCGCCTATCCCTTCGAGCAGATGCGCCGACTCGCCCGCGGCCAGATCCTGCAGGTCGTGGCGTCGGGCGACCAGTACGACACGGCTCGCTACGGCGGCGTCCCGGTGGTCGACGCCACGGCCACCCTCGATCCCGACGGCCAGACCGTGGCGATCTTCGTGGCCAACCGCAGCCAGACCGAGACCGCGGTGCTCGAGGTCGACTGTCGCGGTCTCCCGGTCACCCGGTTGGCCGCTGCATCGGTGCTGCACGCGCCCAGCGGTGCGCCCACCGACCTCACCAACGCAGCCCGGCACGACGCGATCGTGCCGACCCCCTTCCACGGCGCCACGTTCGACCAGCAGGACCTGCGCGCCGACCTCCCACCCCTCAGCTGGACCGTCTTCGAGCTGGACCGACCCGCGCCCTAGCTCGCCTGTCTCATCCCATCCCCATCCAAGGAGAAGCATGACAACGTCGTTCTCGATCTCCCGCCGCTCGCTGCTGGGCGGCGCCCTCGCCGTAGCCGCGACCGCCGGGCTGTCGGCCTGTTCACCGGGCTCGGCCGGCGCCCCCGGTCAGGAGGCCTCCGTCTCCGGCGGGGGCGGCTCGGAGGGCTATGACGGCCCGCCCGTGTCGCTGGCCTTCTGGAACGGCCTCACCGGTGGTGACGGCCCGATCATGCGCAAGATGATCAACCAGTTCAACGCCGAGCACGCCAACATCAAGGTCAGCATGACCGCGATCGCCTGGGCCGAGTACTTCCAGAAGCTGCCGGCCGCGGTCAGCAACGGAAAGGCGCCGGAGATCGGTCTGATGCACAACGACGACCTCGCCACGAATGCGGCTCGGCAGGTGATCTCGCCGCTGGACGACGTGGCGACGGCCCTGAAGCTGTCCGAGACCGACTTCGTGCCGATCGCCTGGAACGGCGGTCTCTATCAGGACAAGCGCTACGGCATCCCGCTCGACGTGCACCCGGCCGGACTCTTCTACAACAAGACCGTGCTGGAGAAGGTCGGCGCCGACCCGGAGAAGCCGCCGACCACCGGTGACGAGCTGATGGCCATCCTGGAGCAGTGCAAGTCCAAGGGCATCCAGGGGATGTGGACCTCGGCCCTGAGCGTCAACGGCCTGTCGTCGCAGACAACCGTCTACCAGTTCGGCGGGAAGATGGTCAGCGACGACGGCCTCACCGCGGAGTACGGGGAGGAGCCGGCCCAGAAAGCCATCTCCTGGTGGAAGGGCCTGATCGACAACGGCTACAGCCCCAAGAACGCCGCCGGCGACGGCGACTTCGTGTCCTTCACCAACGACAAGGCCGCTTTCATGATCAACGGTCCTTGGAACACCACCCCACTGACTGCGATCAAGAAGCTCAAGTGGGGCGCCGCACCGGTGCCCAACATCGGGGGTGAGCAGGTCACCTGGGCCGGGTCCCACCAGTTCGTGCTGCCGCGTCAGCAGAATCCCGACGCGAACAAGGCGATCGCCTCTCGGGTGTTCATCAACTGGATCTCCCAGCAGTCCCTCACCTGGGCCACCGCCGGCATGGTCCCGGCCCGCAACGAGGTCCGCGAGGATCCTGAGTTCGCCAAGATGGGACCGGTGACCGAGTTCGCCAAGGAGATCGACTACATCCGTTTCGTGCCGCCGATCCCGGGCGTGAACGACGTGATGCCGGAGTGGGTCACCGCTACCAGCGAGGTGATGCTGGGCAAGAAGCCGGTCGAGGAGGCGCTGCCGGCGGCGGCTGAGAAGGCCAACAAGATCCTGGCCGCCAACCAGAAGAAGTACGGATGACCAGCAGCACCTTCAGCAGTGCCGAGGCGGTGGAGGCCGCGGTGACGGCCTCCCCGCCCGGACGGGGCAAGCTGCGCCACAACCACTGGGCCACCCCCTACCTGATGCTGCTGCCGTACGTGCTCCTGCTCTGCGCGTTCGTGTTGGGACCGGCCGTCTTCGGCATCTGGGTGAGTCTGCACGACTGGGACTTCCTGCTGCCGAACAAGCCGTTCATCGGACTGCAGAACTACATCGACCTGGTCGATCCGGACTCGATCACGTTCGAGCCGTTCTGGAACGGGATGCGGGCGACCGCCATCTTCGTGGTGGCCAGCGTGCCGTTCCTGGTGCTGATCCCGCTGGGCATCGCCCTGCTGCTGAACCGCACCTTCCCGGGCCGGTCGATGTTCCGCGCGATCATCTTCGCCCCGTTCGTGCTGGGCATCGCCGTGATCGGCGTCTTGTTCCGCTACCTGCTGGACAGCCAGTTCGGCCTGATCAACTACCTGCTCGGGCTGGTGGGTATCGACCCGGTCGGCTGGACGCAGACCCAGCCTGCGGCCTGGGTGGCGCTGGTCGCGATGACTGTGTGGTGGACCCTCGGGTTCAACACAGTGATCTACCTGGCCGGGCTGCAGGGGATCCCGCGGGACCACTACGAGGCGGCGTCGTTGGACGGGGCCGGCTCCTGGGGGAAGTTCCTGTACGTGACCATCCCCGGCCTGCGCAACATCCTGGTCTTCATCCTGACCACCACGGTGCTGGCCAGCGCCAACATGTTCGGTCAGTCCTACCTGGTGACCAACGGCGGTCCCGGCGACAGCACCCGGACCGCGATCATGGTGATGACCCAGGAGGGCCTGCGGTCGTTCAAGATGGGCTCGGCGACGGCCATGAGCTACATCCTGGCCGTCTTCCTGATCATCATCTCCGCCATCAACTTCCTGGCCCTGCGGGAGAGGGAGAAGAAGTGACCACCACCGAACCGACCAACTCCGAGCTGGCGCGCACCGCCGACGCTCCCACTCCGGCCCGTCGACGCCGGGCCTACCGGCAGGACCGCAACGGTCCGTTGTTCTGGATCGGCATGATCGTCCTGGCGCTGATCTTCGTGGTCCCCCTGCTCTGGATGTTCCTGACGTCCTTCCGGACGGTGGAGGACTCCAGGCGGATCCCGATGACCCTGATACCGGACGAGTTCACCCTGCGGGCCTACCAGCTGCTGTTCGCCGACGAGCAGAACCCCGTGTTCCTGTGGGCGGCCAACTCCTTCATCGCGGCGGCGGCGCACGCCATCCTGGTCGTGGTGGTCGCCTCGATGGCCGCCTACGCCCTGGCCCGGATGCAGTTCCGAGGCAAGAACGTGCTGTTCGTGATCATCATCGCGACGCTGTTCGTGCCGGGCTTCATCTTCTTGATGCCCAACTACCTGATCATGGACCAGCTCGGCTGGCTGGACACCCTGATCGCTCTCATCGTGCCCGGCGCCGCCGGGGCCTTCGGGGTGTTCTTCCTGCGTCAGTTCTTCCTGGCGATCCCCAAGGAGCTGGAGGAGAGCGCGCTGATCGACGGGGCGAACACCTGGCAGATCTTCCTCCGGGTGGTGCTGCCGAACGCGAAACCGGCGCTGGTCACCCTCGGTGTGCTGTCCTTCCTCGGCAACTGGAACGACTTCATCTGGCCGGTCTTCGTGTTGTTCTCTCCCGAGCGCCTGACCCTGCCCGCCGGTCTGGCGACGTTGCAGGCGGCGTACAACATCGACTATCCGGTGGTGATGGCCGGTGCGACCGTCGCCGCACTACCGGTGCTCATCCTCTTCATCTTCGTCCAGCGCTACGTGATCGAAGGCGTAGCCACCAGTGGCCTGAAAGGCTGACCGTCTCGTATGACTCCCAAGCCGGAACACCCGCGTCCGCAGTTCTTCCGACCCGACTGGGTCAACCTCAACGGCCGCTGGCAGTTCGAGGTCGACACCGCCGACAGCGGACTCGAACGCGGGCTGCGGACCCGTGACCTCACCGACGAGATCCTGGTCCCGTTCGCCCCCGAGAGCGAGGCGTCGGGGATCGGCGACACCGACTTCCTCGAGGCGGTCTGGTACCGCCGGACCGTCACGGTGCCGCCCGACTGGTCCGGGCGTCGGGTGATCCTGCACTTCGGTGCCGTGGACCACGACGCCACGGTGTGGGTCAACGACGTGGAGGTCGTTCGGCACCGGGGCGGGTTCACCTCCTTCGAGACCGACATCACCGCGGCGCTGGCCGGAGATGGCGACGCCACCATCGTGCTCCGGGCCCGCGACACCCGGCACGGTCCGCAGGCGCGCGGCAAGCAGGCACGCGAGTTCGCCAACCACGACTGCGTCTACACCCGGACCACCGGGATCTGGCAGACCGTCTGGTTGGAGGCGGTTCCGGAGGTGCACCTGCTGCGGGGCGCGGTGACCCCCGACGTCGGTGGCTCCTCGTTCTCCGTCGAGCTGCCGGTGAGCCACAACCGGACCGGCTGGACGGCGACCGCGACGCTGTCCGACGCCGAGGGCGAGGTCACGACGGCCACCGCTCGGGTCGATCTCGACCGGTCGCCGACGGCTCGGCTGGCGGTTCCCGCCGACCGGGTCCGGCTGTGGTCGACCGATGACCCGCACCTGTACGACCTCACGCTGGCGCTGCACGACGACACCGGTGCGCTGGTGGACCAGGTCCAGAGCTACGCCGGACTGCGCTCGGTGAGCATCGACGGCCAGGCCATCAAGATCAACGGCGAGCACGTCTTCCAGCGACTGGTGCTGGACCAGGGCTACTGGCCCGACTCGCTGATGACCGCCCCCGACGACGACGCGCTGCGACGGGACATCGAGCTGTCGCTGGCCGCCGGGTTCAACGGCGCCCGCCTGCACCAGAAGGTGTTCGAGGAGCGGTTCTACTACCACGCCGACCGGTTGGGCTACCTGGTCTGGGGCGAGTTCGGCGACTGGGGTGCCAGTGTGGGTGGTCACGACACCGACCACCAGCAGCCGACCGCGAGCTTCATCACGCAGTGGCTCGAGGTGCTGCGGCGAGATCGCAACCACCCCAGCATCATCGGCTGGTGCCCGTTGAACGAGACCCACCAGGGACTCCACGACCGGATCACGGTGCTGGACGACGTCACCCAGGCGATGTGGTGGGCCACCAAGCTCGCCGACCCCACCCGAGTGGTGTTGGACGCCAGCGGGTACTCGCACCGGGTCGCCGAGACCGAGGTCTGGGACAGCCACGACTACGAGCAGGACCCGGAGCGCTTCCGGGTCAACCAGGCCGGACTGTCCGAGGGACACCCGTACGCAAACCGTCACCTCGACAAGGACCTCTCGCTCCCGTACGCGGGTCAGCCCTACTTCGTCTCGGAGTTCGGGGGCATCTGGTGGAACCCGGACGCTCTCGACGCCGACGGCCGGGTGCGGACCGAGTCCTGGGGATACGGCGATCGAGTCCGTGACGAGGAGGGTTTCTACGCCCGCTTCGAGGGTCTGACCGGGGTTCTGCTGGACGACCCCAGGATGTTCGGCTACTGCTACACCCAGCTGACCGACGTCTTCCAGGAGGAGAACGGCATCTACCGGTTCGACCGGTCGGACAAGCTGGACGTGGAGCGGGTCCGCAAGGCCCAGCAGCGCCCCGCCGCGTTCGAGGTAGGGCTACCTCGTCCTGGTCACCGACGCTCGTCGTGAAGGCAGTCGGCCGCCTGCGCTGGTGGTCAGAGCAAAAGGGCGCGGACGATTTTCGCCGTGCGCGCTGCGTTCCCGCGGTGCTGAAGCGGATCGGGCGTGTTCCAGCGCTCCCGATCGGCAGGGTGCAGGGTCTCGACATCAGCGGTGGTCGCAGGTGTGATGGAGTCAGTGACGTATGAGCCACATGTCGTCATGAAGGCACAACGACCGAGGGAGAAGCATGCTCGAGGCGGCCGAACGACGACAAGCCCGACCAGGACGCCGACCATGGGGCCGATCGGCGCTCTTCACCTCGCTGTTCGCCGCCTTGGGGCTGGCTCTGCTTGTCGGGCCGGTCAGCGCGACTCCTGTGGGCTCCGTTGGGTCGACGACGAAGAGCTACAGCAACCCGCTCGCGCCGGCCATCCCTGCGGACGGCACGGTTGACAGCTGCGCCGACCCGACGGTCATCACGGGTCAGGACGGCGAGTCCCGCGACGGCCAGCAGATTTGGTACCTGTACTGCACAACGGATCCGTTGAACGACACAGACGTCGACGAGGACGGCAACCCGGCCTTTCACCGGATACCGACGATGTCGTCCACCGACCTGGTGAACTGGACCTACATCGCGGATGCCTTCCCGCTCAACGGCGTTGACATCCCGGCCTGGATCGACCCGAGCGCGGCCTTCTGGGCTCCCGACGTCGTCTACTCCAGTGCCACGGATCAGTACTACCTGCTGGTCACCGTGACGGAGACGACGGTGGCGGGTGGTGGGTCAGACACCTGTCGCGGCGACAGCGCCATCGGCGTCGCGGTCGGGAGCAGCCCCACCGGTCCCTGGGACATCGCGGACGAGCCGGTCGTCCGGCCGCGTCTGGACCCGAACGGCGGGCCGTGCTCGTACTTGTGGACCTTCGACCCTGACATCCTCGGCGACACCGTCGGGGACAAAGGAACCCTCTACTACGGCTCCTACTACGGCGGCTTGTTCGCCACCGGGGTGACCTTCACCGAGACAGGCGTCACCGCCGCGACGGCGAACCCCGGCGACGACACCCGCATCGCGATCGGGAATCGCTATGAGGGCGCCAATGTTGTCGGCCGAGACGGCTACTACTACCTGTTCGCCTCCGCCACCAACTGCTGTAACGGCGCCCTGACCGGCTACAGCGTCTTCGTCGGACGCTCGACCGGCCCCCTCGGCCCGTTCGTGGATCGCGAGGGCAACTCCTTCCTCGATGCGGCCGTCGGCGGCACACCGTTCCTCACCATGAACGGCAACCGGTGGGTCGGAACCGGCCACAACACCGTCTTCGAAGACGAGGGTGGGCAGTGGTGGACGATCTACCATGCCGTCGATCGGGAGGACCCGTTCTTCGACTTCGACCCGGGGTTCACCAAGCGGCCCGCCCTGCTCGACCCGGTGGACTGGGTGAACGGCTGGCCGACCGTGAACGGGGGCGCTGGGCCCTCCGATACCAAGATGCCCGCACCTGCTGCCCAAGATGGCCAGCGCAGCCGCCACAAGACCAAGCTGGTCAAACCGCAGGTGATAGGACAGGTCCTGCAATCCGATGCCTTCCGCGGCGCGAGCCTGGACAGTGACTGGTCGTGGGCGGAAGGGCGGACTGGAGACGTCAGGGTGTCGGGAGGCGTGCTGACGTGGGAGGTGGAGCACACCGACCTCTACGTCGACACCAACACCGCCTCTGTGCTCGTCCGCGACGCCCCAACCAGGGACTTCGTCGTCGAGACCAAAGTGAGGTTGGCCGGTCTGCCGGAGGAAGGTTGCTGCTTTAACTACGCCCAGGCCGGGCTGGTGCTCTACGGCGATGACGACAACTTCATCAAGCTCACGTCGGCCTCGATATGGGAGACGCGGCAGACGGAGTTCGCCAAGGAGCTCAAGCCGGTACCCGAAGGGTGGAACCGTTACGGCAACACCGTCGTCGGCCCGCCCGGCAAGGACTGGACCTATCTGCGGATCGTCGCGGAGCACCTGCACGGTGTCGAGCAACGCGAGGCTGACGGAGACACCGAGCGCTACACCGCTTACACAAGTCAGGACGGCCGCACGTGGGTGCGAGGCGGTGTGTGGACGCACAGCCTCGACGACGTGCAGATCGGCCTGGTGGCGATGGGCGCGACCGACCAAGTGAGCAACCCCATCACGGCAGAGTTCGATTACCTCCGGGTCCACTCCCTGAAGGGTGGACCGCGCCGCTGAGGCGTCCGGCACAGCGAACAGTCGAACAACCCGCGCCGATTGACGTGGGTCCAGGATCCGCGCGGGCCGAGTTGCACCCCAAGCACACCGCCACCGTGAGCCGTCCGGGGTGCCTGGTTCATCAGCCGCAGCTGTCTGGTCGTGCAGGTGGGAGTGCGCGTCACGCTGCCGCCGCAGGACCTTGGGTTCTATCGTCTAGCTCCATGACCTTCACGACGTCGACGCTGCCGTCCCGCACCGAGGGACTCACCCTCACCACGTACGCGTGGCAGGGGGTGAGCGAGCCCAAGGCGGTCGTCCAGATCTCCCACGGCCTGGCCGAGCACGCCGGCCGGTACGACCGCCTGGCCACCGCCCTGAACGGTGCCGGCTACCTGGTCTACGCCCATGATCATCACGGGCACGGCGCGACGGGCGAAGCCGCCGGCTCCCTGGGCTCGTTCGGAGCCGCGGGGTGGACGGGTCTGGTCGCCGACGTGGCCACCATCGGCCGGTGGGTGGCCGAGCAGCAGCCCGACCTGCCGCTGTTCCTGATCGGCCACTCGATGGGTTCGTTCGCCCTCCAGCAGGTGATCGTCGACCACTCGGAGCTGTGGACCGGGGTGGTGCTGTCCGGCACCACCGCGCTCGATCTGCTGGTGCAGGGGATGGCCGCAACCGGCGAGGAGGCCAGTGGTGACCTGAGCGCCTTCAACGCCGGCTTCGTGCACCGGACCGGCTACGAGTGGCTGAGTCGTGACGAGGCCGAGGTCGACCTCTACGTCGCTGATCCGTGGTGCGGCTTCGAGGCCTCACCGGACGTGATGCCGCAGATGTTCGGTGCCGCGGACCGGCTGGCCGAGGGCACGGTGCTCGGTGGGATCCGCCCGGACCTGCCCATCCTGGTCGTCTCCGGCGACGCGGATCCGTTGGCCGGCGGTGGCGCCCTGATCGAGGCCGTCGGCCGGCGCTACCGGGACGCCGGCATCACCGACGTGACCGTACGACTGTTCCCGGGGGCGCGGCACGAGATCTTCAACGAGACCAACCGGGACGAGATCACCGCAACTGTGATCGACTGGCTCGATGCCCACACGCCCTGAGCTGATCGGCGACCTCGGGATGGTCGCCAGCACCCACTGGATCGCGTCCGCCGTCGGCATGGGGGTGTTGGAACGTGGCGGCAACGCCGCCGACGCCGCCGTGGCCGCGGGATTCGCGCTGCAGGTGGTCGAGCCGCACCTGAACGGTCCCGGCGGTGATCTGCCGATCCTGCTGTGGGACCCGGCCGCGGCGGCGGTCCGGGTGGTCTGTGGGCAAGGCGTGGCCCCGGCGACGGCCACCGTCGAGGCGATGCGATCCCGCGGGATCGAGACGATGCCCGGTACCGGGCTGCTGGCCGCGGTGGTGCCCGGTGCCTTCGGCGGCTGGCTGACCCTGCTGGCCGGCTGGGGCACCTGGTCGTTGGCCGAGGCGCTCGAACCGGCCATCGCCCTGGCCGAGCGAGGACACCCGCTGCTGCCGGCCGCCGCGGCGACGATCAACGGCTCGGCCGACCGCTTCCGCCACGAGTGGCCGACCTCGGCCGGTCTGTGGCTCGCCGAGGGACGCGACCGCGTGGCGGGGGAGCGGATCCGCAACCCGGTGCTCGCGGCGACGTACCGACGGGTGGTCGCCGCGAGTGAGGCCGCCGGGCCGGCTCGCGACACGCAGATCGAGGCCGCGCGTCGGGCTTGGTACCAGGGCTTCGTGGCCGAGGCGATCGACGGCTTCTGCGCCCGGCAGGGGGGACTGCTGACCGGCCAGGACCTGGCGAGCTGGGCGGCCGCGGTCGAGGATCCGGTGATCGGTCCCTACGGTGACGTCACCGTGGCCAAGACCGGACCGTGGGGGCAGGGACCGGTGATGCTGCAGCAGCTGGCGCTGCTCGAGGCCGCCGGTCTGAGCGAGCACGAGCCGGGCACTGCGGGTTGGATCCACCTGATCACCGAGGCCGCCAAGCTGTCCTTCGCGGATCGAGACGTCTGGTACGGCGACCCGGCGGTGGCCGACGTGCCGCTGCCCACGCTGCTGTCGTCGGCGTACGCGACGGAGCGCGCTCGGCTGATCACCGACGATGCGTCGGCCGAGCTCCGGCCCGGCTCACCGGACGGTCGCCGGCCGACCCCACCGCCGTACCTGCTCGAGAACCCCGCGGGCGGCGAGGCGGGTGGTGGGGAACCGACGCTCGGGCCACCGAGGGGTGACACCTGCCACCTCGATGTGGTGGACGCCGCCGGGATGATGATCTCTGCCACGCCGAGTGGCGGCTGGCTGCAGTCCTCACCGACCATTCCCGAGCTCGGCTTCTGCCTCGGCACCAGGGCCCAGATGTTCGCGCTGGCCGAGGACCTGCCGAACACGCTGCGGCCCGGTGTGCGGCCCCGGACGACGTTGTCACCATCGCTCGCCCTGCGCGATGGCGAGCCGTGGCTGGCCTTCGGCACCCCGGGGGGCGACAGCCAGGACCAGTGGACCCTGCACGTGCTGCTCAACCTGCTGCACACCGGCGACAACCTGCAGCAGGCCATCGACCGACCGTCCTTCGACACCGCCGCCATGATCGACTCGTTCCACCCGCACGGCTTCCGGCCGGCGAACCTGCGGCTGGAGGGTCGACACGCATCGGCCGTCCGGGCCGAGCTCGTCGACCGGGGTCACCGCCTCGAGGTGACCGGGGACTGGACTCTGGGCCGGGTCAGTGCGGTGGCCCGGGAGGGCGGCTGGTTGAAGGCGGCCGCGAACGCCCGCGGCGACCAGGGCTACGCCGTCGGACGGTAGTGCGAGACTGCTGCGATGGAGAACGGCACGGACCTCAGCGGCGTCACGCTGCGGGACTGCATGCTGCGGGGCACCCGGTTCCCCAACGCCTGGGTGCAGGACGTGTCGATCACCGGCATGGTGGTCGGCCTGGTGGTCAACGGGGTGGACGTCACGGCGTACGTGGACGCCGAGCTGGACCGGCGGCACCCGGAGCGCGTGCAGTTGCGGGAGGCCACCACCGCCGACGAGCTGCGTGCCGCCTGGGGACGGGTCCGCGCGCTGTGGTCGGAGACGACGGACCGGGCCGAGCTGCTGCCCGTTGCCACCCGGTTCGAGCGGGTCGACGGCGAGTGGTCGATCGCCGAGACCCTGCGGCACCTGGTGTTCGCCACCGACGCCTGGGCCGGTCGCACGATCCTCGATCGGGAGAAGCCCTTCCATCCGTACGGCCTGAGCCACACGGAGTACCCCCGGGACTCGGCGGCGGAGATCGGGCTGGACGCCGAGGCCCGTCCGAGCTGGGCGGAGATCCGCGAGGTCCGGCGGGACCGGCAGGCCCAGGTGGACCAGATCGTCGCCGGACTCGAGGACATCGATCTCGACCGGACGTGCCGGCGATCACCGGCACCGGGCTATCCCGAGGAGCATCGGACGGTCGCCGACTGCTTGCGCGTCGTGCTGGGTGAAGAGTGTGAGCACCGCCGGTACGCCGAGCGCGATCTCACGGTGCTCGAGTCCCGGCCGATCGACGAGGTCCGAGCGGATGAAGGAGTCCAGGTGGTCGAAGGAGGTGTGCGCGATGCGTGACGAGCTCGAGTTCTTCCCGGTCGAGAAGCTGCCCTGGGAAGTCGACGGTCCGATCGAGCAGCGGGTGCTCAGCCGGGGTGAGGACGGGGTGACGCTGACCCGGCAGACCCGCTGGCCCGCCGGTCACGACACGAGCGCCGGGGGTGTGATCCGACACCAGTTCCACGAGGAGGTCTTCGTGCTCGCGGGTGATCTGACCGACCTCACCCTGGGACGGACGTTCGGCCCGGGCGACTACGCCTCTCGCCGGCCGGGGATGCCGCACGGTCCATACCGGACCGCATCGGGCTGCCTGATGCTGGAGATCCGCACCACCGACGCGTGGTGATGAGGGATGGTCGATGAGGGCGACTGTCTGCTCTGCGCCAAGCAACGGGGCAAGGGGCCGCTCGTCTGCCCGGTGATCTTCGTCGACGACCTCGTGCTGGTCACGCATCGTGCCACCGGCTCGTTGGGCTACGTGTTCATCGAGACGACCCGCCACGTGCCGTATGTGCACCAGCTCACCGACGCGGAGGCGACCGCGGTCGGTCGAGTCCGCACCAGGGTCGCCGCAGCGTTGGCGGCTGAGCTGCCGGTCGAGTACGTCTTCGCCATGGTCTCGGGCAGGGGCGTCGCGCACTTCCACGAACACGTCTTCGTCCGCCACCTCGGAACACCGCCCGACCTGCCGTGGGGCGAGCCCTGGTCCGACGCTCCGACCGGCGACATCGACGCGTTCGTGGCCCGGATGGGGACGCGACTCCGGAGCTGACTCATCGGTCGGTAACCGAGCAGCACCCTCGGCGTACGGTGGCGCCATGACATCGACTCCGCTGGTCCTCGGTCGACCGGACGCCGGTGAGGTGCACGCGGCGGTGCCGGCGAAGGCAGTCGGGGACGGAGCGAGCCGGTGACGGCCGAACCCGGCCTGGTCGTCGTCGGTAGCGGTCCCGCCGGACTGGCAGCCGTCCGGTCGTTCCGGGAGCGTGAGTCCGCCGCCTCGGTGATCATGCTCACCGCTGATGATCATCCGCCGTACTCCAGGCCGCCGCTCACCAAGGACTTCCTGCGGGGCGACAGCACCCTGGAGGACCTGTGGTTGACCGAACCGGGTTGGTTCGATGAGCAGCGGGTGGACGTGAGACAGGCCACCTCGGTCGTGGCGCTGGACACGGAGCGGCACCTGGTCCTGCTGGGCGACAGCCGCACCGTGCCGTACGCGGAGGTGGTGCTGGCGACAGGATCGGCGCCGACCCAGCTGCCGGTGCCCGGCGGCGACGATCCCGGGGTGGTCTACGTACGTGATCTGGCCAGCGGCCACCGCCTCCGGGCGATCGCCGCGAGCACGGGTTCTCGGGTGGCGGTGATCGGCTCCGGGTTCATCGGCTGCGAGGCGGCGGCCAGCCTGTCGCTGGGCGGGGCGCAGGTGGTGCTGATCAGCGACGAGGAGGTGCCGCACGCGAAGCGGCTGGGGACCGACGCCGGCCGGGAGATCCACCGCTGGCTCACCACCGCGGGTGTCGAGACCATGCTCGGCGTGCCGCTGGCCGGCATCGAGCGGCGCGCCGACGGGTACGTGCTCGAGCTCGGCGACGGAGCGAGGGTCCGAGTCGATCACGTCGTGGGCGCCGGGGGCGCGCGACCAGCGCTGGGGGTGGCGGAGCGATCCGGGCTGCTGATCGAGAACGGCGGTGTCCGGGTGGACTCGAGTCTCCGGACCTCGGCGCCCCACACCTTCGCCGTGGGCGACATCGCCTTCGCCGACCACGCGGCCGCCGGTCGCCCGCTGCGCGTCGAGCACTGGGGCGACGCCGAGCAGCACGGCACGATCGCCGGCACGGTGGCCGGCGGTGGGTCGGTGAGCTGGCACGAGCCGCCCGGCTTCTGGTCGACGATCGGGACCCGGACGCTGAAGTACTCGGCCTGGGGGGACGGCCACGATGACCTGGTCTTCGAGGGCGACGCCGACAGCTGGACGGTCTGGTATCGCCGCGGTGAGGAGATCTGCGGGGTGCTGACCCACGCGCGGGACGGCGACTGGGAGCGTGGACAGCAGCTGCTGTCCCGGCGGGCACGATTCGACGAGGTGCGCTGAGCCTCGGTCCGTCGTCACCGTTTCGTCGAGCGGGAGATGGGATACCCCGACAGCAGCAACCCATCGACAACGAGGAGGCAGGGCATGGGCCAGCCGGAGCAGCAGCAGGAGGTTCCCGGGATCCAGTCGGCGATGACACCGGTCCCGGACTGCGGCGAGCAGAGCTACGTCGGAACCGGTCAGCTGGAGGGCAAGGTGGCCGTGATCACCGGCGCCGACTCGGGTATCGGCCGCGCGGTGGCCATCGCGTACGCGCGGGAGGGCGCCGACGTGCTGATCAGCTACCTGGACGAGGACTCCGACGCCGAGGAGGTCAGGGACTACGTCGAAGCTGCCGGACGCAAGGCCGTGCTGGTCAGGGGCGACATCTCCAAGGCGCAGCACTGTCGCAACATCATCGACACCGCGGTCAGCGAGCTCGGTGGAGTCGACATCCTGGTCAGCAACGCGGCGTACCAGATGAGCCACGAGTCGTTGGACGAGGTCAGTGACGAGGAGTGGGAGTACACCTTCGCCACCAATGTCGGTGCCTTCTTCTATCTGACGAAGGCCGCGCTGCCGCACCTGAAGCCCGGTTCGGCGATCATCGGCAGCTCGTCGGTCAACTCCGACATGCCGTCCCCGGCCCTGGCTCCGTACGCCGCGACCAAGGCGGCGATCGCCAACTTCTGTGCCAGCCTGGCCCAGCTGTTCGGCGACAAGGGGATCCGGGTCAACAGCGTGGCGCCAGGACCCATCTGGACCCCCCTGATCCCGGCCACCATGCCACCGGAGAAGGTGGCTGCCTTCGGCGACGACACCCCGCTGGGTCGCGCCGGTCAGCCGGCCGAGCTCGCCGCCGCCTACGTGCTGCTGGCCAGTGACGCCGGCAGCTACATCTCCGGTGCCCGGCTCGCCGTCACCGGGGGACGTCCCATCCTGTGAGCGGACCCGGCGCCAAAGGGGCTGCGCGTGGCCGCCGACTCTGCGACGCCCCCCGCGGACGCTGACCAGTCTGCGTCCTCTCCGGCCGCGCCGGCGGCCACACGCTCGCCCCCCGCCGAGCCCTGGCGGGCCACGACGGTCGGGACAGGCACATACCCCGTCCCGACCGTCTGAAACACCGATGGCCGCCGGCCCGTCGGCAGCCCCGACGACACCCGAGCGCCGAGACCCGGGCGCCGAGACCCGGGGCGCCGAGACCAAGGGCATGAGAGCGCGGGAGAGGCTCACCATCGTGTTCGACGACGTCCGGGAGTCGGACGTCGACCTCGACGACGCCGTGAGCAACCCGGCCGAGATCTGAGTAGCTGGTGCTCCGGCCCGCTGTCGAGCGCGGTGGTGGAATCGGGACGTCACCTGGCCCAGGGGACCCCTGAGCAGCTCGGCGAGTTCCTCGGCCGTTAGTGCCATCGCCCGTCCGGGCGGGCTAGGATTTTCCTGGATCAAGCAGCCGGTCCCTTTGTCGACGCAGATCAGCGCGGTTCCAGACGAGGCGGAGGACCTGTCCGTGGTCAGGTCCCTCCCGGAGAGGGGTCCAGATGAGTGTGAGCACCACCGGCGCGGTGAGCACGGAGGAGCTGTGGGAGTGTGCCGTCCCCGGTGAGGCGATCGACGGCATCACCGACGAGGTAGCGGCCCGAGCCGGTGCAGCGGCTCGAGCGGACGTCGTGAGGGGAGTCGTGGACGAGATCCTGCAGGCAGTCGCCTGGCGATGTGCGATCGACGCCGACACCGAAGAGCTCGAGAGCCTGCGTCGCATCGTCGACGAAGCCGAGGCGCACCGCGATCGCATGACGTCGAGGTCAGGCACCGACCAGAGTGCGTAGTCGGCGTGCGTTGGTCACGGCGTGACCGTGCCCGTCGTCGTTGAGGTAGGCAAAGACATCGTGAGCGTGCCGATGCCACCCGCGGAGGCGGCACGCCCACCAGCCGAGGTCGGCCTCGTTGTCGCTGCCGCCGTACAGATGATCATGGTCGGGCCGTGCAGCCGCAGGTAGGCGGGGTTGGGGTCGCGCGCAGGACGCAGGGGAGCAGAGCGCCGCACATCACCACCTACGCGGCTCGATGGTGTCTCAGCAGAAGGTGGCCGAGTTCGCCGGTCCGGACGCCCCGTCGTGGGCGAAGCGGCGCGGGTGGCGGCTGGCCGTGTACTCACGGTCACTCACTGTGGTGATGGCGTCGATCTTCCTGGCTTCTTGGGTGGCGCAGTCGATCGCGGGACGGTCCGCCAACAACGAGGAGCAGCTCGGTCAGCTCGAGGACTCGGTCAGCTGGCTCGGCTACGTCAGCTCGGCCGACTTCTGGAGCCGGACCCTGCAGAACTGGGAGTCGGAGTTCCTGGCCGTCGCTGCGATGGCCGTCTTCGCCGTGTACCTGCGGCAGCGCGGTTCGCCGGAGTCGAAGCCGGTCGGCACTCCGCACACCAGCACGGGGACCGAGGACCAGGCTCGCGCAGGAGACGGTGCACGTCTGGAACGTCTGGCTACCGCGAGGTCCGACGCCCCGGACGGACCTCACCCAAGCCGCAGCGCCCCGGTCAGGAACTCCAGCATGGTCGTGATCAAGACGATCCGGGAGTCCGCGCGACGGTACTCGTGTCCCTCGCCGTCGAGCTGCAGGTAGTCGACCTCTCGACCGAGATCACGAAGGACCGCCACCATCTGGTGTGCCTCCCCGATCGGCACGTTGGTGTCCAGCTCGCCGTGCACCACGAGCAGGGGTACGTCGATGTTCTCGGCTCGGTGCAAGGGGGAGATCGCCGCCAGCAGCGCGGCGTCGGTGACCGGGTCGCCGTACTTGCTGACCGCGGCCGCGGCGATCCACGGCTCGGTGTCGCGATAGAAGGTGTGCAGATCCGACATCCCGCAGATGTCAACCCCACAAGCGAAGTAGCCGGGGTAGAAGGCGAGGCAGGCCAGGGTCAGATAGCCACCGTACGAGCGACCGGTGATCGCGATCCTGCCCGGAGCGGCGATCCCGAGCCGAACCAGCTCCTCGGCGCTGGTGATCACGTCCTCGAAGGCGTCGCGCCGCCCGTGCACGTCGTCGGCGTGCACGAAGGATCGGCCGAACCCGGACGAGCCACGGATGTTCGGTGCCAGTACGGCGATGCCGGCGGCCGCCATCGCCTGGTGCTGAGGGGAGAAGACCGGTCTCTCCTGAGCCTCCGGTCCACCGTGCAGCGACAGCATCGCCGGTCCGGGGTCGGTGCGACCCGGCACCCGGTAGAGCCAGCCGGAGAGCTCCAGCCCGTCGTGGCCCCGGTAGCGGATCAGCTCGGGTTCGACCAGGGTGTGGTCGGCGCGGAACGGCACGGCGCCGACCCTCGTCCACTGCAGGGTGCGGGTGCTCAGGCACCACAGCTCCCGAGGTCGGTGCGGTCCTTCGACACTCAGCACGACCCGCCGTCCGTCCCGGCTGAGCAGCGCCCCGGACACGACGGCGCCGGGCATCCCGGGCAGTGGCCGGCCCACCCCGGTGACCGTGTCGAACAGCTCCAGCTCACTGCGGCCCGCGACGTTCCAGACCAGCAGCAGGCGACGGCCGGCATCGTCGGCGTCCAGGCCCTCCAGCTCCGCGTCCTCCCGGGAAGCCAGCACCCCGGACACCCCACGCCAGCCTTCGGTGCCGAGCGGCACCGCCACCAGCTGGCGCCGGGGGAGGCCGGCGTCCGTGCACACGTACGCGACCAGTGGTGAGGCGTCGCCGGGAGGAGCCGGTCGGATGATCGCGACCTCCGTCGATCCCGTGGCCGGGAAGGGCAGCAGCGGATGATCGAGATCGGCGACCCGGTCCACCACCACGCAGAACTGCTTGCCCCGTTGGCCGTCCCTGACGATCACCAGGTGCTCGTCGGCCGACAGGTCCAGCACACCCAGCAGCTCGCCGGTGGCCAGCGGGTGGAGCTCGCCGGTCGTCGGATCCGCCAGGAAGCAGTGGGAGCGACCGTCCCCGGCGTAGTCGGGGATGATCACGGTGACCCGATGACCGCTCCGCGTCCACGGACCGAGCTCGGCGTGCTGATCGGCCGATCCGGCGATCAGCCGGGCGTCGCGCCCGTCGGGTCGCACCACCCAGACCTGGGTCCGTACCCCGCCGTCGGTGGCCACCGCGCAGGCCAGCCAGGCGCCGTCGGCGGACCAGTTGACCGAGACGACGGGATCCGCGCTGATCGAGATCTTGGTCGGCCGATCGACGCTGCCGTCCATCCGCAGGTCGGAGACGAACACCTGTGGACTGCCGTTGCGATCACTGAGGAAGGCGAGCTGCTCGGCGTGCGGGCTCAGGGTCGGCCCCCAGCTTCCCCACGCCTGCACCAGCTCGGCGCCCAGGGCCGCGGCCGACTCGACGCCTGGGCTCGCCCCGACCCGGGTGGATCCGACGCCGCGCGAGTCCAGCGGACTCGATCCGATCGTGCTCGACTCGAGGGGACTAGATCCCATGGTGCTGTAGCCACATCTCCAGCAGCGCGAGCTGCCACAGCGCGTTCGAGCCGAGGGTCGTGCGCGTCGTGTTCGGATCGGCCAGCAGCCGATCGACCAGAGAGGGGTTGAAGAGCCCGCGGTCCTGCGCCGCCGAGTCGGTCAGGGCAGAGCGCACCCGCTCGAGGTAGGGACCCTCGAGCTGGCGGATCGCCGGCACCGGGAAGTAGCCCTTGGTCCGGTCGATCACCTCATCCGGTACGACTCCGCGTGCGGCCCGCTTCAGCACACCCTTGCCGCCGTCGGACAGCTTCAACCCGGGCGGGATCTTCCCCGCGAGCTCGACCAGCTCGTGGTCGAGGAACGGCACCCGGGCCTCCAGCCCGGCCGCCATCGTCATGTTGTCGACCCGCTTCACCGGATCGTCCACGAGCATGATCGTGGTGTCGTTGCGCAGCGCGGCGTCCACCGACGTCTCCGCGCCCGGCCGCGAGAAACGCTCGGCGATGAAGGCGGTCGGCGCGTCGCTCGACGCCAGCCAGTCCGGATTCAGGACGTCGGCCATCGCCGGCCAGCGCCGGTCGAAGAACACCGACGAGTACGCCTCGACGGCGTTCTCCCGAGGCACCGAGGCCAGCGGGGGATACCAGTCGTACCCACCCAGCACCTCGTCGGCACCCTGGCCGGACTGGACGACCTTGACGTGCTGGGACACCTCCTGGCTGAGCAGGTAGAACGCCACGCAGTCGTGGCTGACCATCGGTTCGCTCATCGCCCCGATCGCCGCGTCGATGCCGGGCAGCAGCCGGTCCGACGGGATGGGGATGCGATGGTGATCGGTGTCGAACCGCTCGGCCACCAGGGTCGAGTACTCGAACTCGTCCCCGGACTCCCCGCCCGCGGACTCGAACCCGATGCTGAAGGTCTTCAGGTCGTGCTGGCCGGCCTCGGCCAGCAGGGCGACGACCAGGCTGGAGTCGATGCCGCCCGACAGCAGCACACCGACCGGGACGTCGGCCACCATCCGTCGGTCGACAGCGGTGCGCAGGGAGGACAACAACGCCTCCTCCCAGTCCTGCTCGCTCCAGTCGGCCTGGTCGGCATCGCGGGCGAAGTCCGGCTCCCAGTAGAGCCAGTCGCTGCCGGTGGAGCCGTCGGCCTCGATCACCCGTACCGTCGCCGGCGGCAGCTTGGTGACCCCGGACAGGATCGTCCGCGGCGCGGGCACCACCGAGTGGAACGTCATGTAGTAGGACAGGGCGGTCATGTCGACGGAGGTGTCGACGCCACCGGCGGCCAGCAGCGCCGGCAGGCTCGAGGCGAACCGGAGACGATCTCGGGTGTGGTCGAGATAGAGCGGCTTGATGCCGAGCCGGTCCCGTCCCAGGACGAGACGACCGCTCACGTGCTCGTAGACGGCGAACGCGAACATGCCGAGGAAGTGCTCCACACAGGACAGACCCCAGTGCGCGTACGCCTTGCCGATCACCTCGGTGTCCGACGTCGAGAAGAAGCGGTAGCCGGCTCCCTCGAGCTCTTGGCGGAGCTGCTGGTAGTTGTAGATGCAGCCGTTGAAGACCACGCTCAAGCCCAGTGGCGAGTCCACCATCGGCTGGGACCCGGCGACGCTGAGGTCGATGATCGACAGCCGGCGATGACCCAGCGCGACCGGGCCGCGGGCCCAGATGCCGGAGCCGTCGGGTCCGCGGGCCTCCTGGCAGTCGTTCATCCGCTCGACGGCGGCGACGTCGGCGGTTCGCCCGTCGAACCTGATCTCGCCGGCCAGACCGCACATGTCGTCTCCTTCAGGTCAGTTCGTCGCGGAGGTCCATCGTCGGGCGGTCGAGCGTCAGTCGGCGATGATCCAGGTGTCCTTCGCCCCGCCGCCCCGGGACGAGTTGACGACCAGACTGCCCTCGGGGGCGACCCTGGTCAGCCCCACCGGGGCGAGCTCGCAGTCGTCCTGTGCAGTTCCGCGAAGGTACACGAAAGCGCGCAGGTCCACGTGCCGGGGCTGCAGGCCACCGTCGACGAAGGTGGGGTGTGAGGACAGGGCCACGACCTCCTGCGCGACCCAGTCGGCCGGATCCGCGGCGATCTCGGCCCGTCGGTGCGCCACCGCCGACGCCGAGGCGTCCGGACCGATCAGCACCCCCTGCCCACCGTGGCCGTCGACCGGCTTGGTGACCAGCTCGCCGACCCGCTCCAGCACGATCCGCCGCTCGGTCTCGTCACTGGTCCGATACGTCGGCACCGACTCCAACAGCGGTCGTTCCTGCAGGTAGTAGCCGATCAGCTCGGGTACGTAGCAGTACATCGCCTTGTCGTCGGCGACGCCGTTGCCCGGCGCGTTGGCCAGCACCACGTGCCCCGCCGCGGCGACCTCGAAGACCTCCGCGCCCACCGGTCGATCTTCCGCGTCGACCACGTCGACCAGCTCGTCGTCGAGCCGGAGGTAGAGCGCCCCGATGACCGCACCGCTCGCACGGTGCCGGACCCGACCGTCGCTCACCTCCAGGTCGTCGGCGGTGACCAGCAGCAGCCCACCCCGCTCGGCCAGCAGCCGGTGCTCGAACCAGGCGGAGGCGCCCGGACCCGACGAGAACAACGCGGCGGAGGTGCCGCCCTCGGCGTGCGCGAGCAGCGTCGAACGGAGCCGCGGCAGGGTGTCGGCGGGGTCCAGCAGCCCGTCGGGGCGGGGGAGGTCCGGCAGCACCGAGTCCATCAGGTCCCGGATGGCGATCGCGTACGCGGCCCCGCTCGGATTGCGGACGTTGTCCTCCAGGACCCGCCAGCCGCCGAACTCGTTGCGGACCAGATCGAAGCCCATGATCGGTGCCCGGACCACACCCGCCGGCAGCCGGGCCGCCTCCGGCCGCCAGCCCAGGGCACCGACGACCTGGTCACCCGGCAGCACCCCGTCGGCCAGCACCCGCTGCTCGCCGTACACGTCGGCCAGGAACGACTCGATCGCCCGGGCCCGCTGGATCAGACCGACCCGCAGACTCGTCCACTCGTGCGGACTCAGCGCCCTCGGCATCAGATCGACCGAGAACCGGCGCAGCTCCTGCTCCACGCCGAACGTCAGGTCGTGCTGGTCGGTCCAGCTGTCGCGCCGCTCCTCGGCCTGCGCCCAGCCGGCGGGTCCCATGGTGCGGAAGTGGTCGATGATGTCGTGGTAGACCGGTCGCGGGCGATGGCCCAGGCCGACCGCCTCGTCACCGGCCCGGGGCCGGTACGTCCGCAGCTCGGGCACCTCGGCCGGCAGACCCTCCGGCGGCCCCTGCGTCTCGTTGACCACCAGCTCGACCACGTCGTCCAGCTCGCCACGCTCGGCCATGGCGGCGCGCTGCCGGTCGGCGGAGTTGCCGCGCGCCAGGGCGGTCGCCACCAGCTGCTCGACCTCGTCGAAGTCGCCGAGCTCGGTCAGGAACGGTCGCAGCCGGTCCAGCAGGCCACGGACCGCCTGTGCGGCCGGGACCGGTCGCGGGTGCCGGCTGTCGTCCAGCAGCTCGCCCGTCAACCCGCCGCGGGCCGCCCGCCAGATGGCGGCACGGTGGATCGGGGCGGGGTACGGCACGAACGGCTTCGCCTCCGCGATCTCGTGCTCAGCGGCCCGGACCAGACCGCGGAACAACCCGGCGATCAGGATCGCGTCGTCGACGATCGGGCACGCGTCGCACACCCGGAGCTCCAGCGTGGGCGCGTGGGCCGACGGCCGGACGTCGAAGTAGGCCATCTTGCGGTCGGCGATCACGCCGCTGGTGATCAGGTCGTCGAGCAGCTCGTCGTACTCCTGGGCGGAATCGATCCGGCCGGTGGCGCCGGCACTGGGCCAGCGCTGCCAGATGATCGTCCGGATGCTGGAGTAGCCGGTGTCCTGACCGTTCCAGAACGGCGAGCTGGCCGACAGCGCCAGCAGGATCGGCAGGTGTCGGGCCACCCGCTGCATGATCTGCACCGCCAGGTCCCGGTTGGAGACCCCCACGTGGATCTGCAGCCCGCAGATCAGCTGCTCGTCGACCAGCAGCCGGTACTGCTCCTGCATCCGGCCGTAGCGACCGGTGGCGGTCAGCTCGAAGTCGGCGAACACCGAACGCGGCGCCGTCCCGGCGGAGGCGATGCCCAGACCTTCGGCGGCGGCGACCTCGGCCAGCCCGCGACGCAGCCGGACCAGCTCGGTCCGCAGCTCGCCGAGACCGGACACGACGTCGGTGTTGGTCTCGACAGTGGTCCGCTGGATCTCGGCCGAGTAGTTGTCGCCCGGCAACCGGGACAGCACCTGGGGAGCCCGGGCCGACAGGCTCCAGCTCTCGAGATCGATCAGGTGCAGCTCTTCCTCGGCACCAAGCGTCAGCTCTGCACTCATCACCGACAATCTAAGCCCGAGTCTGTTACACGCTCGACACGGCGCGGGTGCCGTACGATCCCGAGCGTGACGAGAGCCTTCTCCGCGACCGGACTCGCCCTGGTCGCCGTCTTCGTCGGCATCATCGCGGCTCTCGGTCTGGTCCCGGCCGTCGCCATCCCCGGGGTCGCCGTCCCGATCACGCTGCAGACCCTCGGGGTGATGCTCGCGGGCGCGGTGCTGGGGCGCTGGCGCGGCGCAGCGGCGGTGCTGGTCTTCCTCGTCCTGGTCGCGCTCGGGCTGCCCCTGCTGGCCGGCGGACGCGGTGGGCTGGCGGTCTTCTTCGGACCGAGTGTCGGGTTCCTGATCGGTTTCCCGGTCGCGGCGTTCGTGATCGGCTGGTTGACCGAGCGCGTCAACCCGGCGTGCTCGGTGCCCAGGGGGATCGCGGTCAACCTGGTCGGCGGCGTCGTCGTGCTGTACGCGTTCGGCATCGCCGGCATGGCGATCGTGCTGCAGCTCAGCCTGCTCCAGGCCGGCACGGCCGCGCTGGTCTTCCTGCCCGGTGACCTGGTCAAGGCCGTGCTGGCGGCGGTGATCGCCCGCGGCGTGCACCAGGCACTGCCCGGGCTGCTGCCGCAGCTCCCGCGAAGCGACCGGGAGCCGGTCGGGGTGTGATCACTCCCGCGGCGCTCCGGACCGCGTACGCCAGCGGGGACACCATCCGGCTGGCCACCTCCGGCACCTCGGGTCGACCGCGTCGGGTGCTGCGGACCGCGGCGTCCTGGGTGGACAGCTTTCCCGTGGTGGCTGGGTTGTGCGCCTTGGGCGGGGGGAGCCGGGCCTGGGTCCCGGGGCCGATCACGGCCAGCATGAACACCTACGCGGTCTGCCTGGTCGACCACGTCGGTGCTGCACTGACCACCGATCCGCGGCGGGCCAGCCACGTGTTCTGCACCCCGTCGTCGGTGGTCGAGGTGCTGAGGCTCGAACCGGAGCCCGGCCCGCTGGTGATCGTGGTGGCGGGCGACCGGCTGCCGCCGCCGCTGGCCACCAAGGCCGAGGCGGCCGGACACACAGTGCACCACTACTACGGCGCCGCTCAGCTCTCGTTCGTCGGCTGGGGGCGGGACGCCGACTCGCTGCGGCTGTTCCCTGACGTGCGAGCCGAGGCACGCGACGGCGTGCTGTGGGTCAGCTCGCCGTGGCTCTGCCTGGGGGAGGAGGGTGATCCCCCCGTGCTGCGCTCCGAGGTCCGGGACGGCCGCACCTGGATGAGCGTGGGCGACCGTGGATCGGTGTCCGCCGACGGCCGGCTCGTCGTGGCCGGCCGTGCCGACGCGGTGACGACCGGCGGGGCGACTGTGGTGCTGTCCGACGTGGAGGCGGCGCTGCGGCCGTACGCGTGCGGCGAGGTCGTGGTGATCGGCCGACCGCATCAACGACTCGGGCAGGTACTGGTGGCCGTCTGCACGGACCGGGCCGACGCCGCCGCCCTGCCGGCGGTCGCTCGCCGGGTGCTGCCGGCCAGCCATCGCCCGCGCCGCTGGTCGGTGCTCGGTGAGCTCCCGGTCACGGCGTCGGGGAAGGTGGACCGGGACAGGATCGCGGCCGGATGACTGTCGGTTCGCACCGGGCGCCCGCGAGCAAGGTCGGCCCACAGGAGCGTTCGCCGTGAGGGACGTGGCGATCGTCGCGGCCCGACGCACGCCGATCGGCACGGCCGGGCACGGGCTGGCGAGCTGCACCGCCGCCGACCTGGCCGCCGCCGTGCTGCCGCCCGTGCTGTCCGACGCGGATCTGAGCGCGGACGAGGTGGCCGACGTGGTGCTCGGCAACTGCACCGGGCCCGGCGGCGACCTGGCCCGGTTCGCGGTGCTGCAGGCCGGGCTCGGGATCGGCGTACCGGGGTTGACCCTCGACCGGCAGTGCGGCAGCGGTCTGGCCGCGTTGGTGGTCGGGGCCGCCCTGGTCGAGGACGGTCGGGTGGTCGTCGCGGGCGGGGTGGAGTCGGCGTCGACCTCCGAGCGACCTGGGCGGGCGCCGTTCTCCCCAGCAGAGCTGGGGGATCCCGAGATGGGTGAGGCGGCCGATCTGGTGGCCGCCCGGGCGGGGGTCGGTCGGGACCGGCAGGACGCGTACGCGCTGCGCTCCCACCAGCGCGCCGTGGCCGCGGCCGGGCGTGGGGCGTACGACGCCGAGCTCGTCGGCATCGGCGGACTGACCCGGGACGAGCGACCGCGTCCCGGGATGAGCCGGGAACGGCTGGCCCGGATGCGGCCGATCTACTCCGCCGGCGGCACGGCCACCGCCGGCACGTCCTGCGGGATCAACGACGGTGCCGCGGCGGTGGTGCTGATGGGCGAGTCGGACCGGATCCGGCGGGGACTGCCGGGGCTGCGGATCCTGGCGTCGGCGACCGTCGGCGTGTCACCGTCGACCCCGGGTCTGGGCATCGTGCCGGCCGCGCGGGCCGCACTCGACCGCGCCGGCGTGACCCTCGACGACATCGCGGTGATCGAGTTGAACGAGGCATTCGCCGGACAGATCCTGGCGTGCTGCGACGAGCTCGGTCTGGACCCGGAGCGGGTCTGCGTGGAGGGCGGCGCGATCGCGCTCGGTCACCCCTGGGGGGCGTCCGGTGCGGTGCTCGCTGTCCGGCTCTTCAGCCAGCTGGTCCGTTCCGGTCGGGTCGGCGAGCTCGGGCTCGCAGCGATCGCCGTCGGCGGGGGTCAGGGCGTGGCGATGGTGGTGGAATCGTGCCCCTGATCGCCGTCGACGCCGTCAGCCACACCTACGCAGCGCAGCGCCTCCCGGTGCTGCACGACGTCTCGGTCGAGCTCACCGAGCACCGGATCGGCGTCATCGGGGCCAACGGATCCGGCAAGTCCACCTTCGCGCGACTGCTGAACGGGTTGATCGTGCCGGACCGGGGAACCGTCACCGTGGACGGCCACGACACCCGCCGCGACGGCAAGCGAGTACGACAGCTGGTGGGTTTCTGCTTCACCGACCCCGACGCGCAGATCGTGATGCCGACCGTGGCCGAGGACGTCGCGTTCAGCCTCCGCCGCCGTGACCTCAGGGGGAGGGCGCTGGAGGGTCGGGTGACCGAGGTGCTGGGCCGGTTCGGACTGGCCGGCCACGCCGACCACCCGGCCCACCTGCTCTCGGGCGGGCAGAAGCAGCTGCTCGCGCTCGCCTCGGTGCTGGTCACCGGTCCCGCGCTGCTCGTGCTGGACGAGCCGACCACGCTGCTCGATCTCCGCAACGCCGGCCTGATCGCCGACGTGCTCGCCGGACTCGACGAACAGGTCGTGCTGCTCACCCACCACCTCGACCTGCTGGCCGGCTACGACCGGGTGCTGGTGTTCGACGAGGGCCGGCTGGTCGCGGACGCGTCGCCGGCCGTGGCGATCGAGCGCTACCGCGCCCTGATGCGGTCCGGCGGATGAGCCTGCTCGGGCTCTACCTGCCCGGTGGCTCGCTCCTGCACCGCGCCCCGGCGGCAGCGAAGCTGCTGGGTCTGGTCGGCTTGGCCGTGCTGAGCCAGCTGCTGGGGGAGTGGTGGCAGCGGTGCCTGCTGCTGGTCGCAGTGCTGCTGCTCTACCCGGTCGCCGGGATCGGACTGGGGTTCGCCCTTCGTCAGCTGCGGGCGCTGTGGTGGGTGCTGGCCGCGATCGCGGTGGCACAGATCGTGTTCGCCGGCTGGCGGCCGGCGGTGTCGGTGGTGGCCACCCTGCTGCTGCTGGTGCTGGCGGCCGGACTGGTCACCCTGACCACCACCACGACCGACCTGAGTGACGTGGTGGTGCGGCTTCTCGGGCCGTTCCGGCGGTTCGGGGTCGCGCCCGAGCGCGTCGGTCTGCTGATCGCCTTGAGCATCCGCGCCGTCCCCATCGTGCTCGGGCTGGCCGAGCAGCTCCGGGACGCCCAGCGGGCCCGCGGACTGCCGATCAGCGCGCGCGCGTTCGCCGTCCCACTGCTGGTCCGGGCGCTGCGCCACGCCCAGCAGCTGGGTGACGCCCTGATCGCGCGCGGTCTCGACGACTGAGCCGTCCCGGCCGACCCGACTGCCCCGAAGGCGCTCGGGCGTCCCGCGACTGCGCTACCGCCTGGCGGTCGGGACCACCACGCCGGCGGAACCTCCACCGCGCCGGACCGGCTCGGCCGCCGCGAGCACGTACCCACCCGGGCGGAACTCCAGTGCCGCCACCGCACCGATCTCGGCCGGGTTCAGGGCGAAGGTGTAGCCGCGCGAGGTCAGGGCGCCGCCGTACTGCTCGATGAAGGCCGGCTCGGCGGTCAGGTCCTCGTTGTTGCGGTGCGACGCGCGGGGCGCGGCGATCGCCTCGGGCAGGGTCATGCCGAGATCGACCCGGTTGACCAGGGTCTGCAGCACCGTGGTGATGATCGTCGAGCCGCCCGGCGAGCCGACGGCGTAGACCGGCCTGCCCCGGCGGTCCAGCACGATGGTCGGCGACATGGACGACCGTGGCCGCTTGCCACCCTGGATCCGGTTCGGGTCGGTGGCGAGGTAGGCGGCCGAGAAGTCGGTCAGCTCGTTGTTCAGCAGGAACCCCCGACCGGGCACCACGATGCCGGAGCCCCCGGTCTGCTCGATGGTCAACGTGTACGACACCACGTTGCCCCAGCGGTCCGAGGCGACCAGGTGAGAGGTCGACTGCCCCTGCTCGGTGGCCGGTGCCCGGCCCGCGGTGGCACAGCCGCGGCCGGCCAGGTCGCCCTTCGCAGTGGGCGTGTCCAACGCCTGCCGCCGGGGGATCTGACAGGCCCGGCTGTCGGCGAACCGCTGGGACAGCAGGGTCGAGGTCGGCACCCGGACGTACTTCGGGTCGCCGACATAGGCGGCCCGGTCGGCGAAGGCCAACGCCGAGGCGTCCAGGTAGTAGTGCAGGGCCCGCGGGGTGGACATCCGGCCCAGGTCCACCGTGTCGAGGATGTTCAGGGCCTCACCCACAGTGGTGCCGCCCGACGAGGACGGGGCCATCCCGTACACCTCGAGGTCCCGGTAGCTCACCGTGGTCGGCTGACGGTCGATGGCTCGGTACGCCTCGAGGTCGGTGGCCCGCAGGTAACCGGGCCACACGGGCAGCGCTGCGCCCGGTTTCTTCGGCGGCTGCTGGACGGTCTGGACGATCTCGTCGGCGATCGGACCCTGGTACATCACCCGGGCACCACCTCGGGCGATCGCGGCGTAGGTGTCGGCGAGCTCGGGGTTGCGGAAGGTCGAACCGACGGCCGGTGCATCGCCGTCCGGGAGGTAGAGCTCGGCGGTCGGGGTGATCTGGGCGAAGCGGTCCTTGTTGTCCAGGGTCTGGCTGCGGAACGTCTCGTCCACCACGAACCCGCGGGTGGCGATCCTGATGGCCGGCTGCAGGTCGGCCGCCAGCGACTTCCGCCCCCACCGCTGCAGGGCCTGCTCCCAGGTGGCCGGGGTGCCCGGGACACCGACCGACTTCCCGCTGGTGACCAGCTGGGCGAACGGATAGGGCTGCCCGGTCTTCGGATCGGTGAAGGCCGTCCCGGGCATGTTCTGCGGCGCGGTCTCCCGCCCGTCGATGGTGTGCACGCGCCGCGTCTTCGCGTCGTAGTAGACGAAGTAGCCTCCCCCACCGATACCGGCGGAGTAGGGCTCGGTCACGCCCAGTGCGGCCGCCGTGGCCACCGCGGCATCGACCGCGTTGCCACCGTCCCGCAGCACCCGGAGCCCGGCCGCGGTCGCCTCTGGATCCACGCTGGCCACGGCACCGCCCCAGCCGTACGCCGTGGGGGTCTTCCTGGTGACCTGGTGGTCGGCGGCCGGGCTGGCGTCGGCGGCGGGCTGCGACGAACCCACCAGCAACGTGCCGGCGAGGGTGAGTGCGAGCACGCTGGCGCATGCCCGTAGCGTCCGTCGAGCCATGGGGGAGCTCCTCGGGTAGGGAATGCCCCTTCCTACCTCACGGATCGCGGCAGGTCCAGGTGAGCCTGATGACGCGTGACGCTCAGATGCTCAGATCGGCACTGTGCAGCAGATCCAGCGCCTCCTGCTCACCGACCAGCTGCACGTCGGCGGCGGCGCCCCGACCGTTGGCGAACAGCATCAGCTCGCTGGGCCTGCCGATCACGGTGACGATGGTGGCGCCGGACACGGCGCGGATGGCATCGGGCTCGTACTGGTCCGCGGTACCGGCGCGCTCCAGCACCACGCCGACCTGGGCGCGGCGGAAGAGCGCGCGGCTGAGCAGCTTGAGCCGCCGCCACATCCAGTCCTCGGTCTCGGTGTCGAGGACGCGGGGGGCCTCCGGTTCGTCACCGGCCCGTCGGACGTCCTCGTGGTGGACGAAGAACTCGGTGGTGTTCGCCGGCTCGTCCACCCCCGGCAGGGCGAACACGGAGAACCGGCCCGGACCGTTGCGGATCCGCATCACCAGCTCGCTGAACTCCCAGCGCTGCTTGACCTCGGCCATCCGCCGGTCCAGCAGGCCGGACAGCGGCTTGGCGACCATGCCCGACACCCCGATCGGATCGGTCTCCCGGATCCACAGGTGGGCCGCCAGGTCGTGGGTCAGCCAGCCCTCACACAGGGTGGGGGCGCCCGGACCCCGGACGTCGAAGAGGTCGCACAGAGCGGCACGCTCCGACTTGGCAAAGGTCACGAGGAGCCATGCTAGACGTCTCGGCCCATTCGGAGCCCATTGACTCGTTCAGGCGAGAACCCGGCTGAGGGTGCCGAAGTGGCGTCCGGCCCGGATCATCTCGGGAAGCGCCTTGGCCAGGCCTTCGGCGGTCTTGCCGTGAGGCTGGTTGAGATGACCCAGCGTGATGTCGGTGCGACGCGCCTTTCTCAGGTTGGCCACGACCCGCTTCTTGCTCGCGGTGGCTCCCTCATCGGCGTTGATGCTGAACGAGATGACGCGGAGCCCGAGTCGGCGGGCGATCGCGACACCGATGTCGTCGGCCCAGGCCGTGCCGGGCCGGTACCAGACCGGTGCCCGACCGGTGAGCTCGGCGACGGCATGAAGTCCGCGCACGATCTCGTCGTACGCCTCGCCGGGGCTCGAGGTGCCCGCGATGCCGTACGCGGTCTGGCCGGCGACGGTGAGGGGCCGGTGCCGCCACCCGTGGTTGCCGAGCTCGAAGAGGGGATCGTCGGCGAGGTCCGCGGCGACGTGCGGGTGGGCCTCGATCCACCGGGAGCTCAGGAACAACGTGGCCGGGACGTTCCGCTTCCGTAAGCGTGGCGATGATCTTCTTGTCGTAGCCGCTGCCGCGGGCGCCACCGCAGGCGTCGAAGGTGAGAGCCACCCGTTCCTTCCCGTGGCTGACCATGCCGGACAGGAACATGCCGAACTGACGTGGCCGGCGACCGGCGAACTCCTCGACGATCTCAGCGCGGGTCGGCAGGCGGGCGGCGGATCGGACCACGATGGGACCGGCGCCGGCGGTCGGGACAGCCATCCCGGCGATGACCAGTCCGGCCGCTGACGTCAGGAACCCTCGCCGGGACAGCGCTCCAGCGGGCCGGGAGGGTTCGCTCGTCATCGTGGTTCGGCTCCGTCCTGGACTCGACCCTGGATGCTGCGGATCGCCAGGGGATCGTAGGCACCGCCCCACGTCCTTGGCCAGCATCGCGCCGAACAAGACTCGACGGGTGATTCAGAGTCGGGGTCCCGGCTCTGATCGGGAACAATGGCCGTCGTGACCGATCTCCACCCCACACCCACAGCGCTCGACCCCGACGTCGCCGCCCTGCTCAAGCGCGACAACGCCGGCCTGGTGGCCGCCGTGGTCCAGCAGTGGGACACCCACGAGGTGTTGATGGTCGGCTGGATGGACGACGAGGCGCTGCACCGTACGCTCACCACCGGCCGGGCCACCTACTTCTCCCGGAGCCGCGACGAGTACTGGGTGAAGGGGGAGACCAGCGGGCACCGGCAGTGGGTCAAGGAGGTCCGGCTGGACTGCGACGGCGACACCCTGCTGGTCGCCGTCGACCAGGAGGGCGCGGCCTGCCACACCGGCGACCGCACCTGCTTCGACGCCCGCGTCCTGCCCGCCAAGGTCGGAGTCGCCCGATGAGCCCCACGACGTCGGGTACCCACCCGACCGGGGCGATCGAGCCGTCGTTGGCGGACTTCCGCCTGCTCGCCCCCGAGCGCCGGGCGATCTCGGTGCACCGGCGGCTGCTGCTGGACACCGAGACAGCCACCGGTCTCTACCGCAAGCTGGCCGGGAACCGGCCGGGGACCTTCCTGCTCGAGTCGGCCGAGCAGGGCGTGTGGTCCCGCTACTCCTTCATCGGCGTCAACGCGGTGGCCACCCTGTCCGAGACCGACGGGGAGGCGACCTGGACCGGTCGGGTACCGGCCGGGATGCCGACCGGCGGCAACCCGCTCGCGGCCGTCGCCGAGACCCTGCGCCGGCTGCACACGCCCCGCGATCCGAACCTGCCGCCCCTGACCACGGGTCTGGTGGGCTATCTCGGCTACGACATCGTGCGCCGGATCGAACGACTGCCGGACAGCAACCCCGACGACCTGCAGATCCCCGAGCTGGTGCTGCTGGTGGTGGGCGACCTGGTGGTGCTGGACCACCACGACAACCAGGTCTGGCTGATCGCCAACGCCATCAACTTCGACGACAGCGACGCTCGCGTCGACGAGGCGTACGCGGACGCGGTGGCCCGGGTCGAGACGCTGACCGCGGCCATCGCCAGGCCCACCCCACCGGCTCCGGTCGCCGTCCGTGAGGTCGCCGAGCTGCCCGTCCGCCGGCAGCGCTCCGCCGAGGAGTTCCAGGCCGCGGTGTCGGCCGCCGTGGAGGAGATCAAGGCCGGCGAGGCGTTCCAGATCGTGGTCAGTCAGCGGTTCGAGGTCGACACCACCGCCGACGCGCTGGATGTCTACCGGATGCTGCGGCTGACCAACCCGAGCCCGTACATGTACCTGCTGCGACTCGACGGCTTCGACATCGTCGGCTCCTCGCCCGAGGCCCTGGTGACCGTCAAGGACGACGTGGTGCTCACCCACCCCATCGCGGGGTCCAAGCCCCGGGGTGCGACACCGGCCGAGGACGCCGACCTCGAGGCGGAGCTGGTGGCCGACCCCAAGGAGCGGGCCGAGCACGTGATGCTGGTCGACCTCGGCCGCAACGACCTGGGCCGGGTCTGCCGACCCGGCACGGTCGAGGTGGTGGAGTTCATGGAGGTCCGCCGCTACAGCCACATCATGCATCTCGAGTCGACCGTCACCGGCCGGCTCGACCCGGAGCGCACGGCCCTGGATGCGGTGCTGGCCGCCTTCCCGGCCGGCACCCTGTCCGGTGCCCCCAAGGTGCGCGCGATGGAGATCATCGACGGTCTCGAGGTGTCCCGCCGCGGTCTGTACGGCGGGGTCGTCGGCTACCTGGATCTCGCCGGGGACGCCGACGCGGCGATCGCCATCCGGACCGCCCTGCTGCGGGAGGGGGTCGCGTACGTGCAGGCCGGTGGCGGCATCGTCGCGGACTCCCACCCGCCCACGGAGGACCAGGAGTCGCAGAACAAGGCCGCCGCTGTCGTCCGGGCGATCACCGTGGCCCAGGCCTTCCGGCCGGTGCAGTGACCCGGCCGGTGACATGACGAGATCGGAGCGGCTGACCGGACGCGGAGCCACGCTCGCCGTCCTGCTGGTGGGTTCCGGTCTCGGTTTCGTGGCGGCGGCTCGGCCCTGGTGGCGGGCCGCCGGCGCCGGTGCGGCGGTGAGCTTCAGCGGGTCCGACGCGACCGGAGGCCTGAGCCAGGCGCTGGCCGCGGTCACCCTGGCCGGGGTGCTGCTGGTGCTCGTGCTCAGGCGTCGTGGCCGACGCGTGCTCGCGGTGGTGCTGGCGGCCACCGGGGTCGGGATGATCGCCACCGGAGCGCTGCAGACCGCTCCCGACGCCGAAGCCGTCCGCAACCGGGTCCGGCAGGTCAGCCTGACCGACCAGTTCGCCCTCACCACCTCGGCCTGGCCGTGGGTGTACGCCGTCGCCGGTCTGCTCGTCGTCATCGGGGCGTTGCTGCTGTGGGTGGGGGCGGCCCGCTGGGCCGAGCGCGCCGACCGGTTCGAGCGATCGGTGACGCCGAGGGCGACCCCGGCCGACCTCAACGACGATCCGAACCGGGTCTGGAAGGATCTGGACGCCGGTCTGGACCCGACCGGCGACTCCGACGTGCACGACCCCGATGTGCACGACGGGGCGGAACGCGTCACAATGGAGCGGATCCACGATCCCCGGCAGGAATGAGGACCAGATGGCCGACACAGCGCCGAAGTTCTACGAGGTCAGCGACTACAAGCCAGCGCCCGGTGACAAGCACGTGCACCACGGTCGCACCGTGGCCGCCTGGGTCGGCAGCCTGATCGCACTGGTCGGGTTCATCGTCGGAGCCGTCGGCCTGGTGTTCGTCAACTGGCCGGTGTTCTGGGTCGGTGGCGCGCTGTTGATCGTCGCGCTGATCGCCACAGTGGTCCTCCAGAAGATGGGAATGGGCGCCGTCTAGGCGGCTCGTGCTGTGGGTGCACTCGACGACATCATCGCTGGGGTCCGGGAGGACCTCGCCCTCCGCCAAGCCACGACCAGCCTCGAACGACTGAAGGAACGGGTCAAGATCGTCGACCCCGCGCTCGATCCGATGCCGCTGTTCCGCGGTCGGGGCGTGGCGGTGATCGCCGAGGTCAAGCGCTCCAGCCCGAGCAAGGGAGAGCTGGCCGCGATCAGTGATCCCGCGGCGCTCGCGGCCCAGTACGAGGCCGGCGGCGCCGCCGCCATCTCGGTGCTGACCGAGCAGCGACGCTTCGGCGGCACCCTGGACGACCTGGTCCGCGTCCGGCTCGCCGTCTCTGTCCCGGTCCTGCGCAAGGACTTCATCGTCACCTCCTACCAGCTGTTCGAGGCGCGCGCCGCCGGTGCCGATCTCGCGCTGCTGATCGTGGCCGCGCTGACCGACCAGGAGCTGACCTCGCTGATCGAGCGGGCCCGCTCCATCGGTCTGACCCCCCTGGTGGAGGCCCACACCGCCGACGAGGTCCGCCGGGCGGTGGACGCCGGGGCCCAGGTGATCGGCATCAACGCGCGCAGTCTGCAGACCCTGGAGGTGGATCCGCAGACCTTCGCGCGGCTCGCCCCGCTGATCCCGGACGGGATCGTCCGGATCGCCGAGTCCGGTGTCAAGGGACCACACGACGTGATCGAGCTGGCGCGCAACGGCGCCGACGTGGTGCTGGTGGGGGAGGCGCTGGTCACCGGCCGCGACCCCCGCGCAGGTGTGGCCGACCTGGTCGCGGCCGGGGCGCATCCCGCTCTGCACAAGTCCTGATCCCAGACGTCGGCCTCGACCCTCCGCGGATCGCGTACGTTTGCCTGTGCGCCTGCAACGCACGGCGGCGTACGGCAACGATAGGAATTTGACTCGTGGTCACCCAGATCCTTCCCGACGCGACCGGTCACTTCGACCAGTTCGGCGGCAAGTTCGTCCCGGAGGCGCTGTACGCCGCGCTCCAGCAGCTGGAGGAGGAGTTCCGGTCCGCCCAGGCCGATCCGACCTTCGCCACCGAGCTGAACGCGCTGCTGGCCGACTACACCGGCCGGCCGAGCCCCGTCACCGAGGTGCCGCGGTTCGCCGCCCACGGGATCGGTGAGTCGGGGGTGGCCCCGACGATCGTGCTGAAGCGCGAGGACCTGAACCACACCGGCTCGCACAAGATCAACAACGTGCTCGGGCAGGCGCTGCTGACCAAGCGGATGGGCAAGACCCGGGTGATCGCGGAGACCGGGGCCGGGCAGCACGGCGTGGCCACCGCCACCGCCGCCGCCCTGTTCGGGTTGGAGTGCACCGTCTACATGGGTCGGGTCGACACCGAGCGCCAGGCGCTGAACGTGGCCCGGATGCGGCTGCTGGGCGCCGAGGTGATCGCGGTCGAGTCGGGGTCGCAGACCCTCAAGGACGCGATGAACGACGCGATGCGGGACTGGGTGTCGTCGGTCGACCACACCCACTACCTGATCGGCACGGTCGCCGGACCGCACCCGTTCCCGATGCTGGTCCGTGAGTTCCAGCGGATCATCAGCACCGAGGCCCGCGCCCAGCTGCTCAGCCGCTACGGCCGGCTGCCCGACGTCGTCGCGGCCTGCGTCGGCGGTGGCTCGAACGCGCTCGGCATCTTCGCCGACTTCATCCCCGACGCCGAGGTCGCCCTGTACGGCTTCGAGGCCGGCGGCGACGGGGTGGAGACGGGCAAGCACGCCGCCACCATCTCGGCCGGCTCGGTCGGGGTGCTGCACGGCATGCGGACCTACGTACTGCAGGACGAGGACGGCCAGACCCGGGAGTCGCACTCCATCTCGGCCGGACTCGACTACCCGGGTGTCGGACCCGAGCACTCCTGGCTCGCCGCGACCGGCCGTGGTCACTACGAGGCCGTCACCGACGCCGAGGCGATGGAGTCACTGGCCCTGCTGACCCGGACCGAGGGCATCCTGCCGGCCATCGAGTCCGCCCACGCGCTCGCGGGCGCGCTCAAGCTCGGTCGGCGACTGCCACTGCGGCCCGACGGCACACCACCGCTGATCCTGGTCAACCTGTCCGGGCGAGGAGACAAGGACGTCGACACCGCGGTGAAGTGGTTCGACATCGACACCTCCGGCACGGCGAGCACCGCGGGTCAGACCGCGTGAGCCAGCTGACCGGCTCCGCGGCCACGACGACGGGCCCGACCCGCACGGCCGCAGCGAGCTTCGATCCGGGCCACTCGGGACGCCTGCTGGCCGACATCAAGACCGCCGGCCGTGGCGCGCTCGTCGGCTTCCTGCACGTGGGCTACCCCGACGTGGCCACCTCCCTGCAGGCCGTCAAGGCGCTCTGCGGCACCGATGACCGGCCCGGGGTCGACCTGGTCGAGATCGGGATGCCCTACAGCGACCCGATGATGGACGGTGTCACCATCCAGCGCGCCGGGACCAGGGCGCTGGCCCGCGGCGTGCGGACCCGCGACGCCTTCGCCGCCGTCGAGGCGGTCGCGGAGACCGGCACCCAGGCCGTGGTGATGACGTACTGGAACCTGATCGAGAAGTACGGACCGGACGCGTTCGCCCGCGATCTGGCCGCCGCCGGGGGATCCGGGGCGATCACCCCCGACCTGACCCCCGACGAGGCGGACGCCTGGATCGCCGCCTCGGACGCCCACGGGCTCGACCGCATCTTCCTGGTCTCCCCGTCCTCCACCGACGAGAGGATCGCGCGCACGGTCGCGGCCTGCCGCGGCTGGGTGTACGCGACCGCCGTGATGGGTGTGACCGGTGCCCGATCGCAGACGTCGTCGGCGGCACCTGCGCTGGTCGAGCGGATCCGACACGCGGATCCGGCGGCCCTGGTCGGCGTCGGCCTGGGGGTCTCGAACGGCGCCCAGGCCCGCGAGGTCACCAGCTTCGCCGACGCCGTGATCGTCGGCTCGGCGTTGGTGGCCACGCTGCTGGCCGCCGAGGACGCCGGTACGCCGGATGACCTGACCGGGCTGCGGACCGTGGTCGACGACCTCGCGTCCGGGGTCCGTGCCGACGATGATCGCGCCTAGGGCACAGGTTCGCCGGTTCGCCGACCTGGCCCCGTGGATCTCCACAGCGGCGCGACTCCTGCTGGGTGGCGTGCTGCTCGTCGCCGGCGCGCTGAAGGTGATCGACCCGCAGTCCTCGGTGGCGGCCGTCCGGGCGTACGAGCTGGTGCCGACCTGGCTGGAGCGACCGATCGGCTGGGGACTGCCGTTCCTCGAGCTCGCCCTCGGTCTGCTGCTGGTGGCCGGGCTGTTCACCCGGACCGCAGCCGCCGTGGCGGGACTGTTGCTGGTCGCCTTCATCCTCGCCGTGATCTCCGCCGCCGCCCGCGGCCTGAGCATCGACTGCGGCTGCTTCGGCGGCGGCGGTCAGGTGGCGCCGGGCCAGACCGCGTACGCCGGCGAGATCATCCGGGACCTCGGACTGCTGGCGCTCTGCTGCTGGCTGGTCTGGCAGCCACGCAGTCGGTTCGCCCTGGACCACCCGGATCTGGCCGGCAGCGGTGCGCGGCAGCGGGAGGCGGCGCGGTGAGTCAGTCGAGGCGCGACCGGCAGAGCGCTCAGCAGCAGTCCCTCGCCGAGCAGCAGGCGGCGCAGCGTCGGCGCGACCGTCGACTGCTGGCGGGAGGCGTGCTCGCGGTCGTGCTGGTGCTGATCGGGGCCGGGATCGGCTACCAGTCCTGGCGGACGAACCGAGCACCCGACGCCGGCACGGTCAACCCGGGGCCGACCGTCCCGGTGACCATCACCGACGGCCAGCCCATCTCGTGGGGCGCGGACGCTCCGCTGGCGGTCGACCTCTACGAGGACTTCCACTGCCCACACTGTGCGGACTTCGAGGAGGAGTACGGCCAGGTCCTGGCGGACGCACAGGCGGCCGGGTCGATCAGGCTGCGGATCTTCCCGATGTCCTTCATCGACGCCGGGTCGGCGACCGCCGCGAACGGGTTCGCGTGCGCGGCCGAGTCGGGCTTCGGCGCCGCCTTCTACACCGGGCTGTTCGCCAACCAGAACCTGGACTGGAGCGACTCCCAGCTGGACCAGCTGGCCGCGCGCGCCAACGGCACCGTGCCGGCTGACTTCTCGACCTGCGTGGCGCAACGGCGCCACGCCGCGTGGACGGACTCGATCGACGCCGCCGCGGCGGCGGCCGGAGTCACCGGCACCCCGACGATGTTCCTCGGCGGACGACAGATCGACATCCCCACCCTGACCCCCGACAGCCTCAAGACCATGATCGAGGAGGCGGCCCAGAAGTGAGCAGCCCGAGTGCCCTGACGGCCTTCGTCCCCAGCCCGCTGAACGCGGTGACGCCGCTGTTCATCCCGAGCCCGGCCAGCGGGGTGTGGGAGGTGTTCGGCTTCCCGCTCCGCGCGTACGCGCTGTGCATCATCGTCGGCATCGTCGTCGGCATGATCATCGCCGGCCGCCGCTGGCGGGCCCGCGGCGGCAGCCAGGACACCATCGAGCTGGTGGTCGCGGTGGCCATCCCCTGCGGCATCGTCGGGGCCCGGCTCTACCACGTGATCACCGACTACCAGCTGTACTTCGGGCCCGGTCGAGATCCGCTCGACGCGCTGAAGATCTGGAACGGCGGCCTCGGCATCTGGGGTGCGGTGGCCGCCGGGGTGGCCGGTGGCTACCTCGTCGCTCGCCGCCGGCAGGTCCGCTTCCCCGCGCTGCTGGATGCCGTCGCCCCCGGTCTGGCCGTGGCTCAGGCCATCGGCCGACTGGGCAACTGGTTCAACCAGGAGCTGTTCGGTCGCCCGACCGCCCTGCCGTGGGGACTGGAGATCGACGAGCGGCACCGACCGAACGGGTACGAGGACTTCGCCACCTTCCACCCCACCTTCCTGTACGAGCTGGTCTGGAACCTCGGGGTCGCCGGGGTGCTGGTCTGGGCCGACCGCAAGTGGAAGCTGGGCCACGGGAAGGTGTTCGCCCTGTACGTGGTGCTCTACACGGCCGGCCGGTTCTGGATCGAGGCACTGCGGATCGACACCGTGAACGAGATCGGCGGCTTCCGGCTCAACAACTACACGTCGCTGATCGTCTTCGTGGTCGCGCTGCTCTGGCTGATCTGGCTGATCAGGAACCGGCCGGGGCGCGAGACCGTGGTCGAGGGTCCCGGTCCGATCGATCCCGTGCCCGACTCCGCGGTGGATGTGTCACCCGCGGAGTCCGACAGCGCCGACAGCGCCGAGGTCGACGAGGTCGCGGAGAGCGAACCCGAGAAGTCGCCGTGACGCTGGTGGGCCGGACCGCGCTGGTCACCGGCGGCAACGCCGGACTCGGGCTGGAGATGTGTCGCGGTCTGGCCCGAGAGGGTGCGCGGGTGCTGGTCAACGGCCGGGACCCCGAGCGCACCGCCGCGGCCGTCGACGGGCTGCTGGCCGAGGGTCTGAAGGCCGCCCCGGCGATCTTCGACGTGGCGGTCGTCTCGGATGAGGTGCTGGCGTTGCACGGCCGGATCGACGTCCTGGTCAACAACGTGGGTCAGCGCGACCGACGCGGCACCCTCGACCTGTCGGTGGCCGACTTCCGGCGGCTGGTCGAGATCGACCTGACCGCGGCCTACGCCCTGAGCCGCTTGGTCGCCGCCCGGATGATTGCCGACCAGGTGTCCGACGGCGCCATCGTCAACGTGAGCTCGGTGGTCGGCGGCACCCTCGGTCATCGCGGCGACGTGGCGTACGCGGCCGCGAAGGCCGGGCTGGAGGGACTGACCCGGGCCATGGCCGCGGATCTGGGGCAACACGGCATCCGGGTCAACGCGGTCGCCCCGGGCACGTTCCTCACCGCCGTCAACGCGCCCCTGTTCGCCACCGACGAGTGGCAGCGGTGGGTGGCCGAGCGCACGCTGCTGGGCCGGTTCGGGCAACCGGCCGAGATCGCCGGTGCCGTCACCTTCCTGGCCGGACCGGGATCCTCCTACGTGACCGGCCAGGTGCTGGTGGTCGACGGGGGACTGACCAGCCGCTACTGACCGGTGTCAGGCTCCCCAGACGCCCAGCTCGTTGCCCGCCGGGTCGAGGAAGTGGAAGCGTCGCCCGCCCGGGAACGCGTACGTCTCCTGCGCGATCTGGCCACCCGCGGCGACGACCGCCTCGGCGGTGGCGTCCAGGTCGGCCGACCACAGCAGCACCAGCGGACCGCCGCGCGGGCGAGCCCCTTCCCCGCTCAGCCCGCCCTGCTCGCCGGCCCGGTCGGGCCGCCGGATCCCGGCGTACCCCGGTCCGTAGTCGGTGAACTGCCAGTCGAAGGCGGAGGCGTAGAACGCCTTGGCGGACGCGACGTCGTCGACGCCGATCTCGATGTAGTCGATGGTGTGGTGGACGGGTGCTGCCGGGTCATCTGTGCTCATGCGGCAGCACGGTAGAGGAGGCGTCCGACAGTCTGTTCGACCTGCGGAGCAGGCCCGTTCCACCGATTAGTAGGTGGTCAAACCATCCGTACCCGGGCAGTAGGCTGAGCCGCGGAACACACCCGGTTCCGACGAAGCAAACGGCGACGGTCCAGCGGCGGAGATCCGTCGCCCGCGTTGCCGTGCGTTATCTTGTGCCATCGCCAGCGGGCCAGTGCTGTCCCGGAGCCTGGCGCGCCGATGCCGATCTGCCACCACCCCCCGTGGCGGAGACCTGGGACTCCCGCAGACCACGTCCTCCACCACTGGCTTCGACGACGGGAGTCTTGAATGACAGTCGCTCCTGGCATGCGCCAGCTTCCCCAGAGCGTGTCCTCACAGGCTCGGCGCGACGCCGCCGATCACGGCCTCTACGACCCGACCTTCGAGCATGACGCCTGCGGCGTGGCCTTCGTCGCGACCCTCAGTGGCGTGCCGAGCCACACCATCGTGACCCAGGGCCTGGAGGCCCTCCGGAACCTCGACCACCGCGGAGCCACCGGCTCCGATCCGCGCACCGGTGACGGTGCCGGCATCTTGATCCAGGTCCCGGACGCGTTCCTGCGCGCAGAGGCCGGCTTCGCGCTGCCCGAGCCCGGCGCGTACGCGGTCGGCAACGCCTTCCTGCCTCAGGACGCCGAGGCTGCGGACACGGCCCGGACCAGGATCGAGGCGATCGCTGCCGAGGAGTCCCTGGACGTGCTCGGCTGGCGCGTGGTGCCCACCGACGACAGCTCCCTGAGTGAGCTCACCCGGTCCAACAAGCCGCGGTTCGAGCAGCTGTTCGTGGCCTCCGATGACCACGCGGCCAGTGGGATCGCGCTGGACCGGCTGACCTACGCGCTGCGGCGTCGCGCTCAGCACGAGGTCGGGGTCTACTTCTCCTCCCTGTCGGCCCGCACGCTGGTCTACAAGGGGATGCTCACCACCGAGCAGCTCGACCTGGTGTTCGGTGAGCTGCTGGACGAGCGGATGGCCAGCGCGCTGGCCGTCGTGCACTCGCGGTTCTCCACCAACACGTTCCCGGCCTGGGAGCTCGCCCACCCGTTCCGGATGATCGCTCACAACGGCGAGATCAACACCGCCAAGGGCAACCGCAACTGGATGCGGGCCCGCGAGGCGCTGCTGGCCAGCAAGGCGCTGCCCGGCGACCTGGACCGGCTCTTCCCGATCTGCACCGAGGACGCCTCGGACTCCGCCTCCTTCGACGAGGTGGTGGAGCTGCTGCACCTGGGCGGCCGATCGCTGCCGCACGCGATGCTGATGATGATCCCGGAGGCCTGGGAGAACAACAGTCAGATGGACCGGAGGCGCAAGGACTTCTACGCCTTCCACTCCTGCCTGATGGAGCCGTGGGACGGCCCGGCCGGGGTCGTGTTCACCGACGGCACCCAGATCGGGGCCGTGCTGGACCGCAACGGTCTGCGGCCCGGACGCTACTGGGTCACCGACGACGGACTGGTGGTGCTCGCCTCCGAGGCCGGGGTGCTGGACATCCCCGCCGAGAAGGTGGTCGAGAAGGGTCGGCTGCAGCCGGGCCGGATGTTCCTGGCCGACCTGGCCGAGCACCGGCTCATCTCCAACGACGAGATCAAGGACCAGCTCGCCCGCGAGGCCCCGTACGGGGAGTGGCTGAGCGCCGGTCGGATCCTGCTCACCGAGCTGCCCGAGCGGGAGCACGTCGTGCACACCCACGCCTCGGTGACCCGGCGTCAGCAGGTGTTCGGCTACACCGAGGAGGAGCTGCGGCTCATCCTCGCCCCGATGGCCAGCGCCGGGGCGGAGCCGATCGGCTCGATGGGCACGGACACCCCCATCGCGGCGCTCAGCGCCAAGCCGCGGCTGCTGTTCGACTACTTCTCCCAGCTGTTCGCCCAGGTGACCAACCCGCCGCTGGACGCGATCCGCGAGGAGCTCGTCACCTCGCTCTACAACACCATCGGTCCGGAGCAGAACCTGCTGGCGCCCGGCCCCGCCTCCTGTCGGCGGCTGGTGCTGCCGTTCCCGGTGCTGGACAACGACGCTTTGGCCAAGATCGTCAAGATCAACCGGCTCGGTGACCTGCCCGGCTACGCCACCTACGTGGCCCGCGGCCTGTACGAGGTCAGCGGCGGCGCGGAGGCGCTGGAGGCCAAGCTCGACCAGATCTGCGCCGAGGTGTCGGCGGCGATCGACGGCGGCGCCCGGATCATCGTGCTGTCGGACCGGCACTCCAACGCCGAGCTGGCCCCGATCCCGTCGCTGCTGCTGACCGCTGCGGTGCACCATCACCTGGTCCGGCAGAAGAGCCGGACCCAGGTCGGGCTGGTGGTCGAGGCCGGCGACGTGCGCGAGGTCCACCACGTCGCGTTGCTGATCGGCTACGGCGCAGCCGGGGTGAACCCGTACCTGGCGATCGAGTCGGTCGAGGACCTGGCCCGCAACGGCGTCTACACCTCCGTCGAGCCGGAGAAGGCCGTCACCAACGTCGTCAAGGCGCTCGGCAAGGGCGTGCTGAAGGTGATGTCCAAGATGGGCATCTCCACCGTCGCCTCCTACACCGGGGCGCAGATCTTCGAGGCGCTCGGCCTGTCCAAGCCGCTGGTGGACCGGTACTTCACCGGCACCACCTCCAAGCTCGGCGGCATGGGGCTGGAGGAGCTGGCCGAGGAGATCAAGCTCCGGCACCTGCGGGCGTACCCGTCCGACGGCATCCCGCTGGCCCACCGGCTGCTGCCGGTCGGCGGCGAGTACCAGTGGCGTCGCGAGGGTGAGCCGCACCTGTTCGACCCCGAGACCGTGTTCCGCCTGCAGCACTCGACCCGGTCCGGTCGCTACGACATCTTCAAGCAGTACACCCAGCACATCGACACCCAGTCGGAGCGGCTGATGACGCTGCGCGGGCTGCTGAAGTTCGCCTCCGATCGCGAACCGGTGCCGATCGAGGAGGTCGAGCCGGTCAGCGAGATCGTCAAGCGGTTCTCCACCGGTGCGATGTCGTACGGCTCGATCAGCCTGGAGGCGCACCAGACGCTGGCCATCGCCATGAACCGCCTCGGCGGCAAGTCCAACACCGGTGAGGGCGGCGAGGACGCGGACCGGCTGTACGACCCGGAGCGCCGCAGCGCGATCAAGCAGGTGGCTTCCGGCCGGTTCGGGGTGACGAGTGACTACCTGACCAACGCCGACGACATCCAGATCAAGATGGCGCAGGGCGCCAAGCCCGGTGAGGGCGGTCAGCTGCCCGGCCAGAAGGTGTACCCGTGGGTGGCCAGGACCCGGCACTCGACGCCCGGCGTCGGTCTGATCTCGCCGCCCCCGCACCACGACATCTACTCGATCGAGGATCTGAAGCAGCTGATCCACGACCTGAAGTGCGCCAACCCGTCGGCTCGGGTGCACGTCAAGCTGGTGGCCGAGGTCGGGGTCGGCACGGTCGCGGCCGGCGTGTCCAAGGCCAAGGCCGACGTGGTGCTGATCTCCGGTCACGACGGTGGCACCGGGGCGGCCCCGCTCACCTCACTCAAGCACGCGGGCGGCCCCTGGGAGCTCGGCCTGGCCGAGACCCAGCAGACCCTGCTGCTGAACGGTCTGCGGGACCGGATCGTGGTGCAGGTCGACGGTCAGCTCAAGACCGGTCGGGACGTCGTCATCGGCGCCCTGCTGGGCGCGGAGGAGTACGGCTTCGCCACCGCGCCACTGGTGGTCAGCGGCTGCATCATGATGCGGGTCTGCCATCTGGACACCTGCCCGGTCGGGGTCGCCACCCAGAACCAGGAGCTGCGGGCGAAGTTCTCGGGCAAGCCCGAGTTCGTGGTCAACTTCTTCGAGTTCATCGCCCAGGAGGTGCGCGAGTACCTGGCCGAGCTGGGCTTCCGTTCGATGGCCGAGGCCATCGGTCACGCCGAGGTGCTGAACACCGTGGCGGCCGAGAAGCACTGGAAGGCGCACGGCCTCGATCTGGCTCCGGTGCTCTACACCCCGGAGCTGGCCGAGGGGGCGTCCCGGTTCAACATCACCGGTCAGGACCACGGTCTGGAGCTCGCCCTGGACCAGGAGCTGATCGCCATCTGCCAGCCCGCGCTGACCTCCGGCGAGCCCGTCCGGGCCTCGCTGGCGGTGCGGAACGTGAACCGTACGGTCGGCACCATCCTCGGTCACGAGGTCACCAAGGCGACCCGCGGCAAGGGCCTGCCCGACGGCACGATCGACATCACCATGATCGGGTCGGCGGGACAGAGCTTCGGAGCCTTCCTGCCGGCCGGGATCACCCTCCGGCTGGAGGGTGACAGCAACGACTACCTGGCCAAGGGTCTCTCGGGCGGCCGGATCGTTGTCCGCCCGGACCGGGCCGCGGTGTTCACCGCCGAGGACAACATCATCGCCGGGAACGTGATCGGCTACGGGGCGACCTCGGGTGAGATCTTCCTCCGCGGTCAGGTCGGTGAGCGGTTCTGCGTCCGCAACTCCGGGGCCACCGCGGTCGTCGAGGGTCTGGGCGACCACGGCTGCGAGTACATGACCGGGGGAGTCGCGCTCGTGCTCGGGCCGACCGGGCGCAACATCGCGGCCGGCATGTCCGGCGGGGTGGCGTACTTCCTGGATCTCGACGAGGGCCGGCTCAACACCGACCTGGTCGACGCCCACACCCCGTCCGCGGCGGACCTGACGACCATCCGCCACCTGGTCACCCGGCACGCGGAGGAGACGGAGTCGCCGGTGGCGCAGCGTCTGCTCGCCGACTGGGAGGAGTCCGCCGCCCGGTTCACCAAGGTGCTGCCGCGCGACTACGCCCGGGTGCTCGAGGCCAAGGCTCTGGCCGAGTCGGAGGGCCTGGACGAGGCCACCACCACCACGCGCATGATGGAGGCCGCTCATGGCTGACCCCAAGGGCTTCATGACGACCCCCCGCCAGGTCGCCGACCGGCGACCGGTGCAGGAGCGGGTGCACGACTGGAAAGAGGTCTACCCCGGCACGCCGGGGCGGGCGCTGCTGCCGATCATCTCCGAGCAGGCCGGTCGCTGCATGGACTGCGGCATCCCGTTCTGCCACACCGGCTGCCCGTTGGGGAACCTGATCCCCGAGTGGAACGACCTGGTCTGGCGCAGCGACTGGGACGAGGCGCTGGAGCGGCTGCACGCGACCAACAACTTCCCCGAGTTCACCGGTCGGCTGTGTCCCGCCCCGTGCGAGACGGCCTGCGTGGTGGGCATCAACCGGGACGCGGTGACCATCAAGAACGTCGAGGTCGCGATCATCGACAAGGCCTGGGACGAGCGTCGGGTGAAGCCGCAGCCGCCGGAGTGGCACACCGGCAAGACGGTCGCCGTGGTCGGCTCGGGACCGGCCGGGTTGGCCGCCGCCCAGCAGCTGACCCGGGCCGGTCACACAGTGGCCGTGTTCGAGCGGGCCGAGGAGCCGGGCGGTCTGATGCGGTTCGGCATCCCCGAGTTCAAGATGGAGAAGGCGGTCCTCGACCGCCGGATCCGGCAGATGAAGGACGAGGGCACCAACTTCCGCTGCAGCGTCGAGGTCGGCAAGTCGGTCACCGGACCGCAGCTCAAGCAGCGGTACGACGCCGTGGTGCTGGCCACCGGGTCGACCGTCCCGCGGGACCTGCCGGTGCCGGGTCGGGAGCTGGGCGGGATCCTGCAGGCGATGGAGTTCCTGCCCCAGGCCAACCGGGTCGCCCGTGGCGTGCCGGTGGAGGACCAGGTCACGGCCGAGGGCAAGAACGTGGTCATCATCGGCGGCGGTGACACCGGTGCGGACTGCCTCGGCACGTCGATCCGGCAGGGCGCGAAGTCGGTCACCCAGCTGGAGATCCTGCCCACGCCACCCGAGGAGCGACCCGCCCACCAACCCTGGCCGACCTACCCGATGACATACCGGGTCTCCTCGGCGCACGAGGAGGCGGGGGAGCGGGTGTACTCCGTCTCCACCAGCGAGTTCGTCGGGGACGAGAACGGTCAGGTGGCCAAGCTGCGGTTGTCGGAGGTGGTCTTCGAGAACGGCAAGCTGGTCGCCATCGAGGGCACCGAGCAGGAGCTGGATGCCGAGCTGGTGCTGCTGGCCATGGGCTTCGTCGGACCGGAGCGGGACACAGTGGTCGGTCAGCTCGGGGTCGAGCTCGACCAGCGGGGCAACATCGTCCGGGACGACAGCTACGCGAGCACCGTCGACGGCGTGTTCGTCTGCGGTGACGCGGGACGGGGTCAATCGCTGATCGTCTGGGCGATCGCCGAGGGACGGGCCTGTGCCGCAGGAGTGGACGAGTACCTGTCCGGCTCCACCAAGCTGCCCCGCCCGATCCCGCCGACCGCCCGGCCGATGATGGTCTAGGTCTCAGCTCGCGTTCGGTTGCGTCCCGGAGTCCGGCAGATCGTGGTCAGACTCGTCGGCGGTGCCGGCGAGCTCAGCGCCGTCGACGGTGCCGTCGGGATCGTCCTCGACGGTGAGGCTGCCGTACTCGTCGTTCGAGATGGTCTCGCCCTGCGCGTCATCGGGTGCGGGATCGGGCGTCGTCGATGCGGACACGTGTCCTCCTGGTCGGTGCTGGATGCTCCCCGCCCGCCGCCGAGGTGCTTTTCACGCTACCGCGGTCGTCCCGCGCGCCCGGCCGCGGGTGACGCCCTACCGCCCTCGGCGATCGCGACGCAGATGCGCTCGACCAGGTCGTAAGGGAGCTCCTGGTTGTGCCGGAACGTCACCGAGTCCTTGCCGGATCGGTACGGCGCGACGGCGGTCTCCAGCGGCTCAGCGAGGACCGGGACAGGATAGAGGGCTACGTGCTTCTTCCAGCCGGCGTAGTGCAACCCGTACCGCGTGCCCATCATGACCGCCGGCATGCCGTAGCGGATCGTCTCCTGCCCACCCTCGAACTGCTCGGTGATGATCTCTCGGAGCTTCCGCAGACGCTCGGCCACCTCGGGAGGAAACCCAGCGATGTAGGCGTCGACGGTGGTCGGCGTACTGGCGCTTCCGTTCGGTTTGCCCCCGGTTGATCGCGCCACCCTCAACTTCGCCACAGCGCTCGGGCCGACCCCGTGCAGCTTCAGCAGCAGGTCGAGGTCGTCGGGCAGCTCAGCGAGCGTCGCGTAGCCAGCGTCCAGCAGAGCACCGGTGGCGGGCCGACCGATCGTCACCTCATCGAACACCGCGCCGCGGTCCTGAACACCGGTCATGGCTTGTCGACCCGTCAGGAGCTGGGAAGTCATCGGGCGGCACCCGCTCACTCTCATGTTGACCCTGAGACTCATGTGACTCAAGTGACAAATAACAGCTCCTGGGGCTGACGTGACGCTTGAGGTTTGCTTACGCTGAGCCCGCCCCGTCTTCCCCTGGCCCTGGAGTGCTCATGTCGTCGACGACACCCTCACGCTCGACCTCCACCCGACATCCAGGTCTGCGTGTCGTGGTCGCCGTCGGAGCGGTCGCCCTGGCCGGTGGGCTGCTGGCTCCGACCCTCGCGCTCGCGAGCCCGTTGCCGGATCCGAAGGCCCCGAACACCAAGGCGGCCAAGGCCGGCGTGCAGCGGGGCAACGCCGCCATGGGGTGGCGGGACGGTGTCGAGCGGGTGACGTCGGATCGGGTCGCGACGTCGGATCGGGTCGGGGCGCTGGCCAAGGTCACCAGGGCCGGCAAGCTGGTGCCGATGACCGGCGTGCTCGGGATCGACGTGTCCAGCTATCAGGGCATCGTCGACTGGGTGAGCTTCACCAAGGTCAAGCGCAGCTTCGTCTACGTGAAGGCGACCGAGGGGAGCAGCTACCGCAACCCCTACTTCGGATCGCAGTACGGCGGTGCCAAGACCGCCGGCATGTTCGCGGGCGCGTACCACTTCGCCAACCCGAGCGGCAAGAGCGGCAAGAAGCAGGCCACCTACTTCGTGAGGTACGGCGGCGGGTGGAGCAAGGACGGCAAGACCCTGCCCGGAGTGCTCGACATCGAGTACAACCCGTACGGCGGCAACATGTGCTACGGCCTCTCCAAGAAGAAGATGGTCGCCTGGATCAAGGACTTCCTGGTCACCTACAAGAAGCTGACGACCCGGGACGCCGTGATCTACACGACCGCCGACTGGTGGACCAAGTGCACCGGCAACACGACCAAGTTCAGCACCACCAACCCCCTGTGGGCAGCGCGCTGGACCCCGACCACGGGGGCGGGCAAGCTGCCCGGCGGCTGGCCGTACTACACGTTCTGGCAGTACTCGTCGAAGCTGATCGACCAGAACCGCTTCTCCAACACGCCGGCCCGGCTGAAGGTGCTGGCCACGAACGCGAAGTAGCCCCCTCGGGACGGCGGCCTGTGGCACAGTCGCTCTGGTGAGCACAGCCCTGGAGAACCTGCTCGTCCGCCACCTCGAGGCAGGCACCATCCCCGGTGCGGTGGCCGTGCTCGCCCCGCCGGCCGGTGATCCGGAGGTGGTGGCCGTCGGCACCACCTCGCTCGACGGGCCGGCGATGCGAACCGACGCGCTCATGCGGATCACGTCGATGGCCAAGGCGGTCATCGCCGTGGCCGCTCTGCGCCTGGTGGAGGCTGGCAGGCTCGCGCTCGACGACAGTCTGGTGGAGTGGCTGCCCGAGCTGGCCGACCCTGAGGTGCTGACCTCACCCGAGGCCGAGCTCGACGACACAGTTCCGGCTGACCGGGCGATCACCCTGCGCCACCTGCTGACCTGCACCTCGGGCTACGGGATGATCCTGACCGACTCGCCCCTGCAGCGCGCCATGACCGCGAACCAGACCGAGGCCGGGGCGGATCCGGTCGCTCTCGGGGCGGACGAGTGGCTGGGTCGACTGGGCACGCTGCCGCTGGCCTTCCAGCCGGGGGAGGGCTGGCGCTACCACCACTCCTTCGGCATCCTCGGGGTGCTGATCTCCCGGGTGTCCGGCAAACCGGCCGGTGAGCACCTGGCCGAGGACCTGTTCGCTCCGCTGGGGATGAGCGACACCGTGTACTCGGTGCCGACCGAGAAGCTCGATCGGCTGCCGGCGGCGTACCGGTTCCAGGAGGGGGGCCTGGTGCAGACGGAACCGGCTGCCGGAGGCTTCTACGCCGCCCCGGCACCGTACGACCTCAGTCATGCCGAGCCGGTGTCGACCGCGGCGGACTTCCTTCGCTTCCTGCGGTTGCTCACCGGTGGTGGGGTGGTCGACGGTGTCCGGCTGCTGTCGGCCGAGCATCTGGGCGCGATGACCACCGATCAGGTGCCCAGCGCGGCCAAGACCTCGGACAGCTTCTTCCCCGGGTTCTGGGAGAGCACCGGCTGGGGCTTCGGGGTCGGGATCCAGCTCACCGGGCCGCACGCGGGTCGGTACGGGTGGTCCGGAGGTCTGGGCACCAACTTCTTCGTGGACCCGGACGGCGCTGCCGGCATCCTGCTCACCCAGGTCGAGATGGGTGAGCGGATGGGGCTGCTGGTCAACGAGTTCCAGCAGGTCGGCTAAGGCGCCTGCAGCGCGACCGGCGGACGTGCGCCGACACTCGGTCGGGTCTCGCCCAGCTCGGCGTACTCGTCGTCGGTGAACAGCCGGGACCGGATCAGGAAGCGGAAACCCGTCGGACCCTCCAGCGAGAACCCCGCACCCCGTCCGGGCACGATGTCGATGGTCAGGTGGGTGTGCCGCCAGTACGCGAACTGGGACGCGCTCATCCACACCTCGACCAGGTCGTCCTCCGCCGGCTGACCGGCGCTGTCGGGCGCCCGTACGTCGATGGTGCCCAGGAAGGCGTCCGCGTCGCCGGTGAGGAAGTCGCCCTTCGGGTAGCACATCGGGGACGATCCGTCGCAGCAGCCGCCGGACTGGTGGAACATCACCGGTCCGTGCTCGGCCCGGAGGCGGCGGATCATGTCCGCCGCCTCCGCCGAGACGTCGACGCGCCTGGCGTTCACGTCGCCGTCCGCCTCGTCGCTGCTGACGCAGCGAGAGACTTCATCAGAAGAACCCGAGCGCGTCGGGGGAGTAGGACACGAGCAGGTTCTTCGTCTGCTGGTAGTGGTCGAGCATCATGGCGTGGTTCTCGCGGCCGATGCCGGAGCCCTTGTAGCCGCCGAACGCCGCGTGCGCGGGGTAGGCGTGGTAGCAGTTCGTCCACACCCGTCCGGCCTGGATGTCGCGCCCGGCCCGGTAGGCGGTGTTGACGTCGCGCGACCACACGCCGGCGCCCAGCCCGTACAGGGTGTCGTTGGCGATCTCGATCGCGTCGTCGTACTCGTCGAAGCCGGTGACGGCGACGACCGGGCCGAAGATCTCCTCCTGGAAGATGCGCATCTTGTTGTGACCCTGGAAGATCGTCGGCGCCACGTAGTACCCACCGGACAGGTCGCCACCGAGATCGACACGCTCGCCGCCGGTGATGATCCGGGCTCCCTCTTCGGCCCCGATCTGGATGTAGGAGAGGATCTTCTCCAGCTGGTCGTTGCTGGCCTGCGCACCCATCATCGTGTCGGTGTCCAGCGGGTTGCCCTGCTGGATCTTCTTCACCCGCTCGGTCGCGGCGGGCAGGAACGCGTCGATGATCGAGTTCTGGATCAGCGCCCGGCTCGGACAGGTGCAGACCTCGCCCTGGTTGAGGGCGAACATCGCGAAACCCTCGAGGGCCTTGTCGTAGAAGGCGTCCTCGGACTGGGTGACGTCACCGAAGAAGATGTTCGGGCTCTTGCCGCCCAGCTCCAGGGTGACCGGGATCAGGTTCTGGCTGGCGTACTGCATGATCAACCGGCCGGTGGTGGTCTCGCCGGTGAACGCGATCTTGCGGATCCGGCTGGACGAGGCGAGCGGCTTGCCGGCCTCGACCCCGAAACCGTTGACCACGTTGAGCACGCCGGGCGGCAGCAGGTCGGCGATCAGCTCCATCAACAGCATGATCGAGGCGGGGGTCTGCTCGGCGGGCTTCAGCACCACGGCGTTGCCGGCGGCCAGGGCCGGAGCCAGCTTCCAGGTGGCCATCAAGATCGGGAAGTTCCACGGGATGATCTGCCCGACCACGCCGAGCGGCTCGTGGAAGTGGTACGCGACCGTGTCGTCGTCGATCTGGGAGATCGAACCCTCTTGGGCGCGCAGCACTCCGGCGAAGTACCGGAAGTGGTCGACGGCCAGCGGCAGGTCGGCGGCCAGAGTCTCGCGGACGGCCTTGCCGTTGTCCCAGGTCTCGCCGACGGCGAGCATCTCCAGGTTCGCCTCGATCCGGTCGGCGATCTTGTTGAGGATGTTGGCCCGCTCGTTGGCCGCGGTCTTGCCCCAGGCCGGGGCGGCAGCGTGCGCGGCATCCAGGGCTGCTTCGATGTCCTCAGCCGTACCCCGCGCGACCTCGCAGAAGGTCTTGCCGTTCACCGGCGACGGGTTCTCGAAGTACTGGCCCTTGACCGGCGGCACCCACTCGCCGCCGATCCAGTGGTCGTAGCGGGATTTGTAGGTGACGACGGAGCCTTCGGTGCCCGGTGCTGCGTACACAGTCATGTGGTGACGTCCTTGTCTGACCGAGCAGGCTCGGCCGTTTCCCCGCGCGGCCGACCTCCGACCACGTCATCTCGCACGGTAGGTCGGGCGACGTTGCAGGGTGGTTGCAGGAAGCGTGACGGAGACCACACAGGCTGAGATCACCCCGAGGGGGGCCGAAGAAGTCTCTCAGCGCAGGTCGAGATCCAGCTCGACCAGGTGCTCGGTCACCTCGGGCAGCCGGGACGACGAGGGCGGCAGCACGGCGAGCACCCGCGACCAGACGTCGAAGTCCTCGCGACCGTACGCTGTGTCGGCGAACGCCAGCAGGGCATCGGGATCACTGCCGGCCAGCAGCCGACCGCGGAGCTGGCGGTGCAGGTCGTCGCGGATCTGCTCGACCCCGGGGGCACTGGACGCCGGCAGCACCGGGCCGCGATACCGGGCCACCGCCGACCGCAGCCGGCCCTGCCGAAGATCGGCCCGCAGGTCGTCGACGTCGGAGGTCAGCCGGGGCAGCCGGTACGGGCGCGACTCCAGCGGCACCGGCCCGAGCTGGGACCGCAGCCTCGACAGCTCGGCGCGGATGGTGACAGTCGCCTGGTCGTCGTCGCTGAGGGCGACACCCAGCTCGGCGCTGGACAGCCCGTCGGGTGAGTCGGCGAGCAGCAGCACGATCTCGCTGTGCCGCAGGCTCAGCTCGGTGGTGGTGCCGGGGTGGGAGAACCGGGCCGAGCGACGGCCCAGCACCTCCAGTCGGGGGGCCGCCGAGGCGGAGCGGTGCCGCTCACCGGTGAGTCCGTACGGTGTCTCGAACCGGCTCAGCCGCAGCTCGGCCTCGACCGCCGCCACCGTGGCCCGGACCAGGGCCAGCGTCTGCGGCCCGGCCACCTCGGGTCCACCGCTCAGGTCCAGCACCCCGAGGATGGCCCCTGTGTCGGGCTCCCGGATCGGCGCCGCGGAACAGCTCCAGGCCGTCACGTGACGCAGCAGGTGCTCCGGACCGAAGATCTGCACCGGACGCCCCAGCGCCAACGCGGTGCCGGGCGCGTTCGTGCCCGCCGACTCCTCACTCCAGTCGGCACCGGGCAGGAAGTGCATGTTCTCCGCCTTGGCGCGCAGCACCGGGTCGCCCTCCACCCACAGCAGCTGCCCGGCCGCGTCGCTGACCGCGACCAGCAGGCCGGCCTCGGCCGCCTCCTCCACGAGCAGCCGGCGGATGATCGGCATCCCCACGGCCAGCGGGTGTGCTGTTCGGGCGTCCGCCAGGTGGGCGTCATCCAGCGGGAGCCGGGCCATGGACCGCTCGGGATCCAGACCGCTCCGCAGGCTCCGTCGCCAGGACTCGGAGACCACCGGGCGCAAGGTGGGGTCGACGGCTCCGGACGACACGAACGAGTCGTGCAGGCGGCCGAGATGTCGGCTCAGCTGTCGCGGATCGGCCCCGGGCGGCATCGCCAGGGAGTCGGTGTGACCCATGCGCCCACCCTAGTCGCGTAGGTCGCCCGGCGTGGTGGCGTGCGTTTTCCGACCAGGGTCGGCTTCGGTGTGGGTGGAGGCCGTGTGGGCGTGCGTTTTCCGACCGCGGTCGGGGTTCGCGTACGTCCGGTCGGTGGTGGCGTGCGTTTTCCGACCATGGTCGGCTTCGGTGTGGGTGGAGGCCGTGTGGGCGTGCGTTTTCCGACCACGGTCGGGGTTCGCTCCGCCCCGCAGCGCCCAGGCGTACGTTTTCCGACCACGGTCGGGGTTCTCGGTCAGACCCGGACCGCGTTCAACCGGTAGCCGCGCTTGACGACGGTGGTGACCAGTCCGGGCACCCCGAGTGCCTGTCGGAGGCGGCTCATGGCGACCTCGAGGGCGTGGTCGTCGGCTCCCTCGGGCAGCGAGCGCTGGAGATCGGTTCGCCGTACGACAGCGTCCGTACGGGCCAGGGCCTTGAACAGGGCCAGTGAGTTCGGGCCCAGCTTCACCGGCAGCCCGTTGACGGCGACGGCTCGGCCGCGCAGCTCGAGGTCGGTGCTGCCGCTGCGCAGCCGGAGCACCCGGTGCTGGACCAGCTCCTCGGTGACCAGCCGGATCAGCGCCCCGAGCCGGTAGCGGTCCGGTGTCTGCACCGAGGCGCCGGCATCCCGCAGGGGTCCGGCCGTGACCGGGCCGACCGCCGCGGCGAGCACGTCATGGGTCAGGGCCTCGACGAAGTCGTCGAGCCGGCCCAGCTCACGGGCTACGGCCAACGTCGCCTCGGCCCCGGGGGCGCTGGTGAAGGTCAGCGCATCGAGCTGCCGGACGCAGGTCGCCTCGATCAGCTTGGGCAGCCGGTCGTGAGAGGTGGGCTGCACCCACCGGTACGGCGTCACCGTCCAGACCGCCGCACTCAGATCGCGCAGCCGGGCCAGCTGCACCTCGTCGGTGTAGCCATGCAGCTGGATCGCGACCCGACGGCCGGTCAGACCGGACGCCTCGACCTCGTCGACCAGCGAGGCGGTCGTCTCGCTGGCGCTCACCTGCACCTCCTCGAGTCCGGCGGCCCGAACGGCGCCGACGGCCTTGGGCCCCCGGGCCAGGATGCGAGCGGACTCCAGCACCTCGGACAGCTCGGCCCCGAGCCCGGTCGCGTCCGCGACCTCGAACCAGCGGCGCATGCCGTAGCCAGTGGTGACCAGCACCACGTCGGGTCGTGCCTCGATCAGTGCACGGGTCTCCGCCACCAGGGCGTTGTCCTGGTCGTTCGGGGCGATCTTGAGAGCCGGTGCGTGCAGCACGTCGGCCCCGCGCCGTTCGAGCGCCGAGATGAGGTCCTCCGACCGGCGGTCCGAGGTCACACCGATCCGGAACCCGGCGAGCTGCTCGACCAGGCGACCCTGCCGGTCCGAGGGGGTCTGCGACCGGTTCACCGGCCCGGATCGGGCAGCAGGGAGAACCGCGAGGTCAGCGGGTCGGCACCGACCTGCTCGACCGCGAACGCTGCCACCTCGCCGATCACCACCACGGCAGGGGACGTCACCCCGATCCGACCGACCAGAGCGGGAAGGTCGGCCAACCGTCCCGGCGTGGTGCGCTGCGAGTCGGAGAACCCGCGCTCCACCACCGCGGCCGGGGTGTCCGGGGACAGCCCGGCACTCACCAGCCCGGTCACGGTCTGGGTCAGACCGGCCATCCCCATCAAGATCACCAGGGTGCCGCCCAACCCGGCCAAGGCGGTCAGCTCCGTGGTCGACGGGGGAAGGTGGCCGGACAGGACCGTGAACGCGCGGCTCGCACCGCGATGGGTCACGGGGATGCCGGCCGCGGCCGGGACGGCGACCGCGCTGGTCACCCCGGGCACCACCCGGACCTCGACGCCGGCGGCCCGGCAGGCCAGGATCTCCTCGCCGCCACGACCGAAGACGAACGGGTCCCCACCCTTCAGCCGGACCACGGTCTGGCCCTGCCGAGCGCGCTCGATGATCAGCTCCTCGATCCGGGCCTGACTGGTGGGGTGGTGGTACGGGAGCTTGCCGACGTCGATCAGCTCGGCCCCGGGGGCGAGTCTCTCGAGATCATCGGTGGGCGCCAGTCGGTCGTAGAAGACCACGTCGGCGTCGAGCAGGGCCTCGCACGCCTCCAGGGTGAGCAGCCGGGTGGTGCCCGGACCGCCGCCGACCAGCACCACGCGACCTTGCGGCTCCGCCGGACCCGGCGACTGGTGCGTGTGCACGATCTTGAGCTGACTGCAGAGCAGCCGGACCCGGTCGCCGAGCTCACTCGGCGGACCTGCCGTGACCACCAGCCAGGCCGGGGCGAGCAACCGCAGCAAGGCGGGTGTGTCGCAGACATCGGGTTGGGGCAGCCGGAACACGCCGGTCAGGGACTCGTCAGTGGTGGTCGGATCGAGCACCACGAGCCGGACCCGGGCACCGGCTCGGGCGAACCGTCGGGCGGCCGCGGCCGCGGCGCCCCGCTCGCCGAAGATCACGACCCGTCGATCGCGGATGTCCAGGTCGAGCAACATGGTGGTCTCCGTGCGCCGGGGTCTCGTCCTACGAGGGTAGAGCGAAGATCATTTCCGACGGGTCCCGATCGTGTTACCGGATGTTTCAGTCGTTCGTCGTGGCGGGTCCGGCGGCGGAGAGTCCGGCGTAACGCCCGTGAAACAACTACCGACTAAGCGTCTCTCCACCCAGCCTGTGGCCCTGTGAGGGAACGATAACCCGCCGTTACACAAGGCAGTGAGGGCTGTAACACCGACTTCCGACGATAGGCACATGCCATCCGTCGACACCCGGACGCACTGTCCGTACTGCTCCCTGCAGTGCGGCATCGTGCTGACCGCGGGCGGACGACCGGCGACCCTGCGACCACAGGACGACTTCCCCACCAACCGGGGCGGTCTGTGCAGCAAGGGCTGGAATGCCGCGACCCTGCTGGACCACCCGCAGCGGCTGCTGCAGCCGCTGGTGCGGACCGTGCCGGGTGATCGCAGCAGTCCGCTGCGACCGACCGACTGGGGCACTGCGCTGGACCGGATCGCCGACGGGATCGTCGCCACGCAAGAGAAGTACGGCCACGACGGGGTCGGGTGCTTCGGTGGTGGCGGCCTGACCAACGAGCAGGCGTACGCCTTCGGCAAGTTCGCTCGGGTCGCCCTGCGCACAGCCATGATCGACTACAACGGCCGGTTCTGCATGAGCTCGGCGGCCACCGCCGGCAACCGTGCCTTCGGCATCGACCGGGGTCTGCCGTTCCCGTTGGCCGATCTGGCCGAGACGAAGGCGATCCTGTTGGTCGGCTCGAACCCGGCCGCCACCATGCCCCCGGCCATGCAGTACTTCGACGCCGGTCGGGCCGCCGGTGCCACCCACATCGTGGTCGATCCGCGGCGCACCGCCACCGCCGACGGGTCCAGCCTGCACCTGCAGCCGGTGCCCGGCACCGATCTCGCCCTGGCCAACGGACTGCTCCACCTGGTGATCAAGGAAGGTCTGGTCGACACCGCCTACGTCGCCGAGCGGACACGGGGTTTCGCCGCCGTCAAGGCGGGTGTCGCCTCGTACTGGCCGGATCGGGTCGAGCGCATCACCGGGGTCGGAGTCGACGCGCTGCTGGCGACCGTGCACGCGCTGGCCGCGGCCGACTCGGCGATGATCTTGACCGCGCGGGGGGCCGAACAGCACAGCTCGGGCACCGACACGGCGCAGGCGTTCGTCAACCTCGCCCTCGCCCTCGGCTTGCCGGGAAAGCCGTTCTCGGGTTACGGCACGATCACCGGCCAGGGCAACGGCCAGGGCGGGCGCGAGCACGGCCAGAAGGCCGACCAGCTCCCCGGCTACCGCAAGCTCGCCGACCCGGCGCACCGGGCGTACGTGGCCGGGGTGTGGGGGATCGACCCGGCCGAGCTGCCGAAGCCCGGGCTCTCGGCGTACGAGATGCTCGATCGGATGGGCACCGAGGGCGGGGTGCGGACCCTGCTGCTGATGGCCTCCAACATCGCCGTCTCCGCCCCGGACGTGAACCGGGTCCGGGATCGTCTCGCCGCTCTTGACCTGCTGGTCGTGTCCGACATCTTCCTGTCTGAGACCGCTGAGCTGGCCGACGTCGTCCTCCCCACCGCCCAGTGGGCGGAGGAGGAGGGCACCATGACCAATCTGGAGGGTCGGGTCATCCGGCGTCGGCGGGCACTGCCGCCGCCGGACGGAATCCTCGACGACCTGCAGCTGATCAAGGCGCTGGCCGACCGGCTGGGTCGTGGCTCGTACTTCTCGGGCGATCCGGTCGAGGTCTTCGACGAGCTTCGGCGAGCGTCGGCGGGCGGCATCGCCGACTACGCCGGGATCACCTACGAGCGCATCGACGCCGAGGACGGGGTCTTCTGGCCCTGCCCCACCGAAGACCACCCCGGCACCCCGCGGCTGTTCGCCGACGGCTTTCCCACCGCCGACGGCCGCGCCTCCTTCCTGCGGGTGGATTACGCGGCCCCGGCCGAGACCCCCGACGCCAGCTTCCCGTACGTGCTCACCACGGGTCGGCTGATGGCGCAGTACCAGTCGGGGACGCAGACCCGACGGGTGCCGAGCCCGGCCCAGTCGAGTGTCCAGCCCGAGGCCCAGCTGCACCCGGATCTGGCGCGGTCGCTGGGCGTGGAGAACGCCGACATCGTGGAGCTCTCCTCGCGTCGGGGATCGGCCACCTTCCGGGCCAAGGTCAGCGACGACATCCGGGCCGACACCGTCTTCGTGCCGTTCCACTGGGGCGGCGTCTCGGCGGCGAACGCCCTCACCAACCCCGTGCTGGACCGGCACTCCCGGATGCCCGCCTTCAAGGCGTGCGCGGTCAACCTGGTCAGGCTCGGCAACCCCGACGACGACCACCTGCTCACCCGACCCCCTCGCCACGAAGCAGTCCATGCGTCGCTCCGCGCCGACGAGCACGCAGCGCACACCAGACCCACGCTCAACCAGCTGCTCCACCCGACTCGCCGGAAGGACATTCCCATGATCGCTCGCAACCACTTTCTCCAAGGGATCTACAGCTTCGAGGGGGCCGGTCTCGACAAGCCGGCACCGCTCAGCGCCGAGCTGTCCCACGTCGTGCCCGACGGTGTGGTCAGCCAGGCCCTCTACTTCCGCGGCGGCAACTCCACCGACGAGCTGATCACCATCGTGCTGATGCGGGACGGCGTCCCGATGCGCTACTTCCCGATCGGCGCCAAGTCCGACGTGCACGTCCCGCTGCGGGTGGTGGAGGACATCGAGGGCGGCTCGGTGATCGAGCTGGCCCTGGTCGCGCCGATCGGTCTGAGCGGCACCGTGGTGATCGACCTCGGCCTGGTGGAGCACTGAGTCATGACCGATCTTCTGGCTGGTTCCTATTCCATCTCCGGGGAACCGGACAGCAAGATGCGCCTGGTGGTGATCGGCAACGGCATGGCCGGGGCCCGCACGATCGAGGAGATCCTCTCCCGGGGCGGCGCGGACCTGTTCTCGATCACCATGTTCGGCGACGAGCCGTACGGCAACTACAACCGCATCATGTTGAGTCACGTGCTGTCCGGCGAGGACAGCGAGGCCGACATCTTCCTGAACACCATGGACTGGTACGTCGAGAACGACATCACCCTGCACGCCGGGGTACGGATCGAGCGGATCGACCGGTTCGCCAAGGTCGTGTTCGGCGACGACGGCTCGGTCACCCCGTACGACCAGCTGATCATCGCCACCGGCAGCCGCGCGTTCATGCCCCCGATGGACGGCATGTACAGCGCCGACGGCGCCCTGCTGCCCGGCATCTTCGCCTTCCGGACCCTGGACGACACCCGGTCGATGGTCGAGTACGCCCAGCGCACCGACCACCACCGTGCCGTGGTGATCGGCGGCGGTCTGCTCGGTCTGGAGGCCGCCCGCGGGTTGCAGACCCACGGCATCGGCGTCGACGTGGTGCACTCGGGCAAGCACCTGATGAACGCCCAGCTCGGGCGGGCCGGCGGCGAGATCCTGCGTCGCAGCATGGCCGAGCTCGGCATCGGCGTGTTCACCGGCAACCGGACCACCGAGGTGTGGGGACCGGACCGGGTGCGCGGGGTCAAGCTGCGCGACCTGACCGAGCTCGACTGCGACATGATCGTGTACGCGGCGGGCATCCGCCCGAACACCGACGTGGCCACCACCTCCGGCTTCTCGGTGGAGCGGGCCATCGTGGTCGACGACCAGATGCGTACGGTCGAGGACCCAGATGTCTACGCGGTGGGGGAGTGCGTGCAGCACCGCGGCGAGGTGTACGGCCTGGTCGCTCCGCTGTGGGAGCAGGCAGTGGTGCTCGCGGACCTGATCACCGGAACGAATCCGCACGCGCAGTACCTGGGTTCTCGCACCGCCACCAAGCTCAAGGTGGCGGGGGTCGAGGTCGCCTCGATGGGGGTCTCCGAACCCGAGCGGGAGACCGACGAGCACATCGTCTTCTCCGAGCCCAGCCGCGGGGTCTACAAGTCCGTGGTGGTGCGCGACGGCAAGGTGATCGGCGCGACCCTGCTCGGCGACAGCAAGAAGGTCGCTTACCTTCAGCAGGCCTTCGATCGTGGCCTGCCCCTGCCGGAGGCACGGGCCGAGCTGCTGTTCGACCTGGGCGGTCCCTCGGAGGAGGTCGGCGTCGCCGAGATGGCCGACGACGCCCAGGTCTGCAACTGCAACGGTGTCTGCAAGAAGACGATCGTGGACACCGTCAAGGCCGGCTGCAAGACCGTCACCGGGGTGATGGACGCGACCCGGGCCGGCAAGGGCTGCGGCTCCTGCAAGGGCCTGGTCGCCCAGCTGGTGGAGCTCGCGGCCGGCGGGGCGGTGGAGGAGGACCCCTCGGTCCACTACTACGTGCCGGGCATCCCCATGGACAAGCCGAAGCTGATGACCGAGATCCGCGACCGCGGTCTGCGCTCGGTGGCCGAGGTGTTCGCCGCGCTGGCTCCCGACGGCGCCGAGGACGCGAAGTCCAAGATGGGGCTGGCGTCGCTGCTGAAGATGCTGTGGGGGAGCGAGGCACCCGACGACCGCGAGGGCCGGTTCATCAACGACCGGGTGCACGCCAACATCCAGAAGGACGGCACCTTCTCCGTCGTGCCGCAGATGCGGGGCGGGGTCACCACCCCCGAGCAGCTGCGCCGGATCGCCGACGTGGCCGAGAAGTACCACGTGCCGATGGTCAAGCTGACCGGTGGTCAGCGGATCGACCTGCTGGGCATCAAGAAGGAGGACTTACCTGGTGTCTGGGCCGATCTGGACATGCCGTCGGGCTACGCGTACGGCAAGTCGATGCGGACCGTGAAGACCTGCGTCGGTCAGGAGTTCTGCCGGTTCGGCACCGGAGACTCGACCAAGCTGGGGATCGAGCTGGAGACCCGGCTGCAGGGGATGGAGAGCCCGGCCAAGATGAAGCTGGCCGTGTCCGGCTGCCCGCGCAACTGCGCGGAGTCGCTGGTCAAGGACGTCGGCATCGTGGCCATCGAAGGCGGTCGCTGGGAGATCTACGTCGGCGGTGCCGCCGGCGCCCACATCCGCAAGGGCGATCTGCTCTGCACCGTCGACGACGCCGAGTCGGCCAAGCTCATCACCGGTCGCTTCCTGCAGTACTACCGCGAGAACGCCAAGTGGCTGGAGCGCACGTACGCGTTCGTGCCTCGGGTCGGCCTCGAGCACGTCCGGTCGGTGGTCGTCGACGACAGCTCTGGGCTCGCCGAGCGGTTGGACGCCGAGGTGCAGAAGCACGCCGACACCTACCGGGATCCCTGGCTCGACGGCAAGGAACCGGTCAGCCCGGGCCAGTTCCGGACCTCGCTGCCGCTGGAGGTGCTGCCCCACGTTCCCCAGGACCGGGCCGTGACCCTGCTGGGAGGTCCGTGGTGAGCATCGACATCAGTCCGGGCGCCGCCGCGGCCCGGTACGAGCTGGGACCGGCGAGCCAGGTCCCTCCCGGCGAAGGCCGGGCGTTCGTCGTCGCCGGTGAGCAGGTCGCCGTGTTCCGGCTCCGGAACGGCAGCCTGCGGGCCGTGTCGGCGGTGTGCCCCCACCGGGGCGGCCCCATCGCCGACGGCCAGATCGACGGGCGGATGGTCCTGTGTCCACTCCACCTGAACGCGTTCGACCTCACCACCGGCTGCTCGAGCACGGGCGCCGACCCCCTGAGCACCTACGACGTCTCGGTCGAGGGCGACCAGATCATCGTCGTCCGCTGACTCCCTCCGTTGCTGCCCACTCCGTTGAGACCCCCGAACAGGAACGATCATGAGCTCACCTGACATCGACACCAGCCCCGCGACCGGCAGCGCCGCCCTCAGCCCGGCCGCCCGGCGCAAGCTCGGCGGCCGTTGGATCGACGACTGGCGCCCCGAGGACCCGGAGTTCTGGGCCGCGGAGGGCAAGGCCATCGCCCACCGCAACCTGGTCTTCTCCGTGACGAGTGAGCACATCGGCTTCTCGGTCTGGAGTCTGTGGTCGGTGCTGGTGCTGTTCCTGGGTCCGAGCTACGGCTTCGACCCGGCGCAGAAGTTCCTGCTCACCGCGCTGCCGACCCTCGTCGGTGGCGTGCTGCGGTTGCCGTACACCTTTGCGGTCGGTGTCTTCGGCGGTCGGAACTGGACCATCGTCTCCGCCCTGCTGCTGTTGGTGCCGACCACCCTGATCGCGATCTTCCTGCAGCCCGGGGTCTCGTTCAGCACGCTGCTGGTGGTGGCCATGTTCGCGGGGGTCGGCGGTGGCAACTTCGCCTCGTCGATGACCAACATCAACGCCTACTACCCGGTCCGGCTCAAGGGCTGGGCGCTGGGCGTCAACGCCGGCGGGGGCAACCTCGGGGTGCCGGTGGTGCAGCTGGTCGGCCTGATCGTGCTGGCCACGCTGGGCACCCAGCACCCCCGGGCCATGGTGGCGATCTACATCCCGCTGATCATCCTGGCCGCGATCGGTGCGGCCACCAACATGGACAACCTGACCCAGAACAGCAACGCCAAGGGCGCCATCCGCGAGGTCATGAGGCATCGCGAGACCTGGATCATCTCGCTCCTCTACATCGGCACCTTCGGCTCGTTCATCGGCTTCAGCTTCGCCTTCGGACAGGTCCTGCTGGTGCAGTTCCCGGAGCAGTTCCCGAACCCGGTGAAGGCGGCCGCGCTGACCTTCCTCGGCCCGCTGCTCGGCTCGCTGATCCGACCGGTCGGCGGCGCGCTGGCCGACCGCTACAAGGGATCCCTGGTCACCTTCTGGAACTTCGTGGCCATGGCTGTCGGTGCGGGCATCGTGTTGCTCGCCTCCCAGATCCGCTCGCTGCCGATCTACATCATCGGCTTCACCCTGCTCTTCCTGTTCAGTGGTCTGGGCAACGGGTCGACGTACAAGATGATCCCGGCGATCTTTCATGCCTTGGCGCTGACCGATACCGCCCAGGGCATGGACTCGGCGGCGGCGGCGACCAGGGCCACCCGTCGGTCGGGTGCCCTGATCGGGCTGGCCGGGGCCATCGGTGCGCTCGGTGGCGTCCTGGTGAACCTGAGCTTCCGCCAGTCCTTCCTCACCTTCAAGACCGGCGACGGCGCCTACATCGGCTTCATCGCCTTCTATGCGATCTGCTTCGTCGTGACCTGGGCGGTCTTCATCCGGCAGCGGGACGGCAAGCTCGTCGGCGTCTGATCGTTACGCCGTGGAGCGATCGTGAGCGTTTCGTTAACACGACGGAAACCCACACCAGCGCTCCACGGCGTACGGTCATCTCAGCCAACTCTCAGCATCATCTACACCGCTCAGGAGCCGAGATGAGTGACGACGTCGCCAGCAAGACCTCCGACCCGGGTGCCGGCCACTCGGACTTCGAGGACACCCCCGGTCATCCGGCCGGCGACGGCCTGATCAAGGACTTCTACGACGACCGGCTGGCCAACTCCGACCTGGCGCCGTTGAAGAAGCAGACCTGGTCGTCGTACAACATCTTCGCGTTCTGGATGTCCGACGTGCACAGCGTCGGCGGGTACGTGACCGCCGGGGCCCTGTTCTCCCTCGGCATCGCCAGCTGGCAGGTGCTGGTGTCCCTGGTCATCGGCATCTGCATCGTGATGGTGTTCTGCAACCTGGTGGCGAAGCCGAGCCAGGTGACCGGGGTGCCCTTCCCGGTCATCAACCGGGCCATCTTCGGGGTGAAGGGCGCCAACATCCCGGCCATCATCCGGGGCTGCATCGCCATCGCCTGGTACGGCGTGCAGACCTACCTGGCCGCCACCTCGCTGATGATCATCTTCTTGAAGTTCATCCCGTCCAGCGTGGCCCTGACCACCACCGAGTTCCTCGGTCTCTCCCCGCTGGGCTACATCTGCTACGCGATCCTCTGGATCGCCCAGGCCGCCGTCTTCTGGCGCGGTATGGAGGCGATCCGCAAGTTCATCGACTTTGCCGGTCCCGCCGTCTACGTGGTGATGATCGTGCTGTGCGTCTACCTGGTGGCCCAAGCCGGCGGCCTCGGCAACATCAGCCTCAACCTGAGCACGGTGCAGCGCAGCTTCGGCGAGTCGATCCCGATCATGATCGCCGCCATCGCGATCGTGGTGTCCTACTTCTCCGGCCCGATGCTGAACTTCGGCGACTTCTCCCGCTACGCGAAGAGCTTCAAGTCCGTCCGCAAGGGCAACTGGCTGGGTCTGCCGGTCAACTTCTTGTTCTTCTCGATCCTGACCGTGGTCACCGCCTCGGCCACCGTGCCCGTCTTCGGTGAGCTGATCACCGACCCGATCGAGACCGTCCAGCGGATCGACAGCGGCTTCGCCATCCTCCTCGGTGGTCTCACGTTCGTGATCGCCACCATCGGCATCAACATCGTGGCCAACTTCATCTCACCGGCCTTCGACTTCTCCAACGTGAACCCGAAGAAGATCAGCTGGCGGATGGGCGGCATGATCGCGGCCGTCGGCTCGGTCGTCCTCACCCCGTGGAACTGGTACAACTCCTCCGAGGGGATCCTCTACACCCTCGGCATCCTCGGCGGTCTGATCGGCCCGCTGTTCGGGGTGCTGATCGCGGGCTACTACCTGGTCAGCAAGCAGAAGGTGTGGGTCGACGACATGTTCGTGATGAACACGACCGGCCGCTACTGGTTCCGCAACGGCTACAACCCCAACGCGGTGGCCGCCACCGTCATCGGCGGGTTGCCGGCGATCGCGATGGTGCTCACGGCGGGTGTCGTCTTCGGTGACTCCGACAACATGTTGCTGTCGCACGGCGGCGACTTCAGCTGGTTCCTCGGCTGCGGCCTCGGCTTCCTGTCCTTCTGGCTGCTGGAGAAGTACAACCCCAAGATCACCGGCCTGGACGTCGAGACCGAGCTGGCCACCGACGGGACCCCGCTCTAGTCAGCACCACGACGGGGCCGGCCGCGTCGGTCAGGGCCGAACCAGGCACCGGAAACCGAGGTGAGCGGTGGAGGTGTCCTCGGTCTGGCCCTGCCGGGCAGCCGGCCGGTAGCGCAGGCAGTAGCTGGGGGCGCACAGGTGCGAGCCGCCCTTGACCACCCGACGCGGGTACGGCTCGGCGTTCGGCGGCGGGGGACCCTGCGGAGCGCAGCAGCTGGGGGTTGCGGTGTCATCGACCGCGTGGCTGGTCGTCCAGGGGTCGACCGTCCACTCCCAGACGTTGCCGGTGGCATCCACCAGCCCGTAGCCGTTCGCTGGGTAGGAGCCGATCGGCGAGGTCCCGCCGAAGCCGTCCTCCAGCAGGTTCTGCCAGGGGAACTCCCCCTGCCAGCTGTTGGCCTGGCGCCGGTGGTGTACGAGCTCCTCGTCACCCCAGGCGAACCGGGCGCCGTCCAGCCCACCGCGGGCGGCGTACTCCCACTCCGTCTCGGTCGGCAGCTCCTTGCCGGCCCAGGCCGCGTACGCCCGGGCGTCGAACAGGGACACGTGGGTGACGGGATGTCGGTCGCGGCCGCTCGTGGTGCTGCCGGGCCCTTCCGGATGGCGCCAGTCCGCTCCCGGTGTCCAGGCCCACCACTGCGTGTAGTCGTCGAGCCGGACCGGCCCGGTCGTCGGTCGGAAGACCAGTGACCCGGGCACCAGCTGCTCGACATCGGCGTCCGGGAAGTCCTCGGCGCTCGGCGCGATCTCGGCGGTCGTCCGGTGTCCGGTGGCCTTCACGAACCGGCGGAACTCGGCCACGGTGACCGGGTGCGCGTCCATCCAGAAGCCCGCGACCTGCTCGCGGTGGACCGGCTGCTCCTCGGGATAGAACTCCGTCGAGCCCATCGCGAACTCCCCGCCGGGGATCCAGCACATGTTCTTCGGCGGCACCAGCTGAGTCTAGGCCGGTCAGGAATCGAGAAGCGGGACCGTCCTGCGCCCTCTAGCGTGGAGTCGTCGGAACCCACCACGACCCGAGGAGAACTGACCATGAGTGACACGAAGACCGGTTTCACCAGCGCCGAGCGCGCCGCGATGAAGCAGCGAGCGGAGGAGCTCAAGGCGACCAAGGGCGTCAAGGGCGCCGCCAAGCGGGCGAAGGAGTACGAGGCGTGCCTGGCCGCCATCGACGGTCTCAGTGGTGTGGACCGGCAGATCGCCGAGCGGCTGCACGTGATCGTCGCCGAGGAGGCACCGGAGCTCGCCGCGAAGACCTGGTACGGCTTCCCGTCCTACGCCCGCGACGACAAGGTGGTGGTGTTCTACCAGCCGGCCGCGAAGTTCAGCACCCGCTACGGCACGATCGGCTTCAACGAGGACGCGGCGCTCGACGACGGCGACACCTGGGCGACGTCGTTCGCGGTGCTGCAGGTGACCGACGCCGTGGAGAAGAAGCTGCGCGCCCTGGTGCGGAAGGCCGCCGGCTGACAGGGGGCGGGGGCCCGTCGATCTAGGCCGGTGGAGAGCGGCGGGATCGACGCTGGTTCAGGATCTCCTGCACCAGGAGACCGACGGCGGCGAGACCACAGAGCGCGGCCGGCACGGCGAACACACCGGGCACGCCGAACCAGCGCACGCCGAGCGCCCCGGCCAGGCCGCCGATCGCGGCGGCGAACCGGATCGCGGAGAAGTAGAGCGAGGACGCCAGCCCGATGCCGCTGGGGTAGAGGTCCTGGGCCACGGTGATCCCGATCCCGCCGAGGGTGGCCCACATGGCCGCGTTGAGCAGTGTGGACACGATCAACACCGCCTCGTTCCCGGCGATCATGAAGCCGATGTTCGCCGCGACCCCGAGCAGCACGTTGACGATCACCAGCCGGTGGGCGCCGAACCGGTCGGCCAGCACCCCCATGATCGGGATGAAGACCAGCATGCCGACCGACTGGGCCGAGATCACCACGCCACGCAGCCAGTCCGGGGTGCCCAGCTGCAGCTCCATGTAGATCGGCAGGTAGGCGAACTTGATGGTGTCGCCGCACATGGCCAGCACACTCAGACCGAGGAAGGTCAGCAGCGGCGCCAGACTGGGCTTGCGCGGCACCCGGCGCCCGGTCGAACCGCCCGATCGATGCTCCGGGTCGGGCACGGCTCGCTCCACCCGCTGCCCGATCATCGGCACCGCCTGCAGCAGGGTGCAGACACCCGCGGCGATCAGGGTCACGCGGAGCCCGGCCACGCCGCCCACCACGCTGCCCACGATCGGCCCGGTCATGAAGCCCAGACTGAACCCGAGCCGGACCGTGGACACCACCCGGTTGTCGGCGCCGGTGGGGACGTGGGTGAGCTGGTCCCGTACGGCCGCGAAGATCAGCGAGCTGGTCGCCCCGGCGAACCCGAGGACGGTGAGGTTGATGGCGAACGCCATCCAGACCTGGGTGGTGAACGCCATCAGCACCCAGCCGACCAGGCCGACCACCGCACCGATGCGGAACAGGAACAACCGGTCGGAGAGCCGGTCCGACCAGCTGCCGACCAGGAACCCCAGCGCGGGGGCGGCGAGGTTGGTGAGGAAGAACAGGCCGGCCAGGGGCAGCGACGCGTGCAGGTCCTGAACCAGGAACAGCGACAGCTGGGGCATGGCGATCGAGATGCCGAGACCGCCGAAGAACAGACTCAGCGTCGCCCGGCGGTAGAACCCGGAGCCGAGCACCAGGCGGACCGTCGAGCTCGGTCTCGTCGTCACGGCTTGCTCGGGCACGTGTCTCACCGTAGTCGGTAGGGTTGCCCCGTCTCAATCGATTCAGAAGCGAGCGGAAGGCAGCCAGGCACGTGAGCTCGGCCGTCCCCGGTGCCGCCGGCTCCGCGGGCACCATCATCTGGCGCAGCCCGTTCCTGCGGGCGGCGTGCGCGGCGTTGTTCATCTCCGGCGTCGGGGTGTCGGCGACGACACCGCAGATGACGCTGTACCTGGTCAACGACCTCGGGGCGTCCGTGCCGGTGGCCGGTCTCTACTACCTGGTCAACCTGGCCGCCCCGGTGGCCGGCTACTTCCTGGGCTCGCTGTCGGATCGCCAGCCCGATCGGCTGCGGCTGTATCGGATCTGTGCCCTGATCGGAGGAGTCGGCTGGCTGGCCATGGGACTGGCCACCGCCGTCTGGATGCCGTTCGTGATCGGTGCGCTCGCACTCAGCATCGCTGGTGGGTCGATGGGGTTGTTGTTCGCCGCCGTCCGCGACGAGCTCAGCCGCACGGCCAGCCCGGCGGCGGCCCGGGTCATCTCGGCGGTCCGGATGGCGTTCACCGCGGGCTGGATCCTCGGACCGGTGGTCGGCAGCTGGTTCGGCGCCGTGTACGGGCTGCGGCCGCTGTTGCTGGCCACGGCGGTGCTGACCGCGGGACAGATCCTGCCGCTCGGGTTCCAGCGGGTGCCGCGCTACGTGTCGCCGACCCGGACGCTGCCGCTCGACGGGGCGGCGTCTCGCGACGCGGCCGGCCAGGTGACGGCGCGGGCGACCGGAGAGTCCAGGGTGCCGCTGTTCGTGTTCGTGGGCTGCTGCGTGCTGGTCATGCACTCCGACACCATCAAGTTCGCCTACCTGCCGCTGTACATGGCCAACCAGCTCGGCATCTCCGACACCCTCCGCGGGGCGGTGATCGCGATCCAGCCGCTGGCCGAGCTCGCTCTGATGCCGCTGTTCGCCCGGCTGGCCGACCGGATCACGCCGATCCGGGTCGTCACCCTCGGCGCGGTGTTCGGGGTCGCGGCCAACGTGGCGTACGCGACCAGCGAGCAGGTGCTCGGCCTGTTCGTCGGTCAGCTGCTGATGTCGTGTCTGTGGGCGTCCATCGCCGGCCTGGGGGTGACGGTGGCCCAGCAGCTCTACCCGTCCGGCGTGGGGCTGGCCTCGTCGGTGTTCATGAGCTCGATCATGCTCGGCGGCGGGCTCGGCGGTGCGATCGGCGGACTCGGTACGGCCCTGCTGGGGGTGCCGCACGTGTTCTACATCTCGGCCGTCCTCGGAGCCTTCGGCGCCGCCGGGATGGTGGTCGTCCGCCGCCGCTACCAGGGGGCGGGGGAGTAGTCCTTGAGGAAGCGTCCGTACAGGTCCTCACCCGCTTCGCCGCGCACGATCGGGTCGTAGACGCGAGCAGCACCGTCGACCAGGTCGAGGGGGGCGTGCCAGCCCTCGGCGGCGATGCGCAGCTTCTCGGCGTGGGGTCGCTCGTCGGTGATCCAGCCGGTGTCGACGGCCGTCATCAAGATGTTGTCGGTCTCGAACATCTCCTGCGCGCTGGTCCGGGTCAGCATGTTGAGCGCAGCCTTGGCCATGTTGGTGTGGGGATGCCCCGGCCCCTTGTAGCGCCGGGAGAACTGGCCCTCCATCGCCGACACGTTCACCACGTACGCGCGTTCGGTGCGTCCCCGCTCAGCCTGGCGGCGGACGGCGGCCCGCATCGCCGGGCGCAGTCGCGAGATGAGCAGGAACGGGGCGATGGAGTTGCAGAACTGCACCTCCAGCAGCTCCAGCGGATCGACCTCGGACACCACCTGGGTCCAGGAGTTGTTCGCCTGGGTGTCGGGCAGCAACCCGCCGGCATCGACCGCCGTGCCGGCCAGGTGCGCCGCCAAGGAAGCGCTGCCGGACTTCAGAGCCAGGGCCGTCAGCGACGCGGCGTCGTGCGCGGCCAGGGCCAGCTCGGTCGGCTCGCCGTCGTGGTGGGCGACCGGGTGCGCGGTGAGTGCACCGGCGATGGCCGCCGGGTGAGCCTCGGAGATCCGGTCGAAGGTCACCATCTCGGGCAGCACCGCCAGGTCGGGGAGTGGGGCGGACTCCATCTCCAGGAGCTGCGCGTAGGCACCGGGCGAGCGGCGCACGGTCTGGCAGGCGTTGTTGATCAAGATGTCCAGCGGCCCGTCCGCGGCGACGTCGTCGGTCAGCGCCAGCACCTGGGTCGGATCGCGCAGGTCGATGCCGACGATCTTGAGCCGGTGCATCCAGTCCCGGCTGTCCCGCATGGTCGAGTAGCGGCGGACGGCGTCGTGCGGGAACCGGGTCGTGAGGGTCAGGTGCGCGCCGTCGCGGAGGAGCCGCAGGGCGATGTACATCCCGATCTTGGCCCGACCACCCGTGAGCAGCGCCCGCCGTCCGGTGAGGTCGGTCCGCTGGTCGCGCTTGGCGTGGGAGAAGGCGGCGCACGAGGGGCAGAGGTAGTGGTAGAAGGCGTCGACCAGGCTGTAGTCGCGCTTGCAGATGTAGCAGCCCCGCGCGGTGATCAGCTCCCCGGCGAAAGCCCCCCTCGCGGTCGAGACCAGCGGGATGCCTCGGGTCTCGTCGTCGATCCGCATCGGCGAGCCCGTGGCCGTGGCCTCGATGACGGCGCGGTCGGCGGCGACCTCTGCCGCGCGCTGGCGGGCCCGGCGCCTGACCTTGACGGTCTTGTACATCGCCGACGTGGCCCGTTGGATCGTGATGATGTCGGGATGGTCGGCCGGCAGCTCGTGCAGACGGTCGAGCACGCGCAGGGTCGTAGCCAGATCGTCGGGGTCGATGCCCGGCTCGGCGTGCTCGCTCATCCGCAGAGGGTAGAGCGCGGCGCGGCGGCGGACCAACCTCAGCGGGCCGGCAGGAGCGCGGCGAACCGGTGCACGAACGGTCGCCAGGTCGCCACCAGCTCGGCATCGGCGGTCGCCACCGCCGCCAGCCAGCTCTCCGCTCGCTCCGGGGCCAGCCGCCCCGCACCGACATCGGTGGCGGCCCACGGCCGGACGAGCCCGGGGTCGACCTCGGGATGGAACTGCACGCCCCAGGCGGCCTCACCCAGGCGCATCGCCTGCACGCCCGCCGTCGTCCGGGCCAGCTCGACCGCACCCGGCGGTGGCTCGACCACCAGGTCGTTGTTCCAGTGGGTGGCGACCGCACCCGGCGGCACGGAGGCGAACAGCGGGTCGTCGGCTGCCGGAGGCAGCAACCCGACCGGCACGGTCCCGCCCTGTTGACCACCGGGGCTCCGGGCCACGCGCCCCCCGGTGGCCACCGCGAGCAGCTGGTGGCCCAGGCAGATCGCCAACGTCGGCGAGCCGAGGGCCACCGCCTCGGCCAGCAGCGCCCGGGTCGTCGGCAGCCAGGGCGTGGTCTCGTCGTCGTACGCGCCCATCTCCCCACCCAGCACCACCAGTCCCGCGTACCCGGACAGGTTCGCCGGTTGGCGCTCACCGGCGTACGGTCGGACCACCTCCAGCGAGCAGCCGCTCTCGGTCAGCCATGCGCCGACCCGGCCGGGCGGGCAGACGGCGGTGTGCTGGACGACGAGGACGGGGCGGGTCGGCACGGTCAGCTGGTCCTTTCGGGAACCGGGCGCGTCTGGGGAGGAAGTGTCGGCCCGGACGACTAATCTTGGCCCTTGCTGGTGGCGGGTGACGAAGCGGAGGTTTGCAGGGAATGTCGGAAAGCTTCGTCCATCTCCACGTTCACTCCGAGTACTCGATGCTCGACGGCGCCGCCCGGGTCGGCGATCTGTTCGCCGGCTGCGAGCAGATGGAGATGCCGGCGATCGCGGTCACCGACCACGGCAACCTGTTCGGGGCGTACGAGTTCTACAAGGCGTCCAAGAAGTCGTCGGTCAAGCCGATCGTGGGCCTGGAGGCGTACGTCACACCGAAGACCCACCGCAGTGAGCGCAAGCGGGTCCGCTGGGGCGACCAGAACGGGGCGAACAGCGGCGACGACGTCTCCGGCGGAGGTGCCTTCACCCACATGACGCTGTGGGCCGAGTCGACCGCCGGGATGCACAACCTGTTCCGGATGGGGTCGCTGGCCTCGCTGGAGGGGTACTTCTACAAGCCGCGGCTGGACCGCGAGCTGCTGAACACCTACCACTCGGGCCTGATCGCGACGACCGGCTGCCCGTCGGGGGAGGTGCAGACCTATCTCCGACTCGGTCGCTACGACGATGCGATCGCCAGCGCCGCCGAGTTCCGCGACATCTTCGGTGCCGGCAACTACTACGTCGAGCTGATGGACCACGGACTGTCGATCGAGAACCGGGTCCGCGCCGACCTGCTGAAGATCGCCCGCGACCTCCAGCTGCCCCTGGTGGCCACCAACGACCTGCACTACGCGGCCCGCGAGGACGCCGCCGCCCACGAGGTGCTGCTGTGCGTGCAGTCGGGCTCGACCATGGCCGACGCCAACCGGTTCAAGTTCGACGGTGACGGCTACTACCTGAAGTCGCCGGCCGAGATGCGGGCGCTGTTCGCCGAGCTGCCCGAGGCCTGCGACAACACCCTGGCCATCGCCGAGCGCTGCGACATCTCCTTCACCGAGGGCGCCGGCACCTACATGCCGCGCTACCCCTGCCCGCCGGGGGAGAACGAGGAGTCCTGGTTCGTTCGGGAGGTGGAGACCGGGCTGCAGCGTCGGTTCCCGCTCGGCATCCCCGACGACGTCCGGCAGCAGGCGAAGTTCGAGACCGAGGTCATCCTCTCGATGGGCTTCGCCGGCTACTTCCTGGTGGTCGCCGACTTCATCAACTGGGCGAAGGAGAACGGCATCCGGGTCGGTCCGGGTCGTGGCTCGGGCGCGGGCTCGATGGCCGCGTACGCGATGCGGATCACCGATCTGGACCCGCTCAAGCACGGTCTGATCTTCGAGCGGTTCCTCAACCCCGACCGGGTCTCGATGCCCGACTTCGACATCGACTTCGACGAGCGTCGCCGCGGCGAGGTGATCCGCTACGTCACCGACAAGTACGGCGAGGACCGGGTCAGCCAGATCGTCACGTACGGCACGATCAAGGCCAAGCAGGCCGTCAAGGACGCCTCCCGGGTGCTGGGCTACCCGTTCGCGGTCGGCGAGCGGATCACCAAGGCCATGCCCGCACCGGTGATGGGCAAGGACGTCCCGCTCAGCGGGCTGTTCGACACCGAGCACAAGCGCTACCAGGAGGGTGGCGAGTTCCGGGCCCTGTACGACGGTGACGCCGAGGTGGCGAAGGTCGTCGACACGGCCCGCGGCCTGGAGGGTCTGAAGCGTCAGTGGGGCGTGCACGCAGCCGGCGTGATCATGTCGTCGGACCCGCTGATCGACATCATCCCGATCATGCGCCGCGAGCAGGACGGCGCGATCATCACCCAGCTGGACTACCCGACCTGTGAGGCCCTCGGGCTGATCAAGATGGACTTCCTCGGGCTGCGGAACCTCACCGTGCTGGACGACGCCGTGGCCAACATCCGGCTGAACCGGGGTTTCGAGCTGGTGCTGGAGGACCTGGAGCTGACCGACCCGGCGTCGTACGCGCTGCTGGGTCGCGGTGACACCCTCGGGGTGTTCCAGCTCGACGGCGGTCCGATGCGCTCGCTGCTGAAGCTGATGCGGCCGGACCACTTCGAGGACATCTCCGCGGTCCTGGCGCTCTACCGACCGGGCCCGATGGGGGCGGACAGCCACACCAACTACGCGCTGCGCAAGAACCAGCGGCAGGACATCACCCCGATCCACCCCGAGCTGGAGGAGCCGCTCGCGGAGATCCTCGGCACCACCTACGGCCTGATCGTCTACCAGGAGCAGGTGATGGCCATCGCGCAGAAGGTGGCCGGCTACAGCCTGGGTCAGGCCGATCTGCTGCGCCGCGCGATGGGCAAGAAGAAGAAGGAGATCCTCGACGCCGAGTTCATCCCGTTCTCCAACGGGATGCGGGACAACGGCTACTCACCGCCGGCGATCAAGGCGCTGTGGGACATCCTCGTGCCGTTCTCCGACTACGCCTTCAACAAGGCGCACACGGCGGCGTACGGGATGGTGTCCTACTGGACGGCCTACCTCAAGGCCAACTTCCCGTCGGAGTTCATGGCGGCGCTGCTCACGTCGGTCGCCGACGACAAGGACAAGATGGCGATCTACCTCGGCGAGTGCCGCCGGATGGGGATCCAGGTGCTGCCGCCGGACGTCAACGAGTCCGCCGCCAACTTCACCCCGGTCGGCACCGACATCCGGTTCGGGCTGACGGCGGTCCGCAACGTCGGGTCGAACGTGGTCGACGGCGTGGTCGCGGCCAGGACGGAGCACGGCAAGGCGAGCGACTTCTACGCCTTCCTCGACGCCGTGCCGCTGGTGGTCTGCAACAAGCGGGTGATCGAGTCGCTGATCAAGGCGGGCGCGTTCGACTCGATGGGCCACAGCCGGCGCGCCCTGATGAGCGTGTTCGAGAGCGCCGTCGACGGCGTGCTCGACCTGAAGCGCAACTCCGCGCACGGACAGGACGACCTGTTCGGGGCCGGTGGACTCGGCGACGACGGCGGGCTGGACGCCATGCCGCTGGGCACCGTGCCCGAGATCGCCGACTGGGACAAGCGCACCAAGCTCGCCTTCGAGCGCGACATGCTCGGCCTGTACGTCAGCGACCACCCGTTGCAGGGCCTGGAGCACGTCCTGATCGCCGAGCGCGACATCGGCATCGGCGAGCTGATCGGTGATGACGGGCCACGCGAGGGTCAGGTCACCATCGCCGGGATGATCACCTCGATCACCCGCAAGACCACCAAGCGGGGGGACATCTGGGCGATCATCGCGGTCGAGGACCTGGAGGCCTCGATCGAGGTGCTGCTGTTCCCCAAGGCCTACGAGCTGGTCTCCACCGTGCTGGCGACCGACACCGTGGTGCGGGTCAAGGGTCGGGTCAAGTCCGACGACGACTCGGTGTCGCTGAACGCGCAGGAGCTGACCCTGCCGGACGTCACCGATGCACCGTCGGGACCTGTGGTGATCTCGCTGCCCGCCGTGCGGTGCACGCCACCGGTGGTGCAGCAGCTGTCGCAGGTGCTCAAGGCGCACCCCGGGACCACGGAGGTGCGCCTCAAGCTGGTCAACCAGGACAAGACGATCCTGATGCGGCTGGACAACCAGCTCCGGGTGACGCCGTCGCCGCCGCTGATGGCCGACCTCAAGGCGCTGTTGGGCCCGTCCTGCCTGGCCCCGTCGGGTCGACTCGAGAGCGCCAGTGCCTGACGCTCCGACCGAGGAGATCCGGACCACCCGCTACACCGGCCGGGTGATCGGGTTCCTCGCCCTGTCCACCGGGCTCGGTGCCGTCGCGGGGGTGCTGTGGTGGCTCGTCGTGACGTTGCCGGCGTACCGGCTGGATTCGCAGGGACGGGCGTCGGTCACCGAACGCGACCTGACCCGGTTCTTCTCCGGTGACGCCTGGTTCTGCCTGCTGGGACTCGTGGTCGGCGTCGCCCTGGGCGTGTTCGGCTACCGGCTGCTGCGCGATCTGGGCTGGCCGCTGGTGCTGGTGGTGGTGATCGGCGCCGCCGCCGCGGGTCTGCTCTGCTGGGCGGTGGGCTATCAGCTCGGCCCGGGGGAGTTCACTCCCCGACTCGCCCACGCCGATCCCGGCGGCACGGTGCCGATCGCCCTCACCATCCGAGCCAAGGCGGCGCTGCTGTTCTGGCCGCTGTGCGCGGTGACCCCGGTGCTGCTGGCGTCCTCGTTGGGCAAGGACAGCGAGGACCCGACGCCCTTGCTGCCCCGGCGGGGATCGTCCAGCGGGACCAGCTCAGCCTGATCGCGGTCGGCTCCCGCAGGATCACGAACCGACAACGTTCGTGCGCAGTGGGGACGAAGTCCGTCCAGAACCCGCAGCCTCGTCCTGTGTCTTCACGTCCTCGCCGCATCGCGGCCTCCGTCGTCTCTGTCCTCGCCCTCGCGCTGCCGATCGCCGCCGTCGGTTCCGCCCCGGCGGACGCCGCCAGCTCCACCTACAAGAACTGCACAGCGCTGCACAAGAAGTACCCGCACGGAGTCGGCAAGAGCGGAGCCAAGGACAAGGTCAGCGGCAGCTCGAAGCCGGTGACGAACTTCACGAAGAGCACCAAGACCTACAAGGCTGCGATGAAGAAGAACAAGGGCCTGGACCGCGACAAGGACGGCATCGCCTGCGAGCGGCACTGACCCCGATCAGGGGTCAGTGCGCGACGGCGACCGAGCGGGCCTGCGTGACGCTGCGCAGGTCCACAGCCGTCAGCTCGACCTGCAGCCCGCGGCGGCCCGCCGAGACGAAAACGGTCTCGAAGTCGTCCGCCGACGCATCCACCACCGTCGGCAGTGGGCTGCGCTGACCGATGGGGGAGATGCCGCCGACCACGTAGCCGGTGCTGCGGGCGGCGTGCGTCGGGTCGGCCAACGTCGCCTTCTTCGCCTCGAACGCGGCCGCGAGGGCCTTCAGATCCAGCTGCCGGGCGACCGGGACGACGGCGACGACGAGCTTCCCGCCGACGTCGGCCACCAGGGTCTTGAAGATCCGGGCCGGGTCGACTCCGAGGGCGCCCGCCGCCTCCTCACCGAAGTTGGTGTTGTCGTCGTGGTGCTCGTACGGGTGCAGGGTGAACGTGATCCCGGCCTCGACCAGAGCCGTGGTCGCCGGGGTCGCCCCGTGGGCGTGCTGCTTGCTCTTCTTGGCCACGGAGTCATTCTGGCGGGTCGGGGCTTCTCGTCTCCGAGGCCCGTACCGCTGGGCGTTTTCCGACCGTGGTCGGCTTCGGGGTGTTGGGAGGGATCGGGTGCGCGCGTTTTCCGACCACGGTCGGCGCGCGGGTGTCGGGAGGGACTGGGTGCGTGCGTTTTCCGACCGCGGTCGGCTTTCGCGTGTCGGGATGGACTGGGTGCGCGCGTTTTCCGACCACGGTCGGCTTTCGCGTGTCGGGATGGACTGGGTGCGTGCGTTTTCCGACCGTGGTCGGCTTCGGGGTGTCGGGAGGGACCGGGTGCGTGCGTTTTCCGACCGCGGTCGGCGTCGGGGTGTTGGGAGGGACTGGGTGCGTGCGTTCTCCGACCGCGGTCGGCTTTCGCGTGTCGGGAGGGATCGGGTGCGTGCGTTCTTCGACCGCGGTCGGCGTCCGGATGTCGGGAGGGACCGTGAGCGTGCGTTGTCCGACCACGGTCGGCGCACCGACTCAGTAGCGGCGCAGCTCCTCTTGGCTCAGCTCGTCCAGACCCAGGCTGTGCATGGTGCGGGCCGCTTCGGACCGGAAGTCGCGGCCGAGGACGACGGAGGCGATCTGCACCACCGAGTCCATCACCGGGGTGGGCACCCCGAGTGAGCGGGCGAGATCGGTGAAGAAGACCATCGAGTAGCCGACGTCCTCGGTCAGGTAGCGGTTGTCCAACGAGTCCTGCGCCTTGATGCCGAGGAACCCGGGGGCCTTGGAGTAGCCGGTGGTGTAGTTCGCCTCGGTCATGTAGCCCTGCAGGACCCCGATCGCCGGCTCGGACAGGATGCTCACCCCGAGTGCCTCCGCGATGGCTGATCGCTCGCCGTCCACGGCCTCCATCAGCCGGCCCGTCGAGGTCGTCACGCCCTCTTCGTAGAAGGCGAAGTCGCCGCCGGTGCGGTCGATCAGGGCCGCGTTCAACAGCGTCACGGCCGGGTGGATGACGGGGTTGCCGTTCTGCAGGGCCGTCTGGAAGACCGTGTCCGCCTCCGTCGTGTGCGGCCACACCCGTCGCAGGACCTCCAGCAGTCGAGGGGTGGCCGACCGAGGGGCGGCCGCGGCGAACAGGCCCTGGTCGAAGTGGTGGAAGACGCGGATCTCCGCCGGGCCGGTGGCGCGGACGGCGAAGGGCAGCGTGCTGGTCTCCCCGACCACGATCTTCTCGTCGTAGAGGTCCAGGCCGGCGGCCCGCTTGAAGGCGAGGCTGCCCACGCAGGATCCTGGGCACACCACCACTGTCGTTCCCGGTCGCAGATGTGGGCCGGCGTCGGCCCCCAACGACTCGGTGGCGTACGCGGGTCCGACCGCGAGGACCACCTCGGCTCCGTCCAGCACCTCGGCCATGTCGGTCGTGGCCAGCGGGATCGAGGCGAACCCGTCGAGCACGCCGGAGCTGGTGATCCCACCGCGCTCGCGAATCGCCCCGATCTGCTCGGCGTAGTCGGAGTGCGAGTAGATCGCCACCTCGTGTCCCCGGCGAGACCACTCGAAGGCGGTGGCCAGACCACCGTTGCCTGCTCCGAGCACTGCGACCTTCGTGGCGACCATGGCCTGACTGTACGAGCCGGCGACCACCGCGGGACCACGGCCCACCCGAGAGCCCGACCGGTACGATCGCGGTTCGAGAACGGGGGACCGGGTGGCGGGAGAGGCTGGCGTGGCCCGACTGGTCGCCGGCGGCAGTCGGCGCTACCCGGCGGCCCGTCCGGAGCGTACGGATCTGGGCTGGCTGATCCGCCTCGAAGGTCCCGGGGAGGACGTCCTTCCCGCCGGGGTCGAGGAGGCCGGTCACCGCCGGCCGCTGATGCTGGCGACGACGGTCGAGGACGCGTACCGCGACCTGGACGAAGCGAGCCGGATCGAGGACGACGAGGGCGCCGCTGACGCGCTCGCGGCTCATGCGCGCTTGCACCCGGTCGCTCGGTTGCTGTGCCATCACGGCCTCCCGATGTGGCACGGTGGCCCCGATCCGTGCCGGATGCTGATGAGCACGGACGGTACTGCGTGCCTCGGTCTCGCACAGGTGCGGACCATGATGGACGGCCTCCGCGGCGTCCAGGATCTCGCCCGTCACGTCGTCACCAGCAATCGGCCCGCTCGGCCCGACCAGGTCGCGGCCGCCCTGCGGTGGCCGATCCTTCCCGGCTACCTGACCAAGCCGGCCCGCGCCGAGACCGAGCGCGACGGTGAGCTGTTCCTCGACCGCTGCCGACTGATCGTCACCTCGAGTCTGCAGGTCCTGCAGGACACCTCCCGGCTACGCCGCGACCTCGCCTGGGTCACGCCCCGCCAGCTGCAGCTCGTGGCGATGGCCCACACCGACCTCGGTCTGTACGCCTACGCCTTCGCTCTCCGGCTGCTGAGCTGCGGGTCAGACCAGCAGGCGGAGCAGGGCGGTGACGGCCACCGCCACGAGGAACACCACCAGCACCCCGGCCCGCAGCAGGACGGCGATCACCGCCGCCCCGAAGCCGGCCAGCACGGCCCAGTCGAAGGACCAGCGGCCGTCGCCGTCCCCGTCGGCGAGCCCGACCACCACGAGCGCGGTCAACATGGCCACCGGGAGGAAGCCGGCGATCCGCTGGACGGTCGGATGGGCGAGCACCGACTCCGGTAGCGACACCCCGGCCAGCTTGAGCAGGTACGACCCCACCGACGCGATCACCAGTGCCACCAGGAGCGCGGTCACGACGCGCCGCCGGAACGCGTGCGGACGGTCAACCCGGCCGCGACGGCCACCGCGGCGGCGGCGATCACCGGGACGCCGGTGGGTGCGACCGGGATCAGCAGGAACGCGACCAGCCCGCCCAGCACCGCGACGACCTTGGCCGAGCCACTGCGCAGCTGCGACCAGAGCAGCGCCAGGAACACCGCCGGGGCCGCCGCGTCCAGGCCGAACCGAGCAGGGTCGATCGCCGTGCCGAGCAGCGCACCCACCAGACTGCCGGTCTGCCACAGGCTGAAGAGGATCAGTCCCGTCGACCAGAACGCGTACCGCTTGGCCCGTGGTTCGCTCTGGCCGACCAGCATGGCCGTGGTCTCGTCGATGACGAAGTGGGCGGTGACCAGCCGACGCCAGCCGTGCGGCGACAGGATCTCCGAGACAGGTACGCCGTAGAACGCGTTCCGGACGCCGAGCAGCAGCGCCGCCGGGATCGCTGCCCAGGGTGAGCCCGCCGCCGCGACGCCGACGAAGGCGAACTGCGAGGCGCCGGAGAACATCACCAGACTCAAGATCATCGTCTGGGCCACGGTCAGGCCACTGCTCACCGAGACGGCGCCGAAGGTGGCGCCGAACACCCCCGCGTAGACCCCCAGCCCGATCGCCGCCCGCAGCACCTGCGGGTATGCCTTCGCCAGGCTCTGCTCGTCCGGCCCCTCCCGGTGCGACTCGGCGGCGGCGGAGTTGCCACTCATCGCAGGACCACCACCAGCTGCACCAGCAGGGGAGCGATGACGAGCGCGGGCAGCAGGTTGCCCACCGGCACGGACTTGATCTTGAGCAGCCGCAGGCCGACGCCGACCAGCAGCAGCCCGCCGGTGGCGGTGATGGCCGCCAGGTGGGCCGCGGGCAGGAAGTCCCCGATCAGCACCCCGACCAGGGTCAGCGAGCCCTGGATCACCCCGACCGCCAGGGCCGAGGCCATCACCCCCACACCCAACGAGGCGGCGAACGCGATGGCGGCGAACCCGTCCAGGGTCGCCTTGAGCAGCAGCTGCTGGGCGCCGAGCCCGAGACCGTCGGACAGCGAGCCGAGAATGGTCAGGGGTCCCACACAGAACACCAGCGACGACGACACGAAGGCCTCCACGAACCGGGTCTGCGACCCGCGCGCCTTGAACCGGTGCTGCAGCCAGGCTCCGAGATCCTCCAGCCGACGCTCGATGTCGGCCAGCGAGCCGATGATGCCGCCGATCAGCAGCGAGCCGAGCACGATCAGCACGGGTGCACTGTCTCCGACCGCGGCGGAGAGCACCGAGGAGGTCACCGCGACCGCCGACAGCCCACCGATCAGCAGCGTGACCAGCCCGAGCGCGTCGGTGACGGTGTCACGGGTGCGCTGCGGCAGCCGGTGCCCGAGCAGCAGCCCGATGGCGGAGCCGATGATGACGGTCGCGACGTTGACGACGGTGCCGAAGCCGGGGAACACGAGCAGGCGTCCTCAGCGGGCGGTGCTGGTGAGGGCGGGGGTGTCATGGGCGTCGAGCACGGACGCACGTTACCCGAGGGTGACTGGCCGGCCGGTGGTATATCCAGCAGCCGAGGACGAGGACCTCCGTAGACTTCCAGGGTGCTGAGAGTGATCGACCTCCGTGACCGGCTCGCCGCCGGCGAGCAACTGGACTACGCGGCCATCGTGCCGCGGGCCGAATTCGACGTGGAAGCCGCCGTCGAGGTCGTCCGTCCCATCTGCGACGACGTCGCGATCCGCGGGGTGAGCGCCCTGCGGCACTGGTCGGACCGGTTCGACCACGTCGTGCCGGACGAGTTCCGGGTGCCCGCCGCCGAGCTCGCCGCCGCCGTCCAGCAGCTCGACCCCGAGGTCCGGGCCGCCTTCGAGGTGGCCATCGACCGTCGCCGCCGGGTCAGCGCCGCCGAGCTCGGCGAGACGGCCACCACTGTCGAGCTGGCCCCGGGTGCGGTGGTCACCCAGCGGATGATCCCGGTCGGTCGGGTCGGGCTCTACGTCCCCGGCGGCCTGGCCGCCCTCGCCTCCAGTGTGATCATGAACGTGGTGCCGGCCCAGATCGCCGGAGTCGCCTCGATCGCGGTGGCGTCGCCGCCGCAGGTGGACTTCGACGGGCTGCCGCACCCCAACATCCTGGCGCTGTGTCACCTGCTCGGCGTCGAGGAGGTGTACGCCGTCGGCGGCGCCCAGGCGATCGCCATGTTCGCGTACGGGGTCGAGGATCTCTGTCCGAAGGTGGATCTGGTCACCGGTCCCGGCAACATCTACGTGGTCGCGGCCAAGCGGCTGCTCAAGGGCAAGATCAACATCGACTCCGAGGCAGGCACGACCGAGATCGCGATCCTGGCCGACGCCGCGGCCCAGCCGGTGCACGTGGCCGCCGACCTGATCTCCCAGGCCGAGCACGACCCGGCCGCCGCCGCGGTGCTGGTCACCGACTCCACCGAGCTGGTGGACGCGGTCCAGACCGAGCTGGCCGCCCAGGTGCCAGAAGCCAAGCACGCCGAGCGGATCACCGAGGCCCTGTCCGGTCACCAGTCCGCCGTGGTCCTGGTGGACGACCTGGCCCAGGGCGTCGACGTCGTCAACGCGTACGCGGCCGAGCACCTGGAGCTGCACACCGTCGACGCCGAGACCGTGGCGACCAAGATCACCAACGCCGGTGCGATCTTCGTCGGCACCTGGTCGCCGGTGTCGCTGGGGGACTACTGCGCGGGCAGCACCCACGTGCTGCCCACGGCCGGGTGCGCCTGCCACTCCTCGGGCCTGAACGTGAAGAGCTTCCTCAAGGCGGTGCACGTGATCAACTACGACCGGGCCGCGCTGCGCGAGGTGGCGCGGCACGTCGAGGTGTTCGCGGAGTCCGAGGACCTGCCCTCCCACGGAGCCGCCGTCACCAGGCGTTTTCCGGGCGACTCGTCGAGTCGACGTATCTCGGGTCGAGAGTGACCGGTCTGCCGGTCCGGCCCGAGCTGGTCGGTGAGGTCCCGTACGGTGCGCCGCAGCTGGACGTGCCGTACCTGCTGAACGTCAACGAGAACCCCTTCCCGCCCAGCGACCGGGTGGCCGCGGAGATCGCCGCCGCGGTGGCGACCGCGGCCAAGACCATGAACCGCTATCCCGAGCGCGACGCGATCGCTCTGCGGGCCGATCTGGCGTCCTATCTCGGGCACGGGCTGACCGCCGACCAGGTGTGGGCGGCCAACGGCAGCAACGAGGTGATGCTGCACGTGCTGATGGCCTTCGGCGGCCCGGGCCGCTCCGTGCTGTCGTTCGCGCCGACGTACTCGATGTATCCCGAGTACGCCCGCGACACCCACACCGCCTGGACCACCTTCCCGCGCCGGGACGACTTCACCATCGACCCGGTGGCGGCCGTCGCCGCCATCGAGGACCGGCAACCGGACGTGATCTTCATCGCCAGCCCGAACAACCCCACCGGTACGGCGGTCTCGCTCGACGCGCTGCGGGCCATCGCCGCCGCCGCCACCGGGGTGGTGGTGGTCGACGAGGCCTACTACGAGTTCGCCCGCACCGGCACTCCCAGCGCGCTGGAGCTGCTGCCGGAGTTCCCGCGGCTGGCCGTCACCAGGACCATGTCCAAGGCGTTCGCGTTCGCGGGCGGCCGGCTCGGCTATCTCGCCGCCTCGGCCGACTTCGTGGATGCGTTGAGGGTGGTCCGGCTGCCGTACCACCTGTCGGCGATCACCCAGGCCGTGGCCCGGGTGGCCCTGGCCAACGCCGACGAGCTGCTGGCCGCGGTGGACGAACTGCGGGCCAACCGGGACGACCTGGCGGCCTGGCTCGCCGGTCGTGGACTGCGGGTCGCCGACTCCGACGCCAACTTCGTCTTGTTCGGCCGGTTCGCCGACCGGCGGGCCGTCTGGCAGGCTCTCCTGGACAAGGGTGTGCTGATCCGGGTCGTCGGTCCGGAGGGCTGGCTGCGCGTGTCGGCCGGCACCGACGAGGAGATGGCGGCCTTCGAAGCCGCGCTCGACCAGGTCCTGGGGACCGAGGAAGGACGACTGCAGTGAGCTCTGTGCCGAGCCGTACGGCCACGATCGAGCGGGCGACGTCGGAGTCGAGCGTCAAGGTCAGCCTGGACCTGGACGGGACCGGCGCGTCGACCATCAGCACCGGCGTCGGCTTCTACGACCACATGCTGACCGCGCTGGCCCGGCACGGCCTGCTGGACCTGACCGTCGAGAGCGTCGGCGACGTGCACATCGACGCCCACCACGTCGTCGAGGACACCGCGATCGTGCTGGGTCAGGCGATCCGGGAGGCCCTGGGGGACAAGCGGGGCATCCGCCGGTTCGCCGATGCCCTCGTCCCGCTGGACGAGGCGCTCGCCCAGGCCGTGGTCGACGTGTCCGGACGGCCGTACTGCGTGCACACCGGCGAGCCACCCGGTCAGGAGTACGCCCTGATCGGCGGCGGCACGTCTCCCTCGGGACAGGGTGGTGTCCCGTACACCGGCTCCCTCACCCGGCACGTGTTCGAGACCCTCGCCTTCCACGCCCACCTGTGCCTGCACGTCACCGTGCTCGCCGGCCGCGACCCGCACCACATCGTCGAGGCCCAGTTCAAGGCCGTGGCCCGGGCGCTGCGGGACGCGGTCGCTCTCGACCCACGGGTGGACGGGGTGCCGAGCACCAAGGGAGCCCTCTAGGTGGCCTTGTCGAACGGACGGGCTGTCGAGGTCGTGGTGCTCGACTACGGCTCCGGCAACATCCGCTCCGCCGAGCGTGCGGTGGCCCGGACCGGCGCTCGGGTGACGGTCACGTCGGACCCGAGGCTCGCCGTGGCGGCCGACGGCCTGGTCGTTCCGGGCGTCGGCGCGTTCGCCGCCTGCATGGACGGTCTGCTGGCCGTCGACGGAGCCGCGGTGATCAGCGAGAGGCTGGCCGCCGCCCAGCCGGTGCTGGCCATCTGCGTCGGCCACCAGGTGCTGTTCGGTGCCGGCATCGAGCACGGTCTGGAGGCTGCCGGCTGCGGGATCTGGCCCGGCACCGTCGAGCGTCTGCACGCCGAGCGCCTGCCCCACATGGGCTGGAACACCGTCGCACCGGCCACCGGCAGCAACCTGTTCGCCGGCATCGAGACCGAGCGGTTCTACTTCGTCCACTCCTACGGCGTACGGGAGCTGGCCGAGGTCGACGGCCGGCTGGTCACCTGGGCCGAGCACGGCGGCGACCGGTTCGTCGCGGCGGTGGAGGAGGGGCCGCTGTGGTCGACCCAGTTCCATCCGGAGAAGTCCGGGGCGGCTGGCGGCCGGCTGATCGCCAACTGGGTCGCGACCCTGCGGAGCGACCCGCGGTGAGCCGGCGTACGGCGATCTTCGACCTGGGCGGCGTGGTGCTGTCCTGGGATCCCGTACGGGCCTTCAGCGCGGAGGTCGACACCACCGCCGCGCAGCGGTTGATGAGCGACGTCGACTTCGCCACCTGGAACCGTCGCAACGACGCCGGCCGTCTCTTCGCCGACGGTGAGGCGGAGGTCGCCGACGCCTGGCCGCAGTACGCCGAGGCCATCACCGCCTACCGCCGCTACTTCGACCGCACCCTGACCGGCACCGTGCCGGGCACCTCGGCCGTCGTGGCCGAGCTGGCCCAGGCGGGGGTGCGGCTGCTCGGCCTGACCAACTGGTCGGACGAGACGTTCCCGATCGCCCAACGTCGCTTCGGCATCCTGCGGCGACTGGAGGCGATCGTGGTGTCGGGTCGGGAGCGGTTGGCCAAGCCCGACCCGCGCCTGTACCGGCTGCTGCTCGATCGCTACCAGGTGGACGCCGCCTCCGCGGTCTTCGTGGACGACAACGCGGCCAACTGCGAGGCCGCCCGCGATCTCGGGCTGACCGCGATCCAGTTCGTCGACGCCGACGATCTGCGGGTGCGTCTGGTGCGGGAGGGCATGCTGACGGAGCGTCGACAGGTCGTCGAGCCGACGGTGCACATCGCCGAGCGCGTCCTCTGGGAGGAGGCCCGGTCCACCGGCAGCTACCCCTGGTCCAGCCACGGGTCCAGCTACGACGCGGAGGGCTTCGTCCACCTCGCCTACCGCCGGCAGGTCTCCGGTGTGATCGACAGGTACTTCAGCCGGTTCGCGCCCGAGGAGCTCGTGCTGCTGGAGCTGGATCCGGACCGAGCCAGGCCGATCATCGAGGAGGGCACGACCGAGTCGTTCCCGCACCTGTTCGCCCCGCTGACCCCGGAGATGGTCGTCCGGCAGCACGACGTTCACGCATCGTTCAACACCCCCGCCTAGCCTCGCCCGGGTGCCTCACCCCGCCGAAACCCGATCACGGGCCGACGCTCGACCACGGGCTCTGCTGATCGCCGCCTTCGACTCCCAGCTCAAGTGGGTCGCCGGGATCCGGGACGAGCTGGCAGCACGGGGGTTCGACTGCCGAGTGGCGGTGCCCGACGTGCGCTCCGCGCTGTCGGCGGGCCAGATCGCCGCTGCCGGGTTCGAGGCGGTGGAGTCGGTCGGCTGGGCCGAGCTGCTCGAGCGGTCGGCGGCCGGCGACGTCGTGGTCTGCGGCCTGTCCGGCCCGTTCACGTTGCGCTTCACGGTCGACCTGGCGGCCAGGGCCGCGGCCGGCGAGCCGGGGCCGGTCGTGGTGACCGGTTGGGTGGGAGTGATCATCGAGAAGATCACGGCGGGCTACCTCGATCGCGTCGGCTCCGACGTCGTGGCGGTGAACTGCGTCGATGACCTCGAGCACTTCGTCACCGTCGCGCAGCAGCTCGATCTCAGCCCGGACAACCTGCTGCTGTCGGGCCTGCCGATCCTCGGCTCCACGGCCGTGGCCCAGCGTGGCGATCCCATCCGGCGGGTCCTGTTCGCCGACCAGCCGACAGTCCCCGGTCCGGCGGCGGAGCGGCTCCACCTGTACCGCCGGCTGATCGACTACGCGTACGCGCACCCCGAGCGCGAGGTGCTGCTCAAGCCGCGGCACCGTCCCGGGGAGGACACCTTCCACACGATGAAGCACCATCCCGAGGACCTGCTGGCCGGTGTCGAGCGACCGCCGAACTTCCGGATCGACTACACCCCGGTCAGCGAGATCCTGCGGCACGTCGACCTGCTGATCACGATGTCCTCGACCGCGTGTCTGGAGGCGATCGGCAGCGGGTGCCGGGTCGGTCTGGTGCTGGATCTGGGGGTGCACGAGCGGTACGGGAACCACGTGTTCCTGTCCAGCGGGCTGCTCCGGACGTTCGACCAGCTGATCGACGACGACATCGGCGTACCGGACCGGTCCTGGCTGGGCAGCTACTTCTTCGACCGGCCCGGCACCGCGAACGAGCAGATCGTCGACCGGGTGGAGAAGCTGTTGGCCACCGGCGAACGGCCCTCCCGGCCGATCCGGGAGTCGGCCTACTTCGCCAGCACGGCGGCCTACCTGCGCACCACACCGATGCCGGGCTCGACCGGACGCCCGCGGAGGAGCAGGCTCGTCCGAGATCTCGTGCCGCCCGCGTTACTGCGCGGCGGGCGGCGGCTGCGGCGCCGGATCGCCCGCCGCTGAGACGCTGTCGGCAGATCTGTCACACCCGGGTCCGCAGCGGTGTCCGATGGGCATGACGACCTCCTTCGACGCATCGAAACCCTTCCGCACCGTGACTCCCGGCGCGGGGACCGAGCCGGCCGCCCGGCGCCGGCTCGCTCGCGTACCGATCGACCAACCGCCGGGACCGACGGGCCGTCTCGTCGGCTGGTTGAGTCGGCGGCTCTACGGCCAGCCGGCCGACAACGGCTTCGCCCTGGCCCACAACCGCAAGGTGCTGTTCGCCACGCTGTTCCACGAACGCCGGGTGGCCAGGTTCGACCGCCTCGACCCCGGACTGAAGGCGCTCGCCACCATGGCGGTGGCCGCCGAGATCGGCTGCACCTGGTGCATCGACTTCGGCTACTTCCTCGCCGACCACGACGGTCTGGACCTGGCCAAGCTGGCCAGCGTGACGACCTGGCAGGACGCCGAGAACCTCACCACCCTGGAGAAGCAGGTGATCGCGTACGCGATGGCCGCGACCGCGACCCCGGTCGGGGTGACCGACGAGATGGTCACCCCGCTGCGGGACGCGCTCGGCGACGACGGCCTGGTGGAGCTCACCATGATGGTGGCCATCGAGAACGAGCGCTCGCGCTTCAACGCGGCCCTCGGTCTGGTGTCCCAGGGCTTCTCGGCCAGCTGTCAGCTACCGTCGAGCCGTGGCTGACTCGCCGGACGCCGGGCTCGACCAGCAGCAGCTGTTCGACCGGCACCGCTCGCTGTTGTTCACCGTCGCGTACGAGCTGCTGTCGTCGGTCGCCGATGCCGAGGACGTGGTGCAGGAGACCTACCTGCGCTGGTCCCAGCGACCAGCCGACACCGAGGTGACGAACCCCCGGGCGTACCTGTGCCAGATCGCCACCAGGCTGTCGCTGAACCGGCTGCGCACCCTGGCCCGCCGGCGGGAGGACTACGTCGGTCCGTGGCTGCCCGAGCCGCTGCTCACCGTGCCGGACGTGGCCGACGACGTCGTGCTGGCGGAGTCCGTGTCGCTGGCCCTGATGGTGGTGCTGGAGTCTCTGGGACCCAAGGAGCGCGCGGTGTTCCTGCTGCGCGAGGTGTTCGGGTACGAGCACGCCGAGATCGCCGAGGCGCTGGGGATGACCGCTGTCGCCGTGCGGCAGACGGCGCACCGGGCGAAGCAGCACGTGGAGTCCCGGCGGCCGCGGTTCGAGGCCGATGGTCAGCTGGCCGGCGAGGTGCGCGAGCGGTTCACCGCGGCGGTGGTCGGTGGTGACGTCCAGGGCCTGATGGATCTGATGGCTCCCGACGTCGTCGTCCTGTCCGACGGCGGCGGCAAGGTGCGCGCTGCGCGCAGGCCGGTCGAGGGCGCCGACGCCGCGGCCCGGTTGCTGATCGGCATCTCCCACAAGGCGGCGCCGGGTCTGCGGCTCGAAGACGCCATGATCAACGGCGTACCGGGGTGGCGGGCGTGGGACGGCGAGCACCTCGCGGCGGCCCTGCAGCTGGTGATCATCGGGGACCGGATCTCGCAGGTGCTGATCATGATGAACCCGGACAAGCTCGGTGGGCTGGGGGAACCGCGCGTGATCACTCGGTGATCCGGCGGCGGTGGCTGTACCAATCGCCAGAGTCGGTCGGTTGGTTCAGCTGACGAGCCCGGACTGGTACGCGATGACGACGAGCTGGGCGCGGTCGCGGGCACCGAGCTTGATCATGATCCGGCTGACGTGGGTGCGGGCGGTGGCGGGACTGACCACCAAGCGCTCAGCGATCTCGGCGTTGTTGCTGCCCTCGCCGATCAGGGCGATCACCTCGCGTTCCCGCTCGGTCAGGCTGGCCAGTCGCGGATGGGTCTGGCGGGCCGGAGCTGCTCCGCCGGTCTGCAGGCTCTCGATCACCCGCCGGGTCACCGACGGGGACAGCAGCGACTCTCCCGACGCGGCCAGACGGACCGCGCGCAGCAGGTCGGTCAGATCGGTGTCCTTGACCAGAAAGCCTGCGGCGCCCGCCCGCAGTGCGGCGAACACGTTCTCGTCGGTCTCGAACGTCGTCAACATCACCACCCGAGTCGCCGCCGTCTCGGGCGCGCTCAGGATCTGCCGTACTGCCTCGATACCGTCCAGGCCGGGCATCCGGATGTCCATCAAGATCACATCCGGCGGCATCTGCCGAGCCAGCCGGACCGCTGCGAGACCGTCCTCGGCCTCCCACACCATGGTCAGGTCGTCCTCGGTGTCGGCGAGCACCCGAAGAGCCATCCGGATCAGCTGCTGGTCGTCGGCGATGCCCAGGCTGATCACGGAGCGGCCGTCGCGATCACGACCGGCAGGACCGCTTCGACGATGGTTCCGCGACCGACTCCGGGTCGGACGTCCAGCCGACCGCCGACAGCTGTGGCGCGTTCCCGCATGCCACTGATCCCGTTCCCGGGGTGAAGGTCACCCTCGGTGACGCCGGGGCCGTCGTCGGTGACCAGGATCCGCAAGGCGCTGTCGACCAGGGTCAGCTCGACGATCACCGACGAGTCACCGGCATGCCTGACCACGTTGGTCAGAGCTTCCTGCACGATCCGGTACGCAGCATGATCGACGGAGGTCGGCACCTCGCCGCGACCATCACCGGCGACCCGTATCTCGACCGATCGCCCGGCAGCCCGGAGCGGCGCGACGAGGGCGTCGAGCTGTCCGAGTCCGGCCGGCGGCCCGGTCGGCTCGGATCCGTCGGCGTCACGGAACATCCCGAGGGTGTGCCGCAGCTCGGCCAGCGCGTCCTTGCTGGTCACCCGGATGGCCTCCAGCGAGGCAGCCACCTGCTCAGGCCGTCTGTCCAGCACATGCAGCGCGACGCCAGCCTGCAGATGGATCACCGACAAGCTGTGACCGACCACGTCGTGCACCTCGCGAGCGATCCTCATCCGCTCGGCGTAGACGTACCGATCCCGTTCGACCTCCCGGTCCCGCGCCTCTGCCTCACGCCTGGATCGGCGGAGCACGACGAACAACGCGGGCAAGACGATGGCCGCCGAACCGAACAGCGCCGCCGGCCAGATAGCCGGGTCGAGCAACCCACCGTACGGCTGACGCCAGAACCCCGCCGACATCATGACGGGCAAGCCGGCCAGCCAGGGCGTCCAGCTGCGCAGCGGGAGAGTCGTCGCCATCCCGAGCACGGCCAGCCCCGGCGCCAGCAGCGCCGGCCCGTACGGTCCGCCGGCCGCGAGGAAGGCGGCGGTGGCGACGACGACGACGACATATCCCGAGCGAGGAAAGGTACGTCGGATGACCAACCCGGCCACCATCGCCACGATGGCGAGGCCGACCACCCACGGCAGCGACCACGCTGTCGACGTGAGCTCCGGGTCCGGCGGCCTGAACGGCGGTCCGCCGTGACGTACCACCGTGCCATCGTGACGGGCCGGCTGGTCCCACCAGCGGTCCCAGCGGGTGCTGCCGTACGCGAGCACGCCGACGGCAAGCGCGAGGACAGCGTCGACCAGCAGCTGTCGGGGACTGGCGGCCGGCATGGCGTCGAGCCTATGTGCTCGATGCCGCACCCCACATCGGCCCGTGAACGTACGCCGCCTACGTCGACCGACGTAGCCGAGGTGTCGCCTCCGAGCCGATGCGCCGAGCCGCTCGCAGCGGCAAGGTGGAGGGCATGGATCACCACTTTCCCCCGGGTGCGGGCCCAGATGCCCACGCCTTCGCGTTCGCCCCGTTCCTAGGAGGCTTCATGTTCTTGCTGTTCTTGCTGCTGGTTGGCGGCACGCTGTTCTACCTGGTCCGCACCGGCCGGATCTCCGCGCCGCCATGGGCTGCGGCACAGGCGTCGCCGGAGCTCGAGGCGCGCAAGGTGCTCGCCGAGCGTTTCGCTCGCGGTGACATCAGCTCCGACGAGTTCATGGAACGCGCCAGCGTGCTCAACTGGACACCAGGGGTCGAGCCCGCGAAGGTCAACGGGAAGGGCCGCGGCCACACGTGACCGTCGCTCCGCCGTGGCTGGGGGTCACCGAACGTCGGCCGAGAATCGGTCAAGTGACCGTTGCCGAACCACGGATCAGCGCCGACGTGCCGCTGGGGCGAGCGCTGGGTTGTCGAAGGAGTTGTCGACGGGATTGATGGTGGTGCCGGGTGCGACGATCTCGTCGATCCGGTCCAGCACAGCGGTCTCGAGTACGACGTCGGCCGCGGCGAGCTGGCCTTCGAGCTGTTCCATGGTTCGCGGGCCGATGATGGCTGAGGTGATTCCTGGGTGGTTGAGGACGAAGGCGATGGCCAGCTGGATGAGGGTGATGCCGGTGTCGTCGGCGAGCTGGGCGAGTTCTTCGACGGCGTCGAGCTTGCGTTGGTTGGCGGGTTGGGAGAGGTCGAAGCGTTCGGGCAGCCGGCTGGCGCGGGAGGAGGCCTGCTGTCCGTTGTCTTTGCGCCAGCGGCCCGACAGCCAACCGCCGGTCAGCGGGCTGTAGGACAGCACACCCATGCCATGGCGCTGGCAGGTGGGCAAGATGTCGTCTTCGATCCGGCGGACCAGCATGGAGTAGGCCGGCTGCTCGGTGACGAAGCGTTGGTAGCCGCGGTCGCGGGCCACCCATTGGGCTTCGACGATCTGGCTGGCGGGAAAGGTTGACGCACCGATGTAGCGGATCTTGCCTTGGTGGACGAGGTCGGTGAGGGCGCCGAGGGTCTCCTCGATGTCGGTGTCGGCGCGGGGGCGGTGGACTTGGTAGAGGTCGATCCAGTCGGTGTCGAGGCGGCGCAGTGAGTCCTCGACGGCTCGGATGATCCAGCGTCGCGAGCTGCCTTGGTGGTTGAGGTCGTCGCCCATGGCGCCGTGGAACTTGGTGGCCAGGATGATGTCGTCGCGGCGGCCTTTGAGAGCTTTGCCGACGATCTGTTCGGACTCGCCCTGGGCGTAGACGTCGGCGGTGTCGATGAAGGTGATGCCCGCGTCGAGGGCGGCGTGGATGATGCGGATCGACTCGTCGTGGTCGGGATTGCCCCAGGCGCCGAACATCATGGCGCCGAGGCACAGGTGGCTGACGGAGACGCCGGTGCGTCCCAGCGGTCGGTGGTTCACGGTTGCTCCTGGTTCTCGGGCCGGGTCACGTCGAACCGTGCCTGGGGCCGTTGGGGTCAGTTGGTCAGCGGACGAAGGGTGTAGGGCTCGCCGGGGGCGAGCAAAATGATGCGGTCGGGGTTGACGACCCGGTCGGGCAGGGAGGCCGGGTCGGCGTTGAACGGCGGGAAGTCTGGCGCGTCGACGCAGCCCCAGTGATGCAGCAGCAGCGGGGTCTGTGGGTAGGCGTTCGCCATGGCGACGGCGCCGTCGAGGCCGAAGTGCCATTCGCTGTCGGAGAAGTCGAACAGCATCGCGTCCGGGGTGGGCATCTGCAGGTGATGGTCGGGGATCAGCCGTGAGTCGCCGGGCGCCCACACGGTGCCGTCGGGGGTCTCGATCCAGAAGCCGCAGCAGTCTTCGGGCTGGAAGATGCGGTCGGCGGCGCCGGGCGAATCGTTCTGCCACGCGTGGTCGGCCGGGGTCACCTGGACTCGGACCTGGTGGACCTCGAAGCCGTCACCGATGTCGTGTCCGGCCGACGGAAGGGGTTCGGCGCGCATGAGCGTGTCGACGTAACGGGTGGAGTGGAACGTGGTGGTGACCGGTGCCAGCCGGCGACAGGTCGGCACGCTGTAGTGGTCGTTGTCGCTGTGGGTGATCAGGACGGCATCGAGGCGCGGCACAGCTGTCGCGCCGATCGGGAAGTCGATCAGCACCGGCATGTCGAAGTCGCCGAGCAACGGGTCGATCATGATCGTGGTCCCGCGGGAGTTGATCAAGAACCCGGCCATCCCGAGCCAGCGCAGCTCAGTTCCCTCGTGTTGCTGGAAGGCCTCCGGGCCGAACGGCTGGGACTGCGGTGCACGGGCCTGATACGTCGTCATGACCGAACTCTAGGGAATGCTCGAATCCGCTCGGACGTGGTGGTTCCACGGCGTCGCTCGCACGGGGACATGGATTCTCCTGGAATGGAAGGGGAAGGGTCAGGCGGTGGTGTCGTTACGGGGCTGGATGCGGAGGCTGCTGAGGGCGGCGAGGAACAGCATCGTGGCGGCGATGCCGAGGCTCAGGCGCAAACCCTGAACCACATGGTCGGGGGTGGCGATGAGTGCTCCGAACACGGCGATGGCGACGGCTCCGCCGACCTGCCGGAACGTGTTGAACACCGCGGACGCGGTTCCCGCCTGCCGGGCGGGAACCCCTTCGAGCACGACGCCGGTGACCGAGGGCATGGCCAACGCGCCCCCCGCCCCGATCGGGATGACACAGGCAGCGATCAAGACCGGAGAGCCGAGTGGGGCGACGACCAGCATGGCCGTGAGGCCGACCGCCATCGAGGTGAGCCCGGCCACCACCGGTAGGCGGGCGCCGTAGCGGTTGGTGATCGGTCCGGAGGCCAGGTTGGCGGCGATCGCGAAGAATGCCGCCGGCAGGAACACCATCCCAGCACGAAGCGGTGACAGCTGCAGCTCCTGCTGCAAGAACAGGCTGACCACGAACACGTTGCCGTAGTTGCCGACCATGAACGCGAACCCCACCGGCAGCGCCAGCCGGAAACCGCGTGCCTGGAACAGGTCCAGCGGCATCATCGGGTGCCGGACCCGGGCCTGGACGAGGACGAAGCCGACCAGGGCGAGCGCTGCGACGGTCAATGCGACGACGACCGGCAGGGTGCCGAAGCCAGCATGGCCGCCCTCGATGAGCCCGTAGATCAGGGTCGACAAGCCGATCACGGCGAGGACCTGACCGGCCCAGTCGAAGGGGGCGGGGCGGGTCGGTGACGTGGCGACCACCGTGAGGAAGACCAGCATGCCGGCACACACCGGCAGGTTGATGGTGAACACCCACCGCCAGTCGAACGTGGTCAACAAGCCGCCGAGGGGCTGCCCGACCAGGCCGGCGACCGCGCCGCCGACGGCCCACACACCGAGGGCCTTGGCCCGACGGGCAGGGTCGGGGAACGCTTCACGGATCAACGACATGGAGGCCGGAAGCATGATCGCCGCCCCGGCACCTTGGGCGCAGCGGGCGGCGATCAGCAGAGCTGTGGTGGGGGCGAACGCGCAGGCGGCCGAGGTGATCCCGAAGAGGGCGATGCCGAGAGCCATGGCCTTCTTCGCGCCGATCCGGTCCGACAGGTTGCCGGCGAACAACAGCAGCGCGGCGAACAGCAGGGTGTAACCGTCGATGACCCACTGCTGCCCGACGGTGCCGCCGCCCAGCTCGGCCCGGATCTGGGCCAGGGCGACGTTCACGATGGAGATGTCCAACGTGATCAAGAAGAACCCCATCGAGGCGATGGTGATCACGATCCGGGCATGTGGGCCGTTGGGAAGGCCGACGGTGGGCTGGGTCGGCCGGCTCCCGGCGCTGACGGTCATCGGTGGGCGTCTCCTTGGAGGCATTCAAGCGGAGTCGTAGTCTCCGGATAAGAACATCCTAGCACTCGATCCGGAGACTGTCTCTCCACATCGGGTAGGCTGAGGAGATGACCGAGATCGGCACGGCGAGGAAGCCGCGAGCCCTGCGCCGTGATGCCGTGCAGAACAGAGAGCGGCTGCTGGCCGCGGCCCGGGAGCTCTTCGCCGAGCAGGGCTTCGAGGTCACCCTTGACGACATCGCTCGACACGCGGGGGTCGGCGTCGGGACCGCCTATCGACGGTTCGCGAACAAGGGCGAGCTGCTCGACGCGCTGTTCGCCGAGCAGACCGACGAGCTGGCCGCTGCCGCCGACGCCGGCCTGGTCGACCCCGATCCCTGGCACGGGTTGGTGAGCTACCTGGAGCAGTCCCTGGCGTTGCAGCTGCGCGACAAGGGCCTGGCGCAGATCGTGAGCGGCGACCGGATCAGCGTCGAGCAGCACGACTGGAACCGCGAGGTGATGGCCCCCAAGAACCGTGCCCTCGTCGCCCGAGTCCGCGAAGCGGGTATGTTGCGTGACGATGTCACCGGCACCGACCTGACATTCATCCAGGTCGCCCTGAACGCCGTCATGGCCCGTTCCCGTGCCGCGCATCCCGACCTGTACCGCCGCTACCTGCAGCTGGTGCTGGACGGCCTCCGGGCTGAGCCCGGCACCCCGACACCGCTACCTGTCGATGCGTTGACCAGTGACCAAACCCACGCCGTCATGGGCCCCACCACGACCCCGAGGACGGCGACAGAATGAGGCCAGCTCGGCACACGTTGAGCACGCAGTCGAACCTGTCGAGGCAGTCAGCTGCGAGGAGCGGATTCCGGCGTGACAGTCGGGAAGATGTGGGTATGAAGGAGTGGTGACAGAGAATGCACCTGGGCTGGCGAACAGCCCGCAGCCGCCGGCAGCCGGGGTAGCAGCCCGATGATCGTGGTGGTGGCGATCGCGGTGTTCTCGGCTATCTGTTTTGCGGTCGGCAGCTCGCTGCAGCACCGATCGGCCGGATCGGCACCCGAGGAGTCCAAGCGGCAGATGATGCGGACGCTGCTGCGGCGGCCGAGTTGGCTCGTCGGGGCGCTGCTGTGTGCCGCAGCTTTCGGCCTGCACGCGGTCGCACTGAGCCGAGGCGACCTCAGTCTGGTGCAGCCCATCATTCTGAGCGGCATCGTCTTCGCCGTTCTTGCGCGGTCGGCCATCGACCGGAGGCTGCCTTCGCGCGGCGAGCTGGGTTGGGCAGTCGTTGCCTGGGTGGGCCTCGGCCTGTTCATCGCCGTCCTGCGGCCGAGCGCGGCCCGTCCGCCCGATGATCAGCGGGCGCTGGTGCTGATCGGGATCGGGCTGATCCTGGTCACTGGCCTGGCGGTGACGGCAGGACGTGCCCGCCGACCGCTTCTGCGGGGGGCGTTACTGGCCGCCGCGTCGGGCATCTCCTTCGGTCTGGTGGCGGGTCTGGTGAAGCTGACCACCACGGAGGCCGCCGGTGTGATGGCAGTGCTCGCCCACTGGTCGACCTGGGTGCTGATCGGCGTCGGCGCCGCCGCTGTCCTGCTCAACCAGCGGGCGTACCAGGCGACGCGGCTGTCGGTGACCGCGCCAGTGCTCAACATCTGCCAGCTGATGGTGTCCCTGACCTTCGGCCTGGTCGTCTTCAGCGAACGACTGTTCGCCACCCCGCCCACAGTGCTCGCCGAGGTGGTCGGCCTCGCGGTGATGGTGCTGGCGGTGACCCGGCTTGCGGTTCGAGCAGGTGAGCAGCCGTCTGCCACGAGCGACAGCCCATCCATCCGGCCTCACGATCCGTCGCTGGATGCTGCACCGCGAGCCGGGCACCGGTGACGGTGAGGACGTGGCGAGTGCCGGTCGCGCTAGTCGTGCTGGACGAGTCCGACGATGTTGCCTTCGGTGTCGCGGATGTAGACCCAGCGCATGACCTCGGACATCGGCTGGATCGCCCCGACCTGTGAGCCGCCCGCCGCGACCACGCGCTGCACCGCTGCCTCGATGTCGTCGACCGTGAAGACGACCGTCGGGTGCGGGGCGTCGGCCCGGAGGTGCAGATCGCCGTCGATGCCCTTGCCCTCAGGTTGCTTGAGCATCCCCATCTCGGCGCCCCAGGGCTCGTACTCGAAATCGAGGACCGAGGTGTAGAACGCCTGCGCGCGCTCGATGTCGTCGACGGGGATCTCGAAGTGCTCCACGATGGCCATGGACCAAGCCTGTCGAAGGTGCGTCGCGGCGTCCAGGCCCGACGGCTCGACACGGGGACGATTCGGTGGCGACCCGAGGACCGCGGCCCGAGGTCAGAAGCAGGTCGGGCACGATTCTCGGTGCGACGATGTCGAGACGGCGGTCTCTGCTCCGACAGGTGAGTAGAGGACGGTTCCGTCCCGATCAGAACACCACCGATGGGATGCATCATGACCGGTTCAACGCCCTACCTCTCGCTCCCCGGCACCGCCAGGCAGGCGCTCTCCTTCTACCAGGAGGTGTTCGGGGGCGAGCTGGAGCTGCACACCTTGGCCGACTTCGGGCGCGACCGACGGTCCGCCCGACGGCATCGCGCACGGCATGCTGCGAGGTCCGGTGGATCTCTTCGCGTCCGACGCCGGCCCCGGCGAGCCGAGCCTGCACGTCCGGGGCGTGTCGTTCGCGCTGCTCGGCACCGCCGATCCTGGCACCCTCGAGTCGTGGTTCGCCGCGCTGTGCGAGGGCGGCAGCGACGTCGATGCGCTGCAGCTGAGACCGTGGGGAGACCACGACGGGCAGGTCACCGACCGCCACGGCGTGCGCTGGCTCATCGGCTACCAGGGCTGATCACCCATGCCCACGAAGGTCTTGCTCGACCCGAGCTTCCGGTTGATCGACACCATCTTCACGGCCGAGGATCTGCAGCGGATCCACCAGGTCGCCGACGTGGTGTGGGGGAGTGACGAGCCGATTCCGGAGGACCGGCTGAACGCGGTGGCCGGCGAGCTCGAGATCATCGTCACCGGTGCCTGGCGGCACGGTCATCCGTCCCGGTTCCCGCGACTGCGAGCCGTCCTCGAGGTCGGCGGTCACCTGCCGCCGCGGGAGGATCTGGACTACGACTACTGCTTCGCCCACGGCATCCGCGTGCTCGGCTGCGCACCGGCCTTCGGTCCGGCCGTGGCCGAGCACGGGTTGGGCCTGGCGCTGGCCAGTTCCCGTCAGATCGCCTGGACCGACCGGGCCTTCCGCACCGGACAGCCGAACTGGAGCCACACCTCTTTCGCCACGGAGATCGGCGACACGTTCACCCTGTACGGCAAGCAGGTCGGGATGATCGGCTTCGGTGGGCTGGCCCGGTCGCTGCGCTCACTGCTCGCTCCGTTCGGCTGCCCGATCCAGGTGTACGACCCGTGGTTGACCGAGAGCTTCCTGCGCGGTCAAGGCGTCGAGCCGGTCGGTCTCGACCTGCTCCTGTCGAGCTCGCGGGTGATCTTCGTGCTGGCGACGCCCACGTCGTCGAACCGGGCGCTGCTGACCGGCGACAAGCTCGACCTGATCTCCGGTGATGCCGTCCTGGTGCTGCTGAGTCGCGCGCACGTCGTCGACTTCGACGCCCTCACCGATCGGTTGACGGCCGGACGTTTCCGGGCGGCGATCGACGTGTTCCCGGAGGAACCGGTCGAGGACGATCACCCGATCCGGCGGGCCCCGCACGCGGTGCTGTCGTCGCACCGCGCGGGTGCGATCGGCGAGGCCCTGCACGGCGTCGGCCGGCTGGTCGCCGATGATCTCGAGGCCCTCTGCAGCGGACGCGTCCCCCAGCTGTTGCAGCTCGCCCAGCCCGAGGTCATCCGGCTCAGGGACTGAGCCGGCCCGGGCGAGCCTGGAAAGCGCTGGCCGGAGTTCTCAGCTGGTCGAGCCACGCGAGCACCCGCTCGGCCGTCAGCGACGCGGAGAGGGCTGTCGTGTCGAGGTGCAGGTGAGCATGCTCGCGGAGGAATCCGTCGGCCGGCGTCGGCCGCTCGCCGGTCGGATCGGAGTTGAGGCGATATCGCTCCAGCTCGCGTACGTTCCGGTCCGACCACTCCACGTCCCGCTTGGTCGGCTTCGCCGCGATCCGATCCTCGCCGTGGTTGCGCTCCAATCTGGTCGCCAGGCCGGCGGACAGCTCGACCACCAGGACCTCACCGCCGGCGTCCTCGTACGGTGCGACGAGCGTCCGCACCTCGCGCTCGTCGGCCGGATCCTCCAGCTGCCAGACGAACGTGAAGATCAGATCGACCCCGTGAGCCGCGGCTTCCTCGATCACCCGACGACGGAACTCGCTGTTCAAGATCGTGAACGGTGGTGTCCCGTGGCCGAACACCTCGACCAGTGGCTCGATGGTGTGGTGGTTGTGGAACAACCGGTACGAGCTGTGGCGGGTGATCTCCCGCCCGACCGTCATCTTGCCGACGGCCGGAGGTCCGATGATCAGCAACAGCCTCATGCTCGACCACCCTGTCAGGGTCACCTGCCGGCGGCACCTTCATTTCGCCGCGCCACGCGGTATCAGTCGGTGACGACGTCCCTCCTGGTGACGTCGTGTGAACCATCAACTCGGGGAGTCAGACCGTGCCGAAGATCGCCTTGCGTACCGCCGCCGTCGTCCTGGGGGCCGCGCTCAGCGTCGCCGGAGCCGCCTCCTTCGCCGAGGCCGACACCGCGTCCATCAAGGACCCGAAGCCGAACATCACCAAGGTGACCGTGAAGCACGGCAGCGAGAACATCAAGGTCACCACCCGCACCGGCGTGATCCGGCCCGGCACCCACCTCACCGTCTACCTCGACACCGACCCGGCCAACCCGGGTCCCGAGTTCCGCAACGACCTGGTGCCGGCCAGCGAGCTCTCCCCGCTGATGCGGATCGAGAAGTTCGGCGAGCAGGGCCACGCGGTGTCCTGCGACGGCCTCCGCGGCCGCGGCGACGTCTACGGACCCACGACGGTGTCGGTCACGGTCCCCCGCAGCTGCGTCGGGAACCCCGAGAAGGTCAGGGTGTCGGTCCGCGGCTACTTCGACGTCAAGGGCCCGAACGTCGTCGACTGGGCGCCCGGCTTCAAGAAGCTCGGCGGCTGGGTGCACCACTGAGCAGTCGCCGAGCTCGATCGGTCCACCCGCGTGGCGGGAGGGCACCCGGCAACCCGAGCAGGGTCAACCGACGACGTTTGAAGAACAGCTGCAGCACCTCCGGTTCCTGGGTCAGGAGCTCGAGGTACGCAGCTGCGCCCGCGGCCGACTCGGGGTGCAGAGCCGGCTGCATGCAGTAGGCCACGGTGTCGACCAGCCGCTGCAGGTCCCGGCCCTCCGGGACCGACCCGGCCAGCGCGGGTGGGCGGAAGTCCTGGCGATGGAACAGCGCCTCGGCCAGCACCAGGGGCACCCGGTTGCTGTTCTCGTACGGCGCGAGCCGGGGTAACAGCGCCGATGTCCCGACCGCGACCGCCTCCAGACCCAGCAGGTAGCGCGCGGTGGTCAGACCGGTGGAGAAGCAGCTGATCACCCACTGCGGCCGGTGGCGGTGCATGGTCAGCTCGGCCGCTTCCGGCTGCGTGTCGACCACCAGCTCGACCCCGGCCCGCCGCGCGGCCTCGGCCAGGGCGAGGGTGTGGGCGGGCGGCGCGGCGGGATGCGGTTTGACGACACAGACCTCGGCTCCGCGGCCGGCCGCCTCGAGCACCAGGGCCGTGTTGAGCTCGGACTCCTCGGCCCGACTCACCAGGCCGAGACTGCTCAGGTACTGCCCGAGCACCAGCGCGGTGGGTCGTCCGACGTCGACGATCCCGTCGCGTGGGGTGGTGTCGCGCTGCACTTCCTCGATCACCGCCCCGAGGGCCGGGAGCGGGACGGTGTGCCGGCCGACGCCGTACTCGCTGAGCAGCTGCGGGGTGAGGCCCGGCACCAGATCGAGGTGCACCAGCCCGGTCAGCCGCTGGGCGAGACGCAACGGCAGCCCGCGCCGCGTGGGCGAGTAGGTCATCAGACCGTCGGAGTGGGTCCACAGCTCGGCGTCGGCGAAGATGCCGGCCAGCGAGAAACCGGGATTCACCTGGATGAAGTCCAGCACGACCTGCAACGGACCGGTGCCGAGTCGCCAGTGGCTGCGAAGGAGGCGGTCCCAGACGGGGAACTCTGCCAGCCGTGGTGCGAACTGGACAGGTCGTCTCGGGTAGAGCAGAGCCGCGAGATCGACGACCCGGTCGAACCGCGACCGCACCACGTCGAAGCCGGCCTGTTCGGCCAGCGGGACGGTCAGCTCGGGCGCTTGCGAGCCGTCGGCCAGGACCAGGATCCGCTCGTCGGCGTCCGGCAGCGCACCGGCGTCGACAGCGGCGACCAGCGACAGGCACTGGAAGAACGTCGAGGCGACGACGAGCTGCTTCATGCCAGACCCACCCGCTCGGGCCGGGTGGGTGTCCACCGCCGCTGCAGCCGCAGGCGGACCGCCGCAGTCCGGCCGAGCACGTACGGAGCGAGCAGGGCCCGACGATCCGGTTTCGCCGCTGCGTACGCGCTGCCGAGCACGTCCGGTGGGATCAGGGCGAGGACCCGACGGGCACCAGCGGCGAGAGCTGACCGGTCCTCCGTCGCCATCTGGTGCTGGCGGCCGAAATGCCGAGCCAGCACGGCCAGGAACATCCGGGTCGCCTTCGGCCACCACCGCGCTGCCTCCGGGTCCTGGCGCACCAGGTCGAAGACGAGCTCGAAGGCGGGCAGGAAGTCGAGCTGGCGACGGTCGTGGATCTGCGTCAGCGAGGTCGCGGTGCCACGCCGGTACAAGATCCCGGGCGAGCCGGTGACCGCGTAGGTGCTCGCCTGCAGGTGCAGCCGCCAGCACCAAGGGCGGTCCTCCGCCGTGAACAGGCCGTCCGGGAACCGCAGCAGGTGGGCGATCCGCCGATCGAAGACGCCGGCCCAGGCGTAGCAGTAGTCGACCATCGTCGACGTGGACATGGGCAGGATCGACTCCCGAGGGTCGAGAACCCGGTCGCGGCGGGACTCCGGGGCTCGGGTCAGCGAGCGCCGACCGTCGGTGGTCTGCACGTGATCGGTGCGCACGAAGTCGACGTCCAGCCGCGAGATCACCTCGACCAGTCGGTTCAAGTGCCCGCGGGCCAGCCAGTCGTCGCCGTCGAGATAGGCCAGGTAGCGGCCGGTGGCGTGGTCGAGTCCCTGGTTGCGGGCCGACGCCAATCCGACCGGCGTCTCGTTGCGCAGCACCTGCAGACCGGGCAGCCGGGAGCCGAAGGTCGCGGCGATGATCCCGGTGGCGTCGCTGGATCCGTCGTCGACCACGATCACCTGCAGTGCCGCGGGCTCGTCCAGCTGCCCGACGAGACTGGTCAGGCAGTCGCTGAGGTGGGACTCCTGGTCCTTGGCCGGGACGATCACCGACACCAGCGGGCTCACGCGCGGAGCCCGGCCAGCGTCCGCTGCAGCTTGCGGTACGCGCGCTCCGGCAGCGAGCGTCGGTCGACGGACCGCTGGATCCGGCCGAGCCGGCCGTCCTGAGCCTGCAGTCGAGTCGTGAGGCGTCGGTTCTCGGTCCGCAACGAGCGCAGCTCGCTGCTGATCTCGGTCAGCCGAGGCAGCAGCGAGTCCACCGGATCGGGCGGCAGCGGCAGCGCCGTGCCGGTCATCCGGGGATTGGTCACCGCACCCTGGGTGGTGCCACGCAGGTGCACGGCCAGCGGATGGTCACTGTCCTTGAAGCGGGGGACGGCGACCCCGGTTCCCTGGTAGGACACGCAGTAGACGCTCCAGTGCTCCCGCCAGCCGCCGAGATGGTCCAGCGGCACGGAGTCGTTGCCCGACGGCCAGAAACCCGGCTGATCATCCCGGCGCTGGCTCAGGTCGTACCCCTTCTCCAGGCAGGTCAGATCGGCGAAGAGGAACTCCAGGCACTCCGCCGAGTAGCGCCAGTAGTCGATCGGGCACGGATGGTTCCGCCAGGAGAACAGCGTGTGGGTGATGGCGATCCCGCCCGGCCGGAGGATCCGGGCGATCTCCTGCGCGGCCAGCCAGGGACGGTCGATGTGCTCGAACACGTCGGAGGAGAACACCACGTCGAACGAGTCGTCCGGGATGACGTCGGCGCAGCCGGTGATGTCGGCGATGATCGTGTTCGGGATGTCGGAGGCGACCAGATTGAGGTCGTGGTAGCGGAATCGTGGTTCCTCGAACAGCTTGATCGCACAGTTCGACAGCGTGTGGCCGCCGATCTCCAAGACGTCACCGTGCAGGTCGAGGGCGTCGATGTAGTGCCGCGTCAGGGCACGGGTGGTGGTGCGCACCCGGGGGAGGCTAGGAGGGCCAGCGGCTGGTTCGGTGATCATCACCTGCCGTGTCGGTGAACGCCGGATGTCCTGCTGTTGAAGCAGCTCGGTGACGCGAGACGATGGCCGATGAGAGGGGGAGGGGGCGTTGCCTGCTGTTCCCCTGCCGTTCAGGTGTCTCCGGCCGTTCGGCAAGGTGGTCGACCTAGCGTCGGGGACATGAGCACGCACCCCACCCTCACCAGCCCAGCGCGGACGATCGGGAACACGATCGTCGGCGCGGGGCAGCCGGTCTACGTCACCGGCGAGATCGGCATCAACCACAACGGCGAGCTGAGCAACGCGTTCGCGCTGATCGACCAGGCCGCGGCCGCCGGCTGCGACGCCGTGAAGTTCCAGAAGCGCACGCCCGAGGTCTGCACCCCCCGCGACCAGTGGGACATCGAGCGGGACACGCCGTGGGGTCGGATGACCTACATCGACTACCGCCACCGAGTCGAGTTCGGCGTCGAGGAGTACGCCGCCATCGACGAGCACGCCCGTCAGCGTGGCATCGCCTGGTTCGCCTCACCCTGGGACGTGGAGTCGGTCGACTTCCTCGAGCAGTTCGACGTCCCGGCCCACAAGGTCGCTTCGGCCTCGCTGACCGACGACGAGCTGCTCCGCCGGCTGCGGGCCACCGGTCGCACCATCATCCTCTCCACCGGGATGTCGACCCCGCGGCAGATCCGCCACGCCGTGGAGGTGCTGGGCAGCGACACCATCGTGCTGTGTCACGCCACCAGCACCTACCCGGCCAAGCCGTCGGAGCTCAACCTCCGGATGATCCACACCCTGCAGGGAGAGTTCCCGAACGTGCCGATCGGCTACTCCGGTCACGAGGTCGGGCTGCAGACCACGTTGGCCGCAGTCGCCCTCGGCGCCGCCTTCGTCGAGCGCCACATCACCCTGGACCGGGCCATGTGGGGCTCCGACCAGGCCGCCTCCGTCGAGCCACCCGGCCTGCACCGCCTGGTCCGCGACATCCGCACCATCAGCGAGTCACTCGGCGACGGGATCAAGAGGATCTACGACGGCGAGCTGGCGGCCATGAAGAAGCTGCGCCGGGTGCAGGGTCCGACCGACGGCACGTCGGTCGGGACCGAGCTGGTCGGGGCCTCCTCCTGATCATGAGAACCGTTGCCCTGGTCGAGAGCCCAGCCCAGCTCCTGAACGTGGTCGAGTGGGCGCACCACGACCGGGCCGATCCCGCCGTGCTGATCCTCGCCCCCAAGGGCGAAACCAGTCGGTGGCAGCTCCGCTGCATGGCCCGGCTGGCCCGCGAGGCCGGTCTGACCGTGACCTGGCACGAACCGAGGCTCGGCGGTGCGGCGATCGCCCGTACGGTGCGGTCACTGGCCGGAGATCTCGCCGGCGTCGACCGGCTGGTTCTCGGTGACCCGTTCTCGGGCGTCATGCAGGTCGTCGCAAGCGTCTACCGGACGTCGGAGGTGGTGATCGTCGACGACGGGACGGCCACCCTGGAGTTCGCCCGGCAGTGGGCGACCGGTGAGCACCTGCGTCGCTGGCACCAGGTGGCGACCGAGGAGCACCGCCGCCAGATCGCGACGTTCGCCCGGGACCAGATCGCGGAGTCGCTCCGGCGGCGGCTGCAGCCCGGCTCGGGCTGCCGGCTCACCGTCTTCAGCTGCCTGCCGGTCGAGGTCGCCCACGCCCGGGTGCTCCGCAACACGTACGCCTGGCTGCGGGCGCAGCACCCCCGCCCGCGGATCAAGGCCGCCGCGGACCTGGTCGGCACCTCCCTGGTGGAGAGCGGGGTGATCACCGAGGACGAGTACCTGGCCGCGGTGGCCTCACTGGCCGCCCGACACGGCGTCGACCGCTACTTCGCCCACCGCAAGGAGGCTCGCGGCAAGCTGGCCCGGATCGCGGACCTCGGTCTGCGGATCGAGATGCCGGAGCTACCGCTGGAGGTGGCCGTCCGGGAGGGTGCGGTGGGACGGCTCGTGGTCAGCTTCCCCTCCACGGTCGTGCACACGCTGCCGGTCGTGCTGGCCGACACCGCCGCCGAGCTGCTGGTCTGCGACATCGATCCGACCTGGTTCACTCCCGGTGCCGGAGCCAACTCCTCGCGCTTCCTCGGCACGGTCACCCGGTCGGCCCGGCAACAGCACGGACTCGCCAGCACCGCCTGCTGAGTCGGCCGGTTCGTCGCGAGAATCGGCATCGCGGCCGCTCGACGATAGGGTCGGCGGCGTGAACGCGCGGTGGGGTGACCGGTTGCAGCTGCTGCCGGCGGTCGATGTGTCAGGCGGCCAGGCGGTCCAGCTCGTCCAGGGCGTGGCCGGCTCCGAGAAGGTGTTCGGCGATCCGCGGGCGGCCGCGCAGCGCTGGCAGGACGCCGGTGCCGAGTGGATCCACCTGGTCGACCTGGACGCGGCGTTCGGTCGCGGCGACAACGCCGAGATCATCGCCGAGGTCGCCTCGCAGATGCGGTTGCAGGTCGAGCTCTCCGGTGGGATCCGGGACGACGACACCCTGGAGCGCGCGCTGGCCACCGGGTGCACCCGGGTCAACATCGGCACCGCCGCGCTCGAGCGGCCCGAGTGGTGCGCCGAGGTGATCGCGACCTACGGGGACAAGATCGCCATCGGCCTCGACGTCCGTGGCCACCGGCTGGCGGCCCGCGGCTGGACCAGGGAGGGTGGCGACCTGTTCGAGACCCTCGACCGGCTCGACGCGGCCGGCTGTGCCCGCTACGTCGTCACCGACGTCGCCTCCGACGGCATGCTGTCCGGTCCCAACGTCGACCTGCTGCGCGAGGTGTGCTCGCGTACGAGCTCCCCGGTCGTCGCCAGCGGTGGGATATCGTCCCTCACCGACATCGCCGATCTCGCGGCGCTGGTCGCCGACGGCGTGGAGGGAGCCATCATCGGCACCGCGCTGTACGTCGGCAACTTCACCCTGACCGAAGCGCTCGAGCTCACCCGGATCTCGAGCAGGGAGGATCGCCCCGCATGACCGTGTCGATCTGTCGCGCTTCGCGCTCCGCGGTCAACCGCTCCGCTCGGTCTCGCTCGTTCGTCGCGACCGTTAACGACGAAAAGCGTGTCGTCCCCGGTCACTCCTGCACTCCCGAGAGGCTCCGCTCATGACCGTGGTCACGCCCGCCGACACGTTCCGTCGAAGCCTGGTCGCCGACCGCTCGGACCGGCCCCTGCTGGACGGCCGGTTGCGGGACCTGCTGGCCGGCAAGAAGATCCTGATGACCGGGGTCACCGGCTTCATCGGCGAGCAGCTGCTCTGGAAGATCCTCACCGAGCTGCCCGACACCACACCGGCCGTGCTGGTCCGTCGCAAGCGCTCGGCCGGCGCGCGGGACCGGATGATCACCGTGGTCAAGAAGGAGATCTTCCGTGGCGTCCGCGAGGCCGCCGGGGGACCGGAAGAGCTGCTGGACGCCCGCATCGACGTGATCGAGGGCGACCTGCCGAACGTGCCCGTGCTGCCGAGTGACATCGACATCGTGGTGCACTGCGCCGGGGACGTGTCCTTCGATCCACCCATCGACCAGGCCTTCACCACCAACGTGCTCGGCACCAAGGCCCTGATGGGCCGGATGATCGAGGCCTGCTCCGACGACGACGGCAACCTGCTCAAGGTCCCGCACTACGTGCACATCTCCACCGCCTACACCGCCGGTCGGCGGCGGGGTGCGATCCCGGAGGCGTCGCACGTCCACTCCATCGACTACGAGGCAGAGACCCGGGCCGGACTGGCCATGCGGGACCTGATCGAGGCCGAGTCACGCACTTCCGAACGGTTGACCACGCTACGCAAGGAGGCCGAGCGGGAGCACCGGCAGGCCGGCTTCCTGACGACCGCGGCCGACACCGAGCGACGCCGACTCGAGTGGGTGCAGTCCGAGCTGGTCAAGGCCGGCACCGAGCGCGCCCGCTCTCTGGGCTGGACCGACGTCTACACCTTCACCAAGGCCCTCGGCGAGCGCGTGGTCGCCGACGTCGGCACCGGCATCGAGGTGTCGGTCGTCCGCCCGGCGATCGTGGAGTCGTCCTGGCTGCACCCGTACCCGGGGTGGATCGAGGGCTTCAAGATGGCCGAACCCTTGATCCTCGCGTACGGTCGCGGCGAGCTGCCCGAGTTCCCGGCGTCGCCGGACTCGGTGGTCGACATCGTGCCCTGCGACCACGTCGTCAACGCGATCCTCGCGGTGTGCGCCACCCGACCCACGATCGGCCGGCCGGAGTTCTACCACGTCAGCTCCGGCGCCCGTAACCCCTTGACCTTCAACGACCTGTACGGCCAGATCCGGGAGTACTTCCTGGAGCACCCGTTCGAGGGTGGACCACGTGGCGCCGCCCGCCTGCCGCAGTGGCAGTTCCCCGGTGCGGCTTCGGTCGAGCGGCTGCTGGCCACGTCGGAGCGGGCGCACACGATCGCGAACCGGCTGCTGGACGCGGCGCCCCGCTCGAAGCGCACCCGCAAGTTCGCCAACGACCTGGACCGCACCCGCGGACGACTCAGCTTCCTGCGCCGGTACCTCTCGCTCTACAACGAGTACGCCCAGTCCGAGCTGCACTTCGTCGACGACAACACCTTCGCCCTGACCGAGTCGCTGCATCCCGACGACCAGCCGATCTTCGCGTTCGACACCGCCGTCTACGCCTGGAGCACCTACATCAAGGACGTGCACTGTCCGTCGGTCACCGCGCCGGTGCGACGGATGGATGCGCTGCGGCGCCGACGCGGCAACCGGCCGACCACCATGAAGGACCTGAGCCGGGACACCGCGGGAGCGAGCGCGGTGGCGGTCTTCGACCTGGACGGCACGATCATGTCCACCAACGTGATCGAGCAGTATCTGTGGTCCCGGCTGCCGGAGCTGTCGACACCTCGACAGATCGCCGAGCTCGGCCAGGTGCTGCAGAAGCTGCCGGCCTATCTGCGGGCCGAGCGACGCGACCGGAGCGCCTTCCTGCGGGCGGTCTACCGCCGGTACGCCGGCGCGGATCTCGCCGCCCTCGAGCAGTTCGTCGACACCGAGCTCGCGCCGACCATCCTGAGCCGGCTCTCGCCCGAGGCCGGCCGCCGGATCCGCGAGCACCGCGCCGCCGGTCACCCCACCGTCTTGATCACCGGGGTGGTGCGGCCGCTGACCCGGCCACTGGAACCGCTCTTCGACGTGATCATGGCCGCCGACCTGGCCACCGACGCGGAGGGCCGCTGCACCGGCTTCCTGACCGGTCCGCCGTTGGTCGGGGAGTCCCGGGCCGCGTGGTTGAACCACTACGCCGCCCTGCACGACATCGACCTGACCAAGAGCTTCGCCTACGCGGACTCCCACTCGGACCTGCCGATGCTGTCGGCGGTCGGCAACGCCGTCGCCGTCAGCCCCGACGTCGCCCTGATGCGGGCCGCCAACGCCAACCAGTGGACCAGCGTGGAGTGGAAGATCGCCCCGATGACTCCGCGCTGGGCGCTGCCCCGATGAGCACCACGCTTCGCGAAGGCACGATGATCACCTCACCGACAGGAGCACGCTAGATGGTCCGCCCCGGATTCGTCCTCGACGTCGACGACCGGACCCCACCGGTCCTGGTCGCCTCCGGCGACACCTTCCGGCTGGAGCGGCTCCCGGTCGGCGCCCGCGTCGTCTACCCGGCCGACTCGCTGCCGTCCGTGCACACCGGCGAAGCCATCGCCGCCGCCCTCGACCACCCCACCGGGTCAGATCCGCTGGCGGCGCGCCTCCGGCCGGGCATGCGTCTGACCATCACCTTCGACGACAACACCGTGCCGGTCCCGGGCATGACGGCGCCGGATCTGCGCGCGTCGGTCATCGAGGCCGTGCTGACCCGGGCGGCGGCGGCGGGGGTCGACGACGTCGCCCTGATCGCCGCCATCGGGCTGAACCGCCGGCAGACGCCCGCCGAGCTGCGCACCCTGGTCGGCGAGCGGGTCTTCCGCTCGTTCCACGCCGACGGACTGCTGACCAACCACGACGCCGAGGACCCAGAGGAGCTCGCCGAGCTCGGATCGGTCGGCGAGCTGACGGTCGCGCTGAACCGGCGGGTCGTCGACTCCGACCTGGTCGTGCACGTGCACCTGGTGACCACGCCCAAGGGCGGCGGCGCCACCGCGGTGCTGAACGGACTGGGGGCCGCCTCGACGCTGGCCGGACTGGGTGCCGACGGGGTCGATCCGGCGGTCGCGGCCGAGGCGGCCGAGCTGATCGCCGACCGGCTGCCGTTGTTCTCCGTCGAGGTCGTGCTCGACGCCGACGTCTTCCCGGAGCCGCTCAGCTTCCTGGCCAAGCGCGAGTGGGAGTGGAGCGTCAAGGACCAGGCGCGCTGGTTCGGCCTGCGCCGCGGCACCGCCGCGGTCACCTCGGCCACGCTGCGCCGCCGGATCCTCGGTCGGTTGACGGCTCCCTGGCACCCGGTCGGGATCTTCGGCGGTGACCCGGTCGCGGCCGGAGTCGCCGGAGCCGAGTTGGCCCTGACCCAGCAGCGGGTGGAGGTCGTCGGCCAGGCCGATGTCGGCATCATCGGCGTCCCCGGGCGCACCCCCTTCAGCGTCGACTGCCCGACCAATCCGGTGCTGGCCGCGTGGAACGGTCTGGCGGCCGGCTTCGGCGCCCACACCGGCACGCCACTCGTCCGCGAGGGTGGTGCCCTGATCGTGTTCCACCCCCTCGGCAGCGAGTTCTCACCGCTGTTCCACCCGTCGTACGTGGACTTCTTCAGCGAGGTGCTGAGCGCCACCACCGACCCGGCGCAGATCAGTGCCGACTTCGAGAAGAAGTTCGCCACCGACCCCTGGTACGCGCACCTCTACCGCACGAGTCACGCCTTCCACGGACTGCACCCGGTGCACCGCTGGTACGAGATCGCCCGCGCCACCCGCGGCGTGGGCGACGTGGTCTGGGTCGGGGCGGATCGGGCCAACACGGAGCGGCTCGGATTCCGGGCCGCGTCCACCCTGGCCGACGCGCTGGAGATCGTGTCGTCCTCGGTCGGTCGATCGCCGCAGATCACCTACCTGCACACACCGCCCCAGGTCGTGGTGGACGTCTCGTGACCGGAGCCGACAGTGAGTAGGGAGCTGGCCCCCTGGGCCGCCGACGGCGGGAAGCAGCGGCCGGCCGGTCGACTGGCCGACACGGTCGGTGACCTGCGGATCCTGGCCACCGGCTGGCACTGGGACCTGGCTGTGGACGTGGTCAAGGCCGCCGCGAGCACCGCCATCGACACCGTCAAGGGTGACCAGCAGGCGCCGCCGATCCCGACCGCCTGGGCCCGGACGCCGCTCCTGGTGGCCGTCCGCGACCTGGCCCAGTCCGGTGTGCTGCGGCCGGTGCTCAAGGCCGAGGTGAACCTGGAGAGCCACGGAACCGAGCGCCTGACCCGTCGGTCCGGCCCGACTCTGCTGGTCGCCAACCACGCCTCGCACCTCGACATCGGCGCGGTGCTCGCGACGTTGCCCCCGTCCTGGCGCGACCGAACCGCGGTGGCCCTGACCTCAGACGCGTTCTTCCACAGCTGGTGGAAGGCGGGTGCGGCGGCACTGGCGTTCAACACGTTCCAGCTGCCGCAGTCCGAGCCGAGCGCCGACGGCGCCTCCCGGTTCGAGGTCGGTCCGCTGGCGAAGGTGCTCGCCTCCGGTTGGAACGTGCTCGTCTTCCCCGAGGGCGGTCGTACCCGTGACGGGGTGGTCCAGTCGTTCCACGCCGACGTCGCCTCGGTGGCGGCCAGGCTGTCGGTTCCGGTCGTCCCGGTCGGCGTCCGCGGTACCTTCACCGCCATGCCGCAGGGCACCCGCTGGCCGCGCCGGGGCAGGCCGCGCGTGGCGGTCCGCTATGGTGCATCCCTCGAAGCGCAACCGGCCGAGTCGGCCGAGGTCTTCACGACGCGGATCCACCGCGCCGTCGCCGACCTGATCGACGAGGACGCCACCACCTGGTGGCAGGTCCGTCGCGCGTTCGGGTCACGAGGCCGGTGACGACCCTGGGGCGCGCTGGCGTCGGATCTGGCAGCAGAGTGAAGAGCCGACGGCGGGCGGTCGACCTCGGCGTCGCCGTATCTGGCGCTCCTGACGGAGCGACGGGCACTGGCGATCCCGACTCGAAGGGAGCAGCCGTGGCACACCGGCCGAAGGATCAGCACGGGCTGGTCTGGAGACCCATCGCGCGTGACGACATCGAGGACCTGAGCCGGCTGCTGACCGCCATCGAGCACCTGGACCAACCGAGTGAGCGGCACAGCATCGACGAGCTCTACGAGCAGCTGGACGAGGCCGAGGTCGACCCCGAGCGCGACAGCATCATCGGCCGAGACACCGGGGGCACCCTGATCGCGTACGGGTGGAACCACCCACTGCTGTCCGACGTCGACCCGCGCCGCGTGCACGTGACCGGGGGTGTCCACCCGGGCTGGCGTCGTCAGGGCATCGGGCGCGCCCTGCTCGAGTGGCAGCTGACCCGAGCCGCCGCCTGGCACGCCGAGACCGCTCGACCCGAGCACGGGCCGCTGAAGCTGATCTGCGCGGTCGACACCAAGCTGACGGATGTCCGAGAGCTGTACGAGCGGGCCGGTCTGGAGCCGGTGCGCTGGTTCGCGGACATGACGCTGACCTTCGACGGGGCACCACCTGAGTTCCCGGCCCCGCCCGGGATCCGGCTGGTGCCGCTGAGCCGGAAGCTGTTCGAGGCGGTCCGCCGGGTGCACAACGAGGCGTTCGCCGACCACTGGGGGTCTCAGCCGATCGACGCGATCCGCTGGGCGGAGCAGCTCGGCCGCACCGCCTCGCGGGTCAGCTGGTCCTGGGTGGCGCTGGAGGAGAACACCTCCGAGGTGGTCGGCTACGCCACCAACTCCGCGTACGAGCAGGACTGGGCGGCCCAGGGCTTCACCGAGGGGTGGACGGACCGACTCGGCGTCCGCTCCGGTTGGCGTGGTCGGGGGATCGCCAAGGCGCTGCTCGGTGCCTCGATGCGCTCCTTCGCCGAGGCCGGTCTGGACGCGGCCGGATTGGGCGTGGACACCGACAGTCCCACCGGGGCCTTCGGGCTGTACGAGTCGATGGGCTACCGGGCCGCCGACACCACCGTGATGTACGCCAACCGCATCGCCGGAGAGTTGGACTAGGCTCGTCAACCATGTCGGGACATTCCAAGTGGGCGACCACCAAGCACCAGAAGGCCGTGGTCGACGCCCGGCGGGCCAAGTCGTTCGCCAAGCTGATCAAGAACATCGAGGTCGCGGCCCGGATCGGCGGGGGAGACGTCGCCGGCAACCCGACCCTGTACGACGCCATCCAGAAGGCGAAGAAGACCTCGGTCCCCAAGGACAACATCGACCGCGCGGTCAAGCGCGGCTCGGGTGCCGAGGCCGGCGGTGCTGACTACGAGACCCTCTTCTACGAGGCGTACGGTCCGGCCGGCATCGCCATGCTGATCGAGTGCCTGACCGACAACCGGAACCGGTCGGCCTCCGACGTCCGGGTCGCCGTCGGCCGCAACGGCGGCACCATGGCCGACGTCGGCTCGACCTCACGGATGTTCAACCGCAAGGGTGTCGTCGTCGTGCCCAAGGCGCAGGAGGGCGGGAAGTCGCTGACCGAGGACGACCTGCTGGAGGCGACGCTGGACGCCGACCCCGAAGAGGTCAACGACCTCGGCGAGAGCTTCGAGATCATCTGCGACCCGAGCGACACCGTCCGGGTCCGGCAGGCGGTCCAGGAGGCGGGGCTGGACTACGACTCCGCCGAGATCTCCTTCGTCCCCGAGTACACCCAGGAGATCGACGCCCCGACCGCGGAGAAGCTGTTCAAGATCATCGAGGCGCTCGAGGACTCCGACGACGTGCAGAACGTCTACAGCAACTTCGACGCCTCGGACGAGGTGCTGGCCAGCGTCGGCTGATCCGTCCCGACTCCGTGGTGGACATATCCCCCGCGGAGTCGGTTCTGGGGTGTGTCGGTCGAGCCCCGCGGTCGGCCGCTCGCGTAGCGTACGAACGTCCGTTCGTTTCGATTCTGGGGGTCGTGCATGCGTGTGCTCGGTATCGACCCCGGTCTCACCCGATGCGGCCTCGGGGTGGTCGACGGGGTGCCCGGTCGTCCGCCCACCCTGGTGGCCGTCGGCGTCGTCCGCACCCCCGCCGACCTCGACACCGCCCGCCGGCTGGTCCGGATCGAGGCGGAGATCGAGGCCTGGATCACCGCTCACCGGCCCGATGCGGTGGCCGTCGAGCGGGTCTTCGCCCAGCACAACGTGCAGACGGTGATGGGCACCGCCCAGGCCGCGGGCGTGGCGATGCTGGTGGCGGCCCGTCGTGGGTACCCGGTGGCGCTGCACACCCCGAGCGAGGTGAAGGCGGCGATCACCGGCTCCGGCCGGGCCGGCAAGGACCAGGTGGGCAGCATGGTCGCCCGGATCCTGCGGCTGGAGTCGGTGCCCAAGCCCGCCGACGCCGCGGATGCGCTGGCCCTGGCCATCTGCCACGTGTGGCGGGGTGGCACGCAGAATCGTCTGCAGGAAGCCATCGAGCGCCAGAAACAGGAGGCCAGAAGTCGATGATCGCCCAGCTCACCGGCACGGTGATCCAGCTCGGTCCCACCTCGGCCGTCGTCGAGGTCGGCGGGTTCGGCGTGCTCGTCCTGTGCGGTCCCAACACGACCGCCCTGCTGCGGGTGGGGGAGCCGACGACGCTGTCCACCTCCTTGGTGGTCCGGGAGGACTCGCTGACCCTGTACGCGTTCGCGACCGTCGACGAGCGCGAGCTGTTCGAGCTGCTGCAGACCGCGACCGGGGTCGGACCGAAGCTGGCCCAGGCCGCCCTCGCCGTGCTCACCCCGGACGAGCTGCGGTCCGCCATCGCCACCGAGAACCTGGTGCAGCTGTGCAAGGTGCCCGGGGTCGGTCGCAAGGGTGCGCAGCGACTGGTGATCGAGCTCAAGGACAAGATCAACCTGACCCGCCTGGTGAGTGCGCCGGCCACCGCCGGTTCCGGAGCGGCGACCACGGCGAGCGCGGCCGGCTGGCGGGATCAGGTCAGTCAAGGCCTGCAGGGCCTCGGCTGGTCCACCCGGGACGCCGAGGCGGCGTGTGACGAGGTCGAGACGCTGGCCGCCGAGCCCGGTGTCGGGGTGCCGCAGCTGATGCGGGCGGCACTGCAGAGCCTGGCCCGCCGATGAGGAGGGCCCGCCGATGAGCGACCCCGGGAGTCTGACCGCCGAGGAGCTGGAGGCTCTGGTCCGCCCGGACGTGCAGGCCGAGGAGCGGGCCGCCGAGTCGGCGCTGCGTCCCCACGACCTGGCCGCCTTCCGCGGTCAGCCGCGGGTCAGCGAGCAGCTCGGGCTGCTGCTCACCGCCGCTCGTCAGCGTGGCTCGGTGCCCGACCACGTGCTGCTGTCCGGACCTCCGGGCCTCGGGAAGACCACGCTGGCCATGATCATCGCCGCCGAGATGGCTGCCCCGCTCCGTATCTCCAGCGGACCGGCCATCCAGCACGCCGGAGACCTGGCGGCGATCCTGTCCGGCCTGAGCGAGGGGGAGGTCTTCTTCCTCGACGAGATCCACCGGATGTCCCGACCGGCCGAGGAGATGCTCTACCTGGCGATGGAGGACTTCCGGGTCGATGTCGTGGTCGGCAAGGGTCCGGGCGCCACGGCCATCCCGCTGGAGATCCCGCAGTTCACCCTGGTGGGCGCCACCACCCGGGCCGGGCTGCTCCCCGGACCGCTGCGTGACCGGTTCGGCTTCACGGCGCAGCTGGAGTTCTACGACGCCGCCGACCTGGAGCACATCGTGCGCCGATCGGCCGGTGTGCTGGGTGCCGACCTGTCTGACGACGGGGCGGCCGAGATCGCGCGTCGATCCCGGGGCACCCCCCGGATCGCCAACCGGCTGCTGCGGCGGGTTCGTGACTTCGCCCAGGTGCGAGCCGACGGGAAGATCACCCTCGACCTCGCCCACCGGGCGCTGGACCTGTTCGAGGTGGACGCCATCGGCCTGGACCGGCTGGATCGAGCCGTGCTGACTGCCCTGTGCAGCAGGTTCGGCGGCGGACCGGTGGGTCTGTCCACCCTGGCCATCTCGGTCGGCGAGGAGACCGAGACCGTCGAGGAGGTCGCCGAGCCGTTCCTGGTGCGGGAGGGGTTCATGATGCGTACGCCCCGTGGCCGGGTTGCCACCCGCGCCGCCTGGGCCCACCTCGGTCTGGCCCCACCCGCCGCCACCACAGCGGTCGACGCACCAGGCATCTTCTAGGCGACGAGCCCGAGCACCAGCTTGACCGCGATGCTCGTCATCACCACCGCGACGGCGACATCGAACACCCGCCAGGAGCCGGGCCTGGCGAACACCGGCGCGAGCAGCCGGGCGCCGAAGCCGAGGGTGGCGAACCAGGCCAGGCTGGCGACCGCGGCGCCCACCGCGAACAGCCAGGGGGTGGCGTAGCCGGCCGAGACCGAGCCGAGCAGCACCACTGTGTCGAGGTAGACGTGTGGGTTGAGCCAGGTGAGCGCCAGGGCGGCGAGCAGCACGGAGCCGAGCCGGGCCCGCTGCGGATCCTGGTCGCCGGACGCCCGCAGCGCCTCTGGCCGGATCGCCCGCCGCACGGCCAGGACGGCGTAACCGAGGAGCACCCCGGCCCCCAGGACGGTGACCACGGCCAGCGCCGCGGCGTGTCGGACGATCACGGCGCCCACCCCGGCCGCCCCCACGGCTATCAGCGCGAGGTCGCTCACCGCGCAGACAGCCACCACGGCCCCGACGTGCTCGCGCCGGATGCCCTGACGGAGGACGTAGGCGTTCTGGGCGCCGATGGCGACGATGAGACCGAGACCGAAGCCGAAGCCGGCCAGCACAGTGAGCACGGGTTCGACGCTAGAAGCAGAATTCGGTGAAGTCCAACGAATGTTCTTCACGCATCATCAGCAGCGCTTAATAATGAGCACATGGATTGGGACCTCGCTCAGCTGCGCGCCTACGCGTCCACGGTCGACCACGGCAGCCTCGAGGCGGCTGCCGTCGCCCTGCACGTCACCCCGTCGGCGATCAGCCAGCGACTCAAAGCGCTGGAGCGGGCGGTCGGGGCCGTGCTGCTCCAGCGGAGCCGCCCCGTTCGACCGACGCAGCCGGGCGAGGAGGTGCTGCGGCTCGCCCGCCAGCTGGAGGCGCTGACCCGCGACACCGAGCTGATTCTGGGGGCCGCAGACGTCCGCCCGGTCGTGCGGCTGGCCGTGAACGCCGACTCGCTGGCGACCTGGGTGCTCCCCGCCCTGGCGCCGCTGTCCGCCGAGCTGTCGCTCGAGCTGATCCGGGAGGGGGAGGACCACACCGCCGAGCTGCTCCGGGACGGATCGGCGATGGCCGCCATCACCACCGAGCGAACGCCGGTCCAGGGCTGCACCGTCGAGCGTCTGGGCGCCATGCGCTACCAGCCGATGGCTTCGCCCGGCTTCGCCGCCCGTTGGTTCCCCGACGGGCTCACCCCCTCGTCCTTGACCGTGGCCCCGCTGGTGGTGTTCGACGCGAAGGACCACATGCAGCACCGGGTCCTGCGGCGGCACGGTGTGGTGGCGGACCCCCCGATCCACCTGGTCCCCGCCTCCACCCAGTACGTGGAGGCCGTCCGGCTGGGGTTCGGCTGGGGCATGGTGCCGGACCTGCAGCGACCCGGTTGGACCGACGAGGACGGCGTGGTGCTCTCGACAGCGGACACCGAGGACGTCGCCCTGTTCTGGCAGCAGTGGTCGCTGCGGACGGCGAGTCTGGAGCAGGTTGCCGGGGCCGTCCGGGCCGCGTCGGCTCATATCCTGCGCCCGATTGGGTAGAGTACGGCGGTCGGCCACCAGTGCCGACCCCGTCGGCGCGCCGTGTCGCGGGTGCGCAGAGCCCCGAATCGTTGGAGACATGGGAAACTCACCGCTCAGCACGATCCTGTTGATCGCCTTGATGGTGGTCGCCTTCTACTTCCTGCTGCTGCGACCGCAGAAGAAGCGCCAGCAGGCCCAGCAGAAGACCATGAACGAGATCGCTCCCGGCACCCGGGTGCTGCTCGGCAGCGGCATCTTCGGCACCATCGTGTCCGCGGGTGACAAGCAGGCCGTGCTGGAGACCTCGCCCGGCGTCCAGGTCACCGTGCTCAAGCAGGCCATCGCCCGGGTGATCCGGCCCGGCGACGAGTTCAGCGAGCCGTTGGAGACCGAAGACGACCTCGACGAGGAGATCGTCGATCAGGACGCGGTCGAGCCTCAGCACTCCGATGACGCCTACCGGCCGAGTCTGGCCGAGTACACCACCCCCGAGCACACCACGAACGACTACAACACCTCCGAGTACGACCGCCCCGTCGCCGACAACCCGACCTTCGGGAACGAGCCCAAGAACAAGGACTGACGCCTGGTGGCGAATCGAGGTGGCCATCCCGGCCGCACCCTGATCATCTTCGGCATCATCGTGGCCGCGCTGTACGGCCTGATGGCGATCTCGAACAACTGGACACCCAAGCTGGGTCTTGACCTGCAGGGTGGCACCACCATCACCCTGACGGCCCAGAACACCGACGGCACGGGGAAGATCGATCCGAACAGCCTCGAGCTGGCCCGGACGATCATCCAGTCCCGCGTCGACAGCCTCGGCGTGGGCGAGACCGAGGTGACGACCTCCGGTGACCGGCAGATCATCGTCAGCGTGCCGAACGTCCAGCAGGACGAGCTCGTCCGCCTCGTCGGGCAGACGGCGGTGCTGCGCTTCCGAGCCGTGTACGCCGTCGAGGCGGTGACCCCGCCCCCGTCCGCGACCCCGCAGCCCTCGGCGTCGGGTTCCTCGGCACCCACGACCGAGCCATCGGCCGGCGCGCCCAGCGCCAGCCCAGCGAGCGCCAGCCCGACCGGCGACCGCCGACCCGCACCGCAGCTGCCCACCGCCCCGCCGGCTCCGAGCACGCCCCGGCCCTCGACGCCGGGTCAGGGCACGCCTCCCGACAAGGCCATCGACTGGCAGCCGACGGAGGCCGACCAGGCGGCCTTCGCAGCGTTCACGTGCGACCAGAAGGAGGCCTACCCCGACGTCTCGGACCAGCCGCTGGTCGCCTGCAACAAGGAGCAGACCGAGAAGTACCTGCTCGGTCCCACGCTGATCGAGGGCACCCAGCTGACGACGGCCTCGGCCGGCGTGCCGCAGAACCAGGTCCAGTGGGTGGTCAACCTCGAGTTCAACAGCGCCGGTGGCGCGACGTTCGAGAGCGTCACCGGCACCCTGTCCAGCCGGCAGCCACCGGAGAACCAGTTCGCCATCGTGCTGGACTCCGAGGTGATCTCGGCGCCGTCGGTGAGCTCGGCGATCCCCGGTGGTCGGGCGGAGATCTCGGGCAACTTCAACCAGCAGTCCGCCACCGAGCTGGCCAACGTCCTCAAGTACGGGGCCCTGCCCCTGTCCTTCGAGGTCTCGGAGGTGTCGAACGTCTCCGCCACCTTGGGCAGCGAGCAGCTGCGAGCCGGCATCATCGCCGGCATCATCGGCCTGATCCTGGTGGTCGGGTTCTGCTTCCTGTACTACCGCGGTCTGGGCATCGTGGTGGTCTCCTCGTTGGCGGTCGCCGGCCTGATCACGTACGCGACTGTGGTGCTGCTCGGCGACTCGGTCGGCTTCGCGCTGAACCTGCCCGGTATCGCCGGCATGATCGTGGCCATCGGCGTCACCGCCGACAGCTTCGTCATCTACTTCGAGCGGATCCGGGACGAGGTGCGGGACGGTCGGAGTCTGCGGACCGCCATCGAGACCGGTTGGATCAGGGCGCGGCAGACCATCCTGATCGCCGACGCGGTCTCGTTGCTGTCCGCGCTCATCCTGTTCATCCTGGCCATCGGCTCGGTCAAGGGCTTCGCCTTCACCCTCGGCCTCACCACGGTCATCGACATCGCCGTGGTCTTCTTCTTCACCAAACCGCTGATGACGGTCCTGGGCCGGACGAAGTTCTTCGGCCAGGGGCACAAGTGGTCCGGTCTGGAGCCCGACCACCTCGGGGTCAGCACCCTCCCCGGGACCCGGAGCCGGCGCCCGGTGGCCGCGTCCTCCAGTGCCCGAACGGCCACCGAGAGCAAGGGGATCTAGATGTCCAAGCTCCGTGATATCGGTCACAAGCTCTACACGGGCGAGGTCTCCTACGACTTCGTGGGCCGCCGCCGCCGCTGGTACATCATCTCGGCAGTGCTGATCGCGGTCTCCCTGCTCTCCATCGGGATCCGCGGCTTCCAGTGGGGCATCGAGTTCGAGGGTGGCGCCGACTTCCAGGTCCAGACCACCGTCACCGACACCACCGTCACCGACATGCAGGAAGCGGTGACGAACTCCGGCGTCCCCGACCTGGACGACGCGACGGTCACCACGGTCGGCAACGACCAGGTCCGGGTGCAGACCCGGACGCTGGATCCGGTGAACGAGGTCCCCCTGGTGCGGACGGCGATCGCCAACGAGGCCGGGGTGCCGACCGACGAGGTGGCGTACAGCCTGATCGGTGCGTCGTGGGGCGGTCAGATCACCGACCGCGCCCTGATCGCCCTCGGGGTGTTCCTGCTGCTCGTCACGCTGGTGATCTGGGCGTACTTCCGGAACTGGAAGATGTCGATCGCGGCGCTCGTCGCGCTGCTGCACGACCTGGTGCTGACCGTGGGCATCTACGCCCTGGTCGGCTTCACGGTCACGCCGGCCACGGTGATCGGTGTGCTCACCATCCTGGGCTACTCCCTGTACGACACGGTGGTCGTGTTCGACAAGGTGCGCGAGAACGTGCGCGACCTGACCTCGTCGGCTCGGCAGACCTACTCCGAAGCAGCCAACCTGGCGGTCAACCAGGTGCTGGTCCGCTCGATCAACACCACGATCATCGGTGTGCTGCCGGTCGCGGCGCTGCTGTTCGCCGGGGCCTTCATCCTGGGGGAGGGGCCCCTCAAGGACCTGGCGCTGGCCCTGTTCGTCGGCATGATCTCGGGCGCCTACTCCTCGATCTTCATCGCCACGCCGCTGCTCGCCCAGCTCAAGGAGCGGGAGCCGGAGATGCAGAAGCTGACCAAGCGGGTGCTGGCCCGCCGGGCCAAGACCGAGGCCAAGGTCGGCGCTCCCGTGCCGGCCGGTGCCGGGTCGGCCGCACCGGGCGTCGCGGCGTACGAGCCGCCCGAGGAGTCGGCCGGTGACGACACCGCCGAGCCCGGGGACCCGACCGGCACGTCCCGGACCCGGATCACGGTCTCGTCCGCCCAACCGACGATCGTGAACCGGCCGACCAGGCCGACCAGCGAGGGGGCCTCGGGGCGCCCGCAGCCGCAGAACAAGCCCCGAAGCCAACGGAAGAAGTAGGTGGCCCGATGAGCCACGACGACCTCGCCCGGCTCATCCGGGAGGTGCCCGACTACCCCCAGCCGGGCGTGGTGTTCCGTGACATCACGCCGCTGCTGGCGTCGGCGGAGGGTTTCGCCGCCTCCATCGACGCTCTCGTCGGGATCAGTCCCTCCGGCGTCGACGTGGTGGTGGGCATCGAGGCCCGAGGGTTCCTGTTCGGGGCACCGGTGGCGCTCGCCCTGCGTGCGGGCTTCGTCCCCATCCGCAAACCCGCCAAGCTTCCTCGGGGGGTGGTGACTGTCACCTACGACCTCGAGTACGGCACGGAGACCCTGGCCCTGCACCAGGACGCCTTCGTGCCCGGGACCCGGGTGCTGGTGGTGGACGACGTGCTGGCGACCGGGGGCACCGTGGTGGCCGCCGCGGAGCTGATCTCCCGACTCGGGGGCGACCTGGTCGGCGTCAGTTTGCTGAGCGAGCTCAGCTACCTCGGCGGGCGTGAGCGCCTCGAGGCGGCCGGCATCGGACCCGTCGCCTCCCTCGTGACCTTCGACGCCTCGTGAGCATCCTGCGCGGGTCCGGCAGCGGTCCTCGCGGTCGCAGTCGGCAGTCCTGGTCGCACCAGACGCTGGTCAGCCTGCCGGCCCGGTCCTCCACCCCGGCCGGCGAGCTCTCCCGTCGCGGCCTGCTGGCGCTCTCCCTGCTGGTGTTCATCGTGGCCCTGGTCTACTTCGACCGGGACGCGTACACCGACAACTTCGACAAGTCGGTCTCCCTGATCGACGCCATCTACTACGCGACCGTCACCATCACCACCACCGGCTACGGCGACATCACCCCGATCACCCCGACGGCACGGATCCTGAACGCGATCCTCGTCACCCCGATGCGGATCCTGTTCCTGGTCCTGTTGGTCGGCACCACGCTCGAGGTGCTGGCCAACGAGGGACGCCGGATGATGCGCGACAACCGCTGGAGGAAGCACATGCGCAACCACGTCGTCGTCGTCGGCTACGGCACGAAGGGCCGGAGCGCGGTCGAGACGATGCAGAACAACGGCGCCAACCCGGCCCAGATCGTGGTGATCGACCCCAAGCCCGCCGCGATCGTGGACGCGAACCTGCGGGGGTACGCGGCCATCGAAGGGGACGCGACCCGTCGCGACGTGCTCCGCCGGGCGGAGATCATCAAGGCCCGCGAGGTGATCATCACCTTGGACCGCGACGACTCCGCGATCCTGGTGACGCTGACCGTCCGCCAGCTCAACCCCAGCGCCCACGTCGTCGTCGCCGTCCGTGAGGACGACAACGCCTCCCTGCTCCGCCAGTCCGGGGCCAACGCGGTGGTCACGTCGTCGGAGGCCGTGGGTCGCCTGCTCGGCCTGTCGGCCGTGAGCCCCAACCTCGGCACGGTGATCGAGGACCTGTTGTCGAGCAACGAGGGTCTCGAGGTCGGCGAGCGTCAGGTCCGCAGCAACGAGGTCGGTCTGGCCCCCGACGACGTCCGCGGCGAAGCCGTGATCGCGGTCATCCGCAACAAGACCCTGCGCCGGTTCTACGACCCGACGGTGGCCAAGCTCGAGACCGGCGACCAGGTGGTCGTGGTGCGGCATGCCGAGGCGGAGACCTCGGACGGCGAGCAGGCGCCCCCGCCGAGCCGTCGCCGACCGAGCCGCCGCGACGAGTGGTGAGCCACTTTCACCCTCTGCCCTAGACTGGCGATCTCGGTAGAGGGGTTGGAACTGGGTGACGACTGAACCTGGAACGGCGGCCCGGCTGTCGTCCCAGACGGCCGAGCAGGCTGTGGGACGCCCGGAGCCCGGTCCCGACGCCCTGAGTCCCGGCTCGCCGGCCGGTGCCGCGCCGCCGCCCACGCCCGTCGTCCGCGATGCGGAAGGGCCGGCCAGTCTCCCGGTGCGACTCAGCACAGGTCCGGAGCAGCCTCGGGTCCGGATGCGGCAGCGCATCGCCCGGTTCGGGGCCGCCAAGCCGCAGGCGCCGGTGCTGGACCCCTTGTTCAAGGTGATCCGTGCCAGCCACCCCAAGGCCGACCTGTCCTTGATCGAGCGGGCCTACCGGACCGCCGAGCGCTACCACCGTGGCCAGACCCGGCGCAGCGGGGACGCCTACATCACCCACCCGCTGGCCGTGACCACGATCCTGGCCGAGCTCGGCCTGACCGAGCCGACCCTGTGCGCCGCCCTGCTGCACGACACGGTCGAGGACACCTCGTACACGCTGTCCGCGCTGACCCGGGACTTCGGCGAGGAGGTCGCCCTCCTGGTCGACGGCTGTACCAAGCTCGACAAGGTCAAGTACGGCGAGTCGGCCAAGTCCGAGACCATCCGCAAGATGGTCGTGGCGATGTCGCGGGACATCCGGGTGCTGGTCATCAAGCTGGCCGACCGGCTGCACAACATGCGCACGCTGCACTACCTGCGGCCCGACAAGCAGCACCGGATCGCGTCGGAGACGCTGGACATCTTCGCCCCGCTGGCCCACCGGCTGGGCATGAACGCCATCAAGTGGGAGCTGGAGGACCTGTCCTTCGCGGCCATGCAGCCGAAGGTCTACGACGAGATCGTCCGGATGGTCGCCGAGGCGGCGCCCCGCCGGGACGAGTTCCTCTCCCAGGTGATCGAGCAGGTGACCGCCGACCTGCGGTCCGCCAAGATCCGTGCCGCCGTCACCGGGCGGCCCAAGCACTACTACTCGATCTACCAGAAGATGGTCGTCCGCGGCCGCGACTTCGCCGACATCTTCGACCTCGTCGGACTCCGCATCCTGGTCGACTCCACCCGGGACTGCTACGCGGCGCTCGGGGTCATGCACGTCCGCTGGAACCCGCTGCCGGGCCGGTTCAAGGACTACATCGCGATGCCCAAGTTCAACATGTACCAGTCGCTGCACACCACCGTGCTGGGACCGCAGGGTAGCCCGGTGGAGCTGCAGATCCGCACCGACGAGATGCACAAGAGGGCCGAGTTCGGCGTCGCTGCGCACTGGAAGTACAAGGAGGGCGGCAAGGGCATCGCGTCCACCGCCAACGGTGACGGCACCGACCTGACCTGGGTGCGCCAGCTGCTCGACTGGCAGCGTGAGACCGCTGACCCGGGCGAGTTCCTCGACTCGCTGCGGTTCGAGATCAACTCCACCGAGGTCTACGCGTTCACCCCCAAGGGCGACGTGCACGCGCTGCCGCAGGGCGCCACGCCGATCGATTTCGCGTACGCGATCCACACCGAGGTAGGTCACCGGACCGTCGGCGCCCGGGTCAACGGGCGGCTGGTGCCGCTGGAGTCGGAGCTGTCCAACGGCGACGTGGTCGAGATCTTGACCACCAAGGCCGAGAACGCCGGACCGAACCGCGACTGGCTCGAGTTCGTGAAGAGCCCGCGGGCCCGCAACAAGATCCGCCACCACTTCACCAAGGGTCGCCGCGAGGAGTCGATCGAGGCCGGCAAGGAGGCGATCGCCCGGCAGATGCGCAAGGCCGGGCTGCCGCTGCAGCGGCTGCTCACCCTCGAGCACCTGACCGCGGTGGCCAACTACGTCAAGCTGCCCGACGTGTCGGCCCTGTACGCGGCCGTGGGCGAGGGCACGGTGGGTCCCCAAGCCGTGATCAACCGGCTGATCAGCGTCGAGGGCGGCGAGGACGCCACCGCCGACGAGATCAACGAGGACCAGGTCGTCACCGGTCGTCGACGTCGGAAGTCGTCGGCGTCCGACTCCGGCATCGAGGTGGCGGGGGACACCGACCTGCTGGTCAAGCTCGCCAAGTGCTGTACGCCGGTGCCGGGCGACCCGATCCTCGGCTTCGTCACCAGAGGCGCGGGCGTGTCGGTGCACCGCGACGACTGCGTCAACGCCGCGCACCTGCAGACCGAGCACGCCGAGCGGATCATCGGCGTCTCCTGGGCACCCACGGCGCACAGCTCCTTCCTGGTGGCGATCCAGGTCGAGGCGCTGGACCGCAACCGGCTGCTGTCCGACATCACGCGGTCGCTGTCCGACCAGCACGTGAACATCCTGTCGGCCGGTCTGAGCACGTCGAAGGACAGGATCTGCAAGGCCCGGTTCACCTTCGAGACGGCCGATCCCACCCACCTGGACCACGTGCTGCAGGCCGTCCGGCAGGTGCCGGGCGTGTTCGACGTCTACCGCATCCGGCAATAACTTCTGCGACCTCCGGACGCGCTGCGACGATTCTCCTCATCCCGATCGTGTCGTCGCTCTTCGCGAAATGGCGGTGAAGCATTGCCATTTCGCTCATCGTTCCTCCATCGACCGGCGGAGAATTCGACAAACGATGTCGCGTTGTCCCTCGGACGCTGAGAACGCTCAGCCGCTGAAGTCGTCGGCCGCCTTGCGGGCCTGGGCCAGCCACTCCGGTAGGTCGCTGCAGACGCGGTCGCGTCCCGGGCCGTCTTGGCGTCGCCACGGGCCTCGGCCTTGGCGGCCTTCTCCTCCAGGGTCGCGATCTGCGCCTCCAGCTTGCCGGCGGTCTCCTCGGCCCGGGCGCGAGCCTCCGGGTTGGTTCGCCGCCACTGATCGTCCTCGTAGCCCTTGATCGCCGACTCGACGGCGCGAAGCCGGCTGTCCAGGGGTCGGATCATCTCCCGTGGCACCTTGCCGATGTCCGCCCAGCGCTCCAGCACCCCGCGGTACGCGGCGCGGGCCTCGGCCAGATCGCGTACGGGCAGGATGGCCTCGGCCTCCTCGACCAGGGCCAGCTTGGCGACCCCGTTGGTCTTGAACTCGCTGTCCTGCTCGGACATGGCGGCGGACTTGGCACCGAAGAACACGTCCTGAGCGCCACGGAACCGCTTCCAGAGCTCGTCGTCGACTCCGCGCGGGGCGGAGCCGGCCGCCTTCCAGCGGGTCATCAGATCCCGGTACTCGCTGGTCGTCGGGCCCCAGTCCGTCGAGTTCTGCAGCGCCTCGGCCTCGGCGACCAGCTTCTCCTTGGCACGGCGCGCGTTCTCGCGCTGCTCCGACTCCTTCGCGAACTGCGACTTGCGGCGACGCGTGTACGTGGTTCGGGCCCCGGAGAACCGGTGCCAGAGCTCGTCGTCGGTCGCCCGGTCGAGCCGGGGCAGCGCCTTCCACTCGTCCAGCAGCTCCCGGAACCGGTTGACCCCGCCGCGCCAGTCGTTGCCCGCCGCCAGCTTCTCTGCCTCCAGGACGTACCGCTCCTTGGCCTGCTTGGCCTCCGCGCTCTTCTCGGCCTTCTCGGCCTTGCGGGCGGCGCGTTGGTCGGCCACCTTGGGCACCAGCGCCTCCAACCGGGCGGCGAGGCCGTCGAGATCTCCGACGGCGTGTGCACCGGTCACCGCCGTCCGGACCGTTCTGATCGAGGACACGGCGTCGTCGGGGGACAAGGCTCCGGAGGCGATCCGGGTCTCCAGCAGCGAGACCTCCAGATCGAGGGCGTCGTACCGGCGGGTGAAGAAGCTCAGTGCCTCCTCGGGTGGCACGTCCGGCACCTGCCCGACGGACCGCTCACCGGACTGCGTGCGGACGTACACCGTCCCGTCTGGGTCGACCCGGCCGAAGGAGGCAGGCCCCGCGCCGTCGCTCATAGGGCCCTATCCTGCCTGATCCGCTCGCCCGGGTCATATCAGGTTCTCAGCCTGCGTCGTCGGGTCGTTAGTCTCGCGATGTGTTCATCGCCTCCTTCCCCGCCGGTCCCTGGCAGACGAACTGCTACGTGATCGCGACCGAGCCCGGCGCGGAGTGCCTGATCCTCGACCCGGGACTGGATGCGGCTGACGGCGTACGGGACGTGGTGGCCGAGCACAAGCTGAAGCCGGTGGCGGTGGTCCTCACCCACGGACACCTCGACCACATGTTCTCCGTCGCCCCGTTGTGCGGTGGCTACGACGCCACCTGCTGGATCCATCCCGACGATCGGCAGCTGCTGGCCGACCCGCTGCGCGCCATGAGTCCGGAGACCGGTCAGCTGCTGGCCCAGCTGACCGGCGGGACGACCACCTTCGCCGAACCCGACGACGTCCGTGAGCTGACCGACGGCTCCGTGCTGGAGATCGCCGGCATCACCCTGGACGCACTGCATGCGCCCGGACACACCGAGGGATCGGTGATGTACCGCGCCGACTATCCCGCCGACGCGCCCGGCGGCGGCGAGATCGACCAGGTCGTCTTCAGCGGTGACGTGCTCTTCGCAGGATCGATCGGGCGCACCGACCTGCCGGGTGGTGACCACGCGGCGATGCTGCGGAGCCTGCGGACCAAGGTGCTGCCGCTGCCCGACTCCGCCGCCGTGCTGCCGGGACACGGTCCCCAGACGACGATGGCCCGCGAGCGGGCGACCAACCCGTACCTGCGGCCCGATCAGCTCTGAGGAAGATGCGTCAAAGTCACTCCGACCAGGAGACCGAGTCGGCGTGTCGCGTCCTCAGCGGACCGGTCGGGCTGAGTTCGACGCGTCAGGTCAGGTGCTTGGTGGCCTCGCGACGGGAGAGTCCGGACATCCTGTCCGCGTGCTCGGCGACGAAGCCGCGGACCCAGTCGGGATCGACGCGCGCGTACTGGCGGAGCGCCCAGCCGATGGCCTTGCGGATGAAGAACTCCCGATCGTCCAGGTTGGGCAGGATGCAGTCGACCAACAGCTGACGGTCGGTCGCCTCGGCGGCACCGATCTGGTGGATGAGGGACGTCCGGCGCCGCCACAGGTCGGGGTCGGTGGACCAGGCGCGCATCGTGGCGTCGAGCGCCGGTCGGCTGGAGCGCTGGATCGGTCCGATCAGGTGGATGGCGACCAGGTCGACGTGATCCCACCAGGCACCGGTCACCACCAGGTGCTCGTACAGGTCGAGACAGTCCGGATCCTGGTGGACCCAGTAGCGGCGGTCGCCGGCGAGCGCCTCGGCGGCGTAGCGCTCCTCCCGGTACGCGGCCTCGTCCCACAGCGTCCGTACGGTCGCCTCCCACTGCGCACGGTCGGGGAGGGGGTGCGCGGCGATCAGCGGGCGGACCACCGCACGCTGCAGCGGGGCCTTGAGACCGCGGTACGGCATCGCGGACTTCATGTAGCGCTGCTGCTGATCGGCCGTCTCGGGATCGGCGTGGCCGGCCAACCCCGCTCGGATCGCCGCAACCAGGGCCCGCCCCTCATCGCCGAGCTGTGTCCTCACCCGACCATGATCACCGCACGGACGAGATGCCGGGAGTGGTCAGGCCCGGGGGTGCCGCGGCGAGCACCTGCCTGGCCCGGAAGGCCACCACCAGGGTGCTCACCACGTCCACCACGAAGAGCAGGTGCAGCACCAGGTTGACCGCGAAGAAGGCGGGCCCGATGGCACGTCCGCGCAGCAGCAGGACCAGACACGCGACCCCGTACACCGACGTCGGCAGCATCACCAGGTACGTGCCGACGACGAACAGCACGACCAGCACCACGCCCACCGCCATCATGGACGCGACCAGGCCACCCACGCCGAGCAGCACGAAGTTGACCACGAAGAACGGGATCGCGCCGAGCTTGACGACGGTCGCCGCCCGCTGCAGACCGTCCAGGTCGCGCCGTCTCACGCGCCGGATCGCGTCCACGAGCACGACCACGGCCGCGATCACGTAGAGCGTCACCCAACCGGCCCAGACCGGGAGGAGAAGCCGATCGAGCACGTGCTCGTCGCTGACGCCGACCAGCCGCTGGACCTGCGGGCCGGCCAGGAGCATGACGAGGTCGAGCACCGCCCCGAGCAGCAGTAAACCGACGAGCATCCACCTGGCCACGGCGTGAGTATCCCGGTGTGCGGGTCCGCCGGCCCCTCTGAGATCGGGCCCCGTGAGCCGCCCCCGTCCGCTGTCCGGATTTCCCGAGTACACCCCCGAGCAACGCATCGTCGAGCAGTACGTGCTGGATCGGCTGCGGGAGACCTTCGAGCTGCACGGGTTCGCCTCGATCGAGACCCGGGCCGTCGAGCCGGTCGACCGGCTGGCCAAGCAGGGGGAGATCGACAAGGAGGTCTACGTCGTCCAGCGGCTGCACGCCGCCGCCGACGCCAGGGCCGAGCTCGGGCTGCACTTCGACCTGACCGTGCCGTTCGCCCGCTACGTGCTGGAGAACGCGCACCAGCTGGCCTTCCCCTTCCGGCGCTACCAGATCCAGAAGGTGTGGCGCGGCGAGCGGCCGCAGGAGGGCCGCTACCGCGAGTTCACCCAGGCCGACATCGACATCGTCGACACCACCACCCTGGCCGCGCACCACGACGTCGAGCTGCCCCTGGTGACCCTGCAGGCCCTGGAGCGGCTGCACACCGACCTGGGGCTGCCGCCGGTGCTGATGCGGGTGAACAACCGGCGGCTGGCCCAGGGCTTCTACGCGGGGCTGGGCATCACCGACCCCGCTGCCGTCCTCCGGCAGGTCGACAAGCTGGACAAGATCGGGCCGGACAAGGTGACCGAGCTGCTCCTCGGTCAGGGCCTGTCCACCACCCAGGCCGCCGGCTGCATCGACCTGGCCGGCATCTCGGCCGCCGACACCTCGTTCGTGGAGCGGGTCCGCGCGCTGGGCGTCAGCGATCCCGAGCTGGACGCCGGGCTCGAGCTGCTGGCCGCGGTGGTGGAGACCGCGGCCCGGCACGTGCCCGGCCGACTCGTCGCCGACCTGAAGATCGCCCGCGGTCTGGACTACTACACCGGCACCGTCTACGAGACCGAGCTGGTCGGCTTCGAGAGCTGGGGTTCGGTGTCCTCCGGCGGCCGCTACGACTCGCTGGCCAGCGACGGCAAGACCACCTACCCCGGGGTCGGCCTCTCCATCGGCGTCACCCGGCTGCTCGCCCCGCTGTTCTCCCGCGGGCTGCTGACCGCGTCCCGGCCGGTGCCCACGGTGGTGCTGGTGGCGGTCGACGACGAGGAGACCCGGGACTCCGCCGTCGCCGTGGCCGAGCGGCTGCGCTCCCGCGGGATCGCGACCGAGGTGGCACCCAAGGCTGACAAGTTCGGCAAGCAGATCCGTTACGCCGACCGCCGCCGGATCCCGTACGTGTGGTTCGGCTCGCCGCCGCACAGCGAGATCAAGGACATTCGCACGGGCGAGCAGCTACCGGCCGACCCGGACCGGTGGGAGCCCGACGCCAGCGATCTGCGGCCGACCGTCAGCGGACCGGCCTAGGTTTCTGCCATGACCCCCGACGAGACGCCTGCTCTCGACGGGGACACCGTGCTGGCCCGCCGACTCGCCACCCAGCGTCTCGTCGGGCCGCCGCTGCCCACGGCGGCGGCCGTGGTCGACCTGCTCACCTGTGTGCAGGCGCAGGAGTGGGGGTACGCGGTCTGGTCACTCGGGATGCGCTCGGCCGGCACCA
>CAVPPP010000009.1:0-17499 GCA_963707005.1 uncultured Actinomycetota bacterium
GGCTCGTCCGCCCAAGCGGGACCGACGGGCCTTCCGGCGGAGTCCGATAGGCCGCCCTGCTCGATCCGGCGGACCTCGGGGCAGGCCGATCGTTGTCGCTCGCTGCACCCGCATCATTGCGCGAGGACACGTCGAGTTTCCGATGGATCGCGCCGACCTCGGTGGCAAGACATAGCCCAAGGGCGGGCAGCGCATCGAGGTCGACGCCCGCAGCTGTACACGATCATTCTGGTGTGTCCGGCTGGCTCGGCCGCTTCGGCAGGATGCGCGGATGGGATGCAGCGGCAATCTCCTGGGTCAGTCGTCGGGCCTCGTCGAGACTTGCCACCGGGACGGTGTCGACGCCGGCGGTTGCGTCGAGGACGGCACGGAGCATGCGCCGGTCGTGCCCGTACATTCCTGATGACGTGTCGGGACTGCGGTCGAGGAAACGAGCGATCCCAGCAGCGGTGGTCGGGTGTGCCGAGCGCCTGGCGCCGCCGAAGCAAGGGCCGCGAGGTCGACGTGTTGTTGTTCGAGATCACCGATCTCCGCCCGGATCGCCAGCGCGGCCAGCAGGAACGGCACCGCCTGATCGGCGTCGCCCAGTTGAAGCAGTGCGACGCCCATCCCGTTCAGGGCGTTGCCCGCAAGATTGATGATCATGGCACCTGGGGCGAGGGCGAGTTCTGCGTAGAACTCGCCGAGGGCCAGCTGCGCTTGTCCCTCGTCCAGCAGGAGAAAGCCGAGCTCTTGACGGGCGTACGCCTCATCGGTCCGGGCGCCGGCCTCCACGGCAAGATCGAGCGCGGCGTCAAGGTGGCGTACGAGCCTCGTCGAGCCGGTCGACCTTGTGCGCGACCACACCGAGCAGCTGGTGGCAGGCGCGGACGACCTCCGGCATGTCCGCTGTCGAAGCCGCGTCCAATGCGGAGGTGAGCAGCTGCCGAGCCGGACCGAGGTCGTGTGCTCGCTCATGGGCAGAGCCCCGGTCGAAGAGATCGAGGATCTGGTCCCGGTCGTCCATGTCCACAAGGCTCGCACCCGTTGTGGACGTTGAACAGGCTGGCGAGTTCGCTGAGGTCGACCAGGCGGCTGATTCGGAAGGCCTCGCTTGAACACCCACCGCCCATCGGCGACACCCATCAAGATGAGTCGTTCTGACCATGGCTCGCGACGTCCACGAATCGGTCCCAGAACGGCCGGGTTCCGGCTCACGTGTCCACCTCTTTCGGTGGGGGAGGCAGCAGTGAATACCTGCCGGAGCTGGCTGAGCAGCCAGGTGCGATAGGAGCTCTCGTCCTGTTCGAGTTCGATGCGGATGAGCTGCCAGGTTTCGGGGCCGAGCAGCACATACAGCGTGGTGGTGGCCCAGCCCACGTCCAGGCCCGGCGGCAGCAGACCTGTCTCTTCGAAACTGTGGGCCATGCGTGTCATGTCGGCCAGGTGCCCCTGCTTTCCGGCGGCCCACAGGGCGGCAACGTCTGGGTCGACAGCGGCGGCGCCCCGCGCGACAGCGAAGACAAGACCGCTGCGTTGGTGCAGGTCGCAGGTGAGGGCCACCAGCTGGTTGAGCTTCCGGTCGAGGTCGGTCTCGGCGACGGCCTCCAGGAACCACGAGCGGGCCGCCGCAGGAACAGCCTCGTCGTCGCCGACGATCGCTGTCTCCACCACTTCCTTCAGCACAGCCGACTTGGTGGCGAACTGCAGGTACACGGTCTTCTCGGCGACACCAGCAGCCGAGGCGATCGCCCGGATCGAGGTGGCCGCATACCCATCCGCCAAGAACAGCGCACCGGCTGCCGCGCAGATCCGCGCCCTCGTCTCCCGTGCGGCGGCCAGCCGCCGAGGCGACCGATACTCACGCTTGGGATCCGGCCCGTCGATGACCGGCTCGTCGGTCCCCGACTCGTCCACCGCCGCTCCGTTCGTCGCCGCCTCGCTCACTGTGGTCTCGTCTGCCGCGGTCGACACGAACTACCTCCCGAATCCTATTGACGCCAGTACCACTGTAGTGATTCTATATGACTACAGCATCACTGTAGCCGAGTGGAGGGGTGGAGCCATGAACGAACTGCCAGCACTGCAGGTCATGTCGGTGAAGATCCCGGTGACGGACCTGTCAGCGAGCCGACGCTGGTACACCGACGTCTTCGGGCTCCGCGAGGTGATGGAGTGGCCCGACGCCGACGGTGTCGTCCGCGGCGTGGCCCTGTCCGGTCTGGGGACAGTGCTGCTGGCGTTGCGTGAGCACCCCGCTGCAGCGGAGGCAACCCATGGCTTCGGTTTCCTCAACGTCCAGGTTCCCGGTGAGGAGGACCTGTCCGGATGCGGCGCGCACCTGGACCGGTTGCAGATCCGTCACACCCCGGTGATCAGCGGGGCCAGTGGTCGCCTGGTCGGCTTCCACGACCTCGACGGCCATGAGCTCTCGTTCTACGCCCAGACCACCACCGACGGTGTCCGCGACGACGCCGTCCGCCACGTCCAGATGGCCGGGCAACACCAGAGCACGCCAACGCCATGATCACCGCACTGCCACCGCTCCACGGCCACCACCAGCAGCTCGCGCTCGGACCAGTGGTGGTCCACCACGTCGTTCCGCCGGCCCCCGCGCGGCTACGGATCCGCCTCCACCACATGGCGATGGCTTTCGCCCTCGCCGTCGGCGTCACCGCTCTGCTCCTGACCGTCGCAGCGTTCGCCATGGCAGCCCGCACCCCCTCGACCGACCACTCCCGAGCCGACCGCGACCGCGCAGGCTGCGCCGAGGCCACCCGCCATCGGCTGACCCACACCAGGCCAGGCTGGTCCGACGCCGTCACGCTGCTTCCTCCCTCGCTCCCCATTCCCTCCCTCCCTCGCCTCTGCACGTCGTCTTGGCGTGTCCACACCACAAGGAAAGTAGGTTTCGATGACTCTCGGTAACTGGGTCTCGTTGTCCACTGGCTCCGGACCAGCCTGTCTCGCCGACCACGCCAGTCCGGCCAGGGTCTGGTCACCGAAGATCGGGCCGAGGACATGCAAGCGAGCCATGCCCTTCAGCTCCGGCGCCGCACCGGCCAGTTGCTCGATCGGCGGCAGGACCTTGTCCAGCGCCGACGGCGGCATCCGCACGACCTCCTGGCTGGTCGCGCGGTGGACCACGAGCAGCTCGTCCCACGTTCCACCCAGGTGGGACGGGAAGAACCTCCCGACCAAGCTGAATCTATGGTCATGAATGCGCGCCGTGCGAAGATTTCCTCACCCAGGCGTTGGGACTGGGCTCACCTGCCGGGTTGGTGCGAGCCCTGCCCGTCACACCGGGATTGATCGGACTCCTGATCCTGCTGTTCGGACAACCTCTCGCCCGGATCGTCCGCATCCCCCGGGATGTCGTCCTGTCGATGACGAGCTGGTCACCATCCGGCTCGGCCAGCACCCGCTCACCCTGCCGCCTGAGGTCGCCGCGATCGTCCGGGGAACATCTCGGCCAGATCGGTCGGCAGCGAAACGAAGCCTGGGATCCCGACCACGGCTGTTCCCCGGACTCCAACCCGGCGAGTCGTTGCCCTTGTTCAACGTCTCGATCATGCACAAACAGACCGGGTTGCCCGCCCGGGCCGGGCGCAACACCTGGCAGCAGCTGGTCCACCAGGCACCCGCCGCCGGTCTCGCCGACGACTCGGTACCCAACGTGGCACCGTCGGCCGGCATGCCGGGTCCGCCGGCGCCCACTACGCCAGCTACCCCGGATCTATCCAGCCGGTAGCGCCGCAAATGACTCCCGAGCAACAGTCAGGGGGCGCCGAATTCTGGGCGGGACAGTCCCCGACCCGGCAGTTTGAGCGACCTGACGAGCCTCAGGGTGCTGGCACGGGAGGTAGCAGAAGCAGCGTCAAGGTGTCGACCAGCCAGTTCTCGTACTTGGCGGGGCTCCATGCTTGATAACTGGTGAGTTCGGCATAGGTGTTTGGGTTGGCGACTGCACCGTAGGTTGCGGCGGCGTCTGCGGCGCTCACTCCGTCGCGGAGGGGGCCGTTGTCGAGCAGCATGGCTATGTAGGCGGTCTGGTGCCGGTGTCGTCGGCGACGGTCTGCGGCGACGAAGTCGGCCAGGGCGGGGTCGGCGGTGCCGGAGTTTCGCAGGATGCGATGTCCGAGCTCCGTGCGCTCGAGGATGCCTCGGGAGAGATGAACCAGCCGGGCCAACTGGATGCGCTGGTCGGTGATGGCCCGAATTTCCGTCATCTCAGGCAGTTCGAGGACATCAACCCGCCGAGCGTCTCCGACGACGGCTGTCTCGAGAATTTCGGAGAGCAACGTGAGCTTGTTGCCAAACCGGGAGTAGACGGTCTCAGCCGCAACGTCTGCCTCGGCCGCGATCGCGTTGATCGTCGTCGCGGCGAAGCCCTGAGCAGCGAACAGCCCCGACGCCGCCTGCAGGATCGCTCGCCGGGTCTGTTCGGTTTTGTCGGCTCGCCGGGTCCGCGGTCGGCCGCCACCGTTGACAGTAGGCATGTCGATACAGTATCACTGTGTTAATACGGTTAAACTGTATATTAAAGGTGTCGCGCAGCTAGATCGCCTTCGACTCGGAACGGTGTGGTCCATGACCGGTTCGCTCGATGTCGGCAAGCGTCTCTGCCAGGGATGCTGGGTGTGCTGGGTTTGGCCGAAGCGGCCTGGCCTGGCGGCGGGGGTGGCCGATACCGCGCAGGCCGGAGCAGTGCAGGAACGACTGACTACGGACGGGCAGCCAAGCACCACCATGGCCATCCTGTGGGACTTGGCGAACACCGCATGACCTAGCGGCGTGTGAGAGGGAGGGAGGACTCGAATGACTGAGATCGCCCGTCACTGGATCGATGGCGCCTGGCTCGAATCCGAGCTGGTCACCGACTCTACAACCCAGCGAACGGGGAGCGGCTGGGCCGGTTCGCCGACGGTGGTGAAGCCGAGGCCCGACGCGGCGGTCGGCGCAGCCCGTCGTGTCTTCGCAGGCAGCGTCTGGGGGCGCGACCGGACGCTGCGTTTCCGCGCGCTGCTGCGAACTGGCCGAGCGTTTCGAAGCACGCGCGCCCGGAGCTGGCGTTGATGCTGACCCGAGAGAACGGCAAGACCCTGGCCGAAGCGGCCGGCGAGGTCGGCGTGGCCGCAACGCTTCGTCACAGCGCCGCTCAGAGCCTGACCGAGGCCGGTAGCGCCGCCGAGGTGGCGCCGGGTCAGTACTTCAGCAGCCTGGCCGAACCAGTCGGCGTCGTGGCGATCATCGTGCCGTGGAACGCGCCGGTGGCGCTGTTCATCCGGTCCCTCGGCCCCGCGCTCGCCGCCGGGAACACCGTCGTCGCCAAGCTTCCGGCGCAGACCGCGCTCACGAACGCGCTCATCGCCGACATTGTGTCGCAGGCGACGTCGTTGCCGCGCGGGCGTCGTCAACATGTTCACCGAGTCGGGCCAACACTGGAGCGTCGTTCCTTGTCCAATCCGCTGATGTCGACATGGTCAGCTTCACGGGCAGCATCCCGGTCGGCCGGCAGATCGCCGCCGCCGGAGCCAAGACGTTGAAACGGATGAACCTGGAGCTCGGCGGCAAGACTCCGATGATCGTGTTCGACGACGCGGCGCTCGACTCCACGATTCCGCTGCTGGTCGCCGGCGTCACCACCTTCGCCGGCCAGTTCTGCATGGCGGGATCCCGGATTCTCGTTCAGCGCGGCATCGCCGATCAGGTGCGCGAGCAACTGCGCGAACTGACTCACAGCGCGTGGTCGTCGGTCCCGGCGACAGAGAAGACCACTCAGATGGGCCCCCTCATCGACGCCGCCGCGGTGGCCCGCGTCGATCAGCATCGTCGAGGACTCGGCCAGCTACGCCACGGTGATCGTCCGCGGCGGTCCCGTCACCGACGGACCGCTCGCCTGCGGCGCCTTCTACCGGCCCAGCCTGATCGAGGTCGAGGACTTCGGACGCTGCCGATCATCCAGCAAGAGGTCTTCGGGCCGGTCGCCACCTTCGAGATCTTCGACGACGAGGACGATGCCATCCACCGGGCCAACGCGACCGAGTTCGGGCTGGCCGCAGCCGTGTTCACCCGCGACGTCGACCGCGCTCGCCGCGTCAGCCGTCAGATCAACGCCGGAACGGTGTGGACCAACACCTGGTTCGCGGTCAACGACGGATTCGAAGAGGGCGGCTACAAGCAGAGCGGTATCGGTCGGCTCCGCGGCGCCCACGGCCTGGCGCAGTTCCAGGAGATCAAGACCTACGTCCACGTCGTACCACCGGCATCACATTGACTTGGATATTGCCGTCGCTAACGACCTAGCCGACACGACGAGCGCCCTCCACGTCCCACTACCGCAGGTGAAGGGGCTCGCGGGGACTCGGCACGAGGGCTGGATTGGAGGCTTGTTCGCGTGCTGCGGGCGATGGTTGTCCAGCCGAAGCATGTGATCGCGAAGATCAGTGACGACTCTGCGGCAGCGTGGCGCGAAATGACGAGGATCCGCGCCGGTGCTGCACGTAGAACTGCGTGGAACGTCGTGATCGCCGATCCTACGACCAGACTGTCCCAGGCCCTTCCCTGACCGCTACCGGGCCGGGTCTACGTCAGCTCCTCGGCAGCACCTCCCCACCACCACCGCAAGCAGAAGCGCTCGTGCTCGTGAGATTGTCCGGCATGCGGATGCTCCTATGACAGGAGTCGGGACAGTCATATGGCAACTACGCAACCCGGGCGGTTTGTGGCGGGCCGCAGGAATAGGCTCTGCGACATGAGCCAGTCAGTCGAGCCGTACCAGGCCACAGCCGCCGTCGGCGATTCGGCGACGTGCCTGGGCGGCCAATGCCAGTTCACGTTCCCGACGGTTCCCGCCGGCAAGCGTCTGCTGATCACGAGTGTCTCAGCCCAGCTCGGCCGGACCCACGACACCATCGTCCTGGAAGGCAACGGAGTGTCGTACTTCGTCACGAAAACCCACCCCGACCTCGGCAATGTGACGGCGCCGGTCAGCCTCCATTACGAAGCCGGAAGCACTCCCACAGCGCGTGTCTTCGCGCCCGATACGACACAGCACACGTCTTTGATCATTACACTCGTCGGCGAACTCCACGCCGTGTAGCGGGGCTACACGTTGGGTGGACCGACCTGGCCGTCTGAGTGATCGTCGACCGGCCGCTCGCTCGCGCACTCGTGCGCGGGTAGACGCAGCGGCGGCGGACGACGCACACGAGGCCGACACCCGGCCGGGCGGACTGCACGACCGGATCGCGTTCGCACGCGTTGCTCCCCTGTCGCGCCATGCCCGGATGTGGATGCGCTACCGGCCACAAGCGTCATTTCTCGTGAGCCGGTCGGTAACTGCGTGCTCCGCACAACGGCTTACGGACAGCGAGCCAAGGCCAGATCCCGCCTCTTCGGGCTGCCGCCTGACGGCTATGGCGCCCCCGTTGTGGGGCGTTACGATGTGGCCACCGAGGGACCCTTGTACGGGGGCTTCTGCCTCCGCGACCCCGGCGAACGGCGAACCGCCCCACCTTTCGGCCGGGCTGCAGATCGGTCCCGCATCATGTCCATGCTTCAAGCTCCAGAATCGTCTGCACCCGGACCCCGAGGATCGGCCAATCTGGCACCGACCGACGGCACAGTCCCACCGCGGACAGGGCGGTTCAAGGGTCGCGCGAGCCGCTGGACAGCTGGCATTGCCCTCGGCGTGGTCTGGGTGGGTCTTGGCTGGTGGCTCGGCCTGGACGTCGTCGGATTCATCGTTCTCGCCGTGGGCCTCATCATGATCTTCCAGGTGGCGGTGCGCCGTCGACCCCTGCGGCAGCTGTGGGCTCGCGACAGCACGACGTTCGCCCGGCACCTGGCTGGCAAGCTGGGCGTGGCCGCGGTGCTGCTGCTGACAGTTGCCCTCATGGTGGCGGAGGCCGTGATCAATGGCACCTATGTCGATACCGGCTGGACGGCACTGGTCATGGCTGTGGTCCTGGTCGTGGTCTACGCGGTCGGGCGCCGACTCTTGGTTGCGCTCACCGTCGGCGCCCTTGTGGTTGTTGCGACAACGGTGATCATGGCGCCCCGGTTGGCGACCGCCCGGGCCGGCGACTCCCAGCTCACAGCCGAGCTAGCACGGCTTCAAAGCACCGGGTACCTGGACGGGATGCAGGATCTGGTCGTGGTGACCATCGATTCCAGCGCGTCGGAACCGACCCGCCAAGCCACGGTGGGGAAGCTGTCGGGGACGACGCCGATGGAGGTCGGGTCATTCTCGAAAGCACTCACCGGGCTCGTGGTCGCTGATGCGGTCCAGCGGGGTGAGCTGGCGATGAACGCGACAGTCTCGACCTACCTCCCCGAGCTGACGGGGACAGCCGCCGGAACCGCCACCATGCACGACCTGGTGACCCACCGAGCGGGATACCCCGAGTTCGACACGGCATCCTTCCGTCGAGCCGCCTGGCGAGCCCCCATCGGAGGCAACTTCCTTGCTGGTGACCTCGACACGGTCCTCGCCGCGGCGGCCACCGCCGGACTTGATGCCCCCGGAACCTACAAGTACTCCACCCTCGGCGCGGCCGTCGCCGGGCAGGCAGCAGCCCGTGCGGCCGGACTCACCTACCCCGACCTGATGCGCACCCGCCTGTTCGAACCGTTGGGGATGACCCACACAGCCGTTCAGACCGAAACCGCACCCGTGACCGGTGGAAGGTCCGCAGCGGGGCTGCCTGCCCAGCCGTGGATCATGAAAGGCTACGCACCCGGCGGGGGCGTCATCTCCACCGCAGACGACCTGACAATCCTGGTCACCGCCATCCTCAACGGCACCGCCCCCGGCCTGGACGCACTCATCCCGACAGAGCCCGGTAACGCCAGCAACACCCGGGTGGGTGCCTTCTGGCAGATCTCGGAGTGGCAGAACGGCCAGACCGTCACCTGGCACAACGGCCAAACCGCTGGTTACGCCTCCTACGTCGGTGTCGACCTGGACCACCACCGAGCCACCATCGTGCTCTCCGACATCGGCCGACCCGAAGTCACCGACCTCGGAATCACGCTGCTCGCCAGCACGAGGTAACTCACCAGTCGAGTAAGGACCCGCAGGACACCTGGCCCGCTTGGACCCGCGAAGCTCACTGACGCTCGGCGGTGGGTCGCTTCGTAGGACGACGGTGGACGGATACCTGACCAGCGGTGACTTCGTCGAGGCGACCTTCGAGAACTGGGAGAGCGAGTTCCTCCAGATGGGCATGTATGTGGTGCTGACCGCGTACCTGGTTCAGAAGGGATCATCGGAATCCAAACCCGTAGACCGGCCCTCACCCCAAGACGCTGACCCCTACGACAGCCAGGACCATGCCGACGCGCCGTGGCCCGTCCGCCACGGCGGATGGATCCTCAAGATCTACCAGAACTCACTGTCCGGCATGTTCTTCATCCTGTTCCTGGGCTCCCTGATCGTGCACGCAGTCGGCGGCGCCAAGGCCTACAGCGCCGATCAAATCGCGCACGGCGGAACGCCGGTTACCTTCTGGGAGTATCTGAGCACCAGCCAGTTCTGGTTCGAGTCCATGCAGAACTGGCAAAGCGAGTTCCTGGCCATCGCCATCATGGTCGGAGCCTCCGTCTACCTCCGCCAACAAGGCTCCGCCGAATCCAAACCGGTCGCCGCACCACACCACGCCACAGGCACCTGACCGTCCTGATGGCACAGCCACTCGTCGGCCTGTCACGGAGCCAGGCGTGTGCGAACTGACAGCGAAGATGTCTAACTGTCCGATTGGGCGCCCTATGACACCCTGGCTGCACTGGGCCGGACGCGGCGCATTCGGGGTCCATATCCGTCAACGTGCTAGTGAGCACAGACCTTCATCAGGTCCAAGCGGCGATTTCTTGGAAGTACTCGCTTCGCGGGTCAGTGGCGGCGAGTCCCGGTAGAACACGTGCCCCCAGACACTGCTGGCATCGTAGAGAAGTCGCCGCTGTCCGACCTCCTCCAAGACCCCAGCCTTTAACGAGACAAGACCTCCTTGGCTGACGCCGCCGTCCGTCACCACTGCTACGAGCTTCAGATCGCTTCCACCCACCTGGGCTGGAGCCTAGGGACTTGGGCCCCGGAACACCTCAACGCCACCGCGGACCTTCTCGCCGAAATCCTTGATCGCGGTCCCTGCCCTTACCTGCTGACTGACTGACTGGCCGACCGGCCCCGGAGGACTCGGTGTCCGCGCCACAACACAACACTGCTGATGGAACTGGGGAGAAGTCACCGGTTGGCGTGGGCAGACCGGTTGACAGACCGGATGAGCGGGACGACTGTGGGAGGGGGTCGGAACAACAGCGTTCCGCCTAGTCTTGGGGGTATTCATGTTCAAGAAGACAGCAGTCACTTTGGCCGCTCTCGCTCTGCCCGCTGCCGCACTGGTAGCACCCGTGCCAGCAGCTGCGGCGACGCCTGCCTATCACCACGCGTCCATCAAATGGGTCGGACAGGCGCGCTACAAGGGCAACCACGCCACGGTCAAGGCCAAGTACCGCTGCTACGGAGGCAACGCGAACACCCACATCTGGGTCTCCCTCAAACAGGGTCCGAAGATCGCCTCCCAAACCATCGGCGAGCTGAAGAAGTCCGAGGGAACCTCCAAAGACGCGAAAGCCTGGTACGACACCAATCCGACCGCTCCGCAAGAGGTCTACATCATCTGCAACGGCCACTGGCAGGTGCAGACCTTCAAGCTGACCCGACACCCGGACAAGGCCAAGCTCACCGGCCGGGACCACAAGAAGACCTTCCTGCAGTTCTGCCTCTTCGACTCCCACGTGGCGGCCGGACCCGCGGCCCAGCCCAGCGCATGGGTCTACAAGTTCGTCGACCTGAAAAAGGCCAAGAAACTGCACTACAACTACAACCACTGAGCAACCGGGCACCACAGGTCGGCCGGCTGGGCCCCGTGATGAGGTTGGCGGCCAAAGCTGGCGTCGGCTCGACGTCTATTGTCTGACGACGGTCTTTCCCGGTTCCACCTGCAGGCTGGTCTGGCGTCCGCTGCCGTCTTCCGTGTAGTCCACCGTGACACGGCTACCGTTGGTCTGGTTGCGGATGCCGAGACGGTAGCTCCAGCCCAGTTGCGGCAGCACCTGGTAGACGGTGGCCCGGAAATCGTTACCAAAGACGATCACCGCACAGCCGCCGACGATGCCGTACTCGTTGAACTCCTCTGCTGTCGTCCCGTCGGGATAGACGGCTCCGGTCAGGGGTGCGCAGGGGTCGGTGGTGGACGTCGGCGGTGGCGTACCGGGCGTTCCACCCCCTCCCGTGCCGCCTCCGTGCGCGGCGGCGGTCGGGACCGCAATCACACTGCACGCGGTGGTCAAGAGGAGCGAGGAGATGATCAAGCGGCTACGAATCGACATGACGGTTCCTTCCTTCGAGCTGACAGGTGAGGACATCGCGGCAGGGGCGGATGCGGCCACCGCGAGAATCCAGGTGGTTCTGGACGAATACTGTGTGGTGGTCTGGGGTGCCAAAGTGCACCGCCGAGCCGTCGGTCGGCGGGATCGGGCTTGCCCAGGCGATGTGGTTGAGCATGACCGCTGATCGGACACAGGGTCAGGATGTCGTTGCGCACACCACTCGGATATTGAGAGTGTCAGCGGCGCCATCGTTGTGGCCAAGGAGCAGACCGCCGGTGCCGTCGCTGAGCGGGATCGCCACCACAGCAACGTTGCTGTGGTCGAAGAACCCACTGACGCTGAGTGCGCGCTTGTCACCGGGACAGGTGCCGACCAGGCTGGCATCAGCGTCGGCGGCCACTGCCACCTCGTTCCGGACGATCTCATACCCCTGCAGGGACTGGAACGAGCTCAACGCCGGCGCCGAGACGTCGCGGGTCTGGATCGTGCCGTCCTTGATATCGGCCGACGTGATCAGCTTGGCGGCGACGGCGCCGCCGGTACCAGCCAATCCGATCAGGATGGCGAGGGCGGCTCCGGCGGAGGCAATGCGGAGCGTCGTGACACGGATCGATGGGGGCATGGTTCCTCCAGGGGATTTCCTGACCAGCGCCGGTCGCCCCGGTCCAGGGATTACCTGGCCCACCGTATGAAAGGGTGTCACCCACCGCCAGTGCACAAAAGTCGTACGACCTCAGACACCGACCAGCCACCGTGCAGCCGGGAACGCCGCGGAAGGCATGCACGCCTTCAAACCGCCGTCCGATAGGTGCCATATGACCGCAGCCGCGCCCCTGCCGACGACGATGTTCGTCAAGTGCTCAACCGTTGGGGTCACCGGGGTCAACCCCGGCGTGAGGCCATCACTCTGATCGGTGTCTGGGAGGGGGCAGAAGGGTCAGGCCTCCAACAGGGAGCGCGCCGCGGAGATGCGGACGTAAACGAAGTCCATCGTCGCCCTGAGATTGTCGGTGATCGTCTCCTTGGTATCGGATTCCTTGGTGTCGAGCCGGGGTGTAGGCGATCAGTGGAACCGATTGCCACGAGTTCCAATCAATGGGGCTTCCATCCATGTGTGGCTTGTCAGGGTTGGCCGGGTGGTGGTCCAAGGATCTCCATGCCGTTGTTGGCTGCGGCTGAGAGCAGGACTGCAAGGTCGGGCATGACGAACGCCTGCGGGAGGTCATGTCGTCGAGCCGTTTCACCGGCTTCGGCGACGAAGGTGTCGAAACCGCCCGGCACGGTGAGAGCGAGGGTTCGGACGGGATCGCCATCGTCCACGCTGTAGCCGTGCGGTACGCCTTTGGGGAGCCAGACGAAGGCGCCAGTGCCGGCCTCCCAGGACTGCTCGCCGCAGAATCCGTGGAGGAAGCCGCTGAGGACATAGAAGGCTTCGTCGGCTATGTGGTGAATGTGGCGAGGAGTCGCGAAACCCGTTGGGTGGAGGAATTCCACCGCGGACAGTGCCCCGCCCGTGCCCGCCGTTGAGGCTTTGACTGTGGCTAGGGTACCGAGGAACCAGTGGTCGTCGTCGGGCCGATCGGAGCTGACCCACCCTTCGTCGGAAGCTTGCATGGCATTTCATCCTTTCGTGGTGAGACTGGAGGCCCAGGTGGCCTTCAGCGAGTGCTCAGCTCCGTCCAAGCCGGGGAAACAGGGTGTCCCAGGCTGCGCCGGGGTGACCGGTCAGACCGGGGTGCAGGCCGACCGCGCTGGCCAGCCGGGCGGGCGCGAGCACGGCGGCGAGGTCGTAGTCGGCTTGACATTGCGCGATCGAGTAGCCGCGGACCCCGCCCCGGACCAGTGCTTCGTGGTATCCGCGCAGCAGTTCTGCTTCAGCCGAGCGGCGAACCTCGGGCTCGAGGCTTCCCCGAATCGCGCTTGCCACGTCCACGGCGCCGCGAGCGTAAGTGGCCAGCTGCCAGTCGATGAAAACCACCGGAAGATTCGGGTCGTCGGGGAAGAACATGTTGTCGCCTTGAATGTCATTGTGGATCAAGGTTCGAGGCCCAGTGTCGAACAGGGTGGTGGCAGCCTCGCCTAGCGCTGAGCTGATCCAGGCCTTGATGGCCACGATCTCCTGATCGACCGGAGGACTGAACTTGCCGAGAAACGACGGCCAGCTCCGCTCGAAGACGTCGGCCGCTGCCGACGGCGCCAGCATCGAGCGCAGCCCCAACCAAGGGTGATTGGCCAGGGTGTCGTCCTGCCACCACCGAGCGTGCATCCGGGCTAGCGCGCGCAGGACGGCGGCGACCTCCTCGACCGTCCCGGCCGTCACGGAATTGCCGTTGCGGGCCGGAGCCATGTCCTCCAGCAGCAGGAATGACTGCGCTCACTGAAATTCCCCAGTTGTGCTCATCGAGATTCCCCACCCGGGGGCGGTGTTCAGCGTAGTGGTTGGCGGGTACCGGTGGTGTGCGGCGGAGCTGTTCGTTGCGGGCGTGGTGGTCGCGGAGGCGGTAGGAGTCGCCGTCGAGGTTGATCACGACGCTGCGGTGCAGGAGCCGGTCGAGCATGGCGGCGGCGACGGTGGTGTCGCCGAGGATCTCGCCCCAGGCGCCGACGCCGCGGTTGGTGGTGAGCACGATCGAGGTTTTCAGGTAGCGCTGTGAGACGACTTGGAACAGCGCCGAGGCGGCTTCGGCCGGTAGCGGTAGATACCCGAGTTCGTCAATCTATGCGGATATCCGCATAGATTGACCTATGCCGACACCGCGACTATGCCGAGGAACTGTAGGTGTGGTGGCGCAGCGGGCCCAGCAAGGCTCGGCTGCTCGGCTGACTTCGTCGGCATAGTCGCAGCCGGTGCGGTGGACGCTGCCCCGGTGGGGAGGCGTTGGGCTTCCTCGTCGAGGAGGCGATCGTGGTGGCGAGTTCACGGAGGAAGCCAGGCCGGTTGGGGCCGCAGGTTGACGGCTATCAGGCCTGGCTGCTGACGCGCGGGTATTCCCCGGACACGGTCCGGAACATGTTGAAGCTGCTGGGCCGGATCGGTCGCTGGCTCGAGGTCGAGAACCTGGCGGTCACGGACCTGGATGAGAGCCAGTTGGACAGGTTCATTGCTGCCCGTCGGGCGGCTGGTGATCGCCGATGCCCCGGCCGTCGGGGGATGCGACCGCTGTTGGGGTTCTTGCGAGAGTCCACGCTCATCTCGGCCCCGGTGGAGCAGACGACGGCATTGGACGGCCTGCTGGATCGCTATCAGCGGTGGATGGTGACCGATCGTGGTCTTGCTGAGGCGACGGTGCTGCGCTATCGAAAGACCGCTCGGCGGTTCCTCAACGTTCACGCGATGAGCAAGACGGGTTTGGATCCAACATTGTTGACCGGTGCAGCGGTGAACACGTTTCTGCTCGGCGAGTGTGCGCGGGTGTCGGCGGGATCGGCGAAAGGACGGGTCGGCGAGCTGCGGTCACTGTTGCGGTTCCTCTATCTCGGGGGCGACACGCCCGCCCAGTTGGGCATGGCGGTGCCGCCGGTGGGTGGGTGGCGACTGGCCACCATCCCGCAGACCGTGTCCCCGGAGGCGGTGCAGCGACTGCTCGATTGCTGCGACAAGAAGGTGCCGGTCGGTGTCCGCGACTTTGCCATGATCATGTTGTTGGCCCGGCTCGGTCTCCGCTCGATCGAGGTGGCCCGACTGGAGTTGGCTGACCTGGACTGGCGTGCGGGCGAGATCGTCGTTCGTGGCAAGGCGCGGCGCCACGACCGGCTGCCTCTGCCGAGGCCGGTCGGCGAGGCGCTGGTCGACTATCTGCGAGAGGTTCGCGGTCGGGTCGCGGACCCGCATGTGTTCTTGACCTGCCGGGCACCGACTGGACCGATCCGCGCCGAGCTGGTCGGCGACGTGGTCGAACGAGCCTGCCACCGGGCCGGTCTGCCTGTAGTCGGGCCGCACCGGCTGCGGCATTCCCTGGCCGCGGACATGCTGCGACACGGTGCCGGGCTGGTCGCCATCGGCCAGGTGCTGCGCCACCAAGACCTGGCCACCACCGCGGTCTATGCCAAGGTCGATCTCGTCGTGCTCGGCGAGATCGCGAAGCCCTGGATCGGGAACGTCTCGTGACCATCTTGGAGCAGTCGCTGCGCGACTACCTGGCCCTGCGCCGCTCGCTGGGACATCAACTCGCCGACGCCGCCCGGATCCTGCCTGGGTTCGTGGCGTTCCTCGACGCCCAGCAGCAGACCACGATCACCGTCGCCGCAGCCGTCGAATGGGCCCAGCAGCCTGGTGTCCGACCGCCAAGGTCTGGCGGCCGGTCGACGGTCGGGCCGCGGCGACTCACCGCGATCCGCGGGTTCGCCCGCTATCTGACCGGGATCGATCCGGCGACCGAGATCCCGCCGCTGGGGCTGATGCCGGCCGGGCCGCGGTGGCGAGCACCGTTCCTCTTCTCCGACGCGGATCTGGCCACCATCCTGACGCGGGCTGAGGCGACGATCTCCTCACCACTGCGCGCAGCAACCTATGTCACCGTGATCGGGCTCCTCGCGGTCACCGGGCTGCGGATCGGTGAGGTGATCAACCTCGACCGCACCGACATCGACTGGGACCGTGGGGTGCTACTGATCCGGGAATCGAAGTTCGGGAAGTCTCGGCTGGTGCCGGTGCACCCGACCACCAGGCAGGCACTGCGCGACTACGCCGTGGTGAGAGACCAGGCCCAACCGGACCCGCAGGATCCCAGCTTCTTCGTGTCGCTGACCGGGAAGCGGCTCTCGTATGCCGTCGTCCAGGACACCTTCCGCCGCCTCGTCGACGACGCCGAGGTCGGCGCCCACGCGCCGCGCCGGCCGAGGCTGCACGATCTGCGGCATACCTTCGCCATCACCACCCTGCTCGGCTGGTATCGCACCGGGGAGAACGTCGCCGCCAAGATGCCGGCCCTGTCGACCTATCTGGGGCATCGAGAGCCCGCCTCCACCTACTGGTATCTGTCCGCCGCCCCCGAGCTGCTCGCCCTCGCCGCGGCCCGCCAAGAGTCACAACTGGTGACACGGCCATGACCCAGGTCGCGGCCACGTTGCAGGGCTTCTTCACCGACCGGCTGGCCCGGCAACGCCAAGCCAGCCCCCGGACGGTCGCCGCCTACCGCGACAGCATCAAGCTGCTGCTCAGGTTCGTGCACCAGCAGACCGGCAAGACCGTCGCCAGCCTGGACTGGTCCGATCTGGACGCCGGCATGATCACCACGTTCTTGAACCAGCTCGAAACCGTGCGAGGCAACAGCATCCGGACTAGGAACCTTCGCCTCACCGCGATCCGGTCCCTGTTCGCCTACGCGGCTCTGCACCATCCCGAGCATGCGCTGCTGATCCAACGAGTGCTCGCGATCCCGCCGAAACGGTTCGACAAACGGATCGTGAGCTTCCTGACCGCGACCGAGATCGACGCCCTCCTCGCCGCGCCCGACCTGACCCGCTGGGAAGGTCGCCGCGATCAAGCCCTGATGAGTCTCGCCGTCCAAACCGGACTACGTGTTGCTGAGCTGATCGGACTGAACTGCGCGGACCTGACCCTCGGCGTCGGCGCCAACGTCTGCTGCGAAGGCAAAGGCCGCAAACAGCGAGCCGTCCCCCTCACCGCACCCGTCGCCGCAGTCATGCAGAAGTGGGCGCGTGAACGAGCCGGACAACCCGACCAACCCCTGTTCCCCACCCGGCAAGGGCGCCGTCTCAGCCGCGACGCGATCGCGCTGCGGATCAACACCCACGCCGCCACCGCGGCCGACCGCTGCCCGAGCCTGCGAGGGAAACGGCTCCACCCCCACGTCCTGCGGCACAGCTGCGCGATGACACTGCTCCACGCCGGCGTCGACACCACCGTGATCGCGCTCTGGCTCGGCCACGCCGGGACCCGGTCCACCGAGCCCTACCTGCACGCCGACATCACCATCAAGGAACGCGCCCTGGCCCTCACCACCCAAGCCGAGATCCGACCAGGTCGCTACCGCCCACCCGACAAAGTGATGGCCTTCCTCGACAGCCTGTGACTATGCCGACAACCCGGGCACCAAGGACACCGACAACAAAGCGATCCAGCCAGGTCCTCGGCATAGTCGCGGTGTCGGCATAGGTCGATGA
>CAVPPP010000010.1:0-70115 GCA_963707005.1 uncultured Actinomycetota bacterium
ACCAGCTGCGGCAGGTCACTCAGGGTGGAGGCGGCTCGGCCGTCGGTGAGCAGCACGTCCAGTCGGAAGCGTGGTCGGACCTGCAGCTGGACCAGCAGCTCGGTCTCCCCGAGCGCCAGCCCGATCGGCGGCGTCCGGTGCATGATCCCGTACGCGTTCACACCGAACCAGGCGCTCGGCTCACCACGATCGTCGGTGTCGACCACCAGCAGGTAGCCACCGCCCTGGTCCCCGTGGGCGACGAGCACACCTGCGTCACCGGCCGCCAGCCGGAACGTGGCGGTGATGGCCACGTCCCGGTGCTGGACCAGCTGAGCGGAGCGCCAGCGCTCGACGGTGCCGGCGAACGGCAGCAGGGTGATCGGGTCACCCAGCCGTGCATCGTCGGGGCGACGCAGCGCCGAGCCCGGACCGTGGTCGTCGAGCGGGAACACCTGGTTCGCCCAGGCCGCTCGTTCCCAGGACGCCGCCAGCGCGGCCACCACCCCCGGCTGCAGAGCAGCCAGGTCGTGGGTCTCGGTCGGGTCGAGGCTGAGGTCGTAGAGCTGCCACTCGGCGTCGTCGAACGCCCTGCCCGGTCGATGGTGGGTGACGATCTTCCACCGACCACTCTGGTACGCCCGCTGGCCCGCGGTCTCGGTGTACTGCTCGCCGTGGACGGCGTCGGCGGTCGGGTCCCGCAGGATCGTCGCCGCGCTCGTCCCATCGAGGGTCGGCGCCGCTAGCCCGTGACGCTGGCGCAGCGGTTCGACCCCGAGCAGATCGAGCAGCGTCGGCGTCAGATCGGTGACGTGGACGTACCGGCGACGCAGTCCGTCGTCGCCGGGGCCGAGAAGCTCGCCGGCGGGCCAGTGCACGATCAGCGGCGCCCGGATGCCGCCCGCGAACGTGTGGGCCTTGTAGAGCCGGAACGGGGTGTTGGAGGCCTGTGCCCAGCCCCGCGGATAGTGCACGGTGGTCCGGGGTCCGCCGATCAGCTCCAGCTCGCGGTGGACGTCACGGTCCCAGTCGTCCGGCAACCCGGCCACGTGGGCGAACTGGCTGTAGTAGCTGCGGGTGCCCTCCGCGCCACCCTCGGCGGTGGCGCCGTTGTCCGAGGTGAACACGATGATCGTGTTGTCGAGCTCACCGAGGCGCTCGAGGTGCTCGACCAGCCGCCCGGTGCTCGTGTCGACGGCCTGGACGGCGGCCGCGTAGACCTCCATGTAGCGGGCGAAGCGGCGTTGTTGATCTTCGCTGAGACTGTCCCAGGGCGGCACGTCCAAGCCCGGCTCGTGGTTGGCGGGCGGCAGAGCGGTGTCCGCACCGAACAGTCCCAGCGCGATCTGTCGACGGAACCGCTCCGAGCGGACGTGGTCCCACCCGGCGTCGTAGGCGCCGGCGTAGTCGGCGAGGTCGGACTCCTTCGCCTGCACGGGTCCGTGCACTGCCGCGTGGGCCAGGTAGAGCAGGAACGGCTTGCGAGCGTCGGCCGCCCGCAGCGTGGTGATCATCTCGATTGCCCGCTCGGTCAGGTCGTCGGTGAGGTAGTAGCCCTCCGGATACTCCTGCACCGGGTACGGGGAGTTGTCCCAGACGAGTCGGTGCGGCGCGTGCAGCGAGGTGAAGCCCTCCAGGCTGCCGAAGTAGCGGTCGAAGCCACGCTGGCACGGCCACGACCCCTTGTCGGCACCGTCGTGCTGCAGCCGGTCGCCGGCCAGGTGCCACTTGCCCAGGGCGAACGTCGCGTACCCGTGCTCACGCAGGCTCTCGGCCAGCGTGGGCGCGTTGTCGGGCAGGGAGAACGCGTACGCCGGGTAGCCGGGGTCGGCGTTGGCCGGGAAGGCGAAGCCCGCCCTGTGCGGGTTCAGCCCGGTGAGCAGCGCGGCCCGACTGGGTGAGCACAGCGGGGTGGTGTGGTAGTCGGTGAAGCTGACCCCGTCGCGCGCCAGCCGGTCGAGGTGCGGCGTCGCGATCTCGCTGCCGTACGGGCCGATGTCGGCGAAGCCGAGGTCGTCGACCAAGATCACCACGACGTTCGGGCTGCCGGCCGGCGCGGTCGGCTCGCTGGGCCAGGCCGGCACCGATTCCGAGATGGTCCGGCCGATCCGACCGGCGAAGCCGGCGTACGGGTCGTCCTGCGGTGCGGTCATCGGGTCACCCTCCGGGTGGCGCCCAGTCCCTGGGCGATCAGCTGCAGACTCAGGACCAAGATCACGACAACGACCAGCGGACCCAGCACGAAGCCGAGGTTGCTGTCGACGTAGTCGATGCCGTCGGCGATCAGCGATCCCAACGACGGCTGTGGTGGGCGGACACCGATGCCCAGGAAGCTCATCGCCGACTCCACGAACACCGCCAGGGACAGCGACAACGCCAGCTGGACCCCGAGCGGCTCGGCAGCATTGGGCAGGATGTGACGGCGCAGCACCCAGGGCCGGCCGGCGCCGATGGCCTCGGCGGTCTCCACGTACGGCAGGGAGCGCACCTTCAGGATCGAGCTGCGCAGCAGGCGAGCGAAGATCGGGGTCTCCAACACGGCGATCACGATGATCACCGTGACGGCCCCCGGACCGATCACCGCCGTCAGACCGATGGCGAAGATCAGGGTCGGGAAGGCGAGCACCACGTCGAAGGTCCGCTGCAGGGCCACGTCGACGAAGCCGAACACCGTGCCGAGCAGCGCGGCCATGGTGCCGATCAACGCTCCGATCGGCACGGCGACGAAGACGATGATGAGGTCCGTGCGGATCCCGTACAGGGTGCGGGAGAGCACATCACGGTTGACGTGGTCGGTGCCGAGCAGGTGCGCGGCGCTGGGCCGGAGAAGGTTCGCCCCGGGGATCTGCGCGTTCGGTGGGTAGGGAGCCAACCACGGAGCCAGCAGCCCGGCCAGCACCAACAGAGCGAGCATGATCAACCCGGCCAACCCGCGACCGCGCAGCAGCGCCCGCCAGCGCCTGCGCCGACCGGGCTCCCCTGGTGACACCGGCCCGGGCGCGAGGTCGGTCGCGGGTTCGGTGGTCAGCAGGACCGGCTCCTCGCGGAGGTCCAGACTCATGTCAGTCCGCCGATCCGGACCCGCGGGTCCAGATAGGCGTGCACCAGATCCGTGCCCAGCTGGATGATCACGAACACGGCGACCGACAGCAGCAGCAGGATCTGCACCACGGGGTAGTCCCGCCGGTCGATGGCCTGGGCGGCCAGCTGCCCGAGGCCGGGCCAGCTGAAGACGGCCTCGACCAGCACGGCGCCGCCGAGCAGGGATCCCGCCTGGATGCCCAGCGCGGTCAGGTAGGTGGGAGTGCGGCGGGCAGGGCGTGGCCCACCAGCAGCCGGCGGGGTCGCACACCGGCCGCGCGCGCCGTGGTCACGTACGGTGCCGCCAGCTCGGTCCGCAGGCTCTCGGCCAGGAACCGGGTCAGTCCCGCCGAGGCCGGCAGGGCGAGGCAGATCGCCGGCAGGATCAGGTACTGCGCGGCGATGTCCGGATCGGCCAGGAAGCCGTTCGGTGGCACGCCACCGGTCGGCAGGACGGCAGCAGCAGACCGAAGACCAGCACCAGGATGACCCCCGTGACGAAGGTCGGCAGGGCCAGCGCGACGGTGTTGAACCCGGTCAGGGCGACGTCCAGCGCCCGCGAGGGCATGCCCACCCAGAGCAGCGCAGCGATCACGCTGCCGACGACGGCGAGCAGCAGCGCCGCGCCGGTCAACACCAGGGTGTTGGTCAGCCCGGCCGTGACCAGGTCGGCGATCTGACCACCGATCAGGTACGAGCGCCCGAGGTCGAAGCTGAGCACGTGACCGAGCCAGCTGAGGTACTGCGTGATCACCGGCTGGTCGAGCCCGAGGTCGTGTCGGATCGCGGCGATCGTCTCCGGGGTGGCGTCCGGACCGGCGAGGGTGCTCGCCGGGTCACCGGGCACCACCCGCAGGATGGCGAAGATCAACACCGAGGCCGCGAACAGCACCGCGACGGCCGACGGCAGTCGGCGCAGGAGGTACCGGCCCATGGTCAGGTCAACCAGGCATCGGTCAGCAGCAGCTCGGAACGCTTGGTGTAGCCGGCGCCCTGCAGCTTCGCCGCCGCGGCCCACTGCTCCCAGTAGATCGCGATCTCGGCCAGGAACGCGGCGCCCAGCAGCTGCTCGGACACCTTCTGGTACGCCGCGATGGCCTCGGCGGACCCGCCGTCGGCGGTCTCCCAGGCGCTGTCGGCCGCCGCGATGTAGTCCTTGGACTCGTACCGGGACGCGTTCTTATGGGCGTTGAAGGGGTAGGCACTCACCGTCAGGGTCGACGGGGTGTACTGCGCCCAGGAGTGCGTCGCGATCCACAGACCCTTGAACTGCGGCCCGATCAGCTCCTTGACGAACTGCGCACCGTCCACCGGGTCGAGCTCGATCGGGATGCCGATCTCCCCCAGGTTCGACTGGACGATGGCGGCCAGGGCCTCCTGGATCGGTGTCGGGGTGTAGGTCAGGGGCAGGGTCGGGATGGTGGCCACCTCGGCGACCAGCTTCTTGGCCCGCTCGACGTCGCGGGTGTAGGTGCCGTTGGCGGCCTTGTCGAAGGCCAGTGAGTACGTCGGCCAGGGCAGGCTCGCCGTGTAGCCCGAGCCGCGCAGCACCTCGGCCACCACCCGGTCCTTGTCCAGTGCGTACGCGATCGCCTGCCGGACCCGGACGTCGTCGAGCGGCTTCGCGGTGACGTTGGAACCGACGTAGAGCTTGCTCCTGCTTCTCGGCACCCTCGAGGCGGATCCGCTGGAAGCCGTCGTCCTTGATCAGGTTCTCCACGTCCAGATTGCTGAGGCCGTTGGCGTACTGGATCCGCCCGGACTTCAGCGCCGCGAGCAGGGCCTTGGCGTTGCTGATGATCTTGACCTCGACGGCGTCGGCGTACGGGCGCTCCGGCACCAGTAGGAGTCGTTGCGGGCGAAGGTGATCGAGGTGTTGGGCTTCAGCCGGACACCGTGAGCGGACTGGTGCCGACGAGACTTGGCCCCTGTCCGCAGCTCGTCGACGGTCTCGGAGTCCAGGATCGGCACGGTGTCGAGCAGATCGAAGATGTTGCCCAGCTGGTGGGAGAACCCGAGCACGATCTTGTGCTTGTCGGAGGTGTTGAAGCTGGTGATCGCGGCCGCCGTGCTGCGCAGCTGCGCGGTCCAGAGCGGGTCGGCGTAGGTCTTGATCGAGAACTCGACGTCCTTGGACGTGAACGGGCGTCCGGTGTGGAACGTCACGTCGTCCCGCAGGTCCAGGCTCAGCGACCGACCGTCGGGCGCCAGCTCCCAGGCCTTGGCCAGGCTGGGCGTCGGTTCGACCTTGTCATTGGGGTACCTGATCAAGAAGTCGTAGGCCAACCCGACGATGGTGGTGATGCCCGTGTTCGAGTTGGTCAAGAAGTTGCCGGGGATGACGTCGGCCGCGATCCCGGCCTGGACCGTACCCTCGCGCTGCGGGGTGTCACCTGCGGCCGGAGGCCTGGACGGGTTGACGGCGGACCTGCAGCCGGCGGCGCCGAACAACGATGCTCCGACACCGAGGGCGGCGAAGCCCTGGAGCAGGGTGCGACGGCTGACCGCGCCGGACAGGGGCCGGGTGGTGGTCGACATGGATCGGCCTTTCGAGGGAGATTTCGGGCAGGCTGCCGCCCGGGCCAGGGAATGAGCTGGCAGGGATCCCGACTCCGCGGGTGTTGCAGCACCAGCGAAGTCGGGCTTCTTCAACTGCGCGGGTGTTGTCGCACCAGCGGAGTCGGATGGGTCGTGCGGTCTGGCGGCGGGTCGCGGAGTCTCCCCCGCGACCCGCCAGGTACGGGAGGGCTCAGGCCAGAGACGAGAACGCCGAGGCGTCGCCCTTGCGTGGGGTGGAGGCGACACCGTCCACGCTCACCGGGATGTCGCCGGCAAGTGTGATGCGCTCCAGACGCCGGTACTGGTCGTCGTAGTCTGCGATCGCGTAATGCTGGGTGGCCCGGTTGTCCCAGATCGCGACGTCACCCGCTTCCCAGTTCCAGCGCGTCGTGTACTCGAGCTTGATGGCGTGATCCTGCAAGAGCTTGAACACACCGTTCGACTGTTCGGTGCTCAACCCGACGAAGTTCTTGACAAAATGTCCGAGGACGAGCGTGCGTTCTCCGGTTTCGGGGTGGACACGCACCACGGGGTGCTCCGTCTCGAAGTACGTGGACTGGAACTCCTCGCGGTAGGCGGCCGTGCGATCTTCGGTGAGACGCTCGGCGCTGGTGGCCGCGTAATCGTAGACGTTCGTGTGGCGAGCCCAGAGGTTCTCCGCGAGCGCCTTGAGTGGATCCGGCAGTCCGTTGTACGCGGCTACCCCCGACGCCCACGTCGTGGAACCGCCGTATTCGGGCAGCTGCACCGCGCGCAGGATCGAAGCTTTGGGGATGCGATCGACGAAGGTGACGTCGGTGTGCCAACTGTTGGCCTTGCCCAGGTCCGAATCGATGGGCAGAACTTTTGCGCCGTGCGACTTCACCGTGGGGTGGGCAGTGGTCGGGGTGCCCAACAGCTGGGCGAACTCGTACTGCGAATCGTTGTCGAGGTGGTTCTGTCCGCGGAAGAAGATCACCTTGTGTTCGAGAAGCGCCTGTCGGATCTCGGCCACCGTCCGCGCGTCGAGGTCACCACCGAGTCGGACGCCACCGATACGGGCGCCGATGGACTCGGACACCTTCTGCACGGTGATCGTCTCGTAGTCGTCGCGGGCGAGGTCGAGGTCGCCGATGCTGAATCGGGCGCGATCCTGGGTGATGGTCATGGGGGGTCCTTTCGCAGAGATCGGGAGAGGTAGAGGCAGCAGGAGAGGTGGAGGTCTGCAGCGGGTGTGGGTCGGACGGGCAGCGTTCGCTCAGGTCAGGGAGGTGAGCGAGGGGCGGCGCGGCCGCGGAGCGGCTCGGCGCAGAGGTTCGGGAGGTCGTCCAACGTCTCAGTGACGACAACAGCAGGGCTGCCCGCCCGACCGAGCATTTGGCGGTGATTTCCCTGTTTTCCATGGCTACAGACTAGGGATTATCAGGAATTGCCTCAACCCGTTCTCATATGTCGAGATGGCTGATCGAATGACGAGACGAGCAAGCCGCCTCCGTACGATGTGGACGGTGAAGATGCCGACTGCCGAGATCGAGGTGGCCGCCGACGTGGTGGCCGCCCTGGTCCAGGCGCAGCACCCCGATCTCGCAGCTCCGCTCCGACGAGTCGCGAACGGCTGGGACAACGTGATCTTCCGACTGGGTGAGGATCTGGCCGTCCGCCTACCGCGCCGCGCGGTCGCCGTGACCCTGATCGAGAACGAGCAACGCTGGCTCTCGGTGCTGGCCCCGAGACTGCCCGTGGCGGTCCCGGTCCCGGTGCGAAGAGGTGCCCCGAGCGAGGCGTTCGGATGGCCCTGGTCGATCACGCCGTGGTTCGACGGCCATCCTCTGACCCGTCAGCCTCTCGCCGAGCGCCGGCCGTGCGCGGGGTGCTCGGCCGTTCCTCGCCCGCCTGCACACCCCGGTTCCGCCGGATGCTCCACGGAACCCGTCCGGGCGTCCCCTTGGCTGGCCGGTCCGAGGTGCTGCTCCGTCAGCTCGAGACCACTGCGCTGCCCGAGCCCGACGTGCTGCGACGGCACTGGGACCGCCTCGTCGCGACACCGGCGTGGTCCGGTCCACCACTGTGGCTCCATGGCGACCCGCACCCCGGCAACGTGCTCGTCCGCGCCGGCACCGTCTCGGCGGTCATCGACTTCGGTGACCTGACGGCGGGCGACCCGGCCACCGATCTCGCGCTGGCCTGGCTGGCGTTCGACCGCGCAGCCCGCGATCTGCTCCGGATGCGGCGTACGCAGACGAACGGGCCCTGGACGACGACACCTGGACGCGGGCCCGCGGGTGGGCGCTCTGCCTGGGGGTCGCCCTGATCGCCAACAGCGACGACGAACCCGTGCTCGCCGCCGTCGGCCGTCACGCCCTGGGCGAGGTCCTGGCCGACGCCCGATGAGTTGCCGGGATCACCATGGTCAGACCCACGACATGATCACCACGCACCGCAAGGGGAAACACCATGTCCTATCAGGCCTACCTCGACGCTCTCGAGAAGAAGACCGGCAAGACGCCGCAGCAGCTCCTCGACGAGGCCGCCGCCCGCGGGTACGGACCGACCACCAAGGCCGGCGTCGTCGTCGACTGGCTGAACGAGGAGTACGGCGCCGGTCGTGGCCACGCGATGGCGCTGTACGGCGTGATCAAGAACGGACCTGTCGCGCCGGAGAAGCACGTCGGGTCGACCGGCGTGCACCGCGACGAGTCGGCGACCCTGCGACTCGACGGGATCGCCGCCCGCAGCTGATCCTGCCCGCGGCTGATCGGCGGCTCGACTCAGCTGTCGACGTGGTCTGCCGCCAGCTGTGGCGGGTGCGAAACCCAGCAGCCGCTTGGCCTTCGCGTTGCCGAGCAGCGTCTCGTGCTCCCCGAGCTCGTGCCGGATCTCGACGCCGGGGAACACCTCCGCCATCAGCGCCGCGCTCGACCGGCTCATCACGGTGTCGTCGTTGGCGACGATGAAGACCTCGGCCCCGGTGAGGTCGGACTCGAGCCCGAGCCGCACGGCCTGGGCACCGTCGCGGGCGTCGATGTAGCCCCAGAGGTTCCACTTGCGCGCCGCGGGTCGGCGTCGAAGGACGGGAACGCAGGCGTAGTCGGCGGCTCCATCACGTTGGAGAACCGCATCCCGATCATGGTCAGCTGCGGGTCCCAGCGGCAGAGCTGCTCGGCCATCCGCTCCTCGAGCGTCTTCACCAGCGAGTAGGTGGAGTTGGGCCGCGGCGGGTACTCCTCGTCGACCGGCACGTACGGCGGTGGCTCGTCGAACGGCAGCCCGAGCACGGTCTCGCTCGACGCCCAGACGATCTTCGCGCGCCGGCCCGCCGGGCCGCGGAGTAGACGTTCCAGCTGCCGTTCATGTTGTTCGCGAAGGTCGCGTGGTCGGGCATGATGCCCGGCGCCGGGATGGCGGCGAGGTGGACGAGGGCGTCGATGCGGTCGTACCGCTCCTGCACGCCGAGGAAGGCGTCGAGCACCTGGCCGTAGTCGGTGAGGTCGATCGGCAGGTACGTCGCGGCGCCGTTGACCCGCGTCCGCCGGTGGCCGTACGCGGTCGAACACCACCACGTCCCAGCCGTGCTCGACGAGCTCGTCCACCACCGCCCGCCCGAGCTTGCCTGCGCCTCCGGTCACCACCACTCGTGCCATGGACCGATCATGTCCGACGGTCCAACTGCCGCTGAAGGTGTTCGGAGGATCCCTACCGTGCGAGTGAAGCGGCGCGGTCGACGTCTGGACCGCCGGGACGTCCAGCTGCGGGTCCGTGCCCCGCCAGACCGCGATCGACCGCATGCCGTGGTAGATCGCCAGCGCGCCGAACGACCCGACCCCGATGGCCCCGAGGCTGAAGTCGCCGAGCACCAGGGTGAAGCCACCGATGCCCAGGATCAGACCCACGCCGGCCGTCAGCAGGTTCGTGGGGGTGGAGAAGCTGACCTGGTTCTGGACCCAGATCCGGGCACCCAGCACGCCGATCATGCCGTAGAGCACCACACCGGCCCCGCCCAGCACCCCGCTGGGGATGGAGGCCGCCAGCTCACCGAACTTGGGGCACAGGCCCAGCAGCACGGCGAAGGCGGCCGCCACCCAGTAGGCCAACGTGCTGTACACCCGGCTGGCCGCCATCACCCCGATGTTCTCCGCGTACGTGGTCGTCGCCGTCCCTCCCCCGGCGCCCGCCAGGGTGGTCGCTACCCCGTCGGCGAACAGGGCTCGGCCCAGATACCGGTCGAGGTCCTTGCCGGTCATGGCGGCAACGGTCTTCACGTGCCCGACGTTCTCGGCCACCAGCACCAGCACGACCGGCAGGAACAGACCCCAGGCGGCGCTGGTGACCTGCGGGGCATGGAAGGTCGGGAGGCCGATCCACGGGGCGGCCTCGACCCGGGACAGGTCGACCGACCCGTTGAGGGCCGCAGCCACGTAGCCGACCGCCACACCGAGGACGATGCCGAGGCGACCGACCAGTCCGCGGAAGAGCACCGTGATCAGCAGGATGGCGATGATCGTGACCACCGCCTCGATCGGGCCGGCCTCCACGTTGCTCTTGGCGGCGGACGCGAGGTTGAACCCGATCAGGGCCACGATCGTGCCGGTGACCACCGGCGGCATGACCAGCGGGATCCAGCCGGCCCCGGCGACGTGCACGACGGCACCGACCACGGCCAGGGCGACCCCGGTGATCACGATGCCGCCGAGCGCCAGCGAGATCGACGAACCGTCCAGCAGGGACTGACCCTGGGCCAGCGGCGCGATCGCCGCCACCGGCGCGAGCAGGGCGAAGCTGCTGCCGAGGAGCTCGGCACCCGGTTGCCGGTGATCAGCAGGAACAGCATGGTTCCCACGCCGGAGAAGAACAGGGCGGTGGAGGTCGGGAACCCCATGATCACCGGCACGATGAACGTGGCCCCGAACATGGCGACGACGTGCTGCAGCCCGATGCCGATCGTGATCGGCGCGGACAGCCGCTCGTCCGGCGCCACCACCGTGCCCGGGTCGATGCTGCGACCGTCGCCGTGCAGCTTCCAGGTGAACATGTCCTTGATCGTCACGATGGTTCCCTCCTCGGACCGGGCGCAGCACGGACTCTGTATACAGGTCGTCGGCCGAGGGCGGCGACCTCGCCCCACTCGGCTGCCCGCGCTGGTCGCCGGATCCGCCGTCAGTCCGCGGACTCCGCCGCCGGTGCGATGGTGAGAGTGCTGGCTCGGTGGCTCTTGATCGCCGCGGAGAGATCGCGGTAGGGACGGGAGCGGGTGGCGAGAACAGTCAGGACGAGGCCGAGGATTCCTGCGAGTGTGTAGAGCAGAGCAATGCCGCGGTCCGGCCCGGTCCCGTACCAGGAGCCGATGAGCTCTGCACCTGCACCGGTCGACATGAGCGGGATGAACACGAACTGCGCCAGCGGGGAGACGATGAAAGCGCTCAGGGGTGAGGCAGCCTGCTCGAGGCTCTGCGCGAAGCCGAACACCCGACCTTGACGCTCGTAGGGCACCATCTCCTGCATGATCGTCTGCTCGGCGGCCTCGATGAACGGCACCAGCAGCAGGTAGATGAGTATCCCGGCCGAGAGCAGCACGATCGAGGAGTGGATGGTGAAGACGGCCATGGTCGACCACAGGGCGATGTTGCAGCCGAGCATGGTGCGGAGTGGGTAGGGGCCGAGTCCGAACCGTGCCACGAGCGCGCTTCCGATCAGCAGGCCGCTGAAGAGGGCGCCGGTCAGCAGCCCCCACGTCTGGACCGAGACCAGGGACAGCCCGTAGGGGTCGACCAGCGCCACGAGGATGCCGCCCAGGAAGTTGTTCAGCAGCGTGAAGGCGATCAACCACATGAGTCCCGGGACGGCGTTGATGATCTTGATCGTGCCGCGGACATCGACCTTCGAGGTGTGCTTGTCGGACGCCGCGTTGTCCGGTTCGGTCAGTCGGATGAACGCCAGGTGCACGATGGCCAACCCGGTGCAGACCACCGCCATCAGCACGACGTACACCATTCCGGCGAGGCCGATCAGCAGGCGGCTGATCACCGAGGTGACCAGGTACGAGACGCCGATGATCGAGCCGACGAGGCCGTTGGCGCGGTCGCGGCGGTCTGGGGGCACGAGCAGTGTGACGATCGTCGACATGGCGATGCTGCGGATGTTGCCGGCGATCACGGCCAGCATCAGATCGATCACGAAGACCCAGAGCAGCGGGTCGGCCGGATCGGTGAAGTGCACCTGGTCGATGGTCAGGAAGAGAGCAAGCGCGAGGCCGTAGAGCGTCAGGGAGACCACGCTCGAGGCGAGCATCATCGTCTTCTTGCGGTGGTGATCGACCAGGGCGCCGAACCAGATCCCGAAGCTCGCGGTGAAGACGAGATTGATGCCGGCGATGAGGCCGGTGGCGAACACCGATTGCGTTTGGAGGAACGTGAAGAACGACAAGGCAGTGAGGACCGTGAAGTTGGTCACCGTGGCGAGCAGATTGTTGACCAGCAGCTGCCAGAACGCGGCAGGCAGGTCCCGCAGCGATGGTTTGCTGCGGGCGCCGTCGCTCGATGATCCGCCGGCGGGGTCGCTGGACACGTCGGGCATTCGTGAGCACCTCGATCACCGGCGGTCGGACCTCGACAGGCGGGTCGGGGCGGAGCCAGTGAAGCACTCACCATGTGTCCGGCGCACCGGAAGAAGTTCCAGGTTCCGCTCCTCAGCCGGACCCCGGCGAGAGATCAGGGCAGGTAGTACGTCGGGTTCGGCAGCTTCACGGTGCGGTCGGCGTACCCACCGATCAGGTCACTGAACTGGTCACCGACGTTCGCCACCACGTCGTAGTGCAGGTCGTCGACGATGTGCTTGCGGGTCAGTGACTTGTACTCGATCGTCGTGCAGGCACCGTCCGCGCAGGGCGTGTCCGCAAGCCACGGTCGATCGGCGGGCACCGTGCCGCTCTTCCACTTGGTGAAGTAGAGCGGTTCGGTGAAGCCGGCGTAGCCGACCTTGGCCAGATTGCCCAGCGTGGCGGCCTTCTGGGTGTCGTTGCGGCCGGTGAGACCGACGATCGTGCAACCGGACGCCCGGACGGCGGCGACGAGGTCGACCATGCCCGGGGTCGCCGGGAACCGCTGGGGCTGCACCCAGTCGCGATCCTGGACGACCGGGTCGAAGACGAACTGCATGTCGGCGTCCTCCATGTCGTACGTCCATAGATTCGTGTCGTCGGCGTCGAAGACGACCGCCGGGTTCTCGCCGCGGCGCTCGGCCCGGGCGCAGGTCCGGGTGAGGACGGTGGTCTGCCGGGCGGTCAGCGACTCCAGCTCGTCGATGTAGGGCGAGTCGGCCTTGTCGGCGATTCCGTTGGTGGCGTCGTAGTACGTCCGGATCGTCGACTTCACGATGTCGACGTTCGGGATGCCCTCGCCCCCAACCGTCCGGCCGCTCGACCCGTCGGGCGCCATCCGGAACTGCGAACGCGGAGAGTACCTCCGGTCGGCGGGGGTGCCGTCGAGGTCGGGACTGGGCAGGAAGTACGTGGGATTGGGAAGCTTCAGGATCCGATCGGCGTAGCCGCCCTGCAGATCGGACCACTGGTCGCCGACGTTCAGCACGATGTCGTAGCCGAGCGACTCGATGTGCCGGCGGGTGTTCGCCTTGTACTCCACCGTCGTGCACGACCCGTCGGCACACGGAGTGCCGGCGAACCACGTCCGCGACGGGTCCGCGGTGGTCGGGGTCGTCCCGCTGGCCCACTTGGTGAAGAAGCGGTCAGCGGCGAACGGGCGGTAGCCGACCTCGGTCAGGTTGGCGATGGTGGCGGTCTTCTGGCCGTCGTTGCGTCCGGTCAGCCCGAACACGGTGATGCCGAGCGCCCGAGCCGTGTTGACGAACCGCACCATGCCAGGGGTGGCGGGGAAGCGCTTCTCCTGGACGTACACGTCCTGCAACGCGGGATCGAAGACGAACTTCATCCCCGCGTCCTCCATGTCGTAGGTCCACAGCATCGTGTCGTCGGCGTCGACCACGATGGCCGGCTTCTTGTGATGCGATCTGGCCTGCTGGGACGCCGCCCGATCCAGTTGTGCGACCTTCTCCAGATAGCGCCACGGCTCGCGGGTGATCGCTGTCATCTCGGAGATGTACGGCGACGAGGACTTGTCCGCGATCCCGTCGGTGGCGTTGTAGTAGGTCCGGATCGTCGACTTCACGGAGTCGATGTTGGGAATGCCGGCCCCACCCTCGGTCCGTCCGCTGCTGCCGTCCGGGCGCATCGTGAACTGGTTCCGCGGAGCGAGTCGGGCCTGTGGGGTCGTGCCGTCGGTGTGTGCCTCGGCCGGTGCGGCGGTCATGGCCGTCCCGAGTACCGCGGTCGCGGCGGCAAGAGCCAGGGCTCCGAGACGGAATCTGCCGACCCGGTACGCGCCGAGCCGGAACGCGCCGAGGCGAGGGGTGGACGTACGCATCCTGGGAACTCCTGTGCAGAGAGCAACTATGTAAGACGGAGCCCGAGTGGGCGTCCCCGGCACCGTAACCCCGTGGGTGCTCGAGCGGAAGGGGTGAACCGGCCGGGCCGCAGGTTCCCGCACCGCAGCGGCCGGAAGCCGCCGCCGAGTCGAGAACGGTCGGTGGTCACGCGTGCCCTGTGCCCGTTTGACGCCGGCGAGTCACGAATGGTTCCTGGTCACGCGTGCCCGCTGTCGGTTTGACGCCGGCGAGTCAAGGACGGTCGCTGGTCAGGCGTACCCACTGCCGTTTGACACCCGGGAGTCGGGAACGGTCAGCATTCACCCTGGACCCAGCACCGAACCCGGCGAACTTCCGGTGAGATCAGCCCAGGCGCTCGTGCAGGTAGCACCAGCGCCAGGTCTCGCCCGCCTCGAAGCTGCGCATCACCGGGTGGCCGGTGTGGCGGAAGTGGCGGGTGGCGTGCTGATTCACCGAGGAGTCGCAGCAGCCCACGTTGCCGCAGGTCAGACACATCCGCAGGTGGACCGGCCGGGTGCCCTCGCGGACGCAGTCCTCACAGTGGTCCGAGGTCGGCGCCACGTCCGAGGGCGCGTCTTCGAGGTCCTGACACGGCCCTTCCTCCACCTGCGGCACCTCGACCGGGCCACCCTCGTCGAGAGTCTCGGCCCGCTCGCTGGCCAGGGTCAGCATCGACTCCTCGATGTCGAGCGAGCCGAGCACCTCCTCGATCACCGCGTGGTCGATGGTGCCGGTCGAGCGGATCCGCAGCACCTCGGTCCGCTCGGTGTTGATGGTGGCCAGCCGCAGCCGGCGGTACTCCTCCGCGGGTGTCTGCGCGTCGTCGGCCCCGAGCCGCTCCCACAGGGCCTCGGGTCGGGCGGCGACCCGATCACGGACCCGCTGGATGACGTCCGGGTCGTCGTCTGGCCCGGTGATGGCGTCGAGCTCGGTCAGCGCCACGTTGCTCGCCGTCTGCAGCACCGTCGCCGCCTGCAGGGCGTCGGACCGGGGATCGGGGCCGCGGAGTCCCAGCCGACGGACCAGGTGCGGGAGGGTCAGCCCCTGGATCAGCAACGTGCCCGCCACGACGATCATCGCGCCGAACACCAGGACGTCCCGGTCGTCGAGCTCGACCGGGATCAGCAACGCCGTGGCCAGTGTCACCACCCCCCGCAGACCGGCCCAGCCCAGCACGATCGAGTAGGACCAGGGCCGCGGTTCACGATCTCTGCCTCGGGACAGCAACGGCGCCCGGCCGCTGAGCACCCAGACCATCCGGATGACCATCACCCCGAGCAGCACCGCGACGCAGAAGGCGGCGATCCGGCTGGCGGGCAGGTCCGTGGTGCCCATGTTGTGGATGATCTGACGGGCCTGCAGACCGATCAGCAGGAACACGGTGTTCTCGAGCAGGAACTGGATGGTGCTCCAGTTGACCCGCTCGCTGAGCCGCGAGAGCCCGCTCTGCACCACCGCCGACTTGTGTCCGAGGATCAACCCGGCGACCACCGTCGCGATCACCCCCGAGCCGTGGAAGCCGCGGAAGGCGATCTCCTCGGCCGGCAGGTACGCCGCCCAGGGCACCATGAACGAGATGGCGGTGTCGAAGACGGGCTGCTTGATCCGCTTGCGCACCGCTGTGGCGAGGGCGGCGACCGCGAAGCCGACCACCACACCGCCCACCGCCGCGACCACGAAGCCGGCCGCCACCTCGCCCGCCGTCACCTTGCTGGCGATGGCCACCAGGCCCACCCGGACGCAGGTGATCGCCGTCGCGTCGTTGAGCAGCGACTCCCCCTCCAAGATGGTGACGAGCTGTCGTGGCATGCCGACCCGCCGGGCGATGGTGGTGGCCGCCACCGCGTCGGGCGGGGCCACGACCGCACCGAACGCGAAAGCGAGGGCGAACGGCACCGGCAGGATGAGCCAGGTGATCCAACCGATGCCCAGCGCGGTCACGATCACCAGCAGGATCGACAGATAGCCGATCGGCCGCCAGTTGGCCCGGAAGTCCATCACCGAGCTGCGGATGGCGGTGGCGTAGAGCAGGGGCGGTAGGAAACCCAGCAGGACCACGTCGGTGGTCAGCGCCGGCTCGTGGATGAACGGCACGAACGAGGCCCCGATGCCGACCAGCATCAGCAGCAGCGGCGCCGAGAACCGGATCCGCTCGGCCATCGCCGTGACGGCGACCACCGCGGCCGCGATGGCGAGGATGCTGAGGGCGATGTCCACGGGGGTCATGCTGTCACTCGCGGGCCGAGACGGCGTCTCCTCCGGGATCGGTGGGCAGCGCGGTGCCGGCTGCGCGCGGCGGTCGGTCGTCGTGGTCGCCGTGCTCGGTGCGGCCGTCCAGCCGTGGCGGCAGAGCCGGTCGCCTCGGGTGGCGTGCTCCGCCAGGTGCCGAGGATCGACCCGACGATGATGAGCGGGAACCCCAGGATCAGGCCGGTCGTGATCGGCTCGTCGAGGATCAGGGCGCCCAGCAGGATGGCGACGGCGGGATTCACGTACGTGATCAGCGTCATCCGGGCTGGACCCGCCTCGGCGATCAGGGCGAACATCACCAGGAAGGCGCCGGCGGTGCAGACCACGGCCAGCACGACGACCGAGCCGAGCGCGGCCTGGCTCACCGACGCCGGTCGCAGCACGACCGCGAAGGGCGCGTAGACGACCGCGGCGAGGATCAGCGACGCGGTGATCACCCCGATCGGCGGCAGGTCGGAGAGCTGACGGCTGATGATGATCGGGCCGATCGCGTACCCGATGACCACCCCGAGGATCTGCAGGATCGCCACGAAGTCCCCGACGTGCACATCCAGCCCGACGAGCACCGCGACCCCGGCCAGGCCGATCAGCAGCCCGGCGATCCGGCGCGGCCCGAGCCGGTCCTGGCCGGTCGCGGTCAGGATGATCGCCGCCACGATCGGCACCATGGCGATCAGCAGCCCGGTGGTCGAGCTGGTCAGTCGGGTCTCCGCGTGTCCCAGCAGCACCCACGGACCCACGATCTCCAGCACGGTGTAGAGCAGCAGCCAGCGCCAGTGGGTCAGCAGCGGCCGCAGGGCCTTCGACCGCAGGGCGAACGGCAGCAGCAGCAGCGCACCGAGGGCGGTCCGGCCGAAGGCGACCACCACCGGGTCGAGCTCGGTGACGGCGATCCGGATGAAGAGATAGGGGATGCCCCAGAACAGGCTCAGGGTCGCGAACAGCAACCAGCCGCGTCGGGTCACGCAGAGGCTCCCGCGGCGGGCGGCTCGACCACGCGGATCGGTGTACCGGCCACGAACGCCTCGATGTCCTCGACCGCGCCGGCGTAGAAGACCCCGAGACCGTTCCGCGTCACGTAGCCGAGGTGCGGCGTGGCCAGCAGCCCCGCTGCCCCGAGCAGCGGGTCGTCGACGGGCGGCTCCGCGTCGAACACGTCGACTGCCGCACCGGCCGGTCGCCCGACGGCGAGCGCCTGGCGCAGCGCGACACCGTCGACGATCGGACCGCGCGAGGTGTTGACCAGCAGAGCGGTCGGCTTCATCGAGGCCAGGGCCGCCGCCCCCAGCAGATGGCGGGTGCCGGGGGTCAGCGGCAGGTGGATCGTGACCACGTCGGAACGGGTGAGCAGCTCCTCGAAGGACACCGACGTCGCGCCGGCGTCCGCGGCCCGCTCGGGGGTCAGCGTCCGACTCCAGGCGAGCACATCCATCCCGAACGCGGCGCCGACCCGCGCGACCTGACTCCCGATCCGGCCGAGCCCGAGCACACCCAAGGTGGCGCCGGCGAGATCGCGACCCACTGTCGACTGCCACCCTCCGGCTCGCAGCGCTGTGACCTCGCCGACCAGGTGCCGGCTGTGCGCCAGGATCAGTGCCCAGGTGAGCTCGACCGTGGACGAGGAGATCCCCTCGGTGTGGCTGACCACGATCCCCCGCCGCGCTGCCGCCCCCACGTCGATCACCGGGTTGCGTCGACCTGTCGTCACGATCAACCGCAGCCGATCGAGGCGCTCGATCACCGCCGCCGGAAAGGGCGTCCGCTCGCGCATCAGGACGACAGCGCCGTAGGGCTCCAACCGCTCGGTCAGGGCGTCGACGTCGACCAGGTGGTCGGTGAAGACGTCGACCCTCCCCTGGGCCTTCAGCCGGGACCAGTCCGCCAGCTCCAGGGCGACCCCGGCGTAGTCATCGAGCACCGCAACGTCCACCGGCGTCACTATGCCGCATGCCTCCGACAGTCGCCGCCGCGTCACTGTGGGCGATCCTGCTCGGCCAGTGGCTCAGTAGGGTGAGCCGCCAGGAGGTCCCCGATGAGTGCACCCGTGCCCGACGTCCCGCCGCACCGCTACACCGCCGCCCTGGCCGGCCGGATCGAGGCTGCCTGGCAGGACCGCTGGTCCCGCGAGGGCACGTTCCGGGCCGCCAATCCCGTCGGTGACCTGGCGCCGACCGACGGTGCACCGCTGCCGGCCGACAAGACGTACGTGCTCGACATGTTCCCCTACCCCTCGGGTGCCGGGCTGCACGTCGGCCACCCCCTCGGTTACATCGGCACCGACGTCTGGGGCCGCTATCTGCGGATGACCGGTCACAACGTGCTGCACACCATCGGCTTCGACGCCTTCGGTCTGCCCGCGGAGCAGTACGCCATCCGCACCGGCACCCACCCGGCCGTGACCACCGAGCAGAACATCGCCCGCTACCGCGCACAGCTGCGGCGGCTCGGCTTCGCCCACGACGAGCGCCGCAGCGTGGCCACCACCGATCCGGCCTTCGTGCGCTGGACCCAGTGGATCTTCACCCAGCTGTTCGAGGCGTTCTACGACACCGACCGGCAGCGGGCGCGGCCGATCGCCGAGCTGGTGGACGAGTTCGCCACCGGGCGGCGGCCGGTGCCGGGTGACCGGACCTGGGCCGACCTCGACCGGGTCGAGCGGGCCGCGCTGCTCGACCAGCACCGACTGGTGTACGCCGCGGAGGGTCCGGTCAACTGGTGCCCGGGTCTGGGCACCGTGCTGTCGAACGAGGAGGTGACCCCCGACGGGCGCAGCGCGATCGGCAACTTCCCGGTGTTCCGCCGCACCCTGAGGCAGTGGATGATGCGGATCACGGCGTACGCCGACCGGCTGGTCGACGACCTCGAACGGCTGGACTGGCCGGAGTCGATCAAGATCATGCAGCGCAACTGGATCGGTCGCTCGCACGGCGCGCGGGTCCGGTTCGGGGTGGTCGACTCGGCGGAGTCCGTCGAGGTCTACACCACCCGGCCGGACACCCTGTTCGGGGCCACCTACGTCGTCCTGGCCCCCGAGCACCCGCTGGTGGACGCGATCGTGGCCGACGCCTGGCCCCCCGGGGTCGATCCCCGGTGGACCGGGGACGCCGCCACCCCGGCCGCAGCGGTCGAGGCCTACCGGACGGTCGTCGCCGGGAAGTCCGACCTCGACCGACAGGAGAACCGGGAGAAGACCGGGGTCTTCCTCGGTGCGCGAGCGGTCAACCCGGCCAACGGCGAGGCGATCCCGATCTTCGTCGCGGACTACGTGCTGATGGGCTACGGGACCGGGGCGATCATGGCCGTCCCCGGGCAGGACACCAGGGACCACGAGTTCGCCCGGCTCTTCGGCCTGCCGGTGATCCGGACGGTCGCCGCACCCGATGATCATGCCGACGACCGGGCGTTCACCGGCGAGGGTGCGGCGATCAACTCCGCCAACGACGAGGTCTCGCTGAACGGTCTCGGGGTCGACGAGGCGAAGATCATCATCACGGAGTGGCTGCAGCGGAAGGGTTTCGGGCAGCTCGAGACCCAGTACAAGCTGCGGGACTGGCTGTTCTCCCGGCAGCGCTACTGGGGCGAGCCGTTCCCGATCGTGCACGACGCCGACGGCGTGGCGCATGCGCTGCCCGACAGCATGCTGCCCCTGACCCTGCCCGAGATGGCCGACTTCTCCCCCGTCCGGCTGGACCCCACCGACGCCACCTCCGAGCCCCGTCCCCCGCTCGGCCGAGCGAGCGAGTGGGCCACCGTACGACTGGATCTCGGCGACGGCGAGCAGACGTACACCCGGGAGCTGAACGTGATGCCGCAGTGGGCGGGATCCTGCTGGTACGAGCTGCGCTATCTCGACCCCACCAACGCCGACACCTTCTGCGACCCGGCGAACGAGCGCTACTGGATGGGCAAGGACCCACGACGTCCCGACGACACCGGGGGTGTCGACCTCTACGTCGGCGGGGTCGAGCACGCCGTGCTGCATCTGCTCTACTCCCGCTTCTGGCACAAGGTCCTGTTCGACCTCGGTCACGTCTCGAGCGAGGAGCCGTTCCGACGGCTGTTCAACCAGGGCTACATCCAGGCCTACGCGTACGCCGACGAGCGCGGGGTGCACGTCCCCGCCGAGGAGGTGGTCGAGGACCCGCCGGGCACCTTCGTCCATCGGGGCGTACCGGTGCGACGCGAGTACGGGAAGATGGGCAAGTCGCTCAACAACGTGGTCACCCCGGACGAGATCTGCGAACGCTACGGCGCCGACGTGTTCCGGGTGTACGAGATGGCGATGGGCCCGTTGGACGTGTCCCGGCCGTGGCAGACCCGGGACGTGGTCGGCGCTCAGCGTTTCCTGCAACGACTGTGGCGACTGGTCGTCGACGAGCACACCGGCGAGACGGTGATCGGCGAGTCAGCGAGCGGATCCGGCCACCGAGCGACTGCTGCACGGCACGATCGACGCCGTCGGTCGCGACTATCGACAGCTGAGCTACCACACCGCCATCGCCCGGCTGATCACCCTGACCAACCACCTGAGCAAGATCGGTGGCGCGGCGCCCCGGTCGGTGGTCGAGCCGCTGGTACTGATGACCGCTCCCCTGGCGCCGCACGTCGGCGAGGAGCTGTGGCAGCGCCTGGGCCACGACACGTCACTTGCCCGACATCGCTTCCCGGTGGCGGATCCAGCCCTGCTGAGGGTCGACACCGTGGACTACCCGATCCAGCTCAGGGGCAAGGTCCGGGCCCGGATCCAGGTGCCCGCCGATGCCGGTCCCGAGGCCGTGGAGGCCGCGGCCCTGGCCGATGAGCGGGTGATCGCGCTGCTGGCCGGAGGGACTCCGCGCAAGGTCGTCGTGGTGCCGGGGCGGATGGTCTCGATCGTCGTGTGAGCCACCTGGACCGCTATCCAGAGATCGCGTCGGGCTCAGTGATGCGCCGCCCGGTGCTCGGCCAGCACGTCGAGCCCGAAGTCGCTGCTCGGATCCCGCCAGACCGAGTGCGCGTGGTTGGCGCCCCGCTGGGTGTTGTCCCACTCGATCAGCAGCCGCGGACCCTGCAGGCGGTAGTAGTGCGGCTGTCCCGGCTCGATCGAGCCCGCCCAGGCGAAGTGCACCGCGTCCAGGACGGCGTCGTCGGTGTAGGCCGGGGCCGGTGACAGGCCGTCCGGCACCCGGTCCAGATAGGTGCCCAGCAGGGCGCGCAGGATCTCGCGCTGCCCGGTGTCGAGGTCGGCGGCGGCGATCCCCTTGGGAGTGGTCGTGTAGGACACGAGCGCGTGGTCCTGCGGGGTCAGCCCGGCGGTGTCGTCGATCCGGTCGCTGAGCGTCTGCAGCTTCGTCTGCTCGACCGGGTCCGGGAACCGCTCGCCGCGCCAGACCCCGGCCAGCGGGATCACCCGATCACCGTCGGCCAGCACCGTCCGGTTGGCGGTGACGAAGTCCGACGGGGCCTTGGCCAGCAGGATCGCCTGGTGCGCCGCGTCGCCGCGCAGGGTCGCGACCAGCTCCCGGCCCAGATCCTCCACCCGGGCCAGCGGACGGTTGACAGCACCGCCCAGCAACGGCGACGAGGCCGGGTCCGCCCCCAGGAACAGCGGGGTGGACGAGACCAGGACGCCGTCGACCACCAGGTTGTTCAAGGAGACGTGGTGGCCGCCGAAGCGCCAGCCCCACGGCGCCGGGCCGCCGGGTTCGCCGAACACCCGCAGGTAGTAGAGCCCCGGGTCGCGACCCCGCTCCCGGTCGAACCGGGTCACGAAACCCTCGATCTGGTCGAGCACGTTCTCCAGTCCCATGGTCGTCGCCACGGTGACGTAGGCCGGCGTGGAGAGACCGGTGGAGACCAACCGCATGGCGGCTCGCTGCTGCGCGGGTCGTTGCTGGTGGATGGTCAGGCCACCGTGGTCGGTGGGGGTGTAGAACCACCGACGCCGCTCGCTGTCGGTGTCGTCGTCGCCGGGCACCGCGCCGATGGCGATCCGTCGCTGGTCGTCGTCCAGCTGGTCCACCCAGAGCTGCGCCGCCCCGGCCATCCGTTGCGCGATCTCGCGCCGTACGGTCATCTCGGCCACGGCTCTCGTCACGATCAGAACCTAACTCCAATCCCAGACCGAGCGGTGCCGGGGGCGTAGGCCGCTCAGTGACGCAGGCCGGCGGCGCGCTGCAGACCCAGCTCGGTGATGGAGAGCGCCCGCAGCTGCACCTTCATGCTCCTGCCGGTCAACGTCGTCGGGAAGTCGTCGACGATCTTGACGTAGCGCGGGATCGTGACGTGAGCCGCCCGGCCGCGGCGGAAGGTCCGCAGGCTCTCCGCGGTGAGGGCGTCGGCGCCAGGCCGGAGCCGGAGCCAGGCCATCAGCTCCTCACCGAAGCGTTCGTCGGGGACGCCGATCACCTGGGCGTCGACGACGTCGGGGTGGCTGAGCAGGAACTCCTCCACCTGCCGGGGATCGATCTTCTCCCCACCCCGGATGATCATGTCCTCGATCCGGCCCACGATGGCGAGGTAGCCGTCGTCGTCCATCACGGCGAGGTCCCCGGTGTGCATCCAGCGGGCCCCGTCGATCACCGCGCCGGTCTGCTGGGGATCGTTCCAGTAGCCCAGCATCACCGAGTAGCCCCGGGTGCAGAACTCCCCCGGTTCACCTCGGGGAACCGTCAGCCCGGTGCTCGGATCGATGATCTTGACCTCGAGGTGCGGCTGCACCCGGCCGACCGTCGACGTCCGCCGTTCGAGGTCGTCGTCGACGCCGGTCTGGGTCGATACCGGTGAGGTCTCGGTCATCCCGTGACAGATGGTCACCTCGGCCATCCCCAGGTCCTGCACCACCCGCTGCATCACCTCGACCGGGCACCGGGAGCCCGCCATGATCCCGGTCCGCAGGCTCGCGAGGTCGTAGGCGCCGAGGTCGGTCAGCGCGAGCTCGGCGACGAACATGGCCGGCACCCCGTACAGGCTGGTGCACCGCTCGTCCTGCACGGCCCGCAGGGTCAGCGCAGGATCGAAGGCGGGCGCCGGGATGATCATGGTGGCGCCGTGCGAGGTGCAGCCCAGGTTGCCCATGCCCATGCCGAAGCCGTGGTAGTACGGCACCGGGATGCAGACCCGGTCGGCCGGGGTGTAGCCGCAACCCACGCCGGTGAAGTAGCCGTTGTTGAGCAGGCTGTGGTGGCTCAGGGTGGCCCCCTTGGCCCGCCCGCCGGTGCCGGCGGTGTACTGGATGGAGATCGGGTCGTCCGCCGACAGGTCGGCCGATCGCTCGGCCAGCAGCTCGTGATCACCCGACCGCCCCGCCGCCAGTAGCGCCTCCCAGGCCGGATCGGCGATCACGATCACCTCCCGCAGCTCCGGGCACTCGCCGCGGAGCTCGGTGATCATGGCGCGCCGGTCGCCCGATCGGCCCGACGCGGCGACCAGCACCGAGATCCCCGACTGCTGCAGCACGTACGCGAGCTCCTCGGATCCGTACGCCGGATTGAGGGTGACCAGGATCGCGCCCAGCTTGGCGGTCGCGTACTGCACGAACACCCACTCCGCACAGTTCGGCGCCCAGATGCCCACCCGATCGCCCTTGCGGACGCCGAGGCCGTCGAGACCGAGCGCACACGCGTCGATCTCGGCGACCAGCTCGCCGTAGCCGAAGCGTCGCCCGGTCGCGCACTCGACCAACGCCTCGTGATCGGGTCCCACCCGCGCCAGCGTGCGGTCGAGGTTGGCCCCGATGGTGTCGCCGAGCAACGGCAGGGTGGAGGTGCCGCCGGCGTACGAGGTCGGAGCGTTCAGGAGTCGACTCCGCGCGTTGCTGCCATCGTCACATCAGACCACCGTCCACGCTGCGCTGGTAGACCTCGGGCTCGTCGGGCACCAGCACGGGCGTCTCGCGGTTCAGGCTCTCACCGGCGAAGAACGGCTTGGCCTCGGCGAAGTACGACCACACCACCATCAGCACCGCTCCCAGCAGCAACGAGCCGACGCCCACCACGAAGGTGCCGCCGATGCCGAACAGCACGGTGTTGCCGTAGTCCGGCTGCCACATGTCGATGGCCGACTGAACGAACGCGTACGTCAGCATCAGGGCACCGAGCAGCGGCAGGATTCCTTTGAGGAAGAGGTTGCGGGGCGAGCTGGTCAGCTCCTTGCGGAAGTACCAGACGCAGGCGAAGCCGGTGATGCCGTAGTAGAAGGCGATCGCGAGACCGAGTGAGGTGATCGAGTCCTGCAGGATGTTGTCGCTGACCAGGGTCATGCCGATGTAGTACGCGCTGGCCACGACGCCCATCATCAGCGTCGAGAAGGACGGGGTGTTGAAGCGGGGGTGCACGGCCTTGAACCGCTGAGGCAGGGCCCGGTAGGTGGCCATCGACAAGGTGCCGCGGGCCGTGGGGAGGATCGTGGTCTGGGTCGAGGAGACCGCCGACACCAACACCGCGATGACCAGCACGATGGCCATCGGGCCCATCACGCCGTCCTTGAGGGCCAGGAACACGTCTTCGGCATTGGCCTCGTTGCCGAGCCCGACGCCGTCCTCCCCGACGCCCGCGTACGCCATCGCCGCGACGGTGACACCGACGTAGGTGACCAACAGGATGGTGGTCGAGATGATGGCGGCCTGTCCCGGGATCCGCTTCGGGTCCCGGGTCTCCTCGTTCAGCGCCAGGCAGGTGTCCCAACCCCAGTAGATGAACAGGGCCAGCAGCACCGCCTCGATGAAGCCGGAGTAGTCGGCGAACGCGAACGGGTTGAACCACTGCCAGGAGAAGTGGTCGGTGGCCGGCGCCTGGCCGGTGGCGATGCGGTAGATGACGAAGATCACGAACAGGGCCAGCGCCAGATACTGCAAGCCCAGCAGGACGATCTGCAGCCGCTCACCGATCTCGAGACCGCGGTAGCTCACCCAGCACATCAAGGCGATGAAGACGACCCCGGTCGCGGTGACCACCAGGGTGCTGTCGGCGAGCTCGTCCTGACCGAGCATCAGCCAGAAGTAGATCCCCCCGATCTGGGCGAGGTTGGCGAGCACGACGATGCCGGCCACCGCCACCCCCCAGCCGCCCATCCAACCCACCCGGGGGCCGAACGCCTTGGTCGCCCAGGTGAAGGTGGTGCCGCAGTCCGGGATCTCCCGGTTCAGCTCCTGGTAGGCGGCGGCGATGAACAGCATCGGGATGAACGCGATGATGAACGCGACCGGCGCCTGGGCCCCGACCGCCAGCACCACGAAACCGAGCGTCGCGACCAGCGAGTAGACCGGCGCCGTCGAGGCGAGTCCGATCACCACGGACCCGCCCAGGCCGAGGGTGCCGACGGCGAGCCCCTTGCCATGCGTTCCCGTGACCGACTCTGTGCTCATAGGCGGAACCTAAGAGCCAGGGGACCTGCCGTCAATGATGTCGTCGGCGAGCCCACGAAGCGAAGATCTTGTTGCGCACCGCAGGAAATCCCCGGCGGCAGCGGGCTCGCCGGAGGGCGCGCGACCGTTAGCGTGGGGTCATGCCCGGCAGCCGCCGTCCGAGGTGGGTCCACGCCCCGCCGCGACCTGCTGATCGACACCACGCTCGGGGTGATCGCCGAGCACGGGGTCGCCGGCACCACCCACCGGCGCGTGGCCGCCGCGGCCGGCGTGCCGCTGGGGTCGACGACGTACTACTTCGCCGACCTGGGGGACCTCCTGGGGGCGGCGTTCGGTCGCTTCGCCGACCAGATCTCGGACCGCTTCGAGGCCCGGCTGGCACCGGCCCGGACAGCCACGGAGGCGATCTCGGCGATCACCGACTTCATGCTGCACGACTTCGACGATCCCCGTGAGCTCGCCCTGAGCTATGAGTTCTACGCCTTCGCGATCCGCCGCCCCGAGGTCGCCGGACTGGTGGAGGCCTGGTTCGCCCGCAGCCAGCGAGCGCTCGAACCGTTCTTCGACCCGGTCACGGCGCGCCTGATCGACACCTACGTGGAGGGTCTCTTCACGTATCGCGGGTTGGCCCGCGTCTCCAGTGACGGACCCGAGATCCGGCGGGCGCTCGAGCTGCTGAGCGGTCTGCCGGATCGCACCTGGGAATAGAGCTGCCTCGAGGTCGAAGTTGTACAGACGTACACAAAATGTGTACGATCGTACAAGTGTGGTCGCACCGACCGCTCCGTCTCGACCCAGGAGGTTCACTCCCATGTCCACGCTGCGCTCCTCGCGCATCGACCACACCGGCGACGCCGCCCGCATCTGGCGGAACGCCATGTTCGTCGTCTTCGGCGCCTGTGGGTTCGCCCTCGCCGCCTGGGTCTCCCGGACCCCGGCCGTGCGGGACGGCCTGGGCGCGTCGACCGGTCACATGGGCTGGCTGATCTTCGCGATCGCCGGCGGCGCCATCTTCGGTCTCGTCTCGGCCGGCGTTCTGATCGGTCGCTTCGGCGCCCGTCCGGTGATCCGCGTAGCGCTCGTCACGGCTGCGCTCGGTCTGGTCGTCGTGGCGGTCGGAGCCGGGTTGGCCTCGTCCGGTGTCGTGTTCGCCGGTCTTGTCGTCTTCGGCCTCGGCTTCGGCACCTGCGACGTGTCGATGAACGTCGCCGGCGCGGCCAACGAGCAGGCTCTGGGACGCACCGTGATGCCGATCTTCCACGCCATGTACAGCATCGGCACCCTGACCGGGGCCGCTCTGGGCGTGCTGGCCACGGTTCTCGGGGTGTCGGTCGCCGTCCACCTGGGTGTGGCCGCGGTGGTCGTGGTCATCGCCGTCATCCCGGCCGTCCGGCTGGTGCCCGAGGGCGTCGGTCGCTCCGGCGGTGCCCAAGCGAAGCTGACGGCCGCCGAGCGACTGGCCGTCTGGAAGGACCCGCGGACCCTGCTGATCGGTCTGATGGTGCTCGGCATGGGCTTCGCCGAGGGTGCGGCCGAGGACTGGCTGCCGCTGGCCACCGTCGACGGCTACGGCGTCAGCGAGACAATTGCGGCTGCTCTGTTCGGCATCTTCGTGGTCACCATGACGGTCGGACGGCTGTTCGGTGTGCTGCTGATCGATCGCTTCGGTCGGGTCGCCACCCTGCGGGCCTCGGCCCTGGTCGCGGCGGTCGGCCTGACCATCACGATCTTCGGACCCAGCGCGGCGACGGCTGCCGTCGGTATCGCCCTGTGGGGTCTCGGCACGTCGCTGGGCCTGCCGGTAGGCATGTCCGCCGCCGCCGACGATTCACGGACCGCGTCGGCTCGCGTCAGCGCGGCCGCCACCGTCGGCTACGCCGCGTTCCTGTTCGGTCCGCCGGTGCTGGCCATGCTCGGTGAGCACGTCGGTCTGCTGCACTCGTTCGTGGCGGTGCTGGCGCTGGTCCTGGTGGCGGGACTGATCGCACCGGCGGCGCGACCACTGGCCTCGACCGCCGCAACCACGACCGAGCGGACGCCGGAGCCGGTCGCCCGTTGATCGAGCAGGCCCAGGGAGAGCACTTTCTGGCACGATCGGCGGGTGACCACCACGCGCCCCGATCCCACGCTGCTGCTGCCCCCGGACGTCCTCGAGCACTGGCGCGCGGGAGTCGCCGCCGTCGCCGGGGAGGCGCCCGCCCGGCTGTTCGCCGACGCCATGATCAGGACTCTCGCCCGCACCCTGCACGTGCTCGACGATGACACGGTGTTCGTCATCACCGGCGACATCCCGGCGATGTGGTTGCGGGACTCGGCCACGCAGATGCTGCCCTACCTGCGGATCGCCCAGGACTCCCCCGACGGACCGCTCGCCGATCTGCTGGTCGGGATCGTCCGCCGCCAGGTCGCCTACCTCCGCCATGACCCCTATGCGAACGCCTTCAACATCGAGGCCAACGGCCGCTGCCACGAGCCTCGCGACCTCTCCGACGACCCCTGGCTGTGGGAGCGCAAGTACGAGATCGACTCCCTCTGCTTCCCCTTCCTGCTGGCTCACCAGGTGTGGGCGGCGACCGGTCGGACTGATCACCTGGACGCCACCTTCCTCGAGGCTGCCCGGGCGGCCGTGACGACGCTGGAGCGGGAGACGGCCCACGAGGAGTCGGACTACCGCTTCGTCCGGCCCGACACGGTGGCCATCGACACCCTGACCCGGGACGGGCGCGGCACGCCCGTCGGCCCCACCGGGATGACCTGGGCCGGCTTCCGGCCGAGCGACGACGCGTGCACCTACGGCTACCACGTGCCCGGCAACCTGATGGCCGTGCACTGCCTGCGGCTGCTGGGTGATCTCGTGCCTGAGGCCGGCGGGACCGGGGACGACGAGCTGGTGGCCGAAGCCGCTGCCCTGGCGGACAGGTTGGCGGCCGGGGTCACGGCGTACGGCCTGGTCGAGCACGCCGACCACGGGCAGATCTGGGCGTACGAGGTCGACGGGCTGGGTCACTCCCTGCTCATGGACGACGCCAACATGCCGGGTCTGCTGTCACTGCCCCTGGTCGCCGGGATCGCGGTCGACGACCCGCTCTACCGGCGCACCCGGGCGTTCGTCCTCTCCGAGGACAACCCGTTCTACTACCGCGGTCGGGTCGCAGCGGGGGTCGGCAGCCCGCACACCCCCGAGCGGTACGTCTGGCCGATCGCCCTGGCCGTCGAGGGACTCACGTCGGAGTCGCCGGAGCGGGCGCTGGAGCTGCTGCACCTGATCGCGGCCACCACCGCCGGCACCGGCCACGTGCACGAGGGGTTCGACGTCGACGACGACACCGCCTTCACCCGACCCTGGTTCAGCTGGGCCGACTCGATGTTCTGCGCGCTGGCCCTGAGCCTGGTGCAGCCCGTCAGCCTCCCGTGATCTTGATGTCCGCCCCGTTCGTGTACGACGCGTCGTCGGACAGCAGGTAGGCGACGGCACCGGCGATCTCCTCGGGGTAGGCGGCCCGGCCCATCGGCAGCCCGGGCGCCCGCTCCGCCGGCGCGTCGGGTCGACCGGCGTCGGCGTGGATCTCGGTGTAGGTGGTCCCGGGTGACACCGTGTTCACGCGGATGCCGTCGGCGGCGAACTCCTTCGCCGCGCCCACGGTCAACAGGTTCAGGGCCGCCTTGCTCATGGCGTAGGGGATGTAGGTGTGCGGAGCTCCGGTGGTCGCCGCCCCCGAGGAGATGTTCACGATCGAGCCCCCGCCGTGTGCCGCCATCTCGGCGATGGCCGTGCGGGTGATCACCAACGGGGCGAGCACGTTCACCCGGAACACGAGCTCGTCCGCCTGCACCGTCGTCTCCAGGAACGGGCCGATCCGTCCGGTGATGCCGGCGTTGTTGACCAGGCCGGTCAACCGACCGAGGCCGGCGACCGCCTCGGCCACGATCGAGGCGGCCCGGTCGAGATCACCGAGATCCGCCTGCACCAGCACGACCTTGGAGCCCAGCTGGCGACACTCCGCGGCCACCGCCTCGCCCGCATCACGTCGTCGACGGTAGGTCAGGGCGAGGTCGTGGCCGTCCGCCGCCAGTCGCCGCGCGATGGCGGCACCGATCCCTCGGCTGCCGCCGGTGATCACCGTGGCCGGACGCTCGCTCTTCGACACCCGGCCAGCGTAGGACCCTGCCCACCCGCCCCACCCACCGAAGGCGCAGGCGCCGGCGAACGCCCGGGTCGTGGGTACCGTTCACGACGTGAACCGCCACGTCACCGGAGCCCTGGCCCTCGCCGCTGTCGCGGCCGCCGTCCGCCTCGCGCCGTTCGTCCGTCGCAAGGCCGCCGCGGCCGCCGACGTGGCCGACGACCTGAGATCTCCGGTGATGTTCCTGCCGCTGCACCTCACCAACGTCCAGACGGCTCGCCTGATCCGCAGTCTCCCCAGCCCGCCGTACCAGTTCCCGCCGCGGATCCGGCACGACGTGCGCACGCTGCCCGGTCGCGACGGCCGACCCGATGTGCAGGTGCATCTCTACGAACGGGCCGATCGCCGCCGACCGACCGGGGTTCTCTACTGGATCCACGGGGGTGGCTTCGTGATCGGCAGCCCGGAGATGAGTCACGCCGACTGCGCGATGTTCGCCGACGAGCTGGAGGTGCTGGTGGTCTCCGTCGACTACCGGCTGGCGCCCGAGGACCCCTTCCCCGAAGGTCTCGAGGACTGCTACACCGGACTGCGCTGGATCCATGATCACGCCGAGGAGATCGGCATCGACCCGGGCCGGATCGCGGTCGGCGGCAACAGCGCGGGCGGCGGTCTGGCGGCGTGTCTGGCCCAGCTCGCCCACGATCGCGGCGACGTCGACCTGTGCTTCCAGCTGCTCGTCTACCCCATGCTCGACGACCGTACGGTGCTCCGCGCCGACCACGGTGGCACCGGCGAGTTCATCTGGAGCCCGGCCACCAATCGGTTCGGGTGGACGTCGTACCTCGGTCGAGCACCGGAGCCGGACGACGCGCCGGAGTACGCCGCCGGGGCCCGCCGCGCCGACCTGTCCGGACTGCCCCCCGCCTGGATCGGCGTCGGCGACCTCGACCTGTTCCATGCCGAGGACGTGGCGTACGGCACGGCCCTGCAGCAGGCGGGGATCCCCTGCGACCTGGTCGTGGTGCCCGGGATGTACCACGGCGCCGACGGCCTTCCCGGTCCGGCGGACAGCCCGACCATGATCACCTTCAACGCCGCCAAGGTGGCCGCGCTGCGATCGGTGATCGCCGGCAGGCACTAGGCGGAGGCCCCAGCCGGTGGACGGCGCCGGGATGGTCCCCGCTCCTCGTCCACGCCACCGATCGTCGGGCAGCGGTTCACCGCTAAGGTCCCCCCATGACGGCCTGGCTGGGACCGGCGGCGATGGTGCTGGCGGCCGTCGGCGCGCTCGGCTGCGTCCTCAACGGTCGACCCCGCCACCCCGGAGCCGTGATCGCCGCGGCGGTGATGGTCCTGGCGATGGCCGACATGGCTCTCGGTCATCTGCTGCTCACCCCGATGGTCTGGGCGGGCGTCCTGGTCGGGGCCGGGGTGTTCGTGGTCGCCCTGCCGCGGGCCGGCGACGACCACCTGCTCTGGCAGCACGGTCTCGCCCTGGTGGCCGCCGCGGCGATCATGATCGTCTCCCCGCACGCGTTGCCCACGGCGAGCGCCGTCTCCGGCCACGCCGGGCACGCGGCGCCACCGGGCTGGACCGGTGGTTGGGTGCTGGGCCTGACGGTCGCGCTGGCGTACGCGGGGGTGGCCCTGCTGCCACTCCGCCGTCCGCGATCGCCAGCGGCCTCGGCCTCCACACCGGCGACGGTGGGTCTGGCCCCGTGGCTCGAGGTGGTCACGACGACTGGTTGCCTGGTCCTGATGGCGGTCGTCCCGATCCTCCCGTCGGCTTGACCGGGCCGTCCGCGGTCGGACCACGGCCAGGGCGGCCACGGACCAGGCGAGGAGGACCTGCAGGGCCAGCAGCAGCGCCGGTCCGTCCACCAGCGGCATCCCTGCGCCGTAGAGGACGGCGGTCAGGCAGCCGCTGATCAGCCACCGACCACCCGAACCACGCTCCTGGTGCGCTCGGATCACCGCTCGGGCGGGGATCGAGGCCGCCGCGATGAGACCGAGGGCGACCCCGGCCCAGACCACCGGCACGTGCAGTGAGTCGTCCACGAACAGACTCATGATCAACACAGCGGACAGGATGCAGGCCCCCAGCGCGACGACGCCGATCATGACCAGCGCCACCACCGGGCGCGGCCTGGCTCACCGGGTGCTCCACCGGTGTGGTGAACGGGTGGTGCGGGCGATCCGCGATCACGGTCGGCCGCAGCTGGAGCGCGAACAGGTGGTGGCGACACGACCGCGCGCCTTGCGGCGCTCACCGACCAAGATCAACTTGGGTGCTACTCATGATTCTTGGTTGTGGGCTGCGCAGCGGCCGCGGCTCCGCCCAACGCCCTGGGCCCGACGGCCCGGACACGCTGGAACCCCAGACGGGGTCTGCGCTCCCCTCGAGTTCGGCGGCCTGACAACCATCATCCGATCGAGCTCAACTTAGTACAGACCAAGATCAACAAGCGCTGGACAAGACAGGTGGCGGAGGGGTCGACGCCCTCCGCCAGTTCGACCGCTACCGCACGAACGGGAAAGCTTCAGCGACCCGGCCGGCGGTCAGCGAACAGGCGCCTGTCGACCACTCGGCACCCACCGCTGATAGCTGGCATCTCCAACTCACCCGGCGGTGGGGACATCGGGCTTATTCAAGATCAGTCGACACCGGCTTTTATCATGGTGGCCCCTGAGGAGGACGGCGGCCTCCCTCCGAGCCTTATGCGAGGGCAGAGGTGTCTACTACCAGCCTGACCTTGTGACCGGTAGAACTCACGAGCCTTTCTCTGCAGCGAGACGCGATGCGTGCCGCCTTGGGCCCTTCAACAATTGTTACGTGGCGGGGAATCGTCGCCAGGATCCCTCTGATATGACTCCAACCTGCTCGCCATCAACGAGGATGCCACTGTTGTCATCAATCGCGTACAGCGGTCGCTTGACCTTCGCGGCAGCTCGCGCCATCGCCTCCAATCCAAGATCCACGCCGAAGTCGACCGAGCTCAGGTGCGGGCGGACAGCGAAGTCGACGAGCCCGAGAGCGAGGTCCGCTCCCATTCCAGGCGGCGCAGTCTCGTCGTAGTCCTCGTCGTAGAAGACGCCGGTCGTTGAGAGTCGTTCGTGGTCCACCCGCAACTCTGGTGTCATGATCATGCTGCCTGCACTGACGCCGACGTAGACGGCGCGCTGAAGCAGACGGGGAAGAAGCGTGGCGAGACCAGATTCGCGGAACCAGTAGCTCAGGTAGCCGGTGTTGCCGCCTGCGACGAGAATAGCGTCCGCAGACTGCAGCTCCGGTAGCCAGAGTTGCTCCGGGAGGTTGGGCAGTGCTGTGAGTTCCAGCTGGCTGATGGACTTCCAGCCGAGGCCGTCCCAGTAGCTGCCCATCTGAGCGGCGAACTGGAGCCCGCCCTCAAGCCCGTAAGCGGCGGTGGGGATGTGCACGGCGGAGCATTCGGCGAACGGTCGACCGAGTAGGCGCAACAGCGCTCGCCGCAACGACTCATTCGACGGGCCGGCAGATGTGAGCAACAGCTTCACGCGACACTCCTAGTCATCTCGATGGTGTGGAGACAATCGTGTCAGTCGTAGGTGTGGAATCTCTTTGACCTCAAGTGCCTAAGATCCCGTATTGAGCCAGCTGCGTGGCGCGCTGATCGAGACCTCGAGACTCGCGTTGTTCGATGGTCAGGTGATCCGGAGAGACCCGAGCTCACCCCGATCTACCCTCGAGGTCCGAGTGCACGAGTGCGGGCAGCTGCGGCCGGGATCTACGGATCGGCAGGTCGAGTTGTCGCGTCGTCGAGGTGACCGTAGTTTGCCGAGACCCCGCCGTCCGTGGTTGCCGTCCGAATGTCACCGGCCGAAGGTTGTCCTGAATCGTCTGTCCGGGGTGGCGCGAGTGCCCCGGCGAGCACGCTGACCGCTACCGCCAGACCAACGATCGCCCAGAGGGCGGACTCCAGGGAGACCCGCTGGGCCAACAGCCCCATCGCCGGTGCCCCCACCAGAAAGGCAGACCAGGCCATGGTGGACACGGTGGCGACCGTGCGTGGCGCCTCCGTGCCGCCGAGGTCGCCGGCGGCGGTGACGGTCAGTGGGCTGACCAGCGACAAGCCCAGGCCCCACAACGCTGCACCGAGGAAGACGGCGATGCCCGGCAGCAGGATCGTGGCCGACACACCGACGGCCGCCACCAGGCCGCAGATTCGGACTGTCCAGACGCGGCCGATCCGATCGATCACCCTGCCCCCGGTGAACCGGCCGATCATCTCCGCCACCGCATAGGTAGTCAAGGCGCCGGCCGCGAGCGCCTCGGTCAAGCCCTTGTCGTCGTGTGCGTGGATCGCGAGCCAGTCCGATGTGGCGCCTTGCGCCATTGCAGTGCAGAAGGCCAGCAGACCGATCAGCAGAACCGGCAGCGTCAGCGTGCTGGTGCGTCCCCCGCCACGGGTGGTGGCAGCACCTACCTGCATCGGTCGGGTGTCGCCCTTCAGAGTCGTGCCCATCTCAGCTGGTGCAGTAGGCGAATCGATCGCATCCCATTCGTTCCAAAACGCGACAGCCACGACGACCATCGCCGCCAGCGGCGGCACGATCATCCAAAAGTGCACTGCCAGCCCCACCCCAGCGGCGGCCAACAGCGCACCTCCCACCGTGCCGAGGATGATCCCGCCGCTCAGCGCACCGTAGAACGCCGGCATGATGGCACGGCCGAAACGCCCCTCCACCGCTGCCCCATGCACGTTGACGGTCACATTCCACATGCCGAAGCACACTCCCGTCAGCAACAGCACACCAGCGAAGGCCGCGGTGTCGCTCAGCAGTGGAAGCATCGACATGAACAGGCAACCGCCGACTGAGCCCACCACACAGACGCGTCGGGTGGAGAACCGCTGGATCAGGCGGCCGGTGAACGGCATGGCGATCATCGAGCCGATCGCAAAGCACAGCAGGACGAATCCGAGTGTGCGGAGGTCGGCGTGAAGGTGGTCCCGTACCGCCGGCATACGCGAGAACCAGGTGCCAGCCACTGCCCCGTCGGCGGTGAAGACGACGAATGTCGCGGCAACGTCGCGGGTGATCCGGCGACGCGCGACAGGGCTATCCATCATCCCGCAAAGGGAATGGTCGGTCGATGGAGCCGGATCAAGGCTGGGCGGTGCCCCCACTCCGGCGGGCACCTTATCCAAGACCGACGTCCAAGGCCGCCACTATCCGCGCTCACCATCTAGTCTCCCGATATCGGCACGCCTCTGACACTCGACCGGTCCAACTCATGCTTGCACAAGGCATTAGACGACCCCTGACACCAACGACACCGAGTAATCAACTTGCGCCGCGTCGTCGGCACACCCCGCGTCAAGGTTGGCGAGATCGTATTAGTCCACGACGGATTCGGCATCGGAACTTTGTCTAGGTTCGGGTCTTCTGTACGGACGGCGTGTCCCGCGGTTCAATTGGTAGGTTGTGCTGCCGTCCAGGAAGGGCCAGACACGGTGGACAATGACGTGATTGAGTCGCCTCGGATGCGGCTCCCGCGTTGCTGCCGGTCCGTTCCGCCGGGCCGCTCTCACCGAACCGAGCCTGTGCCTCTCAACGCACCGGGTTCTCCACGGTCAGCCATTAGGTAGTGCGCGCCGGTGGGATTGGGGACTTCTCCCCCAGTGGGGGTAACGGCTGACCGTCGCCGACGCTCGGTTGAACAAGATCATTCGGTCGGCTCCGAAAAGGAACTGTGCCTGCCTGATGAGAACCGGAGCCCCAACGGTTACAGCACCCCTGCCTGGATGGGCATCGCGTTGGGCGGCTTCACACACCCCCTTTCTGTCGGCTATCTGACGGTCTACTTCCACACCGAGGACGTGCCGCTGGGTGGTCACGCCGGCGCCCTCGCGGTCGGCCGTGGCAACCTCTACGTCGGCACCACCGAGGGCAAGCCACGGGTCACCCGTATCCCGCTCACGAAGATCGCCAGGGCCGAGAACACCGCCACGCTGCCGAACTCGAAGACGTACTCGACGGCGGCGGCGTCGTATGCCTCGTTCCACCGGGGTCGGTTGTTCGTCGGCGACTTCGAGAACGACCGGGTCTACCGCTACGACACCACGTTCAAGGGTGCGGTGATCAAGAAGACCCGGGTGGCCTACCCCACGCCCACTCTGGCGCAGGGGCTGGCGGTGACCGACAAGCAATTCGTGTTCAGCCGCTCCTACGGCCGGACCCGGTTCAGCTACCTCACCGTGGTCGACCGTAAGACGTGGTCCACCAGGTCGAGCGCCATGCCCAACATGTCGCAGGGGGTGACCTGGGCGCCGAGCTCGGCGACCGACGCGACGCGACGCTGTACGTGCTGTTCGAGTCCGGATCGACCGCGTACGGCCCCGGTGACGATGACGGCGCAGCCACCTGCCGTAGCCATCGGCTCTCCCAGAAGCCCCGCAGCGCCATCTCCAGACCTGACGGCGGTCGGGGATACTGCTCGACGTGACCTCCCCCGACGACAGCCAGCTGCCTCCACCGCCCCACAGCGAGGCCAGCGCGGCCCAGCTGCTCCGGATCGGTGGTCAGCTGATCAGCGCCCTGCAGGACTACCTGGTCGCCGCCGCCGCGGTGCGGAGCCGGGAGGACGACGAGGCGACCGACGACGCGTACGCCCGGGTCGTCCAGGCCATGGCGGTGTTCGACGTGGCCCATCTCGATCACCTGGACTACTCGGCGCCGGCCGGCGACATCGACGACCTCGAGTTCGACGAAGACATCGAGGACGACGAGGGCATCGAGGACGACGAGGACGACGAGGACGAGGCGAACGCCACGGATGAGGGAACGGCCGACTTCGCCGGCGGGAGCTAAGCGGCCTCACGGCGCCAAACAAGCTCGCTTTGAACCGCCCGGCGAGTCCGGAGACTCTGGTCTGTCCTGGGTCTGGCGGAGTCTCCGGACATGCCGGGGCGGTTCAGTCTCGGGTTCCAGCCCTTGAGTTCGGTCTCCGGTTCGAGCCCTTGTGTTCGGCCTCCTCCGTACCTTGGCGATACCGACCCAGGAGCCACCCCATGTCCACGCAGGCCCTCATGCGCATCTTGGTGTCGCCAACAGCCTCCCCCAGTTCGGGCCCAGGTGGCCGCCGCGCGGCCAACCAGTGCCCTGGAACGGCCTGGCCTAGAGCGGTGTGCAGTCGAGCTGACCGGGGCGTCGTCGAGCAGGCTGCTCCGCGACCATCGACTCACCGGCTCGCGATACCTCACAGCAGATGAGAGCCTCCTGCTGATCCGATGGAGCGACGGCTGTCAGCCGTGCAGGATCTTGTCCTTCTGCACCGCGAACTCGGCGTCGGTCAGCACCCCTGCGTCGCGCAGTTCGCCCAGCTGCTTCAGCTGAGCAAGCTTGTCGTCCATCGTGATCGCGGACGGCGCCGACGGAGCACGTGGGGCCGGCGCGTACGCGGGCTCCGGTGCCGGCGGAGGGCTCTGCTGCTGCTCCTCGGCTGCCCACCGCCCCGCCTGCCGGCGGGAGACCCGGTTGGACACCGCCGTGGCGGTTCCTGCGATGACAGCGGTACGGGCGACACCGCGAAGGAGACCTGGCATGAATGACCTTTCGTTGGCGTTGGTGACCTAGAAGAGACTAGACGGGGTCAAGACTGGGCAGCTTCGGCATCCGCTTCGGCTTGGTCGAGGGCTGCGAGGAGCGCCTGGACCGGGATGCGGCCGCTGGCCACCAGCTGGCCGCCACCTCGGCGGACTGCTGCGGCGAAAGGGGCGGCCCAGCGATTCTCGTAGACGCGGATCCCGGCGGAGTTGCCCGGTTCGATGACCTAGACCGCTTCATCGATGTCGCTTTGATCGAGCAGACCCGAGGAGGCGCCCTCGAAGATGGCCAAGTCGAGCTGGCCGTCACCGTCGAAGTCGGTGAACTCCAGCGCTGACCGAGCCGTCGAGCTCGCGGGTCACGAAGGCGAGATCGATAAGCCGGATGATGCCAGCATCCATCAGGTCAACCCAGAAGAGGGATCCCTTCAACCGGCATCTTGCTCCCAGGGAACTCGACGACCACGTAGTCGATGGGGCCGGTCTCTTCCAGTTCAATGCTCACTCTCAATCCTCGTTCAGTTCAGCCGGGCTGCTCGGTAAGTCTGTCGCACGACATCTGGTGCCTCAGCGCGTCTGCTGATCTGGCCGCTGCGCGCCTGAAGCCCACCTGGGGTGCCCGGCACCCGGGGCGGCAGCGTTCGTCATGTCCGCGCGGCCCGAGCTTTTCAGCTCCGGACAGCATTGGCCTGCCGCCAGGTGCTGACCGACCAGATGATGAACACGTCAAGGGCGATCAGGATGATCGACCACCACGGGTAGTACGGCAGCCACATGAAGTTGAGGATGATAGACAGGCCGGCCACCACGATCGCCGCGACTCCGGCCCAGGTCTTGGCCGTGAAGAGACCGACCGCCACTGCGATCGCGCCGGCGCCGAGGATGAGGTGGATCCAGCCCCAGCCGTTGGCGTCGATCTTGTAGACGTAGTCGAACCCGATCACGAAGGACGGGCCGCGGAGGATGGCGGCAAAACCCTGGAGGACGGCGAGCACTCCGACGATGCCGAGCAGGGCCGCGGTGCCGATGGTCGCACCGGCGGCCACGGCCTGCCTCGTGCGGGACGGTGTGGACGAGGAAGTCATTGAGTCTCCTAGCGAATAGCGGACCAGAGAGTGTGCTCGGATCGTACGGTGACAGACCCCGCCGACCGTGCATTACCTGCCGTGGGTGAGCGAGTCCCGCTCCGTCGCACCGGCCCGGCGGGGTTGCCGCCTCGGCCGTTCGACGCGCCGGTCACTTCAACGGGACGAATCAGGCACCGGAATGGTGCGCCACTGACGCCGACACCGAATCCGGCCAGCCTTGCGGGCGCAGGTCGAGCCCCAAGGGGAAGCCGGCCTGTCGTAGTCGCGGTGAGTACCCAAGACCATGTAAGCGAGCACGCCACGGCCAGAACGCCGCGATCAGCGAGCCCTACGGTGACGGCCAGGTTCACCGTGCGAGCGGCGACGCCCTTCGTGTGTTCGCAGCGCTCCGGCGGCTGTTTGCGCAGCAGCCGCCACGGTAGACGCCGAGCCTGCGTCACCGGGATCCTCGCGGCCCTTCACCATCAGCAACCACATCCATCCCACATCGGGCGCTTCCGCCCGCCCATTGTCACAGACCACAGTGAACGCAGCCGGACCCAACGGTTTCGGTTGGTGAAACTTGGGCCCTCGACGTCGTCGAACTCGGAACTCCCACACGGATCCGGTGCAGTTCAATAACGAGGACCATCCGTTTTGGGGACCTTGTCAGCTGGCAGCATGTGGCGAGTTTGCCTGGCTGTGATCGGACCCGTTTCGTCGTTGGATGGCCTTCCAGATCTCGGAGACGACGAGGATCGTCAGCGCGAGTGCGAGGCAGATGAGCCATTGCTGAATGTCGAGGCTGACCGTGTCGAGGAAGGCCTGCAACGGTCCGAGCACGGTGGCCAGGATCAGGGTCAGGATCGACAGCCCAGTGGCTTTGGTGAAAGTCTTGTCAGAGACGGTGTCAAGGGTGAACGCGGTGTGTCGTTCGTCCTTGGTGGCGATCGAGAACAGCAGGGTGAACAGGGAGAAAGTCACCATCCCATGGCGTGGGCGACGGGTTCGCTGTACACACGTTCGGACCAGGCGATCACCGCGAGGGTGCCGGCACCGATGATGATCCCGGCGGTGACGAGCCAGATCAGCAGCCCTCGGGTGAGGATCGGTGTGTCGGGTGAGCGAGGCTGCCGCTGCATCAGCCCTTCGGATGGTTGGCCGTAGCCGAGGCCAATGGCCTGGAACAACAAGGTGGTGAAGTTGATCCACAGTGTCTGGAGTGGAAGGAACGGAACCCCGCCGAGGATGTAGAGGATGCTGGAGCCGAGGAAGGTGACGATGAACCCGAACAGGCATCCCGTGGGCGGACTCCTGCCAGACGGAGATCGTCACTCCCCCGGCGAAGAAGGTTGCGGCCATGACGCCCACCACCTTGACCAGCGCACCAGCGATCACCGACGACGAGGTTGCGGCCATCGACGCCTGGTGGCGTGCCAACAACTATCTGACCATCGGCCAGATCTACTTAAAGGACAACCCGCTTCTCCGCAGGGAGCTCACCTTCGATGACATCAAGCCGCGGCTGCTTGGGCACTGGGGAACCAGCCCGGGCCTGTCGTTCATCTACGCCCACGTCTCCCGCCTCATTCAGCACACCGGACAGGAGGCCATCTACCTGACCGGGCCTGGTCACGGCGGTCCGGCGCTGGTGGCCGCGGGGTGGCTCGAAGGCACCTACACCGAGGTCTATCCCGACATCAGCCAGGACGAGGCCGGCATCAAGCGGCTGTTCCGACAGTTCTCCGCACCCGGCGGCATCCCCAGCCACGTCTCGGTGACGACGCCGGGATCGATCCACGAGGGAGGTGAACTGGGCTACGTCCTGGTGCACGCCTACGGCACCGTGATGGACAACCCCAACCTGCTGACCGTCGCCGTGGTCGGCGACGGCGAAGCCGAAACCGGCCCGCTGGAGGGGTCCTGGAAGGGCACCTCATTCATCAACCCGGCCCGCGATGGCGCCGTGCTGCCGATCCTGCACCTCAACGGCTACAAGATCGCCGGCCCCACGGTAGTCGGCCGCAAGGATCCGGCGCTGGTCCGTTCGCTTCTCGAGGGCCATGGCTACCGGGTGCTCGAGGTCGAGGGCGACGACGTTCCTGGCATGCATCACCGGTTCTCCGAAGTTTTGCTCCAGGCGTACGCCCTGATCGGTGAGATCCAACGCGCCGCTCGAGAAACTGGAGCTCCCGCCGATCCGCCGAAGTGGCCCATGATCATCCTCCGGACACCGAAGGGGTGGACCGGGCCGCAGGAGATCGACGGTATCGAGGTGACGGGAAGCTGGCGTTCGCACCAGGTCCCGCTGTCGGGCGTCAGGGGCAATCCGGAGCACCTGGCTGCGCTGGAGCGGTGGCTGAAGTCCTACCGGCCGGAGGAGCTGTTTGACGGCGGGGGTGCGCCGGTCGAGCTGGTCAGGAAAGCAAATCCGACCGGACGGCTGCGGTTGAGCGCGAGCCCGCACGCCAACGGCGGCCTGCTCACCGAGGATCTCGAGCTCCCCGACTTCCGCGACTACGCGGTTCAGTTGACCGATCCGGGCACGGCGGTGGAGTCGGTCCGGCGGCTCGGGGAGATGACGGCGGAGATCTATCGACGCAACCCCCACAACTTCCGACTGTTCTGCCCGGATGAGACCAACAGCAACCGGCTGGGTGCCGTCTTCGACGTGTCCGACCGGGCCTTCATGGAAAAGATCCTGCCAGCCGATACGAAGATCTCCCACGAGGGTCGCGTGATGGAGGTGCTCAGCGAGCACAACTGCCACGGGTGGCTGGAGGGGTACACCCTGACCGGGCGGCACGGCATGTTCGCCACCTACGAGTCGTTCGCGATGGTCAGCGCGTCGCAGACCATCCAGCACAGCAAGTGGCTGGAGGAAGGAAATCACCTCGCCTGGCGCGCCAAGGTGCCGAGCCTGAACATCCTGCTCACCTCAACGTGCTGGCGCAACGACCACAACGGCTTCTCCCACCAGGGCCCCGGACTGATCCAGAACGTGATCACCCAACGAGCCGATGTCTGCCGGGTCTATCTGCCGCCGGACGCCAACACGCTGCTGTCGGTAGCCGACCACTGCTTCCGGTCCCGCTCCTACGTCAACCTCATCGTGATCGACAAGCAGCCCCAACAGCAATGGCTGTCGATGGACGAAGCGGTCAGGCACTGCGCCGACGGCGCCGGGATCTGGGCCTGGGCCGGCACCGACGACTTCAACACCGATCCGGACATCGTCTTGGCCAGTGCCGGCGACGTGGTGACGATGGAGACCGTGGCCGCCGCCCAGATTCTGAAGGAGAGGCTGCCAGGCTTCAAAGTCCGTGTGGTCAACGTGGTCGATCTGATGACCCTGCCGCGGCCGCAGGACCACCCACACGGCATCTCCGGCACCTTCTTCCGGGAGCTGTTCACCGATCATGTCGACGTGGTCTTCTCCTTCCACGGCTTCCCCGGTGCCGTTCATCAGCTCGTGCACGGCCGTCCCGATGCCGACCGGTTCCACGTCCGCGGGTTCATCGAAGAGGGCACCACCACCACACCGTTCGACATGGTTGTGAAGAACCGGGCGTCACGCTTCCATCTCGTGATGGATGCGATCAACAACGCCCGGCGGACCCCCGTCGGCGCCTCCGAGCTCAAGGCCTGGTGCCAAGCACAGCTGGCCCGGCACGAGACCTACATGGTCGAGCACCTGCAGGACATGCCGGAGGTACGGGAGTGGACCTGGCAGCGCAGCTGACCCTCTCTCGACCGCCTCGCGAATCCGGTTCGTCGTCGGGGCCAGCAGGCGGGGACGGCCGCAGGACTCAGGGTGAGCCGGCGTCGCGGGTTCGGTAGTGGCCGGCGAAGGACATCGGTGCCCCTGCTGCCACAGTGAATTCGGTGCCGTAGTGGCGCAGGGTCAGCGGCTGCCCTGCTCGAAGGGAGTAGGTGACTGCGTCCTCGGCGATGTCGAGGTCGAGGTGTGAGCCATGGATCTGCAGTGGAATGCGCAGTCGACGCGCACGGGTTGGGAGCATGGGCGCGAAGTCGCCGGTGCGCCACCGGTAGCGGGCGAAGCCGTACACGACCGCCATCCAGGTGCCACCCGCTGACGCCACATGAATGCCGTCCCGCAGGTTGCCCGCGGTGTCGGCGATGTCCAGGGCCACGGCGTCGATCAAGTACTCCTCCGCGGTGCGGTACTTGCCGGCATCGGCCGCGGCGATGGCTTGGATGCACTCCGACAGCGATGAGTCACCGGTGGTCATCGGATCGTAGTACTCGAAGATCCGTCGGCGTTCCTCGGAGCTGAACCGCTCCGGCAACAGGACGGTGGCGAACACGACGTCGGTCTGCTTGATCACCTGATGTCGGTAGATGACCAGCGGATGATAGTGCAACAGCAGCGGATACCTGTCGGCTGGCGTGCGCGCGAAGTCCCACGGCGCCTGGTCGAGGAAGTGGTCGTCTTGCAGGTGGACGCCTGCCTGCTGGTCGTAGGGGATGTACATCCGGTCCGCTGCCCGTCGCCAGGTCGCCTGCTCATCCGGACCGAGCCGTGTTCGCTCCACGAGCTGGTGAAAGTCCGGTGCCGAATTCGTTTGGAGGCGGTCGACCCAGTCGGCGGCCGCGCGCAGGTTATGCGCCGCCATCACGTTGGTATACAGGTTGTTGTCGACCACCGTGGAGTACTCGTCGGGCCCCGTGACCTTGTTGATCACGAAGCTGCCGCCGTGTCGGTGGGAGAAGAATCCTAGATCCGCCCACATGCGTGCGGTCTCCACGAGCAGTTCGACGCCGTGCTTGAACATCAGATCGGTGTCACCGGCGACATGTGCGTACTGGTCCAAGGCGTAGGCGATGTCGGCGTCGATGTGATACTGCGCGGTGCCGGCTTCGTAGTTGGCGGATGCCTCCTCACCGTTGATGGTGCGCCAAGGGAACAGCGCGCCGGAGCAGCCCACCTCCCGGGCGCGGCGACGTGCGTCCGGCAACATGCGTATCCGGTGCATCAGCAGGTTGCGGGCCACCTCGGGCGAGGTGTGGGTGAAAAACGGCAACAGGTAGGCCTCGGTATCCCAGAAGTAGTGGCCTTCGTAACCGGTTCCCGTCAGGCCTTTGGCCGGTACCCCATGACCCTCTGCGCGGAGCGAGGCCTGCATCAGACTGAAGAGGCTGAAGTGCAGAGCCTGCTGCGCCTGAATTCCCCCCTCCCAGACCAGTTCGCTGCGTTCCCAGAAGCTGGTGACGTGGCGCTGGTGATCGCCGAGGGCAGCGGCAAAGCCCAGGGTGAGGGCATCATCAAGAGTCAGCTCTACGCGGTCGACGAGCTCCGTGGGTTCGGCTGTCCCGTAGTGGTAGGCCAACCACTTCGAAATGGTGACGGTTCGGCCCGGCTCTGCCGCGACGTGAAAGATGACCTCGGCCCTGCCGGGGTCCATCCGTGTGTCGGCCTGCGTGACCGTGGTGGGATCGAACTCATGATGCATGCCCACGGCCACAGTGAGATCGCTGCTCGTCGTCCGGTGCGTGCGGATGACGCGACTACCGGTCTCGCGTTCGACATCGCCCCGAAGCGTCTGCGGGGTGAGGGTCCGGCTCTGCCGGGGGTCGTTTCCCGTGTCCCTGCCCGTGACCCGCGTGGTGGTCAGCTCCGAGCGGACGACGAGCGAGCCGGGTTTGTCCAGTGCTGTGATCTCGTAGCGGATACCGGCGAGGTGGCGCTGAACGAGGGACACGAAACGGGTGCTGTGAACCCGGAATCTCCGACCGTCCGACAGCTGGTAGACGACGGAACGTTCGAGGATGCCGCGTTCCATGTCCAGCGTGCGTTCGAACTCGAGGACCTCCGTTGTCTGGCACGTGATCGGATCCTCGTCGATGAACAGGCGGATGGTCGTGCCGTCCGGAACCGGCACGATGCTCTGACCCGTGGTGGCGAATCCGTAGGCCCACTCGGGATAGGTGATCGGCCAGGTCTCGTGGAAGCCGTTGAGAAGGGTCGCCGGCCGGTACGACGGCTCCCCCTCGTCGAAGGAACCACGCAATCCGAGATAGCCGTTGGACAAAGCGAAGAGAGTCTCGGTCTGTTCCACATTGTCGGGGTTGTAGGAACGCTCCACCAGCCGCCAGGGATCCGCCGGGTACTCCGAGCCTGTGGCGAAGATTCGTTCCGCGGCCGCCTGAAGTCGGTTGCGGCGCGGGCCGGAGCGGTGGATGCCGTCCCTCGGGTCGACCAGGAGGTCGCTCAGGTCCGAGACCACCACGTCGGCACCGTGGGCCACCAGCTGTTCGCCGTATCCGGTGCGATCAACGCCGATGACCAGCCCGAACGAGCCCGCCCGCCCGGCTTCGACTCCGACGATCGCGTCCTCAACAACGACGGAGCGCTGTGGTGACACGCCCAGACGTCGGGCTGCCTCCAGGAATCCGTCGGGTGCCGGCTTGCCGGCAAGACCGAGCTCGAGGCAGGTCATCCCGTCGACCCGGGTGTCGAAGAGGTTGCTGATACCCGCGGACTCCAAGACGGCCGCGCAGCTGCGACTGCTCGACACGACACCGGTCTTGATGCCGCTCTCGCGAAGCTCCCGAATCCACGCGACCGATCCAGGAATGGCCTGAACACCGTGACGCTTCAGTTCCGCTTCGACCAGTCCCTCTTGACGATCGGCCAGGCCCCAGACCGAGTCCTCTGCCGGCGGCGAGTCTGGACCGCCTTCCAGGAGCGTGATGCCACGCGAAGCCAGGAAATCGCGGACTCCTGCCTCGCGCGGCTTCCCGTCGACGTACACGGCATAATCGGACAGGTCGTCAAAGTGGGCCGTGCTGGTTCCGTGCAACGCGTCCCAGGACGCCAGAAAACCATTGAAGGTCTGCCTCCACGCGGCCGCGTGCACACTTCGAGTCGCCGTCAGCACACCGTCCAGGTCGAACAACACGGCATCGACATCCTCCAGGGCGACGCGAGAAGCCATTCGCTATCCCTTCTGGACGGCGTCCACTCGACTCGTCAGGAAGGCTCGAACGTGGACAGCGGGCCACTGGTCGGGCGACCACGGTGCCACGCAGGAACCTACGCTCCAGCTACGCGGGAGTGGAGCACGCCCACCCGACGGCATCCGCGGTCGGATCCGACGTACCGTCGTCGACCGACCCCGCGCAACCTGATGAGTCGCGGCCGGCTCCCCATTACCTTGTCGATCTCGCTGGTGGACTCTCTCGGATGACTCCGCGTACCAGCGCGCCCACCCTCAGCCCTCGTCGGCGCTCTCCGCTGCCTCGACCTCGGCAGCGAGCTCGACGATGGCCAGCTCGATGATGAAGCCGAGCGCCTCGGTGATCCGCTCGGCCGCCGTGACGACCCTGGCCGTGCCCACGAGCGGGGCGACGGCCACCAGGAGACTCTGAACGTCCTCCACGGTGATCCCGGTCTCGGCCGCGGTGCTGGCGTTCATCACATAGGAGGCGGTCGGGGCGTCGACCGCGACGAGCGCAGCCAGCCGGGCGATCATGTGCTCGCGCGCCGGGAGGTAGCTGTGGAGCAGGGAGACCGCAGTGATCTCGGCGAGCGCGGTCATCACGGGCTGGTCCTCAGGCATGGTCCACCTCTGTCTCGATTGTCGGCTGCGGTCCCGTCTCGGGGGCAGTAGCCCATCATGGCAGTTGCAGGTGAACAGGTCGTGAATGGGGTGGCCCCGACCACAGAACGTCCCTGACTTCGGCTGGACCCGGCCGCGTTCGACAACGGCAGGCATCCCGATGACCGGTCAATCGCCGGCCGCAGAAGCCACGACACCCCTCGGGAAGATTCGCCCACGGAGTCGGCATCCGAGTCACCCGGTGTCGTTCATGCTCGGCGTCTGCGGCCGGGATGCTGACGGCCCGTGGCCCTAGCTCAGCCTGTGGACCTTGGGCGTGCGGACCGCTGGTTAACTGGTCCGTGCCGGGGGCCCGGATCTGCCGGCAACACAGGCCGGGCCCCCAACGCACGTCCTACCAGACACACGCATTGGCCGGGTCACGCAGCCCGCAACGCCTCCGAGCCGCTACGACGTGGCGTTGTCATCGACGTCGTCGTCGTCGTGGAGGTGGTTGCGGGAGATCCTGTCCGCGCGCGTCAGGACCTTCTCGACCTCGCTCATCCACTGCTCGTCGAAGACCACCACCACACCTGAGCCACCGTTCGGCACGGCCCACTCGACATCGGACTTGATCTTCCGCTTCGTCACCCGGTCGATGATCGTGCCCGTACCCGCACCCACACCTGCCCCGACCGCGGCCGAAGCCAGCAGCGCCGGCGGGAAGATCAAACCCACCAAGGCGCCACCGACGGCCCCGACCACGGCCCCTATACCGGGCTCGTTCGTGCTGTCCTTGACGTGGAGCTTGCCGTCGCTGTCCCGGTTCACCAAGGCCAGCGCACCGACCTTGATCACGTCATCGGCGGCGAGCCCCTTCAACGTGTTCCAGTCCTCCTCGGCCGTACCGGGCTCACGGTAGGCGGCCACATACAGATCCAGCGTGGCGTCGTCCTTGTCGCTCATTCTGATCTCCCTCTCATCGTCCTTGGCGCCGCCGGTCGGCGGCCGCGAGAATGCTGTCACACCCCGATCAGCACGCATGGCCCGACCAGGTCTGGCCATACCCACCGGCCGGTGTGGGCTCAGACGTCGCGCAGCGATGCCGAACCCGCGCCATCGACGCAACGCTCCGCGCGGGCACATGGGCGATCCGAGGAAGCATTCCGCGGGCTGCCGGCACCGCCCGTGGACCCATCTCAGCGCCGCTGCCAGGACCGCTCTGTGTCGGTGACCGTGCGAGACAGCACCGCTGACAGCAAGGTACCGATCGCAATGCCCACCGCCAGATTGATCAGCGCAGTGCTGATCTTGCCGGCAGAGCTGCCCTCAGCAGCGAACGGCAGCACCACGGCCGCCGCCGTGCCCAGCCCGACGAGCCAGCCGAAGAACACCCGCGGACGAGGAGTCGTCAGCGACAGCAGATGAGCCGCCCCAGTCGCCACGAGCGCCAGCACGAACGCGGTCATCGCGTAGTTCCACGCCAGTGAGTCGGTGATCGAGAACACGAGCGTGGGAACGAGCCTGACATTCAGCACGGAACTACACAGCAGCACGCCGAGCGCCGCCACCAGGGCGGCGATGCACCCGGTGGCCACACCACCCGCCCAGAGACGGCCGGCCAGCACCGCGACACCGCGACCCGGTGCCGAGCCCGACGGTTCAGGAATGGACATGAGTACTCCCTATCGAGCGTCGCGAGAATTGTCTAGACCGGTCGATCTTCTGAACCGTCCACGGTGGACCACCTCGCTCTTGCCTACCGGCCCCCAGTGCACTGCATATAGAGGGGTCAAGCAGCCTTCCATGACCACGACGCAGGTTCGCTGGCGCGTTGCCCGTGTGCAGTCCTGGCCGACGACCACAGTCTCCTCCCCGGACCTCCGACTCACGATGCCGGACCCTGAGTCAGGCGAGTGCCTTGGCCTTCAGTTGGTCGAACTCGGCCGGCGTGATCGACCCGCTGTCGAGCAACGCCTTCGCCGAGGACATCTGGTCTGCCGGGCTCGACGAGCCGGCCACCGACCTGATATAGCGATCCGACTCGGTCTGAGCCTGCCGGATCGCACCGGCCTGACGCTCCGCCATCCCGCGTCCCCGCACGATCAGATAGATCAACATGAGCAGGAACGGCAGGAAGATCAACCCAATCGTCCACAGCGCCTTCGCGCCCCCGCCGAGGTCGGGGTCGCGGAACAGGTCCCCGAAGATGTGGAACAACACCATCAGATACATCACGAACACGAAGCTCCAGATCAGGAGCCCAAAGATATCCCAGAAACCCATCGACGTGCCTTTCAGGCGAGAGAACCATTCACCGCCGGCCCTGTCGGCCGTCGGATGACGCGCAGCGCTAGCCGAATTCGTCGGCTCTGGCCGATGCCCGGCGCAAATGGGACGCGCTCCCAGGCAGCCACGAACTGAGCCACCATGGTGTCTCCAGGCACTCCGGCCGTGCAAGTGGTCGCACGCCGGTGCGTGCCCGACCCGTCCGTCCCCAAGCACCCGTCAGGCAGCACGTGTCGTCCGCCTTGCCTGGCCAGGAAGGTTGTCAGCATGCGTAAGACCGCGTCCATCGTCGGTGTCATCTTCGGGTTGATCTTCGTCGTCGCCGGCGTTGTGACCTGGATTGTGATCACGAGCACACTCTCCGATCAAAAGATCACCGTGTCCGACGACGCCGACTGCCGGGCCGGCGCGACGGTCGCCGGACCGGTCAGTGCGTACTGCCAGGCGAGCGTGATCGACAAGCACACCATGGAGATCACCGGCGGCAAGACCTACGCCGAGCTGGACAGAGAGGACCCCAACCGCGACACCGCGATGACCTCCTCGTTCCTGCAGGCGTCGCTGTTCACCTCGGTGGTCGCCTTCGGCGTGGCAGCCATGGCCGTCGCGGTCGGCATCGCCTTCGTGCTGTTCGGACTCGAACTGCGCGAGCCGCAGGCCCCCGCAGCACACTCCGCAACGGGATAGTCCGCACGCCGGTCGGACGGTCGGAGCGCGCTGCCGGTCGAGCGTTGCCGCCCCCACGCACACACCCTCAGCACCGTGACGGACGATGTCCTCCACGGCCGCACGCCCAGACGGGGAGGCCCCGCCCCGCACTCAGGTCGACAGCACAACGATCGAGTGCGGTTCGACAACGATCTCGCTACCCGCCTGGTCGCCGGGATCCGTCGCTGCATCCGCAACGATCTGCTGCCCGCTGGCCGCCGAGGTGTCCACGATCCGCTGCCACGGGCCAGGCACTTGGACGGCGAACGTCAGCGGTTCATGGTGGGCGTTGACCATCACGTACAGGTCGCCTTCGTCGAAGCGCCGCCCGGACAGCCACCACGCCAGGCTGTGCGACCAAGGCGCAAGGTCGGGCTCCCCAGACGTGCCGAACCATTGCACATCCTCGCGCCAGAACCGGCTGCGCGCGATGGCGGCTCGTGACTTCCGCAGCGCGATCATCCCCTTGGCGAAGTCGAACAGCTCCGCATTGGACACCAGCCTGTCCCAATCCAGCCACGTCGTCTCGTTGTCCTGGTTGTACGGGTTGTTGTTGCCCCCCTGGGTGTTCCCGAACTCGTCGCCGGCGACGAACATCGGCACCCCGTTGCTGAGCATCAGCAGAGCCATGAAGTTCTTGATCTGTCGCATCCGCAGAGCCTGGACATTCGCAGGCACGCCCACGTCTCCCTCCCAGCCGCAGTTCCAGCTGCGGTTGTCGCTCGAGCCGTCCGTGCCCGCATGCCCGTTGGCGCCGTTGTGCCGGTCGTTGTAGGAGACCACGTCGTACAGGGAGAAGCCGTCATGCGCGGTGACGAAGTTGACGCTCTGGTACGGGTGGTACATGTCCCCGGGGCCGTCGGGGAACAGGTCGTCGCTGCCGTAGACGCGGCGCATCAACGACGGCACCAGCCCCTCATCGCCCTTGACGAAGCCGCGCACGTCGTCACGGAACTGCCCGTTCCACTGCCGCCACATGATCCCCGGGAAGGAGCGACCGAGCTCGTAGGCTCCGAGATCCCACGGCTCGGCGACGACCCGGATGTCGTTGCGCAGGGCGAACAGACCAATCTCAGCAATCACTGCGGCGTCCGGGGTGACCACACCCTCGGCGTCGCGGGTCAGGACCGACGCAAGGTCAAAGCGGAACCCGTCGACGCCCATCTGCTTGGCCCAGTACTCGAGGCTGGTGAGCGTGAGCACGCGCATCGCCGGGTCGGCGGACTGCGTCGTGTTGCCGCAGCCGGAGTCGTTCGCGTAGCTGCCGTCAGGGCCGACGATGTAGTAGGAGTCGTTGTCGATACCGCGCAAGTGGTAGGTGGGCCCGGCGAGATCCCCCTCGGCGGTGTGGTTGTACACGACGTCGAGCCACAGCTCGATGCCAGCGGCGTGCAGGGCATCGACCATCTCGCGGAACTCAGCCACCGCGTCGTCACAGGCGTACGTGGCGTGCGGGGCGAAGAAGCTCATGGTCATGTAGCCCCAGTAGTTGCCCTCCTGTGGGTCGTACTGATGCACCGGGAGCAGCTCGACGGCCGTGACCCCCAGCTCGGTCAGGTACGGGATCTTGTCAATGACGCCCCGGAAGGTTCCCCTGTGATCCGCCGCGACACCGCTGTTGGACCGAGCTGTGAACCCCTTGACGTGCATCTCGTAGACGACCAGATCGTTGGTGTGCCGTGGCCCCTGCCCGGGCACTGACTCCCTGGCCCACTCCGCCGTGGGCAGCACGCCGAGAACCGCCCGACCGTCGTTGGACCCCTCGCCCATGGCCGCCTCCCGCGAGAACTCGGGCGGGAAGAACAGGCGCTGAGCGAACGGGTCACTGAGCACTTTGGCAGGGCGGAAAGCGGTACGCGGCAGTTTCGGGCCGTCCACCCGGAACGCATAGTGTGCAGCGCCGGGCACCCGGCCGACGCTGACCAGGCAGTGCCAGATCCGCCCGGTCTTGTTCACGAGCGGGTCGAGGACCACCTCGGCCAAGGGCCGGACGTGGTCGTCCGCCGCATAGATGAGCAGCGTGACGGCTCTGGCGTCGCGCGAGTACAGCGAAAAGTTCCACGCGCTCTGCACATCGACCCACGTGGCCCCAAGCGGCGCAGGGGCGCCCTCAGTGCTGTCCCATGACTCGAAAGACTTCCGGACCTCGGTCATCCCCATCCCTTCCCGACTCTGCTGCCTCACCATACGGACGGATGGCGTCGAGCGGACTTGGCATCATGGCTTTGACCTCGACCAGCAACGGGACAAGAGATGCAGCCTGGGCGAACGAGGGCGACAGGCGCCCGACGGCCAGGGCCGACCCAACCGCCGTTCGGGTGGCGTCGTTCGCCTCTGCTTTTGGTTTCTCGACGATCTCGGACTGGCTGATCCGCCATCCCGGTCGCCAGGACAGCACGTCGCCGTACACGCGCACAGCGACAGAGACATCCAGTGAGCGAATGGTTGAGGGTCGACCATCGTGAATCTGGTTGTCAACCGCCACAAGCACGTGGACTACCTGGACGGATCTGGGCGTTGTTGAGATCCGACTCAGTGAAAGGACCGGGGCGTCCGATGCGCCCCGACACCACGGTTCTGCTGCGCCGCGTCCGTGCTGGTCGGCCTGCCGGACATGGGACCCGCGATGGGCACCTGACCTCCAACTGTCCCGATGTCAGACTGGGAGCACGGTCGGCAGAGCCACCCGCAGTAGGCCGAGACGTCCCATTCCCCGCCTTCGGCCAGGGACCGTCCGCAGCCATCGCACAGTGGTCCACGCTCGATCATCGCCGCCGCCCCTTGGTAAAGTTTCCTGGTCCTTGGTCACCCACCACGCTGCCGGGCAAACAATCGACGGCGATCAATCCAAGACGGCGCAAAACCATCGGAATGGCCACCGACGACGGGCAACGCGGTGCACGTGGCGAGTCCGGGCGGTTTGTTACGCACAGCGCCCGCCGCGGACACTTCCCACCCCGGTTTCCCGGCCTCTTCAACAGGGTGTCAATCACTCTCGCCAAACGCTTCACCCGAGGCGGGTGACAGCCTTCTCCGCCTGGACGAACAGATTCACATTGACCGGATATCCATCGCGAACAAGACGTCGTCCGTATCAGCACGGTGATGTCTCCGGTTCGCCGTCACTGCCCATTCAGTGCATCGAGATCTGGTGACATCGCAGTACGCGCTTTGCCGCCGAACCGTCGAAGAAGCGATGAGCACTCGAAGAGATGAACGTCCATGGAAGCGACACCATCATCTGTCGAGGCTCGCGCAGCGGATGGACAAGACCGGCCTGGCCCGGTTCCTCCGCACCTCCTGGGAGAGCGTCACCACGATCCTGGCCCGGGTCGTGGCCGACCACCTCGACGACTCCCGACTGAACGGGCTCTACCGGATCGGTGTCGATGAGATCTCCTACCGTCGCGGCCACAAGTACCTGACCGTGGTCGTCAACCACGACAGCGGCAAGGTGGTGTGGGTCGGCCAGGGCCGCTCCGCAGCGACCCTCCACCAGTTCTACGACCACCTCGGTCCCGACCGGACCGCGACGCTGGAGGCGGTCACCATGGACGCCTCCGTCGCCTACATCTCCGCGACCGAGTCCCACGCCCCCGACGCAGCGATCTGCATGGACGGCTTCCACGTCATCGCCTGGGCCAACGAAGCCGTCGACAGAACCCTCGCCAACGCCCGGGTCGCGGAGCTGAAAGACCGATTCCGTGCCACCAACGGAACCCAGGCCTGGCGCCAAACCCGCACCGTGCTACGCAGGTTCGGCCGCGCACCCACTGCGCCATAAGGCTGCTGGGTTCATCGGCGGTGCTCTATCGAATGCGGCGCACTGGGACGGCGCCATCGCCGAAGCTGCGAGGTAGTCGATTAGGTGGTCGGACTATCCGCCTGGTTTAGCATCGAGGTCATCAACGGTGAGTGTGTCGGGGCGGTGGCCGTCCGGCCACACGTTCCTGACTCGAAGGTGGTGCAGTGACCAGTGCCCGGCGGCAGGACTCGGGCAAGGGCGCTCCTGGGCGGGTCGTCACCCCGTGGGTCGTGCCGAAGTGGGCGATCCCGCCGGCGCGCGCGGGCTGGATTGTTCGGCCGCGGCTGTTGAGGCTTCTCGACCCGGCAGTTGAGTCTTCGGTGGTGTTGGTTGCCGCGCCCGCCGGGTACGGCAAGACCACCTTGGTCTCCCAGTGGGCGGTTTCTGGCGGGGCGGGGACGGTTGCCTGGGTGACTCTCGATCCGGCCGACAACGACCCGACCCGTCTGTGGGCGCATGTGGCCGCCGCCCTCGAACGGGCCGGATGTGTGATGGACGCGAATGTGGCGGAGTTCGTGGCGATGAGCTCGACGGCCATCTTGTCGGAGGTGGTGCCGAGGGTGGCCGAGGCGCTCGCCGCGCATCCGGGGGCGTTCACGCTGGTGCTCGACGACTGCCACGTCCTCCACGAGCCGCACTGCGGGGAACAGCTCGACCAGCTGGTGACTTTGCTGCCTGCCCAGGCACGTCTGGTGGTGGTGTCGCGGTCCGACCCGGCACTTCGGCTCGGCCGGCTGCGCGTCGAGGGCAGGCTCGTCGAGATCCGTGCCGGCGACCTGGCGTTCGATGCCGGCGAGGTCGATGCCGTCCTCCGCGCTGCTGGCGTCGCCGTGTCGCAACCGGAGCTGTCGGCACTCCTCGAGCGAACCGAGGGCTGGCCGGCGGCCGTCTACCTGGCTGCGCTGTCCCTGGTCGGACGCGAGGATGCCGACGCGCTGGTCCGGGCGCTCAGCGGCAGCAGCCGGTTCATCGCCGACTACCTCAGCGAGGAGGTCCTCGACCGCCAAGGCACGGAGCTGCGGGAGTTCCTGCTGGCGATGGCGGTCTTCGACCACTTCACGGTGGCGCTGGCCACCCACGTCACCGCCACCCCCACCGCTGCCCGGCTGCTGCAGCGGCTGGAACGCACCAACCTGTTCCTGATCCCACTTCACGACGGGTGGTTCCGCCTCCACTACCTGTTCGCGGCGTATGCCCGCAGCGTGCTGGAGGTCGAACATCCCGAAACGGTGATCGACCTGCACCGCCGCGGCGCTCAGTGGTTCGCCGCCCACAACCACACCGAGGAAGCCATCCACCACCTGCTGGCCGCCGGGGATGCCGACGTGGCGGCAGCCCTGGTCCAGACCCATTGGCTCCACTACTTCGACGCCGGCCGGTCCGCGACAATTCTTGACTGGCTGCAGCAACTCCACGGCACCCCCGCCGCCACCGCCGCGCCTGCCACCGTCACCGCCGCCTGGATGGCGGCGCTGACCGGCGATCAGGCTGAGCTGTCCCGGCGGCTGGCGGACCTGGAGACCATGACCGAGGACACGCCCCTCCCCGACGGCACCCGATCGCCCCGGTCGGCGCTGATGCTGATCCGCGGACTGTTCGGCTACGACGGCCCCGACCGGATGCTCGCCGACGCCCGCGAAGCAGTGAAGCTGGAGAACACCCACGGAACCCCGTGGGCGTCGGTGGCCCACGCCGCCCTCGGCTACGCCGGCTGCGTCGCCGGCGACACCGTCCTGGCCCGCACTCACCTAGGCGAAGCTGCCCGAGCGCACGACGCACCGGTGACGGTCCAGCTGCTCGCCCTGGCCACGCTCGCTTCCTGCGAGGCTGAGCAGGGCAACCACGCGCTCAGCACCCGCCTTGCCGACCAGGCCATGGACATCGTCATCGAGCACCGCATGCACGCAAGGCCCCAAGCCGTCTTCGCGTTCACCGCCCAGGGTGTCGCGCTGGCCGCGTCCGGACAGTTCGAGGAAGCGGCAGCGGTGTTGGACAAAGGCCTGCAGGCCCGCCGTCGCGTCCCAGGCCTCAGCCCCTGGCCCCTGTTCCATCACCTCCTGTCAACGGCCATGGTCGCCCATCACCGCGGGGACCGCATCCGGGCCGACCAGCTCCTCGCCGAGGCCGACGCCCTGGTCCCCTGGGACGACGACAGCACCATCGGACCCAGCCGAGCCAGGATCGCCGCCGTCCGCCACCAGCTCAACGACAACAGCCGCCGGAACACGATGGTCGGTGAACAACTCACCCCGCGAGAGCTCCAGATTCTCCAACGGCTGCGGGGAGACCAAACCCAACGCGAAATCGCCCGCGACCTGTACGTGTCACCCAACACGATCAAGACGATCACTCGATCCTTGTACCGAAAACTCGGCGTCCACTCTCGCGCCGAAGCCATCAACAAGGCACCGGCCATCGTTGAACAAGACCCTGAGACGCCCGGAAGCGGTCGCTGACCACATCCGATAGAGGCCTCCGGATCGACAGGTACGGGCCTTGACGCTGTTCGGAAGTCGTCGGGCCTCCCATGCCCCGAAGACCGTGGGGGCGCCGGGATCATCAACCGTCCGCACCTTCCAGTCACCACCGCCGAAATCTCCACCACCCTCGCGCCCGCGGATCTCGCCACCATCCGCCGGATCTGCGGTGCGGTGGACGGCATCCCCTTGGCGATCGAGCTGGCGGCGGCGCTGACCGCCGCGTACGCGCTGAGCGAGATCCTCGATCAGGTCGAGCGCGACCCCGGTCAGCTGTCCGCGATCGGTCGCGGCCAGGCCCGGCACCACCAGACGCTGGCCACGGCCATCGAACGCAGCCATCGGTTGCTGTCGCCCGAGGAGCGGCTGCTGCACCGTCGCATCGCCGTCCTGCCGGGGGCGTTCGGCCGCGGCCTGGCCGAAGCGGTGGTCGGTCCGGACCTGCGCGACCACGTGCCCGGGCTGCTGGCCAAGCTGGTCCACCGATCGATGCTGTCGGTCAGCCACGAGGACGGCGGCCAGGCCCGCTTCGCGCAGCTGGCTCCGGTGCGCGCCCACGCCTACCGAGCGCTGCGGTCCACCGACGAGGTCGAGCTGGCCGAGGACCTACGAGACGACTGGTGCCTGGCGCTGGCGCAGTCCCGGCCGCGGCTCGGTCGCATCGAAGAGGCCACCTGGTACGCCGAGATCGACGACAACCTCCCCACCGTACGGGCGACCCTGCACCGCCGTCTGGTGGAGCGGCCCGATGCTGTCGGCACCGCGATCAACTGCCAGCTCAACGGCTTCTGGTTCTACCGCGACCAGATCGAGGAGGGCATCCGGTGGGCCGAGCCGGCGGCACTGGTCACCACCGGGGACCTCACCCAGGTGCTGAACGACTTCTCGCTGGGCCTGCTGCAGCTGCAGCAGTTCCGCGGTGACCGCGGACGCGAGATCATCGAGCGGGGTCTCGCCTCCCTCGACAGCCTCGACCTCGGTCCGGCGGCCTGGCCGGAGCTGCAGCGGGTGCATCTCGGCAAGATGCTGCTCGCGGTGGCGTCGGGCTTCTCCGGCGAGCGGGACGCCGGCAAGATGCGTCAGCTGGTCGACGTGCTCGAGAGCATCGAGGGCCTGTCGGAGCGTCCGGACCTCGCCGTAGGGTGCGAGGCGACGCGCGTTCTCGCCGACGCCGTGAGCGATCCGGACGGCACCGACATCGCGCGGGTCCAGGAGGTGTTCGACCGCACCCTGAGTCTGGACAACCTGTGGGCCGCCTGGTTCACCGCGGCCAGCGGAGCGACCCTCGGGCTGGTGCGGCAGGACCCCGCGCTCGGCATGATCTGGTCGAGTCGGGTGGTGACGTTGCAGGCCCGACTCGGCGCGAAGACGGCGCTGCCGCAGGTGGAGACGCTGGGTGACTTCCTCGGCCTCGGAGTACGGTGGGTCGAGGCGGTGCGGATCTTCTCGGCCACCCACCACCAGGCCCGCCGCGTCGGCAAGCCGTGGCCGCGCAACCCCCTCACCTCCGTGCTGCTGGACCGGTGTCGTGCAGCCCTGAGCACGGAGCAGTTCGACCACGCGTGGGCGGTCGGACCCACGCTGAGCCGGGCCGAGCTGACGGTGGACGCGCTGCCCTGAGTCCGGTCGCACGCTCCTGGTCACCGACCAGACGTGCTGGTGATCGGTGACCCTGCTGCTCCGGCAGAAGGCCGGATCGGTCGTACCGTCGACGCTGATCAGCATCGAACGCGACCCACAAGGGTTGATCAGTTGCCGGAAGGCCAGCGACGACTGCCCATTCTCGGCGCTCGTCACACGAGTGAGGCCCTCACTCCATGGATCGTGTCCGGAACCGCTGGGCCCAGCTCGGCCGAAGTGGCTCTTGCGCGCCCCAGCAGGAATCGGCTATTTTCTCATTCGAAGTATCTCAATCGCGCGGTCCGGCGGGACCACTGTTGCGATGTCTTGCCACGGTGGTCACCGAAGCAAGGAGATGGTCATGGCCAGTTGTGAACTCAGCCTTCAGTTCATGAATGGCACGCCGGACACGACCTTCAGCCTGACGAGCTACTCAGGTATCAGCCAGCCGCCACCGACCATCGACCCGGGCGTGACGACGTATCCTCCCGACTCGGCGACGAGCCCGTTCCAGATCCTGGGAAACGTCAGTTATGCCGACAGCAACGGCGGCGGCTTCAATGTTCACTTCTACATTCCGGTGATGGGTTCCAACGACTTCAAGATCACATCGAATCCCGAGGGACGCTATACCGGAAGCTTCGTCGGCAGCACAAAGGGTTGGGGGGTCAAGACGGTCGCACGTATCGTCCTCGGTCCCGGAGACATGGACATCTCCAAGGAGTGACGACGTCCGTTCACTGACGGAGGTGTGGTGGTCGTGAGCAGTCCGCAGATCCAGCACGTGTTCGTTCTCATGCTCGAGAACCGTTCGTTCGACCACATGCTCGGGTTCTCCGGCATCACCGGTAAGGATGCGGTGACCGGTGAGGAGCGGACGGTCCCGCCACCGACGTTGGCCAACTCCTGGGGCGGAAGGTCCTACGCGCCAGCAGCCCCCGGGATCAACCCGATGCCGCAGGATCCCGGCCACGAGTTCCCCGACACGGTGGAGGAGCTGTGCGGGTTCGGGGTGTCATACCCTCCTGGAGGGCCGTACCCACCGATCAACAACAGCGGGTTCGTCGCGAACTACGTGTCGCAGCCCGCCGGACCTGGGCCCGCGAAGCCTTTGCCCAGCGATCCGCTGCAGTGCCTCACACCCGCTCAGGTCCCGGTGATCAACGAACTCGCGAAGAGCTTCACACTCTGCGACGGTTGGTTCTCCTCGATGCCTGGCCCGACCTGGCCGAACCGGTTCTTCGTGCATGCCGCGTCATCCAGCGGACTGGACCACAGCCCCACGGCCGGCGACATCGCGAAGTGGATGGCCGCCGGATTCTCGTTCCAGAACGGGACGATCTTTGATCGACTCGAAGACATGGGCCTACCGTGGAGGATCTATCACGGCGACGACTGGCCACAGTCACTGGCCCTGACGAACATGACACGCTACAAGCTCCGGGGCCGGATGGCCGGCTACGACCGTTTCGCCGCCGACGTGCAGACTGGCTATGAGCCCGCCTACACATTCATCGAACCGAGTTACGGAGCGATCACCAGCACCTACCAGTGCGGCACCTCGCAGCATCCCCTCGACGACGTCACCCGCGGCGAATGGCTCATCAAATGCACCTACGAGGCGATTCGTCGATCATCGGTCTGGTCGACGAGTCTGCTGATCGTCACCTACGACGAGCACGGCGGCTTCTACGATCACGTCCCGCCACCCGGAGGCGCCGCCCCACCGGCCGACCAGCCGAACTCACCGGACAACAACCAGTCGCACTTCATGTTCAACCAGTATGGGCCGCGTGTTCCAGCACTGATCATCTCCCCGTGGATTCCGCCGAACCTGCTGGACGGACGGCTGTACGACCATGCATCGATTCTCTCCACGGTCGAAGCGATCTTCGCGATCCCGCAGTTGACCATGCGTGACCGTGCGGCGCGCACACTTCTCAGCCTCGCGACGCTGACCGCGCCGCGGACCGATACGCCACTGCACCTGCCGCCCCCGTCACCGGCCCCTCCCTTGGGTGGCTGCCTCCCACTCGGCGGTTGCACCGATCTCCCCACCCCCGCGAGGGCTCACGCAGCGCTGATGGCGTCACAGCCGAGGGAGAACGGTCCGTTGACCGGCAGCGAACCCGGATTCGTTCACGTTGCCCTCATGCAGGATCTGTCCGTCTCGTCCGAAGCTGAGCGCCCTGCGCGGATCGAACGTGCCGCGGTCGTCACCACTCGCGACGAGGCGCGTCGCTACCTGATCGAGGTCGGTGCCCGCGTGCGCGCAGCCGAGGCCAGTGGCTCGCCCCGCGGTTAGCTGACTCGGGCCAGACCCACCGCGCCCCCGTCATCACCTACAGACACCCGAGTCGGACGGCTCACAGCCGCTGTCGCCTTACGCCGTCTGGTCCCACGGCTCGACCAGTTCGAGCGGACCCGCCGCCTCGTGCTGGTGACCATCGTCGTCGGGTAACGGCGAGGTGGCGTCAAGATACGGCGTCGATAGTTGATCATGTTCCAGCAGCCGCGGGCCACCCTTCTGGGTCTGTCTTGATGATCACGTTGCATCCCTCGTGCGGGCGTTCGAGATGCCTGTCGTGAGGCCGACCAACACGTTCGGCCCTTCCCACAAAGCCCAGTCCTGCACGTACGGCACAGCAACGTCGTCGAACGTCGCGGCAGAGTCCCCTCACCGTACGCGCTTCCCGAGAGGGGTCATCGTATGGCCGACGTCTGACAACCAACCTTGAAACCGCGGGCCGGCTAGAAACCGGGCGGGGCGTCGGAGCTGACGGCTCAGATCGGGGTAACCAGGAGTGGATCCCGGCGTGGGGGGCAAGCGAGACCGTGATGTTTCGATCCTTTCCGACCTGACCGATGGGCCGGTCGTTCCAGTGATCGATCACCGAGCCGCCGGCTCCGAAGTGCTCCGACGCAACCCCACTGGTGATCGGTTGGTTGGAGAAGTTCAGCGCCGTGGCTTGGATGTGCTGATTCGGAAGCCGGTGGATCATGACGAGCAGGCCGGGTTCCGAGACATCGGGTACTGCGAGCTGCCGACCAGTGGCGATAGCCGATCGACGGCGGACCTCCAGGACACGGCCAAGCCGCGATGCGAAGGAGTTTTCGTTCGCGAGCTGAAACGGCAGCGCGCCGTACAGGCTGACGCCGCGCGGCATCCCGGACGCCGATTCGGTCGCGGCCGGCTGATAGTCCATCAGGTCGTACGCGCCGCGATGAATCCACCGCGTGTCTCCGGCCGCGATCAGACTCGAGACGCGGTCAGCGTCGACGGTCAGCGTTCCACTGAGGTCCCAGCCCGACAGAGCGAACACCCCGGGCTGCCAGGCGTTGAACATGGCAAGCAGCAGGTGGGCGCGGGTGACGTTCTCAACCTGCCCAGGCGAAAGGTCGACGAGCTCGCGGTAGCCGAGGGCGGCAGCACAGATCGTGGCGATGGTGGAGGCGATGCCGTTGGTGGTGAAGGTCGCGTTGTAGGGCGCTGCCGGGCCGGTGAGCCCCGTGACAAGCTCGCTCCGGACCAGGTCGGCGAGTTCCTCGCCGCTCCGGTCGATCCCGCGGAACCGGAACCAGTCGCCACGATGGGTCGCGGCGAAGTGGTTGAGCTCGTAGGTCATCTCGTCGTGGTTCTGCAACGCGTGGACGAGGCCGATTGGCTGAACCTCCTGATCGAGGGCCGCGTTGAGCGTGAGGCGGAGGAACTCGGTGTCGCCGGTGGTCAGGGCGTGGACGTACGCCGGGCGGTTGACGAAGTCGTAGGACAGGTCAGCCCCGTGCTGAGAGGTCTTCTTGATGTCGTCGATGGCCAGGTTGAGCTCCTGGAAGGTGAAGCCACCCACCTTGCGCACCATGCTGGCGATCAACTGGTTGACGGCGTCGGACAACGGGTGACCTTCAGACCAGGCCGGCTCGTCGTCCGCGGCCGAGCTCTCCAGACCGAGGAACCCGTTGGCATCGAGCCGCAGCGCGCCCGCGCCGAGATGACGAAGCGAGTGCAGTGCGTCACCGATCACCAGCCGCATGCCGGCGAATGTCGGGTCCAGCCAGTTGATCGACGGCTGACCTTCCTTGAAGTAGTGCAGGTAGACCCAGCGACGCAGCACACCGTCCGCCCCGGTCACCGGCCCAGTGACGCTCCAGTTGGTGTCCTTGATCCCCGGCTCGTGGAAGATCACCCGCTGCAACCGGCCGACGATGTACCCCTCCTGCTCCAGCCGGTCCTCCGTCTCCTCTCCGAGGTTGACGGAGTCCTGGCCGACCGGAACCTCGGGCAGCCACCCCCAGTCCCGCAGCGGGATCTCCACCATGTGGTAGATGCCCGGATAGTCGCCGACGTTCATCTCGGCCAGCCGGAAATCGGCACCCTTGCCGGTGTGTCCGGGCACGATGTCGTCGATCACCGTGCCGCCATGAACAGCAGCGACCTCACACAACCTCTGGAACTCGTCCTCGGTTCCGAACACTGCGTCGATGCCGGTGCTGATCCGGTCGAACTGGCCGTCGACGCTGGGCGTGGCATCCCATCCGGAGAGCCCACCTGCGCGCTTGACCGGCCCGGCGTGCACCGCGACGATCCCCAACGTCTCGAAGGCGGCCCATAGTGCTTCATCGCTCAACGTCGCCAGGAACGAGTGCTCCGGCTTGGTGATCATGGACGCCGGATATGCGGTGAACCAGACCGGAGCCCTCGCGACCGCACGCACCGGATCCGGGTTCCCGAACGGGTTCAGCCACATCCCACTGACGGTCGACCGCTGGCCGGCGGACGCGCTGGCGTCGTTGAGCATCGACTGCTGCACGAGCCAATCGACGTACTCTCCCCGCCGCGTCGCGTCATCGCTCACGAACGTGCCTGCTCCCCGATCTGCCCCGGCGCTCGAGAGGACGATGCACAGAAGCCTCTGCCCAGGCTACCGGAGCCGGCCGCCAGCTGGGCCGGGCTGGGCTCGACAGTTCGCCACGCCGCGCCGCTGGGCGGCGCCCAAAACTCATCCGTGCTCGCCACAGGGGCGGCGTCGAGTGGAGTAGCTGGCAGCCGCCTCCGGGCTCGCCGCCAACCGAGGACGGGATGTGAATCCGCGGGGGCGTGTCAACCAGCTGGCCAATCCCGAGGACTCGTGAGGACTGCGCGGTCAGAGAGCACGTTGAGCCCCCCGAGTCGCTGAGATCAGCGCCTATGGGGCGGTGATCGTGCCGGCGTTAGTCAACGACCAGCTGTCCTCGCGGTTCCATGGCTCCGGCCAGGAGGATGGGCGATATCGGCGGCGAAGAGCCGCGAGTGACGGCATCTGGGAGGGCACCGAGTCATGGACTGCTACGAGTTCTCGGCCGAGTTGTGGATCTGGAATGCCCGCCAGGAGGACGGCTGGACCTTCCTGAGCGTGCCGCCGGAAGAGTCGGAGGAGATCCGCGCCTACTCGGCCGACCGACCGAGGGCGGGGTTCGGATCCGTGCGCGTCTCAGTCACCATCGGCAGCTCCACCTGGCAGACCTCGGTCTTCCCGGGCGAGGACGGCAACTATGCGCTACCCATCAAGAGATCGGTCCGCCGCGTCGAAGGCATCGAGGCCGGAGACGTGGTCACCGTCATGCTGTGCACGGTCGATCGCTGAGTCGTCGAGCCGGGACCGGAGGGCATGTTCACCGGCCGCGGATCGGAAGGCGACGTGACTTTCTCACATCTGCATCGGGGTCAACCCGTACACGTCGACGGAGAAGCCGGCCGGTGCGCCGTCGAGGAACGGAGGGCCGTCACACAAGGCCAGGCTGTCCGCGTCGACGATGTTGTGGCCCGTGATCGGCTGGGGTGCACCCGAGCCGCCGACACGGGCGTGCTCGCCTGTCGGCGCCCCACCATCGGCAGGCGCCGGCCCCGACCCTGCCCATCCAGCCACTCCACGCCTGCCTCATGGCGTCGTCTCGTCCTGGGAGGATTCGGGCATCGGGCCGTCGATCTGGCCCTGATGGATCAGCAAGTACTGAGTCACGATCCCTCTCCAGAGCCGGTGATGCTTACTCACCCGGATCACCCCAACCGGTCAGACGGTGGCGGGTGCGAATGCAACCCCCGTTTGTGGGACGTGATCCCATTCGGTGTCGCTCAGTGTGGCGATCCGGACACCTAGGTAGCCGAAGACGACGGTGAGGACACTCAGGGCGGCGATCTCGATCGACGGCGTACTGGTCGGCATGACCTCGTGCAGAACCACGACGGCGGTGACCCCGATCGGTCCCCACCAGCCGATCAGGCCCGTGCGCCACGCCGCCCAGGCCATAGCGACCACACCGAGGCCAAAACAGAGGATCAACGGGAAGGCGATGGCGCCGAGGGCGGGGGTGGCGTTGAGCCGCTCGATGTAGGCGACCATGGCGTTCTGGTCTCCGCCGGGCAGGGCCAGCGCGACGAGGTAGAACATGCCGATCGCGAAGTGACCGAAGCCGCCCAGCACACCGAGGACGGCCGCCAGGTTGGCCAGGCCGGCGCCGCGGTCTCGCGCCTGATGAAGGAGGCCGCCGACGGCCGGCACCATCAAGATTCCGGAGAGCATGAGCAGTACGGCGGACGCGAGCAGGGCGCCGGCATGGACGGAGGCGGCGGTGAACATCACCTGGCCGGTGCCTCCCGGGGCCGGGTCAAGCGGGGCCTCGACGACGAGCAGGGCCGGGAAGGTGAGCAGGGACCCCGCGGCACCGTAGCGACGGATCCGGTGGGCGATCGATGATGTGTGGCTGGTGGTGTTCACGTCAATCCTCCGATGTGTCGGTGGTCGGCGCCGTGCCGACGCCTTCAGCCAGCGTCGCGGCTTGGTGTGGGGGTATGCATCGGCAGGACGGGCGGTTGTTTGTCCATCGCAGGGATGACATGGCGGAGGGTCCCTGTCGCTCGCGCGGGTGAGGCGCCGGCCGGCGTGCGGCCCTAGGCTGACGGCATGCCTGGATGGGCGCCGCGCCCGGTGGACCTGGTTGCGGCCGTGATCTTGACCGTGGCCACGCAGCTGGAGCTCTGGCTGGGCCCGGACCCTGGTACCTCGCGTGCCGTGCTGGCGGTGGCGTACGGGATCGGGACGATGTCGGCGGCGTGGCACCGGATCGCGCCGTTGACCACTGTCACCGTCTGTGTGACGGCGATGGCTGTCATACCGGGTGCGCTCGGCGTGGATCCGTCGGCCTCCTTCGGCTGGCTGGTCACGCTGCTCGGCGTCATCGTCTCGGCCGGTTATCACAGCCGGCGCCCGTTCCTGACCTTGGCGATCGCCCTGGGGCTGGTGGCGCTGAGCATCGTAGTGACCAAGGGTTTCGTCGTCGGCGATATCGCGTACGGCTGGTTGATCATCGGTGGTGCCTGGCTGGCCGGGCGGACCATCGCCACCGGCGCTCTGCGAGCACGGCTGTCGGACGAGCACGCGCGTCGCGTCGAACAGGAGGCGCACTGGCGTGCCGCCGCAGCGGTCACCGACGAGCGGCTGCGGATCGCCCGCGAGCTGCACGACCTGACCGCGCACAGCATCAGCGTGATGACGCTGCACGCCAGCGGGGTACGACGGCTGCTGCGGCCCGACCAGATCCCCGAGCGTGCCGCACTGGAGGCGGTCGAACGCACCGGACGGGAGTCGTTGGCCGAGATGCACCGGCTGCTCGGAGTGCTCCGCTCGCCGACCGACACCGGGCAACCCGAACCGCCGCCTGGGCTCGCCCGGCTCGACGAGCTGCTCGAGCCGGTCCGGCTGGCCGGGGTGCAGGCCGCAGTCCGGGTCGTCGGGGACCTCGAACGGCTGCCGCCGGGTCTCGACCTGGCCGCCTACAGGATCGTGCAAGAAGCGGTGACCAACGTGCTGCGGCACTCCTCGGCGAGCCGGCTGGACTGCCTGGTCCAGGTGGACGACGCTACGGTCCGGTTGGAGGTCGTCGACGACGGCCACGGGGCCGATCCGCCGGAACCGGGCGGCCACGGACACACCGGCATGCGGGAGCGGACTCACCTGTACGGCGGCAGCCTCGACCTCGGCCCCCGGCCGGGCGGCGGCTTCGCCGTCACCGCGTTGCTGCCGATCCCCGGCACCATCAACCAGCCACCCGCCCAGGCTGTGCCGTGATCTCAGTCCTGCTCGCCGACGACCAGGCCATGATCCGTGCCGGGTTCCGGCTCATCCTGTCCGCCGAGCCCGACATCACAGTCGCCGGCGAAGCCGCCGACGGTGTCCAGGCCGTCGCCGCCGCGCGCCGGCTCCGACCCGACGTCACCTTGATGGACGTGCGGATGCCCCACCTCGACGGCATCGCGGCCACCCGGCAGCTGTTGGAGAACGGACTCGCTCCCACCAGAGTGGTGGTGCTGACCACCTTCGACGTCGACTCCCATGTCTACGATGCGCTCCGCGCCGGCGCCAGCGGCTTCCTGCTCAAGAACGCACCCCCCGAGGACCTGGTGCAGGCAATCCGTGTCGTGGCTGCCGGCGCGGCCCTGCTCGACCCCGCCGTCACCCGCCGCGTCATCGAGGAGTTCGCCCGCAACCCGGCGACCAGACCACAGCCACCCGAAGTGAACCGGCTGACCGACCGGGAGCTCGAGGTGCTGCACCTGATCGCTCGGGGCCTGTCCAACGCCGAGATCGCCGCGACCCTGGTCGTCAGCGAAGCCACCGTCAAAACCCACGTCGCACGCATGCTCGACAAGCTGAGGCTACGCGACCGTGTCCAAGCCGTCGTCTACGCCTACGAACACGGACTCATCCGACCCGGCACCCGATGAACCTCATCACCCAACGCCGCGAACCTGATCAAGCCGCCCGAGCTAGACGACACACCACGCTAATCACTCCGCCACGAGGTGTCACTCACCCACCTCGTCCGATAGGCCCAAATGACAGTCAAGCCGCTCGTCCCGGCTACACCCGGGCGGCCGATCGTTGTCGCTCGCTGCGCCGCATCATTGCGTGAGGACGCGCCGCGTCTCCAATAGATCGCCCTCGGTGGCAAGACGCAGCCCCAGCAGCGGGAATGGTGCAGTCGAGGCCGATGCCCGCAGTGGTACACGATTACTCTGACGCGTGCTGCTGGCTTGGCGGGCGGTGCGGCAGGATGCGCGGACCGGATCCGGCGGCGATGTCGCGGGCCAGGTGTCGGGCTTGGTCGATGTTCGCTACCGGGTCGGTGTCGATGCCGGCGGTGGCGTCGAGGACGGTGCGGACCATGCGCCGGTCGTGCCCGTACATTCCTGCTGACGTGTCGGGACTCTGGTCGAGGAAACGAGCGATCCGAGCAGCGGTGGTCGGGTTGCCGAGCACTTGCGCGGCGGAAGCGAGGGCTGCGAGGTCGACGTCTTGTTGTTCGAGATCACCGAGGTTTGCCCGGACCGCGAGGGCGGCGAGCAGGTACGGCACCGCCTGGTCGGCCGCACCCAGCTGGAGCAGAGCGACGCCCATCCCGTTCAGGGCGTTGCCCGCAAGGTTGATGATCATGGCTCCGGGGGCGAGGGCGAGCTCGGCGTAGAACTCATCGAGGGCCAGCTGCGGTTGTCCCTCGTCGAGCAGGAGAAAGCCGAGTTCCTGGCGCGCGTACGCCTCATCGGTGAGCGCGCCGGCCTCCACGGCGAGCGCGAGTGCCGCGTCCAGGTGCGTTCGAGCCTCGGTGACCCGGTCAGTCTTGTGCGCGACCACACCGAGCAGCTGGTGACAGGCGCGGACGACTTCCGGCACGTCCGCTGTCGAAGCCGCCGTCAGCGCGGCGGTCAGCAGCCGCCGAGCCGGACCGAGGTCGTGTGCCCGCTCGTGGGCAGAGCCCCTGTCGAAAAGATCGAAGACCTGCTCCCGGTCGTCCATGTGCCTAGGCTCGCACCCGTTGACGGCGTTGGACACCTGGCGAACTCGCTTGGGGGGTAGCCGGGTCATGTGCCCGATTGGTCGGGATGGGTGGCCGCTGCGAAGGCTTGCCGGAGCTGGCTGGCGAGCCAGCTGCGGTAGGCGGTCGGGTCCTGTTCGAGTTCGTAGCGGATGAGCTGCCAGCTCTCGGGGCCGAGCAGGACGTACAGCGTGGTGCTAGCCCAGCCCACGTCCAGGCCCGGCGGCAGCAGACCCGCCTCCTCGAAGCTGCGCGCCATCCGTGTCATGTCGGCCAGGTGCCCCTTCTTCCCGCCGGCCCACAGCGCTGCAACGTCGGCGTCGACGGCGGCGGCGCCTCGAGCGACAGCGAAGACGGGACCGCTGCGCTCGTGCAAGTCGCAGGTGAGGGCGACCAGCTGATCAAGCTTGCGGTCGAGGTCGGTCTCGGCAACAGCGTCGAGGAACCAGGACCGTCCCGCCGCGGGAACGGCTTGGTCGTCGCCGACGATCGCGGTCTCCACCACCTCCTTCAGCACCGCTGACTTGGTGGCGAACTGCAGGTACACGGTCTTCTCGGCGACACCGGCAGCCGTGGCGATCGCCCGGATCGATGTGGCCGCATACCCGTCCGCCAGGAACAGGGCATGTGCTGCCGCGCAGATCCGAGCTCTCGTCTCCCGCGCGGCGGCCAACCGCCGAGGCGACCGGTACTCACGCTTGCGTTCCGTCCCGGCGGTGACCGGCTCATCGGTCCCTGCCGCCCCGCTCATTGCTGTCACGCCTGCCGCGGTCGACACGACGACCTCCCAAAACTATTGACGCCAGTATCACTGTAGTGATTCTATATGACTACAGCGTTACTGTAGCCGAGTTGAGGAGCAAGCCATGAACGAACTGCCCGAACTGCAGGTCATGTCGGTCAAGATCCCGGTCTCGGATCTGGCGGCGAGCCGACGCTGGTATGCCGACGTCTTCGACCTCCGCGAGGTGATGGAGTGGCCCGACGCCGACGGCGTGGTCCGCGGCGTGGCCCTGTCGGGCCTGGGAAAGGTGCTGCTGGCGTTGCGCGAGCACGCCGCTGCAGCGGCGGCCACCCAGGGCTTCGGCTTCCTCAACGTTCGGGTCCCAGCGGAGGGAGACCTGTCCGGATGCGGCGCGCACCTCGACCAGCTGCAGATCCGCCACACCCCGGTGATCAGCGGGGCCAGTGGTCGTCTGATCGGCTTCCACGACCTCGACGGGCACGAGCTCTCTTTCTACGCCCAGACCACCGACGGTGTCCGCGACGACGCCGTCCGCCACGTCCAGATGGCCGCGACACACCGGAGTGGGCCAACGCCATGACCACCGCACTGCCACGGCTGCACGGCCACCACCAGCCGCTCCAGCTCAGGCCCATGGCGGTCCGCCACCTCCTTCGGCCGGCCCCCACGCGGCAACGAAACCGCCTCCACCACCTGGCGATGGCCTTCGCCCTCGGCGTCGGAGTCACCGCACTGCTCCTGACTGTCGCAGCGTTCACCTTGGCGTCCCAGAGACCGGCAAGCGACCACGCGCAGCCCACCGCATCAGCCCAAGCTCCGCCGACGCCGCGCGCTCCCCGCTGAACTGAACCGCACTGGCGTGTCCACTCCAACTGTTGGGAAGCGCGGAGTCATGGCAGGGAGTGCGTAATGGCTGACGATGAGCTCCTCCTACGGGAGGGGCTGGGTAAGCTGCTTGAGGCAGAGGGCATGGACGTCGTTGGCCTGGCTGGGCGACGCGGTGTCGCTCCTGAAGACTGTTGAGCTCGACGAGCCCGACGTAGCGATCGTCGACATCACGATGTCCCGACGCAGACCGACGAGGGGCTGCGAGCGGCAGTCCGGATCAGGCGCGACCATCCCCAGGTCGAGGTGCTGATCCCGTCCACTATCTCGACACGCGGTGCGCCATCCGGCTGCTGGAGGAACGCACCGGAGGAGTCGGCTACCTGTTGAAAGAACGGGTTGTCCCATCCCAGGAGTGCCGTACGCGTTATTGGGGCGCACGCGCCACCCACGAGTCAGGCTTTGGTGGCGACTTCGTAGTCGCCGATGAGGTAGCCGAGATAGGCCCCGGAGGTCAGGTCGCTGCGGTAGTGGCCGGCCATGTAGAGGAGTAGGCGACCTGATCGGCCATGTCGGTGAACTCGGTCTTCCGGAGCGGCTCCAGGTTGTTCATCAAGGTCATGGCGGAGAACGCTTCGACAGCGTGCTTGGAGGGGTAGCTGAGCTTGTGGGTTCCGGGCGTGATGGTTTTGTCGGTCCGCAGCGTGGGGTCGGTGATGAAAGGCGCGTCCAGGTTGAACCGGGCCTGCGCCGCCGCGGTCACCTGTTGGGTGAGGGTTCGGGTGTGCGCCAGCTCGGCCTTTGCCGCCTGCCCGGTGCTCTTGGGTTGGAGATCGCCGTATTGGTGCCGGTAGGTCTTCCAAATTTCGGTCTTGCCGTACAGCTCCAGCCAGGTCGACGCGGCGACGTAGTCGTTGGTGCGCGCGGTGGCGAGCCGTTGGACTTCGGCTAGTTCCCGGGCGCGTTGGGCCGGGGTCGGTGGCGGTGGTGTCTGCGCGACGGCGAAGGCGATGAAGGCGGCATCGTCGGCCTGCGGGTGGGTCTTCGCCCAGGCCGCGTAGGCACGGTCAGCGGCTGGCTTCTGCGCCGCGAGCTGCGCTGCGAGCGGGTCCACCACTGTTCCGGGAAAAAGTGTCGGTTGCGGGTTGGTGTCGATCGGGTTACTGGAGCCAAGGCCCAGTAGTGGAACGACTACGGCGGCCGCGAAGAGCGCGGAGGCGGCTGCGCCGATAAGACCCTTAGCCTCGATCCACCGATCGGTGGGGTGAGCTGGTTGGGATCGATGGTGTGAGTGGTCCCCAACCGGTGGGCGTGGCGCAGCTGCTGGCCTCGCTGCCAGTGGTGTTCCACGATCGTCTTGGTTCTTGTCGGCGTCGCCGGCGTTGCGGTCAGTGAGTGCCGGCTGCTGGTGGATCCCCGACGCGAAGGTTCAGCTGGGTCCAGGCGGTCTGCCAAGGCCAGTCTTGGGGTAGGTGCATGATGATTCGCCGGGCTCTGGTTGCGATCCGGCACGGGATCTGGATCAGGGTGCGGCGCACGGTCGCGGTGGTCGCCCGGGCCAGAGCAGGTGTGGTGAGGGTGGCGGCGGCGCGGGTCAGGTTGAACGCGATCACGGCCAGCACGAGCCAGGCGGCGTTCGCGGTGAACACCCCGGAGGGCAGGTGCGCGAGTGACTGCGCTCAGTGAACTTCCCCGGTTGTGCTCATCGAAATTCCCCACCCGGAGGCATTGGTCAGCGTAGTGGTTGGCGCTGTTCGTGGCGGTCGGCAGGTCACCGGTACAGGCGCTGGTGGTAGGGCGCCGGCCTCGACCATCT
>CAVPPP010000011.1:0-38311 GCA_963707005.1 uncultured Actinomycetota bacterium
CGACGCGTACCGAGGACGTGGTCAGGGGCCCGGGTCGCGGGGTGCGGTCGGCTCGCCATCGGAACCGCGCTGCCAGGGCGGCGCGCTCTGGGTGGGTTCGTCCGCGATGGCCTGCTCCGGTGTCTCGGTGGGTTGCGTGTGTTCCTGGGGCAAGGCCCAGCGCAGATAGCTCTGCTCGGCGACCGGGAGGGTGGCGAAGAGCATCTCCGTACCGATGACGCCGATGACGCCGGCTCGGTCCAGCGGCTCGTAGACGTCGTTCTTCACACGGGCCAGACCCAGGTCGATGTGCCGATCGGCGAGTTCACGGCCGAGGCTCGCGGAGACCGTCGGCCGCGGTGATGTCGATCTCGACGTTGGCCTCGACGTTCAGCACGAACCACCGCACCGGCGCGTCCGGGTAAGCCGCGTTCTCGATGTCGATGAGTTTGTCGACCCGCTCGCGAAGATCGCCTATGTTGACGAAGAACAGCGGCGCGTCGTAGCGATAGACATGCAGCCGGGGATGGTCCGTGCGTCGGAGTAGTCGGCCACGTCGTGCATGCCGGCGACGCCCGGCGCCCGCCCCAAGACTCCCTCGTGCGGGCGCGCCAGTCGGACAGCATCTCCAGCAGACTCAGGGCGATGGCCAGTACGACGCCCGCAGGATGCCGATCACCACGGTACCGACCAGGGTGACGACGGCCAGTAGAATTCCCGGCGGCGGAACCGCCACAGCCGACGGAACTCACGGATGGACACGAGCTTGCCCCCCGCGTAGAAGACCACCGCCCCCAGGGCCGCCCACGGCAGCGGCGCCATGAGCGGACCAGCGAAGAACAGCACCGCGATGATGCATAACGCGGCCACCAGCGAATAGACCTGGCTGCGAGCGCCACCGGCGATCGCCAGGGCCGTGCGCGACCCGGACGCGGAGACCGGGTAGCCGCTGAAGATGCCGACCATCGCGTGCACCCGGCCATCGCGACGCCGCCTGCGGATCGGGCCGAAGGCCGGCGGCGGTTCCCCCTCGGCCGGGGCGAGCGGGAAGCCTCGGGCGATCAGCATGATGTCGCTGTAGCCGACGATCGTGATTCCGAGGCCGGCGAACACAAGCATCGTGACATCCTCGAACGTCACATCGGGCAAGCCCGGCAGGGGGAGTCCCGACGGGACCTCGCCGACCAGCGCGACCCCTTGTGAGCCCAGGTCGAACACGAGCGAGGCGATGGTGGCGAGCACCACTGCGATGAGCGGCGCGGGCAGCGCCGGGGCCAGCAAGCGCAGGAGCAGGATGACAGCGAGTGTGCTCGCAGCGACGGCGATCGTGAGCCAGTCGGAACTCGTCGCGACGCCGAGGAAGCCACGCAGGTCCTCGATGATCGTGCCACCCTCGAAGGAGGTCCCCGTGACCTTGCCGAACTGACCGACGACCATCAGGACGGCGCCACCGGCCAGGTAGCCGACGAGCAGGGGGGTGGACAGAGCTCGGCGATGATTCCGGCCCGCAGCAACCGAGCGAGCAGTGCCCAACCAGCGACGATGAGCGCAAGCGTGGCACTCAAGGCAACGGCGCGGTCAGGATTCTGCGCGGCCAGTGGGGCGATGGCCGCACCGGTCATCAGGGCGATCGTGGACTCGGGGCCGGAGGAGACGATGCGCGAGCTGCCCAGAACGAAATAGCCGACGATCGCCGCCAGCGCCGCCCAGAGGCTCGCTACCGGCGGCACGTTGACGATCGCCGAGTACGCCATCACCTGCGGGATCAGGTACGCCGCCACGGCGACCCCAGCGATGCTGTCCGCACGGAGCGAGGGCAACGAGTACTTCCGTGCAAGGTGGTTCAGGCCGGGCGTGAGTCCACTCAGCACCGAGCGAAGCCGTAGCTGAGGCTTCTTCTCGAGTTCGTAGTCGATGGCCGGACGAGGGCGCAGATGTGCTGGGATGGGCACCTGCTCATCGGCTGCCAGGTTCCTGGCCGTGTGCCGTTTCTTCGCCACCACGCGTCCTTTGGGGTGTTGCCTCATCAACCGGTGTCCCAGCAGGGACCCGGACGCCAGCATGAGTCCAACTCAGGACCCTACCGATCTGTTCGATCGCCCGCTCCTGGCTGGGAGCGGTTCCAGACCACGTTGCCTGCTTTCTGCTGCATTTCCGGTGGACCTTGGAAGATCTCCGGGACGCCCTCAGGTAGGCAGCGAACCTCTGATCGATGGTGAGGGTCTCGGTCGGTCCGTCACAGACCCTTCCGTGATCGACTACCACACCCTGCTGGATCGACACCCATCGCCGCACCCCGCCCGCTCGACGTCCTCGGCGTCAAGTCAGCCCCGCCGCGGCTGCCTGAGCGTGATCACGAGCGCTTGATCGGCGTCGGGTTTCCGATCCCCGGGAGTGGTTGGTTCGGACCATCGAGTCATAGAACTGGACACTGACGGTCGCTACTGATCGTCTCGTCCGCTGCGAGCAACGTCATCGACTCGGACCGTCGACCACGTGGTCAGGTGCGCTTCCAAAGCAGCCAGCTGTGCCTCGATCCGAGCAAGACGCGCATCCAGTCGCTGCTCCAGTGTTTCAGCTGCTGCTTCGAATGCCATTTCCTCCTCGCGAGCGACTCTCAGGGCCACCATAAGCGTGACGATTGCCGCCACGGCACCGATGACTGCGACTCCGGCCACCATCACACCGGCGGCAATCAGACGACCCGTCGTTGTTACGGGAACGTGGTCGCCGTAGCCGACCGTCGTCAAGGTGGTGAGCGACCACCACAGGGCATCGCCCCAGGAGCGGATGGTGCTATCGGGCCGTTGTCCCTCGACCAGCCACAGCGCGGTGCCGCCACCGACGACGACAAGGCTGGCGAAGCCGGTAACAACCACAGCGAGCCAGAGCACTACGGTCCAGGTCAATTGTTGCTTCCGCGGCATAGCACCGTGATCCTCTCTCGCTGGACGGGTCGACGGTAGCTGGTGTCAACCCGTACGCATGCAGCCCGAACGCATCCAGACCAAGCGTCCCATTCGGTCGGTGGCCCAGGACTTTAGGAGCCTCGCCTGTGAGGGTGACGAAGAATCCGATCGCAGCTGGCACGTCGCAGACGGCCACCACAATCGACGAGTCTCATGGGGGTGTTCGACGACGAAGATTGCCGATCCTGGCTTCGAATCCCCGCCAGCCGGCGATATCAAGGCAGGCGGTGAGGCGCTTCGCTCCACGGCTCGTCGTCGAACGTTGGCGTGGCGATGATCTCTTCCTCCGCGTCCACGCTCGGCTCGGGTTCGGGATGCCCGGGACGCTCAATCCCATGCTGCCGGCGGGCCTCCCGTATCCCCTGGGCGACGTTGTGCCAGAGGTGATCCTCACCTAACTGCCCGCGAAGCCCGGAATGCTCGAGGACGGTCCGCACGGGCCACCGTAACCGTACGAGATAGAGGTCGACGTTGCGCTCGGCGAGCTGCTCCCGCAGCTCGGACAACATGTCGGCGCTGGTCGTTTCCAGCTGGTCGGTCGACTCCAGGTTCAGGATCAGCGCCTTGGTGTCCGGTGCCGCATCGACCGCCTGGAGGATCGCCTCCTGGACCGCGGCGGCGTTGACCCAGAACAGCGACACATCGACCCGGAGAACCAGAATGCCGGGGATGGTGACGCGCTCCGGATGTTGCCGCACGCCACCCCAGGCCGCCTTCTCGCCCGGGACCTTGCCAAGAACCTCCACGTCCACCCGACTTGACCGGTACACCATCCAGAGAATGGACTGCCCGATGGCAATCGCCAGGCCGAGCATGGGTCCGGCGATGAGCACGGCACCGGCGGCCACAACGGCAGCGATGCCGTCGCTCCGGCGGACCTTGATGTAGCGGCGAACGGCGGTTAGGTCCAGGAGTCCCCACACGGCGTTGATCACGATGGCGCTCAGGACGGCCTTGGGCAGGATGGACAGCGCCGGCGCGATGAGGAGGATCGCGGCGATGGCGATGGCGGCGGCCGAGAGGCCGCTGACCTGCGACGTGCCGCCGGCCCGATCTACGGCGGCGGTCTTGGACAGGCTACCGGCGACTCCCAGTCCGCCGAACAGGCCCGAGGCAAGATTGGCGCCGCCGGCGGCGATGAGTTCCTGGTCGGTGTCCAGCCGGTAGCCACCCTTGGTGGCATACAGTCGTCCCGCACTCAAACCTTCGGCAAGACCGACCACCGCGATGGCGGCCCCGGCGAGGGCTACGGCGACCCACTGCGTCAGTGGCACCACCGGGATCATCGGGGCGGGCAACCCTTTCGGCACGGCACCGACGACGGCAACGCCCTGAGCGGGGAGGTCGAGCCAATGCGATGCGGCGAGCCCAAGGGCGAGCACGACCAGCGCCCACGGCACCCGCGGTAACAGGCGAGACCCGATGAACAGCACCGCGAGTGCGCTGACACCCACAGTGACCGTTCGCGGGTCGACTTGGTCGATATTGAGTGCCAAGCCTGATATTCGGTGCAAGACGTCGCCCGGGGAGACGGGGATGCCGAGCAGGTTGGGTAGCTCACCGATGATCACGAGGATGGTGAGGCCGAAGACGAAACCGGTGACGATGGGCTTGGACAGGAACTCCGCGACCCAGCCGACCCTGAGTAACCCGGCGAGAGCAAGCACGGCGCCCGCGGCCAGGGCGATGGCCGAGGTGTAGGTGACCGCCTCGGCAACGTTGGCTGGATGCATGCTCGCGACCAGCGTCGCGGACAAGACGGAGACGGTGGATACGGGTCCGACCATCAACTGTGGCGAGGAGCCGAGTGCGGCGTAGACCAGGAGGGCGATCGGGACGGCGTACAGGCCCACCTGAACTGGCACCCCGGCGATGGCCGCGTACCCGAGGGACTGCGGGACCGCGAGGGCGGCGACGACCACGCCGGCCACGATGTCGGGACGCAGACGTGCCCGCTTGTACCGGGGCAGCCAGGTCACGATGGGGAGGTGGCGATGCAGCCCTCGACGAATCCTCCGCCCGACCGATGGATTCATCGGACCGGGCCCGGGCCGTCCAGCCGGGCCCGAACGGATTCGGCGAGCATCTGTTTGGGTGAGACTTCTGGCGCGCCGCCATTGGCGGTGATCGTGTGTGTCATGAGTACGCGAATCCCACCTCCCGCACGAGCGGACCTGCACCCACGCTGATTCGGGGCCCATAGCGGGAAGCCGATCCAAGGTGAACAACAGGCCAACAATACTGGTCTTTGTGCAAACAGTGCCGGCGGGGTTGTCTGGCCACCCTGTCGGCTCCACGCGCGGAGCCGCCACAAGGCGCTGGCCCGACCGACCATCCGTTCGATGCCGGCCACCTGCCGAGGATCCCCACTGGCGGAGGCGTTCCGGGCGCACCCGGACTACCAGATCATCACCAGCTTCCCGGGCCTGGCCGACATCAGCGGCGCGATCGTGCTGGCCGAAATCGGCGATGACCGGAACCGGTTCGCCGACGACCGGTGCCCGCAGGCGTTCGCCGGTTCAGCCCCGATCACCCGGGCCTCCGGCAAGTCCCGCCACGTGACGCGACGACGAACCAAGAACAACCGACTCACCGCCATCGGCTACTCCTGGGCCTTCACCGCAGCCGCTCGGTCCTCGCTGACCCGCGACCACTACCTACGACGGCGTGACCGCGGCGACGGGCATCCAGCCGCACTCCGGTAGGCGTCCTCGTCCTTGACCTTCCACTTCGGCCGGGCCGAGCGCAAACCAGTCCTGTGCATCACCCCGGCCTTGCCCGCACCCGACCCGCCGCCGGTCAGCCGGGACCCGTCGATGGGCAGCCGGAACGGTTGACCGTCCTCGGTGACGCCCAGCTCGACCCATTCGAACTGCGGTAGCGCATCCACGGACGGGATCGAGGCATAGAACGCCTGCGCCAGCGGGTCGCCGAACAAGAACCGGACCGTGCACCGGTGTAGACGTCGTTCGGCACGATCGGATCTGACGGGAGTCGACCGCGACCCGGAGCCGTTCCGACGCATCGACCACGTGGTCGACGGTTTGCCCGAGCATCAACCGGACCGTGTCCGTAGGTCCGGCTCCTCCACCGCACCCGGTGCAGCGTCGGCACCCGGACCTGCGCGGCGCCGGTCGGATCGAGGACACGGCGACAGACCGGGCACAATCTGCACTGCGAAATTCGGCTCCGTCGGATCAAGGCGGCGCTGCGCGCAGCCGCCGTGTCCTCGCTGCACTACGGGCCGCTGCGCGGCGATCGACGGCGACCTGTCACGAGTTAGCCTGCCGCTTTCATCGCGGGGTTGTGCTGAGCTGGTGTTGATCATGAGAAAGGTGCCCCTGACCAGGCAGAATGGATCTTGCTAAGGGATCTGTTCGACCAGGGTGAGGAGCACCTTTCAGGTGAAGAAGAATACCGGGGCGTATCCACGTGTCCACCTCGACACCACCGACAACGCCGCGGTCGGTCAGGCTGGCGGAGTGGTGCTGGTCGAGACGATCCGCGCCAGCGGTCTCGACACCGCCCTGTCGGCGGCGCTGCGGCCCTGGCGTAAACCGCTCGCCGTCCACGATCCGGCCAAGACGCTGCTCGACCTCGCGGTCGGATTGGCCATCGGCGGGGACTGCCTGGCCGATGTGAACCTGCTCCGAGCCGAACCCGGCGTCTACGGTTCGGTGGCGTCGGATCCGACGGGTGTCGCGGCTAGTCGACGCCCTCGCCGACGATGTGGACCGGGCCTTGTCGGCGAGGCCGCCCGGGCCGCTGCGAGGACCCGGGTGTGGGCCTTGGCCGGCGATCGGGCACCCGACCACGGCCGGTCGGAGACAACACCGGTGATCATCGACCTGGACGCCACGCTCGTCACGGCGCACTCGGACAAGGAAGACGCCCGTCCGACGTTCAAACGTGGCTACGGCTTCCATCCGCTGTGCGCCTTCATCGACCACGGGGCGGCCGGCGCCGGCGAACCGGTGCACCTGCTGCTGCGGCCCGGCAATGCGGGCTCCAACACCGCAGCCGATCACATCGCCGTCACCCGCAAAGCCCTGCAGCAACTCCCCGGATACTCACCCGGAGTACGGCCAGGCAGAAGGGTGTTGATCCGCACCGACGGTGCCGGCGCCACCCACGCTTTCCTGGACTGGCTGAACCAACGCCGGTTGTCCTACTCGATCGGGTTCACCCTCGGCGACATCACCGAACAGCTCGCGGTCATGCCGGCGCAGGCGTGGACACCGGCCTACACCGCTGACCGCCAGGTCCGCGACGGCGCCTGGGTGGCTGAGCTGACCGGGCTGCTCGACCTCACCAGCTGGCCGGCGGGGATGCGGGTGATCGTCCGCAAAGAACGGCCGCATCCCGGTGCCCAACCGCGCCTGACCGACGCTGACGGGCACCGGATCACCGCCTTCGTCACCAACACCACGACCGGGCAGCTGCCCGACCTGGAGCTGCGGCATCGTCAACGTGCCCGGGCCGAGGACCGGATCCGCAACGCCAAGGACACCGGGCTGACCAACCTGCCGCTGCACCGCTTCGCCGGCAACCAGATCTGGTGCGCGATCGTGGTCATGGCCAGCGAACTCCTCGCCTGGACCCAGCTCCTCGCGTTCACCGACCACGAAGCACGCCGGTGGGAGCCGAAGAGACTCCGGCTCCGGATCTTCACCGTCCCAGCCACCCTCGCCAGGACACACCGGCAGGTCCTGCTCCACCTCAACCAGAACGCACCCTGGGCTGCCCTGCTCAACAAGGCGGTCCACCGACTCCGACTCCTCGCCGAACCAGGCTGACCACCGCACCGGCCGACCCTTCAACCAGAACAGCCCCCGGGACGTGGACCCGGAGCCCACCGGAGCCATCCGGCGGACTGTCACACCCATCCGCGACAATCAGACCCACACAGCCGGCGAGCTGCCGGAACCATGATCAACAAGCCCACGACGAAAGATCGAGGTTAGAGCCAATACCGTTCAGTTAGTGGGTGAGTATTCGGAAGGTGGTGGGGTCCTCGGGTTGGGGCCAGTCGGCGTGGTGGGCGCGTTTGACCTGCCATTTCGGCATCTTGCGTTTGATCACTCGCGGTGAGGCGCGGTTGCGGCGGGCCGGGTTGAGCCGGTCGAGAAGTCGTCGCAGGAAGAGCAGCCAGGGACGTTGAGCTGTCGGGTCAGGGGGGAAAATCGCCCGCGTGGGCGATGGTGGCCCGGGCGATCCGCAGCGCGGCGACGAAGCTGATCCGGTCGGGGTCGTGGCCGGCGTGGACGGCGGCCTCGGCCATCAGGGAGCGGATCGCGTAGTGGCAGCACAGGTGTCCCCAGATCTCCTGCAGCACCAGGTCCGGCGACTTCGAGCGCAGCACCATGCGGGGTCCGCGTTGGTGGGTTTTCAGCTCGTCGAAGGCGAGCTCGATCTCCCAGCGCTGGTGGTAGGCGGCGGCCAGCTCGGCCGCGGTCGCCTCGGCCGGGTCGAGGATGGTGGTGAACAGCCGGTAGCTGTCGGATGCTCGCGGCCGTCCTCGACCGTGTAGTCGATCACCCGGACCATCATGGTCGGCTTGGCCCGTTCCGCGGCCCCGGTCGATCGGCGCAGCTCGGCCAGCCAGGACCCGTCCGGCAGGTCTTCCAGGTGGCTCGGCTGGGGACCTGCCCGGTCGGTACGGATCCGCCACAACAGGTCCGCCCCGGTCTCAGATGCCTTGCGCCACAACGCATACGAGAACGCGCCCCGATCCGCGAGCAGCAGCATTCCCGGCTCCACCCGGGGCAGCAGCTGCTCGATCATGGTCGGCTCGCCCGTGGTCAGGCGGCCCGACTACAGCGGCGAAGATGGCGTGGGTGCCGCACTCGGCCAAGGCGACCACCCGGGCCTGCGGGAACGCGGCCTGTTCACCCTTGTTCACCCCGGGCCGGCCGAAGAACGCCTCGTTCTCCGCGGTGTCGGCCACATCCAGACAGGTCCCGTCGACCGCGACCAGCCGGCGACCAGCCACCCATCCCGGCGCTGTCTCCCCTGCCGTCGGCGCCGTCGCGATCGGGTGGGCGACCCGCTCGAACAACGCCTGCAACGGCTCCGCCCCCAGCCGGGCCCGGGCCTGGAAGATCGCCGACTTGCTCGGCAACACGTACTCCTCCTGCCAGCCCGACGCCCACGCCAGCCCGTCGGTCAGCTGGGACAGCACATCCTCATAGGAGCCCTCGGAGTACAGCGCCATCCCGATCGCGAAGTACGCCATCACCCGCGCCGGCAGACTCCGGCGACCGCAGCTCGCGTCCGACCCGCCTCAGCGATCACCTCATCAACCAGCCCCGGCGGGAACACCCGCGTCAACACCCCCACCGACACCAGATCCGACAACCGACGATCCGACTCCGGCTTCACCCACCCAGCACGTGGCATGCACCCAAACTACACCGATGTAGTCTTAACTGAACGGTATTGAGGTTAGCAGGTTAGAGCAGGTTAGAGCTGGTGCCTTAGAGCAGCAGCCGCCGCCTGGATCTGGGTGCGCCGCATCAATCGACTCGCACAGGAAGAACCTCCTCTCCGTGCTCGATGCGATCCATGGACACCGAACCGCGACGTGGCGTAGATTCGCGCAGTCGATCGAGGTAGATCGCGACTAGGAGTGGTGATGACAATGGCCATGGAGAACGACCTCCACAAACTCAAGGGCATCGGCCCCAAGCACACCGAAATGCTTGAGAGCATCGGTGTGGACTCGATCAAGGAGTTGAGTCACCGCAATCCGGCGTCGCTAACGAAAATGATCGCCGAAAGGCACGGCAGCGTAGTCGGTCTGTCGGAGGCGCAGGTCGCAGGCTGGATCCAAGAAGCGAAGGCTTTGCAGCAGTAGCCGCTGAACCGCCAAACCGTGCTGGCAGGTCGCCGGCACGACAGACTTCATCACCCCACAGACCGATTCAGGCGAATGCCACTGACAACGCCTGACCGCCCTAGTTGCCCCGCGACAGAGTGCCCGGGATACGACGGTGACCAGGTGGTGGCATGATCCCTCTCCCGTGCAGCCATGACACCCGACGAGCCGGACATAGCCGCGCCTCGCCCTCCCACCGGAAGTCATTACCTTTCCGGCCAAATTAACGAGTGGAGTGACATCTGTCTGCTAGCGTCACGATTGCACGCGAGCCGCCACATCGACCGCTGCGCGACCTGACTCATGGAGGAGGCCAACTTTGAAGGGCTTTAAAGACTTCATCATGCGAGGCAACCTCATCGAGTTGGCCGTCGCCTTCATCATGGGTCTTGCATTCGCCGCGGTCGTCAAGGCTTTCACTGACCTGTTGATGGACATCATCGGACGCATCTTCGGGGTGCCGAACTTCAGTGGGGCGATTGTTTTCGGCATCAGCCTGGGGGCATTCCTCTCCGCGCTAGTCAGCTTCTTGCTGACCGCAACCGTGGTGTATTTCGGCATCGTGCTGCCATACAACAGGCTTTCTGAACTGCGCAAGAAGGACGAACCCGAGGTCGCGGCCTCTGCCGAGGACTTGCTTGGTGAAATCCGTGACCTGCTCAGGGAGCAGAGTGGGCGGGGGTCCGGCGGCGGGCCGCTGGCCTCGTGATGGCCTGTTGAGCCCGCGCGATCGGCTGCTCAATGTCCCGCTCCGGAACGACTGAGACCAACAGCACGGTCGCGGCGGCGTGGCGTGCGTCGTCGAACTGACCGGCTCTCACGCTGGCTCCCGTCAGCAGGGCCCTCACGGCGTGGTACTTGGTGTTCGGCTTGATGGATCCGACCCCGATCTCCCTAACGACGAGCGAACGCCGCACTTGTCCCGCCGTCCACCGCCCAAGATTCAGAGCGTCGACCGGCTCTCGTCTGTTTGCAAACCATCGCAAAGTACCGGCGGGCCGTTCGAGCGACGCGACGTCGGTCGGTGCTGTCAAGGGTTAGGTGCTGGTGGTGTCGGCGAGGTCGATGACGACCGTGGCCCGGTTCCCTGCGGCGATCACGGGTTCCAGTGCACCGCCGGCGACGGCACCGAGCTGAATGAGGCCGGGCGGCGGTACCGTCTGACCAAGATCGTCGTAGAAGATCGCGACCTGGTCGGTGCCGGGCACGTAGTAGATCCCGCCGAGGGCTGGGTCGGTGACCGGCTGGGCACCACGGGTGTCGATCCTGGCGGGCAGCAGGCCCAACTTTGCCTGGCCCATCGGATCGCGAAGGTTGACCGTCACTGTGGCCCCTACTCGCTGAACGGTCGGCTTGTGGGGCGGGAGGGTCCGTGCTCGGGTTGGTGGCACGCGTCGGGCAGATCAGGCGGGATTCGCCTCGATGCGGTCGAGGAAGGTGGTGAGGACGTCGCGGTAGCGGTCCGGCTCCTCGACCGGCGCAAAGTGGGCACTGTTCTCGAACACCTCCCACTCCGCGCCGCGGATACCGGCGACCAACGGGCTGACCACCGCCTCCGACATCTCGTCATACTGGCCGGAGGTGACCAGCACGGGCAGGGCGAGTTCACCGAGCCGTTCGGTCACGTCCCAATCCTTGAGGTTCCCGGTCACCTTCCACTCCGGCCCTTGCATGGTGGCATACACGTCTTCGCTGAGGTTGTTGGCGGAGCGCATCACATGGTCCGGCCACGGGAGGTCGAGACGGCATATCCAGCGGGTGTAGTACGCCATGGCGGCCTCATCGTATGCCTCGTCGTCGGTCGTTCCGGCCGTCTCGTGCTCGTCGAGGGTCCGTTGCACCTCGGCGGGCAGCGACTCCTTCAGTCTGCGGGTTGCGGTGGCAAAGGCCGGCACGCTCGCGCAGGTGCTGGCCAGCACCAAACTTTCCAGCCCCGAAGGTTGACCCAGGGCGTACGCCAACGCCAGCCACCCGCCCCACGAGTGGCCGAGAAGGTGGAACCGATCTAGGGCAAGGGCGTCACGGACGGCGCCGATCTCCTCGACGAAGGTGTCCATGACCCACAAAGCGCTGTCGTCAGGATGGTCCGACTTGCCGCAACCCAGCTGGTCGTAGAAAACGACCGGGCGCCCCGTCTCAGCCAGGATCCCCAGATCCTCCAGATAGTCATGCGGGAGGCCGGGACCGCCATGGAGGACGAGCAGGGGCAGCCTCCGGCCCGCAGCGGACGGGTCGCCCAGCATCTGGTACCACGTTCGGTAGCCACGGAACAGCACAGTTCCCTCGAACACCGCCACCATTGATCGCCACCCCCCGTTCTCAGTCACCTCATCAACGCGTAAACATCCAGCACATGTCAACGGCTCAGGTCGCCTCGCAGCGAGCCGAATGGCTCACCTGGGTTGGACCGTCGGCCAATCTTTGGCTCGGATACTCGGTTGCTGACCGCTCAGCGGTCCGCCACTGGGTGCGCCGCATCACGGTGGTGTGCCGGCGGTGGCACTGTTATGTCGCCCGGACTGTGTAGTCCGGGCCCAGCTCGGCACGCAGTCGTGCCAGCAATACCTCGGTCCACTCGGGAAAGCCTTCGACTACGGTGCTATCGGCCAGCTTGGCCAGCGCCGAGGCTCGCAGCTGCGGATGAGAGATGCTGCTGGCCAGCGATTCGGCTCGGTCAGGCTCGGCTCTGCTCATCTCATTGAGGGCGGCCATGATCGCCCGGTCGCAATCCTCCGGGTCGGATATATCGCGGGCAAGCGCCTCGGCCTGGCCGCGGTCGAACCCGGCCACCGCGCCGATCAGATCGGCGAGCGCCCGTGCCCGGTCGTCGGGGTATTCCATCCGACGAACCAGAGTCATGGCCTGCTGCGCGAGGGTCCGGGCCCACGGCAGGTCGAACCGGGAAATGGCGGCGGCGAGCCGGACGAGCAGGACCCGCCGTTCGGACTCGTCGAGATCGGCGGCTCGGGTCTCGGTCTGTTCGGCGAGGCGTCGGGCCAGGCCTGGGTCGCTGTCGGCTGCCGCCTGGAGCTGCCTGGTCAGCCGCCAAAGCTTTTCGAACTCCAGATCGTCGTCGTCCTCGTCGTCCTCGTCGTCGAGATCCTCCTCAAGGTCGAGGTTCCCCTTGTCGTCGAGGTCGTCACCGTCGTCAATCTTCTCGTCGTCGAGGTCTTCCTCCGGCAGCGGCACTTGCTCCCAGAGCGTCTGATAGGCGCGTAAGTCCGCGATCAGGCCAGCGCTGAGCGGCAACCAGTCGGGGGGGCACGTAGCCGAAATGGCCGTCCACCTGCATCTCAATCGGGAAGTCCACCAGGTCGTCGCAACTTAGGTGAACCGCGATCGGTTTCGAGGTGCGATCGAACATGCACCGACCATAGTGCTCAACGAAAAGCAGCTGCTCACACGCATGGGTCCTTTGCGGGTACCCCTTGACCTCGCTCAACGGACGGCTGGCCAGGATCAGCCCGTAACCGCCAGCGGGTCGCTTGCTGAAACCGAAGCATCGGGACCGGGATCACGGGTCATCTGGGGGCGGTCGATCGTGCGTCACCATGGTCGCCATGGACTCCAAGATCCAGGTGCCGGACGTGGCCGAGGTCTGTGATGCCCAGCGCCGAGCTGTCCAGCGAGTTCGCAACCCGCGCTTCTGGCCCCCGGGTCATCAGTCGGTGGAGGATGAACATGGCGAGGTGTGGGTGAAGCTCGAACGGTATTCGGCCTGAAGTCACACCGCAGCACGGAAGTCTCAGTGACGGGTCCGACGAGGAGGTCGGCCGATGAAGCATCGATAGCCGTTCGCGGCTAGGTGCGAGTCTTCGCATTGCCACCACCAGCGAGATTGCGTCCTTGTCTGCGGTCGGCAAGCGAGGATTCGGAGCCCATCACAGGAAGGGGTTCTTACCAAATGGACACCTGCAAGCTGCCAATGGAGATAGTCAGGACTAGCTCGTGAGAGACCATCCAAACTGCTCACCGACGGGAACCTGAGGGAACTCCTCGGCAGCCAAGATCTGATCCTTGGCTGCGGTAAGTCCGTCAGCGGAACCGTGAATGAGGTGCACGATGCCGAAGCGGGCGTACTCGTCGAGGCCGCCGTAGTTTGGCGCACCAACCACCAAGGTCGGGTAGCTGTCAGCCCTGACAGGTGCGAGCACGGACAAGGCAGAACCGAACAGAGCCTCGTCGTAGTCGAATCCCTTGATGCCGCGAGTGACCTGGCTGAACTGCCGAGAGTGGGCTGGAGTCAGTCCCGTCGCCGTGCCATAGATGACCTGCACCGCCCCGGACGCCCATCCCGGTTTGAGAGCCTCAGGCACGCTGATGACAAGATCGTCCGCTGTCCCCCGGCCGAAATCCGCTACCACCAGCGAGGCACCGAAGGACGGGCTCTCCTCAGGCTGATCATCGCGAGGACCCCGCGTCCCTACGTCATACTCCGTCCATTGCTGGTTGCCGCGGGCCGTCAGCCCATCGCTGGTGCCGTAGAGGACGTGAACGGCGCCGGCGCCGCCGGTGTCGACAGAGTTCCAGCCGGGACTGCCGATAGCCAAGTCGAGGTGGTCGCCACCGGTGAACCGGCCAACGGCAAGGGCGTCGCCGAACAACGCGGTATCGGTGGGGTAGCCGCGGATCCCGTTTCGACCCGGGGTCCAGTGCTGCACGCCCGCGGCTGTCGGACCCGTCCTGCCGCCGGGGAGCACATACACCGACCCTGCCCCGAGGACATCGCTCACGCGGTCAGAGGATGCGCCGATGACGAGCTCACTGTGACGGTCGCCGTCGAAGTCGCCCACGGCTACCGCGCTGCCGAATTTGTCGTCACGCTCGGCCCGGCCCGGTATCCCCTCCGTGGCCTGATCCCAGAGTTGGTGGCCCTCGACGGTCACGCCGTCTGATCCGCCGAAGAGAACGAGCACAGCACCGCTCCCGTTCCGGTCGGGGATCCCGATCACCAGGTCGTCATGACTGCTGCGGCCGAGATCGCCGACGGTCAGGGCCCAACCGAACCGGTCGCCCTTCTTGGCTGACCCGGGCAGCCCAGAACTGTCCAGACTCCACTGTTGGACTCGAGCCCGGGTCAGGCCGGCAGCCGAGCCGTAGAGCAACTGGAGACTGCCGCCGCTGACGGCGTTGTCGTGCGGATCAGACACGACCAGGTCGGAGAACCCATCCCCGTCGAAGTCGCCATGCGCTAAGGCGACACCGAAGCTGCTGCGGCCCGGGGGGCCGCCGAGATCTGCCTGCGACCACTGCTGGCTCGCCGCTGGCTTGAACCCGTCAGGCGTCCCGTACAGCACCTGCACCAGCCCGTAGCCGGCACCGTCGATGTCGCCAGGGATCCGCATCTGCTTGGCCACTGCCAGATCACCGTAACCGTCACCATTGAAGTCGGCCCGCGGGCCCATCTCAGCCGAGCCCGTCTTGGCTGGCCGCGGACCTTGCGCCGGTACGGCCAGCACCGGATGCCGCTGCGAGGACGTCGACGGCGGAGAGGTCGATGCAGACAGCGAGGTCGACGGCGACTGCTGCGCAGGAGTCGAGCTCGACGACTCGACTCGTGTCTTTGGCGGGTCCGGTTGCGCCGAACAGGCGATGACCACGCAGCAACCGGCCAGTGCACCCGTCCACCGCCGAACCCGCAGCGACCCGAACCGCCTCATCACTTCACCCTCGATGGCCTGGAACTCCCTTCGCTGGGAGTCGTCTTGCTCAGCGTAGGGCCCGCCGTCCCAGTCACGGTGGCGCCAGATCTGGTCGAGTTATTCGAGAGACCGAGGACCACCGGATCGGTGGTGGTGAAGAACGCGTGGTCACACGTCGAACAGCCCGTCCTGCCCGGCAGGGCGATTCCTCTCAGCGCGGAAGCCAGGGATGCGGGTCACGATCAACCGACCGGGCACCTGATCCTTCGACTGAGCGCGAACGCAGTGAACGCGATCCCAGCAAGGACGGCCCGAGAGATCCACTGCGCCAGAGGTCTCGTCGAAGACGGCATCGGTCTACTCGAACCATCGGCGACGCATCATCAGGATCGAGGCGATCCCAGCTTTGACCGGTTTTCCACCAGGTGGCGACGACACCGCGGCGCCGCCGCCGAGGGCGGCGTGGACCGGGGTGTCGGTCAAAGAACGCCGACTCCATCCGTACCAACAGCGCCATGTCAGCTGCAGGGCGCGTGGCCACACCGGCCAGCATCAGCCAAGCCCATCCAAAACACACATCTTCCCTGACACCGGGGCACGCGCCGGAGATGGAAACGGCACGAAAAGTCCGCCCGACTCGCCACTAACCTCTGCTAGCGGACCAAAGCGAAAGCTGGACCTCCCGTCCACCAACCCGAACGAAGGTCGGGCATGAACGGCTGGAAGGTTGTGGTGACTTACAGTGACTGTCCCCCATCCCCGGTGGCAGCGCGCTTGACGAGGAGAGGATGACGGTGACGGCTCGACAGAACGCCCCGATCTACCGCCCGCCCGTCGGACCGATTCAGGGATGGGTCGACGAGTCGGTCCGGCGAGCGACGGGAATCCCGTACGCGACCGCCGAGCGATTTCGTGCTCCCCATGCTGTTCCAGACTGGACGGAGGCTTATGCCGCGACGACATGGTCGCCCGCCTGTCCGCAGAACAGAAGCCAACTGATCGACTACATGTGCGGTGGCGACGGCCTGGACAACCTGGGCCAGGACGAGCACTGCCAACGCCTGTCGATCACCATGCCCATGGACGCGCGGCCAGATGAGCGGCTTCCGGTGATGGTGTGGATCCACGGCGGCTCCTACGTCACTGGCGCGGGCGACTCCTCGCTCACCGACCCGGCTGGTCTGGTGGCCGAACAGCGGGTCGTTGCGGTCGCTGTCACCTACCGGCTCGGCTTGTTCGGCTATCTCGGCGACAACGATCGGCCGGCAAACCTCGGGCTCCTCGATCAACGAGAAGCATTTCGTTGGGTGCGACGCAACATCGCGGCGTTCTCAGGCGACCCGGACAACATCACCGCCTTCGGTGAGTCGGCCGGCGCCGATGCTCTAGTGCACTTGATGGCCTCAGCGACCGGGGAGCACCTGTTCCGGCGGGCCATCATTCAGAGCGCTCCGCTGGGCATCCGCACCGGACGCCGACGAATGACCGCGGCGATGATCCGCGGCGCCCGCAACCTCGCTGCCGAAATGTCGGCAGCAGAAATCCTGACCCGCCAACAACGCGTGCTTCGCGCATCAGCGCGGTTCGGCCTACGAGGAGGCATGCCGTTCGGCGTCCAATATGGGCGGCCGCCACTTCCCCCGGAAGATCAGGTCGAGAGCGCTTTGGACAAGGCCGCCGGCATTCCTGTACTGATCGGTACCAACACCGACGAGACCTCCTTCTTCATCTCCACCGTTCCACTGATCGCCGCGTTGAGCCGGTGGCCACTTGTCGGCCAGGCTCTCACCCGAGCGATCGTTCGGCGCACCACCGCGGCGGTCTACGGTGCAGCCACCGACCAGTTCGCTCGACGACATGCCCAAGCCGGAGGCACCGCCCACCGCTACCTGCTGACCTGGTCCGCCGCCGGGAACCGTTTCGGCAGCACGCACGGCATCGACGTTGCGCTCCTCTTCGGCACCGAAGAGTTCTGGAGTGATGCGGCCATGCTCGCCGGTGCCAGCTGGGAGGAGATCGAACAGGCGGGCTCGGCCGTCCGAGCGCTGTGGGCGGACTTCGCCCGAGGCATCGCTCTACCCGAGCATCTCGAGATCCCCGGTGTACTCACCCTCGACAGACTTGGTCCCGATCAAGGACCGTAGACACCGTCGCAAGGAACCAGTCGAAGCGGGCTGACCGTGGACGCGCATGCGGAGACGATCGACCTCACCTCGCGGATCATCGGCCGCATCTTGTTCGGTGCCGACATGAGCACCGCCATCCCTCAGATCACGAAGTTCAAGTCAGTCAACGACGAGCTCCTCCGCCGCGGGCTGGCACCCCATGCCGTGCCGACGTGGATCCCCGACCCGGGCAAACCGCCAGCTGGCTCACGGCTTGGCCGAGCTCCGCCATGTCGTTGCCGACATCATCACCGCGCGGCGGAACAGACCAGCTGGACTCAACCAGACCGACGACATGCTCGGGCTGCTGCTGACGCAATGCCACGACGACGGACACCGACGACACAGTCCGATAGGCCGCCATATGCCACTCATAGTCGGGGCTACGCCAGTTCATTGACGTTTCAGTCCCCCCATGACGGGCTGCGGCTCGGCCTGCCTGAAGTGCAAACTCGGAGGTCAAACTCAGTTGATTTCTTTTTAGGCAGCGTCGCAGTGCAAATGCTCTGAGTCTGGGGTGATCACCCCAGTTTGTTTCAGATTGCCCAGTCGGGTACTTACAAGGCATGCCCGAGCGGGTCTCCGGAGACTTGGTTGGGCTAGGTCTGGTGGTTCAAACCCGAGCCGTCAGACCGGCCTTCGGGTTATGGCTTCCCGCGGTGCCGGGGGTAGGGCACCGCGGATGGTGCCGGTCTCGACCAGTTCGGTGGCGACCTGGTGAAGTTTGCGGTTGCTGTTCTGGCTGATCCGGGTGAGGAGCAGGAACGCCCGATCGGCGGTGATCCGGTAGCGCTCCATCAACATTCCTTTGGCCTGTCCGATCAGGTCCCGGTTGATGAGGGCGCGGGCGGCGTCAGTCTGTTTGCGGGTGCTGATGTAGGCGACCGCGGCGTGCGCGGCAACCAGCAGACCTACCTGTTCGGACTCGTCGGTGAACGCCCCCGGGGTGCGGGAGAACAGGTTCAGGGCGCCGAGATCGTCGCCCTCGACGTACAGCTGCAGCGCCAGCATGCTGCCCGCACCCAGCTCCGCGGCTCGAGCGGCAAACAGGGGCCAACGTTGCTCGGTCGTCATGTCAGGGATGCGGACGGTCTGGTGCTGGTAGGCGGCGTCCAGGCACGGTCCTTGCTGGACCTCTTCCTGGATGGCGTCGACCAGGCGGGGGAAGTCGCAGGTCGGCGCTTCGGAGATGATGCGCCGTCGGCCGAAGACGACACTGATCGACCCTTCCTCGGCGCCGGGGATGATCGCCACCGCGGCGGCCACGATCGCTCTGAGCACCGCGTCGGGGTCGTCGTGTTCCTCCAGCTCACGGGCCAGCGTGGCCAGTGTTTCGGCGACCTCGTCGACCACGGCGGTCCCGGTGTCGGAGGTGGAGGGCTGCCCCCGCCCACCCGTGCCTGCTCGACCCTGCGTCATCTCATTCACCCCCGCTCTCCGTGTGGAACCCCACTGGTTCCGCTGATGCTACGGCGATCTGTCCATCCAGCCGAGCACTGATCGACCTGTGGTGTTCACCGGAAGCGACACGGCCTTGACCAGCCCCGCCTGCGGGACCCGCGGCACTACCTACCGTGCCCGGAGCACAGACAGTTGCCGGCCGGTAGCAGTGTCGGCCAGTCCGTAGGGGGAAACAATGAAGGCAGGTGATCGGCCATACCGATATCGGTGGGTCGCCCGGTTCGCCGATCCAACAGCGTCGCCGATGAACCGCACCCGGTGCAGCGCCGCTCATAGATCGACCACACTGAAGCTACGGGCGCTGATCGGCCGGTCGGTCACGCGCACCAGGAGCAGACGTTCGGACAGCAGCGTCTGCGGCCGGGAGGCTCCGGGTCGCATCAACTTTGGTGCCAGACCAGGACCCTCCCGGCGGCTTTTCGCTATAATCGACCCGGTTGAGGACACAGCCAGCGCTGCTCATCTGCGCACCAAGTTCCCAGTTCCGGAGGGACGTCGTGACCTCTTCCCCCACCACCACTACCGCCCCTGCCCCGGTACCGCCGTATCGCGGTGCCAGCGGCCAGATCAGTCCGGCCAGCAACGGCAGGAGACGCCGAGTCCATCGGCGACCCGGGCCACGGTGAGGTGCTGCACCACCAGGCCCTCCAGGGCCCAGCGCAGCCCGCGGCGGGACAGCTTCGCCCGCGGCTCCGCCGCCCGGCTGGTGTCTTGCCGCCACACGTGCGCGCACTCGGCGCAGCGGTAGCGGCGGACCGTGACATGCAGAGTGGTGGGTCGCCAGCCGAACGGCTCGTGTGCCAACTGCCGGATGACAGTGCCGCGCGAGACGCCCTGGCAGCCGCAGCGGTGGCACCAGTCGTCCGCCTCGACGACCCGACAAGCCAACACCGCACGATCGTGTTCGAGGCGTTGGCCGGTCACGACGAGCCCGAGCTCGTCCAGGCGGCAGAACAGGGTCAGGTCAGGGCTGCCGAAACCGGCATCAGGGGTAGCGTCAGTCACCGTCGAGGTCTTCCGGATGGTCAGTGTGAGAACTTCCATCCTCGGGAGACCTCGACCCTTACCCAGCCAACGACGCGCTGACCTCTACACCCTCAATCGCGAAGAGCCTCATTACGGCTTGGGCGGCTTCGACCATGTGCCCTCCATTGGCTGTGTGGCAACCGGCCGCGTCCGCGGCGGGCAGGATCCCCATTCATCCATTGACGACGCTTGCCGCTCGACCGACTGGCTCACAAGCCCGTTGGTGGCACGCACACGGTGCGAGCGATCAAGCGGGAGCCGTAGCCCTCCACATAGGTCCCGGCGCTACCTCCAGGAGTGTTGAACATGGTGACCTGACGGACGGTCCCATACGTGCCGGAGTTGTTGGGTCCCCAGATCACGCCTCCGGATAGAGCCGTGTAGCCGGAAAAGCAGGTTGCCGTGGTGTGTGGAAACGTCCCGAAGTCAGTCGGTGGCTTCGGCGCGTCAACGCTGGGAGACTCGCTTCGGTAGGAGCCGGTCAGTGCCGCGCACTGCGTGGTCACGACCAGCCGGTCCACTGTGGCTGGGCCCTGCATCACACTGTTGAACTCCCAGCCGGTGCCGTCAGACGTCACGCTGTTGATGTTCATGAAGCCGTACGGCGCGTACCGGTTGTCCGGGCCAAGAGCGTAGGCACCACCGCCGAAGGCTCTGGTCCCCGACGGACAGGTCACGATGGCGTGGCGCGCGGGAAAGGTGTTGGGCGGCAGGACGACCTGTCGCGAGACTGCACCGGTCAACCGTGCCGCCGGCGCGCAGCCGGCCGTGACGTTGAGGTACTTGGGTCCGCCGGCGTAGTCGGCGGTGCCCTGACCGGTGACCAGCACTGCGGTGTTGTTCGCCAAATTGGGCGAGGTCCGGCTGTCCCGGATTGGGGAGAGACTTCCCAGTACGCCATGGTCCGCACCTGCTGAGACGACGAAGGTGCCGGCCGGGCACGCGACGGTGCCGAGCAGGAAGTCGGCGTGGCCCGGCAACTGTTCGACAGTGCGCGTGACGTACTGGATCGGAACCGGGGTTGCCGCCTCGGCCGGGGTGGCTGTGGTGGACCCTCCGACGACAGCTCCGGCGGTCAACGCGGTCGCTGCTATGGCGATGCGCAGAATGTTCATGGGATCTCCTTCAGGACGCGGGTGATGGAAGGGTCAGTTGATCGGACGATGTACCGGCTGAAGGGGCACTCCTGACAAGGGATCCGACGTCTCGGATCGACGAATCAGCACGATCGGTCGTGCTTTTAAAAGTACGACCGATCGTGCTAATTTGTCAACATGCTTTCGTCTGCGGCTGCACTTGGACGCCCGAAGCGCCGGCCACGAGCGGACGGCGAGCGCACCCGGAGCGCGATCCTGCGTGCCGCCGCATCGCTGGCAACTGTTGACGGGCTCGAAGGTCTCTCAATAGGGACGCTCGCCGCGGCGATCGGCATCAGCAAGAGCGGCTTGTATGCACATTTCGGCTCGAAGGAGGAACTTCAACTGGCCACGGTGGCCGAAGCCGAGCGGATCCTCACCGACGAGGTCCTTCAGCCGGCGCTGGCGGCCCCTCCGGGACTTGGCCAGCTGGCTGCGGCGTGCGAGGCGTTCTTCAGCTACGTGGAGCGCCGCGTCTTCCCTGGTGGGTGCTTCTTCGCAGCCACCTCGATGGAGATGGGCACGCGCCCCGGACCGGTCAAGGATCGAATAGCTGGAATCCAGTCCGACTTCACCGAACTGTTGCGTTCCTTCGCCGCCACCGCTATGGAACAACATGAACTGGCCGCCGACGAGAACCCAAGCTGGCTGGCCTTCGAACTGCACTCCATCCTGCTGGGCGCTGACACCAAGTTCGTCCTCTACGACGATCCCGCCGTCCTGAACGTCGCCCGTCAGGTCATCAACCGGCGTCTAGGCTCGTCGATCTCGACGCAAGCTGAACGCCCGATGTCGAGCACAGCGAGCTCGTGACTTTCGCGGTACGGAGACATCCATCAGGGCCCACGCCCGAGGTGGACAGAGCAGCGTCAGCCGTGGCACCCCGGGAGCCCAGGCTCAGCTCACCGCGAGGTCACCATTTGGGTCGTGCGGGGGCCGTAAAATGCGCATCCCGCAATCAGCCTGCATCGTCCCAAGTCAGGGACACTCTTCCGGAAGGGTGCCGGCGCCACTGTCTGCAGGTCAGCTCAGATGTGGCTCGCGACACTCCCAGTGGAGACGCTTAGCCCAAGAATGCGTCACCTTGCAGCAGATGAAATCGGCCCTCTCTATTACTGGTAACGGCACCTATTCGAGAGAGGCGAAAGCTCCGACCGACGAGTAGACGTCGACCGCCCCTTCGGCTTCAGGTGGCTTTGTCAGGCGTGCCGGCACCACCGCGCTGGATCGCGCGGTACACCGTCGCGCGGCTGACGGAGAACAGCTCGGCCAGTTCGCACGTTGAATGCTCGCCACCTTGCCAGAGCTTGACGAGGTGCGCTTCCTGAGTGGGCTTGAGCTTGGGCGGCTTCCCGCGCAGCCTGCCCTTGGCCTTCGCGACGGCGAGTCCTTCGCGGGTGCGTGCCCGGGCGAGGGCGGCCTCGAACTCGGCGATCAGCGACAGCACGGTGAACAGCAACCGGCCAATCGGATCGGTGGGGTCGTGGACCGAGCCGCCGACGTTGAGCCGGACGCCTCGGTCGGCGAGGGCTTCGCGGGCTCCGGGGCGTTCACGGTTCGTACCGGTCAGGCCGTGGTCGACGTAGACCCGCTTCTCCTCGACGCCGAGGGCGGCGAGGCCAGCCCGTTGGGATGCCAGGTCCTGATTGACGGTGGAGACTCGCGCATAGCCGATCAGGAGTTGAGTCGCAGATCCCATTCTCACATGAACCCCTTTGACCGGGCATTTTCCCGTGCGGGTCTTACGAGAATCCGGCTGAGCCTAGGTGCAGTGCGGTTCTGCTCAGCGGGCCTGTTGTCGGAGGACGGACGACATCTGGCGACTATGAACGACTGGACTGGACTGGCTGAGCTCTGCCGATTAGCAAGGGGCAGGTGAGACGAACCGGCCACTGGGGCGATGGTCAACGGTTCTGACTGGTGCGTCGACCCCGGATCTTCAAGGCTCGGCGTTGCTGTTCATCGAGCCCGCCCCACACGCCGTGGTTCATTCCGGCGTCCAAAGCCCACTGCAGGCAGTCCAAACGGACCACACATCGCGCACACACCTGACGGGCGCGGTCGAGTTGGGCTGCCGTAGCGGGCCCGACAGTACCGACCGGGAAGAACAGCTCCGGGTCCTCACTGAAGCAAGCCGCATCGTGGCGCCAGTTGAAGCCAGTCACCGGAGATCGACCCGGCAGGGCTGCGTTGCTGCCATTCGGGCGTGGTGATCGTGCGCTGCAGCAACCAGCCTGTCCAGATTCGCAAGTTCCTCCTCGCCGGCGTGGCCTGTTGGAATGGTCGCGGTGGAGACTCGACTGGCGGCGTCGACCAGGCGTTCGCTGATGTCGCGGAGCTTGAGGTTGGTGTGGGAGGACCAGCGGCAGAGCAGGTTGAAAGCTGCGTCGGCGCTGATCTGGTAGCGGCTCATCAGGATGCCTTTGGCCTGCTCGATCACGGGCAAACTCGCCAATTTGGCTCGCAGGTTCGCGTTCTCCACCCTCAACGCGGCAACCTCACCGGCTGCGTCCGCAGGGGCCGTGGGTGCGTGGTGGTGATCATCCGCGGCCCTGGGTAGGCGATGTCCATGGCCGGCAGCGACATGGCCGTTGTCGGTGTGGGAGGGCGTTGCCGGGTCAGGAGCGATAGCGATGACGGGAGTGGTCACGGACATCCCTTGGGTGTGGGGAGCGTCGCGCGCAGGAGGCAGCGCCGGCTGCATCCCCAACCAGCGTCAAGGATAGGCCAGCTCGGCCGGAGGTGACCCCTGGTCGGGACCAGAAATCGACCGCGACCAGGAGCCGTCCCGGCCGCAGACGCTGTTTTCCGAACGTCTGCACCTGGCACAGCTGACCGGCCGGCCGATCAGTGCTCGTGGATCCAGTGTGACCGACCCCAAAGAGACGCACACGGCGTCGGGGGCAACGTCTCGGAATCGCACGGGGGGTGCGGCTCGTCGGCCGCGCTGTAGGACCGACGAACCTGGCAACCCGTCAGGACCGGCCCCGACCGATCACCTGTCTTCACCAGTTCCCCCGGCGAGCGGGCCCAAACCGAGTTGAGGTTCAGTACCCCCTGGTGGGGCGCGTACGGTGGAGAGTGCCGCGGGTCCCGCAGGCAGGGCTGGTCAAGGTCGTGTCGCTTCCGGTGAACACCACAGGCCGATCAGTGCTCGGCTGGATGGACAGATCACCATGGCCCCCGCCACCTCCCCCGATCTTGTTGACGTCTTCCAACGGCTGCAGTCGCTGCTGCTGGTCTCCAGCGGCATCCAGCCGTTCCTGCAACGCCTGGCCGGACTGGCGACCACCGCCGCGGACCAGTCGCTGTCGTGCGGGATCACCGCCCGCCGCGACGGACATCCCCTGACTGTCGCCTCCAGCGACGACCGGGCCACCGCCTTGGATGAGACCCAGTACGACCTGGGCGACGGTCCGTGTCTGCATACGTTGGCCACCGGTGATCAGGTGCTGATGGCTGATCTCGACAAGGACACCCGCTGGCCCACCTACCGGGCCCGGGCCCGCACGCACGGGCTGGAGTGCTCGCTCAGCCTGCCGTTGACCGCCAACGGGGGCCCGGTCGGGGCGTTGAACCTGTACGGGTTCGCCCCCGGCATCTTCACCACCGCGGTGCGGCACCGGTGTGAGCTGTTCGCCGCCCAAGCCTCCGGCGCACTCCAGCTCAATTTGACCAGGGCTGCCGACCAGGAGCTCCTCGACCAGCTTGAGCAGGCCCTGACGTCGCGGGCTGTCATCGACCAGGCCATGGGCATCCTGATGGGCCAGCAACGCTGCACCGCCGACCAGGCGTTCGACCTGCTCCGCCGGCGATCCCAAAGCAGCCAGCAGAAGCTCCACGACGTGGCCGCCGAGTTCATCGTTCGGGCCACCGGCCGACCACCCCAACCCGGCAAACCCTTCGACCACAGCTGAACCCGACCGAAAAGCAGCGCCCCTGAGGACGATGCTCAATATGGGGAGGAGGTTCGGGTGGCTGGAAGCGGCGAGCCCGAACTTTTCGCTGACCCGATCACGACGATCGTGTCAGCGATCCATCACGTCCGTCAGGACTGGCAGCCCGATGACATCGCTGCTCTCTTCGACCAGCCCGGTATCCCGCGGGAGACCTTGTTGTGTGCACTGGTGACCGGCTGCCGATCAGTCGGCCCCGGTGGCGCCTACCTCCTCGCCCGACCAGGAGATGTCCTCAGTGGTACCTGGCTGGTCTCGGCCCAAGCCGAGCTTGACCAGTTGATCGCCAGGGACAACGACGGTCAGGTTCATGGTGATGAAGTCGACGCCCGAACCGATTCAGGTGGCTGAGGCTGAGGATGAGCGTGCCGGTTGACGGTCCCCTTACGGTGACGATCACGGGCCTCACTGGCCCGCTACACCTCAGAGGCGTCGGCGGCCATCGGTCACTCGGCCGATCTGTCTCATCTGATGCATGAATCGTTCATCGGATGACGTCGACGCGGAAGCGGCTCTCACTAGGCGGGCCATCGCCGTCGAGCGCCGGACGGCTTCGATTCGAGCACATCGGGGCCAATTGGCCGCTGCTCGCATTACTGACGATAATCAACAGAATCGATACTAACAATCGCTAGGGTGGGGTCATGCCCGACCAGCTGCAGCCGACCACCGCCTCGCCGCCGATCGCCAGCCCGCCGCCGAGCCGCCTGCGCAACGCCGACGAGGCCGGCTACGCCGGCCAACCTCGGTGCAGCAGGCGACCTGTTCGACTGAAGGCTCCAGCCGGCGCCGACAGCACAACGTCAGGCGCGACCCGCCGGTGATAGCGGGCACTGAGCGCGCCACCCTACTCCGGTCCCTGCACGCGCAAGGTCCTCAGCACCATGAGCGGGTGTGGTCGCGAGGATTTCGAAGCTTGCACCAGGTTTTGCATCTCCTTCTTCTTCTTCTTCTTCTTCTTCTTCTTCTTCTTCTTCTTCTTCTTCTTCTTCTTCTTCTTCTTCTTCTTTTTTTTTTTTTCTTCTTCTTCTTCTTCTTCTTCTTCTTCTTCTTCTTCTTCTTCTTCTTCTTCTTCTTCTTCTTCTCCTGGCCGATCTGTCACCGCCGTCCAGACCTGGCTCGAGGCCGCCAGCATCACCGACGGGCCCCTGTTCCGGCCCGTCAGCAACGGCAACCGAGCCCTCGACCGGCGGCTCAGCGCCGTCGCGGTCAACACGATCATCCAGACGGCCGTGGTCCGCGCCGGGCTGGTCGACGAAGATGGGGACGGCGGCTACTCAGCCCACAGTCTCCGGGCCGGGTTCGTCACCTACGCCCACGCCCGCGGCGCCTCCGACCGCGCCATCGCCCACCAGACCCGGCACCGGTCGCTGCACACCGTCGGCACCTACATCCGCGTCGACACCGCCTGGGACGACAACGCCGCCACCGCGCTGGGGCTGTAGAAGGAGTTGCGTCTACACCTGGCGCCTATGTCCATGGGTTCGCCAGGTCGTGCGATCCGCGCTTGCCTACACGGCCACCTGATTACTGACGGCCTCCACCTCGCCAGGGAGGATGACCGACCCGATTGCATCGCCTCGGCTTGCTCGAAAGAGGTTCCGAGGATCGTCCGCGCCGACAATGTGGCTGTGTCAAGTTCAGTTGGCCCCGGCGTGACGGTTTGATTTGGCCCCGGGGCTCACTGTGTCTGAGCGGATCGGCTGGCTCTGGCGTGGGCGAGGCGGTAACTGGTGGTGCCGGTCTCGATGATGTGGCCGTTGAAGGTGAGGCGGTCGACGATGGCGGCGCAGAGTCGGGGGTCGGTGAACGTCTTCGTCCAGCCGGAGAACGGTTCGTTGGAGGCGATCGCGATGCTGTTCTTCTCTTCACGCTCGGTGAGGACTTCGAACAGCAGTGGCTCTCCTCAGGGTTCTGTGGGTAATTTGATCTTGATACCGGCGCAGCAGAGGTAGATCATGGCGGCGAGTGCGTCGGGTCCGTGGTAGCCGTAACCGCGGCGTTGGATGGCTCTGATCTTGGTGTTGGTGCCCTCGCTGCGTCCGTTGGACAGACCCCGGGTGATACTGGCGATGATGCTGTCGAAGACGCGGGCGACTTTGTCGGCCAGGACCATCATCGAGGGAATGTGTGATCGTCGGGCCCGTCGGATCCATTGGGTCAGGTAGTCGGCGGCGTGGCGTGGTTCCACGATCCGGTAGAGGTCTCGGAGTTCCTCTTTCAGGGTCCAGGCGCAAAACAGCTCGGCTCGTTCGCGGCGGAGCACAGCCAGGATCGTGCGGTGCTGGCGGGTCAGCTTCTCGTGGGCGTAGCGGAGCACGGTGCGGGTTTGGCGCCAGGCCTGGGTTCCGTTGGTGGCACGGAATCGGTCTTTCAGCTCCGCGACCCGGGCGTTGGCGAGGGTTCTGTCGACGGCTTCGTTGGCCCAGGCGATGACGTGGAAGCCGTCCATGCAGATCGCTGCGTCGGGGGCGTGGGACTCGGTCGCGGAGATGTAGGCGACGGAGGCGTCCATGGTGACCGCCTCCAGCGTCGCGGTCCGGTCGGGACCGAGGTGGTCGTAGAACTGGTGGAGGGTCGCTGCGGAGCGGCCCTGGCCGACCCACACCACCTTGCCGCTGTCGTGGTCGACGACCACGGTCAGGTACTTGTGGCCGCGACGGTAGGAGATCTCATCGACACCGATCCGGTAGAGCCCGTTCAGTCGGGAGTCGTCGAGGTGGTCGGCCACGACCCGGGCCAGGATCGTGGTGACGCTCTCCCAGGAGGTGCGGAGGAACCGGGCCAGGCCGGTCTTGTCCATCCGCTGCGCGAGCCAGGCCACGACGTCTTCGAAGTCCCGGCTGAACCGTGACCGGGGCCGGGCCCAGGACACGTCCTCGGTGACGACTCGCCGACAGACCGGGCACCAGATCCGGGCCAGCTTCGCTCGTAGCCAGACCCGGACGGTGGCCAGGTCGAGGTGTCGCCAGGTCCGGCTGGTCCAGTCGTAGCGGCCGGTGGTGGTGAACCCGCACGGGCACCGGTGGACCCGTCGGCGTGGGACGAGGTCGACGACCAGTCCGTCGTCGGACCACTCGACGGCGCCGATGGTGGCCCCGGCCAGGCCCAGGACACGGTTGAATAGGGTGGTGACGCGCACGCGTGACGCCTCTCGATGGGGTTGGTTGTCTCAGCAACACCGAACCTAGACCGGCCTCACGCGTGCGCGTCACTTCCACGTTCAAGACACGCTGAAACTCAACCACACAAGCGGAAACGTCACTCCGGCCAGGCCCTCAGCACCCACAAAAGCCCGAGGAGAGCCACAGCAGTTCGGCCCCGCGGCGGTCGAGTTGGAGGTAGCCGAGCTCGTCGAGCAGGAGCAGATCGACGCGTCCGTAGCGGTTGACCAGGCGGGAGAGCGCGGAGATCAGAAGTGAACTCCTCCAAGTCCACGGGCCGACCACACCCACGGCCAATCGGCGGTGAACCGCTGGAACCGTCGAAGGGCCAACAGGCGGCCGGCGATGATCTCGGTGCGCAGGCCACGCGAGCGCTGCTGTTACCTTTGACGGAGAGAGCAGATGCGTCCCCGGTGTCGTGGGAACTCATGTGGCATCGGCGCTGTCCCCCTTGGACTTCCGGTTCGTGTGTCGCCCCGGGGCGGGCAGTGTCAGCGAGTGGGTTCCGCGACCGAGATGATGTTGCCCTCGGTGTCGACGAGCTGGGCGATTCGGATGCGTTCGCCAGGCCGTTCGCTGGGTGGGTCGGCGACGCGGCCGCCACGTGAGACGGCGGTTTCCGAGGCCGCGTCGAGGTCGTCGACCTCGAAGCCCAGACCGGTGTCGCGATCACCGCCAGTCCGGCCCGGGTGGAGCGCCACGGTCGCGCCTGCCACGACCAGTTCGCTCCAGTACGGGGTGTGCAAGGAGACGGTTGCAGCGAAGGCGTCAACGTAGAAATGCAAGGCGCGATCCATGTCGACCACCATCAACATGAAGTATGTCCTGCGTACTGTTGTGGGCACGTTCTGACGCTACGCCAACACACAACGTCAGCTGGAGCAAATCCACGTCAGCCTGCGAGAAATCACCGACCCATACGCCTGACGTCGACCCGCAGGGTCCAGCAGCGAGGCGACATCGGCCGACCAGAGTCCGCCGCATCGCCTTGCCCCTGACGCCAAAGCCCAAAGGCTCCAGGAGAGCAACCAGATCCGACCGGTTGGACAGACACGCGCCAGCTCTCCCCCGCCACCGCAAACGACACCCACTCTTGATCATCGCTGTCCGATAGGCGGCCCTAATGTCTGCGAATGGGCCCGTCGCAAACGGCGTCTTGGTGGATCATGACGAGCGCAGAGAGGCGGATCTCCGCGCCGAGCCGTTTCGTCGGATGACGGCAACCGCAGCCAAGCGGCGATCCCGGCCGAGCAAGGTTCAAGCAGTCTTCTTGACCGTGACCTCAAGGCGTTCGAGCTCTCGGAATGGGTTGATCGTGAACTGCGCCACTCCGGGCGGCCAGGTTCATGACGCAAAAAGACAACGCTCCGACAACTGGTCGCCGTAGGCGGACCCACGTCCTTCTTGATCTTTCCAATCACCTTGTTGACCAGTGGGTCGTCCGCTCGCAGTTACGTCCGTAGTCGTGGCGTCGCGTGCCTGGCGTGATCTTATTCGGCAACACATGGGCGAGCAGCCTCTGTGCGGATGGCCGGGTTCACCAATTGTGAACTCCGAGGAGTTTCAGCGGCTTCGGGCGTGGGAGCGGTGGAGGAGGCTGATGCCTAGGGCCAGCAGCCCGGCGGCCAGGGCGAGCAGCAACGCCGACGGACCGCCGGTGTTCGCCAGACTCGTGCCGTCGCCCGACGCTGGATCGGCTTCGGCTGTCGGAGGGTTGGATGCCGGCTCCGTAGCGACGGTTGGGGTCGGGAACGGGGTGTCTGTCGGCTGGGGTGTCGTCGTTGCTCCATCGCACGACGGCCGGGGTACGACGGTTCCGGGATCGGTGGTCAGACACACGTCGATGCCGGATCTGCTGTTAGTGATGCTTTGGGCGCCGCGGGCCGTGCCCCAGCCGTATGGGTCGCTCAGCAGCGCCTGGTCGGCCAGGTTCACCCACGTGTCGGCGTAGAACTCAGGCTGCAACTGGCCGGCAGCCGGCACCGGCGGGGGGCCCTGGGACCGGCAGGGGCCGAAGCCGACGTCGAACGGAGGGATGACACCGATGACGAAGGGGAAATTGATCGGCAGATCGGCGATCGTCCACCGGCCATCGTCTCCGGTGACTGTCTGACCGACCGGACCGCTCGGCCCGAGAGCGAAGATGCAGGCCTGACTGATCGGCACCGGCCCCCCTGACACAACGAGGCCGGAGAGGGTGGTGGTCGGGACAGCGCATCGGATTGGCAGCTCGCCGGGAGCGAGGCAGGCCACGATGTCGGTGCTGCCGGGATCCACTTGGGTCGCGCCGGCAGGGGGGACGGCGGTAACGGGATTGGTATCGACGAATGGCTGATTCTCATACCAAGACGGCAGATACTCGCTCGCGACGACCGTCGTCGCACAGTTGAAGTCGGCCACCACGTAAAACGCCAAGCTGACTGGGCCATCGACATCGTCGGTCTGGAACGTCCACCTGCCGTCGTCTCCGACATTGGTGGAGTTCATCTGTGCAGAGGCGGCTGTGCGGTATCCGACACAGGAGCTGCGAATCGGGGCGCCGTTTCGTGCGTCTCGGAGCACCCCTGAGGTCGTCGTCACCGCGAGCGTCCCGACAGTCTCCTCGGCTGCATCCGGCGTCACCGACGATGATGTCGTGGGTGCGGAGGAGCCGCTTGTTGGCGACGCGGTGCCAGTGGAGATGCTCGGCTCGACCGACTCGATAGCCGGCTCGTCGGAGACGCTGACGACGCAGTTGCCGACGGTCTAGAGGTCGCAACGGTGGGCTCAGCCGACGTGGGCCCAGCCGATGCCGCACCGGCCGACGTGGGAGCGGCGGATGTGCTGGTGTTCGGTACAGAGACCGGAGTCGCGCCAGGGTCCGCGCTCGCGACGTGCGGCAGCATGATCAGGGCGGTCGACACCATGGTCAACGTGGTGGCCACGATGATCTGCTCGCGGTTCCGGGTCGCCATACCGAGCCTTCCTCGATCCGAACCTAGCCGGACGCGAACCCCGCAGTCGCACCGAGATGCTAGCAGCCAGCACGCGGCCACCGGCCGCGCAGATCGTCGCAGACCGCGGTCAGAACCGAAGTGCCAGGTCCCGCTCGACCTTGGCGGCGGCGGCGCCGCGCAGGGCCGCTTCGAACCCGCCTGGGTTCTGCACCTACACATCTGGTCGGCGAAGCGGAGGTCAGCGCAGCAGCAGGATCTGGTAGGCAGGCCAGGGATGGCGCAGGCGCCGAGGGTGCGGCACGGACCAGATGACGACGAAGATCAGCAGGCAGGCGGTGAGAGCGACGGCGGGCGCGGAGACACTGGCGGGCAAACGGAGCTGGGCGCGTATGGCGCCAAGGGCTCCAGTCCTGGCTTTGGGTGAACAGAGTGTGGGCGGCGTCGACGGCAAGGTTGGCGACGACGCCGACGGCGGTGATGCCGGTCAGAGTGCCGGTGATGGGTCGGTTGTTCCGCCGCTGATCGGCATAAGGGGCCGCCGAGCAGCACGAAGAGGAACCAGGGCACGAACGTCACCAGGTGACCAGCGGTAGACGCCTGTCGATGTCGACGCGGCCGAGCTTGATCACTTCAGTGTCCCAGGATGGCGGTCAGATCGGGCCCGAAGAAGATGAACGACGCTCGCCGCTGCGGCCCCGGCCGGCGTTGTCCCAGGGCGGACCTCGGCCGCCAAATCGAGGCCGGTCAGATGGCGAGCAGGTGAACCCGCGACACCACCCCACAGCCAACTCGTCGCGCATCGCCAGCAGCCCGGGCGGCGGACCGGCCTTCACGACTCTCCGCATGGTGGCGCGATTGGTGGCCGAGGGGCGGTGGCGGTAATCGATACCCATCGGCGCGACGCACCAGCATCGCCCCGCCGGTCCGCCCTGATCGAGCAGATCGGTGAACGCTGGCCAGTTCGACGGGGTCAGCAGTTCGATCACCAACTCTGAGGAGAGCGACGCGGATCCCACGTCTCAAGACAAGCACAGCCGTTCCGTGTCGCAATACGACCGTCGAGCGGGAACGGCGGTCATGCCCGCAAGCGCGACCCGTGACATGGGTTGAGATGCCCATTCCAAGGGGGTGCGCTTGGATGGTGTTGATGGCGTCTGAGAGCCTGATGGCCATCCACCGACGACATCGCGGGGATCCGATCGCTGTATGGCACGCGCACGCGTAACCGTTGGAGCAATATCGACACGACCGTCGAGGGCGAGGGTCCGTTGCGCACGTATTCGTGGTTGCCCTGGTGGCCGCTGTTGTGGAGCTCAGCAGGGCCGGATTGCATCGGTAGGACCTTCTTGTCCGGTTCAGCGCCTGGATCTAGGACTTCTCCCAACACACAGCCCGGCGGTGGATTCGGGCGGGTGCAAGAAGAACCCGATCATGTCGGTGACCTTCGCGACCAACTCGCTGTCGGTGGAGAACTCGAACGTCGTCGCAGTTGGGCCTCAAACACCTCCACCACAGGGGAGTTTCCTTTGCCTGTGCGCGCAAGGCTCAGCAGGACCTGGGTCCACCGGGTGTCCGTGTGCTTGCTGGAGTCGGCTGCGCTCTGCGCAAGATTGTCGATAGCGGTGTCCGATGTCGAGAAGTATCGCCACCACCCGCGTGATGGGCTCTGGCGGCTACCACGGGGACAGCTCGGAGCTGGGCTGGGTGCAGCTTCATCGCGGGCTGTCCGTCGGACGCTGGCAGCTGGTGCGGATCGTGGCGTGTCGAACTACTCAGGAATAGTCTGACCAAAGGCTGATATGGAGGCAGCATGAAACTTAATCGGCTATGCAGGATGGAATTGCGGTACAGCGGGGACTTCCACCTCGCCCGCCCGTACGGGAACGAGGCCGGCACTGGCTGGGGCATCGGCGACGGGCTGGTGACCGGCGAGCGCTTGGCCGGCACAACCCACTGGTCGAACCAGCCCACACGGCGGGGTGACGGAGCGATGCTTCCGAACGCCCGGGGAATCATCGCGACACCGGACGATGCCGAAGTCCTCTTCGACCTTACAGGTCGCACCGTCTTCATCGAGCGCGACGGCGAGCAGGTAGGACGGCAGCAGCTTACAGTCCTGTTCGAGAGTGAGCACGCTCAATACGCCTGGCTGAACAACACCGTCTGCGTCGGCGATGGAGTCATCGATCCAGTAGCACTGACGGCTCGAATCGATGTCTTCAGCCTAACCAGCGAGCTCTAGCCTCGATGTTCCGTCTCGACCCTTGTTGATCTTGGTGGCGGGTTCGGGCGGCTGTTGTGGGTGGTGTCGGGTGTTTGGGCGTGGCTCGTCGGCGGCGCTGTGGTCGCCGGTTCTCCTGGGTCCTTGGTCGTGGGGTAGGCGGGGCCCGGGTTCAGGGGGCGTGGAGCCGGTTCCAGCCGTGCCTGATGAGGTGGGCCCAGGGCCAGTCAGTGGGGAGTTAGCTCGGCATTCACGCCATGCACACGACTGTGCGACTGACCGGGATCGACATCCTTAAGATCGAGCACGGGCAGGTGGTCGAACGCTGGGGCGAAGCCAACGGTCTGGAGATGATGCAACAACTTGGGGCGACCTGATCCGGAATTGCCGGCCCGCAGCGAAGTCAGTCCACCAGGGCATAAGGTGCATCGCAGCCGGCTAGGCCTAGCACGCCGCTCCCAACGAGGGAGTGTCGCCCGAGTCCCTGCACCGAAGCAACTAAGCAAGAGCCAGCACCACAGCGAAGGGTCAAGCGTGGCTCGGGTTCTGTGCACCGGTGCGGCCGAGCGCAGCCCGGGGTGGGCGTCGCTGAGCCCGTCGGATGCTACTTTTCCGGCAGGACGTGCGCGTCGGGACCCGGGTAGGTCAGCCCTTCGTGACCGTCGGTCCACCGCACCACGTACGGCGGCGTCCCGTCTTGGCCACGTACCTCGACGATCTCTCCCTCACGCGACTGAGTACCGATCTTCTTGCCCTCGACTATCAGGTGGTCGCCCTTGTTGGCGTGCATGTTCGAATCTTCTGTAGAACGTCTCTCCCCCACTGTGCTCCGCGACGCCGCTGCGGGCAACAGGTCACGCTGCGTCCTTCGACATCCCGCTTCTGGATCTTGCGTTCCCTGACGCCGCCCAGGTACGCCAGCGGCCGCGTCCGTCGTCTGACCGGACGGGCGGCGCGGAAGTCATGCTGGGGTGACGCGGCTCGATCAGTCATCGGTGGGTGATGCCGTGCCCGGGCCGCTCGAGGTTGGGAACTGGTGCTCCGGGTCTGGTGACCGGTGACCTGCCGGTAGGGCGAACGTGACGGCCGCCGTGGGCGGCAGCCGGTAGGTGTACTCGAAGCCGTCGATCGGCGATGGCACTCGGCGTTCGTGAGCCGGAGTAGCAGCCGCTGACCCAGGTGCCATCGGGAGCCGTCGGCGGCTGGCACGAGCCTGTTACCGGCGCCCTGGATCGGCCATCCGGCGAGGTTCGCAGGTCGAGCTCGTGGATCGACCACGAGCCGCTCGAGGTCGCTCGACTGACCAGACGCAGATGCCGGTCGCGGTCGAGGGTAGGGCGATCACGATCCCCCGGTTAGGCTTGGCCGTCCCGGCCCGATCGCGACATTGGTCGAGGTCGTCGTCGTCGGAGACCTGAACGGTGTAGCGGCGGAGGCAGGCGCCGATGCTGGGCTCGGCATCCATCACGATTTTGGAGAATGTCTGCGGACTACCGAGGTCACGGTGACGTCATGCCGACGCTTGGCCTGTTCCGCGCGCCAGTGGGTCCCGTGGTTGTCGTCGATCATGTTGATGAGTGGTTGGCCCGGCACCTCTGCAACCGACGACGATCTTCCATCCCGACCGCGGCACGCGCTGGTTGGGACTGACGGTCGAGCACTCTCCGTACGGCAGCGAGTACGCCAGCCACCGCTTTTCGACCTTGACCTGGGCGAGGGCGCCGACCACTTCGGCGTCGACGCGGCCGTCAGCCGTCGTCGGCGTCCGCGGGTCCCCGGCCGGAGTCGAGATCGACCCAGCCGAGGTCGGTGACCGGCTTCAACTTAGGGCGACGTCCATCGGTAGGTCGCGGCGGCCCCTGCGGCCGAGGTGGCCGGGAAGTGCTGGTTCGACCCGGACGGTGAACGTCAGCGGCGGCCAGTCGCGTCGCGCGCGATCAGCACCGACGAACCGTTCGGATTGGGGAAGGCGTATTCGTCAGCCCTGGTCCGCCTCTTTCTGATTGGTGGTTGATGCTGCGACGAGGCGATCCGGACCGCTTCCGGCTGCACGAATTCGCCGGCGTGGCCGAGGGCCGAGTAGTCGGCCTCCTGGTCACGGTGCCGTCGCTGTTCGACGGCGACCACACCGGGGCAGTTGGTGTGCCTCTGATGGAGCGGCCATGGTCAGGATCAAGGCCAGGTTCCATAGCACCACCGACTGTCCTCAGTCACGTGGTACTGATCACGAGGCGATCGTCACTCGATGGGTCGTCATCAGGCGCCGCCAGTCATCGCTGGAACACCGGTCTGGAGCGCCGGCGCGTGCGGGTAGTTGTTGTGCGAGATTGGATGGGCGACGACGTCACTGGCGTAGTAGTGCCAGGCCGTTCCGGCCAGGTGCGGGCGACTTACCGTCGGAGAACATCGCCGCCGGGTAGTCGGTGATGTCGAGTTGTGGTCATAGCCGAGGATCTTGGTGTCCTCGAGCCCGGCCGCTGCAGCGTGGGAGCGAGGTGGCCGCGACGAGTGCCCGCTGGTCCGGGAACACGCGCACGCCGGGAGAGTCGACGGGCTCAGCAGCGGCTCGTTCTGCATCGAGATGTAGTGGGTGGGGATCCGGCGTCGTGGTAGTCCTTGATGAAGTGGGCGAAGTAGTCGGCGTAGGCCTGATGGCGGGCCGGAGCAGGGACCCGTGATCATCGAGTCGCGTCCTTCGTCCAGCCGGGTGCGCTCCACGGGCGGCCATCGACGCCATCCCGGGTTCAGCCGGAGCGCCTCCTGCAGCCGGGGCAGGATGTAGGCCTGATCGTGTTCGACGTCGAAATTTGACAGGTCCGGGTCGGCCGCCCCGTCGGTCGAGGTCGCAGGAGAACGCCCGTCGACAGCGAAGTCGGACGCCCTCATCGGCGGCGGAGCATCGACAACCCGATCCCTCGTCGGGAGAACAGGTCCCGCATCGTCTGCCGGCGGACCTGTGGCGACAGTCCGAGACGACACGTACGCCGACGAATCGATGATTTACGTACCGAATCGACGATCGTCTGAGACCGGCGGGTGGATCGATGATGATCGTGGCACCCGGTGCACCGGGCGCTCCGCGCCACTGCATCCGGGGAGCGGTTCAGCCGTTGGCGGAGGCCAGATTGGTGACTGAGCTGTTCACTCTTGCTTCAATCCCGCGCAGCGTTGGAAGGGGCAGTGACCACGGCGAGGCAGAGTCCCAGGGCCAAGCTGATCACGAGACTCAGCACAGGCGGGAGGTGCGTTGATGGTGACGAAGGCCTGATTGTTATCGCGAACAAGCCCGTCAAAAGGCCGTTCGTGGCGATCCTGTCACCGAGTACTGCAGGTGTCTACGGCACACGATCCCTCACGGCGGCGCGGTGGCTTCAAACCCACCCGAGGCGCCGCCGACCACGTTGTTCCGGTGGGCCTTACCCCCGGTTCTTGGACACAGGGTGGGGTTATGCCGCTGACCGGGAGCGTAGCGGCGGTCGTGGTTTCGTAGGTGATCGGGGACTGGTAGCGGCACCAGGAGTGTCGGCGGCGGGTGTTGTAGCGGACCAGCCACCGGAAGACCTGGCGGCGGCAGGTGGCTTCGTCGGGCCAGCAGGTGAGGTCTTGCAGGACCTCGCGTTTCAGCGTGGCGTTGAACGCTTCGGCGAGGCTGTTGTCGGCGCTGGTCCCGACCGCACCCATCGACTGGATGACCCCGAGATCGGCGCAGAGGCGGGCGTAGGCGGCCGAGGTGTAGACCGAGCCGTGGTCGGAGTGGAAGATCGCCCCGGCCAGACTCCCGCGGGTCGCCCGGGCCGCGGAGAGCGCGTCTTCGACCAGCTCGGTGCGCATGTGGTCAGCGACGGCCCACCCGACGAGTCGGCGGGAGTAGCAGTCGATCACCGTGGCCAGATACAGGTTCTCCCCGTCGGACAGGGGCAGGTAGGTGATGTCGCCGACGTAACGCTGATTCGGCCCCGGGGCGGTGAAGTCCCGTTTCAGCAGGTCGGGCACCTTCTGGTCACTGGGTTCGGGGATCGTGGTGCGGACTCTGCGGCGGCGTCGGTAGCCGACGATGCCGTGCTCCCGCATCACCCGGGCGACCCGTTTGTGGTTGACCCGTGCCTCAGCCGGGGCGCCGTCGTTGAGCTCGGCGGTGATCCGCGGCGCCCCGCAGGTGTTGTCGGTGTCATGCACAGCACGGATCCGTGCGGCGAGCTGCGCATCGTCGACGGCCCGCTGCTGACGTGCCGGGATTCCTTTCAGCCAGGCGTAGAACGACGAGCGGCCGATCTCGACGAGCTCACACAACCGCTTCACCTCGAAGGTGTCTTGGTGGTCGGCGACGAACTGGAAGCGGTTCACCAGCCCGTCTCCCCGGCGAAATACTTGGCCGCCCGGCGCAGGATCTCGCGTTCGGTGACCAGCTTCGTGGTCTCGGCCTCGAGCTCGTTCACCCGGGCCCGGAGCCGGGACACCTCCTGCTCCGGGGTCTCCGACGCACCGACCGTGTCCGGCGGGGCGGTGGGTCTGAGCGGGCTGCGGGTCAACGTGCCGTCCGCGGCGGTCTTCTTGCCGGTCCCGAACGCATCGAGCCAATGCCGCAGGGTGCCGCGCTCGATCCCGAGGTCGTCGGCGATGCCACGCACCGTCGCCCCCGGAGTGGACTCGTACAAGTCGACGGCCTGCCGACGGAACTCATCGGAATAGTTCTTGCGGGCCATGGTTCTGGATCATCTCGCTTCCCCAGCAACATCTGCTGGATTCGGCGTGTCCAAGAACCAGGGTCAGGGCCCGACC
>CAVPPP010000012.1:0-33197 GCA_963707005.1 uncultured Actinomycetota bacterium
TGCCATGATCGACAAGTCCCCCGCGCTGATCGCTCAGGTGCGCACCGTGGACGATGTGGTACGCAGCGTCAACGCTGCCCGGGGTGGGCCGCTACACCGCCCAGGGCGTACTGAGAATCGTGGGCCGCAGCACAGCGCTCACCAGCCAGCAGGCCAAGGAGCTGGCCGCAGGCTCACCAAGGTACCCGCGGCGGGCCATCAAATCGTCGCCGGACCGCTAGGACCGGAGTGGCCGGCACCTAGGCCAGCGTCGCGTGCCAGCGCGACGAGTTGGGCGCGGTCGACGGCACCGAGCTTGAGCAAGATGCCGGACACGTTGTTCTGAACGGTCTTTACGCTGATGCCCATCCGGACCGCTATGTCGTGGTTGCGCAGGCCGTGGGCGATGCGGTCCAAGATCTCGTACTCGCGCGGTGTCAGCGACGGGAACGGTCGGCCGTCGACAGGCGTCGCGGTGCTGGCCGCGATGACCTGGCCGCCGACGCCGGGGCTGAAGATCACCTGGCCGTCGTGCACGGCCGAGATGGACCGGACGATGGCCTCGGGGTCAGCGTCCTTGACTAGGTAGCCTCGTGCTCCGGCTTGCAGTGCGCCGCGAAGGTGCGGTTCGTCGTCGTACATGGTGAGCATCAGCACCGCCGTCTCCGGCCGGGTCGCGAGGATGGCGGCCGTCGCCGTTTCCCCACCACCACCGGGGATGTTGAGGTCCATCAGGATCACGTCAGGTTCGCGTGTCGACGCCGCCTCGATAGCCTCGCCGGTGGTGGCTGCCTCGCCGACCACCTCGATCCCTTCGACGCGGGCGAGTAGGGATCGCACCCCTTCGCGAAACACCGCGTGATCATCGACCACCAGGACCTTGATCATCTCGGCTCCGCCGCGGGCACTACTGTCCTCACGGTCTCAGTGGGCAGCGGGACCCGGGCGATGAGGACGGTGCCGCCGCCGTCGCGCCGAGCCAGCTCGAAGGTGCCGCCGAGGGCCTGCACCCGGCTTCGCATCGAGGTGACGCCGATCCCGGAGACGTATGGCTGGGCCAAGCCGACGCCGTCGTCGGTCACGGTGAGCTCCAACTCTGCGCCGACTCGACTCAGCGAGATCTCGAGCCGGCGGGCGTGAGCATGCCGGATCACATTCGTGATCGCCTCAAGCGCAACCCGGGAGAGGCCGAGCTCGGTGGCGGCCGACAGTTGCTCGTCGACGGAGTCACCCAGCACGACGTCGATCTGTGGGGATCCCGGTCCCCGGACCGATCCGGCGTAGTCGAGGATCACGGAGGAAAGGTGCGGCAGTTCCCCGCTCGGTTGCAGATCGTGGGAGATTCGCCGCACCTCCGACGCCGCGGTCCGCAGACGCACCGCCAGCCGGGCCGCCTCATCGGCGTCCGATGAGCCGACCGACATCCCACGGCGCAGCGCGTCGGCGGTGAGCCCGGCACCGGCGAGCAGCGGACCCAGACCGTCGTGCAGGTCGCGACCGAGCTCCATGCGTTGTGCGACCAGCGCCTCCATCGCCTCCCGACGCAGGGCGTCGATGTCGGTGTCCCGACGCAGTCCGTAGACCAGGGCGGCCGCCTGGCTCGACAGTTGGTCGAGCAACTCGCGGTCGCCGCGACCGTACGGCTCCCCCGGCGTCCGGGCCGCCACCCGGAGCTCGCCGAGACGCTCGCCGCGGTGCAGCAGCGCGAGCACGAGCGGGTCCTCCGGCTCTGCAGCGGTGCAGGCGACAACGGTGATCATCGGTGCTTGGTGCAGCGCCAGGCTCACTCCCGGGGCGCGGACTGCTTCGGCCACCGTGGCGGTGATCATCTGATAGATCGCGGGCTCGTCGGCCTTCCCCGCGCTCAGAGCGTCTAGCCGCGCCAGCGACCGCAGCGGCTCGCTTCGATCGCCGAGAAGCCGGTGCTCCAGCACAGTCCGCGCACGCCGTCGCATCGGTTCCGCTGCGAGCATCGCAATCGCCGCCACCAGCAATGCCACCCACCGATATCGCACGTTCACCGCCCGCGACGACAGCGCGAGCAGCATCGCGAAGTAGACCCCGGCGAACACCACCGCCAACCCGCCGACCATCACGGCGTACACGGCAAACCGCCGCACCACCAGGCGGGTGTCCCACAGGCCCACCTGAGTGGCGGTGATCCCGATGACGATGGCGAAGGCGACCGGCAGCAGCCAGTCGGTGATGTAGGCCAAAATGGACTCGGGCACCTCCGGCCCCTGGTAGCGAAGCTCCCCCGCTAGGGCACTCAGCAGCCACACGGTGGCGAACGGGGCAACCTGCTGCCGGGCCAGCCGCGGGCCGCGGCGCAGGCGCGCGACGAACACGGCCGTGACCACGGCGACACCGGTGTACCACCAGAGGTTGCTGGCTTTCTCCGCCAGCGTGAAGATGTCGAAGCTCGAGGGCCTCGGGTAGGCTCCCGGCCAGAAGAGCCACACGACGTAGCCCTGCGCGAACACGGACAGCACCAGGTGGGCGGCCAGCAGACTCCGCCACAGCCACCCCCGGAGCAAACCGTCGGGGAAGACCTGGGGCAACACGATGAAGATCAGGTAGAACCCGACCGAGCTGAGAATGCCGGATGTCTCCTGGACATCGGGGTTCATCGCGAATCGGTAGTCGTAGGGCTGGATGTAGAGTCCGGCGCACAGCACGGATAGCCCCCAGGCAGCCGCGCTGGACAACATCACCCACCCCACCGCCCGCGCCTTCGGCGACCGCAGCACGATCAGCCCCACAACGGCGAATGTGACGACTCCGGGGACGAGCTCACGGACCAGCCACCTGCCCAGCCGCACCAGGTGGGACCCGTCGGCGTTGAACGGAATCGCACCGACGATGGCCGCAACTACGGCGATCACCGCGATCGCCCATTGCAAGCCACGGACCAGGCCGGCCTGGCTCACAGCGGGACGCCTCGGCGCGATCGTTGCTTTCGAACCTGACACTCGTGCGGTAGTCACCGTCGACGGCGCGGCGTCCGCCGGGCCCATCCTCGTTACATCCATGGCACCACCCTGGGCGGGACCCTTCCCAGGCGTCACGGGAACGCTCCTCCCAGTGACCGGGAAATTTGCCGAGGCGCAGGTCCGCAACAAGTATCCCACCCTGAACTCGGGCCTGGCTAGCGACGGCGACCGACAGCTGGTAGACCCGCTCAGGATCGTAGGGGTCCGTCTGGGGTTGACCCCGTTTGAGGGCACCTTGTTACCGGGCCTTCGGGTCCGCGGAGAGGATGTCTGTCATGGCTTCGAAGAAGCGGAAGTCCTACACGCCGGCGTATCGGCGGGAGGCGGCCCGGCTGGTGATCGACACCGGTCGTCCGATCGCGCACGTGGCCCGGGAGATCGGGGTCGTGAGCAGCTGCTGCTCCGATGGGTCGCTCTGGCGCGGGCTCGAGACGACAGCCCGCCACCGGCGCTGGACCTTGACGAGCGGGCCGAGCTGGAACGGCTGCGGACCGAGGTCGCCGACCTCGTATGGACCGGGAGTTTCTGAAAAAAGCCGCGGCCTTCTTCGTGACGGAAAACCAGAACCGGTGAGCTGTTACCGGTTGATGGAGGCGGCGAAGGCCACCTACGAGATCACCCGCATGGCCGACTGCTCGGGGTGTCGAGATCAGGTTTCTACGACCGGCAAGCCCGCCAGGCAGGACCGTCGTCCCGGTAGCAGCGCCACGCCACACTGCTGGACAAGATCAAACGGTTCCACGTCGCCTCCGACGAGGTCTACGGCTCACCGCGGATCCTGGCCGATCTGCGCGACGACGGGGGCGGGTCTCCCGCAAGACCATGGCGAAGCTGATGCACCAGCACGGGATCGTCGGGATCGGACTGGTTGAGCGTCGCTTCGACCAGCTCCAGCTGAACCAGGTCTGGACCTCCAACATCACCTACCCGTCGAGGTCGTCGGGCTCTACCTCAACCCACCCGCCCGAGCGGTGGTGTTCTCCTATGACGAAAAGACCCAGTGCCAAGCCCTGGACCGAACCCAGCCCTCGCTACCGATGAAGGCCGGCCGAGCAGGCACCATGACACACGACTACAAGCGCAACGGCACCATCGACCTCTTCGCCGCCATGAACATCAGCACCGGTGAAGTCCTCACCGGGTTGAACAAAGGCCACACCGGGGCTGACGTGTTGAAGTTCTTCCAACAGATCGACGCGACGGTACCTTCAGGTCTGGGCATCCACGTCGTGCTCGACAACCTCTCAGCACACTCGACCCCCGAGATCAAGAAATGGCTCTCGCATCGCAACCGGCGCCGTTGGCACCTCCACTTCACTCCGACCTCAAGCTCTTGGCTCAACCTCATCGAGCGCTGGTTCAAGGAACTCACCGACCGACGCCTACGCCGCGGCACCTTCACCAGCGTCGCTGAACTCAGCAATGCCATCACGACCTGGGCCGACCACTGGAACACCAACCCCAGACCCTTCATCTGGAAAGCCACCGCCGACGACATCCTCGCCAAAGTCCAACGCGGACGCGACACCCTCCACCAGATCAAATCGCAGACGGACCACTAGTGTCCTGCGCCCTTGATTCGTTGGATTAGTCGGCCGAGGCGTTCGAGGATCTGCTCGGCGGTCTTGGTCCAGATGAAGGGTTTCGGGTTCTCGTTCCAGGCTGTCGCCCAGTCGCGGATGTCGCGCTCCAGTGCTTGGACGCTGCGGTGGTCACCACGACGGAGCAGGTCGTCGGTGAGGTAGGCGAACCACCGTTCGACCTGGTTCAGCCAGGAGGAGTAGGTCGGGGTGTGGTGCATGTGGAACCGGGGATGGCTGGCGAGCCACTTCTTGATCGCCGGGGACTTGTGCGTGCCGTAGTTGTCGCAGACCAGGTGCACGTCGAGGTCGTCGGGGACTTGGTCGTCGATCTTGGTCAGGAACTTCTTGAACTCGATCGTGCGGTGGCGTCGGTGCAGTGAGCTGATCACGGTGCCGTCGGCGGTGTTGAACGCGGCGAACAGGCTGGTCACGCCATGCCGGATGTAGTCGTGGGTTCGCTTCTCCGGCATCCCCGGCATCATCGGGAACGCTGGCTGGGAACGAGCCAGGGCCTGCACTTGGGATTTCTCGTCCACGCACAGCACGACCGCACCCTCGGGTGGGTCCAGGTACAGCCCGACGACGTCGAAGACCTTCTCCACGAAGAGTGGATCGTTGGACAGCTTGAACGTGTCCGTCCGGTGTGGCTTCAGCTCGAACGTCCTCCAGATCCGTCCGATCGTGGACTTGCTCAGCCCGGTCCGCTCCGCCATCTTCGCCCGCGACCAGTGCGTGGCGTTCTTCGGCGTCGCCTCCAGCGTCGCCACGATCACGTCCTCGACCTGCTGAGCAGTGACCGTCGGGGTCCGACCGGGCCGCGGGTCGTCGCTCAACCCGTCCAGCCCGGAGTCGATGAACCGGGCCCGCCACTTCCCGACGGTGGCCTGGGCGCAACCCAGCCGCGCCGCAACGGCTTTGTTGTCCAGTCCGTCCGCACACCCGAGGATGATCTTGGACCGCAACGCCAGCGACTGCGCCGAAGACGCCCGCCGAGACCAGCGCAACAACTGTTCACGGTCACACTCATCGACCACCAGCTCAGCTTTGGGGCGCCCCGTTCTTGCCATACCCCCAATCTTACGACTTATAGCACGAATCAAAGGCGCACGACACTAGAAGAATCTCACCCTCGTGCTCGCAGGCAACAACTCACGGCGCCTCATCCGTGACATCGACTCCACCGCCCGGCTCGATTACGGGCTCGCCCGCACCAGGGTGTATCGGCGTGCGCCGAGCCCACCAACTCGACCATGCACCAAGCCGAGCCAGCCGCAACCTTTCCCCGACCACGGCGTCGGGAACCGACCCATCGGCTCGATTCTGAAGAGCCCGATTACCCACCCTGGTGGGCTTCTAGGCAACCGGCGACGCCTGCCTCAAGATCGGATCTTCGGGGCTCGGACCACTAAATTGAGGCTCTCCTGACGCTTCCGTGGGTGGTGGGCGCGCCTGGAACGTGAGCACGCCGTTCTCTGCATAGGTTTCTGAGCTGTCGAGGAACAGGAACCATTGAGCGGAGAACGGCGTGCGGAACGCCAGCCTATGGCGTGGGGTGTTGGGGGTTGAGAAAGCGGTCGTCGAGGAGCTGGACTTCGACCCTGTCGAGCGGGTCCTGATCGCTCATGTGCGACCGAGACGGCACGCGAGCCGACGGTGCGGGCTGTGCCGGCAACGATCATCGCGGTATGACCACGGTGAGGGTCGACGGCGATGGCGGGGCCTGGACCTGGGCACGATCCCGGTCTGGCTGGAGGCCGAGGCACCCCGAGTTCGATGCGTCAAGCACGGGGTCACCGTGGCGGCGGTGCCGTGGGCCCGGCACGGTGCGGGTCACACCCGCGGCTTCGACGAGCAGGTCGCCTGGTTGGCGACACAGTGCTCCAAGACCGCGATCACGCAGTTGATGCGGATTGCCTGGCGAACCGTCGGGGCGATCATCACCCGGGTGTGGGCCGACATCGACGCCGCCCAGGATCGGTTCGCCGGTCTGCGTCGGCTCGGGATCGATGAGATCTCCTACAAGCGTCACCACAAGTACCTCACGGTCGTGGTCGACCATGATTCGGGTCGGCTGGTGTGGGCGAAGCCGGGACGCGACAAGTGCGAGGGGCGACCCTTGCCTCGTTCTTCGACCAGCTGGGACCGGAGCGGTCCGCGCTGATCACCCATGTCTCCGCTGACGGTGCGGAGTGGATCTCCACCGTGGTGGCGAAACAGTGCCCGCAGGCCGTCCGCTGCGCCGATCCGTTCCATGTCGTGCAGTGGGCCACCGACGCACTTGGACGAGGTCCGTCGGCAGGCCTGGAATCTCGCCCGCGGCGCGGTCACTCGTCGCCGGGCGGGACGGTCGACCGGTCACGCCAAAGCGCTGAAAGGAGCCCGGTATGCGTTGTGGAAGAACCCGGAGAACCTGACCGGCCGGCAGCAGGCGAAGCTGGCCTGGATCGCCAAGACCGACCCCAGGCTGCACCGGGCCTACCTGCTGAAGGAAGGACTCCGGTTGGTTTTCAGTCTCGACCCCGCCGAGGCACCCGCCGCGTTGGACCGGTGGATCGGCTGGGCCCGCCGCTGCCGCATCGAAGCGTTCGTTCAGCTGCAACGACGGATCGTGAAACACCGGGCCACGATCCTGGCCGCCATCGAACACGGCCTGTCCAACGGCCGGATCGAATCGGTCAACACCAAGATCCGACTCCTCACCCGAATCGCCTTCGGATTCAACTCACCAGACGCCTTGATCGCCCTCGCCATGCTCACCCTCGGCGGCCACCCACCCGTACTTCCCGGCCGGGCATGACCCACGGATCAGTCAGGAGAGCCTAAATTGATGATGAGAACCAGCTCCAGCACGAGGGGTTGCCCCCATTTGTCCAAAACCCGACCACACAGCGAACACCCGCCAACACGGCCAGACTGCAGGCGATACCTGGATCCAAGGACGAAGATGAGCGCAGGCCGACGACCGCGACCCCGGCACCGCCAGTTACTGTGCCGCTCGTGTGGTTTGGCGAGGTGGATATTCCCCCACGCGATCCGGGGCAGGAGCGATCCGAGGGCATAGTTGGTGGTGACGATCCGGACGGACGGGTGATTACGAGCGACGTTGATGATGGATCGGTGGAGCTGGTTGGGTACAGAGCCCGGGCGATCGAGAGCCTGAGCGTCGTCCAGATGATGTATCTCCCCTACCCGAAAGGTCTGACGCAGCAGACCTCGCTACGGGCGATGACGTCAGCTCACCGGAATCCTTAGCGTGACGGACATGAACTCACTCAACCGAGCAGGACTCGCCTTGGGCGTGGCCCTCGTCGCCATCGCCCTCACGGCGCTGTCTGGTCCGCGATCTCCGACACGGCCGTGCTGTGGGGGGCTCTGGACTACCGACCCAGCGAACTCGTGATCGTCGCCGTGCACGCGGGCGCCTACCTTGTGGCCGCCGCGATCTTGGTCACGAACCGAGAGGTGTTCGACGTCAACCCGGTGGCCCGCTGGGCCAGCCGCCTGGCCGCCGCCAACTTCTGCGGACTGGCACTGATGTTCACCATCGTGACCGTGTTGATGCCCGAGGCTTTGACCTCGCCCGAGGCCGAACCAGCTGGCGTGGTGGCGGCCGCCTTGGGGGTTTCCTTCGCGTTGCTGTTCCTGCTGCCGAGCGCTCTCGGTGTCGCCCTGCTGAGGCACCGTCCGCTGCGGCGGCCCGCACTGCTGCTCGCCAGCGTGCCACTCATCCTGGGCGTCACGGCGATCCTTGGCTCGCTGACCACCTGGGCCAACCCCGCCTACGCCGAGACCGCGGTCGCCCTCGGCATCCCCTGGCTCGGGTTCGCCGTCCAGAACCAGAACATCCGAAGCCGCGAGCCAGACCACATCGATGCGTAATCAGTAGCCTGCCCGAGGCCGGGGATGTGGCCGGTTCCGCCTCTGCGTTGATAAGGGCTACGACCTTTGTCGTAGTGCCAGCGCCATTAGGACACCTTTGACGGATACCGCCCGCACAGGACATTCCCTACGTTCGAGGCAGGAGCCCTGCTCGGTGGGCTCCACAACCGAAGGGTGATGTTCATGGCAAAGGAACCTCGGTTCGGGGCAGGTCAGGTGTTCACGGCGGTCGCCCTGGTGGTCTTCTCGGTGCCCTTGTTGGTCGCTGACCTGCTGGATCCCACCAAGGGGAACCTGGGTGACGCCCGGCTCGACATCGCCGACGTCGGTGCGCATCCAACCGCGTTCCTGGCCTCGACGGTATTGGTGTACGTCTCGACCTTGGCGCTGCTGCCGGCGACGGCGGGACTGTGGCGGGTCGGCCGGCTCCACCGGCGACGACTGACCGGCGTTGGCGCCGGGCTGGTGGCGCTGGGAGCCCTGGGGCACGCGGCTCTCGTGACGTTCAACGGGTTCCTGGCAGCGATGCCGCCAGGGGATGTCGACGCCATGGCTGCTCTGCTGGACCGGGTCAACGAAGGGCTCGTGCTGCTACTCGTCTTCCCGCTGCTGCTCGCGTTGAGCGTGGGAATCGTCGTGCTCACACTCGCCCTGTGGCGCGGCGGGATCGCCCCGCTGTGGTGCTTCCTCGCCACCTGCGTCATGTTCTGCGGCGACTTCATCGCAGGCGTCATGCCAGGAGCGCGGGTCTTCCTCGTCTACGGTCTGCTCGTCGTGGTCACCGCACGGCTGGCGGCCGCAGTGCTCCGCATGCCGGCGTCGCCGTGGAATACTCCAGAGCCGCCAGCGACGGAGCCGGCACCGCGTGCTGAAATGTCTGCATGAGCCAGCACGACGCTGACAGGCTCGGACCGACCCACATCTCGCGGGGCGACGTCCTGCTGGCCGTGGTCGTGGCGGCGGCCTTTCAAACCGAGATCTGGCTGATCGAGGATCCGACGCTACGGCGTCCGTCGGTGGTGTTGTTGGCCTTGGCAATGTCGCTGCCGCTGGCCATCCGTCGACCGGCGCCGCTGCTCACCGTCACCCTGGTCGCTGCCGCCTATGTCACGCTCCTGCGGGTCACGCCCACGGCGGTCAACGAGTACTTCATGACCGTCATCATCATCTTGATCGCCGCCTACACCGCCGGCCACCATCCCGACCGTCGCCGGGCGGTGATCGGCGGGCTGATCGTCCTCCTCGCCAGCTGCGGCGAGGTGATGATCGAGGATCCGACCGCGCTCACCGAGTACATCTTCATCATCTTGATCGTCGGCGCCGCCTGGGCCGCCGGGCTCGGAATGGAGCAACGGGAACGCCGCGCGTCACACCTGCTGGACCAGGCCGTCACCCTCCGACACGAGCGCGACTCCGCAGCCGCGATCGCCGCCAGTGAAGAACGCGCTCGGATCGCTCGAGAGCTCCATGACATCATCTCCCACCATGTCAGCGTCATCGTGCTGCAGGCCGGCGCCGCTGGCGAAGTGATGGACTCTGACCCAGGCCGGGCCAAAGACAGCCTCGAAGCCATCCAAGTGACCGGTCGTCAAGCACTGGTCGAGCTGCGTTGCCTCCTGGGGGTGCTCGGCGAGGAGAGCGAGCCAGCCTCCACATCACCACAACCCGGTCTGCAACAGCTGCCGACACTGATCGACACGCTGCGCCGCACCGGACTCCCCGTCGATCTGCGAATAGCCGGCACCCCGGCCACGCTGCCCCCCGGCGTCGACGTCTCCGCCTACCGCATCATCCAGGAGGCACTCACCAACGTCGCCCGGCATGCAGGGCCAGCGCAGGCAACCGTCGCTGTCACCTACGACGAGGAGGCTGTCGTCATCGAGGTACTCGACACCGGCCACGGCCCCACTGTGCCGGTGCGGTCCGGCCGAGGGCTGGTTGGGATGAAGGAGCGGGTAGCGCTGCACGCTGGCAGGTTCGAGGCCGGACCCGGCGCGACCGGCGGCTTCGCTGTCCGGGTCTGGCTGCCCCTGACCGGCACCACAAGATGATCACCGTTATCACCGCTGACGACCAGGCGCTGGTCCGCGGCGGACTCAAGATGATCCTGGAAACTCAACCCGACATCGACGTCGTGGCGGAGGCAGCCGACGGGATCGAGGCCGTCCAGTTCGCCACCCAGCATCGCCCCGATGTCGTGTTAATGGACATCCGGATGCCGCGTCTGGATGGGATTGAGGCCACCAGGCGCCTCACCGCCGCGGTGCCCGGAACCCGCATCGTGATCTTGACGACGTTCGGTCTGGACCGGTACGTGTACGACGGGCTGCGCGCCGGGGCCAGCGGCTTCGTGCTGAAAGACTCCCCACCCAGCGAGCTGGTCCACGCCGTCCGCACCGTCGCCAGCGGCGACGTCCTGCTCAGTCCGGCCATCACCGCCAAGCTGATCGCCACCTACGTGCAACGACCACCCGACGCCGAGTACCGCTCCGAACGCCTGCAGATGCTGTCACCACGCGAGGTCGAAGTCCTTCGCCTCGTCGTCGACGGCAAGTCCAACAACGAAGTGGCCGCTGCGCTGTTCCTCACCGAGAACACAGTGAAGACCCACATGACACGGATCCTGCAGAAGCTCAAGCTGCGCGACCGAGTGCAAGCCGTGGTCTACGCCTATGAGTCAGGGTTCATCCGACCCGGCCGGCCGACATGACGGCCCGGATCCACCACGACACCGTCAGCCCCCGGCACTGGGTCGGTGTGATCGGGCGCTGTCCGCCAAGCATCTTGCCAGCTTGCTCATTGGGGCAGACGCTGACCTACCGGGCCGACAGGTTCGGCAACGGCAGGTGGCCATCAGTCGGTATTAGGCGCAGCTCACCGAAGCCAGGTGCCGACACCGTCACGACAGGGGCAATACCATGATGATCAACAACCTGGGCGCCGCTGACGGTTCAGTACCGCAGGCACGGACCCGTCGCCGCCGGATGCTTGATGCGGCGACAGATCGGCTCTTCAAACTTCCCGTCGGATCGCACGACTACACCGTCGCCGCAGGAGTGCGCGTACCCATGCATGACGGGATCGAGCTCCTCACCGATATCTACACCCCGATCACGGAGCCGCTGGGAACGATACTCATCCGAACTCCGTACGGTCGCTCCAGCCTGATCGCCTCCCTGTCCGCCCGTCCCTATGCAGCGCAGGGCTACCGTGTGATCAACCAGAGTTGCCGCGGCACCTTCGGCTCCGGCGGAGCCTTCGAGCCGTTCTGCCATGAGATCGATGACGGGGCCGATACCGTGGCCTGGCTGCGGACGCAGCCCTGGTTCGACGGCCGGTTAGCCCTGAGCGGAGCCTCTTATCTTGGCTACACCGCATGGGCTGTGCTGATGGACCCACCGCCCGAACTCGCCTGCGCCGTCATCACCGTCACCGCTCACGACAACCATTGGGTCGCCCACGGCGCGGGCGCATTCTCCCTCGAGCAGATCCTGAGCCTCTTCGACGCGTTCGAACACCTCGAAGAGGGCCTGCTCGCAGGCATCGTGCGGACCGTGACCGCCCGCCGCCGACTTAAGCCCGGATCCACCGATCCGGATGGTCGGTGACGGCTGGTTGAGCGTGGCGTGACGCGAGAATGCCCTTACGGGCTGGGAGATTGGGACTTGCGACAGTTCGAATCGGCCAGCACACGGAAGGGCATCTCTGGGATGGTGCGACACGAGGTCGCATGTGCAAGTGGCGCGTTGATGTGGAGGTTGGCGGTGACGTCGATGACGTAGCCCGGGTAAGTGTTCGTGGCCCGTCCCCGCTCTGACGTGCGTCGCCGGTAACGGCGGGGTGCGAAGCTCAGGGAAGAAGCTGAAGCGACCCGTGATCCATCTGGGGGCGTAGGCGAGGGGAAGGCCGGACGGGTGAACGCGAGTGAACCGCCGTATCGTCTCGTCAAGATGAGCCTCGGGTGGATGGATGCTGAACCGGGGTGCAGGGCTGGCCGCTGCGAAGCGGCAGGCGGCGACCGGAGGCATTTTGCCGGTCGCGGGAACACCGCCGCCCCGGGATCGAGGTGGCACCCTCCCCGGCCGGGTCTTGCGCATGTGGAACGTGGAAACCCCGCCCTGGTCCGGGTCGCTGTGTCCCGGTGGGCCGACCGTGAGGAAGGCCGATCCCAGGCCGGGAACAGGATGGTCCAAGAAGCCAATGCCGGCGGCCGAAAGGCAGCAGGACTCCGAACCCGGTAGTGCCGCTCTCCTCCAGACGGCGGGTCGGGGGAACTGGCCGGATACCGCGCTTCTGCGCGGGCCCGGAAGGGCTGCTGACGTGGGCCAGGTGAGCCTTTGGGGAGACGATGATGGCGACGCCGGCATTCGCGGGCAAGTTGGACACCGATCAGGTGAACGGACCGCGAGACGAGGAACTGGATTGGGACGCGATCTATTGGCGCCCGGTCGAGGATGACGTACGGCGGCTGCGTCAAAGGATCTTCAAGGCGTCGCAGGACGGGGATCTGAAACGGGTCCGCAACCTGCAGAAGCTGATGCTGCGGAGCAGATCGAACACGCTGGTCAGCGTGCGACGGGTGACGCAGCGCAACGCTGGCCGCAAGACCGCGGGCATCGATGGTGAGGTCGCGTTGACCTCGTCGGACAGGGCGGCGCTGGTGGTGGATCTCCACCAACACGCGGCGCCCTGGCTGGCCCGTCCGGTCAAGCGGGTCTACATCCCGAAAGCGAATGGGAAGCAGCGGCCACTGGGGATACCGGTGCTGCGGGATCGGGTGCTACAGGCCCGGGTCGCCAACGCGCTGGAACCGGAGTGGGAGGCGCGGTTCGAACCGCGCTCTTACGGGTTCCGACCTGGACGCGGCTGTCACGACGCGGTCGAGGCGATCTACGCGACGCTCAAGGGCCGCCGGTCCAAGCGTGAGTGGGTGCTCGACGCGGACCTGTCGGCAGCGTTCGACCACATCGATCATGATCGCCTGCTGTCACATCTTGGCGCGTTCCCCGGTCGGGGAATGGTTGCCGGATGGTTGGCGGCGGGAGTGATCGAGCAGGGTCGGTTCGCACCAACCGAGGAGGGCACTCCTCAGGGTGGGGTGGTCAGCCCGCTGCTGCTGAACATTGCGCTGCACGGGATGGAGGAAGCCGCTGGAGTCCGCTACACACGATGCGACCCACACGGGGCGCACGTGCGGGCGGACTCACCGGTGCTGGTGCGCTACGCCGACGACTTTGTCGTCATGTGTCACACCAGGGACCAAGCAGAGCAGGTCCGACACCGACTGGGTGAGTGGCTGACGCCAAGAGGGCTCACGTTCAACGAGGACAAGACCGGCATCGTCCACGTCGAGCGCGGGTTCGACTTCTTGGGGTTCAACGTCCGTCGTTTCGACGGCAAGCTGTTGATTAAGCCCAGTCCAGCGGCTGTGAGGCGAATCCGGAAGCGGCTCGCCGAGGAGGTGTGCTCCCTGAACGGGAGCAACGCTCTCGCGGTGATCCGCAGGTTGAACCCGATCGTTCGTGGTTGGGCCGCCTATTACCGGAGTGGGGTCTCCAAGGAGGTGTTCTCCGCTGTCGATCACTACATGTGGAGACGCCTCTTCGGGTGGGCGCTGCGCGCCCACCCGAACAAGTCGAAGCAGTGGGTGGCTGCCCGCTACTTCGGCATGTTCAACGCGTCCAGGACCGACCGGTGGGTCTTCGGTGACCGCGACAGCGGCACCTACCTGCGGCAGTTCGCCTGGACGAAGATCGTTCGCCACAAGATGGTCATGGGCACCGCGTCACCTGACGACCCCGCCCTTGACCGGTACTGGGCGTCTCGGCGGCGCAAGTCCTACGCGCTGTTCGGCGGGGCCACGGCCTCGCTGATGATTCGGCAACGAGGACTCTGCTTGGCATGCGGGACCTTCCTGCTGCACGCCGACCACGGTCCGCAGTCTCCGAGCGAGTGGGAACTGTGGACCCGGACCTTGACGAAGGCGGTCCGCAAGGCCGCCCTCGTCGTGGATGACGTCGCCGGCGACGATCCGACCACCCGCCTCATGCACACCCACTGTCGCCAACGCGAACAGCACCAACGGCAGCGGGAGATCCAGCACGAGCAGAACAAGACGTCCACGCGGCTTGCTTGAGCCGGATGCGGTGAAAGTCGCACGTCCGGTTCTGAGGGGGCCCGGGTCCAGCAATGGGTCCGGGCTACCCGCCCAACTCTCTCACACGGCCAAGTCGACGTCAGCGGTGTTCGACGATCCGAATCTGGTCGGGTCGGCCGGGCTGGTTCCGGTGATGAGGTTGGCGGCCCGGGCCGGGCTGGCAGCGACCTGGCCGATCGGTTGTTGAGCGTGCCGACGCGACAAGGGCGCCAACGCTGGGGTGAAGGTCGCCTCGCTGGTCGCGGGGATGGTCGCCGGCGCTGACTCGATCGATGATATGGCGCTGCTGCGGCACGGCGGCATGGCCAGGTTGTTCACCCGGATCTACGCGCCGTCGACGCTGGGCTCGTTCCTGCGCGCGTTCCGGTTCGGGCACGTCCGTCAGCTCGACGCGGTCGCGGCCCGGTTCCTGCACGACTGGCCGACCTCACCGCCGCCGCTGCTCGCACCGACCGCTGGCGAGCGGCGCGGGTTCGCGTTCGTCGATGTCGACGACACCGTGATCGAGGTCCACGGCCACGCCAAGCAGGGTGCCGGGTTCGGCTACAACAAGGTCCGCGGCCTGAACGCGCTGCTGGCCACCGCTGACCACCGCCGAGGCCGCGCCGGTGATCGTGGCGCAGCGGCTCCGCGAAGGGCCGTGCTCCTCAGCCCGCGGCGGGAAACGTCTGGTCGCCGACGCGGTCACCACCACCCGCCGGCATCCTGGAGCCGGGCACGCCGGTGCTGGTGCGGATGGACTCGGCGTTCTACGGCCGCGACCCGGTCCACGCCGCGCTGGCCGGTGGCGCGCAGGTGTCGGTCACCGACCCGGATGGACCGCCGAGTCAAAGCCGCGATCGCCAGCATCGCCGACGATGCCTGGACCACGATCGAGTACACCGACGCGGTCTTCGACGAGACCTCCGGGCAGTGGATCTCCCGCGCCGAGGTCGCCGAGATCGCGTTCACCGCGTTCGCCGCCCAACCCAAGGCCGACCAGGTGCCCGGCCGGCTGATCGTGCGCCGCATCCCCGACTTCCAGGCCGACAACCACCGAGCCGCCGGGCAGGACGGGCTGTTCGACGTGTGGCGGTTCCACGCGTTCTTCACCACCACCGACCCGACGGTGCTCGACACCGTGACCGCGGACAAGGTCCACCGTCGGCACGCGATCATCGAACAGGTCCACGCCGACCTGAAGAACTCCGCGCTCGCGCACCTGCCCTCCGGGGTGTTCACCGCGAACGCCGCCTGGCTCGTGCTCGCGGTGATCGCGTTCAACCTCACCCGCGCCGCCGCCACCCTCGCCGCCCCGCGGCACTCGGACCTGGCCCGGGCCACCACAGCGACCGTGCGTCGCACACTGATCCAGATCCCGTGCCGGATCGCGACCTCCGCACGACGGCTGACCCTGCACCTACCCCAGGACTGGCCCTGGCAGACGCGCCTGGACCCGGCTCAACGATCGTGTCGCTGACCCACCCGCCGCCGCCACCAGCTGACCACCCAGCCGACAGCACCGGCCCGACCAATACATCGTGGAACACCCTGGCAGCGAGGCCAGCCGCCGAACCATGCCTTCAGCCCACCGTCGGGCTCGCACACCCATCAACCCCCTTGCTCAAGCTGATCGGTGGATCGAGGATAAAAGATGCGAGCGTCAGCCGCGTGGTGGACCGCCGTGGCGACGAGCACCCGCATTAGAGCGCCTCGACACCGACTCGATTGACGCGCCCACAGGTGTCGAACAAGAGGCGGGCCTCGTCAGCGATGGTGGGCAGATCGTACGCCTCATGATCTTGGAGGAGGATCGTGAGGTCGTGACTTTCCAGGGCCTGGGTGAGATCGCTGACGCGGTCGACCTCGATGCCGTCGATCGACCATCGAGCAACGTACGGGTCGTGGAAGGACACCTCGGCACCAAGCTTCATAAATTGCCGGGCAATCGGGATGGCCGGCGACTCTCGCTGGTCGGCGACATTCGGCTTGTACGTTACGCCGAGCAGCAGGACGCGTGAACCTCTTACAGCCCGGGCCGACTCATTAAGCAAATCCTGCGCACGGCGGACAACATAAATCGGCATACGCTGATTGATGTCGTGGGCCAGGTCTACGAAGCGGAATTCGTACCCGTGTGCTCGCGCCTTGTACGTGAGGTAGAGCGGATCAATAGGGATGCAGTGACCACCCACGCCAGCACTCGGCCGGAAGGCGTGGAACCCGTATGGCTTGGTCGCTGCACAGTCCACGGCGTCCCAGACATCGACGCCCATTGCGCGGCATAGCATCGCCAAGTCGTTGACCAACGCGATGTTCACGTGACGGTAAGTGTTCTCTATGAGCTTGGACATCTCAGCTTCTCGAGTGCCCTTGGCCAGAACAACCTTGTTGACCACTCGACCGTAGAACTTCGCCGCCTGGGCGGCGCACGCCGGGGTGTGTCCCCCCACAACCTTCGGGGTGTCCTTCATGTCGTGCAGCTTGTAGCCCGGCCAGATCCGCTCGGGCGAGAACGCGAGCGCGAAGTCAACTCCGGCTAGCAAACCCGACTCCTCGAGAATCGGCCGGACGACCTCATCAGTGGTACCTGGGTAGGTGGTCGATTCCAGGACGACTAGCACACCTGGGCGTAGGTAGCTCGCGATGGTGGTCGACGCACCGATGACCGCCCGCAGGTCCGGGCCCCCGTCCGACCCAAGCGGCGTCGGAACCGCGATCACGATCGTGTCCGCCTCCGCAAGGGGGCCTGCGTCCGTGCTCGCGACGAAGCCGTCGGTCAGCATTCGCCCCACATCGTCGTCCGACACGTCGTCGACGTGCGAACGACCGCAGTTCAAGTTCGCCACGATCTGACCATCGTAATCATAACCGGCGACCGCGAGGCCGTTGGAAACTGCCTCGCGGGCCAGCGACAGCCCGACATAGCCGAGTCCGACTACGGCAAGATCGACCGCCATGGGAAAGCCTTCCCGGGAAGATAATGGATCCAGTACAGTAAACCAGTCTCGATCCGTCCCTCGGACCCAGCGCCTCGGACTATATCGAGGTTTGTGAGCGCCGTTGGGCCCCACGCCGCTTGCCGAGCGCCTGTCCACGCATTTTCGCCGGCGTTCAGATCGCTCCAAGGCCGTGGTAAGCGTGAAATGCCAGCCGCGCGGCCGTGTCCCAGGTTCGGGTGTGCCCCAACAGGTGGCGGGCGGCGAGCCCGAAGTCTCTTCGACGGGCTGCCTCGTACAGCGACTGGAGCACCTCTGCCCACTCAGCTGGATCCTGGGTTGCTACCAGGTCCCCGACCCGACCGGCTCCGCGCAGCTTCGCCGTCGGCACCGCGTACCTGCGTCGGTGAGCTCAGCCACAACATATCGTCTACAGCGTGGGCACGAGGTCCGCGACGCGGCGCTTCCCTTCGCCTTCGGGTCGTCCCGCCGCCGGGGTGCGGGTGATTGGTCTACCCCGCGGTCCAGCGACATCGGCAGCCGCCGGCGGGGGGTCGCCGCGTCCGGTGGAGCATGGGAATCTTCAGCGACGTGCACCTTGCTTCATGACCCAGAACGCCTCATGGCATTCCCTGATCTTCGTCGCCGGTGGCGTCGACTCAGCCGCCGATCCGTGCTGGCGTACGTGGACGAGGAAAGACTGCGGCCGTGCTGCGCATGAAACGTGACTACCGTACCTTGCCGGTCCCATCAGTGGCTTGGCTATTTTTGGGGACCTATTCTGTCTGGACGATTACGGGAAGATCTGGTCAGCAGATTTAGGAAGCGGCGTCACTCGGCATGCGCGAATCGTATGTCGGAGACGCGTTGAAGAGACGTCTGGTTCGACGGTAGGAGAAGGTCACCGAGGTGCGTCCTCGAGCGCGGCCACCTCTTCATCGGGGTGGGCCTCCGGTCCAATACCGGCCGCTCCCGGATTAAGGTGACTTTGGCGCTGCGAACGAAGGTCAGTCTTCATTCCCTCGATGTCTACTTTGACGACGGCCAGTGGTCCGCAAGTTGAAGGTCGTCGAGACGCTGAGAGCTAGTAGGAAATGATCGGCTTTCGAGCTGGGTCCGGAAGTCTAGGCCGCATCTCCAAGACCGAGCGGCGAGGGTCACATTTCCAGCCGTTAGCTCGACGTTCTCCGGAGCATGGCGAAGACGAAGTCCACAGGCTCGAACGCATGAACAACGGTGGCTGGACAGTGCTGGGCGAGGAAGACGGCAGCGGTCGCCCAGGATGGTCTCGACGTCAAGATAGACACCAGGGCGAGCCAGATCGGCATCCGTTGGAGCATCGCCGCTGTAGCAACGCACCCGCCGCGGTGAAGATCGTCTAACGACGACCCTGGTCGAAGAACCGGGTTTGCACGCCGCGACCTCGAGCTCGATCACATCGCGGGCACGGACGGCCTGGCGAAGGATCGATGACGCTGGCATCGGCACTCGAGTCGACATGATCGGCAGCCTAATGGTCGTCGAGGGCTGATGCTAAACACCTCGACGTACGTCCGGTCCGGCGCGGTCGACGGCCGTAAAATAAAGGTGATGGCAGGTGCGCTAGCCTCGACACGCCGACGTCGACACCAGATCCTCGCTCGAGCCCGCGCCCACTCCACAAAAATGCAACGTCGAGGTCTTCCGGTGACGGTCTGTGTGAGAACTTCCGTCTTCGGGAGACCTCGACTCCTACTCGGTCAGCGAGGCCCCGACCTCTGCACCCTCACCCGAACGTCGACTCCGGCGCTCGAATACTGGACAGTTCCGGCGTTCGAACAGTGAACGGTTCGGTCAGTCTAGGGATTGTTGTTCTGCCTTGATGCTGGGCAGGGTGTCGATGCCGCGGTCGCGGAGTCGGTAGGAGGCGCCTTTGAGGGCCACCAACGGAACGCAAAGCTGCAGTTGACGGTGACGCTGTCTCCGGGGATGGCTGTTCCCGGGTTGTATGTGCATCCTGATCATCGTCGCCGGCTGAGGCGGTCGCCGGTTCGGAGTGATCTAGATGTCTAGCATTGAATACCGCTTGTCTACTGCTGTTCGTCGCTTGGTGACCGCAGAGAGTCGCAGTGGCTGCGGTATCTGGAGGGGTTGGTGGCGAACTCCGGCGACACGCGGCGTTAAATGCTAGACGTTGCTTCCGGGCTTGGCTAACGTTCGCGGTGGGAGGTGAGGTGGATGAGCGAAGCCGACCGGCTGCGAGCGCTGGGCGAGTCGGGTCTGCTCCACCCGCACCCGGAGACCGTGGCTGCGCCGTTGTTCGCCGCGGGGGCCGGCTTCTTCCTGGCCGCGGACAAGGTGCAGGTCAAGTACGAGATGCTGCGCGCCCATCTGGTCGACCAACTACCGGTGACCGAGGCGGCGGCAACCCACGGCTACTCCCGAGCCGCGTTCTATCTGGTGTCGGCGTCGTTCGACCAGCTGGGGATGGCCGGGCTGCTCGACGAGCGGCGGGGACGCCGTGGGCCGGTCAAGGTGACACCGGAGATCGTGGCGTTCATCCGTGCGGCTGCGCCCGGCTCCGGCGCTCAGATCGCCGCGCAGGTGACGGACCGGTTCGGGGTGCGACTGCACCGGCGAACTGTCGAACGGGTCCGTGGGCAATGACCGCCCGGTCGTTCTGGCCGCCGGCCGAGGCGAGTCAGGTCGACTACGAAATACTCCGCGCGCATCTGCTCGACCACGGCCGACTGCCCGACGGGCTGTCCGCGGCCCGGTTCGCCCGCCGCGGCGTGGCCGGCCTGATCGCGTGGCCGTCCGCCGAACCGGTCTTCGTTGCTGAGCTGCTCGGCGCCGCCCGCCCGGCCTGGACTCCCCATACCGATCCGCGGATGTCAGCCCTGGCCGCCGGCTACCAGTTCCTGCTCGATACCGCCGCCCAGACGCCGGTGAACGCGATGCACGGAGGTGCCTGGTGAAGGTCGCGATCTACGCCCGGGTGTCGACCGAGCGGCAAGCCGAACGCGGCACGATCGGGTCTCAGCTCACGGTGCTGCGAGACCAGGTCCGCACCGCCGGGCACGAGCTGGTCAGCGAGTTCATCGATGACGGGCAATCCGGCGCGCGGCTGGACCGGCCCGGCCTGGACGCGCTCCGCGACGCCGCCGAGGCGGGCTTGTTCGACACCGTCTGGTGCCTGTCTCCGGACCGGTTGGCCCGGGTCTACGCCTACCAGGTCCTCGTCCTCGACGAGCTGGCCCGCTTCGGCGTCAACGTGCATTTCACCGACGCCCCCGACTTCGCGACCGGCGACCCACAGGCCACCCTGCTGACCCAGGTGCAGGGGGTGATCGCTGAGTACGAGAAAGCCAAGATCGCCGAACGATACCGACGCGGCAAGCTGTTCCGTGCCCGCGCCGGCGAGATCACCACCTGGAAGACCGCCTACGGCTACCGTCGAGTCGCGCGCAGCGCGGCGACTGGTCCGGCCCACCTGGAAATCTACGAGCCCGAAGCCGCGGTTGTCCGGAGGGTCTTCACCGACCGGGCCGCCGGCACCACGGTCCGCGAAATCTGCCGCAGCCTCAACGCCGACCGGGTGCCGTCCCCGACCGGAAAGGCGACCTGGCCGCACTCGACACTGTCCCGGCTGCTGCGGAACGAGGCCTATATCGGGCGGGTCTACTTCAACCGCACCGAATCGGTGCCCGACCGGCGACCCGCCCGCCGCACCCGTCAGGTGGCACGCGACCGCGCCGACTGGATCCCAATCGACTGCCCCCGCATCGTCACCGACGAGGTGTTCGAGGCCGCCGCCCGGGTGGCCGTCGACAACACCCAATGGAGCCCGCGCCGGGCCGAACCCGGACAGTGGCTGCTGAAGGGCCTGGTCAAATGCGGGGTCTGCGGCGTCGGCACCAACTGCCACAAGATGCGGGGCCGCAACGGCACCTGGCACCGCTACTACTACTGCCGCAACCATGACCCGCTGCGCGCCGGCGGCCAAGAACACCGTTGCCCTGAACGCAACATCCGCGCCGACGCGCTCGACGAGTTCGTCTTCGACCAGGTCCGGCAGGCGCTGCTGCAACCAGAGCTGCTGCTCACCGGTGAACACTCCATCGCCCTCACCGCACCCATCCCCGACGACGAGCTGCTCGCCGCCGAACTCGCCCGCCTGGACCGCAAGATCGACGCCGCAGACGCCGAGAAACGTCGCCTGGTCGACCTCTACCAGGCCGGGCTGATCGAGCTGGCCGATCTGCAGCGGCGAGCCGCCAACGTCGCCGCCCGCCATCGCCACCTCCAGACGAAACGCACCAGCCTCGCCGAGCAACGTGCAGCCCTGGCCCGCGGCAACCAGGTCCACCGCCGCGTCCACGACTTCGCCGAACGGATCCGCGGCGTGATCAACGACCTCGACGCCGTCCAGAAACAACACCTCCTGCGGCTGCTCATCGAGGACGTTCGCGTCACCGGATGGCACGTCGAGATCCGCCTGCGCATCGCCCTCGACGAACCGCCGCCCGACCCGCAACCGCCGGAACGAACACCCGACCCGAACGAACCACCGGCGCGACCCCACCGACTGTCAAGCAAAGACGGTTTGCGTTCCGTTGGTGGCGATGACGTCGGCGTGGTGGACGATGCGGTCGATCATCGCGGCGGCGACGACCTGGTCTCCGAAGACGCCGGCCCAGGAGCTGAACGGCAGGTTGCTGGTGAGGATCAGCGAGGCGTGTTCGTAGCGGGAGGAGACGAGCTGGAAGAAGAGGTTCGCGGCGTCTTGCTCGAAGGGGAGGTAGCCGACCTCGTCGACGATGATCAGGCCGTAGCGACGTAGCCGGGTCAGCTCGGCGGGCAGGCGTCCGCGGTCGTGGGCCTCGGTCAGTCGGGCGACCCAGTCGGTGGCGGTGGCGAACAGGACCCGGTGACCTTGCCGGCAGGCGGCGACGCCGAGGGCGGTGGCCAGGTGGGTCTTGCCGGTGCCGGGTGGTCCGAGCAGGACGACGTTGCGGTGCTCGGTCAGGTAGGCGCCGGAGGCGAGGGCCTGGATCGGGGTGCGGGCGGTGGGCTGGTGGTCGAAGTCGAAGTCCTCGATCGTCTTGGTGGCCGGCATCGCAGCGGCCCGGATCCGCAGCCGGGCGCCGGAGGCGTTGCGGGCGGCGACCTCGCGTTCGAGGACGGCGGCGAGGTAGTCCTCGTGGGTCCAGCCGGCGTCGCGGGCGTGGTCGGCCAGCCGGGCCGCGGACTCGGTGATCCGGGGCGCCTTCAGGGCGGCGGCCAGGTGGGTGATCTGCTTGATCGTGGCCGCGGCACCTGTGGTGGCGTTCATCGTGGCCTCATCTGCTCAGCATCGATGCCGAACGCCTTGTCGTAGTCGGCCAGGTCGCGGACCAGTCCGGCACCTCAGGTCGGGTGATCGGGTGCTGGTAGGCGTGGCGCAGGGCGGCGGCGGCGTCGACGTGGGCGGGATCGGTGACCGTCGTTGCCCGGGCCCACCGGCGTGGGTGCTCAGCGACCAGCCGTCCACCGTGCTCGGACACGGACGGTGTCCAGGTCGGCGGCCACGTCCACCCGGGCGCCGATGGCGGCGGGTCGACGGAGTAGTCGTTGGTGTCGACCCGCACGTAGTAGTCGCGGCCGAGGCGGACGTGGTTGCGCCAGCCCACGTGCAGCACCACTGGCGGCAGCGGCAGCATCGCGGCCTTGTCGGCCTGCGAGCAGGTCGACCGGGCGGGCCTTGATGGTGCGCACCACCCGCGCGTTCGCCGCTCGTCAGCCACTCGGTGAACTGGGCGTTGAAGTCGGCCGGTGAGGTGAAGTGCCGGCCGGGCATGAACGAGGTCTCGAAGAACCCGTTGCGTCGTTCGACCACGCCCTTGGACTTCGGGATCGCGTCGGCGGCAGCAGCACGATCTTGGTCGCCAGCGTCCCGGCGAACACCGCGGCCGGCTCGGTCAGCTTGCCCCGCCCGATCCCGGGCTCGTTGTCCCAGATCAGCCGCCGCGGAACCCGACCCAGCTGCCTCAGCAACTCCCACGACCCCAGCAGCAGGTCCGGGGTCTTGCGGGTCGGGATCATCCGGCCGAGCATGAACCGAGAATGTGCGGCCGTCATCACCAGCACCGGCAGCAACGTCCGCGACCCGTCCTCGAGCAGGATCTTGCGCGGCGGGAACCACAGGTCGCACTGCGCGACATCGCCGGCAGCCCAGGTCAGCCGGTCCGCCGGATCGATCGGGCGATGCTCTGCCCGCACCCGGGTGACGTTGTCCCGGAACCACCGGATCGACCCGGTCCACCCCACCCGCTCGGCCAGCACCGTGGCCGGCATGTCCGGGCGTCTCCGTCAGCAGCAGCCGCACCCGCGCCTCGAACGGCGTGAACGACGTCGGACCCGTCCTCCGCTCGTACCTCGGCGGTTCGTCCGAGGCCGACGGCCTTGATGACTGTCGTCCTCGACACCCCCAGCTTCCTCGCGATCTGAGCCTTCGGCACACCATCGGCCGCCAGCCTCCTGATCAACGCCCAGTCCTCCAAAGTGATCACTCTCCAATCGTCAGAGGGTGTTCACTCTTCAAGCGCCGAACCTGTCCAGTTTTCAGCCGCCGTCGACAGGCGGAGGTGTAGACGGCGAGTTCAAGGGGTCGATGCAACACCGGCTTGTGGAAGCGAGCGTAGTTGATCCTGGAAGACCTCAGCTGGCGTCTTCCATCCGAGTGACCCACATCGCGGTCACCAGACCACGATGGTCAACAGCATGAACGGGCAACACCCCGCTCAAACTCGTAGAGCCCTGTAACCTCGCTGGACTAAACCCTGAGGTGACCGGTGGCGGCCTACCCGCCCGCAATCCGCGACGGGTCTCAATCGGGGTCTCGACCGGATTGGTTCGGGAGTGTCCACAGACACAGGACGCGCGAGCGAGCGGGCCAGGTCTCGGTTGAGGTCACTCTGATTGGGGCCAACCTCCGCCAAGATCGCATCAGAGTCATTCACGCAACAGTCTCAACGACAGTCTCAGTCGCCACGGTTCACAGGCGTTCATCTGACCCCTGTTAGGGTTCTGACAGTCGCGGTGCAGGCTGACCTAGACGTCGAGATCGGCCAACGGCAGACCTCGAAAGCGCGTGAGGGGCAACCCTCCGCGGGTTCAAATCCCGCCGCCACCGCCACGTGCAGCCCCGTCTTCGCATCGGTGAGGACGGGGTTGCCTCGTATCGGGGGTCCTGTTACGACGGGATGTCGAGAGGGGAGAAGGGGAGAGCGACGGTGATCGATCTCGACCTCATCCTGCTCGTCGGCTCCGTGGTCGTGATCGTGGCGATCCTGTCGGCCCGTCTGGGCACCCGCTTCGGTCTGCCGGCCCTGCTGCTCTTCCTCGGTGTCGGCATGCTCCTCGGGCAGACCCGGGTCAACTTCGACAACCCCGAGCTGGCGCACGCGCTCGGCTTCGGGGCCCTGGTGATCATCCTGGCCGAGGGTGGCATGACCACGAAGTGGTCCGACATCCGACCGAGCATCGGGTTGGCCACGGTGCTGGCCACCGTGGGGATCGGCGTCAGCGTCGCCCTGATGGCCCTGTTCGGGCACTTCGTGCTGGGCCTGGACTGGTGGATCGCGATCCTGCTCGGAGCGGTCTTCTCACCGACCGATGCGGCGGCGGTGTTCTCGGTGCTGCGGAACGTGCCGCTGCCCCAGCGGCTCCGGGGCGTACTCGAAGCAGAGTCCGGCCTGAACGACGCCCCGACCGTGCTCCTGGTCTCGCTGGCGTCGTCGGCTGCGTTGACCGGGCAGAGCGAGTACCCCCCGGTGCTGCTCGGCGGACTCGTGCTGCTGGAGCTGGCCGCCGGCATCGGCCTGGGGGTCGTGCTCGGCTGGGTCGGGGTCCAGCTCCTCCGCCGCGTCGCGCTGCCCGCCTCCGGTCTCTACCCGCTGGCCACGATGGTCTGGATCGTCTTCACGTACGGGGTGACGGCCGAGCTGCACACCAGCGGCTTCGCGGCCGTCTACGCGTGCGCGCTGATGCTCGGCAACGCCCAGCTGCCGCACCGCGGCGCCACCCGGTCGTTCGTCGAGGGCACCGGCTGGATCGCGCAGATCGGGCTGTTCGTCATGCTGGGTCTGCTCGCCGTGCCGGAGCGGCTCAACCTCGGCGAGGTGCTGATCGCCGTGGCGGCCGGCGTCTTCCTCACCTTCGTCGCGCGACCGGTCTCGGTGTTCGTGTCGGCCACCTTGTTCCGGATGCCGATCAAGGAGCAGATCTTCCTCTCCTGGGCGGGGCTGCGCGGTGCTGTCCCCATCATCATGGCCACGGTGCCGCTGTCGATGGGGGTGCCGAACGCGCCGTACCTGTTCGACGTGGTGCTCATCTTCGTCATCATCTTCACCTGCCTGCAGGCCCCGACCCTGCCGTTCCTGGCCCGCAGGCTCGGCCTGGTCGACCTCGAACGGGCTCGTGAGGTGGAGGTCGAGGTGGCGCCGCTGGACAAGATCTCGGCCGACATGCTCCAGGTGCGGGTGCCGGAGGGATCCCGGATCGCCGGTGTCGAGATCAGCGAGCTCCGCCTCCCCCGGGACACCGTGGTGACCCTGGTGATCCGCAACCAGACCCCGTTCGCCCCGTCGGGTCAGGAACGGTTGAAGGTCGGCGACGAGCTGCTGATCGTCACCCCGACCTCGGAGCGCGAGCGGACCGAGCAGCGACTCGCCCTGCTCAGCCGCGAGGGCCGCCTGGCCAGCTGGCGGCGGAGCGCGCCGGATCCGACGGACTGAGAAGTCCGCGTCCGCTCGACCGCTCGTCGGGGACGGGGCCGTCTAGTTGCCCAGGGCCGCGGTGGAGGTCTGGGTGGACGGCAGGCAGGCCGTTGCGGTCTTGACCACGATCGCGGTCGGCGCCTTCTTGTTGAAGCCGCCGTACTTGTCACCGACCAGCACGTCGACCGTGCCGTCGGTGCGCTTGTCGGCGCGGACGGTCGAGTCCTTGAAGAAGGCCTTGACCAGCACGACCTCGGGGTTCTTGGCGTTGGCGCCGACGATCACCGTCTGCTTGATGTTCTCGCCGGTGTTCGACGTCCGCTGCACGCGGAAGCCCTTGTCGCGCAGCGCCCGGCCGACGTCACCGGCCAGGCCGCGCCGGTCTCCGCCGTTGTAGACGTTGACCGTCACCTGGGTGGATCGGAGCTGGCTGTTGGGCAGCGTCTGCTTGACACACGGCTCCGGCGGCAGGGCCGGCACCTTGGCGATGACGTTGTTCCAGCCCCACCAGGCGCCGTAGCACAACACCCCGAGCAGGACCAGCAGCGTCAGGGGTGTCCGGACGATCCGGAACACACGACCGATCACTGACTGATCCCTTCTGTCACCTGCCGGGCGCTCGAGCTGGACGAGCGCGGATTTACTTCAGGTCGAGAACTCGGGCGTGCATCGTCTGCCGCTGCTGGAGCGCGGCGCGCAGGGCCCGATGGAGGCCGTCCTCCAGATAGAGCTCCCCCCGCCAGGAGACCACGTGGGCGAACAGGTCCCCGTAGAACGTGGAGTCCTCCTCGAGCAGGGCCTCGAGATCGAGGGTCCGCTTGGTCGTCACCAGCTGATCCAGGCGCACCTGGTGTGGTGCGATGGCTGCCCACTGCTTCTGTACGTACCCGTGGTCCGGGTAGGGGCGCACATCGCCGACGCGCTTGAAGATCACCCGCCTCACCCTAGATCACCTGGTCGGGGGTCTCTGCTCACGACATCGTTACGATTCGGGCAGTGTTCGAGGGGGTGCCCCGCGCTCCTCACTCACGAGAGGCTTCGCCATGACCGAATCAGCTGCGACACCGGACACCGACCTGCCGCCGGAGGTCGCGGCCATCCAGGCGGGCTACACCTTCGACGAGCCCGCCATCGACCTCGGCGTGCTGATGGAGAACGACGCCCCCGTACGGGAGGCGCGGGTGCGGATCCCGTTGTCGATGCTGAACCGGCACGGCCTGGTGGCCGGGGCGACCGGCACCGGCAAGACCAAGACGCTGCAGGTGCTCGCCGAGGCCATCTCGCTGGCCGGTGTGCCGGTCTTCGCCGCCGACATCAAGGGCGATCTGTCCGGCATCGCGGCGCCGGGCGAGTCGAACGAGAAGCTGCTGGCCCGGACGACCAAGATCGGTCAGGACTGGAAGCCGCAGGGCTGTCCGGTGGAGTTCTACTCGCTCGGCACCGGTGACGTCGGGGTCCCGTTGCGGGCCACCGTCACCTCGTTCGGCCCGATCCTGCTGTCCAAGGTGCTCGGCCTGAACAAGACCCAGGAGTCCTCCCTCGGTCTGGTCTTCCACTACGCCGACACCGCCGGCCTGCCGCTGCTCGACCTCGCCGACCTCCGCGAGGTGCTGAGCTACCTGACCGGTGACGAGGGCAAGGAGGAGCTGAAGGGCATCGGCGGTCTGAGCAGCACCACCGTCGGGGTCATCCTGCGCAGCCTGATCACCTTCGCCGACCAGGGCGCGGAGGACTTCTTCGGCGAGCCCGAGTTCGACACCGCCGACCTGATGCGGACCACCGCCGACGGCAAGGGCGTGGTCTCGCTGCTGGAGCTGCCCAACCTGGCCAGCCAGCCGGCGCTGTTCTCCACCTTCTTGATGTGGCTGCTGGCCGACCTGTTCACCGACCTGCCCGAGGTCGGCGACGTCGACAAGCCCAAGCTGGTGTTCTTCTTCGACGAGGCGCACCTGCTCTTCAACGGCGCGTCGCCCGCCTTCCTGCAGGCGATCACCCAGACCGTGCGGCTGATCCGGTCGAAGGGCGTGGGCATCTTCTTCGTCACCCAGACCCCCAAGGACGTCCCGGACGACGTGCTCGCCCAGCTCGGCTCGCGCGTGCAGCACCAGCTGCGGGCGCACACGCCGAACGACGCCAAAGCGCTGAAGCAGACCGTGGCCACGTTCCCGAAGTCGCACTACGACCTGGCCGACGTGCTACAGGCACTCGGCATCGGCGAGGCGATCGTCACGGTGATGGACCCGGACGGCGCGCCGACCCCGGTGGCCTGGACCCGCATGCTCGCTCCTCAGTCGCTGATGGCCGCCATCCCGGCCGAGTCGCTGCGTCCGGGCATCGCGCAGTCGGCGATGATGACCAAGTACGGCCAGGAGATCGACCGCGACTCCGCGTACGAGATGCTCACCCGCAAGCTCGAGGTCGGGGCACAGGCCGCCGAGCAGGATCGGCTGGCCAAGGAGGCGGCGGTCCAGCAGGCCGCGTACGCCAAGCAGCAGGCGGCCGCTGCGACCCAGGCCGAGAAGGACCGGATCGCGGCCGAGAAGCTGGCGGCCAAGGAGCGCGCCGACGCCGAGCGCCGGGCCGTCAAGGAGCGTGCGGACGCCGACCGACAGGCCGCGGCGGAGGCCCGCGAGGCTGCCCGGACCCGCAAGGCGACCGGGGACATGGTCGGCAAGGTGCTGCGCTCGGGCATCGCCCGCGACATCGTCCGTGGCATCTTCGGCACCGCCCGGCGGAAGTGAGGGGGCAGTCGTGACCCTGGCCGTCAGGAAGCAGCGGGTGGCCGTCACGGGTGCGTCAGGGCGCCTGGGTCGCGCGGTCGTCGCGGATCTGGTCGCTCACGGCTACGAGGTGGTCGGTGTCGATCGGGTGGACGACGACGGGGATGTGCCCACGCACGCCTGGGACGGTCGCTCGGTGGCGGGACTCGCCCCGCGGCTGGACGGGTGCGAGGCCCTGATCCACCTGGCCGCCATCCCCGGTCCGGAGGGCAACCCACCCGAGGTGGTGTTCGCCAACAACACCCAGGCCACCTTCGCGGCGCTGGAGGCGGCCGGTTCGGTCGGCATCCGGCGCGCCGTGATCGCCTCCAGCGGGTCGGCGTACGGGACGGCCTGGTCGCCGCAGCCGACCAGAGTCCGTTACGTGCCGGTCGACGAGGACCACCCGATGCGCAACTTCGATCCGTACGGGCTCTCCAAGGAGGTCGACGAGCGGACCGCGGCGGTGATGGCTCGGCGGTTCGCCATGACGGTGGCGGCGCTGCGCTTCCACTGGATCGCCGACCGCGAGCAGCAGCTGGCGGCGGTGGCGGAGCGTCGGGGGCCGCGGGACTGGGACGAGGACCTGCGCGATCTGTGGGGCTACGTCGACCTGCGCGACGCTGCGGCAGCCTGCCGGTCGGCCATCGAGGCGGCCGCGGCGAAGCCGTACGGGTTCGTGCCGCTGAACATCGTGGCCGCCGACAGCCTGGCCGAGGTGCCGCTGTCCGAGCTGCTGGCTCGGCACGCGCCGGAGATCGAGGTCAGGTCGCCGCTGGGTCCCACCCAGGGCGCGTACGCCATCGACCGGGCCGCCGAGGTGATCGGCTGGGTGCCGGAGCACTCCTGGCGCGACCCGGTCGCGGCGACGTCCCCGGCAGCCTCGTGAGCTGCCGGGGACGTCGCTGAGGTGCGGTCCGCTGGCGTACGGACCTTCCTTGTCGGCACACCACGCCTCAGACGGCGGTGGTGTAGGACTCCTGGCCGCGCCGGGTGGCGCGACGCTGGTTGCGCAGGGCCTTGCGCGCGAGCTTCTGCTCACGCAGGGCCTGCTGGAGCTCGGCTGCCTTGGCGGCTCGATGACTCACGGCGAGCTGGTCGAGGACGTAGGAGATGCCGAGAGACTGCTGATAGGTGTCGTACATGATGATTCCTTCGATGTCGTACGGAAGTGGAGCGGCAACACCGGCGCGCTGATCGGAGCCCGGGTCCCGGGATCACGCCGGTGGTGGACGACCATGATCAACACCTCGCACGGACGGCGAGGGTGGTCGTCAGGAACAGAAGAAGGAGCTGGCTCAGCAGCCGAGGACGGAGGCACCCGTCCAGGGCGGGCCGAAGCGGACCCGATCATCCGTACCGAAGATCATGAACATGGAGTACCTCCTCTCTGTGGGTGATGTCGCGACTCGGTCAGCGACAAGATCAACTCTAGGGAAGCCGGCGCGACCGCGGCAACGGGTTTATCGGGGTGGTCGGTGGTGGTGCAGGACCGCTCGCCTCCGCCCGGCGTCGCTCCTCCGTCGGTGCCTGAGGAAGTCCACGGGATCCGATGTCTTTCGATGCATCCACGATCGGTGATCTTGAGAACTCCTGTGGAGAGCCGATCGGTCTGCAGTTCCTGCAGGGGCAGTACCAGACCGACTACGGGGCGCTGATGGCCATGACCCTGGTCTCGGTCATCCCGCTGGTGATCTTGTTCCTGGCCTTCCAGCGCTTCTTCGTCCAGGGCCTCGCCACCACCGGTCTGCGCTGATCCCGCGCCCTCCCGAACGCCGGAGCTCTCAGCGGGGTCGGGGCAGGAACTTCGCCCGCCGCGCCCTCGCCCAGGCCACGGCGCGCTGCTCGCGGTCCAGCTCGCCGTCGGCCACCAGCTGCAGGCGTCGGGGGTCGCCTCGCTCGGCCAGCGACCGCATCAGGTCGACGCCGGCTTCCTGCGAGGCCATCACCTGCTCGACCAGCTCGTCGGTCAGCGCGATCCCGTACGCCTCGGCGAAGACCCGCATCCGGCGTCGGCGGCGGGGCCGTCGGTCGAGGCCGAGCACCCCCTGCCAGTAGCTGCGGTCCCGGATCGGGGCCAGGTAGTGCAGGGCGTAGGCGATGTCGCTCGTCCGGGTGCCGACGTGAGCGTGCTCCCAGTCGATCAGTCCCACGATCCGACCGTCCCGCCAGACCAGGTTCCAGGGGCCGACGTCACCGTGGCAGACGAGGGTGTCGCCCAGGCGTGAGCCGGTGTCAGAGCTCGTGCTGGAACCTCTCCCGGTGGAGCCGTCGAACCAGCTGACCGACGTACGGGACGCCAGCCGGCAACCGCCTCGTGGTAGCGCCGCAGCAGGTCGCCGACCGCGGCCACGGCCGAGTCGGAGTCGACCAGGAGGCAGGCGTCGTCACCGCCGACGCCGGGGATGAACGCCACCTCGTCACCGTCCGGGGTCACGCCGAAGGGCTGAGGAGCCTCGGTGAAACCCACCTCCCGCAGATGGGCCAGCAGCGCCTGCACCGAGGACGACCACGGCTGGGACGGGTGCCGGACCCGGTCGCCCACCCGCAGCACCGGACGGTCGGCGCGGTCCTGCAGCACCTCGGGGTCGGGCTCGGAGAAGGTCGGCATCGGCGTCCTCGCTGGTCGGGTCCGGTGATCTTCGCACGCGGGCTACCCTCGTCACGACCGAGCGACCCCGACCCCGAACCACCCCCTGAAGGAGCACCGATGGACACCTCCCCGACCCCGCCCGACGACGTCAGCGACGCCGACTGGGCCGAGCAGAACACCTCCACCGACCCGTTCGAGGAGTTCGACGCCGCTCCGACGGTGCCGGTGCAGCGCCTCGTCGCCGAGGCGGACCAGGTCGACGTGGCCGAGCAGGCCGAGGTCGTGCCGCTCACCGACGACGAGGAGTAGCCCGCCGGATCAGGCGCGGACCCAGGCCGTGTAGGAGGCGACCGAGCCTCCGTGCGGGCGCCGGAGCCAGGGCCAGGGATGCAGCGCCGCGATCTCCAGCTCGCCGGCCCGCACCCCGAAGCCGGGCACCGGGGCGTAGGTCACCGCCAGGGGCCGCCCGGTCAGCACCTGCGTCGGATCGCCGCGGTGGATCTCCACGGACCGGCGCCGGGCCAGGTCGGCCAGCGCCTCGGCCAGGAACACCAGGCGGTGCCCCGACAGCCGCAGCCTGGTCAGAAGCGGGGCGTCGAAGACGAAGGCGACCTGCAGCTCCGGGTGTGCGGCCAGCGCGGGGTCGGCGTCACCGAGCGACTCCGCCGTGAGCCAGACCGCCTCCGGGCTGCCGGACAGCCTCGGTTCCACCGGGCCCGCGGTCCTGTCCGGGTCCGGGTCGTGGCGCAGCCGCTCCACCGGTTCCACCCCGCCACCGGGCTGTGCCTCGGGCCAGCGCTGAATGGGACACCGCTGCCGCAGCGGGCACTGCTGACATAGCTCCGGCGCCCGCTTCTCCACCTGCCAGCGGGAGAACCCGTACGGCTTGCCGGTGGCCGCTCCGATGTTCCACTGCCAGCCGAGGCCGTTGGCCGCGGCGGACCCGTCGAGGAGCATCCGGAACATCCGGCGTTCGCCGTCCTGCCAGCGGGCGCCGGCCCGGACCGTCCACTGGGACGCCGCCCACATCCGGCTCTGATTGACCAGCCAGCCCTCCTCGGTCAGTCCCCGGTCGACCTCGGCCAGGCAGGCCATCTCTGCCGGCCACGGGTCACCACTCCAGCCCTCACCCACCGCCGGTTCCCGCCGCAGCGGCCGGTGGATGGCCCGGCCCACGCGGGCGTACAGGTGCCGGGAGTACTCCTGCCACAGCAGCTCGTCGCGGAACTTGCCCACGTCCCGGCTGGGGCCACCGGCGACCGCCTCCCACACGTGCGGCAGGGGCAGCAGGCCGTGCCGGATGTAGGGCGACAACGCGCTGGCGCCGCGCGCGCTCTCCGGCAGCACCTGGTTGCGCCGGGCCGCATAGCCCCGGACCGAGAAGGCGCTCAAGGCGGCGTCGGCCGCCGCCTGGCCGCCGGTGAAGCGAGTGGACGGACGGACGTCCGCGGGACCCTCCAGCGTCAGGTCGCCGAGGTGCTCGGCCACCCAGCTCGGGCACGCGTCGAGGTCGGGGTCGGCAGCAGCGTCACCGGGCCGACGCTAACCGGCCCCGCCGACACCCCTGAGGCACTGGTGCGACGCGGACCCGCGGACCC